>CAVZAD010000016.1:0-37865 GCA_963773185.1 uncultured Verrucomicrobiae bacterium | reverse complement strand
GACCTTTGGCTTCGGCCGGTTCACCAATTCTTCTGCCAGCACGGAGGCGGTGGCTTTCTCCGGAACCGGCGCGCCCAATTTCTTGAGCTGTTTCACGACCTGCCGCTGCTCGCGTTCCTTCTCCTTTTTCTCCATCTCCAGCCGCGTCCGCCAATCGGCCTTTCGCAGACGGCGCTCCCGCTGCCACTCGCCGAATTTCTGCATCGACGCGCGCATCCCCGAGACTGTTTGCCGCACGAGGTGGATCGGGCGCAGTCCCGTCATCAGAATGAGACTGCTCAAGTAAACGCCGGCGAGAAGAATGAAGGAGCCGACGCCGCCCATCCAGGTTTGGAGGAGTTTTTTGCCCAGAGAATAACCGACCCAGCCGCCGGGCCCCTGGATATTGAAGGCGGTGCGCCAGCCCTGGAGGTGTTGCGTTTGCAATTGAAACAGGCAGGCGCCGGAGACGATGAAGAGCACGATCCAGAGAAGTCGCGGCGTCACCCGCAACCCGGAATGGAACAATTTCGCGACCCCGAATCCCAGCAGGACCACCGCCAGCAAATAGGAAGCGGCGCCGATCATCAGGTAGGAAAAGCCGGCAATGATGGCTCCGAACGGGCCGATGAAATTCTGCGCGGGCCGGTTCGGCGGCGAGATGTGGCTAAAGGGGACCCAGGAAGGCAGATCCTTCGGGGCGTAGGAAATCAGGGCGAGGAACAGCAGGGTGCCGGCGAGGAGGAGAGCGAGGGCGAAGACTTCATTCCACGCGGTGTGTTTGATAGTTCGGGCCACTGCGGCTCACAGTAATGCGAGAGAGGGGCCTTTCAATTTCATTCCGAGGAAGGATGAGGAAAACACGCCTTAATGGCGCGAAACCTATCTGGCCCGCGAGCGTTAGAAGCGAGGAAACGTCCAACGTCCATCGCTCGACATCCAACGTCCAACGAGGAGGGGGACAAGCCGAGACCTCAATTAGGCGTCGTTTGTTCCTCGGCTTCTCAGTCGGACTGATCGTTGGACGTTTCCCTTTCTCCCCCGCGCTTTCCTTCTTGCGCCCTCCAAGCCTCGGCGCTTACTGTCCGACCCGTTATGCGACTTCTTCTTCGCAGAGCCTGCCTCACGCTGGCGAGCGGGCTTCTGATCTTCTGTTGCTCCTGTGAGCGCCATCATGTCGGTGAACTCCCTGCCGAGCACCAAACGAAGCGCGGTGAGACGGATACGGCCAATCCTCACGCAGCGGCATCTCCCGAGGTTCGCTCCAGTCCTGCCAACTTTTTCCCGGATAAGCCGAAACCCTAGGAGACAGACGCCCGCGCATGGCTAAACACCGAATACGCCGACGTCGCCCCCGAATCTCACCGGCATGCCGCCCGGCGTTCCCTACATCATCGGCAACGAAGGGGCCGAGCGGTTCAGCTTTTATGGGATGCGGACCATCCTCATCGGTTTCATGACCCAGTTCATTGTGAACAAATCCGGTGTGCCCGAAGGAATGCCCGACGACGAAGCGCAGGGCTGGTTCCACCAGTTCGTTTCCTCGGTCTACTGGATGCCGCTAATCGGCGCGATTATCTCCGATGGCTGGCTCTGGCAAGTACCGGACCATCTTTTATCTCTCCATCGTTTACTGCTTCGGACATCTCACTCTCGCGCTGATGGATACTTCGTTCGCCATCGCTTTCGGCCAAAAATGGGTCCTGGCCATCGGGCTGATTCTAATCGCGGCCGGCGCGGGCGGCATCAAACCGTGCGTCTCGGCGAACGTCGGCGACCAGTTTGGCGAATCAAACCGCCATCTGCTCGAGCGCGTCTTCGGCTGGTTCTATTTTTCCATTAATCTGGGTTCGTCCTTTTCCATCTGGCTCTGCCCCGTTCTGCTGCGGATCCGAACTGGGGGCCGAAATACGCCTTCGGATTGCCCGGCGTGCTGATGTTTATTGCCACCGTGGTCTTTTGGATGGGCCGCCACAAGATGGTCCACATCCCTCCGGCCGGGCTTGGATTTTTGCGCGACCTGAAGAGCAAGGAAGGTCGCAGTATCCTCTTTCGCGTTTGGATCATCTTCGCCTTCACGATGATTTTCTGGGCGCTCTGGGACCAGAGCAGCGGCGGCGAATGGACGATCCAATGCCAGAAAATGGACCTGCATTTCCTGGGCCTCAATCTTCTTCCCGAGCAGGTCAATGTCGTGAACGGCCTGTTCATCCTCGCGATGATACCGTTGTTTAACTACTTCCTTTATCCCGCGATCAGCCGTTTCTTCCCGCTCACGCCGATTCGCAAGATTGGGATCGGCTTGTTCCTCACCGCGATCTCGTTCGTCGTGATCTGGATGATCCAGCTCGACATCGACCACGGCGGCCGGCCTAACGTTGGCTGGCAATTCCTCGCTTACATCATCCTCTCCGTGGGCGAGGTAATGGTGTCGATCACCGGGCTCGAGTTCGCTTACACCCAGGCGCCGAACCGAATGAAGAGCCTGCTGATGGCCATGTGGCTGCTGTCGATCTCCCTCGGGAATCAGATCCCGTCAATTATCAGCTTCCTCATTCCGAAGCTAAAATCGATGGGCATGAATCTCGAGGGCGCGAACTACTTCCGATTCTTCACCTATCTGATGCTCGGCACCTCGATCATCTACGTTTACGTCTCGCGCCACTACAAGGAGCGGACGTATTTGCAATCTCAGGAGGTGCACCCGGAGGACCCGTTCGCCTTCCGGCTGCCGGCGGGCGCCAACCTAAACGCTCTATGAAACCTGTTGCCTATTCTCTCGCAGTCGCTCTCTCCTTATTTGCCACCGAATTTGTTCGCCACGCCGGAAGACGATCGCTTCCAGAAACTGGCGAAGGATTACATCGAAGGTCTACTCCAGGTGAGCCCGGAGTTAGCTACCGGGCTGGGCGATCATCGCTTCGACGATAAACTTGGCGATTACTCGGACGAGGCCGAGGCGAAACAATTGCAGACGTCGAAGGATTTCCGCCAGCAGCTCGAACAGTTTAGCGACCTGACGAAACTGACCGGACCGAACAGCGTCGATGTCCGCCTCCTGAAGGACAACATCGATTACCAGATCTTCGGCATTGAAGAGCTGAAGGAGCGCACCTGGAACCCGCTTCTGTATAACGAAAGCCTGGCGAACAGCCTCTATCTCCTGGTCGCGCGCGATTTCGCGCCGGCGGAGAAGCGTCGCCGCCAGCATCAAGGCGCGACTGGAAAAAATCCCGGCTGTCATCGCCCAGGCAAAGGCGAACCTGAAAAATCCGCCTCAGGTTTATACCGAGACCGCGATCGACCAGACGACCGGCGCCATTTCGCTGATCAGGAAGGTTTCAATCGAAACGCTCGACAAAGCGCCGAAGGCCAAGGCCGCACTGGCGCCGTTGCAGGAGAAAACGCATTGCGGCGCTCGAGGAATACAAAAAATGGCTCGAAGGAATGATCTCCTCCCGCGTTCGACCGGCGATTTCCGGATCGGCGCGGATAAGTTCCGCAAGAAACTTCGCTTCGCCCTCGCCTCGGACATGTCGGTGGAAGATTTGATGAAGGCAGCGCGGACCGATCTCGAGCAGACGCAGAAAGCGATCTATGAAACCGCGTTGCCCCTCTACAAGAAGCATTTCCCAAACGCGGATGAGGCGACGTTGAGCGACCGCAAGAAAGTTACGGCAGCCGTGCTGGACAAACTGGCCGAGCAACGTCCCGGACGACAACACGATCGTTGATCTATACGCAAAAGACGGTCCTGAAAGAGGCGACCGACTTCGTGAAAGAAGAACCTGATCAAGGTCCCCAGACAAGCCGCTGGACAGTTATCATCATGCCGGAGTTCAAGCGCGGGCAATGGATCGCCTATTGCGATTCGCCCGGGGCGCTGGAGAAAAACGGCAAGACTTTCTTTGCCGTCGCGCCGACGCCTGAAAGACTGGAATCAGCAGCGGAAAGACTCGTTCTTTCGCGAGTACAATAACTATCATGGTGCGAGACCTGACCGTGCACGAAGCCATGCCGGGCCATTACCTGCAACTCGCGCATTCGAACGAGTTCAAGGCGCCGACGCTCGTCCGCGCTATTTTCCAGAGCGGCACGTTCATCGAAGGCTGGGCTGTTTATACCGAGCAGCTTATGGCAGAAGCCGGCTACGGCGGGCCAGAGGTCAAGATGCAGCAATTGAAGATGCGCCTGCGCGTGATTTGCAACGCGATCCTTGATCAAAGCATTCACACCGCGAACATGAGCGAGCAGGAAGCGCTCGACCTGATGATGAAAGAAGGCTTTCCAGCAGGAAGGCGAAGCCGTCGCAAAATGGAAACGCGCCCGGCTCAGTTCGACTCAACTTTCGACCTACTTTATCGGAGCGACCGAACATCTCGAGTTGCGCGAGCGGGCGAAAACGAAAGCCGGGGCCTCGTTCGATCTCAGGAAATACAACGACAGTGTCCTCTCGTTCGGAAGTCCGCCCGTGAAATACGTTCGCGAGCTGATGGGATTGTAAGCGGGTCTCTGTTCATCCCGAGCGCAGTCGAGGGACCCCGTTGCACGTTGAGCAGCGTCATCCTGAGGCGGGCGAAGCGCGCCGAAGGACCTCTCCAAGGCAATTGTCGCCTCCACTCGCGAGAAGGCGCCAATTGCAATTGCGAGATCCCTCGCCGTCTGCGCGGCTCGGAATGACATGGCTGCCAACGCGAAGGGGAGTCGAAGCCTGCTCCCTTTACAGCCCGCCTGTCGGGTCGCAGAGTCCGCCATGCTCAACGTGGCCACATGGATTCGACCCAAAGACGAGCCGTGGTTTCATCGAGCTTTCGCGCCACACCCGAACGTGCGCCTCTGGAACGCGGCGAGCGAAGAGGTGCCGATGGGGAAAATGGACGGGCTGCTCCTGACCGGAGGACCTGATATTGCGCAGGAATTTCTTCGCCAGCCTGTGCCGGATCCCTCCGTCCTCGACCAGGACGTGGACCCCAAACGCGATCGCTGGGAATTCGATGCGACCAAAGTCGCGCTCGCGCGTCGCCTGCCGATTTTTGCTATTTGCAAGGGGATGCAGCTGTTCAACGTCGCGCTGGGCGGAACACTGCACCTCGACATACCGGGGCACGGCGCTCCGGAAATGCGCGATCACAACATCCAGCCTCTCCGCACGGCAAGCACCGCCACCCATCGCCTGGAAAAAGTGAACAGCTCCCATCACCAGGCGATCGATCGGCTCGGTGAGGGCCTCGAAGTGGAAGCATGGTGCAAGACCGACGACGTCATCGAGCAAGTGCGACTCCGCGATTATCCATTCGCGCTGGCCGTGCAATATCATCCCGAACGTGGCGAAGGTTACGCGCCGCTCTTTGCCGATTTTGTTTCACACCTCGGCGCGTCCAATTCAGCTGGGCACTAATTGCAATCATTTGTAGCAGCCGCCCTGTGGGCGGCGCTCCGTTTGCGACAATTGCCGCGCCATTCCAAACGCGACCCACAGGGCCGCGGCTACGGAAGAACCTATTCGCCGCGATAAACGCAGCGCGCTGTCGGCGTTTCGTGAACGACGATTTCGCACAGGCCGGGACAAAGCGGCTGTAGTTTCTGCCAAAGCCACGCGGCCATGTTTTCGATCGTCGGGTTCTCGAGCCCCGCGATTTCGTTGAGATAGGCGTGATCGAGTTGCTGCACGAGCGGCTTCATCGCTGCCCCGATTTCAGCGTGATCGTAAAACCAGCCGGTGGCCGGATCGACTTCGCCTTCCACCGAGATTTCCACTTTGAAACTGTGTCCGTGCATGCGCCGGCACTTGTGGCCCTCTGGGGCCTTCGGCAGCGTCTGCGCAGCTTCGAACGTAAAATCCTTGGTCAGGCGGACTCGCATTGTTGCGGAAAGTCGCATTGCTCCATACGCCTGTCATCCCGAGCGGAGTGAAGCGAAGTCGAGGGACCCCGAATTGTTACGCAAAGTTTCGAGACGGGTCCCTCGACTGCGCTCGGGACAGGAGAGCCACACTCCTCCCCGGGTCGGAATTTTCTTCCTCGCTCAATCACGGGGAGATAGAAACGGGATTGCCCAGTCACCAGGTTGGAAAATCTGCCATGAGTCTCGAACCCGTTGCCCCCATTGAATTCAAAGACCGGAAAACGGGTCTGATTGTATTCGGGATTCTAACCGCGTTGCTGGGAGCACTCTGTGCGCTCTTCGTCCCACTGATGTTACTGGGACATGCAATGTCTGCGCGCACTGCCGGTGCTTCACAAAACTTTCAGGCGCTTATTCCGGGGCTCGTAATGTTCACATCCCTCGCCATTGCATTTATCTGGCTCGGGATCGGTTCAATGATCGGCTCGACGATGGGCCCGGGCTTTGTTGGTCGTTATATCCTGGAGTTGGTTGATCGTCGGAATTATTTCGATCGCTATTCTGGCGGCGATGGATCCGCAGCTCAGCGCAATGATGGACTCCGCCCGGCAGCCTGGACAACCTGAACTGCCGCCATCGACGAAATCCCTTATCATGGCGATTACAGCAACCATCGGGGTCGTGACTTACATCGTGATTCCCGCCATTTTGGTATTTTTCTATGGAAGCAGACACGTTAAGGCTACCTGTGAAGTGCGTGATCCCGTCGTCCGATGGACCGATCGTTGTCCGTTGCCGGTTCTGGCGTGCGTCCTTTGGCTTGTCTTTGGCGCGGTCACGATGTTGATCGCGCCGCTGGCTTATCGAGGCGTGTTTCCGTTTTTTGGGACTTTGCTTACCGGTCCAACAGGCAGCGTTACCTATCTTGTTCTCGCGGGACTTTGGGCCTACGCCGCGTGGGCTCTTTACCACCTGGATCGGCGTGGGTGGTGGATCATTTTTGTCGCACTATTCCTCTTTGCTGTTTCGGCGTTCATTACCTACTCGCGACATGACGTGGCCGAGTTGCACCGACTGATGGGGACGCCAGAGCAGCAAATAGCGGAACTTCAGAAAGTCAGTTTTCTGAAGGGAAAGGCGATGGCGTGGATGACACTGATCTGCACGCTGCCCTTTCTCGGGTATCTGGTTTACCTGCGGAAGTTTCTTCGCAAAGACGACGCGTAAGTGCTGCCGCTAAAGAAGTCCCTCTCCCCGTTTTTCTATCTGCCTGTCATCCCGAGCGGAGCGGAGCGAAGTCGAGGAACCGCGAATTGTTACGTCAGGTTTCGCAACGGGGTCCCTCGACTCCGCTTTCGCTCCGCTCGGGATGACCAAATGGGCTACACGCCACGCGCTTTCGGCGTCCAGATGAACTTGTGCATCTGTAATTGAAAACGCACCGGCAGCTTGTCCGCCAGAATCCATTCCACGATTTCGCGCGGATCGATCCGGCCAAAAATCGGCGAAAACAAGACGGCGCGGCATCGCTGCCGCCAGGCCGTGGCGCTCAACCTGTTCCCGCGACCATTCGTAATCCTCGCGCGAACCGATGACGAACTTTACTTCGTCGCGCTGTGTCAGATGCTCGATGTTTGAGAAAAGATTGCGCGCGCACTCGCCGCTCCCCGGCGTTTTCAAATCCATGATCCGATGGACGCGCGGATCGACCTGCGAGATGTCGTGCGCGCCGCTCGTCTCGAGCAAGACAGTTTGACCGGCGTCCGCGAGCATCGTCATCAGCGGCAGCACATTTTTCTGCAAGAGCGGCTCGCCCCCGGTGATCTCGACCAGCGGACATTGAAACGCCGCCACCGCGGCCGCTATCTCCGCGAGCGTCTGTTTCTTCCCTTCGTAAAAGGCATATTCCGTGTCGCAGTAGTTGCAGCGCAGATCGCAGAACGTAAGCCGGACAAAAACGCACGGTTCCCCCGCCCAGGTGCTCTCTCCCTGGATCGAGTGATAGATTTCGTTAATCGTCAGGGTTGTTTCGCGCTCGCTCATTTCCGTTTTCTGAAGGTAGCCGTTCCCGCGCGAAATTGAATCAACGAGTTTGCTCGGTAGGACGAGGCTTCGCCGAGCAGAGGGCGGGGGCGCCATGACAGTCAACGTCGGCTCAGCAGACCTTCGCCCTGCCAGCCTTCCAATTAAATCAGTGTCAGGAGCAATTTCGCGGCGAAAAAGAGCATCAGGAGCGAAGTGATCGCCTGAGTTGCGGCCTGCCAGGCGGGTCGCGCAAAAATTTTGCCTCCATGTTTAACGGCCAGGGAAAAAACAAGGGTCCAGGCGACGGCTCCGAGGACGACGGAGCCCGCAAACGCGAGTGAATTTCCGAAGCTGGAATCGCGGGCCACGCTTTGCTGACCACCTATGACCGCGAGCCAAAAGCCCAGGTTCCATGGGCTGGTCAAAGCGAGCGTCAGACCCGAGAAGATAACCACGACGTCCGGTCGTTCGCTTTCCCCAGTGGTATCGCTCTCAGCTGCGGCCTTGGTTTCCCTGGCCTGCGCCGCTCGCCACGCCCCGAGGGCGAACATGCAGGCCAGAAATAGGAGCAGCAGGAAGCTGACGATCGCGAGGATCTGCCGGACACGGGGCGTGTTGAGAAGCGCCCCGGCACCCGTCATGACCGCCAGCGCCCAGAGGAAATCTCCTGTGCATGCGCCGAGACCAAGCTGCCAGGCCGACCAGAACCCACCGCCTTGGGCGCGGGGAATGACGCTGCGGCGCAGCATCTCGGCATTCACCGGTCCGGGTGGCCACGCGACGGACCAACCCAGGACAAATCCGTTAATCAGAGTTGCGCTCTGCATGTCGCAATTATTTCCTGCTCCTGATCATGATCTTACTCCTGATCCTGGAACGGAGCATCGCGGGCCGGGACGATCATGAGCAGGATCAGATCATGAGCATGACCAGCGGCTTCGCCGCGTACAACCCGCACTTGGCCCGGGCCTCGGCAAAACTTGATCGGGCGCTGAGCAAGCTCGCGAGATATTTGTCTACGGCTGGCGCGGCCAATCACGCGGGACAAGATTTTCCGGCGCGTCGAGCCGCGAGAAAATGGCGTTAATGATCTTGCTTCGCGGCACGCTTTTTTCACCGTAGCCGGTGGGAATGTTGCTCGACCAGAAACGCACGTAGTCGAGACCCAGCTTCTTCTCCATCGCCGAAATAGATGACCGAATGTCCGTGTTCGGCTCGGCCAACCTCGGGCGACCAGAAAATCTTCATGAAATCGCCCGGCTCTGCTTCGGCGAAGCTATCAAAATTCTGGCCGATGTCCAGTCTCGTGGAAGAGGCGCGCGGTCCCCGGGCCGTTCGCGTTCCATCGTCCCCAGATGCCTTCTCCGTCGCGTTGGCCGCGAATCATCAGGCTTTCGAGTGTTGCGTAATCGAGTTGAAGCGAGCCCCGCGCCCGCAGAGCTTCGATTGTCTTCATGAAAACGAGGTAGGTCGCGCCCGAGCAATAGCTCGGCGAGGCGGCATCCGGCAGAACGAAAAATTTTCCGGATTCGAAATGCGCCGCCGACTGCAAGCGTATCGTCGCCACGCGCGATGCGGAATAGCGCCCGCCGGTCGGCATTTGCTGAACCTGTTGAAGATCAAGTCGTTAAATCTGCCGGGAGCGATTTGGGCAGAGCTGAATTCTCTTGCGCCCAAGGAGCAGCGTCAGGGCGCCGATGATTTTCGCGAGATTATTTTTCAAAACGACGCGACACAGATAAAGCGCGAATCTTCGTGCAGCAACCAAGGAGCGGTGATTTTCAATCGTCGTCTTTGCTTCGGTGGTTTCAAAACGCCGCTCTTGTTGGCCGAGTTGGCTTTGCCGTCAGATTGTGGTAACAAACCGCCATGCTTCGGTTCACGAAGATGAACGGCGCCGGGAACGATTTTGTCATGATCGACAATCGCGCGGGCGACCTGCAATTGGCGGCCGAGCAAATCACGAAGATTTGCGACCGGCATCGGGGCGTAGGCGCCGATGGAGTGTTGGTGCTCGAGCGTCCCACGAACGGCGCGAACTTTCGAATGCGTTACTACAACGCGGATGGCGGCGAAGCTGAGATGTGCGGCAACGGGGCGCGCTGCTTCGCGCGCTACGCGAGCCGTGTGGCCGGCCCGGTCGAAAAGCTTTCGTTCGAGACGCCGGCTGGTGTGATCGGCGCCGACCTTCAGGGAGAGCTGGTTTGCCTGCAAATGAGCGAGCCGAAAGATCTTCGATTGGGCCTGAAAATCCCGCTGAGTGATCGCACGCTCGATGGACATTTCCTGAACAGCGGCGTGCCTCACGTGGTCGTCCCCGTGGATGATCTGGAGAAAGTGGATGTTTGCGGAATCGGATCTGCAGTCAGGCATCACGAACTTTTTGCTCCCCAGGGCGCCAACGTAAATTTCCTGAAGCACAGAGGGGACCGGCAAATTGCGATCCGCACCTACGAACGCGGAGTCGAGAACGAGACCCTGGCCTGCGGGACAGGGGTCGTGGCGAGCGCGCTCATCTTTGCTTCGATCGAGAAGGTCGATGGCCCCATCGGAGTTCTCGTGCGGGGCGGGGACGAATTACAGGTGGGCTTCACCCGAGTCGGCGACCAATTCAAGAACGTTACTTTGACCGGCCCGGCTGAGTTTGCTTTCGAAGGGACAATCGAGCTTTGAGTGACCGGATTTTTCGCTACAGATGGGCACAGATTAGCACGGACGCAGGAGCAAGTCGTCTGTTCCCAATCAGTGTTTCATCCGTGTAAATCCGTGGCCTGAAATCCTTCCAATGTTTCGAGGAACCTACACGGCGCTCGTCACTCCTTTCCAGGAGGGCGAACTCGATTTGCCCGCTCTCGAGCAGTTGATCGAGGAACAGATCACCGCGGGAATCACCGGCCTTGTCGCTGTGGGCACCACTGGCGAATCACCGACCCTTTCGCACAAAGAAAAAGAGCAGGTGATTCGGATTGCTGTCGAGATGGCGAAGGGCCGTTGCCAGGTCCTGGCGGGAACGGGATCGAACGCGACGTCTGCCGCGGTCCTCGCGACCGAAGAAGCAGAAAAAATGGGTGTCGATGGTATGCTGGTCGTGGCCCCTTACTACAACAAGCCGAGCCAGGAAGGTCTGTTCCGACATTTCCGGGCGGTTGCCCAGGCGACGTCGCTGCCGCTGATGCTCTATAATATTCCGGGGCGTTGCGCGGTGGACATCGGGCCGGAAACGGTGGAGCGCCTCGCGGTTGGCTGCCGCAACATTGTCTCGATCAAGGAAGCGAGCGGCAGTGTCGATCGGGTCAGCGATCTGCGCGCGCGTTTGCCGGACGCGTTCACCATTCTGAGCGGCGACGATTCTCTCACGCTGCCATTCCTGGCCGTCGGCGCAGTGGGCGTGGTCAGCGTCGCCTCGAATCTGTTTCCCGCTGAAGTTTGCGCGCTGGTCCAGGCGTTTCGCTCGGGGGATACGAAAACCGCTCGCGACCTGCATCTCAAGCTGTTGCCTGTTTTTAAGGATCTGTTCATCGAGCCGAATCCGGTCGGGGTGAAAACTGCGCTGGCCTGGCGCGGGATGATGTCGGCAGAATGCCGGTTGCCGCTTTGCGAGATGACGGAGGCGAACGCCGCCCGTTTGCGCACGACCCTCGATGCCTTCGAGGGAACCGGGTAAGCATGAAGCGGGTGCGAGTTCTTCTCGTCGGCGCGAAAGGCCGAATGGGACAGGCCATCGCCGCCGCGGCTGAAGCAGCGGATGCCGTTATCGTGGCGGGGTTCGATCAAGGCGACGATTTGACGACGGAAATCGACGGCTGCGAAGTGGTCGTCGATTTCAGTCATCCGAGCGCCACGGCTGATGTTTGCCGCACCTGTCTCGGAGCCGGCAAACCACTGGTAGTCGGCACCACCGGCCATTCCCAGGATGAGCGGACGTTGCTGGAAGGAACAGCGAAGTCGTTGCCGATCGTTTTCTCCCCGAATTTCAGCGTCGGGGTCAACGCGCTTTTCTGGCTGACGCGCCAGGCCGCCGGAATGCTCGGCCAGGATTTCGATCTCGAAATCGTCGAGACGCATCATCGTTTGAAGAAGGATGCGCCCAGCGGCACCGCCAGGAAACTGGCGGAGATTTTGTGCGAGGCGCGGAAGCTCGATTACGCGACGAATGTCGCCCACGGCCGCGAAGGTTTGGTCGGCGAGCGTCCGGCGGCGGAGATCGGCATGCATTCGATTCGCGCTGGCGATGTCGTCGGCGATCACACGGTGACGTTTGCCGGCCTGGGCGAACGGCTCGAGCTAACCCACAAAGCCTCCAGCCGGGACACATTCGCCGCCGGTGCGTTGCGCGCCGCAAAATGGGTCGTCGGGCGTCCACCCGGCCTCTACAGTATGGAGGACGTGCTTGGCTTGACTGCCAATGGGTGAAGTTCGCGGCGCCGTGTGAACCTACCTGCCTTTTTCTTACGATTGTTAACTGCCTGTGCTCTGCTGATTTTGCTCGGTTGGGCGCTGTGCGTTACGGCATTGCTCTTATCCGCTGGACTTCGTCCCGGGGAGGGCGGGGATTTTGTTACGCCCAATCCGTTGCCGGTGGCGCTTTTTCCGGCAGGCCTCGCCCTGGTTTGTGCCTTGATCATATGGAAGGCACGTCGTTGGTTGCTTCCGACGCCAAAGTGAAACGGCGCCACTTCTCATGAGAGCCGGCGTTGCGATCGGATCGAACCTTGGAGAGAGGCTGGCGAATTTGCGCAACGCGCGGAAGGACATTGTGGGACTCAGAAGCGTTCTTCCGCCGATGCGCGCCTCAGCGATTTACGAGACCGAGCCGGTGGGATGCGAAACGGGGGCGGCGAAATTCCTGAACGCCGCGATCGAATTCGACTACGCGGGCGCGGCGCACGACCTGTTGCGGGAGCTGGCCGCAATTGAAAAACTGCTGGGCCGGCCAGCCGGCCATGGACGGAACGTCTCCCGGACGATCGATCTCGATCTCCTTTATTTCGGCGGGCAAGAGATCGAGACGGTCGAGCTGCAATTGCCTCATCCCCGGATCGCCGACCGCGAGTTTGTGCTGCGGCCCCTCGCGGACATCGCCCCGGATTTAATTCTTCCGAGGCAGACCGAATCGGTGGGCATTTTGCTTCGTCAGATTACCGCCACCGGGAGAGTGGTGCGGATCGAGGCGGAGTGGTAAGGTCGAGCTGATGCAGCAGGAGTTTCGCGACAGGAAATTGCGGGGCGAACGGATCACGGCGTTGACCGCCTACGATTATCCGACCGCTCGTTTGCTCGACGAAAGTGGAATCGACATCATCCTGGTGGGCGATTCCGTCGGAATGGTGGTGCTCGGTTACGAAGACACCACCCAGGTCACTCTCGCGGAAATGGTCCATCACACCCGGGCTGCCGCGCGCGGAGTGAAGCGCGCTTTGCTCGTGGCCGATCTTCCGATCCATACCTACGGCGACCCGGCGCAGGCCGTCTCAACTGCCCGCGCGTTGGTCGAGGCCGGAGCGCAGGCCGTCAAACTGGAAGGCGGAGTCAGTCACGCGCCCCAAATCGAAGCGATCGTCGCCGAAGGCATCGCCGTGATGGGACACATCGGGATGCTTCCGCAAAGCGTCCGCGAGGAAGGCGGCTACAAAGTGAAGGGGCGCACGCAATCCGAAGCCGAAGCGCTCGTGCGCGACGGGCAGGCGGTGGAGCGGGCGGGCGTGTTCGCGGTTGTGCTCGAAATCGTGAACCCGGAGGCGGCGCGGCAAATCACGAGCGCACTAAGCATTCCCACGATTGGTATCGGCTCTGGCGACCAGTGTGACGGACAAATTCTGGTCACTCATGATCTGATCGGACTGTTCCCCTGGTTTACCCCGAAATTCGTTTCACCCGAGGCGCGAGTAGCCGACGAAATCCGAAAAGCCGTGCAAGTTTTTGTCGGGCGGACCAAATCTGGCGGAGCGTAGAGACATGTTCATTCGCTCCGCAGATCGGCTGGCAGGTCGGTGGATGTAGTCCCTCTTCTGTGAGCAAAGCCATCAGTCTGGTTCTACTCGTATGTCTTGTAGTTCTGACCGGCTGCGGCGCGAAGCCACAAACGCAGCGGGATCTGGAGACGCGAATTAAGAATCTTGTTAATCGACGCGCGTCGGCGGAAGAGGTCATGGCGGAACTGGGTCAGCCGTCCCATACCTACACACCCGAAGAGGCGATGAGGTATCTGGCGAAAACACCTGAGCAGGACGTTGCGGTGCGAGAAACGTGGAAGTTATTCTCCCAATATCCTGAAACGCTTTACTATCAGGGGCCGCCGACGTTCCAGAATTACATTTTTCTCGACTCGAGCCGCAAGGCCGTAGGCTTTCGTTTTGACCTCCAATAGGTCGATTGGCAAGAATCGACTTTCCTACCTCAGTAGTAACCCGCCCCGAATAAGCAGTTCCCGCACTGCGCTACGCACGGCGAATGCTCCCAGTAAAGGCATGGACCAAACAACTTTCCACAACCGCCGCGGGGGTTTTACCCTCGTGGAAATCATGATCGTAGTGGCGATCATCGCTTTGCTGGCGGCCATTGCCGTGCCCGGATTTCTCCGTGCTCGCAAGCGCTCACAGGCAAGCCGCATCATGACTGACTTGCGGCTAATCGACGGTGCCGTCGATCAATATGCGATTGAGAATAATAAGGCCGGCGGTACCCCCGTTGCCGTGGTCGAATGGACCAGATATCTGAAGGCTGAGACCAACCTCTACCTCACCGGTAAAGACATTCTGGGCAATGCCTACGGTGCCATGAGTGTGGATAAAATTCCGTCGGTGCCGACATCCAGCAAGAATGCGCTCTCAGACGTGGTGGATGAAGCGTACTGGTCGCCTTACAACTAATTTTCCCCGCAACGATCCGCCCGGAACCGCCCGCGTCATTAGCGCGGGCGTTTCCATTTATGTTTGATTCCTGGATGAAGTAATCACTCCTTGCTAACATCAGCCCAGTCGATTCCGCAGATTGCCTTGAAAGTGGCGGTGGCGTTTACGGCGAAAAACTGTGATGCGGCACTGGACCGATATTCTGATTTGGGTTGTGGCCATCATCCTTGGCGCGGCGGGATGGCTCATTCCGATTCCGTGGCTGGACAACCGACCGTTCTTTCGCGGAACTCCTTCCAAAGCCTTTCGCTGGTTTCTCGTGGTCGTGTTCCTGGTGCTGTCGCTTTGCTTTGGGATTTATCAATGCGCCCACCATGCTTCCAATTAGGAAACCACCCCGTCAAAGCAGCGAGTGTGGCCAGAGCCAAGGAGGACTGAGATGTGGACGATCTTCGACATCATGGCGTTTTGCCTGCTCTATGTGATGGGCGACAGGTTGGGTCTAATCATAGACCAGCACTTTCTTCCCCATGAATTGGGCTGGCTGCGGATGGTGGTGGGAATATTGGTTGTCTGGCTATTCATTCGGCCAGTGCGATTGGGCATCCGAATACTCATTCTGTTCTGTAGAAAGAAAGCGGCCGAACGAGAGTTGAACAAGAAGAGCTGAGGCTCTCCTTGCATGCGCTTCGGGAGAAGTTTGAAAGCATTCTCGCGAGCGAAGGGTTTTCGTTAGCCGATTTGTCACAGGTCCCGCTGACGTTTAGCCGTGATGCGGCGTTGCCCGACGATTGCTGTGCGGTCGCTGGTCAAATTATTGCGTCGCTGCACAGGTAGTCGATCTTTGTTCGGAAGGATATGGAGGAAACCGCCCCCGACAGAAAACCAGGCAGGTTATTGTCGCTTTATGTGCCGGCGACACTCGGAGTTTTGACCGCAGCTCTCTCCGTTCCGTATTGCGGCTGCGAGCTAACCTGGTTTCAAATTCTCTTGGGATTGGCAACCGGTGGCTTCGTCCTCGTCTTTGGAGTTTGGTGGGTTGCCGTGATGGTCTGTTTTCACGCTTATCATTTCGTTCGCGGTCTATTCCATCATCCAAACTGATGCACTACCGACTTCTGAATGGACGGGACGCGGTTGGTGGAGCTGATCGAGGCGTGAGGGACGATTCGAACTTTCCAGACATCGCCGAGATTCGACTAGAGATTGAGAAAACGTCCGGTTGTCCCGCCACGCACGTTGAATCGGTCATCTCAGTGGAGGGCTGGCGAGAGCAAATCGTTTGGGAGGGAAATGTAGAGGTCTTTGAGCTGACTGGCCATCGCAAGGCCAAACGCGCATACGGATGGCGCGACTACAGCAGCGGTGAGTTTACCGCGGTGCTAGGAATTCCCCCGGTCGATTCCCCAGAGACTGCCATCAAAGTGGCGATTGCGGCGAAAGCACGAAGTCAGCGGTAAAATGAGAATTTTGCTCACTTGCGTCATTTTCCTAAATTGGCCTAGCTCAGCTAGCGCCGGGCAAAGGGGAACAGACAGGAGCAATCCCAAACGTGAATTTGAAGTGGGCTATTCCGCCCTTTCCCTACGTAGGTTATCCTCCGGAGTGTAGGCGATTCCTTACTTCCAGCGGCATTTATGGACTTGATGTCGATTCTCGCGACGGTCACGTGGTCCGCACTTATGTCATTCAACGCAGCATCTCCAAACTCATGGATGAAAGTGCGCTTCAAGCGTTCATGCGCTTCAGATTCAGGCCGGGCTGCCCCTCGCGCGTCAAGATACCGGTCACATGGAAGCCCCCATATTGAATCAGGGCACTACCTTAATCGCCCGTGGACGGTTCAGACGAGGGGGCGTTCTTCATCCGCTTTGAACGGTACGACGACAAGCCCGTCTAAGTTGACAATGGCTTCTGAGTGCGGGTTTGTTTCCCCAGGTAAATGAGAACCGAATTGGCAGAGTTCGATGAGGCGCTCCTTGAAAGCAGCAAGGATCGCAACTGGCTGCTCGTCGGTCTGATGGTTTCCCTGGCTATCCACGGCGCTCTCTGCGGCTATTTTTATCGGACCAGTTTCCTGCCGCCCCGGAACCTGCTCGAGGAACGCGTCCAGACCGCCACCTTCAAGGTCACGAAAGTGGACATGACGGCTCTCGATAAGGCGAGCCAGGACCAGGCGGCTGCCGCGGCCAAGCCCGAGCCGGACAAGACCGACGTGCAGCTCCCGGATGAGCAGAAATCGTTCGATCAGCTTTTGCAGGACGTGCACTCCAGCGCCGCGTTGCCGGACGACACCCAGGACGTCCTGCCCGACAAGCCCCAGGTCGATGCCAACGCCAGCTCCATCATGAAGGAGATCGAGGCCACCACCGCGCAAACGCTTTCAAAGAGCCCGAACGCGACCCGCGAGCAAAATCTCCTGACCGATTCCGCTACCTCCGGTCGGCCGTTGCCGGCATTGACCGGAACCGAGCTGGCCACGAGCACCACGATCAAGAAACCGAATTCCTTCAATAGCAAGATTCCCGGCGACAGCGCCGGCCCTAACGTGCGCAAATCACCCGGGTTCAGCGATCTGGATTCGTTGCTTTCGCAGAAGGGCCCTCTGGGCTCGGGCACGCAAATGCGAATGCCGGACGATCAGCTTTTCAGTTACGACAACGCCGATTTGCAGCCGAGCGCGATGAGCCAGTTGCAAAAGCTTGGCATCCTGATCAAGCGCAATCCGAAAGCGACCTTCGCGATCGAAGGTTACACCGACTCGCTCGGTTCCTCCGAGTACAACCTCGATCTGAGCTACCGCCGCGCTGATAGCGTGAAGGCGTATTTGGTGGAAGCGTTGGGGATTAATCCCGCACAGATTACTGCGCGCGGATTTGGCGCGAGCAAATTCCTGGTGGCGCCGCGTCCTGCCAACTTTTCGACCGGCAGCCCGGAAGAGCAGATGGAAATCGAGCGGCAGCGTCCCAATCGCCGCGTCGTGATCGTCGTGCACACCGACGCGCGGTGAGTGCTGCCGGACGTTAGGGTTGGGTGGGTAGCGCCATCAGCCTACCGGACCGCTTGATCTTCTTTCGTCCCGGACGGGACTCGTGCTTTCTTGTTATCGAAGACCCAGCGTTAAAACGCTGGGCTATTGTCAGACGGAAAGGGCATTCGCCCGGCGCCTCACCAATTCTTGATCCATTGGTCCTGCGGGGACGGATTAGGCGTTGGTCCCGTCCCTGTGCCCGCCGTACTCCAGAGATCAAACGTGGAATTGTAACCCTTGGAAGGATTAGCCTGGTTCGCGGTCGAGTAGCCGTAGCTATTACCGAATGGATCCGCTACGGAGATAACGGCTGCGCCCTGATCTTTCGGCAACAGCATGGTGGGTTTGAACGGGAAATATGATTTTCCAGTCGGAGCACGATTTCCAATCAGATCACCACTCAGTTCCCTGTACAAGAAAACGCTCGCGCCCGTGTATTGGGGGGCAGTCGGATTAACCATGGTCCGGGCGTCCAAGGTATTGGTAGTGCCGTTCACAGCGTCAATCGGATAAGTCCCATTATCTGCTTTGTAATTTTCCAAAGCTGCCGAGAGCGCGGCGATCTCGGTTTCAGTGCGTGAGCGTTTGCCTTTGTTCTGAACGTATCCAGACGTGGCCAGGATCAATCCGGCCAGGACAAGGATGATGGTCATCACGAGCAACAGTTCCATGATTGTGAAGGCGCCCGCGGTGCGAACTGACGAACGACGAATCACCAATGACGAAGGGGCGACGAGACATTCCGGACGGAAACGGCGAGAGTTATTTTCGTCATTCGTCATTCGGGAATTCGTCATTTCGGCGCAGCCGATCAGCTCTGCTGCTGCAAGCCACTGATGATGCTGACCAGCGGCATGAACAGGGCGATGACGATCGTGCCGACAATCAACGCGAGCAGAACAATCATGATCGGCTCAAGAAGAGAGGTGAGGGAGGCAACGGAGTTGTCGACTTCGTCATCGTAGACCTCCGCAATTTTCAGGAGCATCTCCGGTAACTGCCCGGTCTCTTCCCCCACGTCGATCATGCTGATGACCATCGGAGGAAAGACGCTGCTCGCCTCCAGCGGCTGCGTTATTGTTTCACCCTCTTTCACGCTGTCGTGCACTTGGGAGATCGCACGGGCGACGATCCTGTTACCCGCCGTCTCGCGCGTGATGTCGAGCGCCTGCAAGATCGGCACGCCGCTCGTAACCAGCGTCCCGAGTGTGCGCGAAAATCTTGAGATCGAGGTTTTCCGGAGCAAGTCGCCGAAAATTGGCGCGTGCAGCTTGATTCGATCAAGCACAGCCCGCCCCGTCCGGGTTCGCGCGGCAATTTTGCAGAGGGCCAGCAGTCCGACTAACGCGCCTAGCAGCACGGCCCAGTGATCCTTCATGAAATTGCTCGCACCGATGACAAAAAGGGTGATCACGGGCAATGGTTTGTCACCCAGCATGTCATGGAAGATCGTTTCAAATCTTGGAACGATGAAGATCAGGAGAAAGACCATGATCCCCAGGGCGAGAAGGAGGACGATCAGGGGATAGACCATCGCGGCGACGATCTTGTTCTTGACCTTCTGCGCCTTCTCCTGGAACTCCGCCAGACGGGTCAGGACCAGCTCGAGGACGCCGCCGACTTCGCCCGCCCGGACCATGTTCACGTAGAGATCGTTAAACAGGCGCGGGTGTTGCGCGAGTCCTTCCGAAAACGTGCTCCCTTCCTGCACGGAATCGGCCACTTTGGTAATCGCGTTCTTCAAGACGGAGTCGCGCTCCTGTTTGGCGAGAACGCCAAGGCCGCGAAGGAGCGGAAGGCCGGCGTCGATTAACGTCGCGAGCTGGCGGGTGAAGATCATAAGCGTCTTCGGCTTAACCGATTTCCGCTGGAAGAGGACGATGTTCCTGCTCCACGGACTTTGCCTCGGCTTCGGAGTCTTGGCCGTTTGCGGTGAAGCTGTTCGCCCCGCGGTCGTTGCTTCTTCGCGGACGTTCGTGGGGAAATAGCCAGCCTGTCGAAGCTGACCGATCACTTCATTCGTCGACGAGGCATCGACCAATCCGGTGGATTCCTGACCGCGGGAATCGAGAGCTACGTAGGTGTAACGCGGCATTGGCGGGAATGGCGAATGACGAATGGCGAATGACGAATCAATCGCCAATTACCTTCGTCATTCGTCATTGGGTAATTCGTCATTTTCGTCACGTGTATTTCAAGACTTCTTCGACGGTCGTGTCGCCCGCGAAAATGCTGCGCAAGCCATCCTGCCGCAGCGTGACCATGCCGAGCTCGATCGCCTTTTCCTTCAATGTGACGGTGGGCGCGCGTTCGTTGATCAATTCGCGCAGCGGGTCGGTGATCTTCAGCAATTCGTAGATGCCCTTGCGGCCCTTGTAGCCGGTTTGGTTGCACGCGTCGCATCCCTTGCCGTAGTGGAAATTCCTGTCGCCGATGTCGCGAGGCGACAGTTCCAGTTGAGCGAGCAGCGTTTCGCTCGGCTGATAGGTCGTACGGCATTCCGGGCAGATGCTGCGAAGCAAACGCTGCCCCAGCACCGCTTCGAGGGTGGACGAAATGAGGAATGGCTCCACGCCCATATCGATCAGCCGCGTGATCGCGCCCGGCGCGTCGTTTGTGTGCAGCGTGGTGAAGACAAGGTGTCCGGTCAGCGACGCCTGGATGGAGATTTGCGCCGTCTCCAGATCGCGCGTTTCGCCGACCATGATACGGTCCGGGTCCTGCCGAAGAAAGGCACGGAGCGCTCGCGCGAAGGTGAGGCCGATCGCTTCATTCACCGGCACCTGGACGATGCCTTCGAGGTCGTATTCGACCGGTTCTTCGGCCGTGAGCAGCTTGGAATCGATAGTGTTGATCTTCTTCAGGCAGGAATAGAGCGTCGTCGTCTTTCCGGAGCCGGTCGGGCCCGTGACGATGAAAATGCCGTTCGGGCGATGGATGATTTCCATGATCGTAATCATGGATGTAATCGGGTAAGCCGAGCGCTTCGAGGTCGAGGTTAACGGTCGAACGGTCCAGCACCCGCAACACCACGCTCTCGCCAAATTGCGTCGGCAAAGTGGAGACGCGCAGATCGACCGTCCGGCCCGCGATGTTCTTCTGGATGCGCCCGTCCTGCGGCAGGCGGCGCTCCGCGATGTTCATGTTCGCCATCACCTTGACGCGCGAGATGACCGGCAGCGCGAGGTGGCGCGGCGGCGGCGCCATTTCGTAAAGCGCGCCATCCACCCGGTAACGAATTTTGAATTCGTTTTCGAACGGTTCGAAATGGATGTCGCTCGCGCGGTCCTGGATCGCCTGGAACAGGATCAAATCGACGAAGCGAATGATCGGCGTCGCGTTCGCCTCTGCTTCGACGGTCGAAACGTTGTCATCGTCGCCGCGAGCTGGCCAGCAATTCACCAGTTTCACCGAGCTGCTGGAGGATGTCCTCCATGCTGGAGCTGTCGATGCCGTAGTGGAGCTTGATCCGGTCTTCCACCTGCCCGGTCGGTGCAACGACCACGTGAACGTCTTTCCCCAGCGCGAACCGGAGGTCTTCCGCGGCGCGCAAATCCAGCGGATCAAGCAACGCGACGCTGATGGTGTTGTCGTGAACGGCAATCGGCAGCGCCTGATGAAGCCGGGCGAGGCCGCGCGGGAATCAGACGCAAGATTTCCGGCGCGATTTCGTCCGCGCCCAGATCGACGAAATCTGTGCCGAGCGCGTCGGCGATGACTTGGTAGAAGCCGCGCTCATCAACGAATCCGTTATCGACCAGCGCCTGTTCGATATTCTTGCCGTTCAAGTTTGCCTCCTGCAGGACGTCATCCACCTGCGACGGCTGGAGCACCTGTTGCTCGACGAAGAGATCGACGATCTGTTTCGCGTTCATCGTTAATTTGTAGGGGCATTTACCGTGAAACGCCCGAGGTGGCGGATGACGGAGCGCCTCACCGAGGTTTGTCTTCTCGTTAGCTGACATCGCCGAGCGTGATCGAGATCACTTCCTCCGCTGAAGTGAGACCGGCGAGGACTTTGCGCACGCCATCCTCGCGCAATGTGCGCATGCCGAGTTGCGCGCGCCCGCTGGCGCAGAGAGAAGAGTCGACTGGCGATTGTTGATCATGTGCCGGACGCCATCGTCGATCGCGAAAATCTCGAAAATCCCCATCCGGCCCTTGTAGCCAGTGTTGCGGCATTGCTCGCAGCCGACCGGCTTCATGATCTGCGCTTCGCCCAATTGCGACTGTTCGAGATTCAAGGCGCGCACGCTCGGTTTCGCTCAGTTCTCCGGGCTGCTTGCAGTCCGCGCAAAGACGCCTAACGAGTCGTTGGGCCATGATCGCGCGGACCGAGGAGGCGACCAGAAATGGCTGCACCCCGAGATCCACCAGGCGCGCCACGGCCGAAGGCGCATCGTTGGTGTGGAGCGTGCTGAAGACGAGATGCCCGGTCAGGCTCGCGTTCGTCGCGATCGTCGCCGTCTCCAGATCGCGAATCTCGCCGATCATGATGATGTTCGGCGCCTGGCGCAAAATGGAACGCAACGCGACCGGGAAAGTCATCCCGACCTCGGCGTTCACCTGCACCTGGTTGATACCGTTCATCTGGTATTCGACCGGCTCCTCGACCGTGATGATCTTGCGGTCGGGTTTGTTGATGAAATTGAGGCACGAATAAAGCGTGCTCGTCTTGCCGGAACCGGTCGGGCCGGTCACGAGCAGGATGCCATCGGGCAAGCGAAGCAAACGTTCGAATGTCTCCTGGTCGTCGCTCAGAAATCCAAGCTCGGGCAGCCCGAGCATCAGGCTGGATTTATCGAGGACGCGCATGACGATGCTTTCGCCGTGGTTCGTGGGGATGGTCGAGACGCGGAGGTCGATCGGCTTGCGCGCGATTCTTCACCTGGATGCGTCCGTCCTGCGGCAACCGCTTTTCCGCGATGCTCATCGAGCCGGTCATGATCTTGAGCCGGCTGACGATTGCGGATTGCAATCGCTTCGGCGGCGCCTGCATTTCCTGAAGGACGCCGTCGATCCGGAACCGGACGCGAAATTTCTTCTCGAGCGGCTCGAGGTGAACATCGCTGGCGCCCAGCCGATGCGCTTCGATCAGAAGCATTGAGACCAGACGAATGATCGGCGCATCCGCCTCGTCGGTCCCGCTGATAGTCCCCGCCCTCCATGATCTCCAAGCCGAGATCCACGTCATGCCCGATCTGCTGCGCCAAGACGTCGGAAGCCTCGTCGGCCGTGCCGTAGTATTTGATCAACGCCTCGCGAATTTTCTCCGGGCTGGCGCAGACCAGCTCGATCTCGCGCTGCAACAGAAAGCTCAGGCTATCGATCGTATCGATATCGAGCGGGTCGCTCACGGCGACGATCAATCCGGTCTCGCCGAAGCCGACCGGGATAACCTTGAACCGTCGCGCATCCTCCGCGCGAATTTGGTGATCACCTCCGGCGGAATGATCTTGGCCGAAAGATCCATCCAATCCATGTCTGCCTGGGCGGCGAGACTGCGCGACACATCGGCGTCTGAAACAACGCCCTCTTTGACGAGAGATCGACTATCGGTGTCGCCGTTCCATCTGGATTGGGCGCTTCGATCTGAGAGCGGTCACGAGCCCGCATCTTGGAGGACCTTGAGAATGTAATCTTCGTTTCGCTTGCACTGGGGGCAGCGCGATCGACCGCGAACGCATACTGTACGAATTGAGCTCTAGGTGTCAACGAGGCGACGCTGACCCTGAGAGATCAGCGACTACTCGACTGTCACGCTCTTGGCGAGATTGCGCGGTTTGTCGACGTCGCGGCCCAGCTCGACGGCGAGGTGGTAGGCGAGCAGTTGCAGGGGGATGACGGTCAGGATCGGGGCTGACGTAATCGGGCACGGCGGGAATCGTGACGATGTCGTCGGCGATCTTCGCGAGGCGCTCGGCGCCATTGCCGGAGGTGATGGCGATGACGGGGCCTTTGCGCGCCCGGACCTGCTCGATGTTGTTCAAGTTTTTCGAAAAGACGGCGTCGTCCGGCGCGATGAAGACGGAGGAAGCTCGGGCCGGACGAGCGCAATGATGCCGTGCTTGAGCTCGGCGCTCGGATGGCCCTCGGCGAAAAGGTAGGTGATCTCTTTCATCTTGAGCGCCGCCTTCGAGCGCGACCGGAAAATTGAATTGGCGGCCGAAGAAGAGCATGCCGGGCACGGCGGCGTATTTTTTGGCGATCGCCTTGATCTGGTCGCTGAGCTTGAGCACTTCCTCGATCTGGGCCGGCAACGCTTCGAGGGCCTCGATGATCCGGGTCCCTTCGGAAGTCGAGAGATGGCGCATGCGGCCGAGGAGCAGCCCGATCGCGGTCAGGATGGCGACCTGCGAGGTGAACGATTTCGTGGCCGCGACGCCGATCTCAGGGCCGGCGTGCATGTAGACGCCGCCGTCGCTTTCCCGCGCGATGGTGCTGGCGACGTTGTTGCAAATGCCGAGGGTGCGATAGCCTTTGCGCCGGCTTTCGCGCAACGCGCCGAGCGTGTCCGCCGTCTCGCCGCTCTGGCTGATGGCGAAGACGAGGGTGTCGCGCGTCATCGGCGTGTTGCGGTGGCGAAACTCGCTGGCGTATTCCACTTCGGTCGGAATCTGCGCGAGCGCTTCGATCAAATATTCGCCGATCATCGCGGCGTGCAGCGCCGTCCCGCAGCCGGTCAGAACGATGCGGCCCGACATCGCGCAACTGCGCCGGCGTCATGTTCAAGCCGCCGAGCTTGGCGGTGCATTCTTCCGAGGCTGAGGCGCCCGCGCATCGCGTCGCGCACGGAACCCGGCTGCTCAAAGATTTCCTTGAGCATGTAGTGCGGGTAATCGCCTTTCTTGATATCCGCGTCGCTGAATTCGACTTTGCTGAGCTGGTAATTGCCCGCTTCGCCCGCGACTGAACTGATCTCGAATTTGTCGCGCTCGACCGCGACGACGTCGAAGTCGTTCAGGTAAACGGCATCGCGGGTGTAGGCGACGATGGCGCTGACGTCGCTGGCGAGGAAATTTTCCTCCTTGCCCACGCCGAGCACGAGCGGGCTGCCGCGCCGGGCGCCGACGATGAAGTCCGGGATGTCGCGATGAACGAGAGCGATTCCGTAGGTGCCGATGACTTGGCGCAAAGCCGCGCGAACGGCGTCGACGAGACGTCCTTTCTTATTAAGCGGCGCAGGCGCGCGTCGCCATTGGAACCAGGCTCTCCAGCCTCGGCGATGGAGTCTTCGTAAAGTTTGCCGATCAGATGCGCGAGGACTTCGGTGTCGGTTTCGGACGAAAAATTGCGATCGCCGTCCCGAATCAGTTGATCTTTCAGCGCCTGGTAATTCTCGATCACGCCGTTGTGCACGAGCGCCAGTTTCCCGGTCGCGTCGAAATGCGGATGGGCGTTTTGATCGGTCGGCTTTCCGTGAGTGGCCCAGCGCGTGTGGCTGATGCCGAAAGTTCCGGTCGGCGGCTTTTCCGCCATGAGTTTTCCGAGCGCGGCGATGCGTCCGGCGCACTTGCGGGTTTCGACGCCGCTCGCCATCAACGATCGCGACCCCGGCGGAATCGTAGCCGCGATATTCGAGGCGACGCAAACCATCGAGCAGAATGGGAGCTGCCTCCGAACGTCCGACGTAACCGACAATGCCACACATGCAGGAGAGAGCGTGACATTAAGGTGTGCTGGCGCAACGGTGAGCGACGGCGCCAGGGTTCGGGTCCGGCTCACAGGCGCTCGCGCAACTAACTGCGCATCAAAAAGGTTGATGGGAGCGGGGGCAATCTGCGTTAATTTGATTCCGTGGGAACGAAAAGCCGCGCGACACGCCAGCCATTCTCAGCGGATCCAGCCGCCCCGATGTCCCGCCCCGCGCTTCCTCCCGGCACGACGCAGCGGACGCTGGCCATCATCATGGGTGGCGGCGCGGGGACGCGCCTGTTTCCGTTAACCAAAGATCGGTCGAAGCCGGCGGTGCCGCTCGGCGGAAAGTATCGGCTCGTCGATATCCCGATCAGCAACTGCCTGAACTCCGGGCTGCGCTCGATCTACGTGCTGACGCAGTTCAACAGCATGTCGCTGCACCGCCATATCCAGGCGAGCTACAAGTTCGATAATTTTTCGCGCAGCTTCGTCGACATCCTCGCCGCGCAGCAAACGCCGGAAGGGTCGCAGTGGTATCAAGGGCACGGCCGACGCCGTGCGCCAGAACATGCGCTACTTCCTGGAGCGGCCGTTCGATTACTACATCATCCTGAGCGGCGATCAGCTTTACCGGATGGATTTCCGCGCGCTGCTCCACCAGCATATTCGGTCAGGCGCCGATATCACGCTGGCCACGAAGCCGGTCGCGCGGGAGCAGGTTTCCGAGTTCGGGATCATGCAAAGCGACGCGGACCGCCGGATCACGCGTTTCGTGGAGAAGCCGAAGGACGAGAGCGTCCTGAATGAATTCAAGATGAGCCGGGAACTGCTCGCCTCGATCGGGTCGGCCCCGGATGAGGAACTGTATCAGGCCTCGATGGGCATTTACGTTTTCAATCGCGATGTCCTGGTGGAATGCCTCGAAAACGATCTGGTCGATTTCGGGAAACATATCATCCCGCAGTCGATCCAGGAGCGGCAGGTGAGCGGCTATATTTTCAACGGCTACTGGGAAGACATCGGGACGATCCGGGCCTTTTACGAAGCCAATCTGGATCTCACCGATCTTCTGCCCGCAATACAGTTTCTTCGAAGCTTCGGCGCCGATCTATACGCACCCGCGTTTCTTGCCGGGCAGCAAAATAAACGGCGCGACCTTGCGCCAGGCGATCATCGCCGACGGCTGCATTATCTCGGACGCGCATCTGGAGCGATCCGTCATCGGTGTGCGCAGCATCATCCAAACCGGCGCCACGATTCGGAACAGCATCGTGATGGGAGCCGACTATTACGAGACAGACCCGGCGAGCTCGGAGCGCGGATTACCGCCGATCGGGATCGGACGCAATTGCGTGATCGACCGCGCGATCATCGATAAGAACGCGCGGATCGCGGACGGCGTGGTGATTACGCCGGAAGGCAAACCGCCGGACCTGGATGCGGGTAATTATTTCATCCGCGACGGCATCGTCGTGGTGCCGAAAAACGCGGTGATCCCGCCCGGGTTCTGGATCTAGCAGGACGCGATCTTGAGCGGCGCTCCTGCCGTATTCAGCCCAGCGGCGGAGCCGTCTCGTTCCCATTTCTGCTGCTCGTTCCAAGGCAGAGCGGTTTCGCGGGTGCCGGCGGGATCCGCGATGAGTGGGGCGGCTCTTTGGTCGCGCAGGAGGCGAGCGCGATCGCCGCCAAACAAAGCGAGCGCGATTCTGATGAGATTGAAGCGAGTGACTCAGGAATTCGTGCCAGCATAAATGACAGTATCTCCGGGTTGCACCTGGACACCTCGGGCCAGGCTGCTGGTAATGATATCGCCGATGGCGGTCGCCGGTTCAACTGACGAAATCCGAATTTTTCCGATGAACGAGCCGCCGCGCAACGACCAGCATCTCGGTGTTCGGCTCGACCCCCTGCCGCCCGCCGAGATTCAGGACGACGAAATTATAGGCCCGGTTGACCGCGAGGACCGTGCCGCGAATTCCAGGATTTCCTCCGGCCGGGGGCCGCCCTTCTTTTCTGTTTCCGAGCTGGCGCGATCGCTCCTGGGAGGCCCTGATCTTGTCGGAGAGCGAAGGCTTTCTCGCGTTCCGCGGCCTCCAGTTGCTTCTTCGCCTCTTCCAATTGGGCCTGCAGTTCAGCGGTTGAAGCGGTCGAAGGATTGGCGTACCGCGGCTTTCCTTCGGCCTCCTCGATGCGCTTCTGAAGTTGCGCGATTTCGGTTTCGTTCTCGCGCAACTTCGTCTTGGAGATCGTTTTTTTCCTTTTGCGCCTTGGTCAGCTCAGCTTCGGTGCTGGCAATCTTCGTTTGCGTCTCGGCGAACTTGGCGTTGGCCGCGGCGACGGCCGCTTCGCGTCCCTCAATTCCTTTCTCGCGCGAACGCGAAGCTGTTCCGCCGCCTTCCGCGCGGATTCGGTCTGGCGTAGATCTGTTCGCGCAATTCGCGCGTCTTTTGGGTATTGAGAAAGCCCAACAACGCCGAAAGGGCGAGCAAGCAAGACGGAAACACCGATCAGTGTCCTGGGGGTGGTCACTGAAGGGGGGAAGTCAAATCGCTCGACGGTCCCTTCTATGCAACCGGCGTGGTGGTGGCAATCCCATTCGCGGGCCGAAGCTCGGTTTTCGGCCGCCGCAGCTTTATTTCGCGTTGCGCCGCTATGCCTTCCATCCTATAGAACGCGTTATGGGTCAGCAACATCGGGTGAGAGTCAAACGTCGGCGGCGCATCGCTTATTTGGATCGCAAGAAAGTAGCGGCGAAGGCTGCGCCGGTGCGGCGGGAAGCACCCAAGACCAAGGCCAAACCGAAGAAGCAGGCTGCGCCCGCGCCGGAAACATAGACCGCGGGAACTCCCGATTGCTCGGAGCAGAGTAACTTTGCGGAAATTCTTTTCGAGGCAAAGTGCGCGCGCAATACCTCATCGTTGACGGCCATAGCGTGATTTTTGCCTGGCCGGAATTGCGCCGCCTGCATGGGCGCCGCACCTCGCTTGCGCGCGACGCGCTGGTGAAAAAATTGCGGGATTACCAGGATTGGACGGGCGTCCGCGTCGCAGTGGTTTTCGACGGCAAAGGATCGGCCGTCAACGTGAATTCAGATCCGGGGGAAATCCAAATTTTCTACTCGCGCGAGGGCCAAACGGCCGACTCGATCATCGAGCGGCTCGCGAGCAAGTATGCTTCGCGCTTCAAGCTGCTGGTCGCGACCAGCGATGTGTTGGAACAGGAAACCGCGAGCGCGTGCGGAGCGGAATGTATTTCGCCCGAAGCGCTCCGCTGGCTGCTCGAGGAAGCGTCGCCAGGCGTAACTTCGACGTGCGGTCCGCTTAGGCGGCTCCCGCCAGGGCGGGATGCGGACGGGCCAGGCTTCGCGGCGGGCGCGTTGCTGACAGGTGGCGAGAACGCGGGACAGAACGCAGTAAAGTTGTTCGATCGGCAAATTCTTGCTGACGTAGCCGTTCGCTCCGGCGCGCAAGGCGGCATGCATTCGCTCTTCGTCGTATCCGACGCCGGTAAAGACGATGATCGGCAGGTTCTGGCTCATCTCCCGGATGAAAGAGATCAGCGAGATGCCATCGACTTTCGGCATATTGAGATCGACCACCACGACATCGCATTGATGGTGCTCGAGCCAGGCGGCGGTCTGGAAACCCTCGGTAAGGTATTCGCAGGTGTGGCCTTTTTGCTTGAGATAGGTGACGAGAAATTTCGTGATGGCTGGGTCATCATCGATGAGGAGGAATTCGGCGGCATCGCGGGTCAGTATTTTCATTGGCGGCGTGTTTATAATTACTATAATCCCTATAAGCACTAACCTTGCCAAGTTGTTCCCCGGTCTTTTGCCTCGGAATCCAAAGGCCCTTCCGCCCGAAACGCGGGCTGACCGCCCGGTGCAATCCCGCAGGGGAGAACGCAGTTCCCTCGGCCGCCGAAGCCCGCCGCAGAACGCTCGACTAGCCCTTCAGGCTCGCCCGAACGGCGTCGAGTTGCCCGGCCGAGCCGAGTTTCCCGTTCTTGTGCGCGATAAATTTCGCATATTCCTCGACGAAGATTTTGCCCGGCGGGCGAAAATCAAACTCGGCCGGGTGATCGCGAAAATATTCCCGGTGCACGCGAGTCCAGACCAGGCGGCCATCGGTGTCGATGTTCACCTTGGTGACGCCCAGCTTCGCGGCCGGAAGATATTCCTCTTCGTTCACCCCACGGGCCGAGGGATCGAGCTTGCCGCCGGCCGCATTGATCCGCTGCACTTCTTCGACCGGCACGCTGGAACTGCCGTGCATGACGATGGGCATCCCGGGAATCAATTTCTGGATTTCTTCGATCACGTCGAAGTGGAGACTTTGCTGGCCCTTGAATTTGTAGGCGCCGTGGCTGGTGCCGATGGCGGCCGCCAGCGAATCGCAACCGGTCCGCTTCACGAACTCGACCGCTTCCATGGGATTGGTGAGCGAGGCATGGCCTTCGTCCACCTTGATGTCCTCTTCGACACCGCCGAGCTGCCCGAGCTCCGCTTCGACGCTGATGCCTTTGGCGTGCGCGCGATCCACTACCCGCTTCGTGATCGCGATGTTTTCCTCAAACGACTCGTGGCTCGCGTCGATCATGACGGAGCTGTAAAACCCCGAGGCGATGCAATCGTAGCAGGTTTCCTCGTCGCCATGGTCGAGATGCACGGCAAAAATTACCTCGGGAAACATCTCCTTGGCCGTGCGAATCATCGCTTCGAGCATCCTTTTGTCGGCATATTTTCGCGCGCCTTTTGAGAGCTGGATGATGAACGGCGCCTGGCTTTGCTCGCAGCCGCGGAACAGCCCGAGGAGCTGCTCCATGTTGTTAATGTTGTAAGCGCCGACGGCGAATTTGCCGTAGGCGACTTTGTAAAGTTGAGCGGTGGTTACGATCATGGAAGAGATTGAGAGTTGAGAGTTGATAGCTACGAGTCTTGCACTCTTAACTCTCAACCTTCAACATCTGAAACTTGAAATCCTCAGTGCCCGTTGGGGCTGGCCGGCAGCATCACGCTGACGGACGTGCCGTGGGGATTCGATCAATATCGACCCGCCCGTTGTGATCGAAGACCGTCCGCTTCACGATCGGCAATCCCAGATCCCATGCCGCGGGCTTTGGTCGTGCAAAAGGGCGAGAAAATCTTTTCCTTCAGTTCCGCGCGAGATGCCCTTGCCATTGTCCTTCACGGTCACGACCACGCCGCTGGCCTGGCTCGCCTTCGCGGATCGGCTTGGCCGCCAGGGTGATGCGCGGCTTGCTCCTGTCCCGAGGTGGCTTCGGCGGCATTGGCCACGAGATGGGCGAAGGCTTCGGTCAGCGCGTTCTTCATCGCCCAACACCTTGGGGAGGTCGTTAGGCAGGGTAGTTTCAATCGCGACGCCGTTTGTCTCTAATCGCGCGCGCGCGCCAGTTCGATGGCTTTTCTGACCGAGGCGCGCAGATCGATCGGCTTCATCACCAGTTCGGACGGGTGGGCGAAGTTGTTGATCTGGGTGATGATTTGTCGAGCCGATCGATCTCCTGCACGACGATCTCGTTGAAATCCTTGCGGAAATCGGCGTCGTCGAAACGTTCGGGCAGGAGCTGGGCAAAGGTCTTGATCGCCACGAGCGGATTTCGAATTTCGTGCGACATGCTCGCCGCGAGGTCGGTCCAGAAGGCGGCGCGATCCACCAAGATCCTGTTTTTGCCGCAGGCTGTCCTTCCGCCGTCAGATCGTGGACGACGGCGACCGCGCCGAGCGGGTTCTTGTGATCCGTCAACCGCCGCGTTTCCACCGAGAGCGATCGACGCGTTTTGGGATCGATCCATTGCTGCGCGGCGGCAGGTTCTCTTTGGCCTCGAGGGTCTCGCGCAGAAAGCTGGCAAGGCGGCTGCCGGCCGCTTCGACGGGTTGATTCAGAGCATCGCGCTGCACGCGATGCCCGAGAATTCGTTCGGCCGTCGGATTGAACCAACGAACCATCGCCTCCTCGTCCGTGGCGATAATCCCGGGCGGGATCGACTTGAGCAGCGTCTCCGCGAGAGTTTTCTGCAGCGTGACCTCTTCGTAGAGCAAGGCGTTCTCCAGCACCGTCGAGACGTGTTCCGCCAGGAGCATCAGGCCTTCGAGATCGTGCAACTCGAAACGCTGGCCCGTGACGCGATGGCCGAAAAACAGCCAGCCGATGATCCTGCCCGCGGGCGTGCAGCGGCACGATGACTTCGGCGCCAAAGGTGTCGAGCGCGCGCCGCATCAGGGTGCGCTGCCTCGTGATCGGACGTCTGCGCGAGGTTCGCTCCGGCAGATGAGGTGGGCGTGCAATTCAAACCAGCGCACCAGCGGATCGCGCTCGCCATATTCGATCTCGTGTGTTTCCGGCAAACAACGCAGGCCGGCGCGCAGCCGATAACGGTCGCCTTGCCGGATCTTGGAAAAAATACCGACGCGGCCGACACCCGGCGGCGTCGGCCACGCTCTCGACCACGCTGGCCAGCAGGCTTCGACATTTTCGAACCGGCGAAAAACTCGGGGAAAACGCAGCAGCGGCATCGAAGGACTCGCGCCGGTCCGTGACGCGGCTCGATCCGCCGCGTCGGCTCCGGGCGGTACGAGGCGCGACGATTGTTCACGCAAATCCGCGATTTTCTTCCAGGACGCGCAGATGATCGAAGGCGCGGCAGACCAGCGCCTGAAAGCGGCGACGATCGATCTGCACATCTTCCGCCGCGTAAATGCCGGACTGTTCGGCCTCCCGCAGCGGCTCGGAGCGGGGAGTCCCGAGAGCGATGATCAGAGACCTACGGCCAGCTCTCCTGGATTTGCTCGAGAAGATCGCGGGCTTCTTTGCGCCGCGCAAGTCCAGAAGAAGAATCGCCGGCCCCGCTTGCTGGAGGACGGCGTCGAGCCGATCGGCGATCTGCACATGGCGCACTTCGGCGCAGTGCGCACAGGAAGGCCTTCACGCGCCGGACAAGGTCAGGGTCCTGCGAATAGAGGATGCAAACCGGGGGAGGGCATCATGCGGCGGCCACCTCGCGGTCAAAGCGGACGAGTGGGAGCAAGATATGAAAAGCCGTGCCTTTCTGCGAGTTCGCTCTCCACTTCGATCTGTCCGCGCATGTTCCTGGATGATCCCGTGCACGACGGACAGGCCGAGGCCGGTGCCGTAATCCTTGGTGGTAAAAAACGGATCGAAGACGTGGGGGATATCTTCACTGCGAATGCCTTCGCCGTTATCGCGAATGGTGATGCGCAGAATCTCGTGCACTTCCCCGTTGGTTCCGCGTCAACGGCCGCGATCCATTCTTCCGCCGTGCGAATCTGAGTCGATACCACATTTCGCCGCCGCGTTTCATCGCGTCCATGGCATTGATAAAAAAGTTGAGGAACACCTGCTCGAGTTGATCGGCATCCGCGCGGATTGTATCCACATCCGCCTCCCAGGAACGAGTTAATTTGATTTCTTTTTGATAGAGACGATGTCCCACGAGCAGGAGCGATTTCTCCAGAATCTCGTGGACATGCATGGGCTTGAGAGCGGCTTGGCCGGCCGGGCGAAGCGCAGCAGCTGATTGACCAGCGAATCGATGCGATCGATCTCATGGCCGATCAGATTCGAGAAGGTTTCGCGGAAATCGGAGTCCTGGTAACGCTCCGGCAGCAGCTGGGCAAAAGTCTTGATCGAGACGAGCGGATTCTTGATTTCATGCGCCATGCCGGCGGAAAGCGTGCCCAGGCTGGCGAGGCGGTCGCTGCGGCGGATTTGCAGTTCGAGGCGCTTCAAAGCGGTGATGTCGGTGAGCACCACCAGGGCGCCCAGCATCTGGCCCTGCTGTCCCTGGAAGATGGAGGTGCTGATACGCACGATGAGGTTCTCCCTCGGCCGAAGGCAGAACGAGCTCGCTATTTTCCTGCCCTTCTCCGGTCGCAGCGTTTCCCGCACCAGCATCGCGCAAGGAGGCGGGGAAATTCTCGATCGATTGATCCAGAAGTCCGGTCGATTTCGAGCCGGTGATCTGGTCGGCTTCCTTGTTGAAAACAGTGATACGGCCGTCGACTCCGGCCGCGATCACGCCGGTCGTCAGATTCTGCAGGAGGATCTCATTGTAGATTTTGGCGTTTTGGACCTCGGTGAAGAGTTGGGCGTTATCGATCGCCATGGCGAGCTGGCCGCACAGAACCTGCAGCGCCTCCTGCTCGACGCTGCCATAAATCCGTCCGGACATCCGCGGACCCAGCAGCATGATCCCGGCAAGGTGTTCGCGGGAAAAAATACCGATGGCCACCGCGATTTGCAGCGACTCCATTTGTTGTTCGACCGCTTCCAGTTCCGGCGTCTGCCGCATACGGTGCAACTCGTCGAGGACCAGTGTCTCCGGATGGGTTTCCAAATATTTGATTATCGCGTCGTTTTTGCTGAACCCGAACTCCGGACAGCCATTCGGCGTTCTGGGAGCGGGTATTGCTGTGAGAAATCGTGGTGGTCGGGCAGGAGAATGTATACGGTGTCCGTGGCGACCGCGCCGGCGATGGTCTTCGCGAAACGCTCGAGCAAATCCTGCAATGTCGTGACGGATTTCAGGATGGCGGCGGCTTCGTTCATGGTCGAACGAAAATCGAGCCGCCGTGTGCCGAGAAAGAGTTTATCGGCCAGGCTTTGCGAGACTCCCCGCGCGGGAGCCATGGCGAACGCCACCACGATCGCCGCCACGACGTGGGCGGCGTTGAGCGTCACCGAAGAGGCTCAGCGCCGTCGAGACCAGCCACCAGACTAACCCGTAGAGAGCCAGAAGATAGGCGGTAAGAACCGCATAACCGGTCACGCGGCGAAAGAAAAGCCCGACCTCCATAATCTTCCGCGTCGCGATGCCATAGGCGATGATCAAGCTGAAAACTACGACCCTGAATGGCGCGATTGTCACCGCCATGTCCCGCTCTCAAAAAATGTGGTCAGAGCAACCAGCGCGAACAACGTGACGCAGCCGGCAACCACGAATTGCAGCTCGACTTTCTGCACTCCACTTCCACGGCGAAGATCCCGCAGGTACAGCCCCAGCACCGCCATCACGGCAATCACAAAAAACCCGAAGTAAATGGGAGCCAAGGGCCCGTAGATGGCCTTGGGGACTTGTCCGCTTTGGAGTTCCGCATGGCGCAGAAACAATGGCGTATAACATATCGAGATTACGATCAGGCTCGAAATCACCAAGAGTCTTGAGCGTCTTCCTATTTCGCGCCAACCGCTCTCCCGATAGAGAATGGCAAGTCTCAGGAGATTGAATCCGCTTACGATTAGAGGTCCGCAGGCCGATGCGTTTCGGATCCAGACCTCAGCGTCACCCGCGCGAGTCGCGGTATAGGCGAAGTGCAGCGAGAGGAGCCACACGGATAAAATTATGGAAACGAGGAAGAAGCTTTGATTCGTGTAACTTCGGGATTCGCTCGGAAAACCGCGAGACCGAGCCCAAACTGCATGAAAAGCGCCAACCACAGCGGCAGGCTTTGAGAATTCATTTCGGGCGATCAGATTGCTTCAGCAAGACCAAATTCGGCGCATGAGACGACGGGTGTGTGCATGACAATGTCCCAATGGGCAACGCAATCATCGTACCATTCACTTAATTGGACGGTCGCTCAACGACCAATGAACTGGTGCTGCCTCCCAGCCCTCGCACGTTTATCAACATGCAATCCATCCTGAGCTGACGGGCGGGAAGCGGCACGAAGTCCAGGTCACAGCCTGGATCCGGCACTTCGTAGTTGGCGGTGGGCGAAATGATTGTCGCGGACGCTTAGCCGCAGCGGCGATCTGAATGGGCCCGCCGGCGGCTAACGGATTGCCGGTGCACCCCTTGATCGAGCTAATGGGAATCGAGTAGGCCGGTTGGCCGAACACCGGCTTGATATGTCAAACTTCGACAATATCCAAGGCCGGATGGCCTGGCCCGTAGGCGAAAATATAATCGATATCCTCTGGCGTGCGTGCGGCGTGCCTAGGCGATTCTCATCCGTTTCTGAGGAACCTCGACCCGGGAAAATCGGGGCGTAATCCCCCTGGTGTACCGTAACCAGAAATCTCAGATAGCCTTTGCCCGCGCGCTTTGGCCGACTCGAGCTCCTCGAGGATTACGATCCCGGCGCCCTCTGAAATTACGCCTGTATCGCGTTCGAGATCGAAAGGCCGGCTCGCGCTCTCCGGGTCGACATTTCGGCAGGAACTGATCCCAGACTCGGTAAATGCGCCGATCGTATGCGGCGTGATAGGGGCATCTGTGCCACCGGCAATGGCGAATTCCGCTTCTCCGTGGAATTGAATCAGGGTTGTCGCTACCGCTACCGCGTCCAAGCCGGACGGACATGCCGACGAAATAGTCCTCGCTTGCGCTGGGTGCCGATCCCATCTGCGAGAAAATCTGGAACGGCCTGCGGTGTCAAAGTGTGAACCGCCGTTGGAGATATTCCGCGACTTCCTCGATGTTCGAACTTCACTAAAGGAATCTCAATGATATCCATTGCGCTCGTGCTCACTCCCATCATGATCGGGATCGGACTGGGCCAGTCTCTCTCGTTAATCTCCTATTTTGCGTCTCGATCGGCCATGCTCATCGCGGCGAAGGCGAACTGGGTATGGCGCGCCATGCGTTGAGGCTTGTGTCCCGGCTCGATGTGATCCTGCGGTTGGAATCCTTTGACTTCGCCGGCTATCCGGCTGCTCAATTCGCTTGCATCGAACAACGTGATTGGTCCGATGCCGCTGCGACCGGCCCGAAACGATTCCCAAAAGCTTCGAACCCGATTCCGTTGGGCGAGAGGACTCCGATTCCGGTAACAACAACTCGATTTCGCTGATTCATGGGCTAAGGGGGAGTTAGCAGGAATACTCCAGGTTGAAAAGACGCATTCTAGGTATTACATTAAATGGAGTCATTATGTTTTTCGCCTCCCGGTGATAATTGTTATTCACCAAATTTCCGAGTTATTCACAAGATCTATCTTGTGTGGAGATGGAAACAGTTCATCATTGGCCCGAAGTTGGAACCACCAGCGAATGGCTTACTTTCATGAATTACAGCGCCTCAGCGGCACGGCCTTAGCTTTACTTCCCTCATCATAATCACGATCGCCACTGATCTCCCTCAGGTTCTCGTCATCGATGACGAATTGGGTCCGCGCGAAAGTTTGCGGATGCTGTGAAGCCCATTTATCAGGTTCACACCGCCGATAACGTCGAGGTGGGTCTGCGATTTTGAGCGAGAAAAAACCGGACGCAGTCGTCAGGGATATTCGGATGCCCGGGATGAGCGGCATCGAAGGGCTGCGGAAGATCCGCGAGATCGATCCACATGTTTCGGTCATTATGCTCACCGGATTTGGCGCGCTCAAGACTGCCAAGGAAGCTCTACGCCTGGGCGCGGACGACTACATTAGCAAGCCTTTCGATGCGCGCGAGATGCGCGAAGTGATCGGCCGCAACGTCGAACGGACTCGCCTTTCCTCGCACCGGCGTAAGCGCGGCCCCCGAGATTAAGGAGTTGAATAACCGCCTGCTGAAGGAACTTGCGCAAAAGGAACGGCTCGCTTTGCTGGGACAGGCTTCGGCCGAATTTGTCCACGACCTCGGAAACCCGCTTACGATCGTTTGGGGTTACGTCCAGCTCCTCGCGAAAAGCTAGAGAATCTGAAAAGGAAAATGGCGCGACGAGCGCGACGTCCGCCAAGGAGCTTAACATCATCGAACAAAACGTTCGGCTCTGCCGCGAGCTGCTTACCATGTGGCAGAGCTACGGCAGCGTGGGAGCCTCCCGCACAAGCCGATCTCTGTCTCCGGTATCGTCCGTGAGGTGGTGAAGGGATTGACCCGATGGCCCCTCAAAACGGTGTGGAATTGAGGTGCGAGATTTGTGAAGACCCTTGCACGCTCCTGGGCGATTCGGTCCAGGTCACGCGGGCCATCCAAAACGTCATCATTAACGCCCTTCAGGCTTCCGCGGAAAAGAAAGGTTCGGTCCGCGATTAGCTGCACGAGCAAGGATTTTTATGTGGATGTGCGGATGGAGGACACCGGCTATGGGATTACTCCGGCGCAAATGGCGAAAATTTTCGATCCCTATTTTACGACGAAACAAGGCAAAAGCGGGACCGGGCTCGGGCTCTACATCACGAAGAAAGTCGTCGAAGATCATAACGGCTCGATCAAAGTCGACAGCACCCCGCAGGCCGGAACGACTTTCACGATTCGCCTGCCGCTGCTGAATAATTAAACGGCATCGCATCTTCCATCTCGGAGGGACTTGCTTACCGCGGGTCCCCTAACAGGCCCTCGAGTCGCCGCGGAGTCACGACCGGCTACACTTTCGCTTGTCACTGCCAGCGGCATCCGTTCTGTTGCTTGAGTGTCTGGAAGTTACCGCGTTGCTCCGATTTTCCTGATTCGCATGGCTGGCGTGCCATTCGAGCCGCTGGACCGTCTCGCCACCACAGCGACAGCCGGGGCGGCCCGCGAAGTACT
>CAVZAD010000015.1:0-77288 GCA_963773185.1 uncultured Verrucomicrobiae bacterium | reverse complement strand
TCGACGCCATCAACGAACAAATTGGATATGAATTCAGCGCGTCATTGCAGTACGTCGCGATCGCCGCACATTTTGCGGCGGACGCGTTGCCGCAGTTGTCCGAGCACTTTTTCGCGCAGGCGGAAGAGGAAAAAGAGCACGCCATGCGGTTCATCAAATACGTCGTGGACGCCGGCGGGCGAGCGGTGCTGCCGGGGATCGACGCACCCCAGGCGAATTTCAAGACGGCGGAGGCCGCGATCAAGCTTTCACTCGACCAGGAAGTGAAGGTGACACATCAGATCAACGCGCTCGTCGAGCTGGCTCGATCGGAAAATGACTACATCACGATTAATTTCCTCCAGTGGTTCCTGACTGAACAACTCGAGGAAGTCTCGTCGATGGATAATCTGCTCAAAATTGTGCAGCGCGGCGCCGACAATTTGCTCCAGGTCGAGGAATACCTAGCCCGCGTGGGTGTGAAGACGATGGCGGGACCGTCCAAAGGGTAGTGCGATTGCCTGCGGCTCGATCCGCCTGAGGCGGACCGCCCTGCCAGGTTAGGGCCTCTTCAGATCTTCGGGAAGAAATTACGTCGCAATCGCTTGGCCAGAGACTCGGCAGGCCTCGCACCTCGCAAAAAGGGACTTGAATCCTTTCGGCGAACCGGCGTTCTAATGGTCCATGAAACTAAATACATTGTTCAGTCTGATCGCAGCTGGAACGCTCGCTCTGAGCGGAACGGCGTTCGCCGGCGCCAAAACCTACCAGGTTACGGGTCCGGTCGTTGAGGTCACCGACAGCATGATTGTCGTTACCAAGGGTAAGGAGCGGTTCGAAATCGATCGCGATCCGAACACGAAAGTCACCGGCGACCTCAAGGTTGGAGAAAAGGTGACGATCATGTACACGATGTCCGCCAAGGAAGTGGAAGTGAAGGCGGACAAGAGCGTCAAGAAAGACGCTGCGCCTAAGAAATAGTTAGTTAGACAAGAAAATCGAATCGCCGGGCGCGCCACGCGTGTCCCGGCGGTTTTGTTTTTGATCCGACGCGAATTTATCTCTCGGAAAGAACGACGCGTATTTTCCGATCGTAGCACTGAATTAATTCGCCCGATGAATCTCGGTTCGGACTAATGCCTTTTGAATAGCGAACTTCAAGCGTCGTCGCGCCTGGCCAATGGACTTCGACGTTTGAATGTAGCCCGTCGAACCAAACAGCTGTCGACGCACAATCTTCTTCATGATTACTAAAGTTTAGGCGAACCTGGGTATTCTTATTGTCGGGCCATTCGTTTGTTTCGACAGTCGCTTCACATGACTTTGAAGGCGATACGGCGCGAGCCACTATCGCATGTTTGCCTGGCGACTCCGGGCCGATGCCCATCATCCAGCGGGGCGTGACAATGCCGATGTCTCCTGCGTGCAAGAGGGGGTCATCAACCCGTTTACGCTGAATCGCACGCACATTCACTGCTATGAAACGGCCCTCTCCGTTTTTCCAGATTCCGACGTGGCGACTGTCTGCGAAGTCCGCGAAACCGCCAGATTCCTCAAGAGCTTTGGTAAGAGTGAGGCCTTGGCGAGGTTCAATCGTACGAGGTTTTTCCACTCTACCAATCACGGCCACCGCTTCATTCGAGTTTTCCGGTAGTTCGGCCGCCGCATACTGTTCGAGATAACCGCGATAATATCCTTGGAAGCGACGGGATGGTTCTCGCGATACCGCGACACCCATCGAAGCTAAGAAAATCACTACCGAAACAACCCGGCGCATTATCCCCAATCGACTGCATTTCTTGCGCCACTCTGCCCATTCCACGCTTTGCGCATCGCCCGAGACAGCGCGAATCGCGTGCGCTGCCCACCTCGGCTGATTACCTCCGGCTGCCACCCATGAAGCTGCCGAGAAGGCCGCGCATGATTTGGCGGCCCATTTGGCTGCTGGCGGCCCGCACGGCGCTTTTTACCATGCTGGTTGCCATGGAATCGTGAACGGCGCCCCGCGGTCCCACGGTGGGTTGAAAGACCGATCCAATTGTTCCGAAGACCGATGACCCGGGGGCTCCCGGGGCCGTCGCTGCGGGAGGCACAGGCGGGGACCCGGCGGTCTCTGCTTTGGCCCCGGCCCGAGCTAGCAATTTTTCGTAGGCTGATTCGCGATCGACCGCCTTCTCGTAATGCCCGGCAATGCTGGAGGATTGAATGATCTGCTTTCTTTGCTCGGGAGTAATCGAGCCGACCTGGCTCCGAGGCGGAACGATTTTCGCCCGGTCCACTATTGCCGGTTTGCCTTCCTCGTCGAGCAAGGAAACAAGAGCTTCCCCGACTCCCAGCTCCGTGAGGACCGTCTCGACTTTGATCTTGGGGTTTTGGCGAAACGTCTGAGCCGCTGCTGAGACCGCTTTCTGGTCTCGCGGCGTAAAGGCGCGCAACGCGTGCTGCACGCGATTCCCCAGTTGGCCGAGAACAACGTCAGGGATATCGAGCGGATTCTGGCTGACAAAATACACTCCAACCCCTTTCGAGCGGATCAATCGCACCATCTGCTCGATCTTTTGTTCCACCGCCGGTTCGATGTCGCTGAAGATCAGGTGCGCTTCATCGAAAAAGAAAACCAGCTTGGGTTTCTCCGGGTCGCCGATTTCCGGAAGTCGCTCAAAAAGTTCCGAAAGCAACCAGAGTAGAAACGTCGCGTACACTTTCGGCGATTGCTGCATCAACTTCTCCGCGGCCAGGATATTGATAACGCCGCGGCCGTCTTGAGTCTGGATCAGGTCCTCGAGGTCGAGAGCGGGCTCGCCAAAAAATTTATCCGCACCCTGTGTTTCCAGGGCGAGAAGGCTACGCTGAATCGCCCCGGCACTTGCGGCCGAGACATTCCCATACTGCGTCTTAAACTCGTCCGCATGGTCGGCGACGTATTGCACCATCGACCGGAGGTCTTTCAAATCGAGCAGGAGCAAACCGCCTTCATCGGCGATCTTGAAAACCATGTTGAGGACGCCCTCCTGGGTGTCGTTGAGGCCCAGGAGACGGCCGAGCAACAGTGGCCCCATCTCCGAGACCGTCGCGCGCACCGGATGTCCGTTCTCGCCAAACACATCCCAGAACACGACCGGGCAGGCCTGCCCCTTGAAATCTGAGATTCCGAGTTCCTTGGCGCGCGCGATAACTTTCGGATTGTTCGCCCCGATCTGGCTCATGCCGGCGAGATCACCTTTCACGTCCGCCATGAAGACGGGAATCCCGCGCGCGCTGAAATTCTCAGCGAGCGTTTGCAGCGTCACCGTTTTTCCAGTGCCCGTCGCACCGGCGATCAGGCCGTGGCGGTTCGCCATTTTAGGCAACAAGAAAATCTCTTCTTCCGATTTCGCGATGAGAATGGGTTCGTTCATAGGCAGCGACTCATTTTGTCCGATTGATCGTTGCTGTCGAGCCCGGGCTGTTTCTTAATCAAGAGGGAGAACTCTGTTGCCGACGAGATGAACCGAGAGGCAAATAAGATCCTGTAGCCGTCGCGCTGCGCGCGACGCAACGAACTGTTGTGCCGCGACTCGCTTCGCACAGCGAAGCGTCTACAGCGGCTTCTTTTTCGCGAGGCGCTTAACGGCGGCGTGGCGACGCGCGAATTCATTGAACGGCATCGCCGGCGAGCCCATCACTTTGGTGTCGTCGGGCACATCCGCGAGAACGGCGCTCTTCGCAGCCACCTGAACCCGGTGTCCAATCTTGAGATGGCCGGAAAAACCGCTCTGCCCCGCCACGAAAACGTGATCGCCCAGTTCTGTCGAGCCGGCTATGCCGACCTGCGAGACGAGCAGGCAATGTTTACCGACTTTTACGTTGTGCGCGATCATCACCAGGTTATCGATCTTGGTCCCCTCCCCTATCACCGTTTCGCCCAGGGCTGCGCGGTCGATTGTCGTTCCGGCCCCTATCTCAACGTCGTCCTCGATCCGAACGATACCGATCTGCGGAATCTTGTGATGCTTGCCCTCGTGCATGGCGAAGCCGTAGCCGTCCGAGCCGATGACAACGCCTGCGTGGATGATGCACCGTTGGCCAATGCGCGTGCCGTGGTAAATGACCACGTTCGGATAAATGATCGAACCGTCGCCGATGGTTGATCCGGCTTCGATGGAGACACCCTGGAAAATGGTGACGTTGCTGCCGATGACCACGTCATCGCCAATGGTCGCGAAGGGCCCAACGGTGACGTTCGTCCCAAGCTTTGCGCTCGGCGAGATCGATGCTTTCTGTGAGACGTTCTTCGGCATCGGCCGCGCCGAAAACCAGCGCGTCATGATCCGCGCAAACGCAAAGTAAGGATCGTCGACGCGAATCCACCGTTCGTCGTCGCCCGTCAGATATTGCGGCACCAAAATGGCGCCGGCTTTCGTCGCAGCCATTTGCGCGGTGTATTTGCGATTGCTGAGGAAACTCAGGTGCTCCTCCCGCGCGTCCCCCAGCGAAGCGACTCCCGTCACACGGCGGTTCACATCTCCCTGAAAATGGCCTCCAACAAAATCGACGATTTCTTCCACGGAAACGGCAGGCATTGCTCCGACTGTAAAGGATTAGGGGAAGATGGAAAGCCGGAGCTGGAGGCGCTGATTTGGTAGGGCGAGACTCTGTCGAGCCGCTGCGTAACTCTCACCGACGGCTCGACAGAGTCTCGCCCTACCAAATCAGATGCGCCCCCAAAACTGCCCCAGCGGCGCCCGCCTCAATCCCATTTCTTTATATTTGGCCAATGCGCCTGCAGCGTTGTGTTGAGATCGCGGCAGAGAAAAATCTCGAAGTGTTCGTCCCGTCGCGAATAGGGATGATAAGTCCGGCCAGCCGATTCCACGCTCGCAAAGTGCTCGCGATCTCCAGAACCGTCGCTACCCAGCACGATCACACTTTGGCCGGTATAATCGCGCGGGCCCCAATACCAATAATTTTGATGGTTGCTGATCGCTTTCGGCAAACCGTATTTCTTTCCGAAAAAGTCGATCGCCCCGGCCTGACCGTAACTGTTGGCAAAGATGGCAGTCATCGCGCGCTGCTCCGGAGGGAGCGCCTCATAGACTCGCGCAACTTCCCGAGTCATTTCCTCCCATCCGAATTCATCAGCGAAATACTGGGGCAAAGGACCGGTCGGCTGGTTTTCGGTCTTGGGCGGCTCCAACCCAATCATCTTTTGATAATGAATGTAGGTTTCCGGCGGGAAAACTGGAGCCACAGTCGGTGCAAGGAGACACAGTGAAATTATGATCAAGCCGGCGTAAGCGCCGCGACTCCAACGGCCTCGCTCGCGAGTCATCCTTTCAAAGGCCACTGCGCCGGCGGCGAAGAGCATCGGATAGGCGGCGGAAATGTAGTAATTTTTTCCCTTCAAGAAAATGAAGGCGAAGAGCATCAGCACGTAGGTCCAACCCAGAATACGATAGCGGCTGCCATTTCGATTCAGGAACAACCAGCAAAGCCCGCCCAGCCAAAGCGGGAACAGGATCGGATTCAGCAGCATTGCCTGGTCCAAAATGAAGGCGACTGGCCCCCGCACCACATCGCGTCCGGTGCCGCGGATGTTGTGCATTAGCTCCAGGAAAGGGAAATCGTGACGGATCAACCAGATCAGGTTCGGGAGAAAGATGAGGAGCGAGCAGAGACCCCCGATCCAGATCCAGGAGTTGGAGAGAAAGCGCCGTTGAGGTGTAAGGAATAGCGCGACGAAAACGGCGATAGCGAAAAAGGCTGTGGTATATTTGTTTTCCATCCCGAGCCCGACAAGCACGCCGAACCAAAGCCAGCAACGCGGATCGCCCTGGTTGATCGCGCGGACGACGCACCAGGCGCCTCCGAGCCAGATAAGCGGCTCGAAGGCATTCATCGTCAGGTAATGATGGAGGAGAAGATAAACAGGGGCGGCAATGACCGCGAGCGCGGCCACACCTTGGGCGAATGCGCCTCCCCCCATTTCACGGGTCAGTTTCCCGGTCAACCAAACGGTCGCGGCGCCAGCGACCGCGGGCAGCAGTCGCAAACCGAGAAGCGACTCGCCGAAGAGATTGCGCGCGACCCAGGCGACAAAGGCGATCAGTGGCGGCTGGTCGACGTAACCGAAATCGAGGTGCTCGGAACAAGCGAGATAATACAATTCGTCGCGAAAGATTCCGTAGTGTTCGGCGGTAAGGAGATGAAACAGGAGCTTCGCTCCTGCCAGCGCGAGGACGATGACCGGGCCGGCGAGCGATCCATCATCCCGGGAACGGCCGGCGTGGGTGAGGTGAATTGTCCTTTCCAACATGGTGCGTGCTAAAACCTGATTCGATCAATCCCCGTTCTTGCGAACCGAGATCGTCGTCGGGGTTTTTCCCGGCCGGTAGATCGAAGCGCCGTAAACAATTGCAGCGGTTTCCTCTTGTGCGAACCGGACTTTCTTCAGGTTCGCATCCCAAAATTCCAAATAGCTGCAATTCGCCGTCTTCGTTGTGCCGGGGATCGGGACGTAACGAACGTAGGTAAGCGTTAGAAAAGCCGATTCGCCGGGCAGCGGAATCGGCGCGGCCCAGTTAGCCGACAAGCGGACGAAGCGCCGATTGGTCAGGTCGAGCGCGTAGTCCGTATCGCCATCCGTGCTGTTCAAATGGACTCCGAAAAATGCGAGACGGAGCGGCGGCTCGATTAGAAAGCGCTCCTGCTTGTCCTTCAACTGGAGTTGTTCGACCGCGCCTTCAAAACCGGGAAGCTCGGCGAATTCCACCTGCTTTCCTGATTTTGCGTCGCGCAAGAGGTAGTGCTTTCCGTGCTCTGGCCCGTTCACCAAGTCGTCTTCGTCGCCCTTCACCTCGCGCAAAACCAGTTCCACCGAACCATCTGGTGTTCGAAATCGAGGACTACGCTGTCCGAACGGCGTGGTGCTTTCGTCGTCCCCCGATCCGAGATCAGGCCAGGCGAAGTAAGGCGAGCTCTTCGCCTCGGAATACCAATCCGGCTCCGCCTCCAAACGCTTCAGCGCGCCGCCACCAGGTTCGACACTCCAAAACTCAAACTTGTTCTCGCCGATGTCGCGTGCGAACACGATCGATCCTCCGTCCGGCGCGAACAGGGGGTCCTGATCCTGACCCGATTCCTCCCTGGTCAGTTGTCGAAGCAAGGTCCCGTCATCGCGATAGAGAAACAGGTGGGCGTGACTCTCACCCTGCGCTTGCAAGTAGCGGATGGCGATGATGATTTCCGACATTGCGTTCGCTTGTGCGATAGTTGCGGCCAGAATTGCAGCGACCGCGAAAAGTCCGAATGCGCGTCTCATCTCGCCGGTTTGCCGCAACCCGGCGTCGCTGTCAATAAGGTCATTCGATCTATCAGGATCGATCGCTCAACGAATTGGACCTACTGACTCAGATAATAAGCTTCCACTAATGCTACGCCCGTGGCGCCATTCTTGCCCCGCGCGATCGCGGTATAGTTCGCCGGAAACAAAGTCGCCACAATGACGCTCTCTCGCGGATCGGTCGGCGCGAGTGTAGTCGCAGTTACTTCCGCTTCGTGTTCCTGCCAGTTGTCATTCACTGCGATCAAGACACCATTCGGGTCGTGCAGTTCAAGCACGGGATCCTCCAAAGGATTTGGCAGCCCAGCACCGGTCAGGGAAGGACCTATCGCGCGCACGACCACTTGCGCGGACTTCGAGCCCAGGACAATGGCGCCCGCTATCATCACATTCTCTCCATCGCCAACGTGACCCCGGGTCGAAATATTCAAGAGCTTGGCCGGCGATCCGTGCTCGAGATCATACACTTCCACCAAGCCGACCCCGGGCGCCCCATTCCTCCCACGAACGATAGCGGTCGCCGATTGTCCCGCCGGTAAAGTCATGACCAGCGCTGATTCCAAATCATTGCCAGGCGGAAGACTGGTCGCCTCGATCTCCGCCTGTTGCGACAGGCCTGTGGTGTCATTGATCTTCCAGTTGTCATTGGTCGTCACGTTTCCGCTCGCGTGCACTTCGAGCGTCGTGTCTGGCAGCACGCCGGCCACACCGAATTGCGTAAGCGAAGGGCCAATGGCCCGGATCAGGACCCTCTTTGTGTTAGGCGAAGTTCCGCCAAGGATAAACCCGCCAATGAGAACATTGTCGCCATCCGCTACGTAAGTCCGCGTCGAAATGTTCCCGAAAAGATCGGCTGGCCCAGGGGTCGCGTCCTGAAGGACGCTGACGGCTCCGTCCAGATTGTGCGCAACAAACAACTGCCGAGGCACACCCGCAAACGCCATTCCGGCGGCAGGGCCTGTCTGGAGATCGATTTGGCCGAGGAGCTGATAATTATTATTTGCGTCGTAGGCCGTGACCCAGCCTCCCAAAGCATATTGACTCCCTCCCGCCACGTATACCCTGTTGGTCACTTCATCCACGTCCAGCGCGGAGATAAAATCATTGTCGAGCAGGACCGAGAAACTTGTTTCCAGACTATCTGTCGCGCCATTTATGACCGCCACGCTATTGGCCACGTACCTGGTTTGAACCGCGTAGACTTTGTTCCTCCGTCGGTTAATCGCGATCTCCCCACGGGCCGAATTTACCGTCCCGACTTTGGTGTTTGTATTGCCATCGACAATGACCACCCCGGGCTCGATTGAAACGTAAACCCGGCCAGTAACAGGATTAGCAGCAACCCCGAAAAGGGTGCCGCTGTCGGATTCGCCCAGGTCGATAGTGGTCATTGGCAGCTCGGTGTCGGCGTCATACACCACCAGCATGACTTGCACTGACCCAGACGAGACCTGGCGGGCCGCCGTCACATAAATCCGACGCCGCATGTCGTCAACCGCGACACGGTCTGAGAAGTAGCCAATCGTTGGATCCAAAGCGATTGACCCGCGGACTTGATTTGTTTCTCCATCAACGACGTCGAGGAATGATCGATATTCGTTCTGTGAGTCGAGCGACGTTCGCGGCAGGTAAACCCGGTTCAACCGTTCACTGATGGCGAGATGTCGGTCGTAACGTTGCATGAGAGGCGGCTGAGTTGCCCAGGGTCGGGTTATGAGAATGCGGTGGAGGACAGCGTGACTGGACCCATCGATCGCGAGCAGCTCGTTTGTTTGGTGATCCGTCACATAGATGCGATTGGTGCGGTTATTGACCGCGACGTCGAACGGCCGATAGCCCATCGTTAAAGGCGCCATCGCGCTGGTCGCGAATGTCATGGCAATAACCGAGTTGGGCTGTCCTTCGGCTGGGAAAGAAAGCGGGTTGGTGTCGACAAAGAAAAGTCCGGCCGGGACGGTCGAATCACAGGCAAGCTTCAGGGCTGGACGCGCAAAGCTGCCCTTCGGAGTAAAGTCAGTGCCGTCGAAGGCCAGCAAGTCAGTCGCCGAACCGACGTAAACCGTGTTCTCGTCGGGCTTGACCGTCACGCTCGCAGGCAGGTTAGCGAGACCCGTCTTGGAGCCGACAATCTGCCCCGTAATTGCGTCCACGGCAAAGATGCTGTTGCTATTACCCAGGTTCCTGCCGACGAAATAAATTCGTCCATGAATGGAATCGAGCGCCGCGGCTGTGGCGGTGAAGAACAATGAGAGCGGCGCAAACGTGTCGTCCGCGCTGTTGATAACACCGCCTCCATTGTGATTGACGACGAAAATCTTGTTCGCGGCCGGATTCGCCACGACGAGATCACCAAAATTAGGATTAACCGTTCCGAGTATCTGTTGATTAGGCCCGTCCACGATGGCGATCTCGCCGCTCTCTTTGGCGACATAGATTTTGTGGTTGCTCGAATTGACGGCCAGACTCGTGAACTCCTGGACACCCACCGGCAGAAAGAGATCCGTAGTTTCCCCCGTTAGATTCGTGTTGGTTGAGCCGTCTACGACGCGCAGAATAGCGTTACCGACGCTGTCCGTCCGACCAATCATATAGACTCTGTCCCCAGCGGGTCCTCCACTTTCATCGATCGCCAGGCCAATCGGCCAGAAACCATTGTAGGAACCCGCGTAGCGACCAAGATCAATTCCGGCGACGATGGTGTTGCTGGTGGTGTCAACGACCTTTAGTCCAAAGTTCCGGGTGGAATCCGATGGATATCCCGCCGTGTAGAGCTTGTGCGTTGTATGGTTGACCTGAAGCAGCAGCAGCCCAAACGCATCCGTGCCCAGAGACGGGTCGATGGCGTCAGTCAGCGTTATGCCGGGAATGTCTGCCCGGGCAATTGGGAGATAAGCCAGCAGAGTAAAAACAATGAAGGCCGCGAAAAGAAATGGATTATTAGTTTTGCTCATAGGGTTCTCGGCAACCGGCGATAAGGGGTATCGGTCACGCGGAATTACATATCCCATTTCCTGGGTAAGAAGTCGATACCTTTTCCCCGGTTGACGTTGCCACTAGCCGTGCTTGGCCTATGTCATCGTCCGAGGTTCAAATAATACCACCGAAGTGGCATTGGGTGGAGGCTTTACGTTTGATTAGCTGGTCTCGACGGGCGTGATCCTGAGCTGCCTGGTCGCAAAGGAAAATTCGCCCTCGATCCTTGCGATCGCTTAGCCCGTCCTCACGACCTGGCTTACTGACTTAGGTAGTAAGCTTCCACTAACGCTACGCCGATGGAGTCGTTCTTGCCCCGGGCGATAGCGGTATAATTCGCGGGAAACAAGGTCGCCACGATAACGCTTTCCCGCGGATCGGTCGGCGGGAGCGTAGTCGCATTGACTTCCGCTTCGTGTTCCTGCCAGTCGTCGTTCACTGCGATCAACCCACCATTAGGATCGCGCAATTCGAGCACAGGATCTTCCAATGGATTTGGCAGCCCAGCACCGATCAGGGAGGGACCAATGGCACGCACGACTACTTGCGCGGACTTCGAGCCCAGGATGATGGCGCCAGCTATCATCACATTATCTCCCGTGCCAACGTGACCCCGGGTCGAAATATTCAGGAGCTTGGCCGGCGATCCGTGCTCAAGATCATACACTTCCACCAAGCCGACCCCGGACACTCCGTTCCTCCCGCGAACGATAGCGGTCGCCGATTGTCCCGCCGGCAAGGTCATCACCAGCGCCGATTCCAGATCACTGCCTGGCGGAAGACCGGTCGCTTCGATCTCCGCCTGCTGCGACAGGCCGGTGGCGTCGTCAACCTTCCAGTTGTCATTCGTAGTCACGTTTCCGCTTGCCAGGTGCACTTCGAGCGTCGTATCGGACAATGCTCCGGCTACACCGCCTTGCGTCAGGGACGGACCGATGGCCCGAATCAATAACCGCTTCGTGTCAGACGGCGAGCCACCGAGAATAAACCCGCCAATGAGAGCACTGTCGCCGTCCGCGACATAGGTCCGCGTCGAAATATTTCCGAAGAGATCGGCTGGAGCAGCGGTCGCGTCCTGAAAGACGGTTATGAGCCCATCCGCGTCATTTGACACGAAAAGCTGACGAGTTGTGGAGTTGAATCCGATTCGGGTTGGGTTCAGATCGAGATCCGTCTGGCCAAGAAATTGATAACCATTGTTCGCATCGTAGGCTGTTAGTCGGCCCCCAAATGGTTCGTTGGGGCTATGCGCCAGGAATACCCTGCTGGCGACCTCATCCACGGCCAAGGCGCGAACATTGTCATTACCTTGCTGGATCGGAAACGTTGTTTCCAGGCTATCGGTCGCGCCATTTATGACGCTCACGTCATCGGAGCTATAATTCCTATTCACGTAAATCTTGTTCGTCCTTCGATTGATCGCAATCTCCCCGCCTGCACTGACCGCTCCGACTCTCGTATTCGTATTGCCATCGACAATGACCACGCCACCGAGTCCGGTTGATACGTAGATCCGGCCGGTCACTGGATTAGCAGCCAGCCCCTCACTGGTGGGGCTGAAGGTGTAGGCCAGGGCGACGGTGGTAATCCACGCCTCGGTGTCTGCATCGTAAACTACCAAGTCCATGTTGTAGGTGTTGGAACCGAGTTGGCGCGACGCGACGACATAAATCCGGCGCCGGGTGTCGTCGATCGCCACAAGATCTGAGAAGGCGCCCATCGTCGGATCCAACGCGATTGACCCACGGAGTTGACTTGTTTCGCCATCAAAAACATCAACGAAGCACCGCAACGCCGTGTCGTATGATCTCCGCACCTGATAAATGCGGTTCAGTCTTTCACTGACAGCGGGGTGCCGCTTGAAGTCATTGTCGAGACTGGGCTGATGAGGGAACGTGTAACGAATGCGGTTAACCACGGTGTGATTGCTGCCGTCGATCCCAAGAAGCTGGTCTGTCCCCCAACTTCCCAGCCCTCCGCGATATAACGGGTCCGTCACATAGACGCGATTGGTCCGGCTGTTGATGGCGATATCGAGAGGGTGATACCCCAGGGCCAGAGTGGCAGCCACGCCGGTCACGGGATCCATGGCAACAATCGACTTCAGCACATTGGAATCCACGAAGAAAAGGCTGACAGGCACGGTCGGATCACATTCGAGTGGCGCCGCGGGACGGGCGAAGCCTCCCCGGGGCGTAAGGTCAGCGGCGTCAAAGACAAGCAGGTCACTGGCGGAACCAACGTAGAGCGTATTGTCGCTAGGATTGACCGCGACGCTTAGGGCAGGAGCAGCGAGGTCGGTTCTGGATCCAACAATCGCCCCAGTGGCCGCATCCACGACAAAAATGCCGTTGTTGTCACCCAGGTTTCTTCCGACAAAATAAATTCGTCCATGGGTGGAATCGACCGCCGCGGCCGTGGCGGTGAAGAATAACGAGAGCGGCGCAAACGTGTCGTCCGCGCTGTTGATGACGCCGCCGCCGTTGTTATTGAGAACAAAAATCTTGTTCGTCGCCGGGCTCGCCACCAGGAAACTGCCAAATTGTGGATTGAACGTTCTAACGATTTGCCGATTAGGACCGTCGACCACCACGATGAAGCCATTTTCCTTTGCGACATAAAGTTTGTGGTTGCTCGAATTGACGGTCACGCTTGCGAATTCCTGAACGCCGACCGGGACAAAAAGATCGGTGCCTTCTCCCGTCATGCTAGAGTTACTCAGGCCATCGATAACGCGCAGAGCGACATTCGCACTCGTTTCAGATTGGCCGATAACATAGACTTTGTCGCCCACGGGCCCCGGGCTTTCATCGACGTCCAGGCCTAGTGGCCAGAAACCATTCGACGTTCCCGCGTATCGACCGAGGGCGATTCCGCCGATTATGGAGTTCGAAGTGGTGTCGATGACCTTTATTCCAAAGTCGTTATGATTTGAATAACCGGACACGTAGAGCTTATGGGTGGCATGGTTGAGCTTGAATTGCATTACGCCGTAAACATCGACGTAAGGAGATGGATCGATGGTGTCCGCGAGAGTTAGTCCGGGAATGTCTGCCTTCGCGATCGGCAAAAGATTTGGAAGAGCGACGACAGCGAAGAACGCGACAAACCAGGAATACTTGATTTTGATCATGGGGTACCTCCAAGCCGGCAAGAATGCTCTCAGCCGCATAAAGACAGATATCCTACTTCCATGATAAGAAGTCGATTCCTATTTTCCTTCCGACGCGGTGGTCGACGCTGACCAGCTATTTAGGTCAACGATTGCCGATGTGCAGAGCGCGTTTCTCCACCGCGAGTGCGGCTTCTTTCACTGCTTCGCTCAGCGTGGGATGTGCGTGAACGGTGCGGCCGAGATCTTCCGAGCTGCCGCCGAATTCCATCACGGCGACCGTTTCCGCGATCAACTCCGAGGCGGCGTGGGAAAGAATATGGGCACCGAGAATGCGATCCGTCTTCGCGTCCGCCACAAACTTCACGACACCTTCGTAGTCTTCGTTCGCCACCGCGCGGCCATTGGCGCGGAAGGGAAACTTGCCGATCCGCACGTCCATCCCCTTCTCCTTCGCCAAATCTTCCGTGAATCCGACGCCGGCCAGCTCCGGATTCGTATAAATGATTCCGGGAATGACATCGTAGTTCACGTGCCCGGCTTTGCCGGCCATCATTTCGACACAGGCGATGCCTTCCTCCTCGGCTTTGTGTGCCAGCATCGGGCCTGCGATAACGTCGCCGATCGCGTAGATGCCTTCGACGTTCGTGCGAAAATGCTCGTCCACTTTTACCCGCCCACGATCGTCGAGTACGACGCCGAGTTTTTCTCCGAATACACCTTTGGCAAAGGCGCGGCGCCCGACCGAGACCAGCACTTTGTCGGCTTCGAATTTCAGTTCCTCGCCGCCCTTCGTCGCGGTGGCCACCGCGCGGCCCTTCTCCACTTTCACCGAGCCGACCTTCGTCTCGAGATGAAAGGCCATGCCCTGCGCGGCAAGGGAACGCTGAAGTAAATTCGCGAGCTCGAGATCGAAGCCGAGCGCGATCCGGGGGAGAAACTCCAGCACGGTCACTTCCGAACCGAGACGGCTCCAGACGGAGCCAAGTTCAAGGCCGATCGCGCCGCCGCCGATGACGAGAAGTTTTTCCGGCGCTTTTTCAAATGTGAGCGCCTCAGTGCTGCTCACGATCACCTCCCCGTCGAATTTCATGTTGGTCAGCTCGACCGGCACACTGCCGGTGGCGATCAGAATATTGGTCGCCTCGATCTCCTGGCTGTCCCCTTCGTCCGGCTTGATGGCGACGCGGCCTGGAGCCGTGACCGTTCCCAGACCTTGAAACGTCGTGATCTTATTTCCTTTCATCAACGCCTTCACGCCGCCATTCATCGTCTTCACGACCTTGTCCTTGCGCGCGAGCATTTTGGCCAGGTCGAGGCCGACGTTTTCCAGAATAATGCCGTGCTTGGCGGCTTCCTTTTTCGCGAACACATAATGGTCGCTCGAAGTGAGGAGCGCCTTGCTCGGGATACACCCGATGTTGAGACAGGTGCCGCCGAGCTCCTTGTCTTTTTCGACAATAGCCGTTTTCAACCCAAGCTGCGCCGCGCGGATCGCCGCCACGTAACCGCCGGGTCCCGAACCGATGATAACGACGTCAAATTTATCGCTCATTTTCTGAATCGTATAAGTCTCATGCGACCTATAGCCTGTCTACCGTGCCCCAGAACTTTATTCCGCCCCATGGCGGTTATGAAGACCTGCTTTCGTTCCAGAAAGCGAGGATTGTCTATGACGGCACGGTGCGATTTTGCGAACGGTTTCTCGATAGGCGAGACCGAACCGTCGCACAGATGGTACAGGCCGCTCGCTCCGGGAAACAGAATATCCTCGAAGGAAGCCAGGCCTCGGGAACCTCGAAGGAGGCGGAGATAAAACTCATAAATGTGGCGCGCGCGAGCCTGGAGGAGTCATTGGAAGATTATCGCGATTTTCTGCGGGTGCGGAAGCTATCGCTCTGGGAAAAAACAGCCGGGAAGCGCGATTCGTGCGGCGCCTGGGCAGCCGCACAAATAGGTCCTATGAGCCTATGGACCTATATCGAGACGCGCCCGCGCAAGTAGTAGCGAACATCCTTGTCTGCCTTATTCAACAAACCAACTACCTGCTCGACCAGCAACTTCGCCAGTTGGAGAAAGCCTTCCTGAGCGAAGGCGGCCTGCGCGAACGCATGACGCGCGCCCGTCTTTCTGCCAGACCGAGAACCCGCTAAAAATCGAGCGAAAGCTTCGTCGGATCCTCGATGCACTGCTTCACCGTAATGAGGAACGTGACCGCTTCCTTCCCATCCACGGCGCGGTGATCATAGCTCAACGCGAGATACATCATCGGGCGGATAACCACCTCGTCCTTGATCGCGATCGGCCGCTTGAGAATCGCGTGCATGCCGAGGATTCCGCTCTGCGGCGGATTCAAGATCGGAGTGCCCATCAATGAGCCGTAAACGCCGCCATTCGAAATCGTGAACGTGCCGCCCTGCAAATCTTCGATCTTGATCTTTCCTTCGCGCGCTCGCGTCGCGTAATCCGCGATGTCGCGCTCAATCTCAGCGAAGCTTTTCTTGTCCGCATCGCGCACCACCGGCACGACCAGCCCCCGCTCGGTTCCGACCGCGACGCCGATGTCGAAGAAGTGATTCTGAATGATGTCGTCGCCCTCGATCCGGCTGTTGATCGGCGGCACCGCTTTCAATCCTTCCACGGCCGCTTTGATGAAGAACGACATGAAGCCGAGCTTCAGTCCGTTCTTTTTCGTGAAAGCGTCCTGTGACTTCGCCCGCAACTCCTGCACAGCTGTCATGTCGCATTCGTTGAAGGTGGTAAGCATCGCAGTCGTGTGCTGAGCCATGACGAGCTGCGCCGCGATTTTGCGCCGGAGCGGCGACATTTTCTTGCGCGTGAACCGTTCGCTGCTGGCCGGAGCCGCGGGTTTTTCTTCCGCGCGTTCACCGGCACTCGCGTCCGGTGCGGATGACGCATCCGGAGAAGCCTCGCGATTCTGCGCGGCGGCAAGCGCGTCGCCCTTCGTCAAACGGCCGCCTTTGCCGCTCCCGGTGATCTTCTCAGGATCAAGCTTCTCCTCCGCCACCACGCGTCGCACCGCCGGAGACATGGCGTCGGATGATTTTGCCGGAGGGGCCTGCTTCGGCGCATCTTGCTTTCCGCCAGTCTTGGTCTCCGCTCTGGATGCACTCGGCTCCGTCGCCGGTTTCGCGGCGCCGCCGGAGCTCTCTTCGATCACTGCCACGACGTCGCCGATCTTCACCTCCGCGCCTTCCGCGACCCGCGTTTGCAGAACGCCGTCCTTCTCGGCCGTGATTTCAGTGGAGACCTTGTCTGTCTCCAGGGTAAAGAGCGCATCGCCGGCTTTGACCTGGTCGCCGGATTTCTTGTGCCAGACGGAAACGACACCGCTGGTGATCGATTCGCCAACGGCCGGAACTTTTACTTCGGTGCTCATGAAGGCGTTACCTTATGCGGAAATGTGGAAAGTGAATAGTGATCAGTGAATTGGGAATGGGGAAACTATCACGAGCCTCGCTCTACAAACTGAAGGCCTCGGCGATCAATTGCTCCTGCTCGCGCTTGTGAATGGCGAGCGAACCGACCGCCGGGCTGGCGCTGGCGTTCCGGCCTGCATAGGTGATTTCGCGGCGGAAAAGCGCCCACAGCCGTGGCTCCATGTAAGTCCAGGCCCCCATGTTCTGCGATTCTTCCTGGCACCAGATCAATTTCGCCTTCGCTGGAAACGGCTTGACCGCCTCCCGCAATTTGTCTTCGGCCAGCGGATAGAGTTGTTCCACGCGGACGATGGCGGCGTTGGTAATCTTCTCGGTCTCCCGATGATTCAGGAGATCGTAGTAAACTTTGCCTGAGCAAAGAATGACGCGCTTTATTTTTTCGGGCGGCCCCACTTCGGGCGATCCCAGAATTTCCGCGAACCCGCCGCTCGTGAAATCCTCTGTCCGGGACGATGCTTGCTCCGAGCGGAGCAGACTTTTCGGCGTCATGATGATGAGCGGCTTGACGAAATCGCGCTTCATCTGGCGGCGCAGGACGTGAAAATATTGGGCGGAAGTTGTGACGTTGCAGACCTGGATATTGTTCTCGGCGCACGCTTGGAGAAAACGCTCGAGCCGCGCGCTGGAATGCTCCGGCCCCTGCCCTTCGTAACCGTGCGGCAGGAGCAAAACGATGCCGCTTGGCCGCTGCCATTTCGATTCCGCCGGAACAATGAATTGGTCGATGATGACCTGCGCGCCGTTGGCAAAATCGCCGAACTGCGCCTCCCACAGGCAAAGCATGTTCGGGTAATCGAGCGAGTAACCGTAATCGAACCCCAGGACGGCGGCTTCGGAGAGAAGGCTGTTGTAAACGCAGAAGCGCGCCTGTTTCTCCGCGAGATGACGCAGCGGCATGTAGGGCTCGCCGGTCTTCGCGTCGTAAGATGACCGAGTGACGCGTGCTGAACGTCCCGCGCCGGCTGTCCTGCCCGGAAAGCCGGACCGGGATTCCCTCGAGGAGCAACGATCCGAAAGCCAGCGCTTCCGCGTAATGCCACTCGTAGGGGCCGCCCGCCTCGAAAACTTCGCGGCGCCGATCGAGCACCGTGCGGCGGATCTTCGGGATGACGTTGAAATCCTCCGGCACGCGTCGTGAGTCCATCGACAATCTGGCGCAGCATCTCGGGACTGATCGCGGTCGGCTGGCCTTCGTCGGTATATTGCGGCTGGAAAACCGCGGTCGATTCCTTGAAGCGCGCCTGGCCGCCGGCCGCTTCTTCCTCGATCGACTTCACTTCCTGCAAGACCAACTCGAGGCGCATCTCGAATTCCGCTTCCAGGCTGGCGGCTTCGTCGTCACTCAACGTGCCAGCCTCGATCAGCTCTTTCTTGTAGAGCTGGGCCACCGGAGGGCGCGCTCCGGATTTCCGCGTAAAGATCGGGCTGGGTGAAGGAAGGCTCGTCCCCTTCGTTGTGGCCGAAGCGCCGGTAGCAATACATGTCGATCACGGCGTCGCGTCCGAACTCCTGCCGAAAATCGAGCGACATCTGGGTCGACAAACAACACCGCGAGCGGGTCGTCGCCATTCACGTGGAAAATCGGCACCTCGATCATTTTCGCGATGTCTGTCGCATACATCGACGAGCGCGCATCCTCCGGCAGCGTGGTGAAACCGATCTGATTATTCACGACCACGTGCACGGTGCCGCCGGTGCCGTAGCCGTGGAGCTGCGACATGTTGAGCGTCTCCGCCACGATGCCCTGGCCGGCAAAAGCGGCGTCGCCGTGAATGAGCAGCGGCAAAACTTTCCGGCGCAATTCCGTGTCGCCCCGGATGCGCTGCCGGGCGCGCGCCGTTCCCTCCACCACGGGATTGACCGCTTCCAGATGGCTGGGATTGGCGGCGAGCCGGATCTCAACCTCGGCGCCGTCGTCCGAGTTTTCGGACCGTCCGATAACCGAGGTGATATTTCACGTCGCCGTCACCGGCCACGAGGTCTGGGAATGTAGTTGGTCGAGAATTCGGTGAAGATTACTTCGAGCGATTTTTTCAGGAAATTCGCCAGGACATTGAGCCGGCCCCGATGCGCCATGCCCATGCAAATCTCCTCGATCCCCTTCCCGGGCAGCGGTGGAGAATCGTATCGAGAATGACCATGAGCGATTCCGCGCCCTGGAGCGAAAAACGCTTTTGCCCGACGTAGCGCGTGTGCAGAAAAGTCTCGAACGTTTCGGCTTCCAGAAGCGTGCGAAGCATCGCGATCTGCGTTTCCCGCGAGGTATCGCGCTTGGCCGGACGTGATTCGAGCCGATGCAGGACCCAATTGCGAATGCGCGGGTTCTGGATGTGCTGAAACTCGGCGCCGATCGTATCCGCATAAATGCCTTCGAGCGCCGCGATCATTTCGCGCAGCGTCATCTGGCGATTGTCCAAAAAGAACTTGGACGAGACCTGCATGTCCAGGTCCTTCTCGCTGAAGCCCAGCTCGCGCAGGCTCAGGAGCGGATTTTCCGGCCGCTTTTCCGCGAGAGGATCGAGCCGCGCAATGGTGTGCCCGAGCGTCCGATAGGCGTAGACCAGCCCATCGATCCGGGTCTGAAGCGGACTCTCGCCCGCCTCCGCGCCCGGCTGGGCAGCTGTCGCCGCGCCATTGAGCAAATGGAGATCGCCCAGCTCGAAGCCTTCGAAAAACGCCGACCAGCTGGAATCGACCGATTCGGGATCGCTCTGCCAACGCTCGTAGTTCTCCTCGAGCAGGTCGAGGTTTAGCCGAGTGGCAAAAGAGGGACGCATGGCGCTTCAATCTGCAAGGCTTCTGCGAGGGCGGCAAGTTGACAGTGTCGGCGGTGCTCCGTTACTTGCAGCGCCGGATGACTGCGAAAAAACCGTTGGCATGCCAGGGTAGGGACGCCGCGCTGCGGCGTCCGCGTCTTCTTGTTTGGCCGCGATGCCGTGCGCATAGCAGGAGCGGCGCAGCGCGCCGTCCCGACCCTGCTGTACTGCTCGCGCTCTCAGCGCCCTCTCTTTTTGCGCAGGCGGACCCCGCCGCCGAGCCGGCGGTGCTGGCTGTGGCCAAGGTTCTGCCCGCTGTCGTCAACATCAATACGGAGCGGATCGTCCGGCGCCGGGTGCGCGATCCGTTTGAAGATTTCGCGGCGCAATTCTTCGGCAATTATCGCAGCCGGCCCCGCGAAATCCGGCAAACCCTTCAGAGCCTTGGCTCGGGATTCATCGTCGATCCCGCGGGTTATATCGTGACCAACGAGCACGTCGTGCAGCGCGCGGCCGATTTGAAGATCGAGGTGACGATGAACGACGGGAAGACCTACAACGCCCACTACATCACGGGCGACGAGAAGAAGGACCTCGCCTTCATCAAAATCGACGCCAAAGCGGATTTCCCTTTTATCAATCTCGACAACATCTCCCCGAACCTCCTGGGCCAAACGGTGCTCGTGGTCGGTAACGCGGCCGGATACGGCAGCTCGATCAGCCGGGGAATCTTGAGCGGGACCAAACGCGACATCACCATCGACGAAATCGATTACAAGGATTTGCTGCAAACCGACGCCGCCATCAATCCGGGCAACAGCGGCGGCCCGCTCATCGATCTCTCCGGCCGCCTCGTCGGAGTCAGCTCGGCCAAAATGGCTTTCACGCCGCAAGGCGTTCCCACCCAGGGATTGGGCTTCGCCATTCCCGCGGAAACGGTCCGCGACCAGCGTCACGCAATTCAAAGAAATCGCGCAGAAGCAAGCCGCCATCGAAACAACAAGCCGCTGAGCCGGAGCGGCCGGTTCGCAGGCCGTGCGGCTTTTCGGAATGCAGCTGCAAGACCTGACGCCGGACCTGACCGATGCGCTCGGATATGTCCAGGGCCGCGGGGTGCTGGTCAGCGCGGTCGAGCCCGACAGCCCGGCCGACCAGGCGGGAATCCGGCGCGGCCTCGTCATTTATCGGGTGGGCCGCTACAATGTTTCGTCGATCAAACAGCTGGAAAATCTGCTCGCGCGGGTCGAATCCGGCACGAGTGTCGATTTCACCGTCGGCATCGTGCGCGCGAACGGCCAGGGCCAACAGGTCGAAACTGTTCCTTTGACCGCGCGGTGAAAATTAAACGCAAATTCCGTTTCAGTTGTCTGACAGCACTACCGCTTCATGATCAAAGTCGAAAATCTCACCAAACGCTACGCCGGGCAGACCGCGATCCAGGATCTGAATTTCGAGGTCGGCAAAGGCGAGATCATGGGTTTTCTCGGACCCAACGGCGCCGGCAAGAGCACGACGATGCGGATTCTCTCGAGCTTCATGCCGCCGACTTCCGGGCGCGCCTCGATCGCCGGCTTCGACATTTTCGAGCCAATCGCTCCAGGCCCGGGCCCATCTCGGTTACATGCCGGAAAACGTCCCGCTCTACAACGATATGCGGGTGACCGAATACCTCGATTACCGCGCCGCGCTGAAGGGCGTGCCGCGTCGCCGCATGGTGGAGCGGGTCGGCGACGTGAAGGAGCTGTGCGGACTGAAGGAAGTGGAAAAGAAACTGATCGGCGCGCTTTCCAAGGGCTACCGGCAACGCGTCGGCCTGGCCGACGCGCTCGTGCACGAGCCGGACTTGCTGATCCTTGATGAGCCGACCAGCGGGCTCGATCCCAATCAGATTCGCCAGGTGCGCGACCTGATCAAGAATCTCGGCAAGCAGCACACGATTCTTCTCTCCACCCACATTTTGCCGGAAGTGGAGATGACCTGCAGTCGCGTCATCATCATCAACAAGGGCCGGATCGAGGCGTGCGACACTCCGGAGAATTTGCTCGGGCGAATCCGGACGGCGGGCGGAGTGACGGTCGAAGCGAAGGTGGGTTCGGACAGTGGCGCGGAGGAATTGAAGAAAATCCCGGGGGTGCGCGATGTCACCGCATCGACTGATGGGGAATGGGGAATTTTTGCGCTTCGGGTGGAAGCCAGACACGGATGTGCGCGAGGAAATTTTTCGCCTGGCGCAGCGAGCGGCACTGGACCTTGCGCGAGCTGTCGCAGCGAAAAGCGACGCTGGAAGATGTGTTCGTTGAGATTACGCACCCGGACGCCGTGTAAAGCGATGAGGACCCGAACCAACGTGCAGAAAGGAATGCGTGTCACCCTGAGCCGCGTAGACGGCGAAGGACCTCGCAATCGGTCAACCGCTTCTGCGTTACAATCGGCGCAAGCCGTGGATCACGCGCGACGTTTTCAAGAACTCAAATATTGCATTTGCGGGGTCTATCCGCGTCTGCGTGCGTCAGGATGACAAACTAAGTCATGCGTAAGTTCTACACTCTGCTCACGCGCGAAGTTCGCAGCTACTTCTACTCGCCGATCGCGTACATCGTCCTGGTCTTCTTTCTCTTTCTGAGCGGGGCGGATTTCTATTTCCAGCTCTCGTTCATGAACCAAAAGGCCGTGGCCTATTCCGTGCAGGAAGCATTTTTCAACTCAGTCTTCTTCTGGTTCGCGTTCGTCCTGATTTTTCCTCTGATCACGATGCGCCTGTTTGCGGAGGAATTTAAGCTGGGCACGATCGAACCGCTCATGACCGCACCGGTCCGCGATTGGCAGGTCGTGCTGGCGAAATTCTTCGGCGCCCTGGTCTTTTATTTGATCCTCTGGCTGCCCACGCTTCTTTACTTTTGGATCTTTCAAGCGGTGACCCATCAACCGGCGGCCAACTCGATCGGCGCTTATTGCGGCACGTATCTGATGCTTCTCCTGCTGGGGATGTTCTACCTTTCCGTCGGCTGCCTGGCCTCGGTCCTGACCAAAAACCAGATCGTGGCCGCGGTCATCTCGTTCTGCGCGATCACGCTGCATTTTTTCTCCGGCCTCATTTCGTATGTCTTGCAGGACGTAAGTTCCGCGACGCGGCAGGTGCTCGGATATTTTTCCGCGATCGAGCAAATGGTGAACGCTCTCGCGCGGGGAGATCGATACGCGTCCCATGGTTCTTTATCTCAGCATGACGATCGTGATGCTGACGCTGACTTATCAGGCCTTTCAGGCGCGGAAATGGAGGCTGTGAAGATGGACGAGCGACACCTCCAGCTCCGGCCAAGCCACAGAAGATCCATCGCATACGGATCGGCCTCAACGTCGTGGTGCAAATCGCGATCCTGCTGGTGATCGCCATCATGGTGAATTATCTCGGGTTTGAGCATTACCGGCGCTGGGACCTTTCCCGCGACCAGAAGTATGCGCTTTCGGACAAAACAAAACGCTTTCTCCAGAGCATGCCGGGCAAGGCCCGGATCACGGTTTTCTTCGGCCCCACCAATCCGATCGCCAACGATGTCCAGGGATTGCTGACGGAATATCAGTATGCCGGCAAAGGGAAGCTGGATGTGGAGAGCATTGATCCCGAGCGCAATCTCTCGCGGGCCAAGGCGCTCTTCGACAAGTACAAGGTGGTCACGGGCGAAGACCTTTTGATTCTCGATTACGATGGCCGGAACAAAACGGTGAAGGCGTCTGAGATGGCTGACATCGATCCGGGGAATCCAATGTTCGGCGATCCCCCCAAGGTCACCGCCTTTAAGGGGGAGCAGGCGTTGACCGGCGCCCTGATGGAGTTAGTCGAAGGGAAAAAGAACACCATCGGATACGTGCTCGGGCACAAGGAGCCGCCGATCGCCGATCCGCCGCCCCCGACCGCAATGCCAACGGAGGCCCCAACCAGTCCAGTCCGATCTTGAAGGCTTTTATCGAAGGACGAAAACATCAAGCTCCAGGAATTGAGTCTCTTCGACGTGGGTGCAGTGCCGGCCGAGCTCAAGGCCATCATGATCGCTCGGCCCCCAGTACGATTTCTCCGATCGCGAAATGAAATTGCTTCGCGATTTTTGGGAGAAACAAGGGCGCATTCTGCTCCTGCTCGATCCCAGCGCGAAGACACCGAAGCTCACCGCCTTTCTCAATGAGCTGGGCGTGAAAGTGAATGACGACCGGCTCATGGCCATGGTTAAGACGGGCATCCAGGAAGTCGCCCTGCTCCGCGACGTGCAGGCTCAGTTCCTGGGAGATAACCCGATCACGAAGCGCCTCGGCGGAAGCGCGTGGGATTTTCCCGGGGGGTGCATCCTCGCTGGCACTCGAAGCGGAGCGAGTCCGTGCCGCTCAATATCCGTTTGCAACCGCTGGTCCAGGCGGAGAAAGGCTACTGGGCCGAAGCCGATTACAATTCGGAAGACCAGGCGAAATTCCAGGAAGACATGGCGCGCAATGGCGAGGCCATCCACACGATTTCGGCGTCGATCGAAAAAGGAGGCAGTGCGGACGAACGCGTCCAGGCCAATTCCTCCCGCCTGGTGGTGGTCAGCAATGCCTCTTCATCCAAGACTCCACAATCACGGAGGACCAGCAGGCGCTCGACTTCGTCTCCGGCGCGGTCAACTGGCTCTTAAGCCGCGAGCAACTCATTGGCATCGCGCCGAAAGTTCCACACACGCTCATTTTCAGCCTTGATGAAAAGGCCCTGGGAAATCTTCGCTGGTTGATCCTTCTCATCATGCCACTTGTCCCGGCCGTTCTGGGCTTGGTCGTTTGGTGGCAGCGCCGGACATGAATAGCGTGAACGTTCAATCGGATGGACCTGCTTCTGCAGGTCCAAACATTCGTTCATCGAGGAGCAAACGCGGACGTGCGAAAGCCCGTCCCTCCGGAGCGCATGAAAACCAAGACTACGCTCTTCCTGCTGATGGCGGTGGTGGCGCTCGGCCTTTACATCAAGTTCTACGAGAGCAAAGGCACAAACACTTCCGAAGCCAGGCGGCAAGCCGAGAGCGTGGTCAATTTCGATCCGGATAACCTTGAGGGAATCGTGATTCAAAATGGTGACGACAAGATCGAGTTGCGGCGACAGGATCGGAAATGGCGGATTGAAGCGCCGTTCAAAGATCTGGCCGATAACAGTGCGATTGAGGGTTTCCTGTCCGGACTGGAGAGCTGGCAAAAGTATTCCACCATTCCGTCAAAGGAGATTACGAAGGACAAGAGCCGCCTGGACGAGTTCGGTTTGAGCAACGCGAAGCTGCGCCTCAAATTGCTCGGCAAGGATATGCCGCCCGAGATCATTTTCGGCGGCGACGCCGCTTTCGAAGGCAGGATGTATGTGCGGTTGGAAGGAAAAAGCGATGTCTTTTTGGCGGCAAGTTCGGTCCGCAACGATATCTCGAAAAAGCCGGAGGAATTTCGGGACAAGAAATTAACGGACCTCATCACAGCGCAAGTCACGCGAGTGCTCCTGAAGACGGCCGCGGGCGAAATGGAGCTCGAAAAAAAGGCCGACCATTGGGAGATCGTCAAGCCGTTGCGGGCGCGCGGCGACGATCAAAAAATTGGCGATCTGCTCTCGCAAATCACTACGGCCCGCATCGACCAATTCGTAGCCGAAGACCGCGGCGACCTGCACCCATATGGTTTGGCCGAGCCGCGCGGTTCGATCACTCTCTTCACGGCCGAGGATAAGACAGGACAAATGCTCCAGATCGGCGGCATCCCGGAGAAAGCAAAGGAACAGGTCTACGTGCGATTCGCAGCGCGCAATGCCGTCTACACCTTGCCGAAGAAAATTGAAGACGTTCTCGCAACGAAGCCGTCCGATATCCGCGATCGGCACCTGGTCCGTATCGACATGAATATTCTCGACCGGGTCACGATCGACGCAGCCGGGAAAGGCAAGACCGTGCTCGCCCGCACTGCGGAAGGCTGGACCATCGCAAGCCGGAAGGACCAGACCGCGAACGCGGCCGAGGTAAATCGGATGCTCGAACTGCTTGGCAACGAACAGGTCACGCAATTCGTCGAAGACGTAGCCTCCGATCTGCCGAAGTACGGACTCGATAAGCCGCAGCTCCAATTGACCTTCAGCTCGTTTGCTTCAGAAAATACCGCCGAGACCCAGGCCGGTGAACATCCGTTTGCGACGATCGCGTTCGGGAAAACCGAGGGCGAGAATGTCTATGCCCGCCTGGGCGATGAGCCCTTTGTTGTCGCCGTGCGCCGCAGCCTTCTCGACAACATTTTCGCCGATCCGCTGCAGTGGCAGGAGCTTGCGATCTTTCGGTTCAAACCCGAGGAGGTCCACAAACTCAGCGTCGTGACGGACCACGAATTGGCTCTGATCCACAACGCGGGCAACGAGTGGACCTGGGTAACCGGAACGGAGCCGATCAATCAAACAAATGTGCAGTCGCTCGTGAATACCCTCGCGGGTTTGCGCGCCGTGCGCTGGGCCGGGGCGAACGCGCCAACTGACGGTTTCGATAAGCCCCAGGTCTCGATCACATTTACCACTTCGCCCGACGACAAGGCCGGCCACAAACTGGTAGTGGGCGGCCCTGCCGGTAACGACATGTGGTTCGCCCGCACCGATGAGCGCGAAGGCACGTTCGTCATCAGCAAGCCGGATTTAGGGGCGTTGCGTTTGCCGCTGGTGGCAACGGTGACCGCCGCCAGTCCAACACCGGCTGCGGCCGGGACGCCGGCACCGAATACGAAGGCAACGCCTGCCGTTTCGGCGTCTCCGAAGCGCTAATGCAGAGGCGCTCGCTGCGGCGAGCGCCTGTCATTCGATTAGGCGCTTGGCACAAGCGCCTCTACAACTTGCTGCGCGGTGTAGATCGTCGCGATTCCGCCGGTCAATGCGTCAGCCGATGCCGCAGCGAATCCATTTGCCTCGACCAGCCGCCGCATCTCATCACCGCACGGAAATTCTTCGATCGAGCCGCCGAGATAATCGTACGCTGCCTTCTGACCGGTCACGAGCGAAGCCAGGATCGGCAGGCAACGGTGCAGATAAAAACGATAGGCCGGCCGCAGCCATCCGGCCGGCAACGAAAAATCGAGAACCAGCAAGTGCCCACCCGGGCGCAAGACGCGAGCCATTTCACGCAAAGCCCGACCCCAATCCGCCATGTTGCGCAATCCGAATGCGACCGTCACACAGTCGAACGATTCCGTTTCGAACGGGAGCTGAAGCGCGTCGGCCCAGACGGTTTCTCGCACGCCTTTGCTTCGCGCCACTTCCAACATTTCCGGTGAAAAATCGGCGGCGATAATCGTGACTTCTGGCAATCGACCTTGAAGGGCCAGAGCGAGGTCCCCGCTGCCAGCGGCCAGATCAAGCACGCGGTCCGGTCGCCATTGCATTCACGATTTTCGCCGCGCGTCGTCGCCACCAGAAATCGGCGCCCCCGCTGAGCAGATGGTTCGCGCGATCGTAGCGTGGCGCGATTCGGTCGAACATGGCGCGAACCGCACCGGGATCGCGGGAATCGGTTCTGGGTGACTTCGCCTCCGGCTTCACTGCGAGAAATGTAGAGGCGCTTGTGCCAAGCGCCTAACCAAACAACAGGCGCTTGGCACAAGCGCCCTTGCATTCACTCCAGAGGCGGCTCCACGCGCTCTTCATCACGCGGGACCAGCTTGTTTTGCATGATGATGCGGGCGCAGGTGTTCCAGCGCAGCAACGCGTCATCGTTCTCCGCCGGGCGGATGGCCTCCGCCTTTTCGAACCAGCTCATGGCGTCACGAAAACCATCATAGGCGTAGAACCGGGAGCCGGGTGTCCCCTGCGCCAGCTTTGCCTTGGCCCGGCGCTCCGCCAGAATGCCGGCATAATAGGCGCGGTCGTATTCACTCGTCACCTGGGCCAGGAATTCCTTCGCCTGGGTGTCGCTAACGCCATAGCCCTTGCCGAAGCGATCGCTCACGGCCAGCAGAAGCATGATCAACGCCCGCTGGTTCGTCCGGATCGGCCTTCAACACATCCCGGCAAATGCTCTCCGCCTCCGCGGGTTCATTGAGAAGCCGATAACGCTCAGCCTTTTCCAGCGCGGCGGGAATGGCGCTGCCCGAGAGTGGTTTCAATTCAAACATGCGTTGCGGAAGTTAAGAGGTTACAAGGATTACATCGTTAAAACGGGAAGGTTTTAGTCGGCCACATTTGTAACCTTGTAACTCCTGTAACTTTTCACCTCTTCAGCTTTCTCCAAATCCAGCCCAGCGGATCGTAATACCGATCCACCACGCGTTCCTTCAAGGGAATGATCGCGTTATCGGTGATCTGAATGTTCTCCGGGCAAACTTTCGTGCAACATTTTGTTATATTGCAATAGCCGATCCCCTGCGTGGCTTTCAGTTCCGGGACGCGATCTTCGGTATCGAGCGGATGCATCTCCAGCGCGGCGACATAGATCAGGAAACGCGGACCGATAAACTCATCGTGTTTCCGATGGTCGCGCAGAACGTGGCATACATCCTGGCAAAGGAAGCACTCGATGCACTTTCGGAATTCCTGGACGCGATCGATGTCCACCTGCGCCATGCGCCAGGTGCCATCCGGCGGCATCCGGCGCGCGCGGCTTGAATTTCTTGATCTTTTTCTTCACCTGGAAATTCCAGGAGACGTCGGTGATCAGGTCTTTCAGGAGCGGGAAGGCTTTGATCGGCTCAATCGTGATCGGTTTGTCCAGCGGCAGATCGCTGATGCGCGACATGCACATCAGTTTCGGCATGCCGTTGACCTCGGCTGAGCACGAGCCGCATTTGCCAGCCTTGCAGTTCCAGCGGCAGGCCAGGTCGTTCGCCTGTTTCGCCTGGATGTCGTGCACGGCATCGAGCACGACCATGCCTTCGGAGACTTCCGTCGAGTAGTCTTCGAATGCTCCGCCGTTCGCGTCGCCGCGCCAGATCCTGAAAGTGGCCATGCTCATACTGCCTCGTGCGATCTGCTATCTCTCGCGCCGTCATCCCGAGTCGCGCAGACGACTAAGGACCTTTCAACTGCAATTGAACGCTTTCCGACATTAGTGTGACGCGACTTCCATTTGAGAGGTCCCTCGCCGTCTACGCGGCTCGGGATGACAGTTCTTTTGGACCTCACTTCATCTCCTCGATCACTTGCTTTAGATAATCCGGCATTTCGGGGAGCGGCTCCCATCGGATTTGCATTGAGCCGTCCGGCGCCTTGAAAATCATTGTGTTTCGTTTGGCGAACTGATCGTCCTTTTCCGGACAATCGTCCCGGAACTGCGCGCCACGGCTCTCCTTTCGCTCGAGAGCAGCGCGCGTGATTGCCTCGGAAATCGTGAGGAGTGGTTTCAGGTCGAGCGCGGTATGCCAGCCCGGATTGAATTCGCGATGGCCAGTCACGCCAGCGCGATTCGCCCGCTCCCAAAAACCCTTCAACTTCTCCAAGGCCGTCGCCATTTCCGATTCAGTTCGAACAATGCCGACCAGCTCCTGCATCGCTTCCTGGAGATCGCGCTGCACGGTGTAAGGATTTTCACCGGCGGCCCGCTCAAACGGCGCGACCGCTTCGGCGGCGGCACGGTCGATCTGTTCGCTGTCGATCGCTGCCAAATTGATTTTCCTTCGCAAATTTCGCCGCGTATTCGCCCGCGCGTTTCCCGAAAACCACGATATCGGAGAGCGAATTGCCGCCGAGCCGATTGGCGCCGTTGATGCCAGCCGCGCACTCGCCCGCCGCAAAAAGCCCGGGATACGCGACATTTGCGTGTCGGGATGAACATGGATTCCCCCCATCGCGTAATGCGTGGTCGGCCCGACTTCCATCGGCTGCTCGGTGATGTCGATGTCCGCCAGTTGCTTGAACTGGTGATACATGCTCGGCAGTTTCTTTTTGATGTGTTCCGCCGAGTTCGACATTTTTTGTTTGATCCAGGCGATATCGAGATAGACCCCGCCATGCGGCGATCCCCTGCCCTCTTTTATCTCGCGAACAATGCAGCGGGCCACGTGATCGCGCGTGAGCAACTCCGGTGGCCGCCGCGCGTTCTTGTCGCCCTGGCAATAGCGCCAGCCCTCTTCTTCGTTGTCGGCGGTCTGCGCCCGATAATTCTCCGGGATCGAATCGAACATGAAACGCTTGCCATCCTTGTTCGTGAGGATTCCGCCTTCACCGCGCACGCCTTCGGTCACCAAAATTCCCATCACGCTCGGCGGCCAAATCATCCCGGTGGGATGGAATTGCACGAACTCCATGTCGATTAATTCCGCGCCAGCCTCGTAGGCCAGGGAAAGCCCGTCACCGGTCGACTCCCAACTGTTGCTTGTAATTTTGTAGGCGCGTCCAAGCCCTCCGGTGGCGAGCACGATTGCCTTGGCGCGGAAAATCTTGAAGCGGCCGCGCTCGCGCTCGTAGCCAAAAGCGCCCACCACTCGCTCGCCCTCTTTCAACAAGGCGAGAACCGTATGCTCCATGTAAACCTCGATGCCCTGATGAATGCCGTGATCCTGCAGAGTGCGGATCATCTCCAGACCGGTGCGATCTCCCACGTGCGCAAGGCGCGGATAGCGGTGGCCGCCAAAATTTCTTTGCAGAATGCGCCCGTCCTTGGTCCGATCGAAGACCGCGCCCCACGCCTCGAGTTCGCGCACGCGATCGGGCGCCTCCTTGGCGTGCAGCTCCGCCATGCGCCACTGATTCACATACTGGCCGCCGCGCATCGTGTCGGCGAAATGCACCTTCCAATTGTCGCGATCGTCCACATTGCCCAGCGCGGCCGCGATGCCGCCTTCGGCCATGACGGTGTGCGCTTTCCCGAGCAGCGATTTGCAAACGAGCCCGACCGAAACGCCCGCCGCGGATGCTTCGATCGCCGCGCGCAATCCCGCGCCGCCCGCCCCGATCACGAGCACGTCGTGCTCAGTTGTTTGATATTCGGGCATCGACTCAGAAAAACCTCAGGTCATGCCAGACGCCCATCGAGCATAGTCGCACGTAAAGATCGGAGAACCCGACCCAGAACAAACTCAGCCAGGCCCAAAGCATATGGCGGCGATTGAAGCAGCTGACGCAGGCGTAGGCGCGATAGCAGGCGGGCGATTTCGAGAGTTGATCGCGGAATCCGCCGATCAAGTGCCGGAACGCGTGGCATCCAAAAGTGAAGCCGCCGAGCAAGAACAACGTTCAACGCGAGCACGAGTGTGCCGACACCGATTCCGAACGAAGTCTTGCCTGTGACTGGGTCAACGAACCAGAGCGCTTTCCAGACGTCCCAGCTCAAGACGAAAATAAACAGAATCGCGAGATAGAGAAAATAGCGATGCACGTTCTGCATGATGAGAGGAAAGGAGCGTTCGCCCAGATAGGTTTTCCTCGGCTCGCCCACGGTGCAGGCCGGCGGGTCGGCCCAGAACGCCTTGTAATAGGCGCCTCGGTAGTAATAACAGGTGAGCCGCAGCCCGCCCGGCGCCCAAAGAATCAGCAACGCCGGTGAAAACAAGAGCCACCCGGGCCACCAGGCCGGTTTCGGTCCAAACCAACTGTGCGGCGACGCGCCGAAAATTTCGGGCGAATAGAACGGCGAGAGATAAGGGCCGAAGTGGTAATGCTCTCCCTGGAACGCCGCCCAGGTCGAATAGAGGATAAAAGCCCCCAGACCACAAAAGACCAGGAGCGGCTGCGCCCACCAGGCGTCAGGACGCATCGTTTGACCAAACGTTCGCGGCGGGATGGTAATTTCTGCGTGAGCCATTGCTAAGAGCGCTTCCGAGCCGCCGTTTAGATAGCGACGCGCGATTTGCTTTTCAAGGAAATCCCGTAGGGAAGGGCACAAACAAAACTGTCATCCCAAGCAAGTCGAGGGACCTCGTCGCACGTCTAGTGACTCCTCGGGGTCCCTCGACTTCGCTTCGCTGCGCTCGGGATGACTTTTCCCTGCGTCATCTTGAGCCCTGCTTCCGCGCCTTGCGGCTCGACAAAAAGTTTCGCGGCCTTGTAATCTCGCTGCCAATCAAACAGAAGAAGATTAATGGCCGCCAAAGACCCAAGAATCGACGCCTACATCGCCAAGTCGGCCGATTTCGCGAAGCCGATCTTGAAGCACCTCCGCAAGGTGGTGCATGCCGGATGTCCCGGAGTCGAAGAAACGATGAAGTGGTCCATGCCCCATTTCGATTACAAGGGAGTGATGTGCGGGATGGCGGCCTTCAAGCAGCACTGTGTCTTCGGCTTCTGGAAAGAAGCGTTGATTTTCGACCGCGACAAAGCGGCGGAGAAGACAGCGATGGGAAGCTTCGGGTGCATCAAGTCGCTGGCCGATCTACCCAGCGAGAAGGTGCTCATCGGCTACGTGAAGAAGGCGGTCGCGCTCAACGAGGCCGGCATCAAGGCGCCCGGCCGGACCCAGCCAAAAAAGCGGGAACCGCTTTCCGTCCCCGCCTACTTCAGCGCGGCCTTGAAAAAAAACGCGAAGGCGGGCAAGACATTCGAGAATTTTCCGCCAAGCAAGAAGCGCGAGTATCTCGAATGGATCACCGAAGCGAAACGCGAAGAAACCCGCAAGGAACGGCTCGCGACCTCGATCAAGTGGATGGCCGAAGGCAAGACACGACACTGGAAGTATCAGCCGGCCAGGAAATAAATGCGCACATTGCGCGAGCCATAGAACCCACGCGTTATGGCGCACGATGTTTTCATTTCCCACTCGACGAATAATCGTTCGGTAGCCAACGCCGTATGCGCCGCACTCGAGCGCATCGCAATCCGGTGCTGGATCGCTCCGCGCGATGTCATGCCGGGGCGCCCGTACTCGGGCGAGATCACCCGCGCCATTCAGCAGAGCCGGGCGTTCGTGCTCATTTTCTCGGAACACTCGAATAATTCCGAGCAGGTCCTGCGCGAGGTCCAACTGGCGGCGAACTCCCGCTTGCACATCATCCAGTTTCGCATCGATCCGGTCGTCCCCAGCGATGACCTCGAATACTACCTGAGTGGTCCCCATTGGCTGGATGCAGTCACGCCCCCGCTGGAAAATCATATCGAGCAGCTCCAAACCTCGCTGAAAGCGCTCCTGGCTTTGCCGCGCGCCGAGGAGACGGCGAAGACCGAACCGATGGAAGCACGCCCCGCGGGCAGGATCGAACCTGTCGCCGAACTGCGCGTGCCGGCGCCTGTTACAACGGCTCCGCCTCCGGTCGCACCGAAGTCGTCGCCAAACATTTGGAAGTGGGTGGCGCTTGCCGCCGTCGCTGTGACACTGCTGGGGGGCGTCGTCTTTTTCCTGGTCTTCGGCCCAGCGCGGTCCAAACCGGCGGCAACGATCGCAGCGCCTCCCTCGAACACCACGCCGGCAACACAGACGCCGCCAGTAGTTCAAACAAACCTGAACGCTGAGCTTTCTCTGTCTACTCCGTCACCGAGCACCGCGCTTCCGCCAGGCACCAGCGCGCTCGTCAGCGCCGCCGAGGCGGAAAGTTATGCGAAAGCATTCTATCGGGAGATGGAACGAGGCGACGTGACCAAAGCAGCATCGTACCTCGATGAAACCGTCGACTACTACGTCTTCGGTCCCAAGGACAAAGCCTTTGTCACCGACCAGATGCGACAGTTCATAGCCGCTCTCTCCATGCGAAGTTTTGAGGTTGGGGACGTCAAGGTGCAGGACTCCTCAAAACCGACGATCGCGACGGTAATCTTTGACGTCCGTTATTCGGCACGGGATGTCATTGGGAACAACGGCACCGGCCACACCCGGGTGGAGTGGGATCTGGTGAAGCGCGCGAATGGGTTGAAGATCGTCCGTTCCAACTGGATGACGTATCCCGATCCTTCTCCGTCCCGCTGAGATCGGCCAGTAGAAGGTGGTGCTCACGAGAGGAGTCGAACCTCCACGGGTTTCCCCATACGGTCCTGAGCCGTACGCGTCTGCCATTCCGCCACGTGAGCGACTGTCGGGAAGCGGTTGCTAAGGTGCGCGCGGGGCCGATTCGCGCAAGGGGAAAGGGGGTGGAGAGAATGTGAATGGTGATCAGTGGCTGGTGAATGGATCCATTCACCGATCACCAGTCACTATTCACGACTTCGTATCTATTGGGCGCTGAAATCAGGAGCGCCGCTTCTTCCGCGCGCGCTCCTCGAGCTGGTTCGCCTGGCGTGCCTTGCCTAACGAGCGCAGAAGATCGGCGTAATTGGACGCCACGATCTCATAATCCTCCGGCGGCTTCTCGCTCGCCTCCTCCCAGGTCTTGATGGAGGCGCGATAGAGTTCGGAAGCTCGCGCGTAATCGCCGTTCGAATGATAAACGACTGCGAGGTTACATTTCGACTGCGCGATGTCGGGATGCGTAGGCGGGTGCGCTTTCTCCCGAATCGCGAGCGCGCGCAGATGGGTTTTCTCCGCCTCGGCAAAGCGGCGTTCGTTGGTATAGAAAACGGCGAGGTTATTCAGGACCGATGCAACGTCCGGATGATCCGGACCCAGCTGTTTTTCGTAAATCTCCAGGGCGTGAAGATAATAGGGTTCCGCCGCTTTTTGCCGCCCCGTCTTGCGATAGATCAGGGCGACGTTGTTTAACATCGTCCCGAGATCGGAATAAGGGATGTCCTCGAGTTTGGAGCCGGTCTTGAAGGCGGTCTCGTAATATCCGATGGCCGCATCGGTTTCGCCCAGATTGTCGCTGAGAAATCCAAGCCGGCGGGCCGACCGAAAGAGGGCGCGCCCGTCGATCGGGTCGGCCTTTTCCAGGAACTCGTGGGCCTTGATCAGGTAAGGCTTGGCCGCGGCCCGATCTCCGGCCTGATCGTGGAGCTGGCCGAGTTTCTCCAGGCTCAGGGTGTATTTGATGTCGCCGGGTTCGAAAGAGCGCTTGGCCAGGTCGAGCGCGGTCTCGGCGATGCGAATCGCCTCAGGCAGCCGATTGCTGGCCCGGAGCATGTCCAGCTTGTCGTTGAGGATGCCCCAAAGCTTTTCGCTGCCTTTCATTCGACATTACCAACCCTCACTCAACTGGCTGACAAGTTGCTTGGCCAGTTCCTCGGCGGCGAGCGGCAATGCCTGTCTTTCGTCTGTGCTCACATCCTCGCCCACGAAAAAGCTGGTCGAGCCGGATGCGTCTGCCGGCCCAGCCAAAGTCTTCCCATCCCGACCGACAAGCGTGTAGCGAACCCGGAGCGTAAGATTGAACTCGGTCGTCGCCAGGACGTTGCCGCGGACAGAACGCGCCGGTGAACGTCCCACAATAACGATTTCACCCTTCAGAATCGCGTCGGCATTCCCCTCGTTTACGATCCGATAAGTGCCGTCCTGCTGGAATTGCTTGATGATGGTGCCGGTGACCAAAACCTCGGTCCGCGGGATGAGCGTCGTGTTCCGGAACGTCGGCACCGCGATGGAGTGGACCTCGCGAAGGTAAGCCGGCTTCGCCGGACCGAGATGGTAACCGGCGCACCCGCTCAAGAGGGAAGCAAGCAGGAAAGTGGAGAGCGCTTTCACTACTCCGGGGTGGCGGCTGCTTCCGGGGTAGCCTCAGGCGCCGGTGCCGGTAGCGCTTCGCTCTCCGTTGGCGGCGGCGCAGTCGTGGTATCGGGCAGGAGCGAGGCAGGTGGGGGCAAGGATACGTCGGTATCTGGCGGAGGCAGCGGCGCCTCATTATGTATCTCGGCCTCGGAGCGAGACGTGGACGATTTCTCCGTCTTCCGATTCTTCTTGTCGGCCGCGGCGGCGGTCACGGCGGGTGGTTGAAGGGCGGCGTCGCCCAGCTTAGCGCGCAGTTCGGAAATTCTTTTTTTCGCGCGATCGCCCTCCTGAGATCCGGGTTGTTGGCGGATAACGTCGTTATAATAGATCGCGGCCGCGCGATAATGTTTTTGCTTATCGTAAAATCTGGCGATCTCGAAAGCGGTGCTGCTCTGTTGGGTCTCCATCCGCTTCAAGTTTTCCTTGGCTTGCGCCGACTTTTCGCTGTTGGGATAGCGATAGAGGAAGTCCTGGAAACCGGTCTTGGCTTTGGCTGCGGCCGCCGGGTCGTAGCTTCCGGAACGCGTCGTCTGCGTCCAGATGTACCCGATTTGGTATTGCGCATCGATCGCGACCGGATCATTCGGGAATTTTTCCACGACTGATTGATAAGCCGCGATGGCAGCGTCGTTCGATCCCTGTTTTTCGCGGGCTCGGCCCAGGTCGAAGGTCGCTCGCGCCGTGTATTTTCCGAAGGGTGAGGTCCGAATGATGGCCATGAAAATATTCGCGGCCTCCTCCATCGACGCCTTGAAAGGAATGCCCAATATCTTCACCTTTTTCCCGGCCAGGTACATCTCGCCGATTCGAAAGAGACTCTCAATGGATTCATCGAAGCGTTCGCTCTTCGGGAATCTTTCCACGAGGATCGCATAGGCCTGCGCCGCCTTGAGAGGCTGGTGGATTTGCTCGTGCAACTGGGCCATCCGATAAAGTGCGCCGGCAGCGAGGGTGTCATTGGGATGCCGTCGCACCAGAGTGCGGTAGGCCTTGATCGCCCCCTTAAAATCTCCAGTCTTCTCCTCCTCCTGCGCCTTCGAGAAGAGCTGCTGTGCGTTGCCGCTCATTTCCTCCTCACCCGGGGTCTGGTATTTGGCTTTTTCGCCGGGCTTAAAGATCACGGAGGCAAAGGTGGACCCGGGCAGGGTGCACCACATCAGGAGAGGCAAAATAAGCAGGCGAAGGGAATATTTCATCGCGTTGCGCAGGGTAGCTACCTTACCCGCCCAGTCAAGTTGGCCGGGGCAAACAAATGGCCGTTCCGGGGCCCCGAATCCCAGGCTCCGAGCCTGCCGCGCCGTAGCTCAACGAAGGTGGGACAGCTTTTCAGGGGGTGGCGTGCGATTATTCTGCGAAAGGTCCATTGAATCTCTCGGCACAGCAAAAAATCAGGCTCGGCACTTGCGCCTGGAGCTTCGAGGAATGGCGGGGCAGCTTTTATCCGGCGGAATTGCCCCAAGACCGCTGGCTCGAGTTCTATTCGCATTATTTCCCCGCCGTTGAGATCGACTCTACCTTCTACAGCCCTCCCGTGGAATCGACGGTACAGCGCTGGGTGGAAAATACGCCGGCCGCCTTTCGTTTCGCTTGCAAGCTGCCCGGGGAAATCACACACGGCCGGCGGCTCCGCGATTGCGGCGCCCAGCTCAAGGATTTTCTCCGCGCCATCGAACCGCTCGAGTCCAAGCTCCGGGTCATCCTGATCCAATTGCCTCCCTCCCTCGCGCCCAAGGAAGGCCGACCAGTCTTGCGGCAATTTCTGGAGGCAGCTTCCACACGACTTTCGCTTCGCGATCGAGTTTCGCCACCCGGGCTGGCATCGTCCGCCGGTTATTCGCCTGCTTGAGAAACACCGTATTTGCTGGGTTTGGGCCGACACCAGTCCCCTAAACGAACGCAATCTAGCTCCGTTCGAATTCCTTCCGCGCACGGCCGACTTCCTTTACCTGCGCCTCCTGGGCGATTATGCCACGAAATACGATCGCGACGGCGGACGCGTCCACAGTTACGGCAAGCTCCTTTGGAAACGGGAAGCAGCGCTAGAGAGCTGGGCGCTCAAGATCGAGCGGCATCTGGCCGATACGCGGAATGTCTGGACCTTCGTGAACAACCATTTCGAAGGTTTCGCGCCCGAGACCTGTCAACGCCTCGCTAATCGCCTCGGCTTCGACCTTTCGCTTCCCTCCGCCCGAGGAAACCGCCTCGGCCGACCCCGGTCAGCTCGATCTTTTTCGGAGCGCGCCGTAGCGGCGGAAGGCTCTGCCACCTCCTGCTCTTGATCCTCCGTCGGATCGATCGGCTCTCTAGCGCGATCCCAGAAGATCAAGAGCAGGAGGTCAACGAATCTCGGCCGCGCCAAAGTATGGCTGCAACTTTTCGGGAATCCGAATCGATCCATCCTGCTGCTGGCACGTCTCGATCAACGCCGCAAACACTCTGGGCAACGCCAGGCCGGAACCATTCAACGTATGGCAAAAGCGGTTCTTCCCCTCCGCATCCTTGAACCGCAGATTCATCCGGCGGGCCTGAAAATCTTCGCAGTTGGAGCAACTCGACACTTCGAGATAAGCCTGCTGGCCCGGCGACCAGACCTCGATGTCGTATGCCTTCGCCGCGGCGAAATCCCATGTCCCCCGTGCAAAGCTCGATTACGCGATAAGGCAGCTCGAGCAGCTGGAGGACGCGCTCGGCATTTGCCGTCATCGATTCATGTTCGGCGTATGAACTCTCCGGCGTAGTGATTTTCACCATCTCGACCTTATCGAACTGATGCACCCGAATGATTCCCCGCGTTTCGCGGCCGGCCGAACCGGCCTCACGGCGAAAGCAGGGCGTATAGGCAACAAACTTCTTCGGCAGCTCCGATGCCGCCAGGATCTCTTCGCGATGAAAATTCGTCACGGGAACCTCCGCCGTCGGCGCGAGGAAAAGCTGATTGTTTTCGAGGCCGTACATGTCCTCCTCGAACTTCGGCAATTGCGTCGTGCCGACCATGCATTCGCGGCGCACCAAAAACGGCGGACTCATTTCGAGATAACCGTGTTCACGGGTGTGCAGATCGAGCATGAGATTTATCAGCGCCCTCTCCAATCTCGCGCCCGCACCGGTGAAACAAATGAATCCGCTGCCGCTTAGTTTCGCAGCGCGCTCCAGATCGAACAGTCCTAACTTTGTTCCGAGAGCGACATGATCCAACACCGGCCCGCTCGGCTCGGCCTTTTCACCCCAGGTGCGCACCACTGGATTTGCGCTCGCGTCGTTTCCGATCGGAGCATTTGAATGCGGCAAATTGGGAAGGCCGAGGAGTAATGTTTTCTGTTGCTCGTCGGCAGCGGACGTTTGCTGATTCAGCAAGGAAATTTGATCTCCAATCTCCCGCACCTGCGTCTCGAGTTCGTCGGACGACTCGCCCCGCGAGCGCTTGCCGCCAATTTCTTTACTCAACCGTTTCCGGTCCGCGTTCAATTGCTGCAACGCCGTTTCCGCCTTGCGACGTTCCGCGTCTACGCGCAGTACCTCGTCAATCGTGGCGACATTTTCGGCTCCCCCGCGAGTAGCGAGCCGGCCCTTCACCAAGTCGGGCTGTTCACGAATGAGTCGGATGTCGAGCATGGCTTGGAATATCAGCGGGATAGCTCGCGCGCAAACACTCTGAACAGTTCACTCGCGCTTGTGCTCCTGCCCGTGCTCGTGATCGATCTTCGTTTTTAGACACGAGCGGGAGCACGAGCACGATTACGAAGAGACGTCGCTCCGGCAAAACCGCATGACAATCCCGGGGCGCGTTTGATATTTCGGCGTGGAAAGATTCAACCTTTTGAGCGTAGCGCTCGGCCTGGCCTGTCTCGCCGGGATCAATCTTTATCTCACCGTCTTCGTCACCGGCCTGGCCATCAACCTGCACTGGATCGTTCTCTCGCCGAATTACCATTCGCTCGAAGCCCTCGGTCACCCGTGGATCATAGCGGTCGCAGGCGTCCTCTACTTCCTCGAATTCTTCGCCGACAAAATCCCTTGGGTCGATTCGGCCTGGGACGCTGTTCACACGGTCATCCGGCCGATCGGCGGCGCGCTGCTGGCCATTCAAGTGCTCGGCCATTCCACTCCCACCTTCGATGTGCTGCTGGTGCTGTTGGCCGGCGGCACCAGTCTGGTAACCCATACGGCAAAGGCCTCGTCGCGCCTGATGGCGAACAGCTCACCGGAGCCATTCTCGAATATCGGGCTTAGCGTGGCCGAAGATGTAGCCGTCTTCGGCGGACTCGCCCTCATCCATTACAACCCGGTCCTGGCGATCTCGCTTTTCGCACTCGCCATCGTCGCATTCCTTTACTTCGCCCCGAAGATTCTCCGCTCGATGAAAGCGAAAATCTGGCTGGCCCTGACCAAGTTGAACGGCCCGGCCGACCTACGAAGACCCTCTACCCTGCCGATGGCGCTCCCGGCACGATTGGCGCCGATCTTCAGCAAGCAGAATGTTCTCGGAGAAACAATCGCCTGGGCGGTTCCCTGCATTAGCGGGCGGGGCCGGCGGATCCCGGCGAATCTTTTCGGCGCGCTCGTCGCCACGAACGAAGAGCCGCATAAGATTGTTTTCGTCGCAAAAAAAACCGGACGCGGCTTTGGCCAGACGATCGACCTGGAGGGCTCGACCATTGTGCACGAGCCGCAGTTTCTCTCCGAGAATCTGGTCATTTTCCCGTCAGCCGGTCGCGGACCGAAGTATTCCTTCATGTTCACGCGGTCACGCGGCGCGCTCGTCGAGCAAATCGCGGAATACTTGCGCGAGCGGCTGAGTTCGCCAGCGACCGTGCCAGCCGAGCCGTTGGCGCCGGAACCTGTCGGGCACGTTTAGTAGTAGTTGTCATCCCGAGCGCAGTCGAGGGACCCCGCGGAAGAACGGGCGACGGGGTCCTTCGACTCCGCTCCGCTCAGGATGACTGTCACCTACACTCGCGTTTTCGAAATAAATTGGCAGGCTTAACCTGACGCACACGCCATCATTTGCGCGGAAGCGAAAGACCGCCTGCGGGGTCCCTCGCCGTCCGCGCGGCTCGGGATGACAGCGGAGAGGCGACAGTCCCTGGGCCACATCCTTCGCTCATTTTTTTGTCGCCAAAACGCGGCAAAACTCCAACACTTGGCCGGTCCCCCTCCCCCCATGCTGCTGGCCGATCGTTATGCCGAGTCGCGCGATTTCGCGCGTGTCCACGAGCGCGCGCTTTTTCCGCCGCAACGCACGCCCAGCGAATTGGAATTACAGGCGCGCTGGTTCGCCGGCGACTTCGGCAGGCAGTTCCGTTCCGTCTCCGGCGATGACATTGAGGTCGTCCAATTCGGCACCTGGAATCGCGCCGCCGGACCAGATTTCTCCGACGCCGTCGTCCGGATCAATGGCGGCGACCCGGTCCGCGGCCCAATTGAGTTCGACCTGGCGGATCGAAGCTGGGAAACACACGGACACGCCACCAACCCGGCCTTCGACGACGCCGTCCTGCACGTCTTTCGTTCATCAAAGCGATCGCACGTTTTTCACCCGCACGAAATCGCATCGCAATGTGCCGCAGGTGCGAGTCGATCCAGCGGACCTTGCCGGACTCTTTCTCCGCCAATGTCCCGCTGGCCCGACCGGGCCGTTGTCAGGCGCCGCTCTCTGATTTGCCGGAAGAACGGCTTTGCTGCATCCTCGCCGCCGCGTCGCAATTTCGCCTGCAACGCAAAGCCGCGCGGATCAAAAACATCGTGGAGAATCACGGGCGCGACGAAGCGCTCTTCCAGGAGATCGCCGCGGCGCTGGGTTACAAGGAAAACAAGCTGGCCTTTACGCTTCTCGCGCAACGGTTGCCGCTCAACTTCCTGCGCAACCCGAAACGACGACGCCGAGGCGATCCTTTTCGGAGTGGCGGGGTTTCTCGAGGCGCCGGACCTGGCCGTCTATCCGGACAAGACGCGCGGTTATGTGAGAAAACTTTGGGACCGCTGGTGGCCGCATCGCGACGAAATGCAGCGGCTGGTCCTGCCAGCAAAGCTCTGGCGGCTGAGCGGCACTCGTCCTCTGAATCATCCCCAGCGCCGGCTCGGCGCGCTCGCCACCCTCGTCGACGCCTGGCGCTCGCTTCACGAAATCACTCACGAAGAAGAACGCGAAAACGCCGAAAGCTTTTTCCTCGGACTTCGCCATCCGTTTTGGAATTTTCATTACACCCTCGCCTCTGACCCAGCCGAAAAAGAGATGGCGCTCGTGGGCCAATCGCGAATTGCCGACATCCTGGCGAATGTGCTCCTGCCCTTCTTTCTCGCGGAAGGCGCCGATATCTGGACCGCCTACGAGAAATTGCCCGCGCGCCTTACCAACCGTCGACTCGAGACCGGAGCCGCCCGGCTCTTTGGAGGCGACCCGACGGCATTCGCGCTTCACTGAGAACCATCGCGCACCAGCAAGGATTGCTTCAGATCTACGAAGATTTCTGTTTGCAGGATAATTCCGATTGCGCGCAATGCCCCTTCCCCGAGCAAATGCGGAAATGGAAATGAATCTGCGCGACGCCTTCGCCTTTGGTAGGGCGAGACTCTGTCGAGCCGCACCAGATTACGCGCGGCACCGATCGGCTCGACAGAGTCTCGCCCTACCAGGATGTTCTTCCCGTCCGAGTGTGGCCGCCTTCACCCTTATCGAGCTTCTCGTCGTCATCGCGATCATCGCGGTCCTGATCGGTCTCGCCTTTCCCGCCTTTCAAGGCGTCCAGAACCAGGCCAGGAAAGCGCAAGCCAGGTACTGACCTGGTCCAAATCGTCACCGCCAGTGACCGCCTACTACGCCGAGTACGGAAGTATCCTCTCACTCCGGCGACCTCCCGCCGACACGACCTACGGAGCAACCACGACGAACGCACAGTTGTTCAATGAACTTCGCTCCGTCAACGCCATCCAAAATCCGCGAGAAATCGTCTTTCTCTCACCGCCGGACGCGAAAGACGCAAACAATCCCCGCGCCGGCATTAGTTCCGCTTCGGCACCGCGGGTCAATACTTCGATCCCTGGGGAAAACCGTACCTGGTTCGCATCGACACCGACTACGATAATCAAGTCAGCAATCCCTATTCGCAGAACGCGGGGGCCGCGCCCGCTCTCCGAAGCTGCGTCATCGCGTGGTCACTCGGAAAAGACGCTCTGTCGCAAAGCACTTCAACCACGCCCGTCCGACAAGAACGCCGGAACGAACAAAGACGACGTCATTTCCTGGCAGTAACCGCCCGTCCTTGCAACATCCTGACTTCCGCAATCCACAATCTCAAATCGAATTCACGCGGGTGTAGTTCAATGGTAGAACGCCAGCTTCCCAAGCTGGACACGAGGGTTCGATTCCCTTCACCCGCTATTCTCATGAAGGCGGATCGAATCCGTCCTGATTGAGAACGGCGATGCGCGCTTTATCGAATCTGCCAGTGAATCCCTTGGCTAAAATCTCCTTCGCCCAAGAGTTTTTCCGCCGGCATCGCCTGGTGCTCGGCCTTCTGCTTCTCGTCGCCTTCAAGCTTTGGCTGGTCCGCGCGGAAGAGATCTACGGAAGCGCGACCGAGTTCGATGCGCTTTGGTTCTTAAATTCCGCTAAGCATTGGTATTGGGGATCCGAATATAGTTGGACCGCTTTCGTTCGACCGCCGGCCTACCCGTTGTTCGTCGGCTTGCTTCACCTCTGCGAAATTCCACTGCGGACAGGGATCGAGCTCATGCAAATAACTGGATACCTGGCGTTGATTGCGGGCTTCCGCAAAGCCGGTGTGCCCCGACTGGTTTGCCTGGCAAGCTTCGCCGCCATGGTCCTGCACCCAGGCAGTTTCCAGCTCAACAACCACACCATGGCTGATACTTATTATGCCGCTCTGCTGCCCCTGGTTCTCGGAGGTCTCCTTTTGACTCTCCTCACGGCGAAACCGATCCACGCAATGTGGACAGGACTAGCTCTCGCTCGCGCTTTGGAATACGCGGGAAGAAAGTGTCCTCATTCCTCCGTTGATTGCCGTGTTTCTTGTCGCCGCGTTCATTCGGCAGAGGTCAATGAGCTGGTTCGTGGAAACCGGCGGTGCGCTATTGGCTGAAACCGATGAGCGTGATGCTTGGAACGCTGCTTCTCCTAAACGTGGCGATCAACGCCGCCAATTACCGGGCCTTTCACAGCTTCTCTAAATCTGAGTTCAACGCGTCCAGTTTCAGGGCCGCCTATAAAGCATTGCTTCGGATCAAGCCCGTCCGCGAGCACCGCTTTGTCGCTGTTTCCACCGATGCTCTTGAGAAGGCCTACAGCGTTAGTCCTGCCTTTGCCCAGCTCAAACCACAACTCGAAGGTGAGCTAGGACGTAATTGGCAAGTTCCGAACTTTTCGAGGCCCTCGGCCTTCATGAAATTGGCACACCCTGGTTGTTGTGGGCCTTGCGCAGCACAGCCAGCATGCAGGACGTCCACAAGAGCGCTGCGACGCCGGACCGCTTCTACCGAAATGTGGCCGGTGAGATCAATCGCGCCTGCGATGAAGGCCGGATTCCGTGTCGCTTTGTGCTTTCCACGTTTCTCGATCCCGGGGCCTCGCCAGCCTTCACCACATGCCGCAATCTTTTCCGCGAATCGCTGCTTTATTTTTGCTTCGATACCATATGTTCGAAGGTCGGGATGACGACATCCTGACCGAACCGCAACGTGCGCTTTATGATGAGATGACCCACCGCGGCCCCAGTCGCGACCGGGCCGGAAGCTTGGGGATTTCGGCCGCGCTGGAAAACTTTATCGGCAACTACCATCGCTTTCTTGTTATCGGTCTGTCCGTGGCAGGATCGCGTCGCCGTCTTGGCGATCGCCTGGCGCTTTCGGCGGCTTCGCGCAAGCGATCCAGTCAACGCCGCGCTAATCCTTCTTGGCGCCACGATTTTCCTGAGGGTGCTCCTTTTACCTTCTCGATGCCACCTGGTGGGTTGGCGGCTATGAGCGTTATCTCTTTCCGGTCCTGCCGCTCTATTCCTGCTTTCTGATTCTGCTGATCTATCAATCGTTCGCCTTCTGGCGGCGGCCGAGACCGGCGATTTGAAACGCTCATCGCCTCGATTGAGCAGGACTGCTACACTGGCGCGGACATGACCGTTCCGAAAATCCTGATCGCGGATTCCATTTCGCAAAGCGGCGTGGACGAATTGGCGCGCGACGGCGCGCTCGAAGTCTCGACCCAGACCGGCCTGAGCGAATCTGCGCTCGTCGAAATCATCCCGGATTTCAGCGCGGTCGTGGTGCGCAGCCAGACCAAGATCACGGCGGCGGTGTTGAACGCGGGATCGAAGCTGCGGGTCGTCGGGCGCGCCGGCGTGGGAATCGATAATGTGGACGTGGCGGAAGCGACCCGGCGCGGCGTGATCGTGATGAACGCGCCGGGCGGCAACACCATTTCCACCGCGGAACATGCCTTCTCGCTCCTGCTTTGCGTGGCCCGGAAAATTCCGCAGGCCGATGCGATGCTTCGCGGCGGAAAGTGGGACCGGAAGAATCTGGAAGGGGTCGAGCTTTTCAACAAGACGCTCGGGATCGTGGGAATGGGGCGGATCGGCAGCGAATTAAGCCGGCGCGCGATCGCCTTCGGAATGCGCGTCGCCGCCTACGATCCTTATCTCTCCGCGACGCGCGCCCGCACGTTGCAGGTCGAGCTGATCGAGGAACTCGACGATCTCCTGGCCGCGGCGGATTTCATTACGTTGCACACCCCGCTCACGCCGGAGACGCACCACCTGCTTGATCGCGCGCGGCTTGGAGAAAACAAAACGCGGCGTGCGCGTGATCAACTGCGCGCGGGGCGGTCTCTCGATGAAGCTGGCCCTGGCCGAAGCGTTGCGATCGGGACAGGTGGCGGCGGCCGCTCTCGATGTTTTCGAAACGGAGCCGCTCCCGCTGATTCGCCGTTGCGCGAAGTCGCCGAACCTGGTTCTGACTCCGCATCTCGGCGCGTCTACGGTCGAGGCGCAGGAAAGCGTCGGCCTCGAAATTGCGCAATCCATTCGCGCCGCGCTCCTCGAAGGGACCATTCGCAACGCGATCAACATGCCGAATCTCGACGCGAAAACGCTGGCCGTCGTCGGCCCGCATCTGCGCTTCGGCGAAAAACTCGGGCGTTTCCTGGCGCAGCTCGCGCCGAAACGGGTCGAGCGGCTGAACATCAATTACAGCGGAAAAGTAAACGAGGTCGATACCACCGCCATCACGCGCTCGGTCTTGAAGGGATTCCTGGAACACGCCGGCGGCAGCGAAATCAACGAAGTGAACGCGCCGGCTTTCGCGGAAAGTCTCGGACTGAAAGTCACGGAGACACGGCTTGAGCGCGGCCGGCGATTACACCGATCTGCTGGAACTTTCCGCCGTGGCTGAAGGCAAAACGGTTTCGGTGGCCGGCGCTTTTTTTGGCGCGACCCCGCGAATTGTGAATGTGAACAGCCGGCCGGTGGAGGCGCGCCCGCACGGGGTCGTGCTGGTGCTGGAGAACACGGACCGCCCCGGCATCGTCGGGCGATCGGAACGCTCCTCGGCGACCACGGGGTGAATATCGCGACGATGTCGCTGAGCCGGAACCAGGCGGGCGGCACAGCGTTGACCGTTCTGAATCTCGACACGACGCCCGATGACGCGCTGCTCGAAACGATTCGGGCGAGCGAAGACATCAAATCGCGCAGGTGATTGCCTGTAGAAGCGCTTGGCCAAGCGCCTGATCCAGCTCGGCTGGTTCGAGTGCAAGCCATAGGCGCAGGGGCCTGACGCCGAGCGCCTCTACGTCAATTTGCAGGATTGACCAAACGCGGCTCGCTCGCCAGACTCGCTCGCCTATGGACTTCAGCGCTAACTCAATTATTTGGATCCTGTGTATCGGTCTCGTCATCGGCTTCATTGCAAAACTTTTGATGCCGGGCAAAGATCCCGGCGGATGCATCATTACCATGCTGATCGGTATCGCCGGCGCATTCGTCGCCTCTTTCTCGGGAAAATGATTGGCTGGTACGAACCGGGTGCAACCTCCAGCTTCATTGGCTCGATCGTCGGTGCGATGCTGTTGCTGCTGCTCTATCGCTTGATCGCCCCGAAGCGTCCGTAATTTCTTGCGGTCATCCCGAGCCGTGTAGACGGCGAGGAACTCCAAATCAATTGTCGATCACGCTAGCGACGATAAACGCTTCTATTACAGTTGCGGGGTCAATGCCGTCTGACGCGGCTCGGGATGACAGGCAACGTGTGACCTTGGAGCTACCTCGTTGGCGAAAACTCGCCCTCATGACACCATGATTGGTGGCTGCCCCACCAAAAAAGATCGCGATCCTTGCCGCCTTTGCGGCGCTCTACCTGATCTGGGGCTCGACCTACCTCGGGATCTTTTCGCGATCCAATCGATTCCGCCGTTGCTGATGGCGGGTTCGAGTTTTTCTCGCCGGCATCATTATGTATACAGGAGCGCGTTTGACCGGCGCACCCCCGTCGCCACGAGGGGATTGGCGAACGGCGCTAATCGTCGGCGCCTGTCTGCTGCTTGGTGGCAACGGCGGCGTCACGCTGGCGGAGCAATATGTGCCTACAGGGCTCGCCGCCCTGCTTGTCGCAACGGTTCCGATTTACATTGCGCTGTTGAGCTGGATCTTTGGCATGTCGAAACGGCCAAGCGCACTCACCTGGGCGGGATTGGGGGGCGGCTTTGCCGGGGTCGGCTGCTCCTGGGTCCGGCGCGCGCTTTTCGACGCCTGGGAGTCGCCGCACGCCTGGCTCGGGATGACGATTCTGCTTTGCTCCTCGCTCATCTGGTCGGCAGGGTCGCTGTATTCCCGAACGGCGAAAAATGCGCCGTCGCCCTTCCTGGCAGCGGGCCAGCAGATGCTTTGTGGCGGGACGCTTCTGCTCATCGCCGGAATCGCCCGCGGAGAGTTGCAGCACTTCGATCCGCGGCTGATCACCACCCAATCACTTGTTGCATTTGTTTATCTGATCTTTATCGGCGGAATAATCGGCTTCGTCTCGTATGCCTGGCTGCTGCGTTATTGCGACCCGGCAAAAGTGGCGACTTACGCCTACGTGAATCCGATCGTCGCCGTCTTGCTGGGCGCGCTGTTCGCGGACGAGGCCTTGTCGTTGCGCACGCTGATCGCCGCGGGTTTGATTGTCGGTTCGGTCGCGGTTGTAATCATGGCCCAGCGAAAGAGCCCAAAGGACTCTTCCATTCCCGCCATCATTGAATCTGCGGATTGCGCCCGATGAAAAGCGACAAGCCACAGGCAGCGGAGACGATCGAGGTGGTCCAGCGGAACTGGCGTGCGGAAGTGGAAACCGCGCAGGCCTATCGCGATCTCGCAACGCGAGAGAAGGACGAAAAACGCAAAGCCATTCTGATCCGCATGGCGGAAGCCGAGGAGCGCCACGCCCAGCGCTGGGAGCAGAAACTTCGCGATCTCGGCGCGGAACCGCCGGTCCTCGAAAATACTGTTCGGCGTCGTCTTAATCGCTGGTGGAACAAGATCGCGGGCGCCGATATCGCCATCCGGCGAATGGAAGCGGCCGAAGAGCGGCATGAAGCGGAGTTCCGCGACCAGCGCGACCGTGCTTTGGCCGGGGAAGAGGACGTGCGGGATTTCCTGCGCGAGAGCGCGGTTGAAGAGAAAGCGCACGCCCGGGTGTTGAACACGATGATTTCGCCGTCGAGCCCGAGGACAGCGCTGGATGCAATCTTGAAACGGGAGCGCTGGCACGGGCGCGGCGGAAGTTGGGTGGCCGATGCGATTTATGGCGCGAATGATGGATTGGGCGCGGTCTTCGGCATTGTCTCAGGCGTGGCTGGAGCGACCAATAACCAGCAGCATTATGTGCTGATCTCTGGCCTGGCGGGCATGCTGGCTTCGACTCTTTCCATGGGGGCGGGAGCCTACCTCGCGGCGAAGAGCGAAGCGGAAGTTTACGAGGCGGAGATCTCGCGGGAGCGAGCGGAGGTGGAAGAAAATCCCGAGGAGGAAATTGAAGAGATGGCGCTGTTCTATCAGCTCCAGGGATTTGGCGCCGAAGAGTCGCAGCGCATGGCGGAACATCTCGCTACTCAGCCGGAGCAATTCGTGCAGGCGATGGCTCAGAGCGAGCTTGGCCTCTCGGAGCACCGGTTCCCAAATCCGTGGACGTCCGCATTCTCGGCCGGCATCTCAACGGCGATCGGCGCCTTCGTCCCGATCATCCCATTCTTTTTCATGAGCGGTCTTCGCGCGGTGATCGTTTCCTTCGGCATCAGCCTGGTCGCGCACTTCGCAGTTGGCGCGGTGAAATCGCTCATCACGATTCGCTCATGGTGGGCCTCGGGCCTCGAGATGACGTGGATCGGTGTGATCGTCGCCGTCGTGTCCTACGGACTGGGGCTCGCGTTTGGCGCGGCTGGCTGAGGCAGCGAATGGCTGTCCGACGCGGCTAGCTCGTTGCGCAAAGGGGCGTCAAAGTCGTGGGCCTTGCGGCAATGACACGGGTGCGTCGGCTCTTGGATACGGGGACCAATTGCGTGACACGGCGCAGGCATTTCTCGGCCTCGGTCGCACGTTGTGCGTCCTTTCCCGGGCGAATCAGAACATGCTGTCCATCCCGGAAAAGAAACTCAGGCAGCGCAATTCCTTCGGGAGAAGTAATCACGGCATGTTTTCGACTCTTCTCTTCCGCGCCGGCCTGACAGGCGAACAGTTCAACTTGTTCCACGCAGATGAGCGCGTTACGAAGATAATTCCTCAACTCCACGATGGAGTCGTACTCATGCTCGTAGTTGAAGGCGCAGGAGCAACCCTGAGCCGAACCGGCATAGTAAACGTAGTCGGAACGAAAATGTTTACGGACGCCTTCCGCATTCTTGGGCAAATGAATGACGTGGAAGGCCGGTTTCGTTTCATCCCAGGCAATCACAGGCAATTCCTGTGGCGCCGCCAAATAAAGTGATAAACACATGGTTGTTTTTTGTTGGATCTCCGAGCGCCCGGCGCCTGGAAGATCGATGAGTGGAGAAAAGCAGGATACAGGCCATTCTTATAATTTCCATAACGCCATTTTTGGGCGAATTTTGCATGCGAAACTAAGAGGGCCGGCTCCGTATTTCCACGCAGTAAAGCGCTCTCCTGTCTGAATTCCGTCCCAGCAAGGATCGCCTGGCAGCGAACGCTGGACTCAGCGTTGACCGTCAGCGTTTACAAACGCTCTGTCACCGACGCGTAGAACGTGTGGCCGAGACTGGGCAGGTAATGGCGACATTCGAACCGTCATCCGGCAGATTGGCAAAGACATACGCCAGGCAATACGGGTCCTGAACCAGTTTCCGGACCGTGCCGCGCCCCTCCACTTCAGAGTCCGGCACTTGCGTTACACCAGCTACTCGAGGGCACTGATCGGCATTCTCGACCGATTTTTTCCCGATGATCGCGTCCGCCGTCTTCTTGCTCGGATCAGATTTCATATGGTAGATGGGAAGAGAAAACTGCGGTCCTGTGCAAGCATATTAATCGGCAGACGATCCGTTTTGAACCTTCTTTCTTGGCGATTTTGACATTCGAGCTTCGCATTCGTAATTCAATCCGCGAAACTGCCGTGACGTTTCTTTCCACCAATGGCCAAAATTAGAATTACCCTTGCCGTCGCCTTTCTCGCTCCTGCTCTCATCTTATTGGGCTCAGGAACGACGGAGCACGCAACGATCGTTCCTCATCGAAGTGACGGCGCCGCCGGCTCCCTGCCGATCGTTTATCAGATTCAGCTGCAAGTGCGCGCCGACACTCGGCGGCACGGCGTTCAACCTGCCCAATGGATCCACCTTCAATAGCGTCACGGCGAATCTCAACGACGCCGGCAATGTCGCCGTGAAAGTGAACACGATCGGACTGACGACCAGTCCGGGACTCTGGTTTGGCGGCCACGGGACCGGCGCGGCCGTTTACAACGCGAACGATAATGACGCCCTCCTGAGCGATCCATTTGTGAACCAGAGCAACCAGGTCTCGTTTCCTCGCTTTGCCAGCTCCAGCGCCGCCGATGACGGTTTGTATCTTTACGATAACGCCTCCGGCCTGACGACCCGCGTCACGAACGGACCGCTGGGCGCCACTTCCTACACCAACCCGGAGATCAACGACAACGGTCTCATCGGGATGCGGGTGAAATTTAACACCCCCCAGGCGCTCGATGACCTACAACGTCGCGACTAACGCCTTCATCAACTACGTCACCGAAACGTCCGGCGATCCCAACAGCCGTTATTCGTTTCTCTACGCACCGGCTTTCAACAACAACAACCGCCTCGCGGCCCAGGCGAATATCAACCTCCAGCCAGCGACCTATAAAGAACTTCGAGTCTGGAACGCCGACGGAACTTCCACTCTGGTCGCGTCCGGTGACAGCACCACCGGCCCGGTCTTCTTCGCGATGGACAACAGCATCTCAATGAACAACCTCGATCAGGTCGCGTTCACTACCCGGACGAGCACCGCTGCCTCGACGCGCCGAATCGTGGTCTCCGATGGCACGACCACGACGATGTTCCCGACCGTCAGCGACGGCGCCGGTTTTACCAGCATCGACTTCTTCGCTCCCTCCATCAACGACACGGGATTGGTGGCCTTCCGCGGGAACGACAATCAGGCGACTCCTCGAGATTCGGTCTTCGTCACCGACGGCGTCACCTTTCAACGAATCGCCGGAGTCAACGACACCCTGATGACCGATGTCGGCCCGCAGGTGGTCGCGTTTCTCATGGGCGGGGTAAGCCTCAACAACGGCGGCGACGTGGCGTTTGGAGTGCAATTCACTGGCGGTGGGAACGCCATCTACGTCGCCTACCAGACCGGAGGGCCCACGCCAACGCCGACGGCTACTCCAAGCGCAACGCCCAACGGCTACGCCGACAGTCACTCCTACGGCCACGCCAACAGCTACACCAAGCCGCGACCCCACAGCTTGACCCCACCGCCGCAGACGCCTACCCCTTCAGCGACCGCAACTGCCAACGGCTACCGCGACGGCGACGATCGCACCCACGCCAACCCCCGGCATTACTCCAGCACCCACGCCGACCGTAACGCCGTCCGCTACTCCGTCGCAGGCCGTCAATCTCTCGACCCGGATGCGGGTTCAAACAGGAGACAATGTCGGCATCGGCGGGTTCATCATCACGGGAAGCGCTCCCAAGCATGTGCTACTCCGCGCCATCGGACCTTCCCTCGCCCAGCTCGGCGTTCCCGATGTGCTGGCCGATCCGGTAATGGAGCTGCACGGGCCCGGCGGCTTTGCCACGATCACCAATAACAACTGGAGAGACGATCCGAGCCAGGAAGCAGCGATCATCGCCACCGGCATCCCGCCGAGCAATGATCTCGAAGCGGCGATTGACGCCACCCTAAATCCCGGAGCCTATACGGCGATCGTGAGAGGCAACAATAACACCTCCGGGGTCGCATTGATTGAAGTGTATGATCTGAGCCCGACCGTTCCGGCGAAGCTGGCCAACATCAGCACCCGGGCCTTTGTCAGCACCGGCGAGCGACATCGTCATCGCGGGTTTCATCCTGGGCGGCAACAGCGGCAATGACAGGATCATCGCGCGCGGTATCGGGCCCAGCCTGACGGCTTTGGGGTTGCCTGGCGCGCTGGCCAATCCAACGCTGGAACTGCGCGACAGTAATGGAGCGCTCCTCTTCGCGAATAACGACTGGCAGGATGATCCCGCTCAAGCCGCGGAGTTGACCGCGGCCGGTCTCGCGCCGGAAGCGACCTCGAGTCTGGCATCGCAAGGACACTTCCGCCGGGTCTCTACACCGCGCTGTTGGCGGGATTGAACAACGGCACCGGCGTGGGCCTTGTTGAAGTCTACGACCGCGGCAGCCCGCCGTAGTCGCTGGTAGGACACCGCGCTGCGCCGTCCGCAACCGCTACCTCGTCGCGCGCCGCTGGTGTCGCGGACTCCTTTTCGTCCCAAAACCGCGGCCGTTCGTCCCAGATCAATTGCGGTCGCACGTTTCCGTGATAGCCTGCCGCCCAATACGCGCTGCGAGAATCTTCAAAGTGAATTTCCGACTGCTTCTCGCATTTCTGATCTTGCTCCCGGCTCTCGCTCCCGCGGCGACAACGAATGTGATCGTGGGGCAAACCGTCTTCAGCTACGAGCCGAGCGAGGTCACCATCCACCCCGGCGACATCGTCAATTGGACCTGGGCCGGCAATAACCACAGCGTGACGTCCGGTAATCCCGGGAATCCGAACGGCATATTTGATTCGGGCACACACACCAGCGGGTTCTCTTTTCAGGTAACGTTCAACACCGTAGGAACTTTTCCTTATTATTGCAGAGTCCACGGGTCGATGATGACGGGCACGGTGACCGTTGTGCAGGCAACACCCACCCCGGCTTCGACAGCGACCCCAACTCCCACAGCAACGCTATCGCCCGCGGCGACTCCGACTCCGACTCCGACTCCGTCCCCAATCCCAACCGCGACCGCGACCGCGACTGCCACCGCCACCGCCACTGCGCCACCGCGACACCAGCGTCGACCGCGACCCCAGTTCCCACTGCGACTCCAACTTCGACGGCCGCCCCGACAGCGACCGCGACGGCAACTGCAACCGCGACTTCAACTCCAGCCGCGACGCCAACACCCACGCCAACACCGACGCCAGTTCCCACGCCGACGCCAACGCCAACGCCGACTCCCTCACCGACGCCACGCCAACTCCGACACCGGCGCCTTTTTCATCACATCCGTTGCTCTTCCCGCCCACGAGCACTGCTGCGGAAATCCCGATCAGCATTGCCGAAGCATGCGTGCTCGATCCTCGATGGGCCATGCACCTACATGTGGACCTATCGGAGGGACGTATCCCGGCCTGACGATTCGCGCCCGACCGGGCAGACCACGCGCATGACTTTCACCAATAATCTCCCTGCTCCTCGCTGGCGGGAAGACCGTGCATCACCACGGGAGCCCATTCGGCTTCGGTAGATGATGGCCAGGCTGCCGGCAGCAGTTTCCTCTTCGAGCCGGGTCAATCGCGGACCTACACCTACGACGGGACCGAGAATGGCGAGAACGAGCGGGGCACGATGCAGTTGTATCACGATCACCGCATGGGCGAGACCGGGATGAATGTCTGGATGGGGCTGCACGGGTCTCTTCATCGTCGATGATCCGGCGGATCCGTCGACGCTTCCTTCCGGGGCGTATGAGCTTCCGCTGCTGATCGCCGATCGGCAATTCGACGAAGACAACCAGCTGCAATATTTCTACGATCCCTCGGGTGTCGTCGGCGACAAGGTCTTGGTCAACGGCGTTTACCAGCCGTATCTGGACGTGGCCGACCGCAAGTATCGGCTCCGCATTCTCAACGGCGCCAACGCCCGCATCTATATTTTTACCCTCAGCACTGGCGAGCCTTTACCCAGATCGGGACGGAGAGCGGCCTGCTGCCGGCACCGGTGGCGCGGACAGCGATGGACGTGGGACCGGCGGAACGCCTGGACGTGGTGGTCGATTTCGCCGGAAAATTCGGACAGGACATCTATCTGATGGATGCCTACCAGATGGTCCCGCTGCTGAAGTTCCGGGTCAACCAGCATTCATCGACACAAGCTCGATCCCATCGACCCTGCGTCCGCTGCCTGATATCGGCAGCCCACCGTGACGCGGAACTTCAGCTTCGATTTCACTTCGAACCATTGGACGATCAACGGCCTGGAATTCGATCCGAACCGGATCGACGCCCAGCCCAGTCCTGGGCACGACCGAGAAGTGGGTTTTCACCAATCCGACCGGGATCGACCCACATGGTTCACATCCATGACGTCGATCAGCAGTGCATCAGCCGCGACGGAGGGCCCTGTTATCCGTACGAAACGATGAAGGAGACCTGGACAGTCGGGCCGGGCGAGACGCTGGAGCTGAAGCTGAAGTTCACGGATCACGTCGGCATCTACATGCTCCACTGCCACATCCTGGAACATGAGGATGACGGAATGATGACGCTATTTGAGGTGGTAGGGCCGACGCCAACGCCGACCGCCACACCCGGAGCTTCACCAATTCCCAATCCGGCTCAGACGGTCAATCTCTCAACGCGGATGCGAGTTCAGACAGGGGACAACGTCGGCATCGGCGGGTTCATCATCACCGGCAGTGCTCCCAAACATGTGCTGCTCCGAGCCATCGGACCTTCCCTGGCGCAATCCGGAATTCCTAATGTTCTGGCTGACCCAACGCTGGAATTGCATCGTTCAGATGGGCTCCCGCCGATCACCAATGACAACTGGCGAGACGACCCTGCTCAGGAAGCCGCGATTATCGCCACTGGCATAGCGCCAGCGAACGCTCTCGAGTCAGCCATCGATGTGACCTTGAATCCAGGCGCGTATACCGCGGTAGTGAGAGGAAAGAACAGCACATCGGGTATTGCCCTGATTGAAGTGTACGACCTGAGTCAGGCCGTGCCGGCAAGGCTGGCCAACCTCAGCACCCGGGCTTTTGTCGGCACGGGGAATGATCTCGTGATTGCGGGTTTCATTCTGGGCAATCACAACGGCAACGCCCGGATCGTCGTGCGAGGGATTGGGCCGAGCCTGACTGCTCTCGGCGTCACAAACGCTCTGCCCGATCCAACACTCGAGGCGCGCGACAGCAACGGAGCGCTTCTAATTGCGGACAACAACTGGCAGGATAACGCCGCCTATGCTGTGGAGTTGACCTCCGCGGGACTCGCACTAACAGACCCGCTAGAGTCGGGCGTGGCCATCACGCTTCCTCCCGGTCTTTACACCGCGCTGCTCGCTGGATCGAACAACGGAACCGGTGTTGGCGTGGTGGAAGTCTACGACCGCGGCGCACCCTAATTGGGGGCGGGGTCCGGGGGACCACTTCGCGACCCGATCAATTCGTTCCACGCCGGAAACGGCCGCCATCCCAAAGAATGGTGGAGGTATGGGGATTCGAACCCCAGGCCTCGTCATTGCGAACGACGCGCTCTACCAACTGAGCTATACCCCCGACTTTGCGGGCGTCATGTTAACCGACCCGCAGCCCTTTTCAAGAACGCCCAAACGCCGTAAATCAAAACGCGTTCAGCAGTTCGGCAATATCGCCTCCGATTTGACGCGCGGTCCGGTCAAAGAGGGCGCCGTAGCCGCCGCCGAACATTCCAAATCCAGCCCTTCGTTCCTGCTTGAACCTGATCAAAACCTTCCGGGAACGGGCATCAATGATCTCTCCCATCAGCGCGACCTTTACCGCCCCTGCGCCGAAGCCCCAGTAACGCGCCGCCTGTGAGCCAGGATCGGCTTTGATCACACGCGCGATGATCACCAGCGTCTCTCCCTTGCCCCGCGCCGTGTTGGCCGCGCCAGGTTTTCGACGCAGGTTCTGTTGAAATCCTTCGAGGAAGGCGGGCTTGAGCGAGCGAAGAGCGCCTTGCACGGCCGCAAATGTGTTCTCCTTCGGATTCGGCAGGGGCACGCCGGTGATGTCGAAAGACTCGACGGCAATGTCGTTGTAGGCATCGAGACGAAACGGCTGAACAATTGTCACCTCATCGAGGTCTCCGTCCCAGTTTCGGTACGTTCCGGGCGCGGTCGAAGCCGCCTCAGCCTTCTCGCTCAAAGCGAGGGTGAAGCTCCCGAGCAGGAAACAAAACAGAGCGAAAGTTCTGGCAATCATTCCGCTATCGTCGTCTTTTCAGCCATGCTAAACAAGAGCTTAGGAAGTGTGAGCGCCCACCGGCAAGCTCTCCGCTCGGATTTTGACGAGACGCCTTCCTTGATATTCTTCCGATGAAAAACAACGCAAAAAGACAGACCGAGGGCGAGGGAATAAACGTGCGAGCCGTTCTCAACACGATCGCGGCCCTGATCGCGTTGGCGGGACTGGCCGACGCGACTTATCTCACTGTAATCGCGCTGACGGGCGAGACGGCGGCGTGTGGCCAATCCACCGGTTGCTTCGAGGTGCTCGGCAGCTCGTACGCGAGAATCGCTGGGATCCCCGTGGCGGCTTTAGGCGCCTTGGGTTATTTCGCAGCCTTCACTTTCGCCGTCTTCTCCGGCTTCGGCCACCAACGGGCGTGGAAATGGTTCACCGTAACCGTCTGGACAATGTTCGCCGCGACGTTGTGGTTCCTCTACGTGCAAGTGTTCGTCCTCCATGCCTTCTGTCGTTTTTGCTTATTCTCGGCCGCCCTGACTTTTCTTCTGGCCGGTCTGGTCGTTGCGACGCCGGCGCCCGATGATTCCGGTGACGAAGAGTAACTTCCCATTCACGGCTCTTCGGCCGAACCCAATGGGAATTCGCGGCGGGGTCTGCACGGGGACATGAACGAGCGCATTTCATGAAAAGAAAACGCATTTCCAGATCTGGCCGCTTCGCTCCACGCGTTCTTTTCGCCCTTGTCCTGTGTTCCACCGGTGTGCTGCTGGCGATGTACAGCTTCACGGGGATAGGGCGACACTTAGCCGGCCCCGAGGGCGATCCGGACGACCGGAATGAGCGCGGCGATAAAGATCGTCGGGAGCACTATATGCCGGTTCCCGGCGGCGAAGTGGATGAACTCGACGATTTGGAACTCGACTGGCACAATCGGTTGACCTACCCGACGGGCCGTTTCGACCCGGAGTGGGTGCGACAGGCCGCCGCCCAGGACGCCCGCGTCGCGCGCAGCATCCCCTCAGGCTTGCCCGCGAATCAGAACAATCCGGCGGTGACGCTTTCCCCTAACAGCTTCACCGCGCTCGGCCCCCAACCCCTGCGCATGACCGGCTGCTCCGGCTGTTTTAATTATCAATTGACCGAGGGCCGGGTGAACGACATCGCGATCGATCCGGCGACGACCAACGTCGCCTATCTGGCAACGGTCGGCGGCGGCGTCTGGAAAACCACGAACTGCTGCAGCAGCACGACGTCGTGGACCGCGGTCACCGACGATCCGCTGCTCGCCACCATCAGCATCGACACCGTCACCATCGATCCGAACAATCACAACACGATCTACGCTGGAACCGGCGATCTGAACTACGGCTCTTTCTCCATGGGCAGCCAGGGCGTTCTCAAATCGACCGACGCCGGCGCCACCTGGACGCTGCAGGGAGGCAGCGTTTTTGGGCCAGCCTTGCCGCTGCCGCCCGGGCCAGTTCCCGCAATACCAGGCAGTCGGCAAAGTGCGCGTCGATCCGCGCAACAGCAACAATGTCGTGGCCGGCACGAAGACCGGCCTCTACTTCTCCTACGATGGCGGCACTAACTGGACCGGGCCGTGCACCACCAACAGTTTCAGCACGATGCGTCAGGACATTACCGGCCTCGCTCTCATCAATACCGGCGCGAGCACACGCATCATTGCCGCAGTCGGCGTGCGCGGCTTTGCCACCACCGTGCAATCCAATCTCAATCAGAACGGCGCGAACGGGATTTACGAGGGAACGATGCCGGCGAGCGGTTGCCCGGCAGATTTCGTTCCGATTTCCACGAACGCCAATGGGTGGACCGGAACCAATGCGACCAGCGGCACGGCCTACGTCAACGCGACTACCGGCAATCAGCTTGGCCGGGTCGACATCGCCGTCGCGCCGAGCAACTCGAACTACATGTATGCGCAGGTCCAGTCCATCACGCCCAATCCGAATAGCGGCTGCGGCAACGCCAACGGCTGCCAGCTCGGCGCCTTTCGCACCACCGACGGCGGCGCCACCTGGACTCAGATCACCGGCTCGCCCGGCGCCTCGCTCCTTAACTGCAGCGGCGGCGCGGGCGACTACCCGCAGAATTGGTACGACCAGGCCATCGCCGTGGATCCGAATAATCCGGACCGCGTCTTCTTCAACACCTTCGATGTCTGGTTCTGGCAAAACGGCAACGCCACCTGGAACGATACCTCTTGCGGTTACAGCGGCGGGAATATCGTGCACGTGGATCAGCACGCGCTGGCGTTCGTTCCCGGTTCTTCCAGCATCCTGCTGGCAGGCAACGACGGCGGCGTCCACGGCACCACCAACGCCAATCTCGCCAGCCTGACGGTCGATCCGACGTGGTTCAACATGGACACCGGCCTGAACACGATCGAATTCTACTCCGGCGATATCAGCGGTAACTTCGCCACTTCGGCGGCACCGCAGGCCAATGGTGGCGCCCAGGATAACGGCGCCATGTCGGTCACGTTTTCCGGCAGTCCGACGGGACCTGTGCAATGGCAGATGGGCAAAGGCGGCGATGGATTCTATGGCCGGATCGACCCGGTCGGCACCGGAACAAGCCCGCGCTTCTGGCAGGGAAACAACAGCGGTCACCTCAATCGCTGCATCAACAATTGCACCGCTTCCGGCGCGAGCTGGAGCGATCTCACCGGCGGCTGGACCGGCGATACCCAGTCATTCATTCTGCCCTACGAAATTTTCAAGGGCGATCCGAATACGCCGGGTAACGATTGCGGACCAGCGGGCCCGGCCACCGGCTGCGGCCATCTGGTTGCTGGCACCGTGAGAGTTTGGGAAACAATCACGGGCGCCGCCAACACGGTGACCTGGTACGTAAACAGCCCGGCAAACCTGACCAAGCAAACGCTCGGCAATCGCTCCTTCATCAATCAACTCGCCATTTCGCAGGCCCTGCAATCGACCGTGATCGTGGGGACCAACGACGGCAACGTGCAAATCGGCCGCGGCCTGGGAACCGGCTCGAACCAATCTACCTGGGTGAACGTGACCGGCGGTAATACCGTTCTGCCCAATCGCCCGATCCTCGACGTCGTCTTCGATCCGACAACCACGACCGCGCCCATTGGTTACGCGGCGGTGGGCGGCTTCAATGCCAACACTCCCACCACGCCCGGCCACGTTTTCCAGGTGGTCTGCACGACGGACTGCGCCTCCTTCACCTGGAACAACAAGACCGGCAATCTCCCGGACATCCCGGTCGATTCGATCATTGCCAACCCAAAATTCCCGCAACAAGTCTTCGCCGGCACGGATTGGGGCCTGTACTTATACGAACGATATCACCGCGGCAATCCCACCTGGTCGCGCTTCGAGAACGGACTGCCTCACGCGATGATCTGGGACATGCAGTATGATCGCGGCTTCACCACTCTTTCCGTCTGGACCCGCGGTCGCGGCGCATATGTCTGGCCGTTGCCCTCAGGCCCAGGCGGAACGCCAACTCCCACACCAAGCATAACGCCAGGTATTACGCCCACGCCGAGTCCGACCGCCACGGCGACCGCTACAGCCACAGCCACGGCTACTGCGACAGCCACCGTGCCCCCCAGTCCAACGCCATCATTAACCCCTGGGATTACACCGAGTCCGACTCCTACCGCCACGGCTACTGCGACCGCGACTGCCACCGTTCCACCCAGCCCGACGCCTTCGCTGACTCCGGGTGTTACACCTAGTCCGACAGCTACAGCTACAGTCACCGCGACCGCGACAGCCACGATCGCACCCACTCCAACTCCCGGCGTCACACCAGCACCAACGCCGACCGTGACACCTTCCGCTACTCCAGCACAGGCCATCAACCTCTCGACCCGAATGCGGGTTCAGATCGGTGACAATGTCGGCATCGGCGGATTCATCATTACGGGAAGTGCTCCCAAGCATGTGCTTCTTCGCGCCATCGGCCCATCTCTCACCAAGCTCGGGGTTCCCGACGCGCTCGCGGATCCCGTGCTCGAACTGCACGGACCCGATGGCTTCACCACGATCACCAACAACAATTGGAAAGACGACCCCGTCCAGGAAGCAGCGATCATCGCCACCGGCATCCCACCGAGCAACGATCTCGAATCGGCGATTGACGCCACCCTAAATCCCGGAGCCTACACGGCGCTCGTGAGAGGCCAGAATAATACATCGGGGGTCGGATTAATTGAGTTGTACGATCTGAGCCTGGCCGTTCCGGCGAAGCTGGCCAATATCAGCACCCGGGCGTTTGTCGGCACCTCTAGCGAAATCGTCATCGCCGGGTTCATCCTGGGCAGCCATAGCGGTGACGACAGGATCATCGCCCGTGGCATCGGCCCCAGCCTCACGGCCTTGGGAGTTGCTGGTGCGCTGGCCAATCCAACTCTGGAACTGCGCGACAGTAATGGAGCGCTTCTCGCCGCCAACAACGATTGGCAGGATGATCCCGCTCAAGCCGCTGAGTTGACCGCGGCCGGCCTCGCGCTGGGAAGCGATCTCGAGTCGGGGATAGCAAAGACGCTACCGCCTGGCCTCTATACTGCACTGCTGGCGGGATTGAACAACGGCACCGGTGTCGGCCTCGTTGAGGTCTACGACCGTGGCGGGCCTCCGTAGTCAAACACCACCCCAATCCACCTCTGGTAGGGCCGGCGCGTTGCACCGTCCGCAACCAACCAGCCACCCAATGGCGCATCTCCTGCTCGCATGGAAGAATGCGCTACCTGCTTGCCCTCGTCATCGTGGCTGGAACTGCGCTCAGCTCCCTTCCCGCCCGCACGCTGCCTCTCACGATAAAAGAAGTCATCCTTATGCTGCGATCCGGCTTTGCGAGTGAGACCGTGCAGAAGGAGCTCTCCGTTAGACGATTGTCCGAACCGCTTAACGCCGTTGCCGAGCAAACCCTTCGGGAAGCCGGGGCCGCTCCGGCGCTCGTCAACGCCATCAAAGCCGGTTCCTACACCGTCTCGCCAGCTGATGCGCAAAAAGCCCAGGACGAATTGGCGACGCAGACCGCGAGGCGTGCGCGCGAGATTGAGCAATCGCGCAAATTCAACACCCTCTACCAGGACAAACTTCTCCGTGCCCGAACTGCGGCGCCACCTTCCACCGGCCAGGCCTCCACTATTCTGGCAAATCAATTCAAAGGTGATCTGGTCGCCTGGAGAAATGGAAATCTCGCGAGTCTTGCCCCTTTCGAAGACGAAGCGCTCTCCAAGAAAAAACTGATTGCACTCTATTTTTCCGCCCAGTGGTGCGGGCCCTGTCGCGCGTTCACCCCGCAGCTGGTCGAATTCTATAACCGCGTCGCAGCCCAGCATCCGGAATTCGAAATTGTTTTCGTCAGCAACGATCACTCGGCCGGTGCGATGGAGGCCTATATGCGCGATCTGAAAATGCCCTGGCCGGCGATCGAATTCTCCAAGCTTCCAACAAAAGGCGCGCTCAAGAAATATGGCGGAGAAGCCATTCCCTGCCTCGTGCTGCTGGATGCCAGCGGGAAAGTCCTCTCCGATAGCTACGTCGGAAAGCAGTTCGTCGGTCCTGAAAGGGTTCTGGCCGAGCTGTCGGCGACCTTTGCGCAAACCCCTGCCGGAATCGCTACCGCTCGGTAGCGCTCAGTCCGTTCGAAGCCTCTAGCCCCTGACCGTGGGGTTGGGGATTGTGTTTTGGCAATTGCTGCGCGACCGCAACAGCAGAGGCCGTTGCTTGCCTAAAGTGCGGATTGCCATCGAGGGCCGCGTCGTGGTTTGATCGGACATGAATAGGCGCCGTTTTGTTTGTTCCAGTGCCGCGGCTGGGTTGACCCTGGCCGTCGCTCCGCGCACGCTCCTCGCGCAATCTCCTACCATTATGAGCTCGAAATCCGTCAAGCCCGTGGTGATCGCTTCCGCGAACGGCAACAAGTTCAAGAACGGCGGCGACATGACCTGTGTCCAAACGGCCTTCACCATGATGACGCAAGGTGGTGCCGATGTCCTCGATGCCCTGATCGCGGGGGTAAACATCGTGGAGCTCGACCCGCTCGATACCAGCGTCGGGTTCGGCGGGTTGCCGAACGCGGACGGCATCGTGCAGCTCGATTCCTGTTGCATGCACGGGCCAAAGAAGCGCGCCGGCGGAGTCGCCGCGATCGAAGGAGTGCGTACTCCATCACTCGTGGCGAAAGCCGTCATGGAGCAGACGGACCACCACCTCATTGTCGGAAACGGGGCGCAGGTTTTTGCGCGCGGGCTTGGTTTCAAGATCGAAGACGATCTCAACACCGAGGAATCGAGAAAGCTCTGGCTCGAGTGGAAGCGCCGGACCGATCCCGCGCATTACCTCGACCCGCAGAAACGGGCCGAGGCCGGCGCCCGCGTCATGCGGCAAATGGTGGCCGAAGGTTTGATCGACCGGCAACACATCTACGGCACGATCAATTGCAATGGGATCAACACGAAGGGAGAGATCTGCGGCGTGACTACCACCAGCGGGCTGGCCTGGAAAATTCCAGGACGCGTCGGTGATTCTCCGATCCTGGGCGCCGGCCTTTACGTGGACGGAGAAATCGGCGCGGCGGGTTCCACCGGGCGCGGCGAAGCGAATCTCTACAACCTCTGTTCGTTCCTGATCGTCGAGAACATGCGTCGCGGCATGCATCCGAAAGATGCTGGACTAGAGGCCTGTCGTCGGATCAAGAGCAACACCATTGAAAAGCGTCTCCTGAACAGCAAAGGCAATCCGAATTTCAACATCAACTTCTACGCGTTGAATGCGAAGGGCGAATATGCCGGTGTCTCCATGTATCCGGCAGCCAGTTACGCCCTCTGCACCGAGAAGGGTCCGGAGACATTGCCCTGCGAACCGTTGCTCCAGGGCAAACCGGAAGAGTAGCACCCGCTGCAGGCGCAAAATCTGGTTGCCTTCCGGCCACTGGTTGGATAAAACGCTCCCGAAAGGTGCGCCACCCCCCAGGGCATACTCTTGGGTCTTTGGCGACATTAACCCAAAAAAACAACCCCCCATGAAAACTAGATTACATGTACTAGCGGCTTGCATTGCCGCTCTCGCCGTTTGTCCGTCGATGGCTCTTCACGCCGCCGAAGAAAAGTCTCCTCCGGCGGAGAAAAACAAAACAGAACGGGCTATTCCGTTCCACGGTACGATCTCCGCAGTCGATCAAACTGCGAAGACCTTCACCATCGCCGGAAAGGAAAAAGCGCGTGTCTTTAAGGTGACCGACAAGTCGGTCCTGACCAAAGCCGGCGCGCCCGCAACCATGAAGGAAGTGCTGGCGAATGAAGAGGTCCGCGGCTCTTACGTGAAGGCTGTCGATGGCAGCCTCGAAACGAGGGTCGTCAAGCTCGGGCCGGTGACTGACGCTGAAAAGGCTGCCAACTCGAAGAGTTCCAAAAAGAAGGCAAAGCCTGAGACGCCCCCTGGTTCGTAAGCCAGCCGAACAATCTAATCCGGGCCCCGCGGCGGCAATCCCCCGCGGGGCTACCGTGCCACCGCCGCTCTGCGTGCGGCCCGCAAGTCGGCGACGAACTGTGCGTACTCGCGTTCCCGCGATTCTTCATCCGGCTGGCGGAGCAACGACGACGGATGCACCGTCGCCAAGACCCTGGGAGCCAGTTCGGATTTCAAAATTTTTCCGCGTTCGCGCGTCACCCGGAAAGCCGGACCAAGAATTGACTGGGCCGCGGTCGCGCCCAGGCAAATGAGCAGCTCCGGCCTAACAAGTCGAAGCTCGGCTTCGAGCCACGGACGACACGCGGCAATCTCGCGTGAGTTCGGCTTTTTATGAATGCGGCGTTTTCCGCGTGGTTCCCATTTGAAGTGTTTCACCGTGTTCGTGACGTAAACCTCGCCGCGCTCGATGCCCGCTTCTGCGAGCGCGCGATCCAGAATTTTACCGGCGGGCCCCACAAAGGGTTTTCCGGCCAGGTCCTCCTGGTCGCCCGGTTGCTCTCCGAGCAGCAGGAATGTCGCGCCCTTCGGGCCTTCGCCACAGACCGTTTGCGTAGCGCGTTTGTAAAGGTGGCAGGCCGTACAATTCTTGGCTGCCTTCGCCAGCGTGCTCAGGCTCGATGTCTCCGGCACCGGGACCGGCTCCCCACTATCCGGGTCGTCTCCCTTCGTCACCGCGCCTCTTCTCGTTTTCCTGCGTCGCATTATGCCACTACTTGTTTGGCCGGTCTGCCCCGCCCGAGCACACTTTTCCCAGCACCTTAATCAAAAACTAAATTGCCATCATCACCGATGTGTCGACGAATGAAGTGATGCAGTTCTGCGCGGTCCCTCTGAGATAAGGACTTTGGAGCGGTAATCAATATCGGGGCCGGTCCTTGGGGATCGTTGTGAAATCGCACTCCGGAAAAACGGGGCTCCGCTGCCACTCGCGCGATAAGGCTCCTCAGGGCGTGACCGTGCTTCTTCTCGAACGCTTGATGCGACGGCGAGATGTAACGATAGGCATAAAGCTTCCGCGTTCTTGGAAATTGATGCCTAGTCCAGTCGACTTCGCAGTCAATCATCGAGCCAACGGCTTCGCGAGTTTGTTGATCTTCTCGAGCGAGGAGCCCGAAAAAGCGGTCGTCTCCGAGTCGCAAAAGCAGGACAAGACATTCCTTAATCCAAGCGAGTTTAAATTCTCCTTCGCCATCGCGGTCTGGATGGCGCGCGAACGCGTGGAAAGCTCTGCGTTACCACGAAACGCATAATAAACTGAGTGACGGTCTTCACCGCGGTTCGGCGGAGCGCCAAAAAGGGTCGTGTCAAACCACCGTCGATATTCTCCATTCTGATATTCATCGTTCGGAAAATAGTGGTCGTAGAGCTCTTGGAATCCAGGCGGGGTTGCCAGGGCAACGCTGCTGAGGACGAGCAGAGCGATCGCGTTGACGCATTTCGCTTTCATGGCGGGGGGGGCCAATAGACTTAGGTGGAGTGGCGTTGGATGAACTCTTTCGCGAGGGCGCGGTAGGCGCGAGCACCGGTCCCGTTCGGATCGTGTTCGAGGATCGATCTGCCGAAGCTGGGCGCTTCGCTGAGGCGAACGGTGCGTGGGATGACGGTCTCGTAAACCCGTTCGCCGAAGTGGGCCCGGACATCCGCGACCACCTGCGCGCTCAGGTTCGTCCGGCTGTCGAACATCGTCATGACGATGCCGCCGATCTCGAGTCGATCGTTCGCGCCGGAATTGCGCACCTGCTCAATGATGCGGACGATTTTCACCAGGCCTTCGAGCGCGAAAAATTCGCATTGGATTGGCGTGAGGAGCTCGTCGGCGGCGGCGAGCGCGTTCGTCATCAGGATGCCGAGCGAGGGTGGGCAATCGAGCAGAACGAAATCAAAAGTGTTGTCGGAGCGGAGCGGAGCGAGGGTCTCGGCGAGCCGGGTGAGATGGTTGTCGAGCCGCGCGATTTCGACTTCGGCCCCGGCGAGATCGAGATCGGCGGGAACGATGAAAACGCGCTCTACTCGCGTGGGAAGGATCTTGTCGGCGATCGTGGCGGCGCCCAGCAGCGGCTCATAGAGGCTTTCGCCTTCCAACTCCTGCAAACCGAACGAGCTGGTCGCATTGCCCTGGGGATCGAGGTCGATAATCAGCACGCGCAGACCTTGCTCCGCCAGGGCGCAGCCGAGATTCACCGCCGTCGTCGTTTTACCGACGCCGCCTTTCTGGTTTGCGACTGCGATGATCTTCATGGGAAGAAAGTGACGTGTGACGTGTGACGTGTGCCATGTAAAGAAAAAGCACGAAAGAATGACAATGGACGAACTCGCTCGGTCGAGGACACCACGCACCGAGCGTTGTTTCTGAACTCGTCACATGTCACATGTCACTCGTCACTTTCTCTTGGAACAATCTGGGTGCGGAGCTCGAAGCTGCGACGGCCGTCTTCCTCCTGCCAAAGCAAATCGTCCGGACTCGGCAGCATTTCGCTGACCTCCAGCTCGCCGGCTTTGGTCAGCCAGCGGTGGAAGATTTCGAGGAAGAGATAACTTTCGAGATCGATGAAGACCGGCTTGGTATCTTTGTCGCGCCCTTCCGCACCGCTTCGCCGCAAGGCTTGTTCGCTGGGGCGAATGTAGATGTAGCGCGGCCAGTCCTTCGCCGCTCGCAGTCGCTCGATGGCGAGCACAAGGTCGCGCGAAATACCCGTGAAATCGCCTTGTCCCAGCTCTTCCTGCGTAATCGTCCACGACCGGCGTTGCACGATCACCCGGCCGCAGCGCAGGCGCGGCATGTGGGGCGTCCGGCCAAAATGAAACGGATGAAAGCCGAGCGGAATCACCCACGCACGCGCAAAAGAGCCGAGGTATTCGCGGGCTCCGCGGGTTCGCAAACAAACATCGCCGGTCTTGTCTTCGACATAGACCTCGATCTCCGCCGGAGGAATAATCCGCCAGCGTGGATCGCCACGTTGAGGGGCAACAAAGTTCGTCCGATCGGGAATGGCATCGAGCATCCGAACGGCCGTAGTCGAGGTGAAATCCGCTGCGAAGAAACCAAAGTGAAAACTCGGACAACCCTGCGTGGCCTGGGTCAGGGCCTCCCCGAGCGCTCCCTTGTCCGGACAACTCCAGTAAAAGCCGTGATGAAGGAGCGCGACGGGCGGATGAAGCTCAGCCAGAATCCACCGGTACTCGCCGCGCCCCACTGCTTCGACGGACTTCGCCTCGAGCTGCAGATCGGCTGACGGATAGGTGAATTCGTCGAACTTGTCGTACTGAAAATTTCGGCGAATAAAATGGCAATCATCCACGGTGAGCTCCCATTCATCGGCTTCCGGCCGGTCCCGCATCCGCTCCCGAAACGCGGCCTTCACTTCCTGAAAAGCCATATGGGCCAGACCGACCATGGCCGGACCCGTCAGAGGCATCTTGAGCATGGCGCAATGCTGCAAAAATGCCGGTAAAGGAAGCGCTCCGTCTTGCAACGGCGCTTTTTCGAGGAGAGCGCGCAAGCCCGCGGCGACACGGCTGGCGACAAAGGCGTAGTTGTCGCGCCAGAGATCAATCCAAGGCGCGGCCTCGGTCGTAACTTCGTTAATCAAATTTTCTCCGATCGAGAAATGGCATTCCCGAAAACATTCTTCGCCTATCGGATTAGCTGCCGAGTAAAGGAAACGGTCAGACGTCTCGCGCGCGGTGCCGAGATCCTGTAACAGGCCCCGCGCTTCATCCATGATCTCCGCCCGTCGAGACGTTTCCGTCGCTTCGGCGAACACGGTGGGCAGGGCGGCGATGGGTTGCAGTGCCTCCAGCCAGCGCGCTCGGACGGGATTGTCGCGCCAGCGCAAGATATCCGAAACGAGTACGTCGAACGCGTGAGGGTCAAGAGCTGGCACCTCGACTTCCCAAAGAATCATGTTTTGCGCCGCGAGTCGCTCGAGCGTTTCGGCTTCGCCTAACGAGTGCGCCGGCGTCGCACCGTCACAACGAAGGAGAATTTCAACGGTCTTCGAGTCAAGCGTGTCAACTTGATCCGTGCCTGCAAAAACGAACTGGTTGCCGTCGACCCGTCCATTGGGATGCTGGCGGGGCGAAAGCTCGAGGCGAACCTCCGGGTCGGCATTCAAGGCCGCCGCAACTCCGTGCGCAGTCCAGCGCTCGAGAAAAGTCTCCCGCCCGGCAATGCCAATTTGGGGCGACATGCTGATGCCGGACATGTTGCCAATAATTCTTCCCCAGCCGCCCGGTCCAAATTCGCTTAAAGTATCGTTTTTCGCGCAAATGCGTTGCAGGAAAAGAAGGAGATGTCGCTCTCGCGCCCGCTCTTTCTTTTTTCGGGGCAGCAAGGTAGAGCCCGGTCTTGAACCAGCCATCATTAGGTCGAACAGAACTTCACGTACGCCTACCCCGCCAAAAACGAGATAAGGCGCCAAAACCTCCCGGGTCGATTCCAGGAGCGCGAGACGGGCCGGGTCGAGTTCACGTTCCAGCGCTTCGTGGAGACAAGCCTCTGCCGCAGCGAACGCGGTAACGGCTCGGGCATACAAGACGGACTCCCCGGGAGGCTCATTTTCGCCAAAGTCCGGAAGGCTGCCCGCGCGAACCGCTCGACGCAAAACACGATATGCCTCCACCGGTATCCCGTGATCACGCCTCCGGAGTAACCCTTCCAATTCGGATTTCGCTCGAGAAAATTCTCCGCGCCTAACGAGTACTTCGCGGGCCGCCCCGGCTGTCGCTGTGGTGGCGAGACGGTCCAGCGGCTCGAATGGCACGCCAGCCATGCGAATCAGGAAAATCGGAGCAACGCGGTAACTTCCAGACACTCAAGCAACAGAACGGATGCCGCTGGCAGTGACAAGCGAAAGTGTAGCCGGTCGTGATCCCGGCGACTCGAGGGCCCGTTGGGGACCCGCGGTAACAAGTCCCTCCCGAAAAGGAAAAGGCGATGCCGCCTAGTTATTCAAAAGCGGCAGGCGAATCGTGAACGTAGTCCCCACCTCCGGCGTGCTGTCCACTTTGATCGAGCCGTTGTGGTCCTCGATCACTTTCTTCGTGATGTAGAGGCCAAGTCCGGTGCCGCTCTTCCCTTGTTTCGTAGTGAAATAGGGTTCGAAAATCTTCGCGAGTTGGGCCGGCGTGATTCCATAGCCGGTATCCTCAATGCAAACGTCGACGTAAAAGTCCTTGCAGTTACAGACCACGCTAACGGGGCCTTTCTTTTCCGCAGAGGCTTGCAGGGCATTGATAATCACGTTTTGGATCGCGCGCGTGACCTGGACGGAATCACCCAGGAGCGTGCAGGGATCGTCACAAATGTCGCATTGCAATTCGATGCCGCTCTGGACAGCCATCGGGCTAATGCCCTTTACCACCTCGCGCACAATCTGAGTGACCGAGATCGGCTTGTGGGGTGAGGCCTCGACACTCCCGTAGCTCTGCCACATCGTAAGCAACTCCCGGCAGAGCCGCACGTTTTGCTCGATGATATTGAGCTCCTTGGCCGAGGTTGCGTTCGTCGATCCATTTTCCTTGTCCGATTGCTCGAGCCGTTTGGCCAGAAGCTGGACATATCCCCAAACGATCGTGAGCGGATTGCCGAGGTCGTGCACAAATTCGGCGGAGGCCTGGCCTAACGAGGCTAGCCGCTCCTTTTGCGCCAGTTCCTTCAGGAGGCGATTGTTCAATTCCTTGATTTCCGCCGCGGCGTTGACGCCGGTCCGCTGGAGGCGGGTTCGTTCGACGTTGCGTCCGATCACTTCGCGCATTTCGCGGGCATCAAAGGGTTTGCTGATGTAGTCGTTCGCCCCGAGCCGCAACGCTTCCTTGGCGGTTTCGAGCGCCCCGAACCCAGTGAGCATGATCACCGCGACGTGCGGATCGATCTCGCGGATCTTGCGCAAGCCATCGATGCCGCTGGTGCCCGGCATGCGAATATCGCTGATAACGGCGTCGGGTCTCTTGTCGCGCAAGATACGCAGACCGGCCTCGACGTTCTCGGCGGTGTAGACCTGATAATTGGGCTTCAAAAGCATCCGCAAGCTCTCACGCGGACCCATTTCGTCATCAATGACGAGAACCTGAGGGAGATCAGTGGCGATCGTCATTATGATGGGGGAAGTAAAGCTAAGGCCGTGCCGCTGACGCATTCTAATTTATGAAAGTGAGGCATTTGCTGGTGGTGGCACCGTCGGGCCATGATGAACTTTTTACGTCTACACACAAGATCGATCTTGTGAATAACTCGGAAATTTGGTGAATAACAATTATCACCGGGAGGCGAAAAACATAATGACTCCAATTAATGTAAAGCCTAGAATGCGTCTGTTTCAACCTGTTGTATTCAATCTGCTTACTCCCCCTTAGCCCATGAATAAGCGAAATCGAGTTGTGGTGACCGGCATGGGCGTGCTGGCCCCCAACGGTATCGGGCTCGAAGCTTTTTGGGAATCGCTCCTGGCCGGTCGCAGCGGCGTCGGGCCGATTACCTTTTTCGATGCAAGCGATCTGAGAAGCCGGATCGCCGGGGAACTAAAAAACTTTGATCCGCTGGATTACATCGAACCTCAACTCAAACCTGGTAGACTGGCGCGGCATACCCAACTGGCCTACGCCGCAATGACCATGGCCGTGCGAGACGCAGGGTTGGAGATTAACGAGTCAGACTTGCCCAGTCCGACACCGGTCGTGGTTGGGGTGAGCACGAGCGCAATGGATATCATTGAGCATTCCATTAGTGAGTTCGACCATCGAGGAATTCGCGGAATATCTCCAACGGCGGTTGGCGCCTTGACACCGCAGGCCGCTGCAAATTTTATCGCAGATCGGATCGGCACCCATGCGCATGCGACGACTGTCTCGTCTGCATGTCCGTCGGGCTTGGACGCGGTAGCGTTAGCGACCACCCTGATTCAATCAGGAGAGGCAGAATTGGCCATAGCGGGTGGAGCGGATGCTCCTATCACAAAACATACGTTCGCCGCATTTACCGCGTCTGGCATGAGTTCCTGCCGAAATGACGACCCAGAAAGAGCGAGTCGACCTTTTGATCTCGAACGCGATTCAGGCGTAATTTCAGAAGGCGCCGGGATGTTCATTCTCGAAAATCTCGAGCGGGCCAAAGCTCGCGGAGCAAAGATCTATCTCGAGATTTCTGGTTACGCTAGACAGCGAGATTACGCCCCGGATTCTCCCGGGTCGGGGCTACTTGAAACAATGAGACTTGCCTTGGCAAACGCCTCACGCACGACGGACGACGTCGATTATATTTCCGCCTACGGGCCGGGCCACCCTGTCTTGGATGCTGCCGAAGTTTATTATATCAAGGAGGTATTCGGCAAACGGGCGTACTCGATTCCAATCAGCTCAATCAAGGGCTGCACCGGGAATCCGCTCGCGGCTGGAGGGCCCATGCAGATCGCCGCATGCGGCTTAAGCTTCCGCGACCAAATGGTGTCGCCCACCGCGAATTATGAAATCGCGGATCCAGCCTGTGATCTGGATTTCGTGCCGCATCGCGCCCGGAAGCTCAGATTGGATTGCATTTTGATGAACGTGCGAGGTCTGGGAGGCAGCACCAGTTCATTGGTCGTTGAGCGACCGTCCAATTGCTAAGTGAATGGTACGATGATTGCGTTGCCCATTGGGACATTGTCATGCACACACCCGTCGTCTCATGCGCCGAATTTGGTCTTGCTGAAGCAATCTGATCGCCCGAGATGAATTCCCAAAGCCTGCCCTTATGGTTGGCGCTTTTCATGCAGTTGAGTCTGGGTGTCGCGGTCTTCCGGGCGAACTCCCGGAGTTACACCAATCAAAGTTTCTTGTTCGTTTCGATCAGTTTATCCGCGTGGCTCCTCTCACTACATTTCGCCTATACCGCGACGCGATCGAGTGACGCTGAGGTCTGGATCCGAAACGCGTCGGCCTGCGGACCTTTGATCATAAGCGGATTCAATCTCCTGAGGCTGGCTATTCTCTATCGGGAGAGCGGTTGGCGCGAAATACTAAGACGCTCAGCGCCCTTGCTCATTGCCAGTCTGGTCGTAATCGCGATCTGTTATACGCCCTTGTTCCTGCGCGATGCGGAACTCCGAACCGGACGAATCCCCAAGGCCATCTACGGACCCTTGGTTCCTCTGTATCTCGGTTTTTTTGCGATTGGCGCCATCGCAGTAATGGGCCTGTATCTGCGGGATCTTCGCCGTGGAAGTGGAGTGCAGAGAGTCGAACTACAATTCGTGATCGCCGGGAGCATAACGTTGTTCGCGCTGGTTGCTTTTACCCCATTTTTTGGAGACCGGAACATGGCGGTGAGAGTCGCGCCATTCAGGATCGTAGTTTTCAGCCTGATTATCGCCTACGGCATCGCAACTCGGAAGATCATGGAGGTCGGGCTTTTCATCCGCCGCGTGACGGGTTATGCCGTTCTTACCGCCTATCTTCTTGCTCTCTACGGGTTGGTCTGGTGGCTCGTCTCAACGGCGCTGGGCCGTCTTGGTGACGCTCAACCGATTGCCCACGTCGTGGCCGCGGTCGTGGTGGCGTTCGCGATGGCTCCCGCACGGGGAATCTCGCAAAGTCTGGCCGATAAACTCTTCCTCGGGACACGGCGGCTCGACTTTCGCTCGACCATGAACGAAGCGGCAGCCATCCTGAAATCCGTCACGACCTTGCAGGACTTGCTCAAGCGTTTCGCGAAGACCATCGCGGGCGCCGTCGCTACGGACAGCGTGTTTATCCTGCTCCCCGACCATAACTCTTTCGCTCAACATTACCCGCTCCCAAAACCCGAACTGGCTGCTCCCGAGTTGGTGTTGAATCGGAACGACGCGATCATAAGGTACTGGAAACCCATCAGGAAACCCTCGTCCTCGATGAGTTGCACCGCATGCGGCAGACTCCGGAGCTGGAAGCGGTGGAAAAAGAAATGGCGTCTCTAAGAATCGCGGTAGCCATGGGCATTTTTGCCCGGGAACACCTCGCCGGGGTGATGCTGCTGGGGCCGCGGCTATCGGGACGGATTTATGGCAGCGTCGAGCAAAATGCGCTCCGGGTCCTCTGCGGCCAGCTCGCCATCGCGATCGATAATGCCCAACTGTTCACCGAAGTCCAAAACGCGAAAATCTATAACGAGATTCTTCTCCAGAATCTCACGACCGGAGTGATTGCCGCGGGCGCCGATGGCCGTATTACGGTCTTCAATAACGAAGCGGAACAAATCACCGGTTCGAAATCCAAGGATCTTCTCGAGCATTCGATAGAAGATTTGCCGGCCTCCATCCGAGAGTTGATGCAAGAGACGCTCCACTCCGAAGGAGCGGCCGGAAAATCGCGAGCTCATTCTGGACGCGGCCGAGGGCGGAGTGGTGGTGCGCGCGAGCAGCTCGATCTTTCACGGACAACAGGGCGAGATGCTGGGCGTCCTGGTGGTTCTTACCGATATCACCGCCCTGAAACGGCTCGAGCTCCAGATTCGCCGCAGCGACCGGCTCGCGAGCCTCGGCACCCTTTCCGCCGGTATGGCCCACGAAATCAAGAACCCGCTCGTCTCGATCAAGACATTCGCGCAACTTCTGCCGGAACGTTACCAGGACTCCGATTTCCGCGAAACTTTCTCGAACCTGATCGGGCATGAAATCGATCGGATCGACTCTCTCGTGAACCAGCTCTTGCGCTTCGCCCGGCCGGCCAAGCCCCTCTTGAAGCCGATGCATGTCCACACCGTCCTCGAAAAATCGCTCCAACTCGTTGGACATCGTCTTTATCAGAAAGAGATCAAATTGACTCGTTCCTGGCAGGCGGATGTGGATACAATCCGCGCCGATGCCGACCAGCTTGAACAGGTTTTCCTCAACTTCTTCCTTAACGCCATGGACGCGATGAAGCGCGGCGGCGAAATGGTGGTTTCGACCGAGATTCGTCCGGCGGAAGAATGGGTCGCGACCGTAACGGGGACCAATGGAGGTTTGCACGAGATTTTGCGCATCACGATTCGCGATAATGGGGAGGGCATCCGGACCGAAGACATCCCCCATGTTTTCGATCCCTTTTTCACCACCAAGGACTATGGCACGGGACTGGGCCTGTCCGTCGTGCATGGCATCATTCAGGAACATGCGGGACAGATCGAAGTGGAGAGCGAACTCTCAAAAGGCACGGCCTTTCATATCTTGCTGCCATTAGTCCGGTTCAAACAGGAGGTCGCAGCCGCGTGAGCCCTTCCCCCTTTGTATCCTCTATTCGCAGGACGCGGACCTCGCCCGGCGCATCAAGGCGTTCCTCAGCGCGCTGGCCGAAGTCCGTCACGTCAGCGTGGCAGATCGATTGGACGCAGTGCTCCAGCAGAGTGGTCCGGCGATCCTCCTTGTGGACCTGCGGGCAAAAGAGGCCCGCGATCTTCTCGAACAAATCCAGGAGGGTTGGCCAGAGGTATTGATCGTAGCTCTCGGGACGCCACGTTCCGAGCCTTTGCGCGAGGCAGAGCAGTCCGATATCTACGCGGCGGAGGATCTGCAGACGAATCGCCGCAGCTTACAAGCCCTGATTTCACGCGGATTAGAGCATCTGCGGGTCTTGCAAGAGAATCGCGAACTGCGCGAACAATCCGTCTCGATCGCAACCCCTGAGCCCCGGCAAATCCACGCGATCGCCGAGCGGCGCGAGTCCTCGATGCCACTGCTGCGTTTTCCAAGGGTCTTTCGCCGGTTCGACGACGTCGAGGCCTTACTCGCCAGCGTTGTCGAAGGGCGTGGCCGACGCCACCGGGATCGGACGCGTCGGCATTTTCTCGAAAATCCGGCAAGGCGACCGTTATCGACTTCGGGCCGGCCTGCGGTGTCTTCCGGAGACTGCCGAGATCGAATATGGCGAGCGCGACCCGTTGGTCCGCTGGTTCGAATTGCACGCGCATCTGATCTCCCGGAGCACCCTGACCCAAACTTCCGACCAGAGGCATCGCACCCTGATGCGGCGGGCTCTCGACACCTTTGGGGCCGAGGTCATCGTGCCGCTACACGCGCGAGGGAATATCATCGGCTGGCTTTTCTTTGGTCACCGCGTCACGGGCCAGCGCTTCGATTACAACGACCTGGAAGGGCTGATGCTTCTCGCGGAAAACGTCTCGACGGTTCTGGAGAATGCGTTGCTGTATGAAGAGGTCACGCTCCAGAAAACCCTGGCGGAAACTCTTCTCACGTCGATCCCGCCCGGGATAGTCGCGACAGACGAAGAAGCGATGGTTCGTTGGTTTAATCCCACGGCAGAACGGATTCTCGGCATCACCGCAGCCGATGCTCTAAATCAACCCGTCGAAGCGGCCGGCAGCCGCCTTGCAGCCTTTCTTGCGCGAGACACTCGATTCGAAAGAAAGCCTCCCCGCGCAGCAATGGATCGATCCCATCACGCGCCGATCGCTTTCCGTGGAAACCCGGCGGCTGACGGACAAAAGAACGCCCCTTGGCGCGGTCGCAGTCGTCCACGATCTGACTGCGGAAGACAGCCTGCGCCAGAAACAGGATCTGGTGGATCGGGCCGCCTTCTGGACCGATCTCGCCGCGAGCATGTCGCACGAAATCCGCAACCCGCTCGTGGCGATCAAGACCTTTGCCCAGCTTCTGCCGGAACGATTCGACGACGCAGATTTCCGAAAGGATTTCAACGAAATCGTGGTGCAGGAAATCGACCGGCTCGACAAGATCATCACCCAGATCAACAACTTCGCCCACCCCTCCGAACTGGTGATGAAACCGATCGACCTGCGAGCGTCAGTCAGAAAAGCCATCGAGCTGGCTCGGACGCGCGTGAAGAAAAACGGCGTCTCGATCGACACGACGCTGCCGAACGACCTCCCCAAAGTGTTGGGTGATGAAAACGCGCTAACCGAAGCGTTCGCCCACCTTGTGGCCAATGCCGCGGAAGCCACCTCGGGCCGGACCAAACCGCGGATCACCCTGGCGGCCAAACAAATCCGCGAAGGCGACCACGCCAGCGGCGTGGTCGTGACCGTAAAGGACAACGGCAAGGGCATCTCAGCAGACCTGAAGGAAAAAGTGTTCTCGCCCTTTTGCACGACCAAAGCACGCGGCATGGGATTGGGGCTTCCCATCGTGAAACGAACGATCTTCGATCACAATGGACGGGTCGATATTGATTCGAATCCCCAGGGCACTTCCGTGAGCGTAATGCTCCCCGCCAGTCCAAACGGGCACTGAAGAGTTAGGGGTTGAAGGTTGAGAGTTGAGAGTCAAGACTCGTAACTATTAACTCTCAACTCTCAACTGCTTCATGATCGTCACCACTGCTCAACTCTACAAAGTCGCCTACGGAAAATTCGCCGTCGGCGCCTATAACATTAACAACGCGGAGCAGCCCCTCGGGCTGTTCCGCGGCTGCGAGCAAAGCCAGGCGCCGTTTATCATCCAGCTCTCAAAAGGCGCGCGAAAATACGCCGATAAGCGGATGCTCGAAGCGATCATCCGCACGGCCAAGGAGATTTTTCCCGATGCCATTTTCGCCGTGCATCTCGACCACGGCGACGAGGAGACCTGCTACGACTGCATCGACTCGGGGTTTTACAGCTCGGTCATGATCGACGCGTGCCACGAATCGTTCGAGGAAAACATCGCGATCACCAAGCGGGTGGTGGATCGCGCGCACGCCAAAGGCATCAGCGTCGAGGCGGAACTCGGGCAGCTCGGCGGCGTGGAAGAGGACATCGAGGTGGACGAAGGCCACGCCTGGCTGACCAATCCCAACGAAGCGGTGGAGTTCGTCAAGCGGACCGGTTGCGATTCGCTCGCGGCCGCCATCGGCACGAGCCACGGCGCCTACAAATTCAAGGGCCAGCAAAGTCTCCATTTCGAGGTGATCGAAGAAATCAAGAAATTGATTCCCGGCCTGCCGATCGTGATGCACGGAAGTTCCAGTGTTCCAGTCGAAGAGGTGCAGCGCATCAATGCCGCCGGCGGCAAGCTCGATCCCTCGGCCCGCGGCGTGAACGAAGAGGAATATCTTCCCGCGGCGAAACTCGGCGTGACCAAGGTGAACATCGACACCGACGGCCGCCTGGTCTGGACGCGGGTGCACCGAGAATTTTTTCGCGACCAGCCGGCCGAGTTCGATTTCCGCCCGCCGGGCAAAATCTTCGTCGACGAATACGCGAAATTCATCGCGCACAAGAACGGGAAACTCGGCTCCGCCGGGCAACTCGAGGCGGTGCGTGCGAGCCTGAACGGCTAGTCGGCATTCTGCCGGCTCTGGGGCTCGAGGGAATTGCGTTCTCCACTGCGAGGATTGCAGCGAAGTTCAGGTCGCGATTTCGAGTGGAGAGAATCTGGATGGCCGAAGAAAAGACCGAGGAAGCAACTTGGCAAGGTTAGTGCTTATAGTGGTTATAGTAATTATAAACACCTACGCCAATGAAAATACTGCCCCGGGATGCCACTGAATTCCTCCTCATCGATGATGACCCTGCCATCACGAAATTTCTCGTAACCTATCTGAAGCAAAAAGGCCACACCTGCGAATATCTCACGGAGGGCTTCCAAACCGCCGCCTGGCTGGAGCACCATCACTGCGATGTCGTCGTCGTCGATCTCAACATGCCCAAAGTGGATGGAATCTCGCTTTATCAGCTTCATCCGGGAGATGAGCCAGAATCTGCCCATCATTGTGTTCACCGGTGTAGGCTACGACGAGGAGCGGATGCAGGCTGCCTTGCGGGCCGGAGCAAACGGCTACGTCAGCAAGAATTTGCCGATCGAGCAGCTTTACTGCGTCTTGTCGCGTGTTCTCGCGACCTGTCAGCAACGCGCCCGCCGCGAGGCCTTGGCGCGCCCATGCCAGTCCTGGCCGGAGCCGCTTGAACGGCAACACGTCGATTTACGCCGGGGATGCTTCCTCAAGAAGCCAGCGGAGCGCTTCGGGCGAAATACATTCCGCTCCGCACGCGCTCGCCGTTTCCTGTTCCAACACATCGCTCGTCGCCACCAGCA
>CAVZAD010000014.1:0-170385 GCA_963773185.1 uncultured Verrucomicrobiae bacterium | reverse complement strand
GCTGCCCGTGAAGGGACGGTACGCCCGCGCGCCCTGGGGTTCGCGGATGAGACCGATCAGGACTGGGGGGTCTGGACGGGACTGGGGGTGTGGATGGAACTGGGGGATCAGGAATGGCCATGGCTCTCTCTCCCCAGCGCCCACAAACTGACGCTCGTCCAACCCCCCAATCAAGGAGCTACCGCCATATGAAACGTGCAATCTCAGTTCTGCTCGGCGCACTCGTACTGGGCCTCATCGGTGCGACCGTCCCAGCCATGGCAACTGCGGCTCCCCCGTCGGCGTCTCCCACGGCGACGGTCACACATCGGGCCGCCCCCACTAAGGCAGTCCACGCCAGAGTGGCGGTCGACCCGCCCGGGACCTCCAACATGACCTTCGGGGGATGCGGGTTCCTCCAGAAATGCGTCTACTTCAACAAGACCGAGCAGAAGTACATCGGCATCGCCAGCATCGCCGGGATCGTCGCGATGATCTGCGCAGCAACGGCTGGAGTCGGCTGTGTTGTGGCCGTCGTGATCGGGGCAGTGGCAAGCAAGTACGTCGATGATCACGGCCTCTGCCCGTCGAGCAAGCCCCGGCTTCGGGTCAAGATCTTCCCGACCGTAGGCAGCGCGACATGCGTCGAAATCGACTCAGCCGCCAAGCGGGCGGCTGTCGGTGGCCTCATCGTCGTGGCGATTGCTGCCGGGGTGGCCTGGTCCAACTCCGGACCGGCCGAGGCCCTGGGAATCGCTGCGGTGGCGATCTTCGCCGTGCTCTTGGTGGTAGCCGTCGTCGCCTACGCGGGACGCCAGCAGCACAGGCCCTAGGTCCTGCACCTGAGAGGAGCCCCCACTCGTTGACCGAGTGGGGGCTCTTTGGACTCAACCGGGGTGGATGTCCAGGAGTTCGCAGGCCCCGCGAACTGGCAGTTGTGGCCCCGCGAGCCGTCGATTGTGGCCCCGCGAGCCGGCAGTTGTGGCCCCATGGCGTCGTCGACTATCGACGCGTGGGGCCGACCTGACAGTTCGCGGGGCCAGACCTGTCAGTTCGCGGGGCCAGACCTGACAGTTCGCGGGGCCAGACCTGACAGTTCGCGGGGCCAGACCTGACAGTTCGTGAGGTCAGGCGGTCTGGTCCAGGCCGAGACTGCGCGCCTTGGCGCCGGCCTCGGTCCGGTTGGTGACGCCGAGCTTGGCCATGATGTTGGAGACGTGGACACTGGCGGTCTTTTCCGCGATGTACAGCTGCTCGCCGATCTCACGGTTGGTTCGCCCGCTTGCGACGAGCACCAGCACCTCCCGCTCGCGCCCGGTGAGCCCGGCTTCGAAGTCGGGCTGGGCGCGGCCGAGGCCCGGGAGCTTGAGACGTGCCCGCCTGGCCAGCGCCTCCATGGCGTCGGCGATCGGGACTGCTCCGATCGACCGCGCCCGGTCATACGCCGGTGCGAGCTCGGCGACGGCCTCGGCGGCCTGGCCGTTCACGGCCAGAGCCTCGGCGAGTCGGAACCGAGCATTGAGCCAGGGTTCCTCGCGCCGCTGCCGTTGCATCGCGTCGACCGTGGTTCGCCAGAGGGTCGGAGTCGCGGTCCCGCGGATGCGGGCCAACTCGGCCCGCACGCCGGTGATGGTGTCGTCGAGGGACGTGCCGACGGGGCCGTCGGGACGTAGTGACGTCCGCTGCTCGACCAGCCGGTCGAGGAGGACCTCGGCCAGCTTCTCCGCGTGGGGGTCTCCGGCCGTCAGCGCGGCCTCCGCGTAGGCCCGGGCAATCGTCGTATGAACCCGGAAGTGGAGCGGGTCGCGAAGCGATCGCGTGACCGGATCGGCAACCTCGGCCACCCGATCGAGCTCGCCGGTGGCCATCAGGATCCGAAGCCGGGTGTCGACGATCGGCCCGATGGCCTGAGGGTCACGGATAGCCGGGGCCAGTTCCTCGGCCCGGCGCACGTGCCGCTCGGCCTCAACGTGTCGCCCCTGCTGCACGCGAATATTGGCCAGCAGGTTGTTGAAGTACTGGCCGTTGACGCCCGCAATCGAGCCCGACTTCACATTGGCGGCTTGTTGGTCGGCTTCCTGCCAACGGCCTTGGCGGAACAACGAGTCGGTCAGCTCCAGACGCAGCCAGTCGACGACGACGCCGTGGAGCCCCTTCTCGACGCAGTACTGAAGACCAGTGGCGCGAGATGGATTCGGCCTGCTCGAGATCGTTGAGGGGGGTGCTCAGGGCCGACGAGAGGTTGATGTACGCCCGCAATGCCTGGGTCCCGCGTCGATCGCCAGCCCAATCTCGATTGCCTCCCGCAGCAGCGGCAGGCCTGCGTCCGGGTCGTCGGCCATGACCAGGGAGGTCCCGAGGGAATTGAGGGCACGGCAGCGTTCGAGCGCTGCCTCGACGACGCGCGCCACCTCCACTCCTTCGCGGCCCGGCGGGATCGCCTCGTCGTACCGCCCGAGCAGCATGAGGAGTCGCGACCGCCAGCCAAGTGCGTCGGCTCGCTCTCGGCTCGGTTCGTCGGGAAGCACCTCCAGGGACCGGTCGGATGCCGCCACCGCCTCGTCGCTCTGGCCGTGCAGCCAGAGACTTTCGCTGAGCTCTCCGTGCAACGCACCGAGGGTGAGCGGCCCGCAGCCGGCTTCGGCTGCCGCGAGTGCACGACGCAGATGGGCCAACGAGGCCCGGATGTCGCCGGCGTAGCGCGCCGAGTGCGCCGCCCGTCGCAGGAGCTCCCAGTGCGGCGGTGACTCCGGTGAGGAAACCCGCTCCCGGAGCTCGGCCGCTCGTTCGAAATGCTGCTGCGCCTCCGGATAGGCGAACAGCTGCCGCGCTCGATGTCCGGCCTTCACCAGCGACGTGAAGGCGAGCTCGAGGTCGTGGGCCGCGAATCGTGGTGAGCGAGCTCGGCATGTACGCCGTCAGACGCCGTCGGCGGCAAGCCCCGGGTCCTCGGTCAGGGCCTTCGCGAACGAACCGTGTAGTCGTGCGCGTTCCCCGGCAGGAGCTGTTCGTGCACGGCTTCCTGCAAGAGAGCGTGCCGGAATCGGTAGCCGTCTCCATCTGCGACGAGGGCCTGGTGCTCGACCGCCGTCCGCAGCCCCCCGTAGAGCTCGTCGTCGGGCAGCTGAGCCACGCGCTCCAGGAGTCTGTGGTCGACCCGACGGCTGGCGGCAGCTGCGATCCGCAGCACCTCCTTGGCCTGTTCGGGCAGCGCATCGAGGCGGGCCGCCCAAGATGTCGCGCAGGGTGGTGGGGACGCCCGGTTCACCGAGGCCACCTGCTGCCAGCAGCTCCTCGGCGAAGAAGGGGTTGCCCTCGGAGCGCTCCACGATGGCGGCGACTTCAAACTGGGATGGCGTAGCGCCGGTGATGGCGGTGACCAGCTCGAGGACCTCGGCCTCGTTCAGCGGCTCGAGGTCGATGCGTCCACGAATGGCAACCGGCTGAGCTCGGCGAGTACCGGACGCAGGGCATGGGACTTGCGCATCTCGTCGGAGCGGTAGGTGCCGATCAGGAGGATCCGGCGGTCAGGGAGGTTGCGAGCGAGAAAGGTGACGAGGTCAAGAGGCGATCGGTCGGCCCAATGCAGATCCTCGAGCACGAGGACAACGGGTGATTCGTCTGCCAGCCGGCCCAGGAGTGCGAGCACGGCCTCGAACAGCCCCGACTGACCCCACGTCGACTCGACTTCGCTGCGTACTGTCCGGTCCGGGAGGAAGCGGGCCAGTTCCGTGCCGTACAGGCGGTTGGTCTCGTCGGGACCCAGTGACTTGCTGAGGTCGCGCAACACACCCGCGAGTGGCGCGAGGGACATGACCGCTTGCCCGAGCTGGGGGCATCGCCGACCAGGACCCGGACGTCTTCGAGTCCGGCGACGGATTGGGCGAGCAGCCGGGACTTCCCCACTCCCGCCTCGCCGCCGATGACCAGGACGGACGGTGTCCCGTGTCGGTCTGGTCGAAGCGTGGCGGAGTCGCCGAGCTGTCTTTTCTCGGCCGACGAGGGTAGACGAGCTGATGCTGTCCCGCGTCGGTCAGTATTCCAGCCACCTTGGGTCGGTCAGTGCGCCGAGGCGACGTGCCAGCTCTGCACGGTTGACCAGCCGAAGTGTTGCGGGTCTTGTGCACCCCCGTTGGTCCGGTTCGGCCGGCGTGGCCAGCTTGGCAAGGCGACGGGTGCCGGCCTCACGGTGCAGGTCCTGGATGTGCTGCTGGGCGATCTCGGCGGTGAAGGTGGTGGTGTACATGGCCGGCTCCTGATGATGGTGGTGGGTGGTAAGTCAGTGCGCCGAGGCGACGTGCCAGCTCTGCACGGTTGCCCAGCCGAAGCTGTTCTTGCGGGCCTTGCGCGTCCGGTTGGTCCGGGTTGTGGTGCGCGTGGCCAGCTTGGCGAGGCGACGGGAGCCGGCCTCGCGGTGCAGGTCCTGGATGTGCTGCTGGGCGATCTTGGCGGTGAAGGTGGTGGTGTACATGGCCTGCTCCTGTTGACGGTGTTGGTTTCCCTGACACCTCTACAGTCGTGCTAAGGGGCGCCCCCGGACATCGGGCAGATGCCCTGTTCAACGTCCGATGGCACGCCTTAGGCGCAGCCGGCTGCGGCCTAGGCCCGGCCTTATGCCTTAGACCGGGCCTGAGACAGGGCCTTAGACCCGGGTCAGGCCTTGTTGGGGCCCATCACGCAGAACGCCACTCCGGCCGGGTCGACCAACGCGCCGAGCCGGCCGTACGGCGTGTCCTCGACCGGCTGCGCCAGCGCGCCACCGTCACCGACCGCCTGCTCGGCGATCTCGTCGGTGTCCGCGACCTCCACGTAGAACTGCCCGCACCGGCGACCGCGTCGGTTCAGCCATTTTCGTTGGAATCCAGGCGACGACCAAAGTGGTGAAGACGAAACACGGCAAGAAGCGCGTGGTGGTTGTCACGAAACCGCAAATTGGCAGCGCGGCCGCGGACTGGTCGCGCTGGCCGGCCGGAACGGTTTTTCGTCTTCTCTCCACCGGGCAGGTTTACAAGGTGGATGACTACGGTTGGGCGCTGGCCGGCCGGAATACGATCGATCTCTATATGCCGACTCGCAGTGCCATGAATTCGTGGGGCGCGCGGGAAGAGGGGATTCAGGTTTTGCGTTGGGGCGATCCTAACGAGAGTTTGCGCTTGCTCCAGGGCCACCAGGGCTACCGCCACATCCGGCGGATGGTTCTCGAGCTTCAGGGCCAGCGGCCGCAGCGGCGAGTCTGGAATATAGTTGATCGGCCGATCTTAGCCGTCATCCCGATTTCGCGGGAGCCGAGTTTGGAACAATCGAAGCGTCGCCCGACTAATGGCGGGGTCCCTCGACTGTCGCTCGGGATGACAGAAATTACTTACGCCGCCCAATCGAGCACGATCTTGCCTGATTGCCCGGACCTCATCAGCTCGATGCCTTCGAGGAAATTCTTGATAGGGAAATCGGTGGGTGATGATTGGCGAAATATCGAGGCCGCTCTGGATCAACGCGGTCATCTTGTACCACGTTTCGAACATTTCGCGGCCGTAGATTCCTTTGATCGTTAGGCCGTGGAAGACGACCAGGTTCCAATCGATCGCCGCGCTGCCCGGCATGATCCCGAGCATCGCGATGCGGCCGCCGTTCACCATCACGTCGAGCATGTCGGTGAACGCTTTCGGATTGCCCGACATCTCCAGACCGACGTCGAAGCCTTCTTTCATTCCGAGTTCGTGCATCGCGTCCTGCAGCTTGGTCTCGCGGACGTCGATCGCCAGCGTCGCGCCCATTTTGCGCGCGAGATCGAGCCGATACGGATTCACGTCGGTGATCACGACTTTGCGCGCTCCGGCCATTTTCGCGATCGGCACCGCCATGCAGCCGATCGGTCCCGCGCCGGTGATGAGCACATCTTCGCCGACGAGGTCGAAGGAAAGGCGGTGTGGACGGCGTTGCCGAGCGGGTCGGAACAGGAAATGACATCGAGCGGGATCCTCGGATCGCAGCGCCAGATGTTGCTGTAGGGCACCGAGACGTATTCGGCGAAACCACCGGGCCGATTCACGCCGATGCCTTTCGTGTTCGGGCAAAGATGCCGCCGCCCGGCCAGGCAATTGCGGCAATGGCCACAAACGATGTGGCCTTCCGTCGTGACCAGTTTCGCCTTCCTTGAAATCGGTCACGCCGCTGCCGACCTGATCGACCACGCCGACGAATTCATGCCCGATCACCATCGGAACCGGGATCGTCTTCTGCGCCCACGCATCCCAGTTATAAATATGGACGTCGGTTCCGCAGATCGAAGCCTTCTGCACGCGAATGCGGACGTCGTTAGGCCCGACTTCCGGCACGGGCACTTCCTGCATTTCGAGCCCTGGCTCGGACCGGCGTTTTCACCACTGCCTGCATCGTCTTGCTCACGCCGTTGAGAATAGTTGAGCGCGGGCGGGTGCAATCCCGTTCCGTCGCCATTCCGGCGCAGTCGCTCCCGCGAACTGTCGACATATTGCGCTTGCCTTTCGCTGAATCCTTTCCGATGGTCCAGCGCATGGCCGCGACGCTCGAGCGCGTCGCCGCACCAAAACCGTCGACGCGCGCGCTCTGTTTTTGTTTTTCGCTTCGCGAGCACGATCGTCCTCTGGTCGATCGCGCTGCGGCATCATCTTTTCCGGTTACGAGTTCGCCTTCTTCGCGCTGATCGGAACCCTCGGCCTGCTCTCGCTCTGGGAGTTTTACGGCATGCTCGATCACAAGGGTCTGCCGAATTTCAAGATCACGGCGATGATCTGCGGCGCGGTCATGTTTTGCGGCAGCTTCTATTACTTCTCGAAAGTCGGTCCCGGCCATTCCTACGACTTCGAGATGGCGGTGCTGCTGTTTTTCTTGCTCACCGTCTTCACCCGGCAAATGTTCGAGAGCCTGCGCGACGACGCGCCGCTCCGGACGATGGCCTACACGATTTTCGGCCTGCTTTACGTGCTCTGGCTTTACAACTTCATCACCAAAATCGTTTACGTCGTTCCGCGTTCGCCGACCGGCGCGGTCACCGGCCAGTTCTACGTTCTCTATCTGGTCGCGATCACCAAATTCAGCGACATGGGCGCGTATCTCACCGGCAGCGTCATCGGACGGCATCAGATGATCCCGCACATCAGCCCGAAGAAAACCTGGGAAGGTTTTGCCGGCGCGCTCTTCTTCTCGCTGCTGGCGAGCTGGGGCATGTTCAAGCTGATGCCCGGCCATCTTTCGGCTCTTAATTGGACGCACGCGACCGTGCTCGGCCTGCTTTTTGGGTTCGCCGCGGTCATTGGCGATCTCGCGGAATCCATCGTCAAGCGCAGTACCGGGGTGAAGGATTCCGGCAATTTCCTGCCGGGAATCGGCGGCGCGCTTGATCTGATCGACAGCCTGCTCTTCACCGCGCCGCTGCTATTTTTCTATCTCCGGCTGGTCATTCGCCTCCCATAAGAGGACTCGCGCGAGTCACAAAGGACACAGCTCCTTCCTTTGCGAACTTTGTGACCTTTGTGCGAGGCTCTGCTAAATGAAACGAAAACGCGTCGTCGTTCTCGGCGCGACCGGATCGATCGGTGAAAGCGCGCTGAAGGTGGCGCACGATATCCCGGAGCGGATGGAGATCGTCGGCCTGGCCGCGAACAGCAACGCAGCGAAAGCTGGCCGCGCAGGCAAACGCGGTCCGGCCGAAAGCGGTTTGTCTGGTCGATGAATCGAAGGTCGGCGAACTGCGCGGCTTGCTCGAACTACGAGCCGCACATTTTCGCCGGCGAAATGGGATTGATCGAGATCGCCTGTCTCGACGAGGCCGAAATGGTCCTGGTGGCGGTCGTGGGCACCGGCGGGCTGCGGCCGGCGCTGGCGGCGATTGAGGCGGGGAAGGATCTGGCGGTGGCGAGCAAGGAGATCCTGGTGATGGCGGGGGAGATCGTGATGAGCGCGGCGGCGCAAAAGGCGTGCAGGTCTTTCCGGTCGATAGCGAGCACAACGCGATCTTTCAGTGTCTCGAGGAAGGTTCAAGGTCAGAACGTCAGAACGGCGAACGTCGAACTCGCTTTCTGAACGCCGAACCCGAATCCTGAACGTTCGACGTTCCGAAGTCCGCCGCCTGATCCTCACCGCATCGGGCGGACCGTTTCGCGAAACGCCGGCGAACGAGTTTGAATCGATCACGGTCGAGCGGGCGCTGAGGCATCCGACCTGGAACATGGGGCCGAAGATCACGATCGATTCGGCCACGCTCTTCAATAAAGGCCTCGAGATGATCGAAGCGCACTGGCTTTTTAACGTGGAATGAAGCGGGTGGAAGTGGTGATTCATCCACAAAGCATCGTGCACTCGATGGTGGAATTTGCCGACGGATCGGTCCTGGCGCAGATCAGCCATTCGGACATGTGTTTCCCGATTCAATACGCCGTGACCTGGCCGGAACGCGTCCCGAATTCGCTGCCGCCGCTGGATTTCGGAAAACTCTGCGAAGCTGGAGTTCGTCACGCCGCGCTATGACGATTTTCCGGCGTTGAACCTGGCGCGGCGAGCAGGCGAGACCGGCGGAACCTTGCCGGCGGTTTTGAACGCGGCGAATGAAATGGCGGTCTCAGCTTTCCTTGATCGGAAGATTTCCTTTCCCCGCATTTGGCAATTGGTCGAACAGGTCATGAATCGTCACACCAGCGTTGCGCACCCCGATCTCGATGCAATATTGCGGGCCGATCAATGGGCCCGCGCCGAAGCGAGCGCCGCGGTCGGATCAGTCCGCCAGGTTTAATCGAGCATCCGCCAATGTTATCTCGCGTCCTTCACGTCATTTTCATCCTCCTCGAGGTCGTCGTCCTCTTTAATTTGCTGATCGTCGTTCATGAGCTCGGCCATTTTCTGGCGGCGCGCTGGCGCGGGCTTTACATCGAAAAATTCGGCGTCTGGTTCGGGAAGCCGATTTGGAAGAAAACGATCAACGGCGTGCAATACTCGCTAGGCTCGATTCCGTTCGGCGGTTTTGTCGCGCTGCCGCAGCTCGCGCCGATGGATATGATCGAAGGCAAGGTCGACCTGGACCGGGCGCGGCTGCCGAAAATTTCCGCGCTCGACAAGATCATCGTCGCCGTGGCGGGTCCGCTTTTCAGTTTGCTCCTGGCGCTGTTTTTCGCCTGCGTCGTCTGGGCGGTCGGCCATCCGGTCAGCGAATCCGACCTGACCACCGTGATCGGCTACGTGGACCAGGATTCGCCCGCGGCTAAGGCCGGATTGCGCCCGGGTGACAAGATTCTGGAGGTCGATGGCCAGCCGGTCTTCGCGTTTCTTTGGGATGAACGACAGCGTCGTCTGGAATGTCGTGCGCAGCGAAGGCCCGACCATCCCGTTCAAGATCGAGCGCGATGGGCAAGTCTTGACTGTCGATGTGGTGCCGCACATCGCGGAGACGAGCGGCTGGCGGCGGAAGAGCACGCGGCAGGTGCATGATTCAGCCCGCGGTCACACCCGTTGGTTCGACAAGGTGGAGAAGGATACGCCCGCGGCCAAGGCCGGATTGAAGCCGGGCGATGTCATCGCGGGCATCAACGGCGTCCGCATGTTTCAACGCGCTCTCCCTGGTCGACCAGATCGAGACGCATCCAACGGATGAGCTCACGCTCGACGTGCGGCGCGGTCCGGAGCAAGCTGCAAGTCACGTTGCGGCCTGCATTGCTCGACACGGAAGGCGAAAAAGGCCGCGGATCGGCATTCAATGGGACTCTGGTGGACGGATGTCGCTCTCGCATCCCGATCCGGTCGAACAGGTTTACCACAGCATTACCAGCACGCTTCAGACGCTCGGCGCCGTCGCCTCGCCCAAGTTCGGACGTGAAGCTTCAGCACTTGAGCGGCCCGATCATGATCGTGCGCATTTATTATTTGCTCTTCGAGAGCGAAAATGGCTGGAAGCTTGCGCTCTGGTTTAGCGTCATCCTCAACGTCAATCTGGCCATCCTGAACATGCTGCCGATTCCGGTGCTGGATGGCGGGCATATCGTCCTGGCCATCATTGAAGGCGATCCGCCGAAAGCCGGTGAACATGAGGATTCTGGAGTGGGTGCAAACGGCCTGCGCGACCCTCATCATCGGCTACATGCTCTACATCAGCTTTTTCGATATCGGCGATTTGTTTGAAAAAGGCGGCGGCGCAAAATCGAACCGGAAAGAAGTGCCGGTCTCCGAGAAAGCGACACCAGCTCCCTAGAGACGGCGTCGGCAGGGCGAGACTCCGTCGAGCCGACTCCATTATGGCAGTGCGCCGTGCCGAATTCGTATATAAGTTAGGCTCATGGACACAGCTATGACGACCACGGCTTTCACCCTGGACGGGTATCGCGTGGTGAAGAGTCTTGGGGTCGTTCGAGGGATCATCGTTCGTTCGCGTTCCATCTTCGGGACCATCGGCGCTGGGCCTCCAAACATTGGTCGGCGGCAACATCTCGATCTTCACCGATTTGTGTGAACAGACCCGGCAGGACGCGCTCACCCGTATGCTCGAACACGCCGCCGCCTTGGGGGCGAATGCCGTCATCGGGTTGCGCTACGATGCCACCGAGGTCATGCAAGGCGTGACGGAGGTCCTCTGCTACGGAACCGCCGTGCTCGTCGAGCCGGTTGTGACCAAGTGATGCGGTCCGGCCAGTTTTCCTTCGCTTCGCAACGCCGGGTCACGCGCGAGGTGATGGTCGGCCGCGTCGGCGTGGGCGGCGCGAATCCGATCCGCGTCCAGTCGATGATCACGTGCGACACGATGGACACCGAGGCGTCGATTGCGCAGACGATGGAGCTGGCGGAGGTGGGTTGCGAGATCGTCCGGATCACCGCGCCGACGGTGAAAGACTCCGCCAACCTGGAACATATCGTGCGCGGGCTGCGCGAACGCGGCTGCGACGTGCCGATCGTGGCCGACATTCATTTCAAGCCGGAAGCGGCCATGGAGGCCGCGAAGTGGGTGGAGAAGGTCCGGATCAATCCCGGGAATTACGCCGACTCGAAGAAGTTCAAGATCGTCGAGTACACGGACGAACAGTATGCCGCGGAGCTCGAACGGATCCGGGAGCGCTTCACGCCGCTCGTCACGGCTCTGCCGGGCAGCGCGGGATCGCCATGCGCATCGGCACGAACCATGGCTCGCTCTCCGATCGAATCATGAATCGCTACGGCGATACGCCGCTCGGGATGGTCGAAAGCGCGCTCGAGTTCGCCCGGATTGCGCGCGATCTCGATTACCACGCCTTCGTTTTTTCGATGAAGTCGAGCAACCCCAAGGTGATGATCAACGCCTATCGGTTGCTCGTGGCGCGGCTGGCCGAGGAAGGGGACGGATTGGAATTATCCCATTCATCTCGGGGTGACCGAGGCGGGAGAAGGAGAGGACGCCCGGATCAAGAGCGCGATCGGCATTGGCTCGCTCTTGCACGATGGGATCGGGGACACGATCCGCGTTTCGCTGACCGAAGACAGCATCCACGAAATCCCGGTCGCGCGGGCGTTGGCGGAAATCGCAGGGCAGGCCGTTGCCGCGGCGAGCGTGCCGGGCCAAGCCGCACGGCAAACGGAGCGCTTGCCTTACAATCCATTTGAGTACCAACGACGGGGATCGAATAAAATCGATCGCGGCGGCGTTAAACTGGGCGGCGATGAATTGATGCGCGTCGTTGTCCGCCAGTCGAATTTCGACAAGGTCGCGCACAAACTGGATCGCCTGGGCGATTACCAACCGGAGATCGTTTATGAGAAAGCCGCGATCGTGGAAATCGATCCGCGGGACGACGCAGCAGTAGCGCGATTGAATCAATCCGCGACGCCGCAATTCGTCACCGTTCGGGACGATGTGTCGATGCCGCTGATCACGGCGTTTCGGCTGCTTGCTGCGAGGGTCGCGCCGCATCATCCGATTCTGCTAAAGGATACTTTCGGCATCCCGAGCGGAGCGAAGCGGAGTCGAGGGACCCCGTGGGAACGCGTGTTCGCACTCGGTCCTTCTGCTACTCCGGAGTACCTGGCGATTTCCTTTCCACTCTCTGACGCCGCGACCAATATCGGCGCGCTCCTCTGCGACGGAATCGGCGACGCCCTCCTCATCCAAGGCGAAGAAGCGCCGGGGCAGGCCTTGCGTTTGAGCTACAACATTCTGCAGGCGGCCGGTTCGCGCATCTTTAAGACCGATTACGTGGCGTGTCCGTCGTGCGGCCGGACGCTGTTCAACCTCCAAACCACGACCGCGCGCATCAAGGCTGCGACCTCGCATCTGAAAGGCGTGAAGATTGCGATCATGGGCTGCATCGTTAACGGCCCGGGCGAGATGGCGGACGCGGACTTCGGCTATGTAGGCGGCGCACCCGGGAAGATGAATCTCTACGTCGGGAAGACGCCCGTGAAATTCAATATTCCGGAAGCCGACGCGGTCGATCGGTTGCAGGACTTAATCCGGGAACACGGCAAGTGGGTGGAACCGGCCGGTGGGGCAGTGTTGGTCTAATCGCGTTCCCTCCTGCGGCGTGAAGATTCTCCGAATAATATCCGGCCAAGCCCGGTCTAAATACGAAATAAGGAAAACCACTATGAAATATAAACTTGCTCTTCTTTTGGGAGTGCTCCTCTGCGCGAGTGGCATGGTCGCTCCGACACCGTCCCAAGCGATCGGGTTCTCGATCGAGATCGGTGATCGTCCGTATTACAACCGCGGGCCCTATTACTGGCATCACGGGGTGCGCTGGTACTGGGTGCCGGGTCATTGGAGATGGCATCACGGTCGTAAGGTCTGGGTTCACGGCCATTATACCCACCGCTAGCGGTCATTTCAGAAATTCACGGTCGCGCCGCGCTCAATAATCAGTGCGGCGCGGCTGTCTTTCACGGTTGCCTCCTCCGTGAGGGCATTGTAGCAGTGGAGGCGCCGCGGATAAGAACCGAAGTTAATGTTGCCTATGAAAACGATCCTTACTGTCATTTTGCTGGCGTGCGCCTTCTCAATGGGCGCTTGTTCCCGTTCGGAAAAGCCGGAAGCGACCCAAACCACGCCCAATCCAAGTTTGAAGTCAGATGCCGAGCGCCTGCAACAGGCTACGGCCAGAGCCGCGGAAGAAAGAAAACGGGCAGAGTCGTCTACGGCGCCCACCGCCACTCCCTAATCCGTTTTCCCGGGTGCGCCTCTGCTGGACAACTGGCTTGGGATGGCCGGTGAAGTCTGTCGGCTACGAAGAGGAGAGGGCGGCGCTACCGGCCTAACGAATTTCCTAGTCGAAGGCCAACGACGTCGGCGGAATTCCGTTCATTGCGTTTTTTGAAGCAGAATGGGACCGCCGATTCGAATGTTTCGGCGTAAAACTTTCACGGTACATAGATCTGGCCGCTTTTTGATTACCGGGCGAATGCGTTGCGCGCGTCGCACTTGTGGACGGGCCAAATTGCTGGCGGAAACTAGTAGAAGTTTTTTTGTTTTTTTTTGTTGACCGTATCAACGGCCTTTCATAGCCTGCCCGTCCCAGCTCAATCTGGACCCTGTTTTATCCCGATTACTTGCCACCAATAGAGAAAAATCATGAAAAAAAAGCCAGCATCCAAATCCGCCTTCTTTAACTCGCGCGCTCTAATCAGCTTTGCTTTTTGTGCCGTCGCGGTCTTCTTGTCGCTTCTGGCGTTTTCGCTCTATCCGGGCGGCAATGCGTTTGCCCGGCAAGAGCAGCCGGCAGCGACAGCCGCGTCAGCGGGCGTCCAGCAAAGGAACATTGACCCTTCAACGGGACGACCGGTAACGATGGCAATGGCAGCAGACGATCAGGAAGTGGACAGCACCATCGTCGCCCCGTTGACTAAAGACCCTTCGGAACCGGACGTAATCGGCGCCACCTTCGTGGTGAACACGCTCAATGATACGGCGGACGCAGCTCCCGGGGATGGAGTTTGCCTCGACTCCGCCGGTGCTTGTTCGCTCCGCGCTGCCATTTCCGAAGCTAACGCGCTGGCAGGTGCGGATACGATCACGATCGGGCCCGTTGTCTACACAACGACGCTGGTGGCAGCCAATGAAAATGCCAACGCCGGCGGTGACTACGATATTACGTCAGCCATGACGATTAACGGGGTTAGTGCAGCAACCTCGATTCTCCAGGCCAACGCGGCTCCGAATACGGCGACGGAAAAAGTGCTACATATCACTGGCGCCGCTGGCGTGGTGAATATCAATAACGTAACCATCCGAAACGGAAATTCGACGGGAAACAACGTCGGTGGCGGGGTAAGGATCGATTCTGCGACCGCAGTTGTTAACTTCACCAATGTTATTGTAGATAACAACAGGGTTACTGCGGCTACCAACGTTTTTGCCGGTGGTATCGGCCTGGTGGGCGGTGCGACTCTTACGCTGACCGGATCCACGGTGAGCAACAACACGGCCCTTTGCACCGGCACCATCGCCACCGCCAACGGTTTTGCGGGAGGCATTTATAGCGAGGGATCCACCCTCAGCATCATCAATTCGACCGTAACCAACAATGCTGCCAGTAGTTTTCACGGCGGGATTCGCGTGCTGGCCAACACGGCCGCGACGACGACCATTACTAACAGCACCATTAGCAATAACCGGGCTCAGGGTCTAAATGCCGCGGGCGGCGTCGGGGAAGGCGGTGGCTTAGTAAACTTCGCCATCGGAGCCCCGGCAGCCACGATGAATATCACCAGTTCGACCATTAGCGGCAATAGCGCCCAGGTATTAGGGGTCCCGGGCGCGGGCACGACCGGGGGCGGGATTGAGAATGCGGGTACCGTTGCCACCGCGCCCGCTGTCATTAATTTGACCAACTCGACGGTTAGCGGAAACAGTGCCGCTGATGCCGGCGGAATCTACAGTGACGGCGGAGTACCGACCGTCGTAACTATCAAGTTTAGCACCATCGCTTCAAATTCCGCTACTCGTGGAGGCGGCCTTTTTCAGGATACCTTCACCGCTGGCGGCACTATGAATTTGAAGGACAGTATCGTGGCCGATAACACCGGTACGACCGGGCCTGATATTTTCGGGGTAATCACCTCACAGGGTTTCAATCACCTCGAGAGCACTGCTGGTGGGACATTCGCCCCAACCGGTGGCGACGTGGTTACGGGCGATCCAGCCCTCGGGGCTCTGGCCAATAATGGAGGTCCTACTTTCACCCATCTTCCTGGAGGAGCCAGTGTCGTCCTGAACACGATTCCGAACGGAACAAATGAATGTGGCTCAATTGCAGTCGATCAGCGCGCTTTGGGCCGTCCCAGCGGAGCGGGTTGCGACAAGGGCTCGGTGGAGGTTCAGGGAGCAGCCTCTCCGACTCCTTCGGTCACCCCTTCGGCTACGGCAACTGTCCCAGCGAGTCCTACGCCTACGCCTTCCACTTCGCCTTCGTCTACCCCTAGCGCTTCACCGAGCGCTTCCTGCGCAGGCGGGGCGGCGACGTTTGCCGGCACCGGGGCTGGCGCGATACCTGAGCCGACGGCGCCTGCTACGGCACAGAATTGCACCGTTGCGGGTCGAGTGCTCAGCTTCGCGGTCTCAGGGATTACGTCGAATCTGACCGCTGTGAGCGTTAACATGACAATGGCCCACACCTTTGTTGGAGATCTAAACGTGGTCCTGCAGGCTCCGAGCGGCGGACCGAGTTTTGTGATCTACAAGTTTGTCGGCGCCACGACGGCAACCAGCTTCGGCTCCGGGAGCGACCTGGTAGCAACGGCTCCGTATAATTTTGCCGATAGTGCCTCAGCCAACTTCTGGACGGCGGCGGCGGCCAACCCGGTGGCCACGGGAAATTATCGCACAACGGCGGCGGGCGGTGCGGGCCAGACCAATCCGGCACCGGTAACGAATCTTACCGCGGCCTTCGCTGGTCTAACACCGGCGCAGATTAACGGAACGTGGACGTTGACCGTCCAGGACTGCTCCAGCACCGATGTCGGCTCAGTCACCGCAGCTAATCTTACCCTGACCCAGGGCGGTTGCGGCACTCCTGTCCCAAGTCCGAGCGTGAGCCCGGGAACACCCACACCATCACCTTCGGCATCAGCATCTCCGGTGGCTTGCGCCTGGCAGACAGCTGGAACGGCCTACCCAATTCCAGTGGCTGACGCGCAATCGGTGGCGGTGGGCGGAAACATTTACGTCTTTGGCGGTTTCAGCAACAGTGCTGTCACCCCGAACGCGAACAAGTTCGACGGCACAACGTGGACTGCAATTGCGCCGATGCCTCAAGGCAGGGCAGGGGGCGCGGCCGTCACTGATGGCACGTTCATTTATATTCTGAATGGCACGATCACCGGCGGCACAGTCACTCCGAATCTGGTTCGGTATGATCCCGTGGCCAATACCTACGCGGCAATGGCTGCACCAACCTCTGGTTCATTTGGCACGGGAGGAGTCTTCCTGAATGGAAAGATCTACCGCATTTGCGGTGATACCACCGGCAGTGGAACGAACCAAACCAACACGGTTGAGGCCTACACGGTGGCCAGCAACACTTGGGCAGCGGCGGCTAATTTCCCGGCTTCAGTCAGCTTCATCAATGCGGTTGCGGGAGTAAATGTCTTGTATGCCGGCGGCGGAGTTACCGCGGCCGCGACGGATAGCCTCGTAACAGCTGTGTATGACCCGGTTGGCAACACCTGGAGCGATGCGGCGATTGCGGACCTGCCCGCCTCACCTGCGCCACATTGGGGAGCGTCTAACGCAGTATTGAACGGTAATTGGATCATCGGACCCGGCGCCTCGGCTGGTACTATTCAATCCACCGCCATTTCGTGGAATCCAGGCACCAATACCTGGACGAACCTGCCGAACGCCCCGCTTGCTCGCTATCGGAACGCCGGCGCGGTTCTGGGCAATACGTTCTACTCTACTGGCGGCAATCCGTTTGTCGGAACGACCGATGTGCAAAGGCTAACCTGTCCGACCGGTGGAGGTTCCCCGACCCCGTCGCCCAGCGCGACAGCGGGAACGCCGACACCCGGCCCATCGACGACACCCGGCCCCTCGGCGACGCCCTGCACGGGAGGTAATCTGGTTGTCGATGGAGGGTTTGAAGCGGGAACGCCGTGGACTGCCTGGACCATCCAGACCTCGACTAACTTCGGGTCTTCGATCTGCAACACCACCATCTGCAGCGAAAATGGCGGCTCAACATCGCCTCGAACCGGCACCAACTGGAACTGGTTCGGAGGAGGCACGGGCGGTACGGTGGAGGATTCCACCACCGGCCAGAGTTTCGTCATTCCTCCGGGCGCGACCACGTTGCGCTTCTGGATGAATATGCAGCAAGTAGCCACGCCCTTTACCGATACGGTGCAGGTGCGAGTGGACGGAACCACTGTGCAAACCTTCACCGAACCTTCGGTAGCTGAAACCGCCTATACGGAACGTGTGGTCGACCTCAGTGCCTTTGCCAATGGAGCCTCACACAGTTTGGTCTTTGTCTACCACAGTATTGATGGAGCGACTAATTTCCTGATCGACGATATCAGCGTCAGTGGCGGATGCGCGGGAACCCCAACTCCGGGGCCGAGCACCACAGTGGCGCCGTCGCCATCGACCACAGTCGCGCCATCTCCGACCGCGACTTGCGCAGCTGGCTGGACGGCGGGTCCTACCGCACCGCCGGTCGCCTTGGTGCGGGCACCGGGCAACCTACTTCCCGGCTAACGGAATCTTCTACTCCATCGGCGGACGCAACGCTGACGCAGCGGGCGCCGACTTCACCAATCCGTTCGAGTACAATCCGACGACCAACGCCTGGACCACCAAGCCTTCCACCCTGCCGGATGGCCAGGTGAACAACATGGCCTGCGGTGTCCTTACCGTCAGCGGCACTCCGCAGATCTACTGCGTGGGCGGCTCTCAGTCACAGGTGGTCGGCACCGCACGGCTCGTGTCTTCAGCTACAACCCGGCGACCGACACTGTTCACCGCGCTGACGGCAGCTGATAACTGGCCGGGCAGCCAGGCTGGCACCTTCCTGCCGGGCGGGTTCGCGGTGGCCGGGAACAAGCTCTATATCATCGGCAGCTTCAACGCCAACGCCGTGCCTCCGTCATGACCGCGCAGGTCTGGGAATTCGATCCGAACGCTGCGGTGGGCTCGAAGCTGGCTCGCGCGCGCAGACCTCCCGGTGGCGCGGGGCTATGTGCCTGCGGCAACCATCGGCGGATTCATCTACACCGGCGGCGGCTCCGCCCTCGACGCCGGCGGCGCCCTCATCGACAGCGTCGAGTCCTTCAAGTATCGACGTGGCGGCCAATACCTGGACGCCGATCGCCAACATACCGAGAGCGACCGGCGAAACGCGCGCGGTGGTCATGAATGGCGAGATGTGGGTTCTGGGTGGCGGTAGAGCTGCACCCAACCCATCCAACCAGGTGGATATCTACAACCCTGGGACCAACACCTGGTCGACCGGGCCTGCCCTTCACCACGGCACGGCGTAACTTCCCGGCCGACAGCGACGGGACCGCTCGTATCTTCCTGGCTGGCGGTTACGATCACTCCGGCGCATCTGCTGAACACGATGGAGATCTTCGGCCCGGGGGTGTGCCCGACGCCGACCCGCCGTGGGAACTCCAACGCCACGAGCCCGACGGCTTCAGTACAGCTCCGAGCTCCAACGGCCGCGGGAGCCCAACACCAACAGTCGAACCCCGAGTTACGCCGACACCAACTCCGGCTGAACGCCCAACGCCGACGCCGACTCCGGCCGGCGCAAGCGGTCAACTTCTCGACGCGCATGTTCGTGCAGACCGGGCGACAGAGTTGGCATTGGCGGCTTCATCGTCACGGGAAGCGTATCCGAAGGACTGTGATCGTCCGGGCCATCGGACCTTCGCTTGTCGCGCTTCGGTATCACCGATCCTGGCTGATCCGGTGCTCGAACTGCACGGCCCGAGCGGGCTTTATCACGGTCATCAACAATAACTGGAGAGACACCCAGGAGCAGGAGATCCAGGACACCGGCCTCCCGCCGACCAATAACTTCGAATCGGCGATTGTCGCGACCCTGGCTCCGGGAACATTATACGGCGATCGTTCGAGGCAATGAATAACACCACCGGCGTGGCCTTGATCGAAGTCTACGACCTCGATCCAGCAGCGACTCGAAACTGGCCAATATCAGCACGCGCGCCTTTGTGAGCACGGGTGACGACATCGTCATCGCGGGCTTCATCCTGGGCAACAACAGCGGGGCTGACAAGTCATCGTGCGTGGCATTGGTCCGAGCCTGAGCGGCTTCGGGAGTGCCGAATGTGCTGGCCAACCCGACCCTGGAGCTGCGCAACAATAATGGAACGCTTATCTTCACCAACAACGATTGGCAGGATAACCCGGCCCAAGCGGCGATCATCACCGCGGCGGGTCTGGCGCCGAGCAACGCCCTGGAAGCGGCCATCGCGGCGACCTTGCCGCCGGATCTCTACACGGGTTGCTGGCGGGACTGAACGGCGACCACAGGCATCGGCTCTGGTGGAAGTCTACGACCGCGGGTCCTCAGGCGGGTCACCGGGACCGTCGCCGACCCCAGCCCGGGATCGTCACCGACTCGCTTCGGTGCCAGAAGGCACACCTTCGCCCAACGCCCACCCGGGGTCGCATCACCGAGTCGCCGACGCTCGCCAGGGTGACCCCGTCGACGCGACCGCCACCAACTACGCGACGCCGACCCCAGTCGGCCGGGACCACCGTGCGACGGAGAACTTCGATGGAGTGACCGCGCCGGCCCTGCCCGCGGGTGGACGGCAACGCTGGACTATCCGGAGATCCACCGACGTGGGAGACCTCGACGACCCATTCGGATAGCGCGCCCAATAACGCATTCGTGCCCGACCAGAACGGGATCAGCGACAAGAGTCTGATCACGCGCGACATCACGATCAACTCAGCAGCGGCGGTGATCACCTTCCGCAACAACTACAACACGGAATATGATCCACCGCCGGCGGAAGTGTTCTGGGATGGGTATGTGTTGGAAGTATCGACCAATGGAGGAGGGAGCCATGTGGACGTGACCGATCCGTCTATTGGAGGAACCTTTGTGCTTCCGGACTGCTACACTGGAGAGATCGACGGGACGGCGGACGAACCCGCTGGCCGGACGATTTGCGTGGTGTGGAGATTCAGGGGGATACATCGACACGGTGATCAACCTGCGAGCGAGCGATGAACGGACAAACCATCAAGCTGCGCTTCCGGATGGGGACAGACGAAGCAACGGGTGGCCCCGGAGCGCACGTCGACGGCTTGGTCATCACTGGAGCCAGCTGCCCTCCCTAAACCAAAAGGAGCCTGCTAATATTCTCAGCGTTGTGCCTGCCTCTCGAAAGAGGGGCAGGCATTTCGCTTGAGCGGGCGGACTCGGCAGGCCGCTCGAGACAACAGTTCTGGCGTTCGTCACTGCCGATAGAATCCCTCGCTGGGATTTCGCCTCGACTTTAAATGCGTCTTATGAAATCTCGCAGCAGCGCTTCGCGTCGCCGACAAACCTGCTCCCATCGTCGATCATCGTTAGCGACGATTATTATCCGAGGACGCAAAGACTAGACACGGAGAGGGACCCGCTGGGCAGGAGAGACGGCGGAAGGGCGAAGAGCCGACGTCCCTATTTCAAGGAAGAAACCGAGTGATAAGTTGATGCACCAAATCCCGCCAGCCACAACTCGCCAAAGGCTCTTTCTTTTCCAGGTTCCTTGGCGAAAACGTTTCCCGATCGATGTCGCTCGCGGGCGTTCGCAACCGTTTTGCGGCCGCCGCAGATGTTTGGCGCCGCGGTGCCACCCCGATCGAATGGACTTCTCAAGACGGGCTGGAAATTAGGATTTCCTAGGGATCGAGAAATGGCGTGGCCGCCCCCAAAGTCTCCCCTTTTTACGGGCTTGACGACTCAAAAATACGCTAAAAACGGACCCGTAATAATTGGAAATATTTTTATTGACGCGTATCAACTCGGTTTCATACCCTGCGCGTCCAGCTCAAATTCTGCCCAGTGAGATCGACTACTTTTCAATAAAGAAAAATCATGAAAAAAAAGCCAGCATCCAAATCCGCCTTCTTTAACTCGCGCGCCCTAATTAGTTTCGCTTTTTGCGTGACCGCCGTCTTCCTGTCGCTACTGGCGTTTTCGCTCTATCCGGGCGGTAACGCGTTTGCGCGGCAAGACCAGCCGATCGCGCCGGTAGTGTCCCAAACGGCTCAGGGTGATAACCAGTCTGAACCCGCGACCAGCTTTGCGGAAGACAGTCTCACGACGGACGACACCCAATTGGCGGTTCAGTCGACAGCGCAGGCGCTCGATCGGGGAATCCAGCAACCAACCCAAATTACCGTTAACGTTGCGGGCTCAACGGGTGCGGACGGCGGTTATGGCACCTTAGGCGCGGCCTTCACGGCGCTTAATGCTAATGGAACGCAGGCCGGAAATAATATTGTTGTGACAATTGTTGGCAACACGGACGAAACTACGACGGCTGCGGTTTTGAACCAGCCTTCAGTCAGTTCGTGGACTTCACTGACGATCAAGCCGAGCGGCGCTGCTCGGACGGTTACGGGCGTTTCCCCCGCAAGCACCGGCGTAATAAAGTTGAACGGTGTGGATAATGTGACGGTCGATGGTTCGCTCTCAGGCGGGACAGATCGCAGCTTGACCATCACTAATGGCACCGCAGGCGGAGTCGCCATCTGGCTCACCAGTGCCGGGGCAGCCAACGGCGCGAGCGGGAACACCATCAAGAATTGCGTCCTTTCGGGTACTACCGGCGTAACAGCCATTGCGGGCGTGCTGGCGGGTAGTGGCGTGACATTCGGCAGCCCGGCTGAGGCTCCGAAGAACAACAACACGTTACAAAACAACCAGGTTTTTCGCGTCCAGAATGCTTTTTTTCTCTCTGGTTTTGCCACGACTCTGGATCAAAACTGGACCATTACGGGCAATTCTATGGGCTCCGCGGTGGTCGCAGACAAGTTGACCTTCCGCGGCATGCTGCTGGGTGGAGCGCAGAACTACACCATCAGCGACAACACAATTTTCGGCATTAATTCAACGACCACCACGACCGCGACCATGACCGGCATTCAGCTAAGTGCGGTGCAAAATGGGGGCACCGTCACCCGCAATAAGATCAGTGACGTGAAGCACAACAACCCGTCGGGCTTTGGGAGTAACGGCATCTTCCTGGGAGCTACATCGACGACGTCGAACGTAACCATCTCCAACAACTTTATCTCGGACGTTGCTTCACAGGGCTTCAACGGCACGCTCCTGGCGGATAACGGTTATGGAATCATCGCGAACACTGGGGGTGGGTACCTGATCTATCATAATTCCGTGCTTCTCAACACGGATCAGGGAGCAACTGCCGCCAGCGGTATTACCGGAGCAATCAATATCGCAGTCGGCGTCACCACCGCTGGCTCCATCAATTTGCGTGACAACATTCTGGCCAGCACGCAGACCCTCGGAACCCGTTACGGAGTCATTTGCAACGCGCCGGCCACGGTCTTCGCTTCTCCTGGCATTAATTTCAACGACTACTTTGCCCAGAATGTTGGCTTTATCGGAGGCTCCGCCCAGCCAACGATAGCCAACTGGCGGACGGCGACCGGACAGGATGTGAATTCCATCGCGGTTGATCCGCTCTTTGTCACTTCGCCTGCTCCGGCGGATCTGCATCTCCAAGCTGGCAGTCCGGCGATTAACGCAGGAACGTCGGTGGGCATTACCACAGACATTGACGGGCAAACGCGAGATGCGACGCCTGACATCGGTGCCGACGAGCGTGTGGCAGGAGCTTCACCCACGCCAACGGTAACCCCTTCGGCTACGGCAACTGTGCCCGCGAGTCCTACACCGACACCTTCAACAACCCCCATCGCTTCACCGAGCGCCTCCTGCGCAGGTGGGGCGGCGACGTTTGCCGGCACCGGAGCTGGCGCGATACCTGAGCCTACGGCGCCTGCCACGGCACAGAATTGCACCGTTGCGGGTCGAGTGCTCAGCTTCGCGGTCTCAGGGATTACGGCGAATCTGACCGCTGTTAGCGTTAACATGACAATGGCCCATACCTTTTTGGGAGATCTCAACGTGGTCCTGCAGGCTCCGAGCGGCGGACCGAGTTTTGTGATCTACAAGTTTGTCGGCGCCACGACGGCGACCAGCTTCGGCTCCGGGAGCGACCTGGTGGCAACGGCTCCGTATAATTTTGCCGATAGTGCCTCAGCCAACTTCTGGACGGCGGCGGCGGCCAATCCGGTGGCCACGGGAAATTATCGCACAACGGCGGCGGGCGGTGCGGGCCAGACCAATCCGGCACCGGTAACGAATCTTACCGCGGCCTTCGCTGGTCTAACACCGGCGCAGATCAACGGAACATGGACGTTGACCTTCCAAGACTGCTCCAGCACCGATGTCGGCTCAGTCACCGCAGCTAATCTTACACTGACCCAGGGTAGCAGCTGTGGCACCCCAACTCCAAGTCCGAGTGCGACAGCAAGTCCGAGCGCGACAGCCTCAGTCTCGGCTTCGCCCGGCACACCGGTGCCAACGTCGACCCCTTCTGCCAGCGCTTCGGCGACAGTTTGTCCGCCGGCCTTCACGGAGAACTTCGATGGCGTAACAGCGCCTGCGCTGCCAGCCGGATGGACAACGGCCGCTACCGGGTCCGAGTCGCCGTGGGTCACCTCCACGACCAGCCCGGCCAGCGCGCCGAATGATGCCTTCGCGCCCGATACGGCCCCGGTGGGCAATACCGAACTAATCACCCCTGTTATCGCGGTTCCAGCGAGCGGTGGAACGTTGAGCTTCCAGAACCTCTTCAACCTGGAATTCAGCAGCGTTACACCTACCACCGCCTTCGATGGCATGGTGCTTGAGATCAGTATCAATGGCGGAGCCTATGCTGATATCATTACCGCTGGCGGCGTTTTCGGAACGGGCGGCTACAACAAGACCGTCTCCGCTGGGTTTATGAGTCCGATTGCCGGGCGCCAGGCCTGGAGTGGCCTCTCGGCTGGCACCACCGCAGCACCCGCTTATATCCTGAGCACGGTGACTCTGCCTGTGGCAGCCAATGGACAGAACATCCAGTTGAAATTCCGTGTCGCCTGCGACAGCAGTGCTGTCGCGGTAGGTGTGCCGGGAGTGCGGATCGATAGCATCAGTGTTTCGGCGCCCTGTGGACCGAGTCCGACCCCCAGTCCGACGGTGCCCGCGAGTCCCACGCCATCGCTGACTCCGGGAGTATCGCCGAGCTGCACCCCTGGTGGAAGTCCTGGTCCTTGGGCGACGGCAGCGCCAAGCCCATCGGCTCGCTATCGCTCTGGTGGTGCCACTGATGGGACCTTCATCTATGTCTTCGGTGGTGCTAATGGCGCCGTTCTGCTCAACGACCTCTGGCGCTGGGATCCCGCCACCCAGACTTGGACCCAGTTGGCGAACATGCCAACGGCCAAACAGAACATCCAGGGCACGTATTGGAACGGGAAGATTTATGTCCCCGGCGGTTTCACTACCGCGCATGTTCTCGAAAATGCCATCTACGACATTGCTTCCAACACATGGAGCACCGGAGCCCCGCTCCCAGCGGCGCAGACAGGAACAAACGTCGCGTTTAACAACAAGATCTACAACTTCGGCGGTAACCCCGGCCCGCAGGCGACCGTAACGATTTACGACATCGCCGCCAACACCTGGAGCACTGGAGCGTCCATGCCGGTGGCTACGACTTACGGCCGTGCCATCAGGGTCGGCAACTTCGCCTATTATGTGGGTGGTATCGCGGCAGCGACGACCAACGCAGTGCACCGCTACGATTTCGCGGCCAACACCTGGAGCACGATGGCTCCACTCCAAACGGCACGCACCAGTGAAGAACTGATGGCGTCGCCGGACGGTAGCTCGATCGTCGCGGTAATGGGAGGAGACGCGACCTTCTTCGAGGGAGTGCCGCTTGCCCAAACTGTGGAAATCTACAACATCGCCGCCAACAGTTGGACCTTCGGGCCACCAGTGCTCACGACTGCTGCAGGCTCTTCCGGCGGCGGGGCTGGCGGAAAATTGATGGTGGAAGGCGGCACCACGGGTGGCGCCTACATCAACACCGTCCAAGTCTCGACGTTGCAGGGCGGATGCGCTTCGCCAGCGCCCTCCACAACTCCAGGGATAACACCGACACCGTCTCCCACGGCGAGTGCCTCGCCGACACCGTGCGGAGGTGCACCGGCGTCCTTCGCCGGGACCGGGACTGGACCGATACCGGACGGGTTGGCACCCGTTGCGCCGCAGACTTGTAACGCGGCGCCTCGAGTCGTCAACTTCGCGGTCTCAGGTGTCACGTCAAATCTGACCAAGGTCAGCCTTGATATAACAATGGCGCATACCTTCGTGGGAGATCTCAACGTGGTTCTGGCGGCGCCGGGCGGTTCGCCGAACTTGGTGGTCTTCAAGTTCGTCGGTTCCACTACCGCGGACAGCTTCGGCTCCGGGAGCGACCTCGTCGCCACGGCACCGTATGGTTTTGCCGATACTTCGTCGACGAACTTCTGGACGGCGGCAGCGCTCAACCCGATCGCCAGTGGAACGTATCGCACGACACAGTCTGGTGGTGCGGGCCAGACCAACCCAGCGCCAGTGACGAGTCTGGACGCGACCTTCGCGGGTCTGACTCCGGCGCAGGCTAACGGAACATGGACGCTGACCTTCCTTGATTGTGCCAATACCGATACGGGATCGGTTACTGCGGCGAATCTTGTGCTGACTGGCAGTTGCGCCACTCCGACCCCAAGTCCGACGGCGACATCCACTGCAACAGCGACGGTTGGCCCTTCGGCGACGGTAGCACCATCGGCGACCGTAGCACCGTCGGCCACGGTGGCACCATCGGCCACAGTAGCACCGTCGGCGACGGTCGGGCCGTCGACCACGCCGGGAGTTAGTCCGACGCCGGGGGTTTCCCAAGCCGTCAACATGTCGACGCGCATGCGGGTTCAGACTGGGCAGAACGTTGGCATCGGCGGCTTTATCATCACGGGCAGTTCTCCAAAACAGGTAATCCTGCGAGCCATCGGACCCTCGTTGACTCGCTTCTTTATCGTGGACGTGCTGGCCGACCCAGTGCTCGAACTACATGGTCCGGCCGGGTTTACCACCATCGTCAACAACAACTGGAGAGACACGCAGGAGGCCGAGATCCAGGCGACTGGCATCCCGCCAACGAATGATCTCGAGTCAGCGATCCTGGTTACCTTGAATCCCGGCTCTTATACCGGTGTTGTGAGAGGCAATGGCAATACCTCAGGTGTCGCCTTGTTTGAAGTCTACGACTTGACTCCAACGGTCGGGAAACTGGCTAACATGAGCACGCGCGCGTTTGTGGGCACGGCTGACAATATCGTCATCGCCGGGTTCCTCCTCAGCGCGGACGGCACTCCGGACGACATCATCATCCGTGGCCTCGGCCCGACTCTGACGGCGTTCGGCGTACCGAATGTGCTGGCGGATCCGACTCTGGAGCTGCGCGATCACAACGGATCACTGCTGATCTCCAATAACGATTGGCAGGATAACCCAGCCCAGGCGGCACGAGTCATCGCGGCCGGTTTGGCGCCGAGTAACAACCTCGAGTCGGCCATAGCGGCGACGCTACCGCCGGGTCTTTACACCGCGTTGCTGGCGGGACTGAATAGCGGCACGGGCAATGGCTTGGTGGAAGTCTACGACCGCGGAACAGGCATCCCTGGACCGTCGCCGAGCCCCGGATCGTCACCGAGTCCGAGCCCGGTAGTGTCGCCTTCACCTGGCGCGTCACCGAGCCCCGGCGCATCACCGAGCCCAGTAGTGTCGCCCTCACCTGGAGCTTCGCCAACGGCGACGGCCACAGCGACAGCCACAGTGGCGCCAAGTCCTAGTGCAGCTCCTGGGCAGTGCGAGGAGAACTTCGATTCAGTGGCCGCTCCGGCGTTCCCAGCGGGATGGACGGCGACTCTGGTCACGGGAGACCCTCCGACGTGGGTAACCACGACGGCGAGCTCAGACAGCGCGCCCAATAACGCATTTGTGCCTGACCAGGAAGGAATCAGCGACAAGACGCTGGACACGCGCAACATCGCGGTCAATTCGGCGGCGGCGGTTATCACCTTCCGAAACAACTACCAAACGGAGCATGATCTGCCACCGGCGGAAGTGTTCTGGGATGGGTTTGTGATGGAAGTGAGCACCAACGGGGGTGGGACTTGGACCGACATCATAGATGCGGGCGGGACCTTGCGTCTCAGGCTGCTACACAGGAGAGATCGACGGGACGGCGGACAACCCGCTGGCGGGTCGCCAGGCTTGGAGTGGAGATACCGGGGGATACATCAATTCAGTGATCAACCTGCCGGCGAGCTTCAACGGCCAAACGATCAAGCTGCGGTGGCGGATGGGGACAGACGAAGCGGTGGCGGCGCCTGGAGCGCACGTCGACGGCCTGGTCATCACCGGAGCCAGCTGCCCTCCCTAAACCAAAGGAGTCCGTATTAATTCTCAACGTTGTGTCTGCCTCTTCCCAAAGGAGGGGCAGACACTCGTCTGAGGCGGCCACTGAATAGATACGCTTTTGCGTGGGAGAAGTCCTCCGACGGGGATCTTAGTGATGAACACGCCTTAGCTTAGTCAGACTCCCACGCCTTACTGCCCTCCGGAAAATTTCCCATCGAGATTACACTTTTTGTAACAAAAAACCTTGACGCTCTATCTGGCCTTCCACTAAAACCACCCAAATGACATCACCCGCGTTTCGCGCAGGGCCGGCGAGCCTTACCTCCCGTCCGAACAGCGCCTAATGCAATCGTGTTTCCGGCATCTCATCAAGACCCACCTGATACTTATTCGAACATAATTAGAAAATCGATCATGAAAAAAAAGCCCGCTTCACAATTCGCCTTCTTTAATCCACGCATCTTACTTAGCTTTGTTTTCTTCTCGATCGGCGTCTTTCTGACGTTGCTCGGATACGGAGCGTTCTCGACCTCCTTCGCTGCCCCATCAACGGTTCCGGCGCCCGATGTCACCACGCCTCCGATTGAGGAGACCGAGGAAATGACTCCTGCGGATGCCAACGGACGGTTCGTTCAAATGATCGAGTTCGTCCAGCCAGGTGTGGTACAGCGGTCGGGACATCATTCCGGAGAGCAATTCAGGAGCGACACACCGCAAGCGCGCGCCGCGCTCGAGCAGGTCAGGGAAGAGCAGGTCGTTCATGTCCAGGCGATTGGGACGGCGATCGGACGCCAGCCGGATGTGACGCACCACTTCATGATGACCCATAGCGGCATCGCGACCCGCCTGACTCCCGAGGAAGCGCAGATCGTCCGCATGATGCCCGGCGTAACGTCGGTCGAGCGTGAGCGCTTGTACCACTTGGACACTTTTCGTAGTCCGTTTTTCATTGGTGCCGACCACATTTGGGATGGCACGGCGGTGCCAGGGGGCGTAGGCACCCGGGGTCAGGGCATCGTTATTGCAGACCTCGACACTGGTCTTATCGCGTCACACCCGTCATGGGCTAATGATGCGACTTGCGGCCACGGTGTGGGAGGCGCGCCGAACAAGTTACTGAGCGCTCTGGACTGTTCCAGCACCGACGGCGGCACTGGCCTTTGCAACGGAGCCAATCCGGGCGACACCGAGGGCCACGGGTCCCATACCTGCAGCACTGCAGGCGGAAATGTCGTGCCTACCACCGCGGTTCCAGCACCCGCCGCCCAGATTCAAGGCGTGGCGCCCTGCGCGAACCTTCGTATGTATAAAGTCTGCGCGACCAACACCTGCGCCGGGGCCGACATCACGGCCGGCCAGAACAGTGTGCTGATTCATGGCGATGCCAAGGTGTTGAATTTCTCCATTTCCGGTGGCAACAGCCCATGGACCGATGCCGACCGGAAGTTTCTTGATCTGGTGAATGCTGGTATCGTTGTATCCGCTTCCGCGGGCAACACGAGCGCCACGATTACCAACCCCGTCGGCCAGGTCGCCCACCGTGGTCCTTGGATGATGACTGTGGCCGCGTCCACGAAAGACGCCGGCGGCCCCGGAACCGGCGACATTCTCGCCGGCTTCAGTCTGCGCGGTCCAACTGCGGGGAACTTTCTGAATATCCAGAAGCCGGACGTCACTGGCCCTGGAGTTAATATTTATGCTGCCTTCAACGCCGCCTACGGCGTCCTCAGCGGCACTTCCATGTCAGCCCCGCATTTGACGGGCAGCGCGGCATTGTTGCGAGCCGTCCACCCGACCTGGCTACCGGAAGAGGTGAAATCAGCCCTCATGATGACTTCATTCAACGGCGGCTTCAAAGAAAACGGAACAACCCCATGGGACCCGGATGATGTCGGAACAGGACGTGTCGACCTGAATCAGGCAGCCAAAGCCGGCCTGGTGATGAATGAAACCACGGCCAACTTCCTGGCCGCCAATCCCAACGTCGTCGGCGGCGATCCGCGGACACTGAATGTTCCGTCGGTTCGGGACATGAATTGCACACCTAGCTGCGTCTTCACGCGCACGGTGCGTAATACCAAGAGCGTGCCGACCAGCTGGACGGCGGCCGCTACCGCGATCGTTCCCACGAATTTTCTGGTTACCGTCTCGCCACCGAGCTTTACCTTCACGGGCAGCCTGACGGAGACACAGACCCTGACTATTACCGCAACCCCGCTCTTGAATCTGAACGGTCCAGTGGCCTTTGGACAGGTTTTGCTGACTGAGGGCGCTGCTATTTCACCCCCTGAGCGCCTTACGGTGGCGATCAAGGGCAATGGGCTCGCCACGCCGTCACCGACGGTGTCACCCGGTGGAACACCGTCGCCCACGGCGTCGCCCATTGTAAGTCCTCCGCCCGTATCGCCAACGCCCGGTGTAACTCCTTCGCCGACGGTAAGTGCGACGCCGATTGCCAGCCCGACTCCCGTGCCGACTGCGACACCAACCCCGCCGCCTCCTGCACAAGCGGTCAACCTGTCGACTCGGATGCGGGTGGATGTAGGTGACCGCGTAGGTATTGGCGGGTTCATCGTCACCGGAAGCGCGCCCAAGCAAGTGATTGTGCGAGCGATCGGACCATCGCTCACTCGCAACGGTATTACCGATGTGCTGGCTGATCCTGTCCTTGAATTGCACGGTCCGGCCGGGTTTACCACGATCACGAACAATAACTGGAGAGATACCCAGCAAGTTGTGATTCAAAACACGGGCATACCGCCGACGAACGACCTGGAATCAGCGATCGTAGCGACCCTGGCTCCAGGGGGCTACACGGCGGTTGTGCGAGGCAACGGGAACACGGCGGGAGTTGCGCTGGTGGAAGTGTACGACCTTGACCTGGCAGCGAATTCGAAACTGGCGAACCTGAGCACGCGCGCCTTCGGCGGCACAGGCCCAACTATCATTATCGCGGGCTTCATCCTGGGTAACAATGCGTCGGACGATTCAGTAATCGTTCGCGGTCTGGGACCGAGTCTGAGCGCCTTTGGAGTGACCAATGTGATGGCCAACCCTACGTTGGAACTTCGCAACGGGGATGGAACGCTGCAGATTTCCAATAACGACTGGCAGGATAGCCCATCGCAAGAGGCGGAAATCCAGGCTGCGGGATTGGCGCCGAGCAATGCCTTGGAGGCAGCGATCGCCGCGTCATTGCCGCCGGATCTGTATACGGTGCTGCTGGCAGGATTGAACAACACCACTGGCAATGCGCTGGTGGAAGTTTATGATCGCGGCGCAGCGGGACCGGGACCATCGCCGAGTCCGGGAGCTTCACCGAGCCCGATTGTATCTCCGTCACCTGGAGCATCACCGAGCCCCGGCGCATCGCCTAGCCCAGTAGTGTCGCCGTCACCTGGAGCGTCGCCTACGGCGACGGCCACAGCGACCGCGACAGTGGCGCCGAGTCCCAGTGCACCTCCGGGACAGTGCGAAGAGAACTTCGATTCAGTGGCCGCGCCGGCGTTGCCGGCGGGATGGGTCGCAACGCTGGTTTCGGGAGATCCACCGACGTGGGTCACCACAACAGTGAGTTCAGACTCCGCGCCCAACAACGCGTTTGTGCCCGATCAGGACGGGATTAGCGATAAGACGCTGGACACGCGCAACATCAATGTTAATTCGGCGGCGGCGGTGGTCACCTTCCGAAACAACTACCAAACGGAGCATGATCTGCCACCGGCGGAAGTGTTCTGGGATGGGTTTGTGATGGAAGTGAGCACCAACGGGGGTGGGACCTGGACCGACATCATAGATGCGGGCGGTACTTGCGTCTCAGGCTGCTACACAGGAGAGATCGACGGGACGGCGGATAACCCGCTGGCCGGCAGACAGGCATGGAGTGGAGATTCGGGGGGATACATCAATTCAGTGATCAACCTGCCGGCGAGCTTCAACGGCCAAACGATCAAGCTGCGCTGGCGGATGGGGACAGACGAAGCGGCGGGTGCACCCGGAGCGCACATCGACGGCTTGGTCATCACCGGAGCCAGCTGCCCTCCCTAAACCCGAAAGAGGCTGCTTAAATTCTCAGCGTTGTGCCTGCCCCTCGAAAGAGGGGCAGGCATTTTCGCTTGAGCGGCGAACTGCTCGCAAAACGCATCCAAGTTTAACGAAGCTAGCGGGCCTGCCCATTGATGCGTTCAAGACAACGCGCGACACGATCTCGTTGTTCCGACGCGTTGGAATTCCGCGAAATGCCTGTGTCGCCATTCCATTGACGCTCTTTGACCTGACCAGGCGCTTACATCGACTTCGAAAAGACAGCCGCGGCGAAGCGGGAAAACCAACCGAGCACCGCGAACAGCGGCAGGCGAAGTCATTCGCCCCACCCAGCCTGACCATCCCCGGACCGCTTTTCGTGGTTGATCAGCGCGACCGGCGAACAACGCGACAGTCAGGTTGACGCGGGAGCAAGGCGCGACCATATTCGCCCTCCTCAATTTCGAGGAACTCGTCCCATGGACAAGATTCGTAACATAGCCATCATTGCGCACGTTGATCACGGCAAGACCACTCTTGTCGATCAACTCCTGCGCCAGTCCGGTACTTTTCGAACCAATCAAAAGGTCGAGGAGCGCATGATGGATTCCATGGACCTCGAGCGCGAAAAAGGAATTACCATTCGCGCCAAGAACGCGGCGTTCCAATGGAATGGTTATCGCATCAATATCGTTGATACTCCCGGCCACGCCGATTTCGGAGGCGAAGTCGAGCGCATCATGAAAATGGTGGACGGGGTGCTGCTGGTCGTCGATGCGCATGATGGTCCGCAGGCGCAGACCCGATTCGTCTTGCGCAAGGCGCTCGAGAACAAGGCCAAGCCGATCGTCGTGATCAATAAAATCGATCGCGAGAACGCGCGGCCTCACAAAGTACTCGATCTGGTTTTCGATCTTTTTGTCGAGCTGAAAGCCACGGACGAGCAACTCGATTTTCCGATCATTTACGCGAGCGCAAGGGATGGCTTCGCCATGCGCGAGCTGCATGAAAACAGCGAGGATATGACCCCGTTGTTCGAGGCCATCGTGAAGTACGTGCCGCCCCCGACCGTTTCACCCGAGCCTTTCTTTCAAATGCTGGTTTCGAATCTCGATTATAGCGATTACCTGGGCCGCATCGCCCTGGGCCGCATTGTCAGCGGTCGCGTCAGCGTCGGCGATTCCATCGTTTGCATCCATCGCGACGGCCGTCGGGAACGCGCCAGTGTCACCGGGCTCTACACCTTCGCTGGAATGGGACAGGTGGAACTGAAGCACGCCAGCGTCGGAGACATTATCGGCCTGACTGGATTTGAAGAGGTCTATATCGGCGAAACTCTGACCGATCGGGAAGAACATCCTCCACTCCAGTTTGTGGACATTGATCCGCCGACCATCCGGATGCGGATCCTCGTCAACGATTCGCCGTTTGCCGGACGGGAAGGAAAGTTTGTGACCGCGCGACACGTCCGCGAGAGGCTGGTGCGCGAAACGCGGGGGAACGTTTCCCTTCAAATGAAGGAGACGGAAGTCGCCGGGGCCTTCGAGATCAATGCGCGGGGAGAGATGCAAATAGCCATCCTGGTCGAGCAGATGCGGCGGGAAGGCTACGAAGTGATGGTGTCGCGCCCTGAAGTTATTTTCCAGCGGGACGAAAATGGCAGTTTGCTCGAACCGATTGAAAATGTGTATGTCGAGGTTCCGAACGAAAATCTGGGGGATGTCCTCCAATCCATCGCCGGGCGCAAAGGGGAGATTGTGAGCATGGATCACCATACGGCTCGCGTTTCGGTGGAAGCGATCGTGCCCACGCGCGGTTTGATTGGTTTCGAAAGCGATCTGGTCAATCTGACCCGCGGTGAAGGGCTGATGAGTCATCTCTTTCGCGAATACGCCCCTTTCAAAGGCGAACTCGAGGGTCGGAATCGCGGGGTCATGATCTCAATGGAGCCAGGCACCAGCACCGCTTACGCGCTCAACAACATCCAAGCCCGCGGAAAGCTTTTCATTGGGGCGCAGGAGGAGATTTATGCCGGCATGATCGTGGGCGAAAACGCGCGGCCCGAGGATCTCCCCGTCAATCCTTGCAAGGCGAAGCACCTCACGAATATGCGTAGTCAGGGGGATGGAAAAGGCATTCAACTCGAAGCGCCGCTCCGCATGACTTTGGAACGTGCCATCGAATACATCAGCGCCGACGAGTTTGTCGAAGCCACCCCCAAGTCCCTTCGCCTGCGCAAGCGGATCCTCGATCCGACCGCCCGAAAACGGGCCCAGAACGCCGCGTAGGACGGATCGCACTTTTCTTGACAATTAACGCGGGAAGCAGTTGAATGTGACCGTTCGTTTGCCTCCTCGATCATAATCTTTTTCGAGGCGCTTCGGTTCCGGGTCTCTCCAGAGCCAGGTTTGGCCGGCAACGTCGTTTTAAGCAGAATCCCATCTCATGTCGGGACACAGCAAGTGGTCCAAGGTTAAGCGCTTCAAGGGTGCGCTCGATGTCAAGCGTGGCGCGCTTTTCAGCAAGCTTTCACGAGAGATAACCATTGCCGCGAAGATCGGCGGCGGCGACCCCGATGCGAATGTGCGCCTCCGCAGCGCGATTCTCTCCGCGCGAGGGCAGAGCATGCCGAACGACAACATCGAACGCGCGATCAAACGCGGCACCGGTGAGGGGATGGAAGCACAGCATTTCGACGAGATGGTCTATGAAGGCTACGCTCCGGGAGGAGTGGCTGTGATCGTGGAGGCGGCCACGGACAACAAGAACCGGACCGCTGCCGAGATCCGAAGGATCTTCAGCAAGAACGAAGGCAACCTTGCCACCAGCGGCAGCGTTTCCTACATGTTTCACAAGAAGGGGCGGATCACCGTGCCTCGAGGCACGATTGCCGAGGAGCGGCTTTTCGAGCTGGCTTTGGAGGCTGGAGCTGAGGAGTTGACAACGGAGGAGGAACAGTATGTTATTACCACTTCCCACGATCAGCTCTATGCAGTAGCTGAGGCGCTCAAACAAGCGGGCGTTACCACCGATGGGCAAAAGTTTACATTCATCCCCGATACGACAGTTCCGGTCAGTGATGAGGCCGTTGCGCTGCAGATCTTGCGCTTGTGCGACAGTCTCGAAGAAGACGACGACGTCCAAAACGTCTATTCAAATTTAGATATTCCCGACGAGGTGCTGGCCAAATTGCCGGCTTAGAACGCTGCGATTGACTGAGCGGCACGCTGCTTCCGCAGCTTGAAGACCATCTCTGTATTTATGAACGAAGAAACTGATAACCAGCGACCAAAGGAAACTGACGGCGCCGTGGAGCGCCCACGGCGGCCTCGCAGGCGATTCCCCCGGCGGCATGACGGCCCGCGCGGGCACGCCCCGGAGGGACAGCGTGGGGACCTGAACGGACCGGCCGACCGAGTCGAAGAGAGCGGGGTTCCAGCCAGTTCCGATTTGGAAGGCCGGGAAGGCAGTCAGCGGACGGAGCAGGGGGACGATCGATCCGGTGGGGCAGAGGGGGACTTCCGCGATCGCGGTGCGTCTCAGAACGGGGAGCTGGAGCGTGAACCAGAGTTTGGCGACGGGATTATTGAAATTTCGGGCAAAGGCTTTGGGTTCTTGCGGGATGCGAAGCGTAATTTTGTTCAGACTCCGCAGGACATTTTTGTTACTCCGGAAATTGTTCGCCGCTTTGGGTTGCGCGACGGGATGTGGATTCACGGCGAAACGCGAAGAGGGAATCGCGGGCCACAGTTGACCCGCCTCCTTAAGATCAACGACGACGAACCGACGAAATATCAGGGGCTGCGGCCGTTTGAGGAGCTGACGACGATCAATCCGAATCGTCGCATCAAGCTCGAGACGGTGCCGGATCGTTATACGACGCGCATCATGGATTTGATGACGCCGCTTGGGATGGGTCAGCGTGGCCTGATCGTCGCGCCGCCTCGTACGGGAAAGACTACCTTGCTGCATCATATCGCCGACGCGGTGGTCAAGAATCACCCGGAGATGAAACTGATCATTCTTTTGGTGGATGAACGGCCCGAGGAAGTCACCGATTTCCGCCGGTCCTGCCCCCAGGCTGAAATCATGGCGAGTTCGAATGACAGCGACATCAAGAGCCATACCCGGATCGCCCAACTCGCGGTCGAACGGGCGAAACGCCTCGTCGAAGCGGGCAAGGATGTATTTATCTTGCTCGACTCCATCACACGCACGGCCCGCGCGTTTAACAACGCGACCGGCGGTGGCGGCCGGACGATGAGCGGCGGTATCGACGCCCGCGCCATGGAGATTCCCAGAAAGCTTTTCTCGGCCGCGCGCAACACGGAAGAAGCCGGATCATTGACGATCGTAGCCACGGCATTGATCGATACCGGCAGCCGTATGGATGAGCTGATCTTCCAGGAATTCAAAGGCACGGGGAATATGGAGATGGTGCTCGATCGCAAGATCAGCGACCAACGGACCTACCCGGCCGTCGATATTTTCCTTTCCGGCACCCGCCGCGAAGAGTTGCTCATGCAGCAGTGGGAACTGGACAAGATCAACATGATTCGCCGGGGACTGGCCGGGCATAAGCCTGGCGAAGCGATCGAGCGTCTGCTCATGTTCGTAAAGAAGTTCCCGACGAACACCCAGATGCTGAAGGAGATTCCGGGTTAAATTGTCGAGGTGGTCTATGACCGCCGAAGTTTCATCGTGGTGAATAATCCCACCGGCGGTCACAGGCCGCCGCTCCAGGAGGTCGATTGGGAAGTCCTGCCGCCGGAAGAAAAGCGAAGGCGCCAGGGACTGGAGCCTCTGTTCAAATGGATCTCGCTCATCATGGACGAGTTCGTTCGGGTCCCGGGAACGAAGTTCAAGTTCGGTCTCGATCCTTTGATCGGACTAATTCCCGGCCTCGGCGACACCGGCTCGGCCCTGGTTTCTGCCTTTGCCCTGATCCAGGCCGCACGTCTCGGAGTGCCGAAGATCCTGCTCGCCCGGATGTCGCTCAACATTTTGCTTAACGAGCTCATTGGCATTGTGCCGGTGGTCGGTGACGCGTTTTCGTTCTGGTTCAAATCAAACGCGCGCAACTACCAGATCGTCAAGGACCACACGGTCACTCCAGGTGGCGTTGCCCGGCGGAGCGACTGGATTTTTGTGGTCGCGGTCCTGGTAATCCTTTTCGGGATCGTGTGTTGCGGATTAATTGTCAGCTTCCTGCTTCTTCGAGAGATCGGGAGGCTGCTGGCCGGCGGCCACTGAACCACGGCTCAACACGTTCGACTTCCTCAAGCAGGCTCGTTTCGCCCTGCCGGGACCGGGATCACCGGAGGTAGTGCGAGGCGATGGCGTGAATACTCTCTCGCGCTTCTCGATACCGGACGGCAAACGCATCCAAATCCGCAGCGCCGACGCGGCGCGCCAGTTTTCGCTGTTCGGCTTCCTCTGCGGGAAGAGAGGAGACACTCTTGTTTTCCCATCGCCGAAGAGCTGTTTCGATCAGGCGGAGGTATTCGTAACTCTTTTTCAGGAGGGCAGCTTCGTCTTCCCGCAGAAGACCTTTGGTGGTCAGATCACGGAGTGCCCCCATGGTTTGCGGATTCCAAATCTCAGCGCGCATCTGCAAGGCCTGCACCAGGAACTCGGCCTCGATTACACCACCGGTGCCTGTTTTGAAATCGAGCAGATCCGCCGCGCTTCCTCGCTCATGGCGAATCCGTTGCAGCATTCCCTGAATCTGTGAATACAGATCGGGCCGGGCTCCCGTCTTGCGCCAGACCCGCTGGGCCAGCTCCATGAATTGGTCTTGCTGCGGGCCCGCTACCGGCCGCGCACGGGTGAGAGCTTGAGCTTCCCAAAGCTGGGCGCGCGTTTCGTAGTACGCTTCGTAGGTGTCGAACGAGCAGGCAAGATTTCCTTTTTCGCCTTCCGGACGCAGGCGTGCATCGAGGGTGGCGATGCTCCCTTCCGCGGTCGGTTGTGCCATGGCCACCACGAGATGCTGAGCCGCGCGGATATCGTCACCGACGAAAAGCACGTCGAGGTCTGCCCCGTAACCGATCTCGCCGCCCCCAAATTTTCCGAGCGCGATGATTGTTAGGTCGCTCGCGTTTCCCAACACTTGGTTGACGAAAACGAGGCAGGCTTCCGCGAGAGCGGATTGCTCGGCGAAAAGCGCCGGAAGATCGGCCAACTGGAGGACATCGCGCAAAAGAATCCGCAGTAACTGCGTCTGTCGATAAACGCGCAGCTGATCAAGTGAGGTCGGCGAAATTTTGAGAGCGTCGAGTCGTTTAAGATGCTGGGCCGTCGAAACCTCTCGATCGAGCATTCCGGCGCGGGTAATCTCTTCCAGCAGTTGCGGGCGCCGAATCAAGAGGTTTCCGGCGTAATGGCTTGCGTCGAAGGTCTTGACCAGGAGCTCGAGAAGCTTCGGATTCACCACAAGCAATTCGAAGAGCATGCTGCGCAGCCCATAGGCTTCGACGAATCGGATGAACTGGTTCAGGGTCGCATCCGGATCTGCGCTTCGCGCCAGCCATTGAAACAAGAGTGGACGCAGATTGCGCAGGACCTGCCGCGTGCGGGCCGCGACATGCAAACCGCCGGTGCCTTTGGCCAGGTCCGCCAGCGACTTGGCGGCCGCTTTCTCGTCTCGAAAGATATGCAGGCTCTCCGCGCGCGTTTCCGCTCCGGTGGGCGGCGCCGAGATGATGCGGCGAAAAACCTCGCGCACCTTCTGCATGTGATCTCGTAACGCGCCGGTGAAGTTCTCCTTGGCGGGAAAGCCCAGACTTTGGGCGAGCCGCTCGAGCGCTTCATCGTTTTCGGGAATCGTGTGGGTTTGCTGTTCCGCTTCGATTTGCAACCGGTGTTCCACCCGCCGCAGGAACCGGTAGGCCTCTTCGAACGCGCGCGCTTCCCGGCGCTGAATCAATTCCAATTCTGCCAGGACGGGGAGGACCTTCAGGGTGCTGGTTTCCTGGAGGAAGGCGTGCCGCGCTCCGTGCAAGAGCTGGAGCGCCTGAACGACAAATTCGATTTCGCGAATGCCGCCTGCGCCCAGCTTTACATCCCGGCCGATGTTTTCGTAACCCACGATGTCGCGCTCGATCCTTCGTTTGATGGCGGCAACTTCGTCGAGCAGATCGGGGGTTGGGCTTCTCGGATAAATGAAGGGCTGATGCTGCCGGAGAAATTCGTAGGCCAGCTCACGACTGCCGCCGATCCCCCGCGCTTTGATCAACGCGAGCCGTTCCCACGTTTCGCCGAATCCGGCATAGTAGTTCTCCATGCTCTCGAGTGAGCGCGCGAGCGGCCCGGCGGTCCCTTCTGGCCGAAGGCGGAGATCGATCCGGAAGAGCGCTCCAGCTGGGCTGGGAGAGGCAAAGGTTTCGACGATCTTGGACCCGAGCAGGTTGAACCATTCATGATAGGTGAGGTTCGGAGTGACCTGCCCCTCCTCGCCGTAAAGGAAGATGACGTCGATATCGGAGCTGTGATTCAACTCCCGGCCGCCCAGCTTTGCCCAATCCCAGAATCGCGAACTCCGTCTCCGGCGCTCCACGGCGGCTCCGCAGCTCTTCCTGCCAGTGCTGGTAAACCTCTCGGACACAAATTTCCGCCAGGAGCGACAACTCCAGCGTGGTTTCCTCCAGCGGCGCGGCTTCAGCTATTTCGCGCAACGCTATTCGGAGCATCTCGCGTCCCTTCCAGAACCGGAGCGCGCGAAAATTCTCCGCGGAAATCGATTCACCTCCAGATAGCCGAAGTTCCGCCAGCATGCCGGCCTGGCTTCTTGGGGCGGAACAAATTTCCGGATAGCCGAGCCAAAGAAGAATCTCCGGGTTTCTGACCAGCCGTGCGGCGCAGATGCTGGAAACGGAAATCAGGTGAAGGAGGGCGTGCCTCTCCCAACGGAAATTGCTCGATCAAATCACCCAGAGGTTGGGCATCCTCGGGCCAGCTCCCATGCATCTGGCCCAAAGTGTTTTTGACCTGGGCGGGGTTCAGGGTTCCCGCGGCCTTGCCTTCAATCCAGGCTGAGACGGAGGTCATTTATGAGAGAAAGGAGAGCGGTGAAGGCGCATCGCGGAAATCGACCTGACGAAAAGATTCGCGTCGGGGGAATCAGTCCGCCTGTGCGTTGTCCGCCATTTTTTCCCGGGCCTGGGCGAGCGTTCGCCGTTCGCCTCGGGTAAGACTTTGCAGACCTTCGCGGGAAATTTTGTCGAGAATCGGATCGACTTGTTCGGCGATAAACTGACCGGGAGTCATCGCCCGAAGGCGTTCCGCCTCCGAGCGGCGCTGTCGCAGCGCGCGCTGCAGGATGGAGGCCCGGCCGAAACCCAGGAGATGCGCATACATCCACCCCGCCACAGATCCTCCGAGGTAAGCACTATGCGCGATCGCTCCGTTGCGATCCAGCGTCACTCCCCACAGGGCGAGCGCGAAAGCTCCATAGGCCAGGTATTTCGCCTTAATGCGCACGGGTAGAACCAGGAAAAGCGTCGAGGTCAATTCCAGCTCGGGCAGGATCGTCGCATAGGCCACCAGAACGGCGATGGCGCCGCCGGATGCCGCAAACAACACCGAAGTCGCGGGCATCAAGAACAAATGACCGAGTTCTCCCGTCACCGCTCCCGCCAGATAGAGCAGAAGGAACTGCCGTTGTCCGATGATCGACTCCACATCGCGGCCGAGCAGATATAAGACGAGCGTGTTTCCGAGCAGGTGCCAGGGCCCCTCGTGGAGGAAGATAGCGGAGAAGAACTGCCATCCGTAAGCGGAGCTGACCCCTCGGTCGCTCAAGCCGAGATACTCGCGAACAAAGCCCGGTTGATAAGCGTCGAGGAAGAGTTGCGCCATGAAGGCGGCGAAATTCAGCCCGATCAGCCCAAGCAGAACCACGCGTGGCCGTTGCGTCCAGCGCCGGGTGAACGACGTAGATTTTCGGCCGGAGAGGCGCATGTCCCGAGAATATCGCAGCGGAAATCCGTTGTCGATGAATTGTGTCGGATCGCGCGCTGAACTTTGCCAGTACCGGCAAGATGCCTGTGCTACAGGGGCGCCAGGACCCGCAAACCGCCGCCCTGGATTCGGAATTCCACCGGACAATTGCCGATCAGCTCGCCGTCGACTTCCACCGGCACGCTTTCCTCGCTGCTGACGCGCAGTCGGCTCGTTTGAAAGTACTCTACTTCGGGCGCCGTGATCTGCGCCGTGAAGATCACATTTTGCAGGTAGCGGATGATCTCCACGTAGTTGAGCCGCTTGAACACGATTACGTCGAGGAGGCCGTCGTCAATCACCGCCTGCTTGAAGAAAGGGAATCGGCCTCCGTAAAGTCGCCCGTTGCCCACGAGCACAAACGATCCTTCTTCCGTTACGGCATCCTCCGATTCGATCCGCAAACGCGGCGGCTGGCGCGAAGCAATCTGCGCCGCCGAGATCATGTAGCTGAGCGGGCCGAAATTCCGCTTGAAGGCGCGGCTCGTTTCCTTGACCACCTGAGCGTCGAGACCCACGCCGGCGAGTTGGACGAAGTGTTTTCCGTTGGCGCTGGGCAAATCCACCGGCCGGGTCCGGTTTTCCTGAATGATTTCCCAGCACCGTGGCAGATCGTTCGCAGGCAATCCCAGCTCCGTCGCGAAGACATTCATGGTCCCTACCGGGAGCAAACCGAGGGAGACGTTGCTGCCCGGCAATCCCGTTGACGATTTCGTTAACTGTCCCATCACCTCCCGCGGCGACGATTCTTTCAAAGCCCTCCGCGGCAGCGTGTCGCGCCAGGACCTCGGCTTCTCCCGCACGGGAAGTCGCGCAAAGGACCGCTCCGCGGGTGATCGATTCCACCTGCCCGCGCAACCGGTTGGCCCGGGTGCTCCGGGCCGCGGGATTGAGAATGACCACAGTATTTTTCAAAGTGAAATCGGAGTCAGGGCTTTGGTCTTTTCTTCAAACTGGGAGGGCGTAACGTTCCGGCGTGAAAAAGCTAAGCCGCGTTCTGTTGATCGTGCTCGCGGTCATTCTGGGTGCGGCGGTCCTCATTCTAATTGGGGTCAACATGTATGTGCAGTCGCAGGGGACACAAGCCAGGATTCAGCAGGAACTTAGCCAGCGTCTCGGAACTACGCTCCGCGTGCGCCGGATCAGTGTGACCCCGTGGGCGGGACTGAAACTCACCGGCATCACGATCCCGCAAAGCCAGTCCGGGATTCCCTCCGACTTCCTCACGGCGAAGGCCTTTCGTCTCCGAATCAGGTTCGGATCGCTTTTCGCCCAGCGTCTCGTGATCAAGGAAGTTTCGTTGATTAACCCCGAGATCGTCTGGGCTCAAAACGCGGATGGGAAATGGCGGCTGCCCTCCCTGCCTCCGGAGCCTGCGGTAGCGAATATTCCTTCTGCAGTAGATCAGAAGGAGCAAGCACAAGCTCTCAAGCGCTGATGGTGAGTGAGCCAGAACCACCCGTGCCCGTCGAAGTCGAGGAACCGGGCCCGTTCACGCCGGAGATTCAACGCGTCAATTTGGTGCATGGCCGCTTCCGGTTCCTCGACGAGAAGCTGGAAGGCGTGGCGACCTTTGACGATGTCCAGTTTCGGTCCGGTTTCCGGACGGCAAACGACTTACGGGGCGATATCAGCATCGAGAAGACTTCGCTGCGCGATCGCTTCTTTCTCGAGCACCTGCGATCGCCTCTTCACTACGCCCCCGATGAACTCGATTTTTCTCAAATCACGGCGCGCGCAGGCGGTGGCGAAATAACCGGGCGCTTTACCCTCCTGCCGCAGACGGAAAATTCCCCCTTCACGCTCAGCGTTAAGTTTCGCGACGTTCAAGCCGATCGCATCGTCGCGGACGCCGGCGGCACGCGTGGAATGATCACGGGCCGGCTGGAAGGTCATCTCGACGCCAGTGGCACTATTGCGGACGAGAATGCGCTCGCCGGCGCGGGGGAGATTATTTTGCGGGATGGCCAGGTCCAGCAATACAGCCTGCTCGTCGCGCTGGGACAATTGCTCCAGATCGAAGAACTCCGGCAGCTCCGTTTCGATCAGGCGCAGGTGAAATATCACGTCAATCCGGGAGTGATCACGATCGACGAATTGCTTCTCCGTTCGCAGAATCTTCGACTCTCCGCCACCGGCACCGCTTCCTTCGACGGCAAACTTCAGCTCGAGTCGCAACTCGCCGTAAGTGAGAAAATGCGGAGTCAGCTCTTTCGGGCGATCCGCGAAAACTTCCAGCCCATCGACGAACCCGGATATTCTGCGGTCAGCTTTCAGGTGAGCGGCACGGTCGGCCGGCCCAAGACCAACCTGATGGACAAACTGATCGGTCGTGACCTGAAGGACCTGGGGAGCGTCATCAACAGCTTTATTGGCGGCGGAAAATCCGAGAAAGCGAAGAAGAAGAAGGCCGCCGCGGCGTCTGTGCCAGCGGCGGAGCCGACTACTACGCCGATGGAAGACCTGCGCTCCGATTGCACCCGCCGCGGTGACGGAGTCGCCTCAGCCCAGCGCATCGCCATGAGAGTGATTGCAGGTGCAGCCGGCGGCATCCGGCTTGATGTCCCGAAGACCGATGTGCGGCCCACGATGGACCGCGTTAAAGCCGCGATCTTTTCCAGTCTGGGCGAGGAGATTATCGGCGCGCGCGTCCTCGATCTCTTTGCGGGAACCGGCGCATTGGGAATCGAAGCGCTTAGCCGTGGCGCGGCCTCGGCCCTTTTCGTCGAGGACAATTCCGCCGCGATCGCGGTGATCGAGCGGAACCTCGCGAAGACCAAATTGCGAGGCCAGGTCCGCCAGCAGGAGGTCTTTTCGTTCCTTCGTTCGGCGCAAACGCGGGAGCCCTTCAACGTCATTTTTGCCGATCCGCCTTACGAGAAGACCAAGTCGGGCGGCGAGTTCACCAGCCTCCTGCTGGAAGACGAGCAGCTGGCCGAAATGCTCGAGCCGTCCGGAATCTTTGTCCTGGAGAAGCGCCCTTCGGAAGAGATGCCTCCGACGCCACTGTGGAAAATCATTCGCGGCGAAAGCGTACGGCGCCACCGAAGTCCTGTTCCTGCAACGTGCCGGCTTCCGGCCGAAGTGCGCGCGCCCTGAATGATCCGACTCCTCTACAATCTTCTCTATCCGCTCGGGCTGCTGCTCTTTCCTTCCGGGCCAGATTTCGAAGCTGCTGCGGCGCGGAAATTACCGGCACAAATTCGGACAACGCTTCGGCGTTTATGATCGCGAACGTGCGAGCGCGGCTCGCAGTCGCGCCGCTGCACCTGGATTCATGCGGTGAGCGTGGGCGAAGTGGCGATCGCCCTGAAGCTGGCCGCGAAACTGAAAGAGCTCGATCCGAAGTTTTTCTGCGTGCTCACCACGACGACGACCACCGGCTTTGCCTTCGCCACCCAGGAAGCCGCGACGCGAACATGGAAGTTCTCTATAGCCCGCTCGATTTCTGGCCGATCGTGCGCCGGGCCTTTGCCGTTATCCGTCCGGTCCGCATCGATCCTGGTCGAGGCCGAAGTCTGGCCGAACCTTGCGGCCGAGGCGCGGCAGCGCGGCATTCCGCTCGCGCTGGTCAACGCGCGCCTGTCGCAACGATCGGAGCGGCGGTTCCGCCGTTTTCGTATTCCTGGTCGCGCCGACTTTTCGTTGTCTCGATCTCGTCTGCGTTCAGGAAGCCGAGGAGTCGAACGCTGGGTCGCGCTCGGCGTCCCGCGCGAGCGGATTCATCACGTCGGCAGCATCAAATACGATCCGGCCGAGAGCGGCTGAATCCCGAGGCTGCCCTTGCAGGTGCTGCGGGCCTTCGGGATCGACCCCGACCGGCCCATCCTTTTCGGCGGCAGCACCCACGCCGGCGAAGAAGAGATTCTCGGCGAGATTTTCCTGAAGCTTCGAGCTGGTTTTCCGGCGATCGCGCTGATCATCGCGCCGCGGCACGTGGAGCGCGTCGGCGAAATTCGCGCGCGGCTGACCGGCTGGGGTTGAGCGTGGCCTGCGGAGCGAAGCGGGGACGGTGCCCACGGCGCCGCCTGATTGCATCCTCCTGGACAGCACCGGCGAGCTGCAAAATTGGTATGCTGTCGCCACGATTGTCTTCGTCGGCAAGAGCCTCACCGCTCACGGAGGCCAGAATCCGGTGGAACCGATTCTCGCCGGCAAGCCCGTCCTCTTCGGTCCGCACATGGAGAATTTTTCCACGCTCGCCCAGGCTCTGATCGCCAATAACGCCGCCGTCCAGATTCAGGATCCGAATTCATTGGAAGAGAAATCGCCGGGCTTCTGCGCGATCGTGAAGCGGCACTACGGCTTGTCGCGAACGCTGATGCCGTTCTGGCCCGACACAGCGGCGCCACCGGCCGGACGGCGATTCTGGTGATGAATTTGGGGCCTGATCGGGCGGGCTGAACTTTGGGCGTGCATGGCGGTATGTGCCCGCGTCCCGGTAATTCACCTTGCAACGCGGTGGCGGGCTTCTGATATTGCCCCCGCTTTCCTGACCCTATCGTCCAGTGGCCTAGGACACCGCCCTTTCACGGCGGTAACACGGGTTCGAATCCCGTTAGGGTCGCGAGTTTTGGGACAGTTGAGGGGGAAGTGCCCAGCTTCGGGTGCCCCGGAGAGAGACGATTTTGTTATGGACGTCTTGTGGGCCGTTCTCATATCTTGCTGGGCTGCCTAATCGGATGACTATCACGGCGATCGCTGCATCGCCTTTCATTCGCGAAATCACAGGGAGCTCCAGCCTGCAGCGTCGAATGACGTCAACCAAGGCGAATTTATTTATGGACGTTTCTCAGCCGGCCCTTATTTTATCGGCCTGGTCAAATCGGATGAACACTCAGGCGATCGCTGCATCGCCCCCTCATTCGCGGTCGGCGAAGGAAAACAAGGCGCTTGGAGCGTCCCGTAAGTTACATGGACCTGGCTTACCGTCGGCTCGCAGCCACTCTTAATTTATGCACGTAAACGGTCAATCCCCGGCGGAAGTAGAGACCAACTTTAGCGGAACGCTTGGTCTGGGCGATTTTGTTGTGGGCGAGCGCAAGGATCCGCTGGCGCCGCCCGCCGGTTTCGCGGAGTGGCGGCGCAAGGAAATTGCCTGGGCTGCCAGTCTTTACGAGCCGGACATGCTGGGAGCGGCCGATGCGCGCACCTCGATTCAATACGAGGGCGAGTCGAAGCCGGTCATCAACCTTTGCTCCTATAATTATCTCGGCCTGGCGAACCATCCTGAAGTCATTGCTGCCGCCACAGAGGCGCTTCGCAAATACGGCATGGGAGCCTGCGGTTCGCCGATGCTATCGGGCATGACCGATCTGCATCGGCAGCTGGAGCGAAGCATGGCGGACTTTCTCGGTCGCGAAGACGCGATGCTGTTCAACAGCGGCTTTGGGGGCGCGCTCGGCACGATCTCCGGGTTGCTGCGCAAGAATGATGTGGCCGCGCTTGATAACCGCTCTCACCTGAGCTTGCGCGACGGCGCCGTCCTCTCTCGCTGCCGGCTCGATCGTTTTGAACATAACGATCCCGCTTCCCTCGATGCCGCTCTCTCGCGCCGTCAAGGCAAGAGCCTGCTTGTCATTATCGAGGGGATTTATTCCATGGAAGGTGATTTCGCGAGGATGGAGGATCTGATCCGTGTCGCGGAGTCGCATAACGCCAGCATCTTTATCGACGAGGCCCATTCGATGCTGGCCTGCGGAGAAAACGGGCGCGGAGCCGCTGAAATTTTTGGCGTCGAAGACCGGATTCCGCTGGTCTACGGCACGTTCTCGAAGGCGTTCGGGGCCTTGGGCGGCTTTGTTGCCGGCGCCAGCAGGTACGATTGATTACCTCCGGCTTTACGCCCATTCCTATGCCTATTCCTGCGCGCTTCCACCAGTGGTGGTCGGAGGGATTTTAAAGGCGCTCGAGGTCGCCACGCGTGAGCCGGAACGACGCGCCCGGCTTTGGGAGAACGCGAGTTATTTTCGCTCGCAATTGAACGGGCTCGGGATCGATACCGGCGACTCCGCCACTTACATTATGCCGCTGGTCGTGGGTGATCGTGACCGGATGTGCCGCCTTGGCCACGATCTTCGCCGCCGCGGTCTTTGGGTAGCGCCGGTGGATTACCCTGCCGTTCCGGAGGATCGGATTTGCTTCCGCGCATGCGTCACCGCCGACCATACGCGCGCGGATTTGGATGAGGCGTTGAACATTGTTTCCGACACATTTGCGCCGGCGGAACTCCAGCACGCGTAGCTACATCTTCCTCTGATACGCGCGACGAATTACCGACAAACAAAGCGCCGCCTCTTCGAACGATTCCCACGCGACCTCCGGTTGCCGAAAGCTGGCAATGACGTCGGGCAACATGGCCGCGAACCAGTCGGCATGATGTGAACCGGCGGAAAGCCCGCTCTCGAAACAAATCACGTCACCGCCCGTTCTCAGCGTGTGGTCATCAATAGCGATTTCGCCGCGCTCGCCGAGCAATCGCATTGAATTTCGCCGCACATCAGCCCTCCAGGTAAGGAAAATTTTCGCGGTCCCGTTCGGGAAATCCAGGGTCAGCGTGGCCTCGTCTTCCACTCCGGTTGGGGTGGAACGATGGAGAGAAGCGTGGACCTCGTCCGGCTCTACGCCAAACCAGTGCCGGGCAAGATAGATGGCATGCCAGCCGTGATCCATCAGCACGCCGCCGCCGGCGATAGCGGGATCACGCCGCCAATTCGGATGATTGGGATCAGCGGCAGCGCAGTCCTGGATTCGCAATGTTTGGATCTCCACTCCGCGCAATTGCCCGATGGCTCCCGAACGCAAAACCTCGGTCGCTCGCTGGACGATCGGCGCGTATTTCCAGTTATGGACCGGCACAATTGCTCGTCCGATTTCTCGCGCGAGGCTCCGTGCCTGCTCGAGTTCAACCAGGTCCAACAGCAGCGGCTTTTCGCAAAGAACATTCCATCCCCTTGCCAGCGCATTGAGCATCGGCTCGCCATGCAGTGCGGGTGGAGTGCATATGTCGATGAAATCGATCTCAGCGCCGGCGGCCAGTTCTTCAATCGTTGAAAACGTCGCGACGCCGGACAATGCTTCGCGTGCGATCTGGCGGCGCTCGTCTGTTCGGTCGACCACCGCGACAATCTTCGCTTCGCGCGATTTTGCGTAGGCGGGCCAATGGCCGTTGCGAGCCACTTCGCCGAAACCGATTATTGCGCCTCTTAGCACGTGCTTACCTTCGTAGTCGAACAATAATGCGGTGAGCTCCAACTATGGAGCAGATATGCGCCGTAAGAGCGGTCATCCCGAAGCGCGCAGACGCTGAGGGACCTCGCAACTGCAATCTAGGATTACTCATTACAAGATCGCGTTTACTGCAGATGTGAGATCCCTCGGCGCGCAGCGCCAGCCTCGGGATGACAATGCGAGAGCACGTTAGATTTGGCCTGCTTCGGAGCGCTCCAGCGCCCGGTCGATAATGCCGAGAGCAGAATTCGCCTGCTCGGCCGAAAGGATCAGCGGCGGATGGACGCGGACTCTTGGTGTGTAACTCATCATGATCAGACCATCGGCGAGACAATCCTTAAAGAACGCGATGCATTTCTCCTTCGTGAGCAACGTCTTCGTTTCTTGATCGGTCACGAGATCGAACCCGATCAACAGCCCTTGTCCCCGAACATTGGCGATCGAGCGATGCCGTCGTGCGAGCCCTTGCAGCCCATCGCGCAACAGACCTCCGACTGTAGCGGAATTCTCCACGAGTTTATCTGCCAGGATTGTCTGGATCGTCACCAACGCCGCCGCCGCCGCCAGCGGGTTCCCGCCATAGCTGGAAGATGACGCGCTGGGCAGCGAAAAGGGCTTCGCGGCCATTATTTCTTCGGTCGAAACCAGAGCGCTCACCGGAAAGCCCGACGCCATTCCTTTGCCGAGAGTCATGATGTCGGGAACCACGTCATCGCTGTTGCTGCCAAACATTCGCCCGGTGCGGCCGAATCCTGTGATCATTTCGTCGGCAATCAGCAACGCGCCGTACTCATGTGCGACATCATGCACGTCGCGCAGAAATCCCGGAGGCGGCACGATGTTGCCGGCCGTTCCTTGAATCGGTTCGATGACAATCGCGGCAGGCTTCCCCGCTGCGTCCTGCTCGATGACCCGCCGAAGCTCCTTGATCATTTTTTCCCGGCACTCGTCGGCCGAGCCCGCGAATCGGGTCGGATCGGCGTAGGGAGCGAGATGGTGACCCGTCGGCAACGGTCCGATCAAATTCTTCCAATCGACGTCCGAAAGCGGGAGAACGCCCGCGGTTTTTCCATGAAAACCGCCGGTGAACCCGACAATGTCGGTTCGCTTCGTGTGAGAGCGAGCGAGTCGAATCGCGGCTTCGACCGCTTCGGCGCCGCCGCTGAAGAATTGCGTTCGCCCCAGGTCGCCTGGAGCCAGGCTGGCTATCAGCCTGACGAGTTCGGCCCGCGGCTGAGAAGTGAAGCTGCCGACAGTGACGGCCTCGAGTTGTTTCGTGAGCGCGGCAACATAGCCGCGGATGCGCGTGACCGAGACTCGCGACCGACACGCCCGCGTTCAAGTCCAGATAAGTGTTGCCATCGAGATCCGTGAGCGTCGCCCCGTCCCCGCGGGCAATTGCCAGTTCGGAAAGCAGGGCAATCGTCTGCAGTCCCGGCGCGATGAATTGGTGTTCTTCATCGAAGAGCGCTTTGGTGCGCGTCTGAGAACGAGGTTGAATTTCACGTTGCATGGACACGCCTTGTAATAAAATCCGCTATCGCATAGGAAGCCCGCTCCCGGCAGGGCGCGAACGACGGCCAGTCGTTTAGATCGATTAGAGTGAGCTCGCCCGAAGGCGAGACGATGACGTCACCGCCGAAAATGTGGAGGCCCGCCGCATTGGCAGCTTTGCGGGCCAGGCCCTCCAGTGCGATAAGACTAAAAGGGTACTTCCGGGCCTCGCCAGAATAGAACCAGTGGAAGAATCCTCCGTCGGCCACGCCATAGAACTTGATCTCGTCACCGGCCCGATGGGCCTGCAAGGCCGCAGCGTCGATCGCGCGTTTGGCAAAATCAGCCATGCCCGCTTCGAGGCGTTCGACCGAATCAACCCATTGCACATCTGCGGTAACTGAGGCGTGGACATCGCCCCGTTTCAGCCAGATGCCGCCGTTGAGGTCGAGAGATCCGAGGTTCGCCTTTTCCCTCGTGCTGACGAGGTGCGTGGGCGGAAACGGAACGCCCGCGTCGACCATCAAGGCCGGCAGGCGATGGCGGTGAGTGTTGAGCGCGGCCTGGGGGCTGTTGATGATTGTGGCGCCCTGGCGTTCCCAGTTGGCGAGATCTTCCAGCGCGGATGTCCCCTGGCACATCGAAAAGATAATGGCGGCGTCCGCACGGCGGCCCTCGGCTTCGTCCAGGGTGAGAAGGTCCACGGCAAAATCGCGTTCCCGCAGCCGATGCGCGATCTGATCGAGCAGCAGAACGTCGTTCGAGAGATGCCGGCCGGGGGAGTATTGCCTTTCCCGGTATAAGCCCAGTAGCCGTTTCATCACGCCACGCTCCGAAGAAATTCTTCCGCGGTCCGGATATCGCCCGGCCGATCGACGTCTATCGATTGGGCGATCGGAATGCCCGCGAGGTGATAGCCACGGTCGTGCAGGCGCCCAAGAAAAGTTCGCAGTGCCTCAACACCTTCCCGCCGGGCCGTTTCTGCCTCCCGGAGAATCGAACCGCGAACCGCATAGATGCCCGCGGTGGCGTAAGCCGAAGGCGCAGCTGCGGCTCCGATGGCAAGAACACGAGAATTACCGGGTGCACACCGCACCAGGAGCGGCTTGTCGTCGTCGCCCGGTGAAGTGAGTGCAAGGATCACCGACGCATCCTTGTGTCGCTGCGCTTCAGCCACGAATTGAGCGTAGGTTTGCGGGCCGGCCACGGTGTCGACAGTGGAGAGAAGGAAGGGCCCCTCGTCGCCCTCCGCTGCGAGGGTTTCGACCAGGCGAAGAAAACTATGCATCGAGGATGGCGTGGTCTCCACGATCCAGCGCAGCGCGAATGGCCACTTCGACGCGGTCACGTGATTGCGGACCGCGACCGAATCTTCGTTGATGATCACGACCACTTCGGTCGCGCCTGCGTCTGCCATTGAGGTTAACACGCGCTCAATCAACGTTCGGCCGTCCACTTCCACCAGCGGCTTCAGTGGGTTCGCTGAGCTGCGCAACCGCTCGCCGCGCCCCGCCGCCAGCACGCCGGCTCTCAAGAAGGGTTGGCCTAGTGTGTTCATGCCAGAGCCAGCGAAGCGGATGACAACGCGGCGGGAAGATCGCCGAGTTTGCTCAAATGCACATCGACCAGGCTTGAATCGGGACATTCCGGCGGCTCCGTGCCGTGGAGCCAGGCGGTTTTCATCCCAGCCTTTTTTGCCGGTCGCACATCGCGATCAAAGGAATCTCCCACCATCATCATTGCTCCGGGGTCGCCGCCAATCTCTTCGGCGGCGTGGACAAAGATCGCGGGGTCCGGTTTGTGGAGTCCCACCCGACGGGAATCCACGATGATCGATAGATAGGGTTTGTAACCAAAGTCCGCGCAGAGTTTCTCAACATTGCCGCAGCCGTTCGAAACCACCCCCAGCTTAAGACCAAGCCCAACCAGACCTGCGAGTAATTGGGCGTTCGCCGCCGCCGCTTTGCGAACAGGCTCTACAAAACCGTCGATAAGATGACGCTCCAGCTGTGGATCTCTTAGTTCCAGGTGGGCGAGCTGCCACCTCACGTGTAGCGCAATCATCTGCGCCAGGCCGGATGAAGCGATCCCGTCGTCCAGTGCCGACCGCCGCTCCGCTTCATCGAAGGCGTCGCGGATGGCAGCGCGGGGGAGTTCCACGCCGAAGCCTTTGTAGAGCGCCACGAAACGTTCGAGCCAGTGCCCCCCGTCACCGTCAAGCGTTCCGCCCATGTCAAAAAGGATGGTTTGAATCACGGAATAAGAATCCAATCCTTCAAGGTTTCGCGAGAAATTTGCGGTCGGCTCTTCGCTGCCAAAGCCAAAGTCCAAGGAGCGCCACATTCATCGGCACCAGAATGAACATAAAAAATAGGTCGATCCGATGCAGCCATGCCAACACACCGATGGCATAGAAGCGCGTATTGTCTCCGAGCAAATTCCAACCGCGAACCACCCAGTAAAAACACTCCCGATACCTGATCCTGTCCTCCGCCCTCACGACTCCAGCATTCGCGCGCGCCGCGATGACCGACTCAACGTCCAGGTGCAGAGCATTCAGCGATCTTTGCCGGGCGAGGTACCAGCGATAAAGCCCTTTGATCAACCCTGACTCGATCTTGGCCGGATCGTCCCGCAACAAGAGGCCCTGCACGACAATTGTCGCATAATGGTGTCGATGAAAATCATACATCTGCGCCTGAGCGGCGTTGGCAATAGCGGCCAGGGCGGCCCAGACGAGCGTTAGGCCGATCTCGCCACTCGGGAAGAGGCCGGCCACAATCCCGAGGTAAATGGCCGCGTGGGTAACGTATCCGCCTACGCCGTCGAGAACCCGGCCGAGTTCGCTGACCTGCCCGGTCAGGCGCGCCAGTTGGCCGTCGGCTGAATCGAAGATGCTGTAGACGATAAGCAAGGCAAAACCCAAAAGCGCGAAGCGTTGACTGCAAAGCAAGGCTCCGCCCGCGACTCCGACGAAGGTGCTAAAAATGGTCACCTGTATTGGAGTCATGCGGAGGACTGCGGCCAGGCGTGCCGCGATGAACCCGAGTGGCCGGAAAAAATAAACGTCCGCCAGTTCCTCGATTTCCAGGGCTTTAAAAGCGAGGCCTTGGGCAAGAACAGGTTGGCCGGCAGGAGGCATCACAAGGCCGTTGCTAGTACCTCGGATTCGAGGGAGCCGCAACGTCATTTTGGCCTTGCCTGCGGCACCACGCATGTTGGAATCGATATCTCGTGCCGCCTCTAGAAATCACCAAGGTCGAATCCCGCTCGGACAGAAACGCGTTCATCAAGTTTCCGTGGCGAATTTACAGAAACGACCCGGCCTGGGTGCCTCCGCTCATAATCGAACGCAAAGAGTTTCTCAGCCGGAAACACCCCTTTTATGAACACGGCGACGCGGCGCTCTTTTTGGCCCGGGCCGGCGGTGAAATCGTTGGCCGGATCATGGCGAGCGATGATCCCAACTACAATGCGCTCCACCAATCAAATGTCGGATGTTTCGGGCTCTTCGAATCGATCGACGATCAAAAAGTGGCCAATGCGCTGTTTACCGCGGCGGCGGACTGGTTGCGCCAGAAAGGCCGCAACGAGATCATGGGACCGATCGATTACTCCACGAATTACGTTTGTGGTTTGCTGATCGATGGCTTTCAACATTCGCCCACGCTTCTTACCTCACATAATCCGCCCTATTACCAGAAGCTGATCGAGGGGTGGAAGTTTGAAAAGGCGATGGACCTTTACGCCTGGTGGTTCTCGAACTCAGCCGAAACGGTGGTTCGTCTAAACCGTCTGGTGGCGCGCATGAAAGACCGCCAGCCGGCTTCCATTCGCCAGGCGGATCTGAAAAACCTCGGAGAAGAGGGCCGGCGCATCCGCGGAATCTACAATGAAGCGTGGGAAAAAAATTGGGGCTTCGTTCCGTTTGCGGAAGCGGAGATCGATTACATGACGAAGGAGCTGAAACCGATCGTCGAAGCTGATCTTACCCTGCTGGCTGAAGTCGAGGGACGGCCCGTGGGATTCATTCTGTGCGTGCCCGACATCAACGTCGCTCTGAAAAAAATTAATGGCCGCCTGACCTGGTTCGGCCTGCCGATTGGGCTGGCCAAGCTGCTCTATTACAAGAGGCGGATAAGGAAGGGCCGCCTGATCGCGCTGGGCGTAATCCCAAAATACCGGCGTCGCGGCGTCGCGGAGGCTCTGGTCTTGCGCGTCATCGAAGATGGCATGATTAAGCGAGGAGGCGCCGGTGAGCTCAGTCTCACGCTCGAGAACAACTTCATGATCAACCGGTTTTTGGAAGCAATTGGCGCGGAGAAATACAAGACGTATCGAATCTTTCGGCGCCTTTTGGATACAAGCGACCCCGCGTGATGACCTTGCGGCGGGTTCTGATTCTGGCTGATGAATCCGCGGAGTGGATGGTGGCGGGTTTGCGCCAGCTCGAACGTCTGGCCCTTTCGGTCGATGAGTTTGCGGTGGAAAACAAGGAGACGGCCCCCGTGCTCGTCTGCATTTTTTGGAGACCCGACCTGGATCAAATGCAGAGATGGGTGCCAAAAAACGAACGGCTTACCATGGTCGCGTTTTCGGCCGAGCTCGAGGCAGAGCCGTACGATCTGGTTCTTAACACACGCATGTTTCTCTATCGCAAGGCGATCCGGCACTTGCTCTCGGAGGGACGTGCTTCTGCACGTCCTATCGCCTTCGAGTCTCCTCTTCTTGAGTTTGGCGACGTGCAGAAACACGTCCCTCCGAACGAGGAGGATTTGTGGCAGAGCCATTTCCGATCGGTGGAATTGGTTCCCCATTTCCGAATCGGAGCGTGGAATTACATCACAGACGGAGAACAAATCGACGAGATCGAAAAAAAGTTCCTGCGCGACAGCGGGAAGTCGCAGGATGGCCTGGTTTCCAGGTATTTGAATCGTCCCATTTCGCGCGTGGTCACGCGGCTTCTCCTAAGATTTCCCACGACTCCGAACGCCTGGACGCTGTTGATCTTCTCGCTCCCGATCATCGCGTCGCTGATTCTGCTTCAGGGAACCTACTGGTCGTTCCTTTGGGGTCTTGTGCTCTTCCAGGTCTTCAGCGTTTTGGACGGTTGCGATGGCGAGCTGGCCCGGGCGAAATTTCTGGAGAGTGAACGCGGGCGCCAGCTCGACGATCTGTGCGATATCCTGAGCAACATTCTCCTGGTGGTCAGCCTGGGTTTTGGGCTTTCCCGTCCCGCAAATGTCGCCGGTCAATTCCATTGGGCCTACCTCGTGGAAGGGGTCATTGCGGCCGCGTTGATTGGTGCAAATGAATTCTACCTCGCGACGCGAAAGCCGGACGCCGGCGAGGGCAAGCCGGAGCCTTTAGGCGGGCTCGTCTATCCGCGCCACCGCGAATTGGTGGAGCGCTCGGGGTTGCTGCTCGTGGGGGAGAAGTTCGCTTCGTGGCTCATCCAGTTGACCAAACGGGATGTTGCCATGCTCTTCTTTGTTTTGCTGGCGGCGATCGGCCGGCCGGCCTGGATATTGCACCTGCTCCTCGCTGTCACGGGGATAAGCCTGGCCCTGGCCTGGCGCGCACGCTCGACGTAGCCGATTTGCTGTCCGAGGCGCGGGATGACGCGATTCCAGCTGGAGCAACGCCGCCCACCCGCCTTCGCCGTGCTTCGGTGTGGCAAGCAGGGCGGCGGCTACAGGAAAAGACGCGCCGCTTCCTGCTGGGCTCGCACCAGCATCTCCGGCGTATCGACATCCTGCCACCAGGCCTCGCCGATATCGATCGCCAGCGCTTTCCCGTCCGAGGCCATCAGCCGCACGCCGTCCGCCAGACTGCAATCGTCGTCTCTGAGGACGCGGCGCAGGTAATCGAACATGATCTCCGGACAGAGGAAAATTCCCGGTGTCGATGGCGTCGTAGCGCTCCAGATTCTTGCCAATCGCCGAGATTAACCTGCCGTCCGTTTCCACTTTCATTGCGTCATCCAAATCGAAGATCGAACCGATCTTCCGATCGATGGCCAGATTTAGACGACTCGAGTCCGACTGCGCGATGAGTTCATCGAAGAATCGACGACTGAAAAAGGTGATCGCCCATCGCGAGAAAAAACGGCGCGCTGACTTTTCCCGCAGCGGTGAGGAGCGAGACGCCGTTTTGTTTCTGCCAGTTCGGGTTCGAGATGGGGCGGAACTGCATCCGCGCGGGAAGAAGTGGTGCCACCGCCGCCGCTAGCTCGTCGCCGTTGGGACCGACCACGGCATGTAGCGTCGTCACTCCCACGCGGTCGAACGAATCAATCGCGTAGGAAATCAGGGGACGGCCCGCGATCGGGATGAGTGGTTTGGCAATCGTCTCCGCCGAGCCGCGCAGGCGCGAACCTGTTCCCGCCATGAGAATGACCGCGTCCGTGATGCTCAAGGGCTATAACTTGTAATATTTCTTCAAACCCCAGACGCGCACGCGCTGGGGCAGAAACCGGAAGATGAGCGGCGCGATGCTGGCTTGAAAGAAACCGCCCACGGTTACCCGTGGCGGCGGATTCGCTGCGTCGATCAGTTTCGCAATGTGGCGCGCGACCAATTCCGGTTCGGGCGCGGCCTTCATGTTTTGATCGACCACGCGCCACGTCTGCTCGACTGGCGCGGTGTAACGCGGATCGCCGCCGTCCGTTCTGGTCACGGCGTCATTGAAGTCCGTGTGGATATCGGCGGGCTGCAAATCGATGATGCGGACGTTCGATCCCTGCAGCTCGAGTTGCAGCGACATGGTGAAGGAAGCCATTGCAGCTTTGGCGGCGTTGTATGCGGCCATGAAAGGAACAGGCAGCCGTGAGGCGAGCGACGTGACGTTGATGAGGCGTCCGCCGCCATGGGCCCGCATGGCGGCCAGGGCGAGGCGTCCAAGCTCGATATGCGAGAAGACGACGGTTTGAAATTGGTCATGCACGGCTTCGGCCGACATTAATTCCCCGGGTCCGAAATGGCCGCTGCCGGCATTATTGATCACGACGTCGAAATGGCCTGCTTCACCGAGCGCGGCGTGGAAGCTTTCGCCTAACGACCTCATGTCGCCCAGGTCGAGGTGAACGGCGTGCAGATGCGGCAGCTGCGGAATCCGCGCAACATCGCGCGATGTGCCCCAGACTTCGTCGCCGCGCCCGGCCAGCAGTTTCGCCGTGGCGAGACCGATGCCCGCGCTGGCGCCAGTGATGAATACGCGTTTCATGAGATCAGGCCCCGATCCGATGCCAGGGAGGGGCGGCCTCCAGACCGCCCTCCGTTTTGTATTCTCGCGAAGGGCGGTTTGGAAATCGCCTCTCCTTGATGCGCCACGGAGTTCATCCCTGGGTCGCGGAGCGGCGGTAATACAACCACGCTCCACCGTAAACGAAAAGGAAAACGCCGCTCGCGATGAGCTGTCCCGTGGTCCCGTCGATCGTCAAATAACAGGCGAGGGCTGGCCCAGTCGCGAGCAATGCCGCCATCAGGGGGCGGCCGATGTCCGCCCATGGGTTGCGCCAGCGAAAGACCAGCCGCAGCGCGCGATAACGAAGGATTCCTTGCAGCACGTATGGCAGCAGAATCCCGAAAGCGGCGCCGGTCACGCCGAATCGGCTGATGAGCCACAGGTTCGCCGTCAACGCGACGACACAGGTGATGACCGAATTCAACAGATTGAGCCGCGGCTTTTGCACCATGATCACGGTTTCCGCCAGGCTGACGAACGCATTCGTCGCGCAAGCGAGGGCCACGATGCCGAGCCACATCCCGCCCTGCCGAAACGCGGGGCCGTAGATTCCGAGAATGACAGAGCCGGCCAGGACCATTACCGCCACGAGTGGCAACAGAATCCAGAGCATCCACTGCGAGACGCGCGAAAAGGCGGTCGCAGCGTGCTCTTGATCGCCATCAACCGTCAGGCCGGCCACGATCGGCGCGAAGATGGGATTGAAGGCCTGATTGACTTTGCGCAGACCGCCCGCCACTTCGACGGCCGCGCCGTAAATGCCGAGCGTGGTCAGCGTGACACCGGGCGCGCGGCCGACAAAACATCCCAGCATGACGACGTCCAGACGAACGATGACGGCGTTGAGCAAATCGTAAGCGCTGATCGGCGCCGCGTAGGCGAGGAGTCGGCGGGATTCGGCGCGGATAGGAAATGGCGCTCGGCTGGCCGAGGCGCCGAGCGAAAGAGCGACGCCGCCAGAAACAGAGCGACGAGCCCGGACGCGCCCATCCCCGCGATGACCGCGATTTCCGGCGCGAATGTTTTCAGTCCCAGCCAAAGCGCCGCCAGGAACGCAAGGGTGGTGACGATCGTTTCGGTAATGCCGCGCGAGAAGATGTCGTGCCGCATTACTTTCATGCCGCGCGAGACCGCGGTGTTTATGCGATACAAGGCGACGACCGGCATGGCGCAGAGCATGACGGAAAGAGCGGCCCCCATTTCTGGGTCAAGGCCGAGCTGAGGGCCGAAAAGGCGGACCACCGTGATCGAAATTCCCGCGAGAATCGCGCATTGGACCACGCCGAGAAAAACCGCGAGACGAAAGAGCGCGCGGCTTCGGGCGCGATCACCGGCCGCCTCGGCGCGCGCGATGAAAGTGATGATGGTGTCGTCGAGACCGAAGATGCCGATCTTGCTCACGAGATCGGTCGTGGCCCACGCGACAGAGAAAACGCCGAGCGCGGCCGGACCGAGCAGCCGGGCCACGAGGAAGGTGAAGATGCCGCGGAAATTCGAGGCGAGCATCGCGATGACGTTCGTCCAACGCGCCGCGCTTCAGTTCGGCCGCCTGATCGACGGATGTGCTTCGCTCCACGCCTCCCGGCGGAGTGATCGGGCGCAACATGGTCTCGGTCGCGGTCATGGAATGCGAGTGCCGAAAGCCGGCTTCATCTGCGGCCGCGCGGATGACTGCCGACGATCAAGCCATCCTGCATCTCGTGAATCCAATCGCACGCTTCGGCGATTTCCGGATTGTGCGTCACGAGCAGCAGGGCCTTCCGCTCCTCCTGCACAATTCTTTGCAGCAGCTCGAAGGCGCGCCGGGAGTTGGCGCTGTCGAGATTTCCCGTCGGCTCGTCGGCGAGAATCACGGCTCGGATTGTTGGCCAGGGCGCGCGCCACCGCCACCCGCTGTTGTTCTCCGCCGGAAAGATGCCGGCTGGGCCGCTTTAGTTTGCTGCCCAGTCCGACCTCGTCGAGCAAGTGCGCGGATCGTTCGTGCATCTCCGGCTCGCTTAATGCTGGCCAGTCTCCGCATCGGGATCATGACGTTTTCCTGGGCGGTGAAATCCTCCAGGAGAAAATGGAATTGGAAAATGAACCCAAGAAGTTCGTTCCGTTTCCGGGCCAGGGCGTCGTCGGTCAGGTCGGAAACCGCCTCGTTTTCGATCGTGACCCAGCCGCTATCGGCGTGATCGAGCAACCCCAGGATATAAAGCAAAGTGCTTTTGCCGCAGCCGGAAGGGCCGACGACGGCGTGGACGGTGCCGCGCTCGAGCTGGAGCGACACTCCCCGCAAGGCATGCACGCGCGAGTCCTCTTCGCCCAGAAAGCGTTCGATGCCTTCGCAACGGAGCGAAACTTCGGCGTTCATGAATTTTAAGGTAGCTTCACTCGCAACGGCAGTGAAACCTTTTTGCTCCGTCTCCTTCGCTCCATGGAATCGTCGCGACCGCAATTAGTCATCCTGGCCGACGCTCCGAGCGCGCTCGGCGTGCTCTTCGGTATTTCGCTTTGGAACGGCTGCTTCGGAGTGGTGCAACGGCTCGGATTCCGCGAGGCGATAATCCTTTCGAGTTCGCCGGAGGAAGTGGCGGCTCATCTGGCGAAACCCTCCTGGGCGCGCGCGGAGGTGGCGCTGAGTTTCCGGTCGCGAAATGCCGGCGCCGCGCTGGTGGGCGATGTGACGACAGGCGCCGACCGCATCCTGGTTGTTTCGGCCGGATTTTATTACGACGCGCGTTTGTTGAAAGCGGTGGCCGAACAGGCCGCGACGACCTTGCTGATCGATTCGGCCCCGCCCACGGATTGCGCGTTGCTCTGGAATTCGGAGGGACATGCTTCCGCATGTCCTGGACGCGCCGAAGCGCGTCCCTCCGGCGCCGTGGCGCTCGTCGCGGGGGACTGGCTTTCGCGCCAGGACCACAGCGCCGCTTTGATGGATCAGCTTTCATCCGATGCCGCCACGGGCCGGATCGAGGTGTGCGATGCGGCGGAGCAGCCGACTTATGTGATGGCTCTGCGCAAACATGTGCGGCCGGTCTTTTTCCCGGCTCCGTCGCAGGATCTACTCGCAGTGGCCGAACGATTCCCGCGCGATGTCGCGCAGAACGGCGTCCTGGATTTCCCCGGGTTGCTTCGACTCGCCGATCGAGGATTGGATCGTGGCGCGCCTTTGCCGCACTTCCATCACGCCGAATCAGGTCACGTTCGTCACGATGCTGATCGGCCTGGCCGTCACGGCGCTCTTCGTCGACGGGCCATCTTTGGTGGGGGGTGGCGCTGGCCTACACGATCGAAGTTCTCGATGGCGTGGATGGGAAGCTGGCCCGGACGAAAGTCGAAACGACCGCGGCGGGGGAATGGGAGCACATCGTCGATTATTGCGTCGAGTTGTCATGGTGGACGGCGCTCGCGTTTCATTTTCTACGCGGAGAACCTGTCGTCCGCTTACTGGCTGCTCCTCCTGCTCGTCGGCTCCGACCTGGTTGATCGGCTCGCCAAACGAGCGGTGAAAAAGAAAGTGGGCCGCAATCTGGATGACGTCTCGAACTTCGATCGGTTCGTCCGGTGCATCGGCGGCCGGCGCAACATCAATATCTGGATCCTGATCGCGGCTCTCGCGCTCGGCGGCCCGCGAGATGGCTTTGTCCTGATCTGCTGGTGGGGAGCTGCGACCGCCGCAGCGCACGTGGTCCGTGCCTTGCAGATTCGCTGGTAGGACGCCGCGCTGCGGCGTCCGAGGCTTGCAATGGGTCGCGACCTCAGGCGAAGCGGGCGGACGCCGCAGCGTGGCGTCCCTACCTGTGCGGAACCTACACCGGCGCCGGTTGTGCAGGCTGGCTCGGCTCGGTCGGCTCCGGCGGACGAACCGCCTGCTTGATCAAGCCCGGAATGCGTCTGGCGCGGTTAACGATTTCCTTCGTGATCACGCTGGCCGGCTTCTGGACCAGCAGCGACGTGCTCACCGCGCAATAAACGCCGCACCCTTCCTGGCAGCTTTTCTTGCGATTGTTCGCATAGAGATCGTCCAGGGTGATGTCCATGATGTGCTTCTCGGTGTGCACCATGCTGCAAATCCAAAACTTCCCCTGGGCCGAGACGAAGAAAAGTTTGTAACCGGCGTTGCAGGTCCACTCGACCGGTTCGTTGCGCAAAAGGCTTTTCTGGTATTGGAGGATGGCTTCGTTCGTGTGGATTTTTTCGCCGTTCCGTTTTCGCTCGATCATCGAATCGACGAACGCCTCGAGCTCTTCCTTGTTCCCGCGCGCCACGCGGAAACGGCTGAGCGGATCGGCGTGGACCAGGCGCACCTCGGTCGGGATGCCGCGCGACAAGCCGGTTTCGAGCACCGCCTTCGATTCCGGCAGCGTGTCTGCGCAAATCACGCCGGTAATGTGCAGGCTGATCTTGGAGTCCTTGAAGTAATCGAGCTTCGGCAAGATCGTCTTGAACGACTTCTTGCTGATCGCGCTCGGCGTCATGCGATCGACGCTGATCTGCATCACCTGAAGACCGGCCTCTTCCAAATCCTTCAGCTTGGCGCGTGTAAGAAGGAATCCGTTGGTCGTCAGGCTGGTCGCGAAACCGAGCTCGCGGCAATAACGGACGATCTCGACCACGTCCGGATGCATTAATGGCTCCCCGCCGACGAGAGCGATCCGCATCGTCCCCAGTTCGCGGATTTTGCGGATCCAAAGCTTCAGGTCCTCGAGTTTCGGATGCGGCTTCGAGTTATCGTATTCGGTGCAATAGGAGCAATCGAGGTTGCACTTATCGGTCAGGTAAAGGCTGCACTGGAGCGGTTTGCGATCGAAAATGCGCTTGCCCGATTCGAGCAGGTTATAGCCGGAAAATTCGCGGCCGATTTTGTCGAGCAAGTTCATTCAATTCCCGGGCAAGGCAGGAGTTTAAGCGCCTTGGGAATGGCTGTCATCCAGAATGTAGAGGGGCTTGTGCCAAGCGCCTAACGAATTGACCAGCGCTCGCCTCGACACATGCGCGCGTAAAAGCGCGGCTAGCATCGGAATTTAAGAGGATGCCAACGTAAATTGTGTCAATAATGAGGACTGTCCCTGCCTCTGATGTTCCCTTGCCCTGAAACTCGTCTGCCGGCGTTGATCTTGTTTCTCGGGCGATGAATATCGTGCTTCTGTGCGCCGCTTTGCTGTTTGCTCTGTCATCCTGTGGCTCACGTTCTTCAACGGAGAAACTCTTGGTAGGGAAGTGGGAAGGAATCGAACATCAGCCTGATCGTTCGCAGACCCCCATCGAAATGATGTTTACGAGAGATGGAATGTACACGTGGTCATTTCAGGGTAAACCCCCAGTGTTGACAGGACGTTGGAAACTGAATGGGCAAGAATTGATCACAACTGTCGAAACCCAGGCAAAAAATTTGGGCTTTCCTGAGCTTCCTCCCCGGATGACGTCCCACATACTCAGAGTTACGGAACACGAGCTCCTGATTACCGACGGCACTACGGCAGCGAAGTGGACACGGGTCCGATGACTCAGAGTTGTCGAGATCTAAGGCTGACCCACCCCTTCGATCCTAATGATGCATCCAGTGATTGAATCGTTCAGCGCGCGAGGAGAAAACCGCTGCGGCCTTCTATTCTTTATGCCGGATGTTGCATTGCAAGTGATCGAAGCATTACGCGCCGCAGATGTCCCCGTTCTCGGATTAGACGCGGTGCGAATAGAAACAAACGCGACGCAGCCATCAATGGAAAGCAGTCGAGATTTCTCTGACAAGAATACTCCCATGTTGGCGAACAGTAGGAATTCACGAGCGCGCCAGTTTAACATGTGTCAATAATGAGCACTGAGCCCGTTACTCCTCCCACGTTAACATCTAGCAGTAACCAACGGGGTGCCAATATGTCACAATATCGCCGTTACCTTATTTTGGGTCTTTGCATCTGCTTAATTACGCCTGCTGTCGCGGCTCATGGGCAGCAACGATTGTCGGAGATTACGCCTTATGTTGCTCTTGCCGACCAATCTTTTGCTGAGTCACTCAGGCAATTGTTGGACCGCGAAGCCGACGGTTCGTGGACACCGGAGCCAAAGCAAGTGATGGCGGCGATCGCGCGAATACACAACGAAAGCGGAGAGCAGGATCTTGCCGCAAAAGCTCGGCCCGAGGCGAAAATGATCGCTTCGATAAAAAGGATTCGAGAGAGCCGCTTCCAAGTGTTCGGACTTGTCACCGCGGGGCGTAAATATCTGTTTATCGACGCTACTCCACTTCAGTCCGATGCTCCTGAGTGGTGGTTGACGGAGTGCATTAGCTGCTACGTTTACGATGGGGGTGCCGCCTATTGGTGGGCAACTATGGATGTGGATACACTGGAAGTTTTGGCGTGTGGTCGTCGTCCGTGACGAAGCTCAGGAAAAGTGAGGATCGGAAAAAAGCAGCAAACGGGAAAAGCTCGCGATTTACGCGCTTGAGCCGCGGAGCGTGGCGACGGGGGCGAGTAGCGCGGCGCGGCGGGCGGGGACGTAGCTCGCAATGAAAACGGCGATGAGGGCGAGCACGGTGGCCCAGAAGTAGTGCCGCCAATCCCACGTCACCAGAAAGTGATTCGCGTAGATCAAGCCGCGGACTCTGATGGGAATCTGCGACACGCCCCAGGTGAAAAGAGCGCCGACCAGGCAGCCGAGCAACGAGCCGGCCACGGCGATCATCGCGCCTTGCCAGAGAAAAATGGAGGAGATGTCGCGGGCGCGATAACCCATCGAACGCAAAATGGCGATCTCCTTGATCTTCGAGAGGACCGACATCGTGAGCACATTAAAGATGCCGAAGCCGGCCAGGAGAATGATCAACGAGACCGTGATCGCGGCCGAGATCCGGAGCGTGAGGAAAAGCTGGAGGTTCGCTTCCTCGCGGTCCTGCCAGCTTTGCGATTCGTGCTGGAAAAGCGTCTCGAAAGTTTGAGCGAGCGCCGGGGCGCGGTCCGGATCGCGCAATTTGTAAACGATCATGGACGCGGGAAACGGTTTGCGGAGCAAAGTCTGGGCGACGCGAACATGAGAATAAATACGCGCGGTATCGACCACGCCCACGCCGCTGCGCGCGATCGCGGCGACGACGAAGCGGCGATATTCGCCGCCGGGCGAAAGCAGTTGGATCGGATCACCCGCGCCCACCTGCAGCGTGTCGGCCAGACGCGAACCGACGATGACGGAGTTCGGGTTGTTGCGAAAATCGTCGAAGGTCCCGGCGATAAGCTGCTGGGCGAGATTGGTGGTCTGAAGGTGGAAAGCGGGCTCGATGCCGAAGAGATCGGCGGTGGCGTTCTCGAATCCGGCGCGGGCGCTGAGCGTGCCGCGGAGCACGGGCGAGCAGGCGGCCACGTCGGCAAACTGCCGGCTGATGCGCATGATTTCCCGTGCGTTCGTGATCCCGCCGAGATAATGGCGGCGCGGCCCGGCCCCGTCCTTGACCGAAGTTTTCGGCGGGACCGCCAGGGCGGAGGCGCGTGGTTCGAAACGCGAGCGAAGGAGGAGCGCGCCGTTGCTGCCAAGGGTGGAATCGATGAAATTTTTTGCGAACCCCTGGGTTTGCGCCTGGGTGCAAATGAAGATCGCGACGCCGAAGACGACGCCGGTGAGGCTCAGAAAAAAGGCGCGCTTGCGATGGCCGAGAAAGCGCAGCGCAATGTAAAGCGGCGGCGTCACCGTTGATCGGGTGGTGGCGCGATCTTTGCCACGCGTTGCCGGACAATTTTCCCCGGGCGCAGTTTGTCCTGGTCGGAGAGAACCACGCGGTCGCCTTCGGAAAGGCCGGAGACGATTTCCGAAAAATCGAGGGTGCGATAACCGACCTTGACCGTGCGGGATTGGACGATGCCGTTTTTCACGATGAGCGCCTGGTCCACGAAGAGCGCGCGGGTGGGTACGCAGCAGGACGTTTTCGTGGGTGCCGGTGATGATGTTCATCTCGCCGGTCATGCCGGCCATCAGGTTCTCGGGCGGATTTTGGAGATCGAGCACGATGGTGTAACGCTGGGTCTCGGGATCGGCGGCCGGTTGGATGGCGGCAACTTTGGCGCTGAACTGTCGGGTCCGGAAGGCGTAGACCTGGACGACGGCTTCCATTCCCTGTTTCACTTCGCCGACGTCTTCCTCGTCCACTTCTCCGCGCACGTAATTCTTGCGGGATGAAACGGTGAAGAGCTCGGCCCGGTCCGCCACGAGTTCGCCGTCGATGGTCTTGATGGCGGTAAGCAAGCCATCCATCGGAGAACGGATCTCCGAGTTTTTCATCTGCGCTTCGAGCTTTTTGGAAGCGCCCTCGAGCATGGCCAGGTTGCGATCGCGCTCGATCCTTTCGCTCTCGAGCAGGCCGCGGAGACGCTTAACTTCGCTTTTGGCCTTTTCGTATTCGACCGCTGGGACATTGCTGAGCGCGGTCAGTTTATCGAGCCGGCCCAGATTATCCTCGGCGATCTTGAGCGCCTCGGCCGAGGGCAGGGGAAGCTCCGCCCGTTGCGTCGCAGCCTGGAGATCGGCGCGGGCCTGTTTGAGCTGCCGGGCCGTGCTTTCATCGGCGATCGTGGCCAGCAACTCTCCTTTCTCGACCGTCCGGCCGACCGCTCCGCGTCCGGCCGACAAGGTTTCCGCCAGCTGAATGAAGCCCGCATTTTGGGCACGAACGGGCACGAGCAGGGTGGGCTCGATTCGGACCGTGCCGTAGATGGCTGAAATGGCCGTGCCGCGCCGGACGACCGCGATCTCCGCTACCGGCAGCGAGAGAAAATAGAAAAGGCCGGAGACCAGCAACAATGCGGCGGCGGCGAACCAGATGAATTTCTTCGAGCGCGGGAGCTTCAACTGCTGCACCTAACGTGAATTTGCCGCGGTGTCCTTGGAAAATTGAAAATAGCGGCCGGTCGCCCGATCCCATTCCGCGCGGGCCACATTTTGTTGATACACGGTGGAGAGGAGGGCGCTCCTGGTTTCCAAAAAGCTGCTCTCGGCCGTGCGGAATTCCAGTTGCGAGGAGAGTCCCTCGGCGAGAGTTCGCTGGACCACGTTTACATTCTGCTCGGCGCTCGCGACCGCTCCATTCAGCGATTTCCAGCGCTGGTCGATCGCCTGAAAATTATTGTCGATTCGCCTCAACTCGAGGGCGACGTTCGCTTCGAGCTGGCGCAACGAAATTTCATTCATCTCGCGGATAGCCCGTGCGCGGGCGACCCGGCCACCGACCTTGCCGTTGTCGACCACGCGCCAGGTGAAGGCGCCGCCCCCGGTGGCTTCCGAGGAAATAATATTGTCAGCACTGTTCGGGGACCCCTTGGCGCCCTGATGGATGGTAACCGGGATGTAGGTGCCCGAGGCCGTCGCCTCGAGCCTGGGGTAATAGGCTGCCTCAATGATTTGCTGATCCTCAGCTGACGCACGAACGAGAAGTCGAGCGAGTTCCAAATCCGGCCGTCGGTTCAGCGCTGTGGCAGTCTCGGCCCGCAAATCGCGACCGGCGGAGACGAACTGCAACGCGCCATCCGGCCGCTTGAGATCTGAGGTCGAGGAAATCTCGTCTCCCATCGTCAGGGCCAGGGTGAGCAGCGCGCCTTGATAGCCACGACGCACTTCCTCGATTCGCGGATTGAGCTCCTGCTCCAATAATTTTGCGCTGGCGACCGCCCCGCGGTCCGATTGACCAGCCTGGAAACGTTCGGCCTGGGTGGTGACGTTTTCCGCCAGCCGTTGGCGCTGGGCTTCGCCGAGCTCACGCAACGAGTCGTTAAAGAGGGCGGCATAGTAGGCAATGCGCGTGGCATGAAGCTGCTCGACCACGGCGACGTTCAAGCGCTGTTCCGCGAGCAGGACTTCGACGTCTCCGCGGCGGCGCGAGGCAGGAACGGCAGCGTCGAATAACGGTTGGGTAAAGAACCCGCGGGCGAGCCCGAAAGGCTGCGTGTCGTCATCGCCCGCTCGCTTCCCGCCTTGAACGCCGAGCAAGCCCTGGATTCTGATGTTAGGAAGACCATTCGACCGCAAGACCAGCCGGCGGCCCGCAGCTTGTTCGAGCGCTATTTTCGCCTCCAGGATCGCGGGATTTTTCTCGAGCGTTCGCGCGAGAGCGGCGTCGAGGCTGATCGCGTTTGCTAACGCGGAGGTAGCCAGAATAGCGGCGAGCGCAGCCGCCTGCTGTAGCCGCTTCGCTGTGCGAAGCGCCGAGAACGCGTGACACTTGGAAAGGGCAGGAGTCGAGGTGGCGCCCGATCCCGCGCCGCCCGCAGGGCGGCGGCTACAGAAGAGCGTTGGACTCCGTTTCATCGCGCTCCTCCCAGCGTCGAGGGCGGCGCGGCTACTTCGGCCACCCGTTTTGCGGAAGGGGAATCCGGTTTCTTTTTCGCGACGAACTCGAGTGCCTCGGGTTCGCGGGCGGAGGCCCTGGCCAGGCGCGCGCGGGCGACATTGTGGAGATGGAACGCACCCAATCGTGTCGTGCGCACCCGCGTCACGTCCGAAGCAGCCTGGAGAACATCAAGCTGAGTCCCCAGGCCCGCTCCAAGATTTCCTTTCGCAATTTCAAGGGACTCGTCGGCACTTTGGACATTACGGGTTTCCGATTCGAGGAGACGATCCGCCTGCTGGAGATCGAGGAACGCGGTTCGCACATCGGTCGCGACTGAGCGCCGCGCCAGCTCCAACGCCTGGAGCGCGGCGTCGCGCCGGGCGCGCGTAGCCTGCATCCGGCCGCGGGTCGCGAAGCCATCGAAAATATGCCAGGTCGCGTTTACCCCAACGATGTAACCGTGGTTGAATTCCGGTCCGACCAACGGGTCGCTTTCGCTGTAGACCTCGTACCCGGTAAACGCTTCCACCCGGGGACGCGTCTCGCTCCGGTCGAGGATAATTGCTGGTTCTCGATCTCGACGTCGATTTCGCGGGCGCGGATTTCCGGCCGGGTCACATCCGCGTAGGCCAGGCATTCATTTAAATCCGGACGGGGCGAGTGATATTGGAGTTGGCCGGTGGCCTCGAAGCGCAATGGCTGCACGCTCGAGCGCGGATCGACCCCGATCAGTTGACTCAACCGCAGGTAAGAATTCTCCAGCCGAGTCTGCGCGTCGATCAGCTCGGGCTGCTCGTTGGCCAGCGCAACCTCGGCTCGGCTCACATTCAACGCGCCCACGAGCCCGGCCGACAATCGCTCCCGCTGGGTCTGGAGTTCCTCCTGCAAGACGCCGACCGCCTGTTCGCGCACGCGAATTTTCGCACGATTGAGGAGCACGTCGTAGAAGGCAACGCGCACGTCCATCGAGACCCGATTCACGAGCGCCTGGTATTCGAGCGTGCGCTTTTCCTCGATTAGCCGGGCAATGGCTTTTTGACTGCTGGTCGCGCCGCCCGTGTAGAGGTTCTGCACCACGCGCAACGACGCGTCGTAGTCGTTCGAGCGCAGCCGTGTGGCCTCCTGGCGCTCCCGGTGGCGGAACAAACCGGTGGAAAGGACCGACGGCAGAGCGCCGGAGCGGGCTTCCGTCACGCCGCCGCGGGCGGCTTCCACCTGCTTTGCCGCGATGGCGATCTCCGCGTTCTGCTTTCTCGCGACCGCGACCGCGTCCTCCACCGTGTAGTTTGGGCCGGCCAGGCCGGCCTGTGCGCACGCCAGCAGAAAAATAACGATCCAGGCACTGCGGCGCATGCGTCTATCTGCGTGTCACAACCCAGTTTTTCAATAAAAATCCCCCCGGCGCCTGAGGTTCGTTTCCCGATTTTGCGCTCTTCTTTTGACCCTGAACCCGATCCAGCCTTCGGGATTGCGCTCGATCCAATATGACAATATTGTGACAACTTTCTTGCCCCGCTCCCGAGGCAACGGCTAGTTTGGACTTTTCGTGCGATGAACAAAATCAGAATTGCCATTGTCGGCGTGGGGAACTGCGCCAGTTCGCTCCTCCAGGGCATCAACTTCTATCGGGATTCTTCCGGCAACGGCTCCGATGTCGGGTTGATGCACCGGCAGATCGGTCCCTATCAGCCGGGGGACATCGAAGTCGTGGCCGCATTCGATATCGACCGCCGCAAAGTGGGCCTGGACGCCGCCGAGGCGATTTTCGCCCCGCCGAATTGCACCAAGGTTTTTTGCGAAAAAATCAAGCCGACCGGCGCCATCGTCATGATGGGTTGCGTTTTCGACGGCTATGCCGCGCACATGCAGGACTACGACGCGCCGCGCACGTTTTTCCCGCTGGAAAAAGAATCGACCCGCGAACAGATCATCGAGGAACTGCGCGATCCGGCGCCGAGATCATGGTCAATTATCTGCCGGTCGGTTCCGAGGAAGCGACGCGCTTTTACGCCGGTTGCGCGCTCGAAGCCAGCCTCGGTTTCGTCAACAACATCCCGGTCTTTATCGCCAGCGACCCGGTCTGGGCAAAGCGGTTTGCCGACAAGAATTTGCCGATCGTGGGCGACGACATCAAGGCGCAGATGGGCGCGACCGTTTTGCATCGGACCATTGTCGATCTCTTCCGGAAGCGCGGGGTAAAAGTCGAACGCACCTATCAGCTCAACACCGGCGGCAACACCGATTTCCTGAACATGCTCAACCGGAGCCGGCTGGCCTCGAAGAAAACCTCCAAAACCGAAGCGGTGCAGTCGGTCATCGGCGAACGCCTCGCGGACGAGAACATCCACATCGGGCCGAGCGATTATGTTCCCTGGCAGCGCGACAACAAGATTTGTTTCATCCGGGTCGAGGGCAAGCTCTTCGGCGACGTGCCGATGGAACTGGATGTGAAGCTTTCCGTCGAAGATTCACCCAACTCCGCCGGGGTGGCGATCGACGCCATCCGCTGCTGCAAGCTCGCCCTGGATCGCGGCAAGGGCGGCGTGCTGCATTCCGCGTCCGCCTATTTCTCGAAACATCCGCCGGTGCAGATGACGGATGACGACGCGCATCGGAGCGTCGAAGAATTCATCAGCGGCGCGCGCGACAGTTGATGATGTCGAGGCGCCGGATCGCGGTTTCTGGCGACGAGTTGTCGTAGCCGGCCGCTGCCCCAGCCGGCATTTTTCCGATGCGAATTCTGCTGATCGAAGACGAAAAAAAGACGGCGGCTTTTCTCGCCAAGGGCCTGCGCGAGGCTGGTTTTACGGTAGAGACGGCCCGGGATGGCGAAGCGGGGCTGGCAGCTGGCGCATGCGACGCCGCCACGATCTTCTGATTGTCGACGTCATGCTCCCCAAGAAAGATGGATGGGCCGTCGTGGCGCAACTCCGGGGCGAAGGCATGCAGACACCGATTCTTTTTCTGACGGCCCGGGATAGCGTGAAGGATCGGGTGAAAGGCCTCGAACTTGGGGGCGGACGATTACCTGGTAAACCGTTCGCCTTTTCGGAATTGCTGGCCCGGGTCCGCTCGGTCTTGCGCCGCTCCCCGGCCCGCGAGGTCGAGCAATTGCGGATTGAGGATCTTGAGATCGACGCGCGCCGTCACAAAGCGGTTCGGGCCGGCGTGGCCCTCAACCTCACGGCCAAGGAGTTCCTCCTTCTGGCTCACCTGGCTCGTTCCGCCGGCGAGGTGGTATCTCGGACGGAAATCGTGGAGCAGGTCTGGGACATTAACTTCGAGACGGACACGAATGTGGTGGACGTGATGGTGCGACGGTTGCGGGCGAAGGTGGACGACCCGTTCAAGACCAAGCTAGTCCACACCGTTCGTGGCGCCGGGTATGTCCTCAAAGCCGGCTGAACCGCGCTCGATCACTTCGCAACTGGTCGTCCTCTTTACGCTGGCCGCGGCGTTCCTGCTCTGCTGCGGGCTGGGCGTGCTCTACTGGATATTTGTTCAGCACGCCTTCGAGGAAGATAACGAGGTTCTGGCCGACAAAGTCCTGGCCCTGCGCGCTGACCTGACGACAGCGAGCGATCCGAAGGCCCTGAACGAAGAATTGAAGAACCAGCAGGCGGGCCGCGAACGGGTTGTTTACTGGGTGCGACTGGTTGATTCGGAGGGTGGCTCGGTGGCCGAGACGCCCGGAATGAATGCCTTGCTGCCGGCAAGCCTCTTTCCACTTCCACAACGCGCGAATCCATCCGTGGCCAGCCCGAAGGACTATCGAACGGGCGGCAAGTACTTTGCCCTGGTCACAACCGTGGAAGAAGTCCGCGGTCAGTCTTACACGATGCAGGTGGCGCAGGATCGCTCGGGGGACGAAGAATTCGTGAAGGAATTCGGCGCTCTTCTCGCTGTCGTGCTCGCCCTCGGCATCCTGGCCTCGACGGTGATTGCAATCACGGTCACGAAACGCGGGCTGCGGCCCCTGGCGGAAATGGCGCGCTCCTTGCAGAGCTTCGGACCCAAGCGCCTGCACGAACGAATCCCGCCCGACGGATGGCCGCGCGAGCTTCGACCGCTGGCCGTGGCTTTCGACGAGATGTTCGACCGGCTCGAGGATTCCTTTACCCGCCTCTCTCAGTTTTCGGCCGACCTTGCCCACGAACTTCGCACGCCCATTGCCAATATTCGCGGCGAAGGGGAAGTCGCCCTGACCCGCGCCCGCACGCCCGAGGAATACCGGGAGGTTATCGAATCAAGCGTAGAAGAATGCGAAAGGCTCTCCGGAATCGTCGACAACCTGCTCTTCCTGGCCCGCGCTGAAGCCGCTGAAGGACATATCCAGCGGACGTTGGTCAACGGTCGCGCTGCGGTCGAGAAAATCGCCGCCTTTTATGAACCGATCGCCGAAGAGCACCGCACCGACCATCACTTGTGCCGGGCGAAGGCGAAGTCCAGGCCGACCCCATGCTCTTTGGCCGGGCCGTGAGCAATCTGGTGGAAAATGCGCTGCGTTACACGCCCGCCGGAGGAACAATTCAAATCTCGGTCGCGGCTGGCGCGGCGCCAATCGCAAGATTTCCGTGAAGGATACTGGTTGCGGAATAGCGCGCGGAACATCTTCCGCGCGTGTTCGATCGGTTTTACCGCGCCGATTCATCGCGCAGCTCGCAGGGTTCAGGCCTGGGCCTGGCCCTGGTGAAATCCATCATGGAACTGCACGGCGGCTCGGCCGTGGTGGAGAGCGAAGTCGACCGCGGGACGACCGTGACTCTCACCTTTCCGGATAAGATCGGCTAAACGCGCCCCTCCCGCCGAAATGGTCGGCGGGAACAGCAGCAAACGCTCTTGCGCGTTATTAGAACCTGATCTTTATGCCGCCGTAATAATTCCGCCCATACGCAGGCAGATGCCTTCGTCGCGCGACTTCCGCCCAGAAATCCTCGTCGAAAACGTTGCTGACGCCGGCGAATATTCCCACACGGCCGTGACAAAAATTCACTTCAGCCGTCAGGTCCCAGACCGTGTAAGCGGGACGAAAAACTGGTAGCTGTTGTTGGCATTGGCGAAGTGATCATCCACCATCGTTCCGATAAGACCGACCTTAACCCTGTCTTCCCAACGATAAATGGCGCCAATCTTGAACTGATAATCGGGAGCATACGGAGAGGAGAAACCGTTGAATGGCCAGCGGTAAACTCGCGCGTCCAGCAGGGTGACGTTCCCATAAAAGTTCAGCTGACCGTAAGGGCTCGCGGCCCCGCCATTGATCAGGGCGAGGATGTCGAGCTCCACGCCGGCTTCGAAACCCCAGTAGCGCGCGTCTCCCACGTTCTGCGTGATTGTGATCGTCTGCCCGGGATTCAGGGGGTCGGGTAAGTTTAGTTCGCTGATCTGATCGTCGAACGTGAAATAAAACGCTCCGACATCGAACCTCAGCCATGGGAAGGGCTTGCCGCGCATCCCGAGCTCGAACTGAAGGGAATTTCCTTCCTCAAGGTCGCCGTTGACCACTGCCGGTCGCGCTCGTCGGAACCAGCTCTCCGTAGGTGGCAGGCCGATAGGCTTGGGCGACGGTCCCGTAGAGTTCGAGGCGTGGCAGCCCGCCGGCGACCATCGGGTGGTGGTCGTCGCCGCGTTCTTCGCGTCTTTCGAGTCTTCTGGCGGTGGTCGTCTCGGGGCTGCTCGCCCTCCACCAGCACATAACCGAGGCCAAGGCTAAACAGCGGCACGAAAGAAATCATCCTCCTTCGAGAGAAGGGGGCGCGTGACGTTGAGCTCTTCGTCCAGAGTCTGATGAAGGAACTCAAGCCGCATTCCGGGCGTGACAGACAGTCGGCCGAAATGGAAACGGTTCTCGGCGAAGATGGAAAATTCCGTCGTCTCGCCCGTGTTCAGGTTGCGAAGATCGCCACTGCTCGCTCCCGGCGTGAGACCACGCTCATCGGTGCGGTCCTGTTGGGCGTGGTAGAAATACACGCCGCCCGCAAAGGTGGAAGTGTCTCCCGCCAGGTTGTAGTCATGGCGCAGGCGCGCTTCCGCGCCCTCGGTCCAGGCTTCGCGCAATTGAATCGAGTTCGTGCTGGAGGCGCCTCCAATTGGGAGCGTGCCGACACCGCCTCCGCGTTGGCGCTGGCTGTAGCGGGAAAGATATCCGCCGAAAGCTTTGATATCCAATTGCGTCTGCTCCGAGAAGATCTTCTGGTATTCCAGCGTCGCGTAGTAACGCTCGAGACGAAAGCGATCAAAAAAGCGCGTCGACGCGTTACGGTCGACATCGTAAAAGACCGAGTTTGCCGGATCGCCGTCCGGATCTCCCCGGCGCCGCAGTCCACCTGGTTCGCCGTGCTCCTCCTGGTAAGGTCGAGGGTGAGAATGAAACGGCTGTCGTTGGTCGCGTCGAAGACAAGTCTCACGCTCCCATTGTCGAGGTCATAGTCGCTGTTGGTGCGGAAACCTTCCCTCTCCCGGTGATCGTAGTAAGCGTAGTAGCCGAATTGACCGACCGTCCCGTCGATTGCGGTGTAGCTGGTGAACAATTCGTCCGTGCCGTACGAGTTCTTGGTCAGGAAATGAAACGGCGCATCCTTGCGCGGCATTTTCATAATGAAGTTCAGGGCGCCACCGGGCTGGGGGCCAAACTGCAAGGCCGCGCCGGCGCGGACAAACTCGATCCTTTCGACGGCATCGAGGATCGGGGTGTAATGCGTCTCGGGAAATCCGAACTGCTCGTTCTTGAGCGAGATGCCATCCTTGAGGACCTGCATCGTCTCGGCTCGCTGCGAATCGAGGCCGCGGTAGCCGAAATTGATGATCGGCGAGGAGGGTTCTTCGCTCACCAGAAGGCCGGGGGTTGTGGCCAGAGCTTCGCGATAGTTGTTGTTGTCGATGGTCGGGAACTCCTCCGGCTTTACGAAGGAAGTCTTCTTGCCCGAATTGATTCGAGTGCCCTCCACTTCAGGCAGCGCCGGGTAATCGGGAGGATCGATGAAGAAACCTCGTACGACCACGCGTTCGGATTCGGACGTCTCAGCCACGGGTGCGAAAGTGAACTCGGAATCGAGATTCGCGCGAAGGGTGCCGTTCGCGGTCACGCTCTCGGCCGCCCGCACAACGGCCGCGCTCGGTGAAGCAGAGGAGCGCTTGTGTCGCTGCGAACGGTCGCTCTCATCGTCGTCTGCGTCGTCAGGATCGCTGTCCACGTCCGAAAGGGCCGGGACCAGTGCCTCTTCCGCCAGGGTCGTCTGGCTGAAGGCAAAGAGTCCAACCGTAAGGAGCGCCGGTAGGAGAAGAAGGTTATTTCGTGAAAACATAGGCCAGAACAACACAGCGGGCCCAGGCGAGACAAGCCTATTCTTGACCAGCCTGTAATCTCCTTGTAATCTGATTGTAATGAATGGCCGCTCCCGTATGGGCCTGGGTCGACGCCTCGCCCTTTCACCGTGGTGTCGGCACTCACGCCAGGGCGGCGGGAAAGAATTTGGTCAAGAATTGCCTTGCTACGGATATTACGAATTTGTAATGGGAGGACATGGCGAAACACCTTTCGTTCGGAAGCGGTCTGCTACTCCGAGCGATGGTATTGCTGGCGTTTCTGAGCGGTCTCGTTGCTGAAGGCCTCTGTGGCCAGGCTGCGATCGGCGGGCCTTTGCTTGTCAAAAGTGAAGCAGCCGGTTTTGGGTTCGAAAACCCGACCGCCGCCTATGGCACCACGTCACAGGAAGGCTCCGCTGCGGCGGCCCTGCCATCTTGATGCGTTGGTCGTCAACACTTCCGGATCCTGTCTGACTGCGCAGGTCAAGATTGGTCTCCCGGATGAATTCGGTATCGCCCTTGAAGATGACGATTCGATCGAAATGTTTCGCGTTGATATCGAGCAACGCACCTTCAGTTTCGATCGGGAAGTGATCGGGACCGGATTTGCCTCGAAGACCGCGCGGAACATCCGCCCGACTATCTCGTCACCCCTCCTGGTGTGACCCTCAGTTCACCGAGCACCACTTTCGTGGTGTTTTCGGTGTGATCCCGTCCAGGCGGCGAATCGCCGCATAGTAACGCCGACCGTCGAAGTGGCGCCGCTGATTCACCCGGCCTGGAGCCCTTCAATCCAACCGATTCAATCAATTTGCCTCATTAATTATCCTTAACCTGCAAGCAGCTGAACCAGCTCTCTACTTATGTCCGACAATTCCTTATCCCGACCCACCTCACCGAACACTCGCAACCCTGATCGCAGTCACCGCTTATCTCATGGTTGGCAACTCGATCCAGGCGCAGACCACCCACGACGGAGAATCGCGTGGTGGTGACCGCCGCAGAACTGACCCCGACTCCGCATCCCCACGACGACACGCGGCCCAAGCTCGAGCACATCATGAGGGAAGTCTCCGGGACGCAGATCACCGTCACGAAGAAGGCGACGGTGATCAAACTCGACAAGCAACCGCCGGTTGAGAACAACAACCTTCAAGAGCTCTTCATTAAGGCGCCGGGTTATTGGTTTCGGAACAGCAAAATCCGGGTCAGTTCAACTACAGTTATCGCGGCCTGGGAAATCCGCAGGAATCCGAATACACCCTCTTCCTCCAGGATGGCTTGCCACTCATGAGTGAGTGGATCGGCTTCCCCACGCTCTACTATCAGCCGTTCCCGCAGAGCGTAAGTGAGATTCAACTCATCCGCGGCGGCAGCAGTCTGCTTTATGGGCCGGAACCGGCGCCAGCCGTTAACTTTGTCTCAAAACGCCCGGCGCCCGGCAGCCCGTGGCAGACCTACATGGAAACGGTCGGCGGATCGGACGGGTTTTATTCCAGTTACGCCTCCGTGCAGGAGGCCACGGGGCCGTTCGAAATGCGTCTGGATGCTGGCTACCAGACACTCCGATGGGCAGCGAGACAACGGCGAATATGATATCTGGCAGGCCGACGGATATTTCGGCTACCGCCCGGATGATAAGCAACTGATCGCGCTGGATGTCCACGCCAGCCGATTCAATGGCGGCGATCCGGGGAAGATGAACATTTTCCAATTCGACGCCGATCAGAATTTTTCGACCACCCCTTATAACGAGAATTGGGTCGATCGCTACACCGCGGTTCTGCGCTACGAATTGGAATTCGGAGACGGCTGGCTCATGCAAGCCAAAGGTTGGTACACGCACCAGGACATTGACTCACGCGCTGCGGCCAATCTCGCAATCCGGCCGGCACGGTGTTCGTAAACCCGACCGTATTTCCTACCAGCACGACCTTCGGCTACGAAGCATTCGATAATGGCGGGGTCGACCTGCGTTTTCGAAAAAAATGGGGCGAGGGCACGATGTTCCGGGGTAGCGCTCTCACCTTTGGCGGCGTCGTTTATCATGGCGATGCGCCTTTCACGCGCTACACGCTCAATAACATGCCAATACCGGCGCGAATTTTCTCTATGCGCCGCGCGGCACGACCTCGAGCCATCATTCCGCTGGACCAAGACCGCTCGGCTGATTACCAGGCAGTTTTTCATCGAAGACCTTTTTCGGATTGGGAAATTCCATATCGTTCCCTCGTTCCGCCTGGACCACGAGAACGTCGAGGTCGATTCGGCGCATGCGCCCTGGCTGCCAACCCAACTCTGGTGCCCGCCTACGACGGCCACATCAGGCCGGCGAACATCAGCGCCGATCATTGGGTTCCGCTTTGGGGTATCGGAATGGGTAACGATTTCGGCAAGGGCAACGAGACCTATTTCAGCGCTACCTCCGGGTGGAGGCCGACGCGGTTCTTCGACATCGCCGGAACAACCCGGACACATCGATCCGCGCAGGCGAGGTATCCGGACCCGTTCGAATCGCTCGATATCGAACTGGGCGTGCATGGCACTCCTATCAAAGGCTTGTGGTACGATGTTGGGTTGTTCTGGATGGAGTTCAGTAACCGGACCGAAACACAGAACGCCAGCACCACCGATTTCGATCATCGTGAATACCGGCAACACCCGGCATCGCGGATTCGAAGCTGAGATCTCCTACGATCTCCTGGCGCCCTTCCACCAGGATGTGGTGCCCGTGCCGGACTCCGAAAGACGAGCAAGAACATGCCGTGCCGCCGATTGTCACGCACCCTCTGCAGTTGGTCGTCTTTACCAACATTCAGCTGCTCGACGCGGAATTCACCGAAAGCACCCAGGTAATCCCCAACAGCGGGGGACAAACCTTCGTCGGAAACGAACCGGCTTACGCGCCAGATGTCATCTGGAAGGGTGGGATCAGTTTCCGAAAAGAAAAATGCTTCAATTTCACTCTGTCGGGCGTTTACGTGTCGGACCAATTCTGGGCTGACTCCAACTCCGCCTCTCTTGGACCGGGCGGCGTCGAGCTTGTTCCGGCGGTCATCCCATCCTACACGGTCTTCAATTTTTCGGCTGAGTGGTACCTGACCAAGAATGTGCGCCTGATCGGAGGCATCTCGAATCTGGCGGACGAGAAATATTACTCGCGCGCGTTTCTGACCGGCTTGATCGATCCGGCTCCGGGCCGCTCGGCCTACGCCGGCCTCTCGGTCGAATTCTAATTTATTCGGGAAAACAGGCGGCGGCTGTGGCTTTCGAGCTGCAGCCGCCGTTCCCTTTTCAGCACCAGGCATGTCATCCCGAGTGAAGTCGAGGGACGCCGTGGAATTGCCGCACGTTTCGCGAGATCCTCGACTAAGCTCGGATGACAGGTGCGCTGTCGCCGTCCGTTGCTTTGCGTTCCGCCGGGTGTTAGCCTCGCCGCTCCGCGCATGAGCCAGAATTACAAAGAGACGCTCAACCTTCCGAAGACGGATTTTCCGATGAAGGCGAACCTCGCCACGCGCGAGCCGGAGATGCTGAAGACGTGGGAGGAGACGCGGCTCTACGAGCAGATCCAGAAGGCGCGCGCGGACGCGGAATTGTTCGTCCTGCATGACGGCCCGCCGTTCGCCAACGGCGACGTCCACATGGGCACGGCGCTGAACAAGATCCTGAAGGATCTGGTCGTGAAATCGAAAACGATGGCCGGCTTTCGCGCGCCCTACGTGCCGGGCTGGGATTGCCACGGTCTGCCGATCGAATACAAGGTGGTGAAGGAATCGCGCGGCCTTTCGCCGCTGGAAGTGCGGCAGAAATCCGAGGCGTTCGCGCGCAAATTCATCGATATCCAGCGCGAGCAATTCAAGCGGCTCGGCGTCCTCGGCGATTGGGAGCATCCGTATCTGACGCTCGATCCGGCGTACGAAGCGGAGATCCTGCGCGCCTTTGCGGTCTTCGTCGAGAAGGGCCTGGTTTACGAAAGCATGAAGCCGGTCTTCTGGAGCACCGGCGCGCAGACCGCGCTGGCGGAGGCGGAAGTGGAATATCAGGACCGCGAGGACACCGCGGTCTACGTGAAATTTCCGATCGCGACCGGCGAGCTCGCGGGCAAAGCGAGCATCGTCATCTGGACGACGACGCCCTGGACGTTGCCGGCGAACCTCGCGATCGCGGTCCATCCGAAGGAGCTTTACGTCGCGCAGGAATTCCGAAAGGAGGGCGTTTCGGAAACGCTTGTTCTTGCCGCCAGGCTGGTGGAGGCATTCTGCGCCGCGACCGGTTGCGAGCCGACCGGCGAACCGATCGGCTCGTTTCCCGGCAGCAAGCTCGAAGGCTCAGCGGCGCAGCATCCGTTTCTGCCGCGCACCTCGAGCATTCTCACCGCCGATTTCGTCACGATGGATACCGGCACCGGCGCGGTGCACATCGCGCCGGGTCATGGCGACGACGATTACTCGTTAGGCCGAAAGCACGGGCTGCCGATTCTTTCGCCGGTGGACGATCACGGCCGCTACACGGAGGAAGCCGGGTCTGCCGGACCTGACCGGCAAATACGTCTTCGATGCGAACGCCGACATCGTCGCGCTCCTGCGCGAGCGCGGGATGCTCATCGAGCGCAGCAGGCCTATCAGCATTCGTATCCGTATTGCTGGCGCTCGAAAACGCCGATCATCTTCCGCGCGGTCGAACAGTTCTTCATCCGGATCGACGATCTGCGCGCGAACGCGCTCGCCGGCGATCAAGGAGGTGCGCTGGATCCCGGCGTGGGGTGAGAACCGCATCGCCGGCACGGTGGAATCGCGGCCCGATTGGGTCATCTCCCGGCAACGCAGCTGGGGCGTGCCGCTGCCGGTTTTTTATTCGCCGGAAGGCGAAGCCATTCTGGACCCGGAATGGATCCGGAAGCTGGCCGACCTGGTCGCGCAACGCGGCTCGAACGTCTGGTTCGAGCTGGATGACGCGGCGCTCGCGCGCGAACTCGGCTTGCCCGAAGGCACGCGCCATCGCAACGACACGATCGATGTCTGGATCGATTCCGGCGTTTCGCACGCAGCCGTCCTGGCGACGCATCCCGGCTTGCGCGATCCGGCCGACATGTATCTCGAAGCGACCGACCAGCATCGCGGCTGGTTCCAATCGTCGCTCATGACGAGCGTCGCGCTGCACGATCGCGCGCCTTACAAGACCTGCGTCACGCACGGCTTCGTCGTCGATGTCGACGGCAAGAAAATTTCGAAGTCGAGCAGCTACAGCAAGCCGATGGATGCCGGCCATTTCGTCGGCAAACACGGCGCCGATATCGTGCGGCTCTGGGTCAGCAGCGTGAATTACACGGACGACGTGCCGTTCTCGGAAGAGATGTTCACGCGGCTGGGCGACACCTATCGGCGGATCCGGAACACGCTGCGGATCCTGCTAGGCAATCTGTCGGATTTCTCTTCGGAGGGCCTGCTGTCCGACCGCAGTCCCGGACGTCGCAGACGCAGCGCCGCTCCAGACTTCACCCTGGTCGATCGCTGGATTCTGGATCGACTGGAGACGTGATCGCGGATTGCCGGGCTGCCTATGAGGCCTACGAATTCCACAAGGTCTATCACACGCTGAATCAGTTCTGCGCGGTCGATCTGAGCAGCCTTTATGTCGATATCACCAAGGACCGGATGTATTGCGACGCGCCGGATTCGCCGCGCCGCCGCGCGACGCAAACTGCGATGCATCGGATTTTCGATGCGCTCTGCCGGTTGCTCGCGCCGATCACGGTCTTTACCGCCGAGGAAGCGTGGAGTTATCTCGGCGCGTCGGGGTCGGTCCATCTTCAATAGTTTCCGGAAGGCGAGACGACATGGCGGAAGATTCCGCGCTGGAGGACCAGGTCACGCAGTTGTTGAATTTGCGGGGCGTGATCGGCCAGGCGGTCGAGCACGCGCGGCAGGAGAAACTGATCGGCAACGCGCTGGAAGCCGCGGTCGTCCTGCACTGCGACAGAGAAGGCGATCGCCTCAATCCCGAACGAAGAGCTGGAGGAATTTTTTATCCTGAGCGATCTGAAGATCGAGTCCGGGCAAGGAACCGGCGCGTTGATTTCAAAAACAACCCATGCAAAATGCGCGCGTTGCTGGCGGCATCGGCCGACGGTGGGAAAGAGCGCGGCGCATCCGGAATTGTGCGACCGCTGCGAGGCCGTCGTGGCGGGAAGGGAAAGAGTTAAAAGGTTACGAGTCATGAAAGCGCGTCTTCACGTTGGAACGATTTTATCCCTGTAACGCTCCCATGAAGATTCATTCTTCTCCTCTCGCTCCCGCTTTACGCGCTCGATCAGATCACGAAATGGTTTGTGCTCTACCACGTCCATCCGGAGGACCCAGCCCGATCGTCATTCCCGATTTCTTCACTCTCGTTTTCGTGACCAATACCGGCGCCGCCTTCGGATCGTTCAAGAACAACAACCTCTTTTTCATCGTCCTCTCCTGCGTCGCGCTCTGGTTGTTCGTCTCGTTGCTCCTTCGGCGCCGTTCCCCCGACACCTGGCGCGATTTTCGCTCGGCCTGCTCCTCGCCGGCATCATGGGAAATCTGACCGACCGTTTTCTCCACGGTCACGTGATCGATTTTCTGCTCTTCGATCTGCACGTCCCGTTCGCGATCGTCCCTGGCCGGCCTTTAACGTGGCCGACTCCTGCATCTGCATCGCGGTCGTCTGCTTCATCATTCATTCGTTCAAGAAGCCGAAAAGCAGGCGGCGTAGTCATCCCGAGCGAAGCGAAGCGGAGTCGAGGACCCCGTGGAGCCTCGCTCGACGTTCAACGAGTCGTTCGACCTGCCACGAGATCGCTCGACGTCACCGAATCGCCCGGTATGCAACGGAGGCCGTCGACTTCACGATGCACAGTCAGGTGCGCCATCATAGGCGGCGCGGGCTTCCGGCAGGTAGAAGAAGAGAATTCCGAGAATCAGATAAACCGAAAGAAGCTGGACGCCTTCGATCCAGTTCGTTTCGCCGTCGCCGCTGATCTGGAACAGGATGTAAACGGACGCGACCACGGCGAAGATTTCCGGGAGCGAAAACTCCAGGTCCATCGGGCGCCCGAAGAAGTAGGAGAGAAACACCAGCACGGGCGCGACAAAGAGCGCGATCTGAAGGCTCGAGCCGATCGCGATCCCCACGCTCAGGTCCATCTTGTTTTTCATCGCCATGATGATCGCGGTCGAGTGCTCGGCCGCGTTGCCGACGATCGCCACCACGATCACGCCCACGAACACTTCGGTGATGCCGAACGTGGTTCGCACGCTTTCGATCGTTCCGACGAGAAACTCCGAGAGCACCGCCACGACCGCGGTCGCGATGACCAGAATGGTGATCGCCTTGCCGCGCGACCAATGTTCGCCTTTTTCCTCCAGCTCCCCCTCGGCGCCGACGAAAAAATGCTTATGGGTCTTGAGCGAGAACGCGAGCATGCAGATGTAAGTGAGGAAAAGCACGATGGCGATGCCGAGCGAGAGCTGACGCTCGACGACCGGGCTCCAGCCGCCCGGGCTCGCGTCCGCGGCGAAGTGGAAAACGGTCGGGATAATGAGGGCGATGGCGGCGAGGGAAAGCGAGATCCCGGAGGTGCGCGCGCCGGTCTTGTTGAAACGCTGTTCCTTGTGCTTCGTCCCGCCGAGCAGGATGGAGAGACCGAGGACGAGCAGGATGTTGCCGATGATCGAGCCGGTGATCGACGCCTTGACCACGCCGATGTGGCCCTTGTAAAGCGCGATGCCGGCGATGATCAACTCGGCGGCGTTGCCGAAAGTGGCGTTCAATAATCCGCCGAGTCCTTCGCCCACCGCGTGGCGAGCGCCTCGGTCGCGTGCCCGATCCAGCCGGCGACGGGAATGATGGCGATGGCCGAACAAATGAAGAGCGCCGTCGGGTTCGAGAGGCCCGGCCAGAAGCGGAGGACAAGGGCGACCGGGACGAAAATAAGCAGCCAGTCGAGTGAAGGTTTAAATCTCATGCTCAGGTTGACGTTGATGCGTCGCAACGCGTGAAATGCGATAGCACTGGGGAGCGCGGGCTGCCAGCTCGCAGTTCGCGGAGGCCGAGTTTCCTGGAGGCCGGTCCCATTCGACAGGTTGCGGTTCACCCGCGAAAATACAGACGAGACATGGGAGCGCCTGAGAACGAATGGAAGAGACCGCGCACGACATTGTGCGGCGACTGCGCGCGGCCGGGCATGTCGCCTACTACGCGGGCGGATCGGTGCGGGACCTCTTGCGCGGCCAGGTCCCGAAGGACATCGACGTCGCGACGGATGCGCGGCCGGAAGCGGTGCAGAAACTTTTCCCGCGGACGTACGCGGTGGGCGCGCACTTTGGGGTGATTGTCGTGCTCGAGAACGGATTTCAATTTGAGGTCGCGACTTTCCGTTCGGACGGCGCCTATCTCGATGGCCGCCGGCCGACCGAAGTCCATTTCGCCACTGCGGAAGAAGACGCGGCGCGGCGCGATTTCACGATCAACGGAATGTTCTTCGATCCCGAGGCCGGCGAAGTCATCGACTTCGTCGATGGCCGCGCGGACCTGGAGGCACAGCTCATCCGCGCGATCGGCGATCCGGCCCAGCGTTTCGCCGAAGATCGGCTGCGAATCCTGCGCGCGGTTCGGTTTGCGACCGTGCTCGGTTTCGAGATCGAGCCTTGACGTGGGACGCGGTGGTGGCTCATGCAGCTTCGATTAAGGAAATCAGCGCGGAGCGAATCCGCGAAGAGCTGGTGCGCATTTTCATTTCGCCAGCGCGGGTCCGAGGCTGGGATTTGCTCGACGCCAGCGGACTGATGGCCGCGATTCTGCCGGAGCTGGAGGAGCTGAAAGGCTGCGAACAGCCGCCGCAATTCCATCCCGAGGGCGATGTCTTCAAGCATACCCGAATCATGCTGGACCTGTTGCCGGAGAAGGTGTCGCTGCCGCTCGTCTTCAGCGTGCTCTTTCACGACATCGGGAAGCCGCCGACCTCATCCGTGGATGAAAATGGCCGCATCCGTTTCAACGGGCACGATCGAGTCGGCGCCGAGATGACGGAGGCTGTCATGGAACGCCTGCGATTTTCCCGCGCGGAAATCGACGCGACGGTCGAAGCGGTGCGCCAGCATATGGTGTTCAAGGATGTGCCGAACATGCGGGTGGCGAAACTGAAGCGGTTCATGGCGCGGCCTACCTTCGAGGACGAGCTGGAGCTGCATCGGGTCGATTGCGCGAGCAGCCACGGGATGATGGACAATTATGAGTTCCTCCGGCAGGAAACAGGAGGAATTTGCGAACGAGCCGATTATTCCGCCGCCGCTGGTGCGCGGCGACGATCTGATTGCGCTGGGACTAAGACCCGGGCCGCAGTTTGGAGAAATTCTGGAGGCGGTGGAAACGCGGCAACTGGAAGGAGCGCTGACCAGTCGCGAGGAAGCGCTGGAGTGGGTGAAGAGGGAATATTCGCGAGGAGAAGGTGGAGAAAAGGAACGTCCAACGTCCAACGCCGAACGTTCAACGTCCAAAGAAGAGGGAGAGAACGAGCAGGGTTGAGGTTTCCGTTGCGGGTCATCCCGAGCCGCGCAGACGGCGAGGGACCTCGCAGTGGAACTTGTCGCCTCCTCAAGCGTTCGGAAGTACCGATATCATCAATGACGTCGTGCGTGTGATCTTTGACCTGCTGTGAGGTCCCTCGCCGTCTGCGCGGCTCGGGATGACAAGACAACACTCCTCGCCTGGCAAAACTTTCTCCCATTGAATGTTGGACGTTGAGCGTTGGACGTTGGACGTTTGTTTTTCTCCGCATGAGAATCCTGATGATCAGCGCTGAAGGGCCGCCGCTCGCGCGGGCGACGGCGCTGGTGGATGTGCTGGAAGCGTTGCCCCGTGAATTGCGCGCGCGGAAGCATGAGGTTGGCATTGCCATGCCGTACTACCGGGAGATCCGGGAAAACGGCGGCTTCTCCACCCGAGATACGGGAATCACGGTGGATGTTCAGCTTGGCGAGAAGAATTACGTGGCGGAGTTTGTGGAAGGCCGGACGGCCGGCGGCGTCCAGACTTTCTTTGTGCGTTGCGATGAATTTTTCGATCGCGCGGGCATTTACGGAGAGCACGGCGCGCCGTACGAAGACAACGCGGCGCGCTTCATCTTCTTTGCCAAAGCCGCGCTGGAGCTGGCGCGCCGGATGACTCCCACGCCCCAGATCCTGCATGTGCACGATTGGGCGGCGGCGCTCGTTCCGGTGCTGGCGAACCACCGGCAATTGCCCTTCGCCACCGTGCTCACGATTCATCATCTGGCGGAGCAGGGCAGTTTCTGGGGGCTTGATTTCGAACTGACAAATCTTCCCGAGCGCTATTTCAAACCGCGCGGCGTTGAGTTTTTTGGCCGATTGAATTTGCTCAAGGGTGGAGTCCTTTTCGCGGACAAAATCACCACCGTCAGCGAGCGGTATCGCCGTGAAATGCTGCACTCGGACGGCGGACTCGGGCTCGACATCGTTCTTCGCGAACACGCGCATCGGCTCGTCGGGATTTTGAATGGCGCCGATTACGAGCGTTGGAATCCCGGGACGGACAGCTTGCTGCCACAACGGTTCGGAGCCGGCGACCTGGAGGGTAAGGCGGTCTGTCGCGACCTGCTGCTTGACGCGCTGGGGCTCGCGCCGGCGCCCGCTGGACCGGTTTTCGGAATGGTGACGCGGCTCGTCCCGGAGAAGGGATTCGATCTGCTCATGCCGTTGCTCGATCGGCTGCTCTCGGATGATGTGCGATTGATTATTCTAGGGGAAGGCGACCCGGGATATGAAACGGCCCTCGCGATCGCAGCCAGAAAATATCCCTCAAAGTTTGCTTATCGCAGAACCTACGACGAGGCGCTGGCCCATCTGATCGAGGCCGGCGCCGATATAACGCTGATTCCGTCGCGGATCGAACCGAGCGGCTTGAGCGCGATGTATAGCTTGAAGTACGGAGCGCTTCCCGTGGCCCGCGCCACCGGCGGGATCCAGGAGATCATTGAGGATTACGATCCGAGTTTGGAGATCGGCTACGGATTTCTTTGCCACGAGAATACGCCGGACGCTTTTTGGGACTCCATGAAGCGGGCCCGCGCCCTCTTCCACGACAAGACGACGTGGACCGTGTTGATGGAACGCGCGATGTCCCACGACTTCTCCTGGAGTGAAGCCGCGGCGCGCTATGAAAATCTCTACACGGAACTAACCGACGCCAGAAGCGCCGCAGCCTAATCTACGTTGTCCTATCCCTGTTTATGAAGACGCCGTGCAGTGACTATGTTTCCACGAAGGGAGTGATGTTTTTCTCGCGTATGCTCGATAAGCTGCGTTTGAAGGATCAGGGACTCTTGCCTGCCGACTACAACTACGCCGGCGGTCCGGTGCATGATTGTTTCGATGGCTACTGCTGCCGCTTCTTCGCCATTGACCCGCGGCAATTAGTCGAACGCGTGCGCGTCGGCGGAACGGACGACGAAATCCTCGAATGGTGTTTCGAGAAATTTGGCCGGGCTGACGAAGAGAAGATCAAATTCTGGAATAATTTCATTACGACACGCGGCTGGCGCGACGACAGCAGCCGAGAGCTCCAAGAGGAAAAAAAGGCGAACGGCTTTGGCGACCGCGCCGATATCCAGACTTGGGTCGACTACCACGACGCCGACGAAGGCCGCACGCCGCGCACGACCGAAAGTTTTGCACAGTGAGTGACTTCGCGCGGGGGCTCAACCCCCGGCCAATCGCACATGTTAGCTTGATCGCATCTCAGATCGAGCCGAGCGGCTTAGTCTGGTGGCCCCGGCATGGCTCGCCTTAGGTACAAGCCCCGGCTTGAGTCAGAAACGGCCCAGGCTGGATTCCACCACAACGTCTATGTCATTCTGCTCGACGCGAAGGCGGCGCGGCATCGCTCGATTCTGCGGACGAATCCGAAGCGCGATCCAGCCAAACCGTGTGTGTATGTCGGAATGAGCGGCCTCCCGCCGGAACATCGTTTTGAAAATCACAAGCACGGCTACAAAGCGGCGTGGGTGGTGGAAAAGTACGGAGTTCGGTTAATGCCCGAGCTTTACGCTCACCTCAACCCGATGCCGTACGAAGCCGCGCTGCAAATGGAGCTGGAGCTCGCCGAAGATCTGCGGAACGAGGGCTATACAGTGACGGGCGGACATTGAGGGACGGTGATGTGAATGGTGATAGGTGAAAGGAAGCCTTTCACTCATCACCGATCCCGATTCACGATTTTGCAACCCGCGCGGGGTGGCTTAAGAAGGAAAGACGTGAAAACCGAAGTGGCGATTATCGGTGCTGGACCGGCTGGACTGACAGCGGCCTACCTGCTCTCCCAGAACAAAGTGGCGGTCACTGTTCTCGAAAGCGATCCGGTCTACGTGGGCGGTATTTCGCGGACCGTCTGTTACAAGGGTTTTCATTTTGATATTGGCGGACACCGCTTCTTCTCAAAATCGAAGGCCGTCGAAGATTTCTGGACGGAGATTCTGCCTGACGACATGCTCGAGCGGCCGCGGTCGTCGCGCATTTTTTACGGGGGCAAATTTTTTGCCTATCCGCTGAGAGGGCTCGATGCGCTGACCAAGCTCGGCGTCATCCAGTCGATCCTTTGCGTGCTTTCCTGGCTCAAGGCTCGTCTCTTTCCGGTGCGCAATCCGAACAACTTCGAAGATTGGGTCAGCAACCAATTCGGCCGACGCCTCTTCGAGACCTTCTTCAAGAGCTACACGGAGAAGGTTTGGGGCATTCGTTGCCGGGACATTTCGGCGGATTGGGCGGCGCAGCGCATCAAGGGTCTTTCGTTAGGCGGCGCCATTAAGAATGCGCTTTTCCCGCAGCGTCTGCCGAAAGACAGAACAAAAGTAATCAAGACCCTGATCAATTCCTTCCGATATCCGCGCCTGGGTCCCGGCATGATGTGGGAAGCATGCGCCGAGAAAACGAAGGCGCTGGGGGGGCAGGTCCAAATGGGCAGCAAAGTGACGGGCTGCACTTACGACGATACGAGCAGGACCTGGCAGGTGGCATACCGGGACCAGGCAGGCGCGGTCCAAATGATCGAGGCGCGGCATGTGATCTCCTCGGCGCCCCTGCGCGAACTAGCCCAGGGCTTGACGCCGCCTGTGTCCAGGGAAGCAAGAGAGGCGGCTGAGAGCCTCAAGTATCAGGGATTTTCTCACCGTCATGTTGATTTTGAAGGAACGGCACATGTTCGATGACAACTGGATCTACATCCACGATCCAAGCGTCCAGGTCGGTCGAATCCAAAACTTTCGTTCCTGGTCGCCCGAGATGGTACCGGATCCGGACAAAGCTTGTTACGGGCTGGAATACTTCTGTTTCGAACACGACGGCATTTGGGATTCTTCTGACGCCGACCTGATGGAGCTCGCGCAACGCGAGCTCATCCAAATTGGGCTGGCGCAGGCAGGCGATGTAATTGACGGCTGCGTGGTCCGGCAAAAGAAAGCATACCCGGTTTACGATGACGATTACGCGCAGCACGTGGCGACGATTCGCGAGGAAATCGAGGAACGTTACCCGAACCTCCACCTCGTCGGCCGCAACGGCATGCACAAATACAACAATCAGGACCACGCCATGATGACCGCGATGTTGTGCGTAAAGAATATTCTGGCCGGCGCCCGGCTTTATGATCTCTGGCAGGTAAATGGCGACGCCGAATACCACGAATCCGGCACGGCTGCCGTCACAGGAACGGCACTGCGTCAGGTGCCGAGGCGGGTAGCGGATTCGCCGAAGTTGGCGCCTGAACCCAGGTAGAGGAGGGACGCGTTTCCGTGCGCCCATGAACATGCGGAAGCATTTTCCTTGGGTTTCAGAGCGTGTCATCCCCCGTCGCGCAGACGGCGAGGAGCCCAGAGAGTGTTCGGCCGCTTCCGCGTCGCATGATCGCGTGCCCGTTGAATCGCGCGCCGTTTCCTACTTGGAGGCGCAAGTTGCAATTGCGGGGTCCCTCGCCGTCTGCGCGGATCGGGATGACAGCTAGCGCTTACGCACGTCGCCGTTACTCCGCGAACGCTTCCATCGGCGGGCAGGAGCACATCAGATTCCGGTCGCCGTAAACACTGTCGATCCGGGAAACGGCGGGCCAGAATTTGTGTTCGCGGGTCCATGGCGCCGGATAAGCAGCTTGTTCGCGCGAGTACGGCCGATCCCATTTATCCGAGACCACCTGCTGGGCCGTGTGCGGCGCGTTCTTCAAGACGTTGTTCTGGCGATCGGCCGTCCCAGATGCGACGGCTTCGATCTCCCCGTGAATGGAAATCATCGCTTCGCAAAAGCGATCGATCTCCTCTTTCGCTTCACTCTCGGTCGGTTCGACCATCAGCGTCCCCGCGACCGGAAACGAAACGGTCGGTGCGTGAAATCCATAATCCATCAGGCGCTTGGCCACGTCTTCCACTTCCACGCCTGCGGTCTTCCATTGGCGCAAATCCAGGATGCACTCGTGGGCGACGAAGCCGCCCTTGCCCTTGAAGAGGACCGGAAAATATCGATCGAGCCGTTTCGCGATGTAGTTCGCGTTCAGGATCGCGACTTTGGTGGCCTCGGTCAGGCCTTCGCCGCCCATCATGCGGATGTACATCCAGGAAATAGTGAGAATGCTGGCGCTGCCGTAGGGCGCCGCGGTGACAGGGCCCACTGAATTTTGGATTGCGGATTGCGGATTGAGGATTGAGGAGAGCGCAGGAAGGAACGGTGCGAGATGGGAGGCAACGCCGATGGGTCCGACGCCAGGTCCACCGCCGCCATGCGGAATGCAGAAGGTCTTATGCAGGTTCAAGTGGCAGACATCGGCGCCCACGTCGCCGGGACGGCAGAGGCCGACCTGGGCATTCATGTTGGCGCCATCCATGTAGACCTGGCCGCCGTGGGCATGAACAATCTCGCAAATTTCGCGAATGGTCGTTTCGAACACCCCATGCGTGGAAGGGTAGGTGACCATCAACGCGGCGAGATCGGCCTTATGTGTATCGGCCTTGGCCCGCAGATCGGTGAGATCGATGTCGCCATCTTTCAGGCACGCCACCGGCACGACCTTGAATCCCGCCATGACCGCACTCGCCGGATTGGTCCCATGCGCGGAAGTGGGAATGAGGCAGACATTGCGATGCGCTTCGCTGCGTGAGGCGTGGTATTCGCGGATTGCGAGTAGCCCCGCATATTCCCCTTGTGAGCCGGCATTCGGTTGCAGCGAAACAGCGGCAAAGCCGGTGATTTCGGCGAGCCAGCTTCCAAGCTGATCGCACATCTCGCGGTAACCGATTGTTTGGTCATCGGGTGAAAACGGGTGCAGCCGGGCGAATTCCGGCCAGGAGATCGGAAACATCTCCGCCGTCGCATTTAATTTCATAGTGCACGACCCGAGCGGGATCATCGACGTCGTGAGCGACAGGTCGCGCGACTCCAGCCGGCGGAGATAGCGCAGCATCTCTGTCTCCGTGTGGTGGGTGTTGAAAACCGGGTGAGTGAGAAAATCGCTGGAGCGTGCTAAAAAATCTCGAAACCCGGCCTTAAACTCAGGTTCCGCTTTTGGCTTTGTGGGACGGGGAGACTTGCCCGTGAAGATTCCAACCAAATCGCGAACATCGGCTTCGGATTTCGCTTCGTCGAAGGCGACCAGGAGGACGAGCAAATTGTCCTCTTGGTGCAAACGAACATTGAAGCCTTTCTTTGCCGCGCGACGAAGGACCTCTTCGCGTTTCTCGGCGGTTTCGAATTCAACTCCCACGGTGTCGAAAAACTCGCCATTGAGAATCGTGAATCCCTTGGCCATGACATGAGCGGCGAAGTTCTCTGCCAATGTGTGAACTCGTTGAGCGATCGCGCGGAGTCCGCGAGGTCCGTGATAAACGGCATACATCGATGCGATGACGGCGAGGAGGACTTGCGCCGTGCAGATATTGCTCGTCGCTTTGTCACGTCGGATGTGTTGTTCGCGGGTCTGGAGCGCCAGCCGGTAGCCCGGCCGGCCAGTGGTATCGTGAGAGACGCCGACGAGCCGTCCAGGCATGTGGCGCTTATAGGCATCGCGCGTCGCAAAGTAGGCGGCATGCGGTCCACCAAAACCAAGAGGAACGCCGAAACGTTGCGTGCTTCCTACGGCGACATCCGCACCCATTTCACCGGGCGGCTTCAAGAGAGTAAGCGCAAGAATGTCCGCCGCGATGACAAGCAGCGCGCCGGCATCGTGCGCCGCTTTCGCGAAGAATTCGTAGTCGAAAATTGCGCCGTCGCTCGCCGGATATTGGACGAGAGCGCCAAAAACTGTGTCGTCGAACTTGAAGTGCGAAAAGTCGCCGATGACAATCTCGATGCCGAGAGGTCTCGCGCGGGTCTGGACAACCTCAATCGTCTGTGGGTGACAATTGTTGGCGACAAAGAAAACATTCCGGCCGGTAGCCGTCGCGTGGCAGAGCGTCATCGCTTCGGCGGCGGCCGTGGCTTCATCGAGCAGTGACGCGTTCGCAATATCGAGCGCCGTCAGGTCGGTGATCATCGTTTGGAAATTAATGAGAGCCTCGAGCCGGCCCTGAGCGATCTCGGCCTGATAAGGCGTGTAGGCGGTGTACCAGCCGGGGTTCTCGAGGATATTCCGTTGAATCACCGGCGGAGTGATCGTGTCGGAATAGCCGGCACCGATAAAAGAGCGCGCGACCATATTCTTCTTCGCGATTCCGCGGAGTTCGGCCAACGCGTCCCACTCCGAAGCCGGGTGAGGCAAGTCTAACGGCCGATCGAGGCGAATATTGTGCGGAACGGTCCCGTCGATCAACGCATCGAGGTTTTCAACGCCAATTTCCGCAAGCATAGCCGAGCGAGCCTGCTGGTTGGGGCCGATGTGCCGTCGGGCAAACGAGCCGGTCCGGTCCTTTTCCCTGGCGGGAGGGACGCTCCGCTTGCGGCCAGGTTCAGCGTTTTTCGCGTGCGAGTCCGTTTCGGCAGTGAGCATTGGCAAAACTACGGAGTGCGTTTGCCGGTTCAAGCGAAAGCGGTTGGGTGACGGGAAAGCGCGAGATCAGATCAAGGAGAGGCGGTTTGAAACCGCCTTCAATGCGTCGGCGGTTTGTAAACCGCCGCTCCTTGAGGCGCTAATGTTTCGCTGCTGGCTGGAAACAAATCGCTTCGCCCGGCCAGGGATGGGAGATTGGCGTGCGGCGGGTAACTTTGAAGCCAGCTGCTTCAAACACGCCAACTAGTTCATCGATGTTCTTCCAGAAAAAGCTCTCGAAGAATCCGGGGTTGACCCCTTGATCGCGGCCCTGGCTTGCTTCGACAATAAGCAGCCCTTCCGGTTTCAACACCTTCAAGACCTCCTGGGCAATCCGGTCGATGTCGAAGGCGTGATCGAGCGAATTCGTGTAAACCAAGTCCACTGACTTGGGCGCGAATTGCAGATCGTGGAAATCGCCCTGGACTACGTAGCGATTCTCCTTTCCCGGATTGAGATCGATCCCAATCGCAAAGCAGCCAAGATCAAGGAACGCCTTCACCTCGGTGCCGATCCGGGCTGCAAGGCAAAGGACCGTCCGGCCCGGCCAGGCCATGTCCAGCGCGGCCAGCCGCTCTCGCAGGGCGGCGCGGAACTCGACATCGTAGTTCGCAAAATCATGGGTCTCGAGCTTCGCCTTTTGGTGTTCCAAATAAGCTTCGTAAGAATCGTAACTTCGGTTTTGAAAGGCATTCTTTGCATTCCAGACCTGCCCGAATCTCCGAAAGAGCACGCGCTTGCGAACGGAGCGCTTCAGCCTGGCGAAGAACCGAAGTGGATCGAGGGCGCGCTTTTCTTTTCCGCTCATCGGCAATCTTGAACCAGCCAGCTGCCGCGACGCTATTTCGAATCGAGGGTCGCGACGCCGTGCTCTTTCAGAAGCGCCCGCAGCTCCATCAAATGTTCCCGGTCCCGGGTTTCTACCGTGCACAAGACATGGACGGCGGAGATGTCGGCGCCGGCGAAAGCGCGATCGTGCACGACTTGCTTAATGCTGGCTCCGGCAGAGGCGATCTGCGCCGTCAGATCGGCCAAACCTCCCGGCCGATCGCTAATAATGGCGGTGAACCGGCAAAGGCGACCATCGGCCACCAGGCCGCGTTCGACAACGCGACTCAGGACGTTCGGATCAATATTCCCTCCGCTCAGGAGGAGAACAACGCGCTTCCGGGCCAGTTCGGGTAGTTGACCAGATAAGCAGGCCGCGAGCGGAGTAGCCGCCGCACCCTCGACGACGCCTTTCTCCAATTCCACGATCCGCAGGATCGAGACGGCAATTTGTTCCTCCGCGACGGTAACGGTGCGATCCACCCGCGGCGCGGCGATTCGAAAGCGTTACTGCCGATTTGCGGGATGGCGAGACCGTCGGCCAGGGTCGGTTGAGCGGTAATGGGAACTGGTTTGCCTGCCCGTATCGCCGCCGAAAAACTAGCGACGTGATCTGCTTCAACCGCGATTATTTTTACGTTGGGTCGCAAACTTTTCACGGCGAGTGCGACGCCGGCCAGCAGTCCTCCCCCTCCCACCGGCACAATGACGGCATCGAGGTTCGGCACTTGCTCGACGATTTCCAGTCCCAGCGTGCCCTGGCCCGCGATGATGGCCGGATCATCGTAGCCGTCGATGTAAGCCAGCCCGCGCTCTGTTCCGATTTCGTGCGCGTGCGCTTTCGCTTCCGCGAAATCCTTTCCATGCAGGATGACGGTGGCCCCGAGCTTCTGGCAATTTCCGATCTTGATTAACGGCGCGTGCTTCGGCATCACGACGGTCGCCGGAATTCCGAGCAGCTTGCCTTGATAGGCCAGAGCCTGGGCGTGATTGCCGGCCGAGGCGGCGATCACGCCGCGTTTCTGTTGTTCCGCGGGAAGTTGGGCGAGGGCGTTCCGTGCGCCTCGCTCTTTGAAGCTGCCCGTGCGCTGCAAGTTCTCGAGCTTGCAGAAAATCTCCATTCCCGTGATCTCGCTCAGCGGAATCGAAGGCTGGCAGGGAGAAAAATAAACCGCGCCCTCGATTCGCTTCCGCGCGTCTTCGATGTCTTTCAACGTGATCACGCAGAGAGTTAATATACCTCCCGACGGCTAGCGGCAATGTTTTGAATGGAACGCGGACCTATTCTTTATCCGCCGTTTCTTCTGCGTCTGCTTCCGCCTTGGAAGGAAGAGGAGCTGGCAGGGGAAGAACGGCGACCTCGGCCTAACGAACCGAATCCAGCGCTTCGCGGATTTTCGTGGCGAGTTGCTCTGGGTCGAACGGCTTGGGCAGAAAAAACATTTCCTGGTCGCAGCGATCGCCGGGGTGGAGCGATTCTTCGAGGTAACCGGAGATGAAGACGACTTTTGTTTGCGGACTGGTCTTGCGCAGCCAGTCGGCGAAATGCCGTCCGCTCATGTGGGGCATGACCATGTCGGTTAGAAGAAGGTCGATTTTCTTGTTCCCGCGCTCCCCGATCAGCTGTTGCGCGTCATCGCCGTTCGCGGCTTCGATTACGTCGTAGCCCAGCCCGCGCAGCACGCGCACGGAAATGTGGCGCACGCTGATGTCGTCTTCGAGGACGAGAATACTCTCGACGCCGGTGGGCATCTTGTTTCCCCCCGGCCGTTTATAGGAGGGTGGGGGCGGCGCCGGCACCTGGGGAAGAAAGATTTTCACGGTGGTCCCGTTTCCCAGTTCGCTTTCCACACAAATGTGCCCGCCGCTTTGACGCACAATGCCGTAGCTGGTGGCGAGTCCGAGTCCGCTCCCGCTACCTTCATCTTTGGTCGTGAAAAACGGCTCGAACAAATGTCGTTTAACTTCGTCGCTCATCCCGACTCCATTGTCGGTGACGCTGATGCAAACGTAGTCGTCCGGCTCGAGTTCGTCGGGGCCGATCTTGCGTTCCTCGGAGGCCGCGATGGTGAGCGAAGTGGTTTCCAGCGTCAGGCAACCCCCGGTTGGCATCGCTTCGCGCGCGTTTACCACCAGATTCAAGATGATTTGCGTAAGCTGGCCGGGATCCACTTTGGTGTGCAGGCCATCCTTCCCGCGAGCGAAATGGCACTGGACCGAAATATCTTCGCCGAGGAGACGCAGAAGCGAGCGCTCGAGATTTGTGAGAAGGGAATTTACTTCGATCACTCGAGGCGCGAGCGGGTGCTTCCGGCTGAAGGCGAGCAATTGAGCCGTAAGGACCGAAGCCCGGCCAGCCGCACTCCGGATTTCGCTGATGTGCTCGGCGATCTCGCCTTTCATCCCGATCTCTTCGAGGAGCAGATCGCTGTAGCCGAGGATGGTGGTGAGAAAATTATTGAAGTCGTGCGCGACCCCTCCTGCGAGGCGGCCAAACGCCTCCATCTTTTGGGAACGCACGAGCTGATCCTGCAGTTGCTTCCTGGCCGTCACGTCCATGAGCGAACCGACCAAGCGAATGGCGACGCCCGCTGCATCGCGGACGATCAGTGCGCGTTCGAGCAAATCCAGGTAGGACCCGTCAAAATGTCGGAAGCGGTATTCGCCAGTCCAATGATCGTCCTCGGAGGCGAGAGCGTCGCGGATGCTGCCGGCTGTCCGTGCCCGATCCTGAGGATGAATCTGTTTTTGCCAGAAGCCGATGTCCTGGCTCGAGGTGGAACTGTCGTAGCCGAGCAAGGTTTCGAGACCCTGCGGCCAGGAAAGCGCGCCGGTCCTTACATTCCAATCCCGAACAGCATCATTCGTAGCCCGGGCAAGGATCGCAAAATGTTCCGCGCTCTCAGTCGAGCGGCTTTCCGGAATTTCAGGGCGAGTTTCATATTTTTGAGTGGAATTCCTGGACTCTGGATGTTCGCTTCGGGCTGAATTTGGCGTGGAGGTTTCGGCTCCCTGAATTTCGGTCGCTAATCGCATCTTCAGGTCGTTTTGAACCCGCCCTTGGGAGAGCTAGTTCTATGCCTTGAAGTCGCGGCGCCTCGAATCGAAATTGCCCGGCTGGGCCATCACGCGGAATGTCCGTGCGGAGGCAAAATCGGCGGCGTGAAACATGGTCCCGACCGCACTCCCAAATTCGGCGGAGCGTTCACCTCAACTCTTCACCGGTTCGGCCACTGCCACCGGCTTGGCGTTCGCTGGCCGGGAGCTTCCGAGCGGCGGCAGCGAACAGTTTCTGTTCCTCGGGCAGGAGCTGCGCCTGGCTTGCCGCGGAGAAGAAGGACTGCGCCCGCTCCATGTTTCCGTTCTCGACCAGCATGACGAAATAATACGCGGCGATCGCCGGATGACGAAGCTGCGTCTCTTTCAACGTCTCCATCACCTTCAACGCCGCGCTTGTCTTCCCTTCGAGATGCAGCGCGAAAGCGTAAGTCGCGCTGAAAACCGTGTTGGCCGGGTATTCGGCGTGCAATTTGGTGGCGAGGCGCCGCGCCGAACTATCGCCGGTCAGGAGCAAGCCCAGACTCGCGCAATTATTCGCAGCGACGAGATCGGCGGGATTCAATTCCAGCGCGCGTTTTGCGACGCGCAGGAGGCCATGACTGTCTTGTTTCGATTTGTAAAGCCGCTGCAGAGTCGGTTAGCGCTGCCGTGGCGTTCTCGCTGCCGTTTGCGATCATCCACCAGGCGTCTTCGGCCTGCGCGGTGTAACCCCAGCCTTCCGCGAGTTGGGCGATCGCCGCGAGCCGATCCGGGCGAGATTTGGTCGCCGCCAAAGCCGCGCGCCAGGCAGTCTGCGATTCCATCGACGAACGATCTGCCGGGCCGAGATGATGCAAGGCATGGCTGAGCGCCGCGAGGCGGAAGCATTCATATTCGCCCCAATTTTTGCCTTCGACCCATTCCTGGAGAACGCGCCAGTCCTGGAGGAAGCTGTATGACTCCGCGATGGCGAGGGGAACGGGTTGCGCCGTCAGGATTTCCTTCGGGAGCGATAAACCCCATTCGACCGCGGCCTTCGCCATTTCATGGCGGTTCATCCAGGTGATCAACGCCACCGCTGCGGCGGGCGATTCCTGCGCTCGTGCTTGCACTTCGAGCAGCGCGGCCGGCGCTGCGTCGCTGGACTGCGCCGCTTCGAGATAAAGCAAAGCATCGGAAATGGTCGCGTTCTTTTCCGATTTCAATTGAGCGGTCCACCGCTGCGCCTCGGCGTTGGATTTGTGGGCGAGCGCGTCGGACGCGAGCGCCCGAAGTGATTCGAGCCGTGTAGCGGGGTCTTCCGATAAGGACGCCAGATCGGCACGTGCTCTGAACCGTTGTTTCAACGTCGGTCGACGCGAGACGGATGGTTGCGAGGTTGAGGGCGAGCCGTTTGTTCGCCGGTTCGAGTGCAAGCGCCGCGGCGAAATGGCTCTCGGCGACTGCGGGTTGCTTTTCCGCAAGCGCCAGGCCAGCCGAGAACTCATGATATTTCACGCTGCTCCGCGCAGCTCTGTGCGACCGAATCGAGGCTCTTGCGGGCGAGGTCGACCTGTCCAAAGCGAAGGGCGGTGGCGGCCAGGGAGACTTGGTTTTCTGGAACATTCGGTTCCAGAGCGGAGACGCGTTGTCGCCAGGAAAGCGCTTCCCCCCGGCCCGCGAGTTCAGCCGTTTCCGCCATGACGACGGCAGGCCGCGACGTTGTTCTGGTTGAGCCGAAGGACGCGACGCGCCACGAGCACGGCGCTTTGATAATCGCCAGCCGCGAAGAATTCGCGTGCCTGTCTCGTCAGGTGTTTTCTCGAAGCGTCGCATAACCTCTGTAACCGCCTACGCTCAAGCCCGCCAGGATGACGCAGACAAGCAAGACGCCGCATCCAGCGCTGGTAGAAGTCACGACGGGCGAGCGCCCGCACATCACCACGACAGTCGCTATTTTCGGTGTCGGGCATTGTGACGAAGCACGAGGAGCCCGGCGACGAGGCAGGAAAGCGAGGCACCGAATGCGGGATTCATTTCGGGCACAGGGGTGAAGGAAACATTCGACATGCCGATATGCTGATACGTCGGATCCGCGACCGTTCCAGTTCCGCTGCCGTAAGTGAACGTGAACGACCTGATCGCGGCGGTGCCAAAGCTAATCGTCACGTTCCCGTTGCCCGATCCAGCGCCGAGGTCCGCGACGCTGGCGGTGCCATTGACGACCTGGTTCAGCCCGGTGCCGCTAAGGACGTTACCTGCGCTCGTCGTAATCGTGGGCGCGATCAGCGATCCATCGATCCCGACCGCCCTTATGGAGCGAATCTGGTCCTGATAGGTGTTCCCGCTCGTGTTCGAAAAATCCACGTCGAAGATGGTGAACGAAACGTTCGTTACGCCCTGAGCATATTGGGCCGAAAAATCGACGGTGACCGTAATTCCCTGGGATTGGTTCACAAAATTGGTGGCGATGCAGAGGCTATTTTGAGGAGCCCCAGCTCCACCCTGAAATGACTGCGCAACCGCGGGCGTCGTGGGATTTGTCCCCGTTAGCTCCGGCTGCAGTACGCTGGTATTACCCGAAACGGTTACGGTCACATCGTTGCCGGGACGCGAGGGATCGATGTTGTAGGAATTCTGGAGACTTCCCGGCCGCCCAAGGCTCGGTACCCCAATTGATGGTAAGCGCGTTGGAGGTCGCGCTCAGTCATGACGAAGAGGAACGCAGTAGCGCCCAACAAGGAGAAGCGTGCAGACATGGAAGGCTGTCTTCTTAGCAACGGCGCATGCCAATAACGTTAGGCGTGAACGTTGTCCTGATTAGGCTTGGCCTTTGGAACGACAGGCGCTAATGCTGCGCGAGATGGCATTCCCGAACCGCGCAATCGAGTGGCTTGCGCCCGGCGTCCTTTGGCTCTGGCTCTTTTACCAGCTCCACGATGAGTGGACGCTCAACCCCCAGTACAACTATGGCTGGATCGGTTCCATTTCTCGCTGGCCTGATCTTCTTCCTTCGCTGGCAGAGACGGCCCAACCCCGGCTCTCCACCAGCAGAAAGGCGTCGACAGGCTGGCTTATGGCTGATTTTGGCGGCGCTGCTTCCGCTACGCGTTATCGAAGAGGCTAATCCTGATTGGCGTTTGCTTGGTTGGATTCTCGCGCTGCTGGTGGTGTCGTTCACGCTGGTTTCCCTCGCACGGGTTGGAGGTTGGGTGTGGGTCAGGCACTTCGCCTTTCCGACGTGTCTTGCCGCTGGTGGCGGTTCCGTGGCCGGTCCGGCTGGAGAACGTCATCGTCCAGAACCTGATGGGCATGGTCACTTCTTGCGCGGTGGAATTTGCGGGCTGGATCGGGGTGGGTGCGTATCAGGTCGGGAATGTGATCGAACTCCGCAATGGATTCGTGGGAGTAGATGACGCGTGCAGTGGCGTTAGAACGCTGCAGGCTGGGATCATGGTCTCGCTTGTCCTGGGAGAACTTCTTCACCTCCGGCGGACAAAGCGCCTGGCCCTGGTTATTCTCGGCTGCGCCTGGATTTTTGCCTGCAATATATTTCGGGCGGCCGCCCTCGTGATCGTGGCCGCCAGAGACGGCGTCGGTGCTCTCGAGCGATGGCACGATCTGATCGGCACGCTGGCCTTGGTGATCGGCTTGGCCGGTTTGTTCGCCCTGGCGTGGCTTTGGAAATCAGAGGGCGCGCGCCTGACCCTGCGACCGGTGGCCGCTCGGCGGGGCAGCTCCTGGGCGAACCAACTGATGATGCTAGCCTGGCTGGTCGCGGTTTTCGGGGTCACGGAACTCTGGTACCGCAGCCACGAGGGCGAATTCGTCGACCGCGTCCCGTGGCAGGTGCGATGGCCGCCAGCGAACGCTACCCTTCGTCTCCTTCCGATAGCGGAAACGACCCGGGCAATTCTGCACTATGATGAGGCCAGTAGCGCGGCTTGGGAAGATCCCGGCCCTGTGCGCTGGTGGAGTTTTTTTGGTCGTTGGAAACCGAGGCGCGCGGCTTTGCAATTGGTCCGCAGCCATTCGCCAGAGATTTGTTTGCCCGCCATTGGTCGCATTTTTCGAGGCGAGAAAGCCCCTTTCTCCGCTCCAGGCGGGATCGGTCTCGCTCGACTTTCGCGTTTACGAATTTGATGAAGCCGGGCGCCCCCTTTTCGTATTTGTCAGCATTCAGGATGACAAGGCTGAGGCGGGGGAGCCAAAGGATGGACCGGGAGAATGGAACGCGCGGGGGCGCTTGCGGGCGGCCTGGCGCGGCCGGCGAAATCTAGGGCAGCGCCTTTTGGAAATTGCCGTGACCGGCTTTGATGATTATGGAAGGGCCAAAGAGGCCGCCGCCAAAACCGTGAATGAGATCGTGCAGGTGGATCAGCCTATTCGCTGACGGCAGGAACCACCGGCGGGTTCGGCAAGTGTCCCGAGGTTCATTGCTAAAATCGGGTCCGCTTTCTCCAGAAAGCCGCGTCGGGACCGTGTTGCTGGCGTAAACATCCAGGGCGCCGCTGGTATTGAGCATCGAGAGGGGCATGTCGCCGAAAGCGTTGATTTCCGCCATCTCGAATCCCTGAGCGTTGCCCGCCGCTGGAGTCCAACGCAAGGCCACATAACGCGCGCCGTGGGGATCAAAATTCACGGCCGCTTTCCCTTGGGCATCGCGATCCTTTACAGATGAAATGTGTTTTGCACCGGTCAAATCGCCAGGATTGGAGGCGAGTTCGTTCAACAGATAAACGTCAAGCTGTCCCGCCTGCATCTTGTAGAGTGCGCTCACGCGATGCAGACGTTCGAGCGTGGCCAGCTCCACTATTACGGTCGGATGCGGGTCGGAAGAAGCGAAGGGAAACGAGGTCATCGTGTCATCATCAATCATGCTCCGGGCCGTCTGCGGCGCTCCCGAACTGACAAAAACGACCTCCTTTTGCGTAAAGGTTGGCGAAATTGAAATTAAGCATGTCTTCGAGGCGGTGCGTCGGGAGCGTATTTGCCACGCGGGAGATGCCGTCCTGGCGGTTCGCGTATTTCTCGAGCGAAACAGCGCCGAACAGACCCAGCGAAGCGATACGGCCTCCCTTTTGCGACATGGAACGAGAGCTTCACGTAGCGCGCTTCCACTCCGACCATCGAGAGATTGAAGAACCGTTTACTGGTGAATTCGGTTTTTCCGCTTACTTCGGTCCATTTTGGACTGTCGGCCGGGCAACCGGTAATTGGAGACGGCGATCCTCATTTCACCCTGCACCGCGGCGTTCTCATTTACGAAAGTAAAGCGGTCGAGGAGCGAAGTTTTCGGGAAAGAGATGATAAAAGTCGTTTCGCCTTCCTGGAGCGGGCAACTGAGGGTGTCGTCGTCCATGATCAGCGCGGTCGGGCTGGAATCCTTCTGGTTCGCGCTCGGCACTGCGACGAGCCGGCCATCCGGCGTGATGTAGTCGATCTTCGCGCCGCAATTCATCCGGGCGAGGTTTTTTGCGGTGTTGCCCTCTTCCGTGGCCGGGTCGGATTCCCCGGCAAGACCTGGGCTGGATCAGGATGCCCGAGAGGGCAACTGCCCCGGCAATGTTCAGGAGGATTCGACCGAAATGGATTGGATGGAACCGACTCATAATAACCCACTTCCAAGCTTAGAGCGCGCCAGCCTTAAGATTTTCTACAAAAGTCCTTCCAACTGCATCGAATCTTATCCGATTCTGGTAAAACGAATTCGAATTACGCGAACCGCATCGCAAAACGACGAAAAAACAGGCGATTTAGCTTGCTGTGGTTTGCTTCTGTTGATAGAGAAAACGCCGTTAACTGAGAAACATCTGAAACAACAAATACTTAATGCCAAACCAATCTTGGCCGACAGCGTCCGAGGTGTTGGGAGCGCTAATTTGCAATCCCAACGTTTGGTATCACATCTGCTAACCCTTACCGGATTGACATCCTATGAGCCGTCAAGCAACCCTTAACTCACCCGCGTTTTCTCGCCGGAAAAATTGGCCTCGCCCTCCTTGTTTTGCGGCTCTGCGGCGCACCCTTGGTGCACGCCCAGGACGCTATCCGCCCTTCGCTGGCAGGTGAAGCGTCGGCCGAAGCACGCCGTCAATCCATCGACAAGATTCCCTATAATCTGCAGCTCGGACCAATGAAGCTGCGCTTTAGCGCGACTCTCGGTTTCGAGTACAACGACAACGTCAATCTCTCGGAAGACGCCAGCGCTTTCCTTCCGGGTCCCTTCGGGCCGGTTTTGGTGACCACGGAGCAGCAGAGCGACTTCATTATTCGCCCGCAGTTGAACATCAACACGCTCTGGCCCATCACCCAGCTCAACACTCTCAGGCTGGATGTGGGTATCGGCTATGCGTTTTACATGGACCACTCGGAGTACAATACCAATGGATTGCTGATCAACCCGGGCTCCCAGCTGTCGTTCGACATTTTCGTCGGCGACTTCCGGATCAATATCCACGATCGATTTTCACTCGAACAGGATCCGGTGGCCGAAGTCGGTCTGAGTAACGTTGCCGATTATGGCCGCTTTCAGAATACCGCGGGAATCTCGGTTCTCTGGGATTTGAATGCAGCCGTCGTGACCCTGGGGTACGATCACTACAATTATCATCTCGACCGAGGATCTTTTCGATATCTCGATCGCAAGGCGGACATGGTTAATGGCTCCATCGCCATCACGCCAAATTCTACGATGAGCGTTGGTCTCGAGGGAGCATACGTGAATACGTATTACGACCAGCATGTCATGAATGATTCACAGACATTCAGCGGGGGCGTTTTCTTCGAGACCCAGATCACCCCGAATCTGAAACTGCGGCTCGCCGGCGGCTATCAGGAATATTGATTTCGATAACAACGGCCCCATTAACGATATCAACGATGTCGATGATTACTACGCTAACGCGCTTGCTCTCTCATCGGCTCAACTCAGCGTTCACGCATAGCCTGTCGGCCGGCCACGAGACTCAATTGGGCATGAATTCAAATTTCATCACGTTGAATTACGTCCGGCACACCGCGAACTGGAACATCCTTTATCACACCCTGCTTTCGACGGAGTTGTTTTATGAGGACGCGGAAGATTCCGGCACTGGCTCCGTTTTCCTCGTGGGACCCGGGGTCCCTTTGTTTAATCCTTTCGCCGCCGAACACATCCACCGCTATGGCGGCGCGCTCACCCTCGGTTATCAGCTGACGCAGCACGTCACGCTCGGATTTCGCTACCAATACACACAGAAAGAATCAGATCTGCCGTTGCGCGATTACAGCCAGAATCGCGTCTCGCTCGATGGCACCTACAGCTTCTAAGGAGACAATTGCAATTGCATGAGAACCTGGGCCTTCACATTCCTCGCTGCTGCCTCCATCACGGGGCCGCTGCCGCTCGCGGCGCAGGAAACCAGCCCGGCAACGATGCCGCCTCCGATCCCCAAAGCCGCTGCCGTCGAACCAGCGACCACCAGCACGGTCATGCGGACCAATTCCATGACTGTGCTCGACGACAAGAAGAAGCTCGGCTCTAACGATTACGTCAGCTTCCGTGTTGTCGAAGATCGCGACAACGAATCCCAGCACCTGCGCGTCAACGACAACGGCGAGCTGGAAGTTCCTTACGTCGGGCTCGTCCAGGCGGCAGGCAAAAGTTGCAAGGAACTGGCTTACACCGTCAAAGCCGCGCTCGAACGTGAATATTATTATCACGCCACGGTCATCATCGCGGTCGATCACATCAGCGAAAAATCCCGCGGCAGAGTCTACGTCTACGGCTCCGGTAAAAGCACAGGGACCGCAGGAAATTCCGGCTGATGAATCCTACACGGTCAGCAAGGCGGTCATCCGCGCCGGCGGATTCGGCGATTTCGCCAACAAACGGAAAGTAAAGCTCACGCGCAAAAACGGCACGACTTTGTCGTCGATTTGAAACGAATGATCGAACAGGGCCACAGTGAAGAAGACCTGGTTCTGCAACCGGACGATCAGATTTTCGTCCCGCAGAAGGGCGTCAATTTCTAACCATGCAACCTGTAGTTTCCGATCGTCCTGCCTCCGCGCCATGGAGCACTTCGTTTTTCACGCGGCTTCACCGTTACAAATCCCTCTCGCTGCGACGCTGGTGGATCCCGGTCCTGACGATCTGCCTCGGGCTTTTTGTCCAAGCATGGCTGATTTACCAGACGCCGCCCTCCTTCCTTTCCGCGAGCAAGATGATGCTCGCCGGCAAGCTGAACATCAGCCAGAGCGCGTTTACAGCGAAGAACAGCGTCAATTTCTACGGCACCCAGATCCAGCTCATGCAGAGCGCGGAAGTACGCCGCAGCGCCGAAGCGCTCGTCCGCTCGACCCACCCGGAAATGCAACCGGTGCTGGTCGAGATCACGGTCACGCAAAAGCCGCGCACATCGATTTTCGATCTGCAAGCGATCGGGAGCACCGCAGATTACACCCAGGCCTATCTGAACGCGGTAATGCAGAAGTATCTCGACTTCAAAAAGGGCATGCGCGAGGATCAGGGGAATAACGTCACCACCGCGATCACCGAGCAACTCATTCAAGTCGAGAAAGATCTCCGGACCGGCGAAGACGAAATGCTCGAATTTCAGAAGCAGAATAACATCGGCTTCATCCAGGAAGAGGGGAACAGCGCCGCCGCCTATCTCGTTCGGTTAAACCAGCAATACGCCTCGCTCAAGACGGAATACGATCTCCTCAGCCTGCTCGATCTCGATCAGAATCTCGATCGGACCAAAAATACGCGGCCAGACCCCGCCGCAGGAACGCAGCCAGCGGAAGATCAAGCCAGCGGAATGCCTTTTTCCGACGTCGGACCGGAGGGCGATTACCTGCAAGCCAAGCAGCAATTGCAATTACTCAAGGCGGAAAAAGACACCCTCTCCAAGGATCTGCGTCCCAGGCACCCGAAAATCATCAAGCTCAACGACGAGATCGCGAAGCAGAAAACCTGATCAAGCTTTTCCGCGCGGACACGGTCGAAAAGCTTGAGACCCGCCGCAAATCCATCGGCAAGCAGATGGAGAACCTGCAAACCAACATCAAGGAATGGGAGAGCAAGGCGCTCGATTTGAGGCAGCGCCTGGCGCAGTTCAATCGCGTCAAAGGAAAGGTCGATCGGCTTAAGACCCTTTATGATCGCCTGACGAATAACCTTAAGGAAGTCAACGTCTCGCAAGCCGTTGACGGCAGCGATCAGATCTCGATCATGGAAATGGCCGTCGGCGCCGATCTCTGTCCGCCCCGGATTGCTCAAAAGCCTGCTCATTGGCCTTGCCTGCGGCGCGCTGGCCGGCATCGGCATCCTTCTCCTGCTGGATCGGATCGACGATCGCATGGCCTCCTTCGGCGAATTCCAGCACCATTTCTCCGAGAACGTGCTCGGCCAGATTCCGAAGGAGAAGACGAAGGGCAGAGTCACCCTGCTTCAGCCCGATGATGCCCGGCACGTCTTCGCCGAATCCTATCGCAACATTCGTTCCTCGATTTTCTTCATGCCCTACGATGGGCCGCGGCCGAAGACCCTACTGATCACGAGCTCGGTTCCGAACGAAGGCAAGTCGACGATCTCCTCCAACCTGGCGATCACGTTGGCTCTTTCGGGCGCCCGCACTCTGCTTGATTGATGGCGATCTCCGCCGAGGCGCGCTCCGGGAAGCATTCGACATTTCATCCACGATCGGCTTCTCGGAAGTCCTCAAACAAGAAGTGAACTGGCGGGAGGTGGTGGTGCCGACTTCCTACCCGAGCCTCTTCCTGCTCCCGCGCGGCAAGACGCTTGGACAGCCGAGCGAGCATCTCCTGCGCGACTCGACGGATCGCCTCTTGAAGGAACTCTACAACCACTACGACTACATCATCATTGATAGCTCGCCGATTCTGGCGGCAGATGATTCCACCAGTCTCGCGCCGAAGATTGACGCGACGCTTTTTGTCGTCCGGCTCTCCTACACCTCCGCGCGCCTGACCAGGAAATCGCTCGAGCTGCTCTATAATCGTCAGGTCAATGTGGCCGGCGTTATCCTGAACTACGTCGATACCTCGCTGCCGGAATATTATTACTACCAGTATTCGGAGTACTACAACACACCGGCGCCGGTTGAGGAACATGCGATCACGGCATCGCATCACGTTCAGCCGAAACAGATTCAGTCCTCGTAGTGCGGGCGCCGATTTCCGGGCCCGTCTCAAGCGGACCAGTAGCGTTACCTTGAGCCGCCGCGATTCGGGCGGCCCGTCCTCGTGATGAGATGACCAATGCCAAATTACGGCTATCACCTCGCCCGCGCCGAAGGAAACGCGGCGCGGACGATCTATGGAGCCCTTCTCCCATCGATCGCTCGGCGCAGGATCTCGGAAGAGCTGAATTTCCATTTAACGTTTTTGCCTATTCAGGCGAGAGCGCCTTGCCGGAGCAGGTCGCTTCCATTCGTTCCTTCCTGAAATATGTGGGCGGCCCAGACGGTTTACCGTTGTTTCCGATGGAACCCTGTCGGCGCGCAGCATCGCAATCCTGAAGAGTCTCGATTCTGCGATCTCGTCTCTAACTCCGCGCAGTGGCTGCCAAAAGATCTTCCCACGAAGGCTTTATCCCTATCTCACCACCCATCCAACCGGCAAACAACTGGCTTTGATCATGTCGTTGCCCGTCGATGAGCCAACGTTGTATGTCGATTCCGATGTTCTCTTTTTTCCCGGTGCGAAAGATCTCATCGCAGCTCGCTGGAAAGCGGCGGCGCGCCGGCATTTTATCTCGCCGACTGCCGGCTTTCCGCAGACGAACGGCTCTTTCGGGCCGACGCAGAAAAAGCGCACCCGGTCAACACGGGCGTTCTGGTCCTTTTCGAAAAACTGGACTGGGCGCTGGCGATTCACCGGTTCCTGGAGCTTCAAGGATCACCGGACTTTTTCACGAACCAGACGATGACCCACCTGGCGATGCATGCGAATGGCGCGTTGCCCCTGGACAGACCGGAAGTATGTTCTGCAGCTGGACGATCAATTCGTTTATGCAGATCTTTATGCGTCGAGCGACCTCGCGCTGCGTCATTACGTCAATCCCGTGCGGCACAAATTTTGGACCACCATTGCCCGGCGGGTTCTCTGCTGATGGAGACCGCCGCACGACAACCCGCTACGCATCTTGATCCTGGTAAATCTTCCGTGGGATTCCCGCCTCGGAGCGGTTCGCATCTACATGGAACTCGCGGAGCAATGGCGGGCCTCCGGCCACATCGTCGAAAAATTACAGCCTTTCCGACGCCTTCCCCGGCGCTCCCGCTTCCTCCGCCAATTTTCGCTCTTCGACAGCTCCACTTTCCCTACAAGGCGGCGGCCTTTGTCCGGGAAAATGGCGCGCATTTTGATGTGATCGATGCATTGATTGGCGTGCTTCCATTTTCCAAGAGCAGGCTTCGGATTCCACGGTTTGCTTGTCGCCCGCTCAGTCGGTTTGTATCGGCTCTACGAGCAATTCGATCAGAGCATCGAGCAGCGATGGCCAGGCCGGCCGAAGGGCAGATTTCTTGGGCGAATTTTCTATGCGATTACCCGGCGGTCGCTGCTTCGCGCGTCCGACCGAGCGGTCCGCCACGCCGACCTGATCAATCTTCCGAATGAGGAGGAAGCTGTTTGCCTGCGGCAGGAGATAGAGCGTGGATCTTCCGATCCTGGTGCAACCGTACGGGTTGACCGTTGAACGCCGCGAAGCTTTTTCCAAGGCTGCGGCGGCCGCGGAGATCCGTTTGGCGCAACAGAGGATTTGTTTCATCGGAATGTGGGGCGCAAGAAAGGGAGCGCGCGACTGGTCGGAGATCATCCGGCAGATTCGGGCGCGCGTTCCCGAGGCCCAATTTCGTTTTCTCGGCACGATGGTCGATTCGAAGCGCGATCCTTCCGGATCTCCGGCTTGATACGCTCGAAGGGATTGAATTCATTTCCGACTTTCAACCCGACGATCTGCCGGGGTTGCTGGCGGATTGCACCGTCGGCGCATTTCCGAGCTACGTCGAAGGATTCGGCCTGGCCGTGTTGGAGCAACTCGCGGCGGGCATCCCCACGGTCGCTTACGATACCGCCGGGCCGCGTGATCTGCTGGCCGGGCGTTTGCCAGACCTTCTCGTCCCGAAGGGCGACGTCGATGCGTTCGCCGACAAAATCTGCGAAATCCTGCGAGTCTGATCCCGGTCGTTATCGGGAATTGTTCCACCGCAGCACGGAGGCGGCGGCCGAGTTTTCCTGGCCCGCGATCGCGCATGCCACGCTTGGCGCCTACCGCAGCGGCTCGCGGAAGGTTCCGCGGGCACAGATCGTGTTCGTGCAACCGTTCAGTCTCGGTTCGCCAGGCGGCGGTCCCCGCATCTTGCGCGCTTGCTCGAGCAGGCCCCGTTTTCCTGGCACAGCGTTTGTGCGACCGCCGAGAGACCGAAAGCCCGGCCGAACGAAACGTATTTGCGCACCCGTCCGTGCTGGGGACGAATCGAGCGCAGCCGGTTCGCCGCCATTCCAAATGCCACTGCCCCATTTTTCGCGCCTTTGTTTCGTAAGCGTTTAAAGCAGCCTCTGCCTGAGAGTGCACGCGTGCGCGATCCATGTGGTGCCGCATGCCGGACTCGATTTCGCTCAGGCCCACGCTGTCGCGCGTGAGCTGGCGCTGCCTTTCTTTATCAGCATGCACGATGATCTCGCCTACACGGCGGGTGACGCGGGACGGCGTAGCCAGCGCGAGGCCGCCATGCGGAGCGCGTGGCGCGAGGCATCCGCGCGTTTTGTTATCTCCGAGGCGCTGGGCCGCGAATATTGCACGCGCTACGGCGCGACGGTGATTATCCAGTTGTCACTGACGGTCTGAGCGACTGACGCAGCCTCGCGCCGCGGGCGATTCGAACGAACTCAGGATTTACTTCATGGGACTGTTTCACATGGTCTATGAGCCCAACCTCCGCGCCCTGCTCGATGGAATTAAGATTTTTGAACGCGAGCACCCATCGATCAATGTCCGGCTGACGTGCCGCTGCGAACACATCCGCCGCGCAGGTCCTGGGCGGCTCGAAAGCGGTGACCGTTTTGCCATTCGCAGACGAAGCCCAGGTCAGCGAGGACATGGAGAGCGCGGACCTGCTTTACATGCCGATCCCCTTTGGCGAAGCGTATGAAGAAGTTCGCGCGGTATAGTCTCTCGACAAAAATGGTGACCTATGCCGGCAGCGGCGTTCCGATTTTGTATCATGGTCCCGCCGACTCCGCGGCTTACGAATTATTGAACAAGAACAACGCGCGCGATTTTGCTCACCAGCCTCGCCCCGGAAGAAATCGCTCGAACGCTTGACCGGCTTAAGCGGCCACGGGCGCGCCGACGTCGCGAGAAATGCGCTCGCGCTCGCCGAGCGCGAGTTCATGCTGGCCGACCAGGCACGCAAGTTTTGGGGCGCATTTTCGAAAACGTTCGCTTCAAGATGAGCGCGCGTCCGCTCGTCATCGTTACGACGCGCCTTCCTCCGCAGACCTGCGGAATCGGCGCCTATAGCTGGCTTGCGCACAAGCATCGGCCGGACGATTCGTCGCCTGCCCATTTTCTCGTAATGGAAGGCGCTGCCGAATCGCGCGCTCTGCTGGGCTGGAATGCCATCACTGATTTCGACGGAGATCCCCGGAAACTTGGAGCAGGCACTCGACCGGGCAGGTCCGGCCAATGTTCTCCTCCATTATGCAGGCCGGGCCTATCAACGTCTCGGCTGCCCGACCTGGATGCCCGGCGTTCTGGCGAACTGGAAAGCGAAATTTCCAGACGGACATCTCACCGTTTTCTTCCACGAGATGCCCGGCAAATTGCCACGGCTGTCGCGGCATTTTCTCCTCGGAAAAATGAGCGCACGGATTATCCGCCAGCTTGCCGCCATCGCCGACGTCCTGGTCACGAACACGGAGAATCACGTCGCGATACTCCGGAAATTGTCAGGGCGCGACGACGTTCATTTCCTTCCCATTGGGTCGAACATCGAACCGGTCGCGAACTCGTCCCAGGCCGCGGGTGACCACCGAGTTCATCATTTTCGGCCTGCCCTTCGGGCGATGGCAAACCCTGCAATTGTTCGACTCGTGAAATTCGTGACTGGCAGAGAACTGGACGTCTGACCGCGCTTCACCTGATCGGTCCCGAAGACGAAAAATTCTCCGGCGCAGGCGAATGAATTGATCGACGGATGGCCGAATCCCGCCGCTGCCGTGCGTCATGGATTCCTGCCGGATGCCGAAGTTTCCCGCTTGTTCGCCCGGGCCCGGTTCGCCCTGACGAATGTGACGCCAGAGACCTGGAGCAAATCGGGCGTGTTCATGGCGTGCGCGGCGACCGGTTGCGCCGCCGTGATCAAAATCGGGAGACTGCCGACCTGTCCCGCTTTCCTATGCGATCGCGGCCGAGGAGGTGGAGAAGATTTCAGAGGCGGAACTCGCGAGCAGGACCGTTTCCCTCAAGGCCTGGTATTACGAAAATGCCGATTGGGGTGTGACTGCCAAAAAACTCGCTGCCCTCTCGGAACCGACGGAGGCGGCATCGTGACGGGAGAAACAGTCATCATTTGTCCGGAACTCGCGGCGGGTGGAGTAGGGGATTACACGCGGCGGTTGCTGGAGCATCTGCCTCGCATCGCCGGTTTGCGATTGATCGTTCCGAGAGTCGGAACCCGTCCGGTGAGTTCGTTCGAGCAATATCCCGTGGAAGAGACCGACGGCACCGTTCGCGACCTTCGCGATCGATTGCCAGCTCATGGCAAGGTGCTCGTGCAATACAGCGCGTATGGCTTCGATCGCCACGGTTATCCGCGCTGGCTCATCAAAGCGTTGCTCGACTGGAAAAAAGAATCGCATGGCATCCTCGCGATCATGTTTCACGAGATTTGGGCTTTCTGGCCGATCTGGAACAAGAACCACGCGATGCAGCAGCTTCATCGCCGCGATCTTCGTCGGCTCTTGCGAGTAGCGGATGCGGTTTTCACAAGCACGGCGAGTCAGGCGGCGCATCTCACCGCTCTTTCGCCGCGATGCCCAGTCCAGGTGTTGCCGGTGGGCTCGAACATTCGTCGGGCCCAGACAACAGAGGAGAAAGGGAAACGGGACTTGCGGTGCTCTTTGGTTTGCAACGTTCCCGCATTCGCACCCTGCGAAAAGATGCATCGCCGGCCTGAAGTCGCTGGGCGCTGCTGGGAAAATTCGGAAAATCGTGACCGCGGGCGGGGGTCAGTCGCGGCAGGGAGACGATGAGGAACTGCTCTTTTGACGGAGACTCGATTTGACCGATGGCTTCGATCAACGCGGGCCGCTTCCGGAGGAAAAAATTTCCGAGTTGCTCCTGACGTGCGAGTTTGCCATTTCGGCCCAGGATGACTTAGCATCACGAAGTCGGGCACTTTCATGGCCTACGCTGCTCACGGCTTGAATATCATCTCTCCTTACGCGGACGCCTCGAAGCCTGAGCCTCTTTCCCTGCTGACCTCGCCGGACGAGTTGATGCAAGGCGTCACGCGGGAGGAATTGGAATCGCGGGGCGAAAGGCTCCGGCAATGGCAGGAGCGAACTGCGGCGTGGCCGTACATCGCCAATCAAATCGCGCGAGCCTTGGAATTGTGAAACCGATCAAGTTACTTCTCGTTAGTCCGTGCCAGGGCGCCTACGGCGGCATTGAAGCTTTCGTCCTCGCCGTTGCCGCGGCGGTTCGGAAGGAACCGGATTTCGAAGTTCGCGTCTGTTTCAAGAAAACCAAATATTTTGCCCGGCAACCCAGTCTCAAGACGATGCTGCAGAATGAGCCGGTTGAGTTTTGCGAGCGCGCCGACCGAGATCTGGCCAGCGCGATCCGATGGGCGGATATCGTGCATCTGCAGAATGCGTCGCCCGACGTTGTCGCTTTGGCCGAAACTTTTCCGCAAGCGCCTCGTCCTGACGATCCACAATTACATGCCGCGCGAGTTGAACGCGCATCGCCTCCTCTGGCGCTTGAGCGCGAAATTCGCGGATGCGCGCTGGTATAATTCGCAGTTTGTCTGGGACACGTGGGAAGGCGATCGGAAGCGGCGCGGCAGCCGGAAAGTCGCCACCACTTCGAAATTGCCCGAAGGATGGACGCCGCCGGAGGAGCGCGCGGGCTTCGCCTTCATTGGCCGCTGGATTGCGAACAAGGGAATCGACACGCTCCTCGATGCCTACGCGCAGGCGGAACTCGATCGCGAAAAATGGCCGCTCGTCCTCATGGGCGACGGCCCGCTCCGCAGCCTGATCGAATACGCGATTCAAAAGCGCGGCGTCACCGGCATTCGCGTCCTCGGTTTTGTGGATGAAGCGACCAAGGCGCAGGAGATGAAGAATGCGCGCTGGGTCGTCGTCCCGCCGAACACGCAGGGAAGACTTCGGGCTGACCGCGATCGAGGCGCGCCACCTCGGCGTCCCGTGCATCATCACGCGTGATGGCGGATTGCCGGAGGCGGGCGGCCGGCAGGCGCTTGATCTGCGAACCGGGCGACGTCCCGGGACTGGCGAAGCTGCTCGAACAAGCGGCGCAGATGAGCGAAGCGGAATACGCGGAACGCGCGCAACGAACCCGGGAAGAGCTCGCGACCGAGCTTGAGCCGATGGAGTTTTACGCGCGCGCCTATCGCGCATCCTTCAGGGCCGAACCGGTGGAAGGAGCCTGATGGTTCTGCTCGCGCATCCTTTCGGAAACGCGAACGTGCGCGCGGTCTTGAGCGCGCTCGATGAGGCCGGACTGCTCGCGAAATTCGTCACCGCGCTCGGTTGGTCGAATGCTTCGCCGCTCGTCCACGAGCTTCCGGCGAATTTGCGCTCTCAAATGGCGCGCCGCGGTTATGAGTTGCCCCATTACAAAATCAAGATTTTCCCGGCGCGCGAGATCGTCCGCCTCCTTGCGCAAAAGATGCGCCAGCGCTGGCTGGTCGAGCACGAGCGGGGATGGGCCAGCATTGATCGAGTCTGGCGCGAGCTCGACAAATTCGCGGCCGCTCCCTGCGCGAATCGCATGCAGAGGCAAAGCATCCGCGCCGTTTACGCCTATGAAGATTGCGCGGAGCGATTGTTTGAAACGGCGCAGGAGCTGGGGGTGCGCCGAATTTACGATCTGCCGATCGCCTACTGGGAAACTGCCCAGCGACTTCTTGCAAGAAGAGGCGCAGCGTTATCCGGAATGGGAGCCCACTCTTGGGCGGCACGCGCGATTCCGAAGAAAAGCTGGCCCGCAAGACGCGCGAACTCGATTTGGCCGAGCTCGTCATTTGTCCGAGCGCTTTCGTCCTGGATTCGCTGCCGGAGAGCGTGCGGGCGTGCCAAACCCTGCGTGGTCACGCCGTTCGGCTCGCCCTCGCTCGAGGCAGAGTCGAGCTCGCCGAACGCAAACCGAACGAGCGGACCGCTCCGCATTCTTTTCGCCGGCGCGCTCACGCAACGGAAAGGCCTGGCCGATCTTTTCGCGGCGATGAAGCTGGTCGACTTCGAAAGAGGTCGAACTTGTCGTGATGGGCTCGCTCTTGCGTCCTCTGGCCTGGTATCGCGAACAGTTCCCCCAGTTTCATTTATGAACCGCCGCGTCCGCATCGCGATGTGCTTCGGTTGATGCGGACCTGCGACGTTCTCGTCCTGCCCTCGATCGTGGAAGGCCGCGCCCTGGTGCAGCAGGAAGCGATGGCCTGCGGTCTTCCCTTGATCGTGACCAAGAAATGCCGGGGGCGACGACCTGATTGCGGAAGGAGAAACCGGCTTTCTCGTGCCGATTCGTTCGCCCGAGGCGATTGCGGAAAAAATTAACTGGTGCGCGACGAACCGTGAGAGCATCTCTGGCATGGCGATTGCAGCCCAAAGACGGGCGAGCGAGCTTACCTGGCACGGTTATGGCGAAAAGGTCCTCGCCGCGATCCGATCCTTAACCGGCGAATGAACCCGAACGACCCCGAAAACCCGACGATCCGGAATATCCGCCGGCTGATCTGGCTCTATTTCTGGCTGCTCTTGATCGAGGGCGCTCTGCGCAAATGGGTGGTGCCTCAGCTTTCGAATCCGCTCCTCATCATTCGCGATCCGGTCGTCCTGCTCATTTACGTCCTCGCGTTTCGGGCCCGGGTCTTTCCGCGCAATGCCTGGATGTTCTCGCTCGCCGTTATCGGATTCTTGTCGCTGGCGGTTAGTTTCCTCGCGCTTTGGCCTTATCTCCCGCCGAGCCGGATCGTCCTGGTGAGTGGCTTCGGTTTTCGCTCGAACTTCCTTCATCTGCCGCTGATTTTTCTGATGCCGCGCGTGTTGCGTCCGGAAGATGTGAAGCGGATCGGGCTGGTGGACGCTGATTCTGCTCGTGCCGATGGCACTTCTTATGGTCGCGCAGTTTCAAGCGGCGCCCGACTCACTGCTCAATCGGACCGCCAGCGGGGAGGGCGAGATGATCACGGCTGGATTGGGAAAAGTTCGCACGGCCGGGACGTTCTCCTTTGTCGTCGGGGTCGTGGCCTACTTCGCCCTGGCTACTGGTTTCCTGGTCTGGGCGGCCCTGAAACGCGGCGTCTACCAGAATTGGGTGCTGTTTGCGGCGGGCGGCGCCCTTCTTATCGGGATCGCTGTCTCGGGCAGCCGTTCGGTGGTAGGGGCGTGTGCCGTGGTAGTGGCGTCCCTCATTATCGTTCTTTTTCTGCGCCCAGACGCGGTCAATCGTTTCGGCCAGGCCTTGCTCGTGACGGTCGTCCTGGGGTTTCTTGTGACGCTAACGCCCATCTTCAAGGAGGGCCTTAACGTTCTGACGACCGCGGTTTACCGCTGTCGCGCGAGGCGGAGGAAAAATCAATCGCCAGTGGGTCTGATTGCGCGGGTGTTTGACGGATTCACGGAAACCATTCGCGTCTTTCCCGACGCGCCATTTTTCGGTTACGGCCTGGGTATTGGCACCAATGCCGGGGCAAAATTCCTCACCGGCCAAAGCACTTTCCTGCTCGCGGAGGGCGAGTGGGCTCGTCTGGTGCTCGAGAGCGGACCGGTCCTTGGCCTTGCTTTTGTCCTCTGGCGTTTCGGCGTGACGGTTCACATCCTGATGCTCTGTCTGCGTTCGGTGCGGTGGGGAGGCAATGTCCTGCCGCTCCTGCTTTTCGGCTCGGGCGGCCTGCCGCTGATGAATGGCCAATTTGGTCCGCCTACGGTTTTGGGTTTCGCTGTTTTTACCACCGGTCTCGCCCTGGCAGCGCGGAATGCCGATGACGAGAGTGAGTTTCCACCCGCGGCCTCCGCCCAGGCGCAGAACGGGCGGCCGAATCGTGGCGCGCCGCTCCGCCTACGCTGATCGACTGCATGGGCCCGCTGCTCCACGCAATCAAAGCAATGGTTCTGTTGATCGGTAACTACCCGCCCGATCGCCAGCAAAGCATGCATCGCTTCGCCATGATGATGCTGGATGGCCTCACCGCTGCAGGCATTCCGGCAGAACTGATCCAGCCGCAGCCCTTTTTCGGGCGCTTTCGGTATGCGGGGGCTTCCTGGCGAAGTGGCTCGCTTACATCGATAAGTTTGTCCTTTTTCCCTGGCAATTGCGACGCCGGTTGAGGACGTCGCCGGCGCGTGGTTCATATCTGCGATCATTCGAATGCGATGTACGCGCGCCAGATTCACGGAGTGCCGGTCGTTGCGACCTGCCACGACCTGCTCGCGGTTCGGGGCGCGTTGGGCGAGCAAACCGATTGTCCGGCGAGCCTCACGGGAAAATTGCTTCAGCGTTGGATCGTGGCCGGGCTCCGCGCGGCGACGGTCGTCGCCTGCGTCTCGGAGGCGACGCTGGAGGACGCGCGCCGGCTCGTCGCGCCCCGGGACGGAGAACCAAAGCTGGAACTGATCTCGCTGGGCTTGAGCTACCCGTATCGAAGGCTGCCGGCGGACGAAGCGCGCGCTCGCCTCGAGCGATTTTCCGCGCTCGCGCCAGACCGCCCGTTCGTGCTGCACGTCGGGTCGAACTTGCGGCGAAAGAATCGCGAAGGCATCCTGCGCATTTTTGCCCGATGCAAAGAGGACTGGAATGGGCTGCTTGTTTTCGCGGGAGAACCGCTCTCCGACGCGCTTCGTTCGTTAGGCCAGGAACTGGACGTCCTCGATCGGGTCGTCGAGGTTCCTGACGGCGACGAGCGAAGTGCTCGAGGCGCTTTATAATTGCGCGACCGCTTTCCTGTTCCCGTCGCGTTTTGAGGGGTTCGGCTGGCCGATTATCGAAGCGCAGGCCTGTGGCTGCCCGGTGATTTGCAGCGATCGCGCGCCCCTGGCGGAAGTGGCGGGCGATGCGGGATTGATCCATCCCGTCGAGGATGAGGAGGGATTTGCCGCCGAAATAATCCGGCTGACCGATCCGGAGGAACGCGCGCTCTGGAGTGCCAGGAGCCTGCGCAACGCTGAGCGCTTTTCGACAGACCAAATGATTGCGGAGTACATTTCCGTTTATCACGGAACCGGAGCACAAATCTGAGCACCGGGAAAACTCCTCTCAACCGCCTGGCCCGCGGCTTGCCGAGTCCTGCGGCTTTGCTGCGCCGGCTTCGCTCCTCCCTGACCCTGAATCGCTGGAGGCTCCAGCTCTTGCATCGGATCAAAGGAGGGACCTTCTGGACGCAGCGGGGTGGCTATTGGCTGCCCTTCCATGGCGATGGCGATCTCCAGGAAATCCAGTATCAGTTCGAAGGCGAGTTGTGGTTCAAGTACGAGACGGAACGGCTGCGTGAATATTTGCCGAAGGATGGAGTTGTCATCGACGTGGGTGCGAACCTCGGTTTTACGGCCCTGTTGTTCGCGAAGCATGTTGGACCAGGCGGGCAAGTCTACGCTTTCGAGCCATCGCCGCCAGCGTACGCGAAGCTTCTCGAAGTAGTGGAAAAGAACCAGATGCACAACGTGCGATGCTTCAATCTTGGCTGCGGCGCGGCCCAAAGCCGGGAAACGCTTCTTGTGCCAGCCTCTTCTGGAGCTTCCACCATCAGACGAAGCGGCGTGCCTCTGGCGGGAGCGTGTCGCGAGGTAGGCATTACTCTCGATACCCTCGACCACGTGATTCTTCCGCTCGCCTCAAGAGTCGACTTCCTGAAGATCGATACCGAGGGTTTCGAAGACCAGGTGCTCGCGGGCGCGGAGCAGGTGATCGCGCGCTATCGCCCAATCGTTTACATCGAGCTTTCGCTGGAATATCGCGACTCATCCGCCCGCGCCATCGCGTGGTTGAAAGCGCGCGGGTACACCTTCGACCGCGATCCGGACCTGGCTTCCGCGCATAACGGGGACAACTTTCTCGCCATCCCATGAGGTGTCCCACAAGATTTTCATTCGAGAATGGTCGCATAAGTTCTTGATGCTGGTCAGTCTGCTCCTGCCTTGGAGCATTCGGCGCCGCTTCCTCGAAAGCCAGTTCGGCTATTCGCTGCATCCGACGAGTCGCATCGGCTTCTGCTGGATTTTTCCACGGCGCCTGATCATGGAGGAGAATTCCCGCATCGGGCATCTGACTGTTTGCAAGAACATCGACCTGCTGCATCTCGGAGCTCACGCCATCATCGGCCAATTGAATTGGATCACCGGCTTTCCCACGGGCCCGAGCCGGCATTTCGCGCATCAACCGGACCGGCGGCCCGAGCTTATCGTCGAAACCCACGCCGGGATCAGCAGCCGGCATTTGATCGATTGCACCGCGCGCGTGCGGATCGGCGCATTCGCCACCGTCGGTGGATTTCGCTCCCAGCTCATCACCCACAGCATCGACCTCGCAGGCTGGCCGGCAATCGGCCGAGCCCATCGACATTGGAGAATACTGCTTTGTCGGGACGAACTGTGTCCTGCTGGGCGGAAGCAGTCCTGCCGCATCACTCCGTGCTCGGCGCCCAATCGCTCCTCAACAAGAAATGGGACGAACCTTATCGGCTTTACGGCGGCGTTCCGGCGAAACCGCTGAAGGAACTGTCGCGGGAGATGGAATATTTCCGCCGGACCGAGGGATTCGTCTGGTAACCGGCAGGTCAGCGCGCCCGGGCTAAGACAAAATGTGCGGGATCGCAGTTCACTTCAGCTCGAAACGGCCCGGCCACGCCGCTGGATCTTGCACTGATCGGGCATCGCGGCCCGGATTCGTCGGGAGAATGGACCTCGCCGGATGGCCGATGCTGGCTGGGCAGCACGCGGCTGGCGATCGTCGATCTTTCGCCCACCGGCGCGCAACCGATGACGGACCCGGCCACGGGCAATGTGCTCGTGGCGAACGGCGAAATCTATAATCACCTGGCCTTGCGCGCGCAGCTTGGTCCGGAAGTGAATTGGAAAGGCACGAGCGATACCGAGACGCTCTTGCAGGGCTATGCGCGCTGGGGTCACGACGTGCTCAATCATCTCAAGGGAATGTTTGCGTTCGCGATCTTCGACGCCGCTCGCGAGGAATTGTTTCTGGCGCGCGATCGTCTCGGAATAAAACCGCTCTATTATTCGACGGAGGCGAACGGCCTTCGCGCGGGCTTCGGAAGTGAAATTGCTCGTCGCCCGGGCTCGAGCGGAATCACGCGGCCAGGCCCTCTCCGGTTATCTCCAGTGGGGCGCCTGCCCCGAGCGAAATCTTCTTTACCCGGGCCTTCGCGTGCTTGCCCGCCGGCCATGCCATGACGGTTTCGCGTCAGGGAGAGATCAAGACGTGGAGATATTGGCCATCGCGGAAAGCATTTGTTTCCTCGACGGACGACGTTCCCCGGCAGGTGCGCGATCTGATCGACCAGGCCGTGGACGAACATCTTCTCTCCGACGTTCCGGTCGCCAGTTTTCTCAGCGGCGGAATCGATTCCTCCATCGTGACTGCGGTCGCCGCGCAAAAACTGGAGAAAAAACTGCAGACATTCTCCGTCGGTTTCGACCTTGCGGAATTTGACGAAACCGCGATCGCGCAGGAAATCGCGGAGCGTTACCGGACCGACCATCATCGAATCCAGCTTTCGGAAGAGGAAGTGATTCACTCGGTGACCGAAGCGGTCGAGAAGCTCGATCTGCCATCGGTCGATGCGATCAACACCTACATCGTCTCGCGCGCGGTGGCGGCGCACGGGGTGAAAGTGGCCTTGTCGGGTCTCGGCGGCGACGAATTGTTCGGCGGTTATCCCAGTTTCCGCGATGTGCCCCGGCTCAAGCTAATCGCGGGATTGCCGCGTCCGCTTCGGAGGATCCTCGGAAGCGTCGCCAGGCTGGGCGACCGGCTGGCGGATCTTCCCGCGCAACGCCGATGCAGGCGAGCTGGCCAGATGGCGCCGGCGGTTTTTCACGGATGACATGATCCGGCGCGCGGGACTTCCCGTCGCGCCGGCCCCGTTCGAATGCCCCGTCGAGCTGCCGGACGATTACGCGCGCGTGAGCTGGGCGGAACTGACCGGCTACATGCGTCGCATGCTGCTGCGCGATGCCGACCAAATGAGCATGGCCGTTTCGCTCGAGCTGCGTGTCCCGTTCCTTGATCACGAACTCGTCGAGTATGTCCTGGGACTTCCGGAGGCGGCGAAGAAGCGGTATCCGGGGCCCAAAGGATTGCTCGTCGAAGCGTGCCGCGACCTCCTTCCTCCTTCCGTCTACCGCCGCCCGAAGGCAGGCTTCGTCCTGCCCATGAAAGTGTGGATGCTCGGCCCGCTGGCTTCTTTTGTGGAGGAGGGGCTGCGCGAAACGGTTTCGCGCCGCCTGCTCCCTCGAAGCATTCGTAAACGAAATCAGCGGCGCGTTTCAGCGCGGCCGTCTGCATTGGACGCGGGTGTGGAGCATCGTGGTCCTGGGCCACTTCGCGAAACGAACGCAACTGTTTCGATCTCCGGATGAAGATACTCCGATCCATTCACTCAGTTAATCCCGCCCTCGGCGGCCCGATTGAGTCCGTCATGCAATCGTCCGCCGTGCTCGCTCGCCGGGGTCATGCAGGTGGAGATCGTTTCGCTGGATGCACCGACGGACGCCTGGGTGCGAGAACTGCCCTCTGCCGGTGCATGCGCTTGGTCCAGGCCGAGGCAGCTACGGATATGCGCCGCGTTTTTCTCGCTGGATCCGGGAGCGGCACGCGCACTACGACGCCGTGATTGTGCAGGGACTCTGGCAATACAGCAGTTTCGGCGTCTGGCGCGCGCTCCGGGGAACCCCCACGCCTTATTTCGTGTTTCCGCACGGAATGCTCGATCCATGGTTCAAGACGGACCTATCCGCTGAAACATCTGAAGAAATTGCTCTACTGGCCTTGGGCTGAATATCGCGTGCTGCGTGACGCCGCGGCGGTGCTTTTCACTTCGGAAGAGGAACGGCGTTTGGCCCGCGAATCCTTTTCCCTCTATCGATGCAATGAAGTGGTCGTGAATTACGGAACAGCCGCGCCGGAGATCGATCTTGCGGAGCGCGCGAGACGATTTCTTCACCGAGCTTTCCTCAACTCCGCAGCCGGCGGTTTCTGCTCTTCCTGGGTCGCCTGCACGAAAAGAAAGGCTGCGACCTGTTGATCGAAGCGTTTGCGGCCCTGCGAAAATCCGCGAGTGGCGATCAAGCGCCGGAGCTGGTCCTCGCCGGTCCGTGCGCTGATGAAGGGTACCGAGAGCACCTGGTGCGCATGGCCTCAAGCGCACCGGGAATTACCTTCACCGGAATGCTGACCGGTAACCGCAAATGGGGCGCGTTCAGTGCAGCGGAAGCGTTTATCCTGCCGTCGCACCAGGAAAATTTTGGGATCGCGGTGGTCGAGGCCCTCGCTTGTGGAACTCCGGTCCTCATCTCGAACCAGGTTAACATCTGGCGTGAGATCGCCGCCGGCGAAGCGGGATACGTTGAGAATGATGATCTGGCGGGGACCGCGCGCCTGATTGATCGCTGGGTTGGGGCTGCGCCGGATGTCCGCGCCGCGATGAAAGAAAATGCTAAACAGTGTTTCGTTCGTAATTTCGAGATCGGCCGGGCCGCCGATTCGTTGCTGGAGGTCCTGACAAGCCGCGCAACGTCGCCAACCTGAAAATCGCCGCTCCTAATCTGTCCGAATCTGTGTTCTTCTGTGGCTCTTCACCTGCTTTCTGACCATTAGTCCCTAGTCCACTCGATTTTCGCCATGGAGGAAAAGAAACTCGTAAAGCCCGACCAGGCTTCCGCCCAGGAATCGCCCTGGCCTGCCAGCGACCGCCTCCTGCGTCTGCTCTGGGAGTTCTCCTGGTTTGTTTTTTGTGGATGGACTCCGAAACCGTTGAACCAGTGGCGGCTCTTCTGGTTGCGAGCCTTCGGTGCGAAAATCGAAGGCACACCTTTTGTGCACCAGCGAGCCCGGATCGCAATTCCATGGCATTTGACGCTGCGTGATCGCGCCTGTCTCGGCGACCGGGCCAACGCTTATTCGTTAGGCCAGATTGAAATTGGCGCGCGGGCTACCGTGGCCCAGGAAGTCTATCTAAGCACGGGCACTCACGATTTCTCCCGGCCGGAGATACCGCTGGTCACGGCGAAGATCACTATTGGCGAAGACGCTTTTGTCGGAGCCCGTGCTTTTGTCATGCCAGGAGTAACGATCGGCGCTCGAAGCGTTATCGGCGCCTGCTCGGTCGTAACGAAGGATGTCCCGGCCGACTCCGTCGCGGCGGGAAATCCCTGCCAGGTGCTTCACCCTCGCGCCTAAACGAGATGACGGACCGGGAAAAAGTTGAATCCGGCACGCTTTTGAACCCTGGCTCTTCTGCGCCCGCCTTTGGATACAGACGCCTGGTCCTGCTTCTGTGCGCCGTCGCGCTCGGGGCTTACCATATTTTTGCGTCGGCCGACATGTATCCCGTCCCGGGAGGGGATGCCGCCGTCTTCATGCCAGCCGCGATCAATCTGAAAGCGGGACGTGGTTTGACCAATTCCCTGTGGGAAGCCGAGCCTGATCCGACAGGTCAACACCGTTACCTGGATCATCCGGCTCTGTTTCAATTGGTGGTGTCCGCCTGCATGTGGAAGTCCGAGACAAGAAACGCTTTTATCGTCGGGGCCATCTTCGACGCGCTCACGCTCGCGCTCTACGCAGCAATCCTGGGCAAGGCAAGATTCGCTCGAAGATTTCATCTCCTCGATTCCGGGGCTTGCGCTCTTGGCCTCCTCCATTTTCGCGCTCGCCTTTTTGATTTTCACCGACATGGGGCGACCGGAAGCCTTGAGTCACGCTCATTCTTTGCCTGACGATTGCCGCGGTGACTTGGCTGCCCAGGAAAGCGTGGCCGGTTACTCTGGGATTTGCCGTCGGCATGACCGCCGCCATCCATCCTGTGCACGGGATATTCATCGCTTGCCTGGTGGGAATGGCGTTCGTGTTCAGCACTCCCTTCTCCCGCGCTATCCGCGAAACGATACTGGCGGCCACCGTGGCGGTTGCGGTGTTCTGGCTTCTTCTCAGCTTGAGCCCTTATCCATTTTCGGAGACGCTCCGGACCGTTGCCAGACACGGAGCTTTGGCCAATGCGATCCACTATCCGATGTCCGACCTGTCCGCTTTTTATCTGAAGCTCGCGCCATGGTCGGGTCTCTACCTGCTGGGTCTTTTGCTGGTTTTGGTTTGGTGCGCGCATCCATTTCTGGGGAAGCGGGGAAGATCGAATCACCCGTTTGTGGGACTCGGGGCCTTGGTTTTGACCGTCTTCGCCTTTTGCTTTTTTTCCATCCGGAGACCGACGGCGAGCTACTATCTCATTATGCTCTCACCTGCTTTTATTGCGGGTGCGCTTTATTTGGTGGATGCGCGCCGCAGCAGTCGCGGGAGACGATCGGTGGCTCTTCCTCTCGGGATCACAGGCGGCGTTTTTCGGCACCTTTAGCCTTTGCCTGGCTCGCGATATGGCGCTCTTTGTCGATTACCGAGCTGAGGGAGTTTCCTTCGCGGAGGCGCAAAAGGAGTTCGACCATTTGGCGCACTCGACCGGTCAGGTCATTTCCGTCTCAGAGTCCTTCTGGGTCCTGGCGGATCATTTCGAGCAGATCCGCATCGTTGAACGCGGCACTGCCTCGGGCGATCTAATGGTCCTGCAACAAACCCAGCGAGGGTCGTTGTCTCCGCCCGTAATTCCCGGGTATCGCTTGCTCTCCCAACATTTTGTCTCTCACCCGCCGACGTTGTTTGGACTCCCGATCGCGCGGACGATGCCCGGCTACTCGTTCGCGGTCTTCGCCCGAGAAGTTCGTCCGGGGAGAAGGTCGTGATTCCCGGCCTCGCGAAGAAGCACCATCAGTTTCCAGTTGCCGCGGGCCGGCGGCATTGTGGCATGGGTTATGGGAGTTGAAGACGAGCGCATCCCCGTTTCCTTGATCGTGCCGATCAAGAACGAGGCCGACAACCTTTCGAGGTGCCTCCAATCCGTTCGTTGGGCGGACGAAATCTTCGTCGTCGATTCGCAGAGCACCGACGGCTCGATCGCCATCGCGCAGGAATACGGCGCCCAGGTCGTGCAGTTTCAGTTCAACGGGACCTGGCCGAAAAAAAAAAATTGGGCGCTCGAGAACCTTCCCTTTCGGAATGAATGGATCTTCATTCTCGACGCGGATGAAGTTTTGCCGCCGGAGGCGCGCGAGGAATTTGCCCGCGCTATTGCGAATGCGGGCGAGACCGCCGGATATTGGATCAATCGGCGTTTTATGTTCATGGGCCGATGGCTGAGGCATTCCTATTACCCGAATTGGAATCTTCGCCTGTTTCGACACTCGTTAGGCCGCTATGAGAAATTAACCGACGCGAATACGCACAGCGGAGACAACGAAGTGCACGAGCATGTGATTGTGCAGGGTCCAACCGGCCGGCTGCGTTGCGAGATGGACCATTACGCCTTTCCTTCGGTGGAGGTTTTTGTGGAAAAGCATAACCGCTACTCAAATTGGGAAGCACGCGTCTCGGCCGATCGGCGGCTCTCCGGCAGCGCCGCTCAAATCCCCAGCGGCACCGTGGGACGGCGCCGAAAACTAAAGCTCCTTTCGCAACACCTGCCGTTTCGTCCGCTCCTGCGATTCCTCTACATCTACATCTGGCAAAAAGGCTTTCTCGACGGCCGCGAGGGTTATTATTTTGCGCGACTGCACGCCATCTACGAGTTCCTTTCCGTCGCGAAAACCTACGAGCTCACCAAGCACGAGAGATGACCGCGAACGCCGCCTGGCCCGATGCGCGTCATTGTTTGGGGAATCAACTACGCGCCGGAGTTCACCGGCATTGCGCCGCATAGCGTGGCGTTATGTGAATTTCTGCACGGACGTTGGATCACGACGTCGAAATGGTGACGAGTTTTCCGTACTATCCGACCTGGCAAAAGCGACCGGAGGATCGGGACCAGCTTTACCGGACGGATCTCATCAACGGTGTTCCGGTCCATCGTTGCTGGCATTTTGTTCCAGCCCGGGTTTCAGCGCTGAAACGCATTGTGCATGAGGGCAGTTTCGTTTTCACGTCGACGCTGCGCGCTCTCACTCTGCCGCGGCCCGATGTTTATGTGCGTCGTCTCGCCGCCCTTGCTTCTCGGCGTCGCCGCATGGCTCGTCGGGAAAATCAAAGACGCGCCGTTTGTTTTTCATGTCCAGGACATGCAACCGGACGCCGCGGTGGGGCTCGGGATGCTGAAAGCGAGTTGGTTTACGCGGACGTTGTATGGCTCGAATCGTTCGCCTATCGGCATGCGGCGCGCGTCTCCGGCATCACTCAGGGCATGCTCAAGAGTTTTCGTGGGAAAGGCGTTCCCGACACAGAACTCGTTTATTTTCCTAACGCGATCGATCTGAACGACGCGGAGTCGCCTCCTGAGCGCGGTGAATTTCGACGCCGCCATGGCTTTGGCGCCGGAGGAGTTTCTGGCGATCTACGCTGGGAATCTGGGCGTGAAACAAGGCCTCGACGTATTGCTGGAAACAGCCCCCTCTTGCGCGATCCGCGGATCCGGATCCTGATCTGTGGCGACGGCGCGCAACGCGAATCGCTCGCGCAGCGTGTGCGCGAGCTGGAGCTTGCCGAATGTCAGCATGCTTCCTTTGCAGGCCGGCCGGGATTATCGCGCTTTGCTGGTGGACGCGGATGTTTGTTTCATCACGCAGCAAGCCGGAGCCGGGAATTCTTTTTTCCCGAGCAAGCTTCTCGGGTTGCTGGCGGAATCGAAACCGGTGGTCACGGTGGCGGCGCCTGAATGCGAGCTGGCCCTCTCCCTGGCCGAAGGACGATTTCGGCGAAAATGTTCCGCCCGGTCACGCGCGGGAGTTGGCCGATCTTCTCGACGCTCTGGCGGGGGATCCGCGGCGTCTCGCGGATACGGCGCCGCCGGGCGGCGCTATGTCGAGCAATTTGAGAAGAGACCGCGTGATGGAAAATTTCCTGGGGGAATTGGCCGGCCTATAGATCACATGGGACCCTAGGTCCTATCAATACGCGCTCCGCGGCGGGATGACCACTGCACAAAAGTGCGCAGGATGATTCCGCACTCGAGAGAAAGGTTCCAGCTCTCGAGATACTCGATGTCGCAAGCGACGCGATTTTCGATATCGGAACTGTTTCGGGCCTCGCCGCGAAACCCTCGCACCTGGGCCAGGCCGGTGATCCCAGGCTTCACAAAAGCGCGGACGTGATAGTTCGCCATGAGTTGGGCGAATTGTTTGTTGTGCTCGATCAGGTGCGGCCGCGGCCCGACGATGCTCATGTCGCCCAGCAGCACGTTCCAAAACTGCGGGACCTCGTCGATGCTGAGTTTGCGAAACCATTTCCCGAGCGGATAAACCCGTTCATCCCCGGCCCGCGCCTGGCGCGTGACTTCCTCGTGGTCGGGCCGCATGGTGCGAAACTTGTAGATCTTGAATTGCCGGTTCTGCATCCCGGCCCGGGTCTGCACGTGAAAAAGCGGTCCGGGCGATTGGAAGCGTTGCGCTATCCAGACGATGGCGGTGAGGACCGGAAAAACGAACAACATCACCGGCAACGAAATCGCGATGTCGATGACCCGTTTGAAAAAGCGGTTGAGCGGGTTCTCCAGAGGCTCTTCGCGCAAGCCAATAAAACGAAAGCCATCATCTTCAAAGTGGGTGACGGGATGGCGCAATTTCTCCTCGAGATCGCTGACGATGAGGAGCCGGACCCCGAGCTGATCGCAAACGCTTATGATATGGCGGTTGATCTCGGTGAAGAGGGGAAACTCCAGCATGATGATTTGAGTGATGCCGCGCTCGACCACGATTTTTTCCAGATCATCCGAATTGCCCAGGACGGGGATGCCATCCTCCGTTTGATCGATCCCCTCATCACAAACGAGCCCGACCGTGCGCAACCCGATATCCGCCTTGCGCCGCAACCAACTCCGTAGTTGCGCAGCTTTTTCGGACGATCCGACCAGAATCGTTTTTTCCTCTTTTGCCCCGGTAAAAATCCGGCGGGCCAGAAAGGAAGGGAGATAGTGATGCGAAAAGAGCAGGGCGACGTAGAGCCAGGGAACGAAATTGAAAAAGAAAATTCGCGAAATGAAGGCGTCCTTGGTCGCAATCAAATAAAGGACGAGGGTACCGATGCTGGCGAAGACCTGGCGCAAGCTCAGTCGATGCTGGCGCAGGAGCTCGTTCTGGAGGAAATAGTTCTTCGAGCCGTCGCGGCTCAACGATTCGATCGTCATGCCCAAGACCAGCAACCCGCAGTAGATACTATATCGGCGCCAGGTTAGTTCGGCCCCGGGAGAGTAGAAGGTGACCATGACCCAGACGCCAAACCAAAAGAGGACCGCGACGAGCAAGATCTGGCAAAGCAGGAATACGCGATACAAACCCTGCGTGCGTTGGGTAACCATGATTATCTTCCGGAGCCGGTGATGAGAGTACGCGATGGCCGCCCGTGTTCAACCCGTGGTAAAACCGGCGCATCTCAAAAGCGCCTCAGGCGCACACTTCCTAAATAGCTACTCCCATACCAAGATCCAGCTTGCGGCCCATGCAAAAAAAGCGCTCCAGGATACGCCCCACGTTCACCGCGGCTCCCGCCCGGTGGTGGAGGAATATCTTGCATCCCCACGCTTCCCGTGCTCGCCTGTTTCCTCGGAGGGGCGACCGAGAAGTGGAGTGAAGGCATCGTTGTTGGTTTGCTCGGCCTCATTCTGCTGGCCGGTCCTCCGCGGTTCTCTCTGGGACGGGGCTTGAATCTGATCTTGCTCGCGATCGCGGCGTGCGCGGCCATGGCATTTCTGCCCGCGAGTTGGTTTTTGCAACCAGCCTGGCGTCTGGCCTTGGAGAACGATTTCGGCATCACGCTCCCGGGCACGCTCTCGCCGCAGCCCTGGGTTTCCCTTGGTTGCTTCGTCAGTTTCCTGGCCGGCTTGAGCTGGCTTTATTATGTCAGCGTCCTCGATTTGGAATTGCGGGAAGTGCGCCAGCAGCTTCGACATCTTCGCAGCGGGGATCGTCCTGCTGGCCGCGCTTTGCGTGGCCCTCCACTACGCTCACGACCGCCCTTCCTTTTTGGCACAACCAGCGTGGCTTCGGGCCTTTTCCAAATCGCAATCAAACCGCTAATATTTTTGGCCTTACGGCGATCGTGATCCTGGCGTGCGGCCAGGACGATATCCGGCATAGCCGGAAACGCTGGATGGCCTGGCTCCTCGGACTTGCCATCTTGGTCGCCGCGATCGTTCTCGATTTCTCCCGGGCCGGCATCCTCATCCTGGTGGCGGGAAGCGCCCTCTGGCTCGGCGCGTTTGTCCTGCGCAAAGGCTCGGTCGCGCAGATCGCGCTCTGGGCCTTTCCGCGTTGCTCATTTTACTCACCGTGATGCTGGTCTTCGGCGGGCAAACCTTCGAACGCTTCCATCTCCGCGGCGCCGATGCGGGAGACATGGCCGCTGATCTTCGCTGGGGGATTTATCCGGGACGCTCTTCAACTCATCAGTGCCTCGCCCTGGTGCGGCATCGCGCTCGGAAATTTCGACGGAGTCTTCGCGGTCTTTCGCGACGCTTCCCTCACCGGCTCCCGGACGATCCATCCCGAGAGCGATTGGTTTTGGCTTTGGGTCGAAGTGGGCTGGCCCGCGGTCCTTCTGGCCATTGCCGGGATCGCTATCCTCGTTTGGCGCGTTTTTCCGTTGCAGGAGGGAACGAATCAACGCTTCCGGCTGGCCACCCTGATCGCCGCGATCCTCTTCGTCCTGCACGGCGTGGTGGATGTTTCCGGTCATCGGGTCGGGACTGCGTTCTCTGCGTATTTTTCTCTTGGGATGACGCTGCGGCGTCCGGCGCAGTTACGGCCCAGCCTCGTGGGCGCCAATCGTTTTTCGGGTGATCGGTCTGCTGCTCCTGGCGGCCGGGATCGTGCTGGGTTGTCGCGACCCGTTATGAAATGCCTCTGCCGGGAGGGTTGGGCGTCGACAACGAAATGCATAAGGCTTCAACCGCGAGTCAGGGCAGAAATTTCGGCGAAGCGATTCAGCGCACGACGCGCGCCCTCGAATGGGCGCCGCTCAAGTGGCAGCTCTACTTTTCGCGCGCGCTGGCCAAGGTCGGGGCGAAGCGCCCGCCCTTCCGACGCGCTCGATGATTTTCGGCGCGCGCGTTTTCTGGAACCAAACGCTTACGAGGTTCCCTACCAGGAAGGGATCGTCTGGCTGGCTGCGGAACCATCCCTTGCGATCACGGCCTGGCGGGAGGCTTTGCGTCGGGTCGGCGCGCAGCGGCTCGAAATTTACGGGCATATGCTCGCGCTCGCTGCCCAACACAGTCCCGCCGTGCGTCGCGGCCTCGAAGAAATCGGCATGGTCCACCATGATCTGGCGCTCATTTATCTCCAGGGAGCCGCCGGCGCGGATTTCATGACGCGCTCTGCATCGCCTTCTCGCGCACGATCCAGATCTGCAAACGCTTTCCGGGGAAGAGAAGATCAAGTTCTTCTCCCTTTGGGCGGAGCGGGGCGATCGCAAGGAGTTGGTCAGCGCGGTCGAGGCGCATCCCGATTGGATGAATCATGCCTGGCGCGCGATGGCGAAGCATCACGCGAGCCGGAATGATTTTCGGGGCGCGCTCGAGCTCGTCCGGCGTTTTGGAGAAACGCCGCCCTTGCCCGAAGCGGCCGCCCGTTCTTCCATCGAGCAGCTCCGGCAGGCTTTTCATGCCCAGCCCGGATGACTACGGAGTCGGCTATCAACTCTACCAGGCCCAGATTCGCGAAGGAAAAACCGATGACGCGCTTATGACCGCGCGCCACTTCACCGACCTCGCCAGTTGTCCTCCCTACTTCTATTTTCTTGAGGCGGAAGCCTGGGCGGCGAAAGAAAACTGGGAGCGCGCCTGGAAAGTGTGGGAAAAATTTTACTCTCTCCAACCGTGAACATCCTCGGAATATCCGCCTTCTATCACGACAGCGCCGCCTGTCTGGTGCGCGATGGAATTATCGTCGCCGCTGCGCAGGAAGAGCGGTTTTACGAGAAAAAAGCACGATGCCGGTTTCCCGCGCCACGCGATCGATTACTGCCTGCGCGAAGCAGGTCTATCCGAGGGCAAACAACTCGATCTGGTCGCGTTTTACGAAAAGCCTTTCCTGAAATGCGACCGGCTTCTTTCCACCTATCTGGCCTGCGCGCCGATCGGGCTCCGCTCGTTCCTGAAAGCCGTCCCGGTTTGGATGAAACAGAAGATCTGGATCAAGGACGCCATTCAAAACGAGCTTCCGTTCGAGGGCCCAATCATTTTCCCGGAGCACCACGAGTCGCACGCCGCATCCGCGTTTTTCCCGTCCCCCTTTGAAAGCGCCGCGGTGCTGACCATTGACGGGGTGGGGGAATGGACGACCACGAGTGTCGGCCGCGGGGAAGGCAACCGGGTCGAGCTGCTGGCCGACCTGCACTTCCCGCATTCGCTTGGCCTGCTCTATTCCGCCTTCACTTACTATCTCGGTTTCCGCGTCAACTCCGGTGAATACAAGGTGATGGGTCTCGCTCCCTACGGCGAACCGGTCTTCCGCGACCTGATTTTGTCTAACCTGATCGACCTCAAGGAGGACGGCTCCTTCCGTCTCAACCTGCGTTACTTCGATTTCATGGTGGGTCTCACGATGACGAATAGCGCGTTCGATGGCCTTTTCGGCAGCCCACCAAGAAAGCCGGAGGCGGAGTTGACCCAGCGGCACATGAATATTGCGCGCTCGCTCCAGGCCGTGACGGAAGAAGTGATGTTGCGCCTCGCCCGCCACGCCCACGCGCTCACGGGCGAGCGGAACCTTTGTCTCGCCGGCGGCGTCGCGCTCAATTGCGTCGGCAACGGCCGGATTCTTCGGGAAGGACCCTTCGAGAAAATCTGGATTCAACCGGCCGCAGGCGATGCCGGCGGCGCGCTCGGCGCGGCGCTGCTCGGCTGGCACCATTACCACTCAGCCAGCCGAGAAAAATCTCCGGCGAAGGCGACGCGCAACGTGGTTCGTTTCTCGGACCCTCCTACGATGCCGCTGAATTTCTGAAGCGCGCCGCGATCCCGCACGAGGAATTGAACGAAGAGGAGTTGATGTCGCGCGTGGCGCGATTGCTCGAGGAAGGCAAAGTCATCGGCTGGTTCCAAGGGCGGATGGAATTTGGTCCGCGGGCGCTTGGGAAATCGCTCGATCCTCGGAGACGCCCGGTCGACCGAAATGCAGGAAACGTTGAACTTGAAAATAAAGTTCCGGGAAAGCTTTCGCCCTTTCGCTCCTGCGGTCCTCCGCGAGCGTGTCGGCGATTGCTTTGAGCTGGATCAGCCAAGTCCCTATATGCTTCTGGTCGCGCCCGTAAAGGAATCGCTGCGCATGACTCAGCCAGTCATCCCGAGCGAAGTCGAGGGACCCCGTGGCGCTACTGGCGACGCGCCGGATTTCATGACGCGCCTTAAAACCCCTCGCTCGACCCTTCCAGCCATCACGCACGTCGATTATTCCGCCCGCGTCCAGACCGTCTCCGCCGCGGACAACCCTCCGCTTTCACCGCTTGCTCACCGAGTTCGAAAAAAACACCGGCTGCCCCGTGCTGGTGAATACCTCCTTCAACGTTCGGGGCGAGCCGCCGGTCTGCACTCCCGAGGAGGCTTTCCGATGTTTCATGCGCACGGAGATGGATTATCTCGTCCTGGGAAATTTCCTCCTCGATAAAGCGAAGCAGGACCCCGCGAACGTGGTGAAAGGAGTGCCCGACGATGTCCTGGATTAGCGACGAATATCAAAAACTCGACCGGTCGCCGCGCGCCTTGCGAAAATTCGGGTGGACTGTCGGCCCGGTGATTCTGCTGCTGGGTGCCCTTTTCGTGTGGCGACAGCGTGGCGCCGGCTGGCCGCTGATCTCCATTGGAGTTGTCCTGGTCCTGGCCGCCGCATTTGGCTCCATCGATCCTGAAATGGGTTCACGGCCCCTGGATGATTGCCGCGCTCGCCATCGGGTGGGTTATGACCCGGGTGCTCTTGACCATCGTCTTTTTTCTGGTGGTCACGCCGGTCGGTTTGCTTCAGCGGCTTTTCGGCAAACGCGCGATTGAAGTTGATTTTGGGACGAACGCGGCAAGTTATTGGCAGACACGAACGGTGCGTCCGATGCCGGAAGATTACGAAAAGCAGTTCTAGATGACTGGAAAATTATCGATCCTGCGGGAGTTTTGGAGCTTCTTGCGCGTGCGCAAGAAATGGTGGCTCGCGCCCATCGTCGTGCTGCTGCTCACGCTCGGATTGATTCTGGTCGTGACCGAAGGCTCCGCCCTCGCACCGTTCATCTACAGCTTGTTCTAGCCTGACTCGCTTCAAGTCCCCCACGTGTGTCATAGTAAGCTTTGACCCCGTGCTCCCCTCCGACCTCTCGCTCCCTGCAAGCGAAGGCGTTCCCAGTGGAGGACCTGGGAAGATGAATCTCTCCCTGATCACCTTGCTCGGTCGACTTGTGGCCTGTCTTCTTTTTGTGGCGACGGTTTTGCCTGGGTTCGCTGCAACCAAACCCCCTCGTTCGAGATTCTTTAATGGGGTCACTGCCAGTTTCGAGATTAAGAATCCCATTGTTCGGCTCGGCGAGGAATTGAAAGTCGTAGTGGGCTACCGCAATGGGAGCAATCGGACAGTACGCTTTCGTTTCTCGCACCTCGACTTCGAGGCCGAATTGTACAAGAAGGGAAAGAGGAAGGCGATAATTGGCGGTTACGTGGGAGAAGCGCCGTATAGGGAGATATCGCTAAGTCCTGGTGAAACTTTTCGCACTGAGGATGTATTTAGCCTGAACGGATGGCCTACTTGCAGCCCGGCGATTACGAGGTTCAGTTTGGGTACCACCTTGGCCTGCTAATCGACCAATCACTCGTAAGAAGATATCAGGCGAAGTATCCGCATGATGGATATGTTGTGCCTTGGAATGATCGTAGGTACGCTTTCGCGTTAACAAAATAGCCGTCTTAGAATCCCGGCAATTGGGTACCGTGGAAGGACGCGGCTACAGCTCGCAGAGGGGGTCAGTCTTAGAATCTCGGCAATTCCGCGACGGACGCGGCCCGCATGTCCCGCGGCTACAGCTCCCGAATAATCGCGCTACTTTTCCGCTAACGCCGCCTGGGCGGCGGCCAGGCGGGCGATCGGCACGCGGAATGGACTGCAACTGACGTAATGCAACCCGAGCCGATGGCAAAACTTCACGCTCTCCGGATCGCCGCCGTGTTCGCCGCAAATGCCTAGCTTGATGTTCGGGCGGCTGCTGCGGCCTTTCTCGACAGCGATTTGCATGAGCTGGCCGACGCCGGTCTGATCGAGCGTGGCGAAGGGGTTCTTCTTGAAGATATCGTTCTCCACGTAGGGCATGAGGAAGTTGCCCATGTCATCGCGGCTGATGCCGAGCGCCATTTGGGTGAGGTCGTTCGTGCCGAAGCTGAAGAACTCCGCGCTCTTGGCCACTTCGTCCGCCGTGAGTGCGCCGCGCGGCACTTCGATCATGGTCCCGACCAGATAATCGAATTTCACCTTCTTCGCCGACATCACTTCCTTCGCGACGCGATGGACGATCTCGGCCTGAAGATCGAATTCCTTCTTGAAACCGACGAGCGGAATCATGATCTCCGGCTTCACTTTGATCTTCTTCTTTACGACATCGGCCGCCGCTTCGAAGACGGCGCGAGCCTGCATCTCGGTGATCTCCGGGTAGGCAATCCCCAGCCGGCAGCCGCGATGACCAAGCATGGGGTTGAACTCGTGCAGCTGCGCGACGCGCTGCTGAATGAACTCCACTTTGATGCCGAGCGTCTTGGCGAGATCCATCTGCTGCTCCTTGGTGTGCGGCAGGAACTCGTGCAGCGGCGGATCGAGGAACCGGATCGTGGCGGGGAAGCCTCGCAGCGCCTTGAAAGATTCCGGTGAAGTCGTCGCGTTGATAGGGAAGCAATTTCGCGAGCGCCTTTTTCCGGTCCTCGACATTGGCCGCGAGGATCATCTCGCGCATCGAGTCGATGCGATTGCCTTCGAAGAACATGTGCTCGGTGCGGGTGAGACCGATGCCGACGGCCCCAAAAGCGAGGGCGTTCTCGGTTTGTTCGGGGTTGTCGGCGTTGCAGCGGACATCGAGGCGCGCGGCCTTCGAGCACCAGTTCATAAGCTGGTTGAACGACTTGAACTTCTCGGTTTTCTGCGCGGCTTTGTCCCCGTGCAGCATGCCGGAGATGATCTCGCTTGGCGCGGTGGCGAGCTGGCCGGCGTAAACAGTCCCGGCCGTTCCATCGATGGAAAGAAAATCGCCTTCCTTGAACGTCTGCCCGTCCACGGAAACGGTCTTCTTCCCGTAATCGATCTGCAGCGCCGAGGCGCCGCAGATGCAAACCTTGCCCATCTGGCGCGCGACGAGCGCGGCGTGCGACGAGACGCCGCCTTTCGCGGTGAGAATTCCTTCTGCCGCGATCATGCCGCGCAAATCTTCCGGACTCGTTTCGTTGCGCACGAGAAGAACCTTTTCGCCCTTCTCCGCGGCAGCGGCCGCACGATCCGCATTCAAATAAATCTTCCCGGACGCAGCGCCGGGACCAGCGGGAAGACCGCTCGCGATAGCTCTCGCCTTCTTCGCCTCGGCGACATCAAAGATCGGCGCGAGAAGCTGGTCCAGTTGGTCCGCCGGATTGCGCATTACGGCCGTCTTCCAATCGATGAGCTTCTCCTTGAACATGTCCATGGAGAACTTGAGGGCGGCGGCGGCGGTCCGTTTGCCGTTGCGGGTCTGCAACATGAAAAGCTTGCCATCCTGGATGGTGAACTCGATGTCCTGCACATCCTTGAAATGCTTCTCGAGCGTAGCGCGGACCCTGAGCAATTCCGCGTAGCATTTGGGCATCAGCTTCTTCAACTCGAGGACAGGTTGCGGTGTGCGCACGCCAGCCACGACGTCTTCTCCCTGGGCATCGATCAAAAACTCGCCGTAGAATTCGTTCACGCCGTTGGCCGGGTTGCGAGTGAAGGCGACGCCGGATCCGGAGTTCGCGCCGGTATTGCCATAGACCATGGCCTGCACGTTGACCGCCGTGCCCCAATCCTGGGGAATGTTGTATTTCCGGCGATAGACGATCGCGCGATCGTTCATCCAGGAGCCGAACACCGCGCCCGCGGCGCCTTTGAGCTGGTCCCATGGGTTATTGGGAAAGGCCTGACCGGTGCGTTCTTTCACCAGCTTCTTAAAGCGGACGACCAGCTCCTGGTAATCGGAGGCCTCGAGTTTCGAATCGTCGATATCGTGCTGGCCGTATTTCTCGTCTTTGTAGTGCTCGATGACGGATTCGAACGGATCGTGATCTTCGCCTTCGCGTTTCTGCACGCCCATGACCACGTCGCCATACATCTGGATGAAACGGCGGTAGCAATCCCACGCGAATCGCTCGTTCTTCGTCGCCTGGACCAGCGCCTTCACCGTCTCGTCGTTCAGGCCGAGATTTAGAATCGTGTCCATCATCCCCGGCATCGAATCGCGCGCGCCGGAGCGGACCGCCACGAGCAACGGCATCTTCTCGGTGTCGCCGAACTTCGTGCCCATGATCCGCTCCATATTCGCCACGCCCTTCTCGACCTGCGCCTGGAGCGACGGTGGATAGGTGCGCTTGTGGTCGTAAAAATAGGTGCAGACTTCGGTCGTGATGGTGAATCCCGGGGGGACGGGGAGACCGATGCGCGTCATCTCCGCGAGATTGGCGCCTTTGCCGCCGAGCAGCGGCTTCATGTTCCCCTCGCCGTCCGCCGATCCATCGCCGAAGTAGTAAACGAAGCGCGGCGTCTTTCCCTTTCTCGAGGTCACCTTTGGATTTCGCGCGCCGCATTGATTTACCGTGAAGGAGATTTCTTTTTGGTGGCCATGGCAGATTAAAGAGAAACGGCGAAGCCGAACGGAGGCAAAGCTAAGTGTCCAGTCCCCAAGGTGTCAACGCGCGGCAACCCGCAGTCGGCAATGACGATGCGAGTGGGCCGCCCCCGCCTAGGTCGAGGTGTGGCCGCTAGCGCCGAGGACGTCGTCGATGGCCGCGGTAAAATCGTTCACGCCCGTGCTCGGGATGATGATCGTGTTTCGGCGGCCATGAGCTTCCTCGGTAATGCGCAGGAACCTTCCACGCTCGTTCTCGCGAAATTCGAAATGAAATCGCTTCCGCTCGATCTGAACTTCCTTCGCTTCGAGAATGCTGTCCATTTTTGAAGACGGCGGTGAGTTTAGCGAACTCACTCGCGAAATTGGAAGAAAAATCTGCGTCGCTCTGATCCCGCAAGGCCTTTGGCGGGAGCGCCTTCTAGCGACGGCGTGCCCGCCCCGGAGCGGGGCGGCTATTGTTCCGGGTTCGCGCCGGTCTCGGAGCGGCATCATTCACGATGGCAAAATCCACCTCGCGTTTGAAGATGTCGACGCGCGCGACGAACACGCGCAATTGATCCCCGACGGAAAGTTGGCGCCGGGACTGCCGGCCGATCAAACGGCGTTGCGCCTGATTGAAAACGTAGAAGTCGTCCGTGAGCGAGGAGACGTGGACCAGGCCGGTCAGGAGGACGTCCGGCAATTCGATCAGAAGTCCATAATTCCGAACATCGATAACGGCGGCGCGAAAGATTTGCGGATCGCGCGCGTCGAGCTGGCGCTGGAAAAACTCGAGCTTCTTCATCTTGACCGACTCCATCTCGGCCTCGGCCGCCACGCGTTCCGTGATCGAGATATGTTCCGCGGTGGAAACCATTTGCCCCATGTCCGCGCGGGTACGGCGGGCCTGGTCGCGCTCGGCCAGGGCGCGATGCACGACCAAATCAGCGTAGCGGCGAATGGGACTGGTGAAGTGGGTGTAGTTATTCTTGGCCAGACCGAAGTGGCCGAGCGGTTGCGCGGCATAGCGCGCGCGCTTCAAACTTTTCAACAGGCCGATCTTGAGCGCCTGTTCTTCAGGCTTGCCGGCGAGCGAGGCGAGCAGTCGCTGGAGTTCCGCACGGTTGGTCAGGTCGCCAACCTTGTAATTGTAGCTGAGGACGAGTTCGCGATATTCCGCCAGTCTTGTCCGGCTCGGGACTTTCGTGCACGCGATAGATCGCCGGGATCGACCGGTTCTTCAGCTCACGTGCGACCGCTTCGTTGGCCGCGAGCATGAACTCTTCGACCAATTGATGCGATTCGTCGTTTTCGATGCGTTCGAGGAGGATCGGCTTGCCTTGATCGTCCAGCCGCACCTTTACCTCCGGAAAATCGAGATCGAGCGACCCTTGTTCGAAACGCTTTTTTCGGAGGAAAGAAGCCAGCTCCCAGGCCACATGGAGCCGCTCGCCCAACTGATCGGCAGGCGCGGCGCGCAGAATGGCGTAGGCCTCGCGATAAGTCAGGCGGCGCGCGCTGCGGATGACCGTGCGCGCAAAGCGGGTGCTCTTAGTGCGTCCGTCTCTGCTGAATTCAATGAAGACGGAATGCGTGAGGCGATCCACTCCCGGGTTCAGGCTGCAGACGCCGTTGCTCAACCGCTCCGGCAGCATAGGGATGACGCGATCGGGCAGATAAACGCTGTTGCCGCGTTTGTAGGCCTCCCGGTCCAAGGCCGCGCCCGGCTTCACATAGGCGGCGACATCCGCGATATGCACGCCGAGATTCCAGCCGCCGCCGGGAATTCGTTCGACGTTGATCGCGTCGTCAAAATCGCGGGCATCGTCGGGATCGATCGTGACGATGAATTGGTCGCGCAGATCCTCGCGTCCCTCGAACATTTCGGGCCCGACCGTCTCCGGTATTCGTTCGCGCCTCATCGAGGACCTCTCTCGGAAATTCGGTCGGAAGATGGTACTTCCGGATGATCGAAAGCATGTCGACTCCGGGCGCGGAACTGGGTCCCGAGGACTTCGATGATTTCGCCCTCGGGATTAACGTGGCGCGATTCCCACGGTTCGAGACGGACGACCACCTTGTCGCCGCGCGCGCGGCATCGCCTGGAGGGGCGGTTGCGGCGGAACCTGGACGTAAACGTTATGGACGATGCGCGGATCGTCCGGGACGACGTAGAAGAAGTTCTTCGATTGCTGCAAAGTGCCGACGATCGTATCGTGCGCGCGTTCCAGGATGCGAATGATCCGGCCTTCGGTGCGGCCACGCCCGCTTTTCGCCCGCGAGTAACGTTCATCGCGGCGTGATTCGCGCCACCACGCTGTCGCCATGCATCGCGGTGCCGGTGTTCTCGGCCGCGATGAAAAGGTCCTGTTCGCCGGGCTTCCCCGTCGAAAGAAAGGCGTAGCCGGCCTGGTGAACGTGCAGGCTGCCGGTCACCAGATCCGCTTCGGAAGGCAGGACGTAACGGTTTTTCCGGATGCGGGCGATCTCGCCGGATTGCTCGAGCTCGCGCAGCATCTCGTTCAGTCCCATGCGGACGCCGCTCTTCCGGCCGAGCGCTTTGCCCAGCTCACCTTTATCGAGCGGACGATATTTCGGCGCGCTTAGCAGCCGGAGGATTTGTTCGCGAAGTTGGTCTTTTTCAGGTTTCAAAATATTGGAGAATCCGCCGCCGAAATGGCAGGGGCGATTGATCATCGCCCGCAGGCGGTTGAGTGAATCGGCTCTACCTTACACGCAAAACCGCTTTCCGCCCGGACTTCCCATGCGCGTCGAATAAATGCGGCGCCGTGGTAGTCTCACCTCAATGAGCGAGATCGCTCTGGAAAATCGCCGGTCGAGCCGTCGATCTTTCGCGGCGCGCCATGATCATGGGAGTGCTCAATGTTACGCCGGATTCATTTTCTGACGGAGGTGAGTTTCTCACTCCGGAGAAAGCGATCGAACAGGGCGAGCGCATGGCGGCCGAGGGCGCGGGAATCATCGATGTCGGAGGGGAGTCGACCCGCCCCGGCGCGGAACCTGTTTCAGCGAAGGAAGAATTGGCGCGAGTAGTGCCGGTGATCGCGAAGCTGCACAGAAGCATTCCGGCGTTCATCTCCATCGACACGACCAAAGCCGCCGTCGCGCGGGAAGCGCTGGCCGCGGGAGCATCGATTATTAACGACGTCAACGGGAGGCCGCGCCGATGCCGCGATGATGACGCTCGCGGCGGAAAAGAAGGCCGCTTTCATCATCATGCACATGCAGGGGACGCCGCAAACCATGCAGGTCGATCCGCACTACGATGATGTGGTCGGGGAGGTGGCCGATTTTTTTCGACAACAATATGCGCGCGCCCTAGAGTGCGGCATTGATCCCATGGCCATCGCGTTTGATCCGGGAATTGGGTTCGGAAAGACCCTGGAGCATAATCTCAAATTGCTGGCGAACCTCCCGCGGCTCCGGGTTCACGATCGGCCGCTGGTGGTCGGCGTCTCGCGGAAATCTTCCCTCGGCAAAATGATTGGATCGGCCGAAATGAGTGATCGCCTCGCGCCCACGATCGCGTTCACCGCGCTGCTGCGGGAGCGCGGCGCGGATGTCTTGCGAGTTCATGATGTCAAGGAAAACGTGGCCGCTTTGCGCGTCACCGAAGCCTTCTCGAAACCACGGCATGATCCAGCAAATCATTCAGCTCTGGATCGGGAAATGGCGCAGTCTTTTCGAGATCATTCTGCTCAGTGTCGGGATCTACTACGGTTACCTCTACTTTCGCGGGACGCGCGGCGCCAAGGTGCTGACCGGACTGGCGATCGTTTTCCTGACCCTGACGCTGATCTCCAATTGCTGAATCTCGTCGTGATCGGCTGGATCATCCGCAGCTTCTCCGTCTTCCTGGCTGTCGCGCTCGTGGTCATTTTTCAACCCGAGCTGCGTCGCGGTCTGGCCGAGCTGGGCGGCCATCCGATTTTTTCCCTAACGAGCGAGAAGCGCGAGACGGTGCACGACATCGCGGAAGCGGTGACCCAGCTGGCGAACAAGCAATTTGGCGCGCTGATCGCGATCGAGCGCGATACGTCGATTCGCGTTTACGAAGAAACCGGCGTCATCATGGATGCGGTCTTTTCCGTCGAACTTCTGCTGACGCTTTTTCACCCGAAAGCCGCCCTGCACGATGGCGGAGTGATTGTGCGCAACGGACGGGTTGCCGCCGCCGCCTGCATTTTCCCGGTGAGCCAGCGGGAGACGCTCGACCGGAGCCTCGGCCTGCGGCATCGCGCCGGTCTCGGAATCACCGAGGAATCGGATGCGATCGCGATGATTGTCTCAGAAGAGACGGGTGGGATTTCGATCTGCCATCGGCGCCGGATCGAGCGCAATTTCACCCCGGAAACCTTCCGGAAACGGATCGGCGAAATCCTCCTGCACGGCACTTATGAAGAAACTGATTCTGAACAACTGGCGGGCGAAGTTGATCTCCCTCCTGCTCGCGACAACCCTTTGGTACCTCATCAAAAAGAACGTAGCAACGACACCCTCGCTGTCTGACGAACAAGACGGGCAACCGCGTCCTGATGGAGAAGCACTAGCGCAAGAACCGCGCGAGATTTTCTTCTTCCCAGCGGCGCGCCCTCCGGTAACCGGGAAACTTGCGTTCGCGCCGGTAAAATTCTTCGGTGTGCACACGGCGCCGGCCGTTGGCGCCCGACTTCGTCGGGCACGACCGAGTGCAGCATTTCGTGATAGAGCACGTATTGGAGAAACCAGAGCGGCACGAATGGCTGGTCCAGCTGCGGATTGATCCGGATGATGCGGTCTTCTTCCTGAATTGTCCCGAAGATGAAATATTCCTTCGGACGCCGCTTTTGCCGCCGGCCCCATATCACCTTGTATCCGCGCAGCCGGCCGCGAAAATGGCGCTCGTTCAGTCGATCGAAAATCGCGCGGAGATCGAAATATTTTCCTTCGTGCTGCAGATTGAGCTGCCGCTGCATCGGCAGTTTCGGATGCGCCATTTTTCGTTTTGTTTTCTTAGCCATGACAGCATTCCCTGGTTCGACATAACCCCACCAATAGATTTTACGGGGCTTTGCACCGGCTGACAAGTTAAGGCGTGGAAAATTTTTGTATTCTGCAAACATCTTAACAGCAAGCTGTTACATAGAGATATCTCAATATGAGAAACTCTCCATATGAGAATTGAGCAGTTTCGGGACACTTGATCCCAAGTGGCCGAATGGTCGCGTCGACTGTCGATTTCACTCTTCAGCGCGACCAGGCTGTCATCCCGAGCGTAGCGAAGCGAATCGAGGGACCCGATGAGCGTCGCCTGCCGCGCGCTCCCTCGACTTCGCTCGGCCGACAGCTATCCGTCCTTCGATAACCGGTGCGCATCGCTGAATCGGCAGTTTTACGGGAATCCAGAGTGCGCTATACTCCGCCGCGCTCTCGATATGACACCGTTTCTGGAAAACTTCTCGGGCTCAACTGGCTCCTGCTGGCAAACATGCTGGCGCTCGCGGTCTTCGGTGTGATCGCGATCTACAGCGCCACTTATATGCGCGAGGACACGTCGCCGCGGAGTTCTGGCGGAAGCAGGCCAACTGGGTCGCGGTCGGCTTTGTCGCTTTCATGGTCACCAGCCTGATCGACTATCGCTGGATCCGCTGGGGCGCGCTGCCGATGTATCTGGCGGGCATCGGCTTTCTTGATCCTGACCAGTTTCATGGGACACGAAAGTTTATGGCGCGCGCAGCTGGCTTCATCTGGGACCGATCAATTTTCAGCCCGCGCAGCTGGCGGTGGTCGCCGGCATCATGGTGCTGGCGTTGTTCCTGAGTCAGTTCCGCGAGATGCATCCCATGCTGCGGCTGCTGCTTTGCGGCGCGATCGTTGGGGCGCCGTGTCTGCTCATTCTGATGCAGCCGGACCTGGGTGAAACGATGATCTGGGGACCGGTCTTGCTGGCGCTGCTCTTCGTGGGCGGTATCCCGCTGCGCTATCTGATCTGCATTGTCCTGATCGTGGCCACCTTCCTGCCGCTCGCGATCATCTGGGCTGAAACCATATCAACAGGAACGGATCACTGCGTTCATTCAATCCCGAGATCGACAAGCAGGGCTCGGCCTGGGCGATCAATCAATCGCTTATCGCGATCGGCTCCGGCGGTTGGTCGGGCAAAGGATTCAAGGCGCCGAACACGCAGATCGAGCTCGGGTTTCTGCCCGCCACCGCCGTGCACAACGATTACATCTTCTCGGCGATCGGCGAGCAGTGGGGTTTCGTTGGCGGGATGTTTCTGCTCGGCGCCTTTGCGCTTGCTTCTATTGACCTGTCTTTTCGTGGCTTTTTTCGCGGGTGATCAATTTGGGCTGCTGCTGATCGATTGGGATCACTGCGCTCATTTTCACCCACATCTTCCAGAACGTCGGGATGACCATCTCGATGCTGCCCGATCACCGGTGTGCCGTTGCCGCTGATCAGTTACAGCGGCTCGTTCGTGCTCATGATCATGTTCGGCCTCGGGATCGTGAACAGCGTCTGGGTCCATCGCAACGAGCCGGATCGCTAGTCTAAGGCGGCAGCCGGGCGCGTTTACTTTCGCAGTCTGCGCGCCCTAATATCCGCGGCGCCGCATGGAAAGCGACTACAAGGTCAAGCTCGAGATCTTCGAGGGTCCGCTCGATCTGCTGCTTTACCTGATCAAGCGCGACGAGCTCGACATCTACGAGATTTCGCTCGAGCGGATCACCCGGCAATACCTGGAATATCTGCAGGCGTTCAAAGAGCTGAACATCGATGTCGCGGGCGAGTTCGTCGTCATGGCGGCGAACCTGATTTACCTGAAAAGCCGCAGCCTGCTGCCGGTCGATCAACAACCGCCGGAAGAAGATGCCGACGAAGACGATCCGCGCTGGGACCTGATTCGGCAGCTGATCGAATACAAGAAATTCAAGGAAGCGGCCGCGCAATTGCAGAAGCGCGCCAGCTGGAGCAGGAACGGATTTTCGCGCGGGCCGGGCACCGGCCCTGGAGGCTGCGCTCCTCGCCCCGCTTCCGCTCGGGGAAGTCGGCATCTTTCAGTTGATCAACGCTTTTCAGACTGTCATCAAGCGGGTCGAGGCCCGCGAGGATTTGCGGGAGATCTTCGGCGAACACTTCACCGTCTCGGACAAGATCGAGTGGATCCTGCAGCGGGTCTCGGACGGCATGGCGTTGAGTTTCTCGGAGCTGTTCGCCGAGGTGGCGTCGCGGGTGGAGATCGTGGTCACGTTTCTCGCGCTGCTGGAACTGATTCGGCTGAAGCAGGTCCGGGTCACGCAGCCGAACCCGTTCGACGAAATCGAAATCGCCTCCGCCGCATTAGCGTGAGCGGACCCGCGCCATGCCGCGAATTTTGATCGCCGGATGCGGCTATGTCGGGCACGGCGACCGCCGATCTGTTTCATGAAGCGAGGATGGGAGGTCGAAGGATGGACGGCTACTCGCCGAATCGGCCGGGCAACTTGGCGGCGAAGCCGTTCGCGGTTCGCGCGGTCGACATCACGAATCGCGCTGCAGTGTCGGCCGGCTCGCGAGGAATTCGACGCCGTCATTCAATGCGCGAGCACGGGCGGTGGCGACGCGGACGAATACCGCCGGATTTACCTGGAAGCGGCGCGGAACCTCCTGCACGCGTTTCCCAAGCGCGAGCTTGATTTTTACCAGCAGCACGAGCGTTTACGCCCAACAGGCAGGAGTGAGATCGTGGATGAGACGAGCCCGGCGGAGCCAGCTCACGAGAAAGGCACGGATCTTGCGCGAGACCGAAGAGATCGTGCTTTCCCGCAAGCGGAATAGTGGCGCGGCTCGGCAGGAATTTATGGACCGGGCCGTTCCGCTCTTGTTGCGCAAGTTTCTCGCCGGGGCGCGGCACTCGAGCCAGGAGAACGATCGCTTCATCAATCAGGTGCATCGGGACGATATCGCGGCAGCGCTTATTTCTTCTGGCGGAACGGCGATCTGAGCTTCCTGCGTCAGATTTACAATGTGGTGGATGATCAACCAATCCTGGCAAACGACGCCTGCCGTTGGTTGAGCGCGCATCTCACCTCGATCATCGCCGCACCGCGGACCAGGTCGGCCGCCGGAGCGAAAGCGCGGGAACAGCAACAAGCGAGTGTGCAGCACGAAACTGCAGGCGCTGGGTTGGGAGCCCCGTTATCCCAACTTTCCAGCCGCGATGACGGAAAGCATCCTCCCGAGCTTCGGATTCGGACGGTAAGACAGCTCTGCCGAGCCGGTATGGAAGCTGCTCGAAAACATGTCATGCGCCACATCAAGCTCACCGGCCGCGAAGCGTCCGTTGTGCGGTGCCATCGGCTTTACCGAATCCGTGCTGGGCGCGGAGATTCAGGATTGCACGCCACATGGAAGCTGGAGGACGTAACCGACACTCTGAACAGCTTGATGTCGGCGGGATTTGTCGAAAGCGTGCCGTATTACGAAGAAGTGCAGATGGCGGAAATGCCGGCAATGACGTTCGAAGTGAATCCCGCCTACGTCGCACGAATTGAAGCGGCGCTGTATCGCCGCTAGCGCCTAGCTTTCGCGCCGGCGGCAAGCGCGGTCTCCGCGGCATTGCGCAAGGTGGTCCGCTCGCCGAAAAGCTGCCGAATCACTTCTTCGACGGGCAACTCCTGGACATTGATGTCGGTGACGTCGCAGTCCTCGAGCAACTGCCGGCAGGTCTCCGTCACCTTCGCGCGCGGCACCTTTAGTTGCACGGAGACCGGCGTTTGCTCGATCACTTCGCCGAACAGCGGAAAAATCGCGCACCGCCTGATCTTCGAAGGTCAGGCTCAGGATCTTGTAGCCGGAGAATCGATCGATGATGTCGAATTGAGCGGTCCGTCGAAGAAAATTTTGCCGTGATCGATGATGATGACGCGGTGGCAGAGCTCCTCGATGTCCTGCATGTAGTGGCTCGTCAGCATCGTCACGATGCTGTGCTCGGCGTTGTAAACGCGGAGAAATTCGCGCACGCGCTTCTGGCTGACGACATCGAGGCCGATGGTCGGCTCATCGAGAAAAAGGACGCGCGGCTCGTGGATCAGCGCGGAGATCAATTCCATCTTCATGCGCTCGCCGAGCGAGAGCTCGCGCACCATCACGTTCATCTTGTCCTGGACTTCGAGGAGTTCGCTCAGACCGCCGACGACTTTCTTGAACCGGCTCCGATCGATCCCGTAGATCGCGCGGTTCAATTCCAGCGATTCCTGCGCGGGCAGATCCCACCAGAGCGCATTCTTCTGTCCCATGAGCAGGCGAATTGCCGCTTCATTTCGTTGCTGCCGCTCCCACGGAACGAAGCCGAGCACGCGCGCTTCGCCCGCAGCTGGGATTGAGCAGCCCGGAAAGCATTTTCAAGACGGTGGTTTTGCCGGCGCCGTTCGGCCCGAGAAAGCCGACCAGCTCGCCTTCTTCGATCGAAAACGTGACGTCGTCCGCCGCGCGGGTTTCGTCGTATTTGCGGCGTAACCAGTCCCTTGAGCGAACCGCGGAGGCCGCTCTCTTTTCTGTAGGTGCGGTAGATCTTGGTCAGACCGCGTGTCTCGATCACACTCATGCGGAATCTTGCCATGAGCAGCCGGCCCGTCGATTCCGTCGACGTTCACGCCGCGCTTGGCTGCGTCTTGCCGCGCGCTTCTGTCTTTAAGAGCGGCAGGACCTTTTCGACCAGCGCGTCGGCGGTGAGGCCGTGTTTCTTCCGCAGAATCGGGATCGTGCCGTGCTCGATGAATTGGTCCGGCCAGCCGATGCGCACCACCGGGGTGTGGATCATCTGGGTGTGCAGATGCTCCATGACCGCGCAGCCGAAGCCGTTGTGCAGGACGTGGTCTTCGATCGTGCAGATGACTTCCAGCTCGCGGGCGAAGAATTCCAGCGTGCCGGTGTCCATTGGCTTGATCCAGCGCGGATTGATGAGCGCGACCGAGATGCCTTGCGCCTCCAGTTTGCGCGCCGCTTCCTCCGCGACTTCGAACATGTTGCCCAAGCCGAAAATGGCGACGTCGCGGCCATGTTGCACGACTTCCGCCTTGCCGATCTCGAGCAGCTTCGGAGCTGCTTTCGGCTTGGCGCCGGTGCCGGCGCCGCGCGGATAGCGGATGGCGATCGGCCCGGAATTGTAATTGGCCATCGTCCAGAGCATGTCGACGAACTCGTCTTCATCCTTCGGCTGCATGTGAACGATGTTGGGGACGTGCCGCAGATAACCGATGTCGAAGAGCCCGTGATGCGTCGGGCCGTCGTCGCCGCTTAAACCGGCGCGATCCATGCAGAGCGCGACGTTCAGGTTTTGCAGCGCGATGTCGTGAATGATCATGTCGTAGGCGCGCTGCATGAAGGTCGAGTAGATCGTGAGGAACGGCTTCAACCCCTGCGTCGCCAGGCCGCAGGCGAAGAGCGCGGCATGTTCCTCCGCGATCCCGACGTCGAAGTAACGCGTCGGGATGTTGCGCCTGGAAAAATCCGAGACCCGTTCCGCTGGGCATGGCGGCGGTGATCGCGACGATCTTCTTGATTCGAGTCGGCAAATTTCGCCAGCGTCTTGCCCGATCAACTCCGAATAGGTCGGCGTGGTGGCGGCCGCGGTCTCGCCCGTTTCGGCGGCGAATTTGCCGAGGCCGTGAAATTTGTCGGGCTTGGCGATGGCCGGCTCGTAGCCTTTGCCCTTCTTGGTCAGGATGTGGAGGAGCACCGGCTCGTCCTGGGTCTTCAGGAACTCGAACGTCCTGATCAGCAGCGGAATATCGTGGCCATCGATCGGCCCGTAGTAGCGCAGGCCGAGCTCTTCGAAAATCACGCTCGGGACGAGCAGATTCTTCACGCCTTCCTCGACCTTGTGCGCGAACTCGACCGCGCTGTCTTGCCGGCGACCGCTTCGACGAAACGCCGCGCCTTGTCGTGCAGCCCCGCATAGGTCGGGTTGGCCACGATATTGTTCAGGTAGCTTGGCGATCGCGCCGACGTTCTTGGCGATGGACCATTCGTTGTCGTTCAGGACGACGATAAAACGTTTGCGTCTGCGACTTCGCGTTGTTGAGCGCTTCGTAACTGATGCCGCAGGTGAAAGCCGCGTCACCGGCCACCACCACGACGTGTTCGTCGCCGCCGCGCAAGATCACGGCCGACCGCCATGCCGAGCGCAGCCGACAAAGCCGTGCCGGCGTGTCCGGCGCCGTAGCAATCATGCTCGCTTTCGGTGCGGAGCAGGAAGCCGTTCAAGCCCTGGTATTGCCGCATCGTGCCGATGCGATCGAGCCGGCCGGTAAACATCTTGTGGACGTAGCCCTGGTGGCTGACGTCGAAAACAAACTTGTCCTTGCGGCGTGTCGAAAACGCGGTGCAGCGCAATCGTCAGCTCCACCACGCCGAGGTTCGGGCCGAGGTGGCCGCCGGTTTGCGAGAAGACCTTGATCAATTCATCGCGCACTTCCTGCGCGAGCTGCGGCAGATCCTGCTCGCGCAAAGCCTTGATGTCGGCCGGAGAGCGGATGCCGTCGAGCAAGCCGTGGTGAGCTGGTGGGCTCAGAAGAGTCTGACTTCGTCATTTCGGTTTCTCCTGTTTTCTGTCCGGTTTCGCGGCGTCGTTCTTTTTCCACTGCGGGTTCGAAGTCCTTCACGATCGGCTTGCCGGCATTGTCGCGGGTGATGATCTCGATTCTTTGTTCGGCGCTGGCCAGGCGTTCCTGGCACACCTTTACCAACTTCATTCCTTCTTCGTAGCGCACAATCAAGCTCTTCCAGCGTGCATCTTGCCCGACTCCATCTGCTCCACGATCGCCTCGAGCCGATCCATCGCGCCTTCGAAATTTTGTCCGGGTTCGATTTTTTTGGCGGTCGGCATGGGAAGGGTGGAGCAATTAAGCATAAGGCCGGGGACAAAAAAGCGCGACTTCTGCCAGCAACGGGTGTTTCATCGCGGTGTTTTCCTCGAATCACTGCCGGAGATGTTCGTGGAAAATGCAGGCCATCATTGGTTCAATTCTTGCTGATATTTCCTCACCAAATTCCATTGCCTCCTCAGCAAACTGAGGTTCTCCTGCGGCAGCGGCTCTAAAATATTATGAGACGTTTGTTTCGATACGCGGGAGGTTCGGTGGCAGCAGTAGGCGCTCTTTGTTTGTTCGCCAGTTCGGCTCAAGCCATTTCGAGCGCCGTTAACATTTCTACCCGCATGGTTGTCGAAACCGGCGACAACGTCCTAATCGGCGGCTTCATCGTTTATGGCACGGGCCAGAAAACGGTGGCGGTGCGTGCTCTGGGGCCGTCGCTGCCGGTGCAAGGTCCTCTAAGCGATCCAATCCTCGAGCTCCACGACGCCACCGGCGCGATGATCGCGACGAACGATAATTGGCGCACTTCGCAACAGACTGCGATCATCGCGGCCGGTCTCGCGTGCGGGGATGATCGCGATTCCGCTTTAATTACCACACTCGCCACCGGCAGTTACACGGTTGTCGTTCGCGGAGCAAACAACGCGACCGGGGTCGCAATCGTCGAAGTCTACGATTTGGATACCGGAACACCCACGGCGCGTTTGGGAAATATTTCCACTCGCGGGCATGTTCAGACCCTCGATAACGTCATGATCGGCGGATTTATTATCCGCGGCGATGTGCCAAAGAGAGTGATTATTCGGGCCCGAGGCCCTTCTCTCAATCTAAACGGCGCTGCGCTCTCGGGCCGGTTGATGGATCCAATGCTTTCGCTGTTTGACGGAAGCGGCGTGCTCATGGCGGTGAATGATAATTGGCGCAGTTCCCAGCAGGCGGAGATTAACGCCAGCACGCTCGCGCCGACTGATGATCAGGAACCCGCGATCGTCGCCACGCTTCCTCCGGGCAATTACACGGCCATCGTGCAGGGTACCGGCGGCACCTCCGGCATTGCCTTGGTCGAAATGTACGATCTGGATCAGCCGCCCCAGGCCGATGGATCGACACTCTTTCTGACAACGTTGCGGCCGCAGGGGACCGTCAATTCCCAAGGGTCTGGCATCGCGAGCTTGCGTCTCTCGGCCGACGAAACCTTCGCGACCTTTGCCTTCGAGTTTTCGAATCTGACCGGACCGATCACGAGCATGCATATCCACGCGGCGGATGGCACGATCCTGTTCGACGTCGATGAAGCGATTCCGCAGCCCGATGGAAGTTACATCTGGGTTTTCACTCCGGTTGGTAATCTCACCGTGGCCGATATTATCGCTCTGCTCCGGGCGGGCCAAATCTACTTTAATATTCACACGGCTATGTTTCCGACGGGGGAGATTTCAGGGTTCTTCCATCTTCCAGACCGGCGCAGTGATCGCGCCAGTGCCCACGCCAGCGCCGCCGCTTCCCTCTGGCACACCCACGGTGGCCGATGCCGGTCGCTTCCTTTCCCAGGCAACCTTTGGAGCGACTACAGCGCTGGTCGCAACCGTCCAAAACCAGGGTTTCGACGCATTCTTGGAACAGCAATTCACGGCGCCGATCTCCTCGCACGTCGCGTTTATTGATGCGTCAGGAGTTAACCCGCCGACGATCACGCAGACGAATGATGCATGGTGGACCTACGCGATTTCCGCTCCCGACCAACTGCGGCAGCGAGTCGCCTTTGCCTTGAGCGAAATCCTGGTCGTTTCGAATTCCTCCGACAACCTGGGCAATCAGCCTGGTGCGCTCCCGACCTACTACGACGTCCTGGTTAGAGGCGCGTTCGGAAATTATCGGCAACTGATTCAGGATATCACCCTGAACCCCGCGATGGGCGCCTATCTCGATATGCTGAGGAGCCAAAAGGCAAATGCTTCCGGTACGACATTGCCTAACGAAAACTATCCGCGTGAGATCATGCAGTTGTTCTCGATTGGTCTCTACAATCTCAATCTCGACGGGAGTTTGACCCTTAGTTCCAACGGGTTCCCGATTGCGACCTATAACCAGGACGCGATCCTCGGAATGGCTGCGGCCTTTACCGGCTGGACCTACGCGCAGACCACGAATCCGCCTGTTTTCAATCCACCGGCTGACTGGCGTAATCCCATGGTGAATGTGGCCAGCCGCCATTCGACCGGTTCGAAGACAATCTTGAACGGTGTCTTGATTCCCGCGGGCCAGACAGCAGAGCAGGATTTGCAAGACACTCTCGACACCGTTTTCAATCATCCGAATGTCGGGCCGTTTGTTTGCCGGCAGCTCATCCAGCGGCTGGTGACGAGTAACCCCAGCCCAGGATATCTCTATCGTGTCACCGCCGTTTTCAACGATAACGGGCAGGGCGTGCGCGGCGATTTGAAAGCGGTGGTGCGCGCCATCTTGATGGATTACGACGCCCGGGGGAGCGCCAGGACCGGACAAGGCGTGGGGCACCAACGGGAACCCGTCATTCGCCTGACGAATCTTTTGCGCGCGTTTAACGCTACGTCGGTCGATGGAAAGTTCTCGGTCCGAAACGCGAATACGAATCTAGCCCAGGAAGCGATGCATTCGCCGACGGTCTTCAACTTCTTCACGCCGGACTACGCGGCGCCCGGCGCCATTGCCGAAGCCGGCCTGAAGAGCCCCGAATTCGAAATCACGACCGAAACGACGGTGGTAACCATCACCAATTATCTCAGAACCGCGATCTACGGTACGCTTGGGCCCTCCAGCAACCGCATAACGTTGAATCTCTCGGCTCAACAGGCGCTGGCCCCTAATCCGGACCAGTTGGTGGACCATCTGAATTCTCTCTTGATGGCCAACAACATGTCGACCCAGATGCGCAGCATTTTGATCAATGCGATCACCCAGATTCCCGCGAGCAATCCCGTGGAGCGCACCCGGACCGCGGTCTACCTCGTGATTAATTCGCCCGAGTTCACCATCGACAAATAGTTATGTACGCACCTACCCGCCGCACCTTCATTCGCCAGGCTGCCTGCGCCGCGCTCACCACCACGGGGCTGCTCAATACGATCTTCGATCTCCGACGGCTGAGCGCCGCCACGATTCCAAGTGGCAACGACTACAAGGCGCTCGTGTGCTTGTTCCTTTTCGGTGGGAACGATGCAAACAACGTCATCGTCCCGCACGACAATGGCGGATATGCCGCATACGCCGCGGCACGAGGCGCTCTCTCGATCCCACAGACCTCGCTTCTTCCACTCACTTTGCAGAATGGCGACGGGCGTGACTTCGGTTTCCATCCGAACCTGGTGGAATTGCAGGCCCTCTTTAACCAAGGCCATCTCGGGATCGTCTCCAATGTGGGCACACTGGTCGCGCCGATCACTCGCGCCCAGTATCTCGCGGGCGGCGCCGCCGTTCCGCCGCAGCTCTTCTCGCATGCCGACCAGTCGGTGCAATGGCAGACCTCCGTCCCGGATCAGATTTCACGCACGGGGTGGGGTGGACGGATGGCTGACGTGCTCCACTCGCTCAACCCCAATTCCCAAATTTCTCTTAACATTTCGATCGCCGGAACCAACACCTTCGAAGTCGGCAACACCGTGCTCCCTTACAACGTCTCCTCCGATGGAAGCGTTGGCCTGGCCGGGTTCGATGGCAGCGCGAATGCCAACATCCGGCTCCAGGCTTTCAAGGACCTTCTCGCCATGCCGCATAATAATTTATTCGAGAAGGCCTATTCGGATACGGTCTCCCGTTCCATCGCCGCGAACGAGCTGCTGACCGCCGCCCTCGCCGGTCTTCCGCCGTTGCAGACCGTTTTCCCCACGACTTCGCTGGCCCGCCAACTGAACATGATCGCCAAGCTCATCGCGGCGCGAACCAATCTCAGCATGCGCCGCCAGATCTTTTTCTGTTCGGTTGGCGGATACGATACGCACGGCGATCAGCTTACGGGCCAGGCGAATTTGCTCACGGAACTAAGCCAGGGCCTGAACGCGTTTTATTCCGCGACCGCCGAGCTGGGGGTTGCGAACGATGTGACCGCGTTCACCGCCTCGGATTTTGGGCGCACTTTCCCCACGAACGGCACCGGCTCCGACCATGGGTGGGGTAGCCATCAGTTTGTCCTCGGCGGAGCCGTTCAAGGTGGCCGCCTCTTTGGAACTTTCCCCACCCTCGCCGTCAACGGACCAGACGATACCGGCCAGGGCCGCTGGATTCCGACAACATCGGTCGACGAATTCTCCGCGACGCTCGCGACATGGTTCGGCGTCAGCGCGTCGGATCTGCCGACGGTGCTGCCGAACATCGGACGGTTCGCTCACCCGAATATCGGGATCTTCGGCTAAGCGTCCCTCGTTTCGGGGATGAGCTTTCGCTCGTCATCTGAAAGGTGTGCATGGCTGGGGGACCGCTGGCATACGCGATGCTAAGTCATTGCCGGAGTGAGAGTCGCGCGATGAAATTTCTGAAGAAGATCCTGCTGGTCGATCATCAACCCCAGGTCACCGCGTTCGTTAAACGCGCACTCGAAAGCACCGGCCGGTATCTGGTCAAGGTGGAGCACGACAGCCGCCTGGCCTTGCACGCTGCACCGTGGTTCCTTCCCGATCTGGTCTTGATGGATGCGGCTACCCACGAGTCAGAATGCGATGACGTAAATCGTCAGCTCAAGTCCGACCCCGCGCTCAAGGACACGCCCTTCCTTTTTCTGAGCGGGAATGCCGTCCCGGAAAAGAAAGTGGTCACGGGCGGATTCATCAACGGTTACAGCTTCCTCGCGACCGCTGTCTCGCTCGACGATCTCATTCGCTGCGTAGATGAAGTCCTGACTCCCGCCCCAACCGCACAGCGATAGACGAGTATCTACTCGCCGCACCGAGCCTCGGCGCGGGTCTAACCGATCGCCTTGCGGTACGCAGCCGCCTCTTTCAACTGCTTGACGTCATCCGGTGAATCCATCTTCAGCACGAAGATCCAGCCTTCACCAAACGGATCGGTATTGACGAGCGCGGGATTGCCTTCCAGCGCCTTGTTTACTTCAACCACAGTCCCTTTAACGGGAGCGTAGATATCACTGGCCGCCTTCACGGATTCAACGACCGCGATTTGCCCCCGCGCCTCCGCCTGGGCGCCGACTTTCGGCAACTCGACATAAACGACGTCAGTCAGTTCGGCTTGCGCGTGATCGGTAATGCCCACGCGCGCGTTTTCACCTTCGCGGCGGACCCACTCGTGCGATTCCGTGTAAAAAAGATCGTCTGGAACATTCATGATTTTTTGTAGAGCGGTTTCTTCTCGATCACGGCGGGAAATCTCTGTCCTCGAATTTCGACCTCGATTTCTGTGCCGGCGCGAGCCTGTGGCGTTGGAAGGTAAGCCATTCCGATCCCTTGGTTCAAGCTCGGCGATAACGTGCCGCTCGTCGCTTCGCCGATCTGCTCGCCCGCGAGCCATATCCCATAGTGCGGGCGCGGCGGCGGGCCCTTGCTTTTCATGCGAAAGGGAACGAGGCGGTTGGCTGTTCCGTTTTGCTTCGCCTCGACCAAAACATCCCGCCCAATGAATTTTGGTTTGTTCAGATCGACGAAAAACCCCAGGCCGGCTTCGATCGGATTGTGTTCCGGTGAAAGATCGGAGCCGTTCAACGGATAGCACATCTCCAGGCGAAGCGTATCCCGCGCGCCGAGACCGCAGGGCCGAATGCCCAGCGCGTTCCCTTTTTCCAGGACTTCGTTCCAGATCCTCGGCGCATCTTTGGCGGGAAAGAAAACTTCCACGCCGTCTTCGCCCGTGTAGCCGGTTCGAGCGATGGTCAATGTGCCACCGCTGTAGTCGAGCGTTTTGATTTGATTGCGCGCTGGCAACTCGACGCCGGCTCCAAAAAACAGCTGGAAAAGTTCGACCACGCGTGGCCCTTGGATCGCCAGGCCCGCATAATCGGCGCTGCGATTTTGCAGATCGATTCCCTCCGCGATGTGCTTCTTCAACCAGGCAAAGTCTCCTTCCGTCCCGGATGCATTGACCACCAACAGAAATTCGGCCGGCGCTGTCCGATAGACGATCAGGTCATCGATAATCCCGCCGTGTTCGTTAAGCAGGAAAGTGTATTGACCGGAACCGGGCTCAAGTTTGTCGACGTTGTTGGTGAGCATTTCGTTTAACCAGGCGCCGGCGGTCGGACCCATCGCGACCAATTGGCCCATATGCGAAATGTCGAAGACGCCCACGTTGTTTCGCACCGCCTGGTGCTCATCCATGATGCTCGAGTATTGCACCGGCATGATCCAGTCACCGAACGGGATCATTTTCGCGCCGAGCCGCACGTGCTCTTCGTAGAGCGGTGTTTTTCTCTGCACGGCGTCACTCATGAGCGACATCCTAGACGCCGCGACTTTAGTGTCAACGCGCACACACCATCAGTTGAAGCACGCCGCGCTTTCTCTACCGTGGTCGGAGCGATGCAGTTTCTCGACAAACTCGAACGGCGCCTTGGCTTCATAGCCATCCCTGGACTGTTCCGCATCGTCGTCGGCCTTACCGCGCTCGTCTACATCCTCACGTTCCTCAATCCCGAGATCTTGTCGATTTTGGATTTGGACCCGGATCGCGTTCGGAAGGGAGAAGTCTGGCGGTTGTTCACCTACATTTTCATTCCACGGGGAATGGGGGGTTCTGGCCTGCTCCAACCTCTCTGGGTGGTATTTGCGCTGTGGTTCCTGTGGGTCATTGGAGAAGGCTCTTGAGGCCGCCTGGGGCCCATTTCGCACGACCTTGTATTTCGTGGTCGGGATGATCGGAACCACCATCGCCGCGTTTATCTTCGGCGCGCAATTTTCGAATTCCATGTTGGCTGCATCCATCTTCTTCGCGACCGCCTGGTTGTGTCCAGACGACATCATATACGTCCTCGGTATTCTGCCGATGAAGTACAAATGGCTCGCTTGGATCGGAGCCGCGTTTCTGCTTCTGAGCTTTGTGAGCGGTCCGCTCTCAGAAAAGGCCGCGATGATAGCGGCTTTTGCCAATTTCTTCCTCTTTGTCGGTCCGGAGTTCATTCGCCAGGCACGACATCGCCAGGAAACTTCCTCGCGCCGTCAACGCTTCGAAGTTCAATCGCGATCAGAGGACGAACCGCTTCATCGCTGCGCCACCTGCGGCGCAACGGAATTAACCGACCCCAGTCTGGAATTCCGCGTGGCGCGGGACGGCGAGGAGTATTGCCTGGCCCATCTCCCGCGGCCGGCCAACGCTCCGGTTTGAATCGGGGAAGGGGGCAGATCGCTTGACCCGGTTCCGCTCGACCGTGACACTGCCGCGATGAGCGACAAAGAATCAACGCTAGTCCCCGAACAGGGGTGGCATTGTCTGCATCTCTATTACCGGATCGAGTTCAGCCAGTGGCAACTCCTCAGCGCGGAGGAGCAACGCACTGCGAAAGTGGCCCTTTCTTCGTTGGTGCAGGAGATCCGCGCGTTCGAATCCACGCAGTTGGTTACGATGAGCGTGGTGACCCCGAAGGCCGATCTCGGGTTCATGTTGATTACGCCTGATCTGCATGCGGCAAATCGAATCGAGAAACAACTCTCTCTCGCGCTCGGCGCGGACGTTCTCATTCCCGTTTACAGTTATCTCTCGCTCACCGAAGAAAGCGAATACGTCACCACCGACGACGAACATGCGCGCACCCTGGAGACCGAGCAAAAGTTGACGCCCGGTTCTCCGGAATTCCTCCAGGCCATGACTGCATTCCGGGAGCGGATGGCGAAATATCGCCACGAGCGCGTTTATCCGACATTGCCCGATTGGCCGGTTGTTTGTTTCTACAACATGAGCAAACGGCGGGGCGAGCAACGCAATTGGTACGCACTCCCTTACGACGAGCGCCGCCGCCTCATGGCAGGCCACGCGAAGGTCGGGCGCGAATACGCCGGCAAGATCAAGCAGCTCATCACCGGCTCGAGCGGTCTGGACGATGCCGAATGGGGCGTGACGCTGTTCGCCCGCGACACGTTTCAAATCAAAGCGATCGTCTATCAAATGCGCTTCGATGAGGTCAGCGCGGTCTACGGCGACTTCGGCGAATTTTACATCGGCCTGCAACTCCCGCTCGACGAACTGTTCCGCCGGTTGCAGCTTTGAGCTTCCTGATCGTGCTCATGATTCCTTCAGTGAGAGCAAGAGTCTGATCAAGAACAGGAGTTAGCAAGGATGGGTGGCAGAGTGGTCTAATGCGCACGCCTGGAAAGCGTGTTTGCCGAAAGGCAACCAGGGTTCGAATCCCTGCCCATCCGCTCCTTCCTCGTTCCTGCTCGCGTTCGAGAGCCGTTCGGTTCGCTAGCTCACCTTATCGCGCGTCCAGCGTTCGCCGCGTCAACACCTGTAGGTTCTGCCTGAATTTCACCACGCTGGCGTTCGGCAAGACGCCGCGGAAATTCGCGCCGGGATAAATAAGGCAATCGCGGCCCAGGACGGCACCCGGATTCATCACGGCGTTGCAACCTATTTCCGTTCGATCGCCCACGATCGCGCCAAACTTCGTCAGGCCCGTCGCGATATCTCCATCCGCCGCGCTCACGTGAATCTCAGAGTGATCCAGCTTCACATTAGAGAGAATCACACCCGCACCGAGATGGGCGCGAAATCCAAGAATGGAGTCACCGACATAATTGAAATGGGGCACCTGCGCTTCATCGAACAGGATGCAGTTCTTGAACTCGCATGAGTTCCCCATCACCACGCCGTCCCCGACGATCACATTCTCCCGCACGTAACAGCCGCTGCGAATGTGACAGTTCTCCCCGATCCAGGCTGGCCCTTTCAAAACCGCGCCCTGTTCGATAATCGTGCCCGTGCCGATAAAAACCGCGTTGCTGATGAACGGTTTGCCCACCAGTTCGCCCAGCACCGCCGGCTTCAGACGAAATTGCAGATAACTCGCAATCTGCTTGAGCGCGTCCCACACATACTTCTGCGATTCGAACAGCTTGGGATGCGCCGTGTGCTCGAGGCTGAGGTATTCTGCTGGCGCAAACATTTTTTAGGATCCGGCGCGCCGCGTGATCTTCTGCCCGTCTTTCGTATCGCGGGCTTCCCAACCTCGCGCGGCGAGCTCGTCCCGCAATTCATCACTTTTTCTCCATTCCTTTGCAAGCCTTGCCTGCGCGCGCGCCTCGGCCAGGTCGGCGATTTCCTGCGGCAGCGCACTTTCCTCGCCGCTCACGGCCAAGACATGATCGATCCGTTCCCACCATCGTAACCAGGAACGCGCCGCCGCAGGATCGAGTTTCCCCAGATCGAGCGCCCGATTCGTCTCGCGAATCGTCTCAAACAAAATGCCGAGCGCTCCGGAAATGTTGAGGTCGTCATCCAAAGCCTCCTCGAAGCCCGAGCCCTCTTGCGTTGGAGGATGGCCGTTCTCCTCCCCCGCCTCCTCCCGCAGCCGCGCCACCCAATCATCAATCCGGCGCAACGCCTCTCGCGACTCTTCCATTCCCTCCCACGTGAAGTTAAGCGGCGCGCGGTAATGCACCCGCATCAGCGCATAGCGCACCTCCCGGCCGCTGTAGCCTTTCGCGAGCACGTCACGCAGGGTGTAGAAATTCCCGAGCGACTTCGACATTTTCTGTCCGTCGACCATCAGGTGCGCGCAATGCATCCAGTAACGGACAAATTTTTTGCCAGTGCAGCCTTCGGTCTGTGCGATCTCAGCCTCGTGGTGCGGAAAGATGTTATCCACTCCGCCGCAATGGATATCGAGTTGCTCACCCAGGAGTTGCGTCGCCATCGCGCTGCATTCGATATGCCAGCCGGGGCGGCCCGGTCCCCACGGACTCTCCCAGCGAACCGGCCCATCTTCTTCGTCCCACGCTTTCCAAAGCGCAAAATCGCCCACGTGTTCCTTGTCGTACTCGTCGCTCTTTACTCGGCCGGTGGAGCGTAGCTCCGACAGATCGAAGTGCGCCAGCTGCCCGTAGGCCGGGAATTTATTGATCCGAAAGTAAACTGATCTGTCTTCCGCTTGATAAGCGAGACCGCGCTCCATGAGCGTCTTTATCATCTCGATCATGGCCGCGATCTGTCCCGGATCCGTCGCCTCCGGAAAATAGTCCGCGCGCTTGATTCGAAGCGTATCCAGGTCGGTGAAGAACGCTTGCTTGAAAGGCGACGTGAAATCGGTCAACGGGACGCCGGCGCCCCTTGACCCTCTAATCGTCTTGTCATCGACATCCGTGATGTTCATCACGCGGCGCACCTTGTAATCGCGCAACTCAAGATGCCGCTGCAGCAAATCTTCAAAAAGATAGGCGCGGAAATTCCCGATGTGCGCGTGGTCGTAGACGGTCGGTCCGCACGTGTACATCTTCACTTCGCGCTCCGCCGAATCGAGCGGTTTGAATTCCTCGAGCGTGCGAGAGTAGGTGTTAAAGAGGCGGAGCGACATCGATACGCTCAATCTTGTTCCACCGTGGCCACCGCCATCGCGGCCATCCCTTCGCCACGGCCGATCGAACCGAGCCCCTCATTTGTCGTAGCCTTGATGCTGACCTGCGAAGGTTCGAGGTCCAGCGCCGTCGCGATCTTCTCCCGCATCGCCGGAATATGGGGTGCGATCTTCGGTGCTTCGGCAATCAAGGTCGCATCGACGTTCACGACGCGGGCGTTCCTTTGAGCGAGCACCGAAGCAACCTTCCTCAAAATTTCGAGACTGCTGATGCCGCGAATCGATTCATCCGTATTCGGAAAGTGATGTCCAATGTCGCCTTCACCGATTGCACCGAGCAAGGCGTCGGCGATGGCATGGCAGAGGACATCCGCGTCGGAATGCCCCTCCAATCCACGCTCATGCGGAATGTCGACGCCGCCCAGAATCAACTTGCGGCCGTGTTTGAGTCGGTGCGCATCGTAGCCGTTACCACATCTGATCATGCGATTAGAGTTTTAGATCGATGACGCCATTCGACGCGATGATGCTGTACTTCTCTTTCATGTCCGTTCGCGGCTTCATTTCAACGGTGCCGCCCGCATTCTCCACGAGAATCCAGCCCGCCGCTATATCCCAAAGACTGATTCCCTGTTCGATATAAGCGTCAAGCCGTCCGCACGCCACATACGCCATGTCGAGTGCCGCGCTTCCCATCAGCCGGCATTTGCGGGCGCGATGCACCATCTCCTGGAGCAGAGGCAGCCCTGCTTCGATCGTGACCCCAGTCTTGGACAATCCCACGGAAATCACCGCTTCCGCCAGGTCGGCGCGTTCGCTAACGCGAATTGTTTTCCCGTTCAGCGTCGGCTCGCATCCCTTTTGCGTGGCCCACATTTCGTCTCGCATCGGGTCGTAAATGACACCGACGATTATCTCGCCCATGAAACGGAGCGCGATGGAAACGCAGAAATGCGGAATGCCGTAGAAATAATTTACCGTGCCGTCGAGCGGATCGACGACCCATTGATGATCGCTTTCCTGGTCGCCGACAATTCCTTCCTCGCCGTAAAGCGCGTGCTCGGGGAATTGTTTTAGAAGAGATTCGGTAATCAAATCCTGGGCTCGCACATCGATCTCGAGCTTGATGTCGTGCGCTTCGGATGAATTGACGCGGAGCGGCTGCTGGAAATGATGCCGAAGCATTTCGCCCGCGGCACGGGCGGCGTCGACCGCTGCATCGAGGTAATGCGTCATGAAGAGTGGCTCATAGGAATTGCGCGCGCTCCCAAATCATTTCACGGCGCGCATGCTCGTGAAACAAAAAAACCGGGAGGAGAAATGAATCCTCCTCCCGGGTTGAAGTTATGGATTGGAGCTACGAAAAATTTTCGTAGCTCGTGGCCGGATTACTTAGAAACTAATGTTTCTTTTTCTTCGCGGCGGCTTTTTTCTTGGCCGGAGCTTTCTTTGCTGCTTTTTTCTTTGCCATGAGACGATCCCCCCTTTCGATCCGCTAACGCGGTGGGTTGGTGAAGGATTTTTTTAACTTCACTTACATGTGTCAGTAATCATCATGATTTTTTTGTCAAACATTTTTCTGACATCTTTGAAATTATTTTCACGAGCTCGCGCGCAATAATCTGTTTCGACGCGCGAGAAATTTTTCTCAATTCGCCGTTTCGGCAAAAAATCGACACGGCATTTTCGTTGCTCTCCATTCCGGAATCGGTCCTGCTCACATCGTTGGCGACAATCATGTCGCAATTTTTCTTTCGCAGTTTCTGCCGCGCGTTTTTTTCCAGATCGTGCGTTTCCGCCGCGAAGCCGACGACGAAATAACTTCGACCCTCTTTCGAGAGCGACGCGAGGATGTCGCGCGTTGGGACTAATTTCAGCGCGAAAGGAATCTTTCGTTTCTTCATCTTCCGCGGTGCGACCGTGGCGGGCTTGTAATCCGACACCGCCGCGCACATGACGAGCACGTCGCAGTCACGCACGGCCCGATGGACCTCGTCGTGCATGTCGTCGCTCGTCGTGATCGAAACGAATTGGGCGTCTGTCGGCGGGCTGAGATTCGCCGGTCCGGAAATTAACTTCACGCGGTGCCCGGCCGCGAGGGCCGCTTCCGCGATGGCGTAGCCCATTTTTCCCGAAGAGCGATTGCTGATGAAGCGAACAGGATCGATCGCTTCACGCGTCGGCCCCGCGGTGACAACAAACTTCACGCGATCAAATTGTCCTGGCGCGCCAGCAAAAATTCTGCGCGAAAAGCAATGTCATCCACTTTCCACAAGCGACCGACTCCTTCATATCCGCAGGCCAGCATGCCTTCTTCCGGACCGATAAATTCCACGCCGCGGGTTTTCAGTTGCTCGACATTTTCCCGGGTGGCGGCGTGCTCCCACATTTTTCCATTCATGGCGGGCGCCATCAGGATGGGCGCGCGCGTCGCTAACGCGATGGCCGCCAGCGGATGACTGGCCAGTCCGTGGGCGAGCTCGGCGATCACATGAGCGGTCGCAGGCGCGATGAGGAGGAGGTTGGCGCGATCAGCCAGTTCAATATGGCCTGGTCGCCAATTTTCCTTTTCGTCAAAAAAACTCGTGGTGACTGGATTTTTTGAAAGAGTCTGGAGAGGGAGCGGTGTAATGAACTCGGTGGCATCGCGCGTCATCACGACAAAGACGTCGTGCCCCTGCTTGACGAGCAGACTGGCCAGTTCGGCGGATTTATAGGCGGCGATGGAACCCGTGACACCGAGCACGACGCACTTCGGATTTCGGTTCGCCTGAGCCGGATCAGATTTCAGATCAGTAGACATGGGAGACCGATCAGGCCAGGGCAAGGCGCCGGCTCAAATAACGTTCCGCACCCATGATGTGGCGAAATTTTTGCAAATCTTCCTCCATCGATTTGCTGATGATCGTGTAGCGATAGTCCCGCCAGAGCGCCATTTCGCGGGCGGCGGTCACGATGCGCAGATCGATTTGCTTGGCGGTTTCCGTCCCACGTTTCGTCAGGCGGCGCCGTAATTCGTCAAGGTCAGGCGGCATGATAAAGACATCGCAGAGCGCGTGCCGGATTGCTTGGTCGTCGCAGGCCCGGATCGTCGCAGCGCCCTGGATATCGATGTCGATCAAGACATCCACGCCGTTTTGCAGGTTCGTGACGATCGGTTTCCGCAGCGTGCCGTAATAATGCTCGTGGACCTTGGCATGCTCCAAAAATTCTCCCGCGGCGACACGCGCCATGAAATCCGGCTCGGCCAGGAAATGATAGTCCTCGCCTGCGATTTCACCCGCCCGCGGCGGTCTCGTCGTGCAAGAAACAGAATAAACGAAATCGGGCGTCTGGCGCAGGGCGTCGCACAGCGTGGTCTTGCCCGCGCCCGACGGAGCGGAAACCACAAACAGAATTCCCGTGCGTGTGAATTGGTTACTCAAGGTTTTGGATTTGCTCGCGGATTTTCTCCAGTTCCGACTTGCAGGCCACGACGTGCTGGGAGATCGCGGCGTCGTTCGATTTCGCGCCCAACGTATTCAGCTCGCGGAAAATTTCCTGCGTCATGAATTCGAGCGTGCGGCCGACCGGTTCGTTCTTGCGAAGATGATGTGCGAATTGAGCGAGGTGACTTTCGAGGCGGGTCAATTCTTCCGAGATATCGGAACGATCGGCGAAAAAGGCAATTTCCTTGAGCAGGCGCTCGTCATCCATCGAGAGATTGAGACCCGCCTTTTCAATTCGCTCGAGCAACGCGCTCCGATATTTCTTTACGACTTCGGGGTAGGCCGCGCGGACTTCCTTTATTTCGGCGCGCAGGATTTTCAGGCGATGAATCAAATCCTTGGCGAGATGCTTGCCTTCTCGCTCCCGCATCTTGATCAATTCGGCCAGGGCTGCCGTCAACGCCTGTTGCAGGACCGGCCAAGCTTTCGTGGCGTCGACACTATGTTCGGGCGAGCGCATTACTCCCGGCGCCTGCAGGATGGTGCCAATGGTGATTTCGCCTGGGGCGCTCAGTTCCTTTTGCAGTGTGAGCATGGCCGCGTGGTAAGAGCGGGCCAGACCGGTGTCGAGCGCGAGCGGGTGTGCTCCATTCCCGCTTTCCTGCAATGAGACCAGCACATTCAGGCGGCCGCGCGAGATTTTCTCGTTTACCGTCGCGCGGATGCGCGGTTCCAGCTCGGCGAGATCGCGTGGGAGATTTACGACAATGTCGCTCTGCTTTCGATTTACCGAATTCAGCTCCACGCTCAATTTCACCCCGCCGTGGTCGACTTCTCCACGGCCGTAACCGGTCATGCTTCGCATTTGGATTGACCGAAGTTAGGACTGAGTTACCGGGTCGCAATGTCTTTGTGACTCGGCGAGATCAACGTTCTTAACGCCCGGCGATGAGGGGAAGGTAGCGGGATTGAATCGAGCGCGTCGATAGGAAACCAGCGCTGGGTGGATTTTGCGGACGGCCGGGGCGCCGGCCGCCGAAAAACGCTCAACGTGATGCGATGATGCGTGAAGGGAAATTCCGAAACGTAGAGCGGTCTGCGTTTAGCCGCGGCCGTGGCCAATCTTGGGAGCATCCACATTCCGCGCCAGCGATCTTGCGATTGCTCGAGCAAGACGCGACCCCGCCTGACGGAAAACCCATGGTGCTCCGCCTGGCGCGCGATCGTTGGGCGAGCTCTCTTCCGCGGAAGTTTTCCAGGGTCCTTCGCGCGACAGAATTTTCGGACAGGGCAGACGCCGCAGCTGGGCCGCGATGTGCAAACAAGAGCGCCCAAGTCCATGAGGGCGGAATTGTAGAGGCCGGCGTTTCGATTCGCCAGGAGCTCAGTCGCATACCGCCATAACGTGTCGCGGCCGCAGCTGGTATCGATCGGAATCTGAAGATCGAAGAGCCGGGCGAGCAGACGCGCGATGTTCGCTTCGACGATCGGAACCGATTGATTGAAGGCGAACGTGCGCACGGCGTTGGCGGTGTATCGGCCGACTCCGGGCAAATCCCGGATCGCGCTCGATAATCGGGGAAAACGACCGCTGTGTTGCGTGACCACGCTCTGGGCGGCCGCGCGAAGATTCCGTGCGCGCGCGTAATAACCGAGACCCTGCCAGGCGTGAAGAACTTCGTGTTCCGAAGCGGCGGCCAACGCGCCGAAATCGGGGAACCGCTGCATCCACGCATGATAGTACGGGATGACCGAGGTGACTTGGGTCTGCTGGAGCATGAACTCGGATACCAGGATCGCGTAGGGATCCGTGGTCCGACGCCAGGGGAGATCGCGGCCGTTTTTTCGGTACCAATGGAGGATGGATCTCCGGAATGAGGCAGCAGACGAGGAAGAATTCACGGAGATAAGGAAACGTCTAACGCCCAAAGCCTGACGTCCAACGCCTAATTCCAGAGTCTTTCGTTGAACGTTAGGCGTTCGCGTTAGACGTTAGGCGTTCTCTGCCGCGAAGGAATGAATTCCTACACTCACCCGCTTACGACGGATCAGGCCGCAAAGCTTCGCGGCTTGCTGCAAGAACTCGGTTTCGACTTCGCGTCGAAGCCGTACACGCTCTTTTTCGCGCAAAAAAACAAACTCAGCGTCGCCGTCTACGAGAAGGGGCCGAAGGTTTTGTTGCAGGGCAAGGGAATCGAGGAGTTCGTCCAGTTCCAGCTGGAGCCGAAAATTCTCGGGGAGGCAAAGCTCGGCTATGAAGAGGTTCATTCGCCGGAAATGTTCGAGCCGCATTTCGGGATCGATGAAAGCGGCAAAGGCGATTTCTTTGGGCCGCTGGTCATCGCGGGTGTTTACGTTGATCGTCGGTCGCGCGAAAATTTATGGAGGCCGGCATTCAGGACAGTAAACGAATCGGATCCGATGCGCGGATCCGCGCCCTCGCCGAAATCATTCGAACAACGCACCGGACCGCGATTGATACCGTCGCGATCGGGCCGGAGCGCTACAACGATCTTTATGAGAAGTTTGGCAATCTCAACAGCCTGCTCGGCTGGGGACACGCGCGGGTGATTGAAAATCTGCTCGCGAAAAAGCCGGATTGTCCGCGCGCTTTGTCGGACAAATTTGCCGACGCCGGGTGATCGAGCGGTCGTTGCTGCAACGCGGGACAGGAGATTCACCTCGAACAGCGAACCAAGGCGGAATCCGACCTCGCGGTAGCGGCGGCGTCGATCCTGGCGCGAGAAGCATTCATCGATTGGCTGGACCGGCGGGGGAAGGCGCTGGGCGCGAAGCTCGGGCGCGGGGTTTCGGCGCAAGTAAAGGAGGCCGCGCAAGAAAGCTGGTGGAAGCAGGAGGGCCCGAGGCGCTGCGGAAGGTAGCGAAAGTGCATTTTCGAACTGCGCATGAGATCGCGCCCGAGAGTTATGCGGCGCCGCCTCCACGGCGCGAGTGGCGCAAATAGGGCGGAACGAGCTTCCCGGCCCGCCGGGCAAGCTTCCTGCTATCTACGTTTTACTTCGCGTGAAGCACACTTGTGGAAACTAGGCTTCTCATTTTGAATGCTGATCCGGTCTTTCAGGACCGCGCCATTACCATTTTCGACGAGATCGACGAGATCGAGACCCGCGTCGTCCGGACATTATCCGAGGCCATTTCCGTCCTGTTGGCTGAAAATTTCGATGGCTTTGTCGTGGAAGGCGAGGCCGCCATCGCGCTGGAACAGGCGACCAACGCCCGCCAGCATTTTCCGTCGCTGCAGATCGTTTGCCTGGCTCCGACGCCGCACGACGAGGACTTCGTCAGCGTGGCTCAGCAGCAAAAAATCGTGCGGGTGGTGACCAATGGCAGCGAGCGGAGGCTGCGCCGACAATTGCACGGCGTTTGTTCGCTCACTCGCGCAGGGCGGGATGCCTGCCGAGGGAATCGATCCCTGCCATTCGCTCATCGGCAACCTGAATCAATTTTCCGCGGCCGAAATTCTGCAGATGAGCTGCCTGGGCCAGCGCAGTGGCCGATTTACCTTCAAGTCAGGCCGGGGCAACAGCGAGATTTACCTGCACCACGGCTCGGTCCGGCATGCGGTCTTTGGATCGCTCGAAGGCGAATCCGCGGTGGCTGAGATTTTCCGCTGGCGGCAGGGCCGGTTTTATTTTGAAGAAGGGATCATCAGCCAGGTGCAGAGCGTCGACCGGCCATGGGCGCATCTTGCTGATCGATAACTTGCAGAAGCTCGACGAGACGCTTGAACTTTCAGCGACAGGACCAGGATGAGAGACAAAGACCGTGGAAACCAAGCTCCGGCTGCTCACCTTGCAGCTGGATAATTGGAAGAAGCTGCATGATCTGATCACCTACGGTCTCGATAAGGCCAAGCCGATCATCTCGGCGGAACAGGAGCGCCAGTTTACCGAAATCCGCGCGAATCTTTTGCAGGAGACCGAACATGTTTTCGAGGAGCTGGGCTTGCTGGGGGAGCTTTCGGGCCGGGCGATGAATGTGCTGCAGCGTTGCGTCTCCGTGCGGGGCGTGCGCGAACTGTCGAACGAAGAAGTCCGCCGCCTGGAATCGGAGTGGAACGGGGTCTTCACGAAGCTCGGAGTGGTGCAGGGGCAGCTAAAGTCCCGGCGCAAGGCGCTGGCAGGGCAGACTCCCTTTACCTACTACCTGAGCCGCTCTTCCGCCTTGCAGCCTGCCGCCAGGCGCTAAAAGACGGCGCAGCGAGGGGTCTCGGTCGACGGCGCGCAAACCGGCCTGCCATTGCGGACCGTGAATTTGTTGCGAATTGTCCCACCATCCCAGGGTCGGGACACGATTCAGTTGTGATATGGCAAAGCTTACCAAACGCGACATCGTCGTCGCCATCAGCAATCAGACTGGGATGGTCCAACATGAAGTTTTCGAAGTGGTGCAGCGAACCCTCGACCACATCACGGACAGTCTGGCCAAGAATGTCGCCGTCGAGTTGCGGAATTTCGGCGTCTTTCAGCCGCGCCTGACCAAGCCGCGCGTGGGACGCAATCCAAATGAACCGGGCAGCAGTTTTGTTATTCCGCCGCGGGCGACGGTCAAGTTCAAGGCTGGGAAGATCATGCGCCAGCGAGTGGAGAAACTTTCGCGAGAACTGAAGGAAGCGTCGGACAAGCAGGCGGCGGAACGCGAAGCCACGCGGTCGGCGCGAATCGCACCGTAGTCAGATCTCGGTCTAGGAGCCAGCCGCCGGCTCCGGCTCCAGCAGGTTGTGGATCGACTTCCTCCAGTCGTTCGAAATTGATCGGCTTGGTCAGGTGTTCGGAGAATCCCGCCGCGCGGGCGCGGTTCACGTCGTTCTCCATGCCGAACCCGCTGAGAGCGATTCCGCGCAGTCCCTTGCTGGCGCTCAATTCCTGCATCAGCTCGTAGCCGGACCGGTCGGGCAGACCGATATCGCTGATCATGAGATCGAATTCTTCGTGGTCGGGTTCTTTCCACGGCCTGGTCCGCCGTATGAGCCACCGTCACGTGATAGCCGCGGCGTTCGAGCATCATCTTCATGCCCGTGCAGGTGTCGTGGTGGTCGTCCACCACGAGGACGCGACGCTTTGGTCTCGTCTGTCGAGCTCTCGCTGTCGGGCCTTACGTTTCGGCGGTTTCTTGTCCCCGTCCGTCGGAAGCAGCGGCCGGCGTCGCCACCGTTTGAGGGTGACGGTAAAAGTTGCGCCCTGGTCTTGCCCTCGCTCTCCACCGGATCGTTCCGCCATGCGCCGAGACCATCGCTTTCGAAATGGCGAGACCCAGCCCGAGCCCGCCGAAACGACGCGTGATGGAGCTTTGTCCCTGCTCGAAGGCGTTGAAGATCTTCCGCATCTTCTCCGCTTCGATGCCGATGCCGGTGTCCGTCGTGCGGATTTCGATCTCTTCCGGTGAAGGGTTGAACGTTTCGATGATGATCCGGCCCTTTGCCGGAGTGAATTTCACGCTGTTCTTGATCAGGTTCCAAAAGACCTGCTGAAGCCGCGCCGGATCGCCTTCGACGTAGGCATGTTCGGCCCGCAAGCCGGAACTCGATCCGGAGATTCTTCGCGCCGATTTCCTCACGGCAAATTTCGTAGGCGCGCTGCAAGATTTCGTGCACGCTCACGGTCTCGAAGCTGAGCTGGAGCTTGCCCTTTGAGATGCGGGTGACGTCGAGGAGATCGTCGATCAATCGCGCCTCCAACTCGACGTTGCGACGAATGACCTCGAGCGCGCGGCGCACATCGGGCGAATCCGGCGCGCTCGCCTCCAGCTCGCCCACCATGGCGATGACGGGCGAAAGCGGATTTCGCAGTTCGTGCGAAAGCAGGGCGAGAAACTGGTCCTTGGCCGCGTTCGCGCCAATCAGCTCCTGGCGCAGGGTAACGTCGCGCGTCTTGTCTTCCACCAGATAAAGCACGCCCTGAATGGGCTGCTCGGAACCCTGAAGCCGGAGCAGATTGACGTTCACGAAGTGCGTCATGCCTTCGCTGGTCCGTGAATGGCTGCTCGACCAGCTGAAATGGCGCCCCGAACGCCAGCACCCTCTCGATCGCGTCCGCCGGCGCGATCTTCACTTCGTCGTAGGTCGCGTCATGAATATCCTTTTCCTGGGGCAGGGCGCCGAAACGCTTGGCCATTTCGCTGAAAGCCTCGTTGGCCTGGAGGAAATTGCGCGAGTCGGGATCGACCAGGGCGATGCCGCTCGGCATGTTGGCCAGGATCTTTTCGTTGAAGATGACTTCGCGCTCGATCCGTCGCGCCGCTTCCGCCTGGCGACGGGTGAATTTCCCCGCCAGCCAGGCGCCAATGGCGGTGAGAATGATCAGCCACGCCGCCGGAAAGATGAGCTTGCTAAATAGGTCTCGCACCGGCTTGTAAGCCACCGCTCTGGGCTCGTCGACGACCGTCATCCAGCCGGTGGTATCGATCGTGGTGAACGAATACAGGTTCCCGTTACGCTCGAGGTGGCCGGTTTTCCCTTGGCGAATCTCCTCGTAGAGGCCGGAGGGTTGCGGCGCGGCGGAACCCATGTTCGGCACGAAATTATTCGTAAAAAGCGCCATGCCACTTTGGTCAATGACCTGGCAATTTGCTCCATGGAAATCGATGGAGGAAAGTCGCCGTCCGATTCGCTCCACCAGGACGGACACTCCCAGATACCCGACTATGGCCCCTTCCGGGGTCCGAACTGCTCCGACGATATCTGTCGTCATGCGGTTATCGGGCAGTCGCGGATGAACGGGGGAAACAAACACGTCGGCGGAGCCGGCGGCGCCTTCCCGCCAGAGAACCGACGAAGTGTCCTGCGTATCGGACGCCGGGATCGCCGGGAGCGAGGCGATCAACCGCCCGTCGGGGGCCGCGATGAACATTCCGTCAATCCGCGCATGCGAATAAAAGGTCAGCGCCAGCCATTGCTGGGCGGCATTCTCAGCGTTCGGGCCGGATAGCATTTTCACGACTTCGGGCTGGGTTTGGTAGTACTGGATCACGCTGCCCGTGCGGCTCAGGTCGTCGCCTACGAGATGCGCGACCAGTTGGACGAAGGTTTGGCGGTCGTGGAGGATCTTTGACTCGAGCGTGTTGGACAGGGTCCGGTATGAAATGACCGGCATCAGGATGGAGGGAAACCAGCCGGCCAGAAGAATCGCGAGGACAATGGGAAAACGCCCGAATCTGTCGCGACGCTTCATGCCAGCCGAGGACGGGATGGATTTGGTCCGGAACATCGACATCAAAAACTCGGCTGTCTCTCCCGCTGCGGCAAGGCTCTAAATGCGTCCGCCGTCTGCTACTCTCCGGCGGCAATAGCCAGATTTAACTCCCGGGCTTGGGCGTGGAGGGCTTTGACATCCGAGAGGCTCATGTTGTCGGGCGGCGCTTCGTTTAAGAGTGTCCGGATGGCACCAACGCCCGAGCGGAGCTTTTCAAAAAGTGGCGTGTGAGCGACGGGTGGCGGAAGGGTCTCGAGCTCCTCGGCGAAATAGTTAATCAAGTCGCGCTGCCACAGGACTGCGGCCCGTTCCGGCGTGTATTTCGATTCCACGGCGCTCGATGTGATCTCGAGACCGCGGAGCCAGCCTCCCAGGCTAATGAGGTGTGCTAGTTTTTGATCGCGCAATGCCGTCATGGCCTTCTCGACATCGTCCTGAGTGGCGATCAATTCACGCCGCACGGCCGTCCAATCGCCACGCCGGCCGAGTTCCGTCAGGCTCGCGCTATGGCGCATCACGCGATCGCCCACGCCAAGACTCCGCGCCTGCCGGAGCAGAACGCGGCCAAGGTCGTCCACCAGGTTCTTCTTTTGGCATTCGACGATAAGAAAGCCGTCACCGACCAAGCCGCCGAAGACCATTCCCATCTGCTCCCGACTGGAATGGGTGGCCGGCGGAAATTCGCGCTTGAGTTGCTCAAAGGGGAGGGGCTTGAGGTCGTCGAGCTGTTGGAAGATCTCAGCTACTGAGGGCGCGGTGTACGGATTGACGCCAAGTTCCTCTAATTGGTAGTCCGGCTCGCGAGCGGGTTTCTCCGCCGCCACGAGGGGAAACCCGCCCCAAGGCTCAAGGAACAATGTACATATTGTACAGATGGTAATGGCGACGGGAAGCCGTGGCAGGCTAGCAGTTCTCATCCCTTCTGAATCGCGTGGTGGCTGACGGCTGCTTGCATTGAAGAAGCAAGCCGGGTTGACCGAGCCCACTCCGCTGCAATTTTATACCCTTCCTGGCCGCGAAAAAAGCGCCGAGTTTCGCAGGTCGAGCCCGCCATTTTTGATTTGACGGATGCGACGGAAGCGGCATCATGTCGCCCTTGTCCCGAAAGCCTTCGGGGAAGTTTCTCTAATCCCGCTATGCAAGGAAGCCTCGGCTCTATCATCTGGACAACCTGCTACTTAACTGTGCTGTTCGGCCTCTCCGCCTACGGGATTCACCGGTATGTGATTATTTACCTTTTCTTGAAAAACCGGAAGCGACCCATGATGCCGGCTGGCCATTTCCAGCAATTGCCCAAGGTAACGATGCAATTGCCGATCTTCAACGAAGTCTATGTGGTGGAGCGACTGCTGAAATCGGTCAGCGAGATCGATTATCCGCGGGACCTGCTTCAGATTCAGGTTTTGGACGATTCTACCGATGATACACGTCAGCTGACCGCCTCCTGCGTGGAGAGTCTGGAACGCCGAGGGTTTAACGTGGAACTGATCCACCGGGTAGATCGCACCGGGTTCAAAGCCGGCGCCCTGGAAACCGGGCTCGCGTCTGCCGAAAGTGATTTCGTTTGTATTCTTGATGCCGATTTCGTCCCGCAACCCGATCTTTTGCGGAAAACCATCCACTTTTTCACCGATCCGAAAGTAGGCATGATCCAAACGCGCTGGGGTCACCTGAATCGAGGCTACTCGCTGCTGACCCGCGTGCAGGCGATGTTTCTCGACGGCCATCTTTTGCTGGAACAGACGGCACGAAGCCGCAGCGGCAGGTTTTTCAATTTTAACGGAACTGCCGGCCTGTGGCGGCGCTCCTGCATCGAAGGGGCGGGGGGCTGGCAGCATGACACGCTGACCGAAGATCTGGATTTGAGCTATCGCGCGCAGCTGGCGGGTTGGAAGTTCATCTTCCTTCCAGACGTGATTACCCCGGCGGAGCTGCCCGTGGATATGAACGGGTTCAAGTCGCAGCAGCACCGTTGGACCAAAGGATCGGTCCAAACCTGCAAGAAATTGCTTCCCACGATCTGGCGGAGCCCCCTTCCACTCACGATAAAGATCGAGGCGACGGCGCATTTAACCTCTAACTTTGCATACCTCCTGCTAGCTTTGTTATGCGTGCTTCTCCATCCCTCAAGTGGTGGTCCGCAAACAGGTTGGGCCCGGATGTTTCTGGTCGATGTGCCGATCTTCCTGACCGCATCCGTCTCTGTCGCCGTATTTTATATTTGCGCCCAACGAGAGTTGAACCCTCGCACCTGGATGAAGGAAATGCTGCTTCTGCCTTGCCTGCTCGCGCTCGGCGTCGGCCTTTCTCTTAATAATGCGCGCGCCGTTCTCGAAGCCGTTTTCAATCACAAATCGGATTTCGCTCGTACGCCCAAGTATGGGATCGAACGTAAATCGCAGCCTTGGCGCAGCTGCAAGTATATGCCGCTGAAGTCGCTCCTCCCGATCGCGGAGATGGCTTTCGGGCTTTATTTTACCTACTTCGTCTGGTTCGCGATTCAGCATGGTCAGTTCATCTCCGTCCCGTTTCTTGCCATGTTCCAGCTGGGATTTCTCTACGTGTCGCTCTCCTCGCTCGGGCAATGGTTCCCAAGGTTCAACTTGGGCGCCGAAGAGGCGGAGATTACAATTCCTGCGTGACAAATTCGCGATCTGAAGTAAGAACGCCATGATGTTTCGCCTCTCGCTGGTCCTGATCGCGGCCATTTTGCTGTCGCCGGGAGTGCGTGCGGAGGGTCCCAATCGGGTCATTGTTAGCGTGCGTGATCAGAAGCTCATGCTCATGGCAAACGGAGCAAAGCTCGCGACTTATCCGGTTTCAACCTCCAAGTTTGGGCTTGGCGACAATTGGGGACGCATGACGACTCCGCTGGGATTCTTGCAGGTTGCACAAAAAATCGGCGATCATGCTCCGGTGGGCGCGGTCTTTCATAGTCGCCGCTTTACGGGGGAGATAATCAAGCCGAACGCTCCGGGAAGAGACCCTGTGATTACGAGAATTATCTGGCTGCGTGGCCTGCAACCCTCAAATGCGCACGCCTTCAGCCGGTGTATTTACATTCATGGGACCCCCCAGGAAAGGTTGATTGGCCGCCCTGCCAGTTATGGCTGCATCCGTA
>CAVZAD010000013.1:0-72537 GCA_963773185.1 uncultured Verrucomicrobiae bacterium | reverse complement strand
AGGAGACTGGGCCAATCGAATTATATGTCTTAGTGTTCGCGCCCGGCTCCAAGGATGGCGCCGAGCTCAAGACGCTTAATCAGCGCGATGCAAATCCGGCAGTCCGACGCAATGACCAAATTCCAGACGAACAAACTTCGCGAGATGATTGGACGGGCGAAAATCGACAAGGCCCGGGCAGAAATGCACCGAAGGGGGATTCGACCGAAGTGGGTGGGGTCTTTCGAATGGTGGTCGGCTTTGAATGGCGCGACTCGGCCCGGACCGTGAACTTCTCTGCGGACAAACCGGGGGGCGTGATTTTTCCGGAATAGCCCCTATCCGACCGAGCTCGTTGCGGGCAGCAATCACGGCGCCCGAAAAGTCGCGTGGCTAAGGCAGTGGAGAGGAACCTGCCGCGACTATGATCCAGGTTCCCAGGAGCGCGGCGCCGACATAGCCAATGACCAGACCGGTCACGGCCACGGACCGTCCGAACGAGCCTTTGTTCACTTTGCTTGCTTCCCCGAGGCCCTGTGCCGCAGATAATTGCGGGCACGGACGTTAGTCCGACAGTTAGGAGTGCAAGGATGCCGAGGGCGAACGTCCAAAGCGGGAGTGCGGGAAATCTTCATTCGGGGGGGCAAAAATCGTGGACGAGGTTGAGGACGTTGAATCGAGCATAACGGCCTTATGACGGACGCTCTTTCCATTCTTGCGCAAGATTTCATGGTGCTTTTCAAGCAGTGGAACGCAACGGGGTGTCCGCTTGTCGGTCACCTGTTATCTGGTAAGACAAGCTGGTGAAGGCAAGAAGCACAAACCGAAGCGGCGCCCCGGTCGATCAGCGCCGGCCGCTGATCTTTGGCGTAAGTGGGCACCGAGATTTGGTCCCAGTGATGTCCCAGAATTACGCAGACGGCTTTCGCGAGTGTTTTCCTCTTTTCGCGCGGCATATCCGCACACCCCGTTTCACCTCCTGACTCCACTGGCAGAAGGGGCCGACCGTTTGATCGCGAAGGTTGCCCTGACGTTCGAGATCGATCTTTTAGTGCCGTTGCCGATGGAACAGGCGGAATACGAGAAGGACTTTACCACGGCTGAATCACTGGCGGAATTTCGCGCGCTTCTGGCGAAGGCCCGGTCTAGATGGGAAATTCCCAGGGCTAAGGCTGGAACGGGATGGCGCACCAGGCAGTATGCGGAAGTGGGGGAGCTTATTGCGCGAGACAGCCATGTCCTGATCCTTCTTTGGGACGGCGAGGAGAACAGAAAGGTTGGGGGAACCGCCTGGGTCAGCAAGCGACGCAAACATTTGGTCCGCGAGGGCGCCGGCCTCAAGACATTTGTGTACGGTCCGACCATTCAAGTCGTTACGCCGCGCGTCTCCGGCCGTTTACCTCGGCCACGGCCAGCCACGGTTGGCGATCTGCCACCGAGCGCAAAGGACTTTGCGGCTTCACTGGCAAAACATCCAAACACTGAGCGAAGTAAAAAAACGCGGAAGGGCCCGCTCCCTTATCAGCTCATCTTCTGGACTAACGACCGCTTCAATTCAGGTATCCCCGGCTCCAAGCCGGCGAAAAGTCGCAAGAAGCCTCAATCGGCCACGCGCTCGAGGCTATAGATCCGGGACAAGCCGTAACTTTTGGCGAGCGCAGTCGTTCCCACCAGGTCGCAGCTAAAACCTTTCGATTGATCGGCCGCGGCCAGGGCGGCGAACTCCTCACTCGCGAATACCTCGCCTTCGTGGGTGATTGGCTCAATCCGCGCTGCGCGGCTGACATGAGCACCGGTGAAAGTCATCTGACGAACTATCGGGTCGAAATTCACGTAGACCGGCCCGGCATGGATCGCGATTCGGATTGATAAATTATGGGGTAGCCCGAGATCGATCCAATTTGTCTTTGTCACAAGGTCGCGGAGGTCGAGCCCGAATCGGCCAGCGTCTTCAACTCCACTGAAAACAAAGAAAAGACCATCTCCCCAGGTGTTGACATTGACCGGAGAGGAAGAGCTTTCGGCAATAAGCCGGGAAACGCGCTGGTTAAATTGCGCGACATACTTCGGTATCACAGTTTCCGGGAGCTTACTGTAACCGACGACATCGGCGAACATGATAGCCTTGATCTCCTGCCGGCCGGAAGCGCGCACCCATATTTCAAACTCGTCGCCGAGATCGCTGTCGTCCGTCTCGGAAGTCTGAGGGTCGACCACATGGGAGGCGGTTGCGCGGCGATAGGCACGATCTTCACGGGAATCCGCTGACTGCGCCAGTAACGGACGAACGAGCCGGTGCCACCGGGACCTCCCACTTGCCCATCCCAAACGGCGAGAGGAGTGATCGCAAGATCAAGCGAACGAGCGAAGACACGCGCCAGGCCATTCACCGCGAGATTGCAGTACTCGAAGCCAGTCACGCTGCCCGGCATGTAAAGTTGCCCAAGAACCCGAATGGACGCCGCGCGGGCCAGCACCGCTTCGAATCTCTCGTTCCACGTCCCCTTGCCATCAAGGTCGACACTGGTCTTGACGAATTCTTCGGCCGGCCACGGCAGCACGATGTGGATGGTGCCACCTCGTGCCAGCATTGCTTCGAGGAACAGGATGTCTGAGCCACAGGCCGCGCTGGCAAATCCAATGCCCGCATTCATGGCTTCGAGCTGCTTCTCGAGGAGCTGTCTGATGGCGTTCTCTTTTTCCGCAGGAAATCGCGGGAACCGCCGGTCCGGTGCATCGACCATGTGGCCGGAGAAAATAACGAGCTTCGGAATAGGGAAGCACTCATCAAAGAAATCGGCCCGGCCATGCAAATGCCGGGATAAGACTCGGGCCTGCTTTCGGGTGGAAGAAAGCGCATGCAGGTTGCCGTTGGCCGCGCTGACTGCCGCCCGGTACGCCTGCTTGGCTCCATCCAGGTCACCCAGAATAACCAAGGTCTCAGCGACGGTCGCGTTCTTCCAGTAGTCGTCCGGCTGAGCCTGGCAAATGTCCAAGACCTTTCTTGCCAGGTCATGCGCCTTGTCTGTCTCCTTGAGAAGGAAGGCGACAGTCGCTGCGTTTATTCCAGGGTAGAAATCCGGGGGCTCGATTTCGAAGGCGCAATTGTAGTAATCGAAGGACTGCCGCAAAGGGTGATCATTGGCGGGGTTCGTGCACCACTGATCCTTGCAGGTTCTACCCAGGATGCTCAACGTCTCCCGGTTAGGCGGCTTATCCGCGGCTAACTTTAGGAGAATTTCCTGAGCGCGTCGGGGCGAGCCCATTTGCGCGAGCGCGAGGGCCATTCGTTGCTTGAGCCAGTCGTCGTCCGGATGAAGCTCGGCAATGGCAGCGCGTGCGGCATCGTATGCGATCAGGAACTCGCCCGAGGAGAGGGCACGGCGCACAAAATCGTGGACTGCCGTCGCGTCGGCCATCCATTCCGCCCGGTGTTTCCAGAGCTCATGCAGCGCTGCGGCAGCGCTTGCGGTGTTCTTAGCTTTCGGCAAGTCAGACACAACGTTTCTGCGTCTGCCCATAAGCGATAGCTCATGCGCTGACCAGTATTTTCTGCGATTCAGCCGAGCGCCAAAATGAAACGGCGATTGCTGCTAATGATGGCAGCAGTCGTGATCGTCACATTCGTGGTCGTGGTCGTGCGTCTTGGCCGACCACGCTGGGAATGGATCGGGCAGCATGGCCCATCCGCGCTCACCCAATTTCATTTCGGACGTCGCTTAGCAAGCAAGCGTCCAAGCCGACCGCTTAGCTCAGCCCAATTCAAATCGACTCCCATGAAAGCGATCGCCTGGCGCCGATCGCCAAAAGGTTCCGCCCATTCTTTCTTCAAGCGCTCGGGAATCTCAGCGTGATCGGAATCATGGGACGCCCACCATTGCCCGGCCGGCGAATAATGGCACTCCGCGCCGGCGACGTTGAGTCCCCCGACGATGTCCATGCGCGAAGCGAGCCAGAAGAAACCCTTGGCGCGGAACACATCAGGGAAAGGCTTTTGGATCAGATTCCAAAACTTCTCCGGGTGGAAAGGCCGACGGGCACGATAGACAAACTTCGTCACGCCTTCGTCACCACGTCCGGCGCGGGGCTCGTCATCTTCCATCATCCTCCGCCATCCCGCGCCGGCCAATGCGGCCTCGAAGTCAAACGACCTTCCAGCGTCCAAGAGTTTCGGCGGTTGCCGTTCCGGGCAACCTTTGAATAATGCGGACGGATGGATTCAGGGCTGACGCAACCGCCCGCGCCAGTTTGAAATCGCGATCGGCCGGCTCGCCGTTCAGCATGACGGTATCGGCGCACTCGATTTGATCCGCCAGAATGCAGGACGAAGTCACGCCGGGCGTTTCGTTCCCGCTAACTATTGAATTGAGAAGGGTCTTCGCATCGATGGCCAGCAGGATGGAACTAAGGCGTGCGACCTCCAGGAATTGTTGGCCGGCGGCTCCATCCGGGAGAAAGAGCGATGCGAGAGCGATCGGGTGCGTTTTGGAGTCGCATTCGATGATCAAGTGATCAACCAGAGCCTTTTCGGCAATCGCGGAGATTTGCGCTCTTATTTGTTGGGGATCATAGCCGCCACCTCTCGCTGCCACCAGCTGCTCGACCATGAGTTCATCATGGATTGTTTCAGAATCGGCGCTGGAACTTGCGAGCAGGCCGAACCGGCATTTCTCACCACGGGAAACAGCGACGTGAACGAGAGCGCGGGCATCCGGCCCGGCCACGATCGACACAGGCAGGAGCTTTGAGTTGGCGGGCGTTTCAACCGTCATTTGGGAGGAGGGCGTCCAACACGCGGGGCGGGCGCAGGGCTGTCAGGGGGAGGGCGGCCAGCGCGCGCAACTGGAGCGGGACTGTCGGGTGAAGGAGCCTCCGTGACATTTGGAGCTGTTACGTCGGTCCGCCAGGGCATGGCAAGGCGGTGCAGAATCGATTTTGCTTCCAGAGGAAGGAGGCCGGGCATTCCCGAGATCAGCCGCGCCAGCAAGCTGCTCATAATAGGCGCGGCGAAGCTGCTTCCCGTTACTTCCTTGGTGGAATGGTGATTCCACGGCAACTTCACGTCCACACCTCGAGCCGCGAATTCGACGAGATGGCCCGGCTTGTAAAAGAAACTGTGGTCGTCATCCGAGCGCGCCATGTTCACGGTTACGACACTCGGAAAATATCCAGGCCACTCCGGAGTGGTGAAGTCGTAATTATTGCACGCCGAAACGACGTGGATGCCCTTGAGGTATGCTTCGTCGATCCACTCTTTGTATTGGAAAATGTGTTCCGACAAACCGCAGCCAAAACTGCAGTTCAGGATGTGATAGCCCTTGATCGATCGCCTGCCGGACCCCTTCCCGGATGATAACTGTGCGCGACCCGAGATTTTCCCCGAGGACACGAAAGCTGCCGATCTCCGCATCAGGCGCGAGGCGGCGGATCACTCCCGCCACCGCGGTGCCATGACCATAAATGTCGCTTCCGTCTCCGGGCTTCACCTCGATCTGAACTCCGGCGTCGACGACGTGAAGATCATGCAAGAGACTGATGCCGACGAGGTCGGGATGATCGATCTCGATCCCCGAGTCGATCACGGCAATTCGGACACCTTTGCCCGTGCCATTGGCCAGCGCCTGGCGGGCCTCGTCCAATCTGAAGGGACCGGAATCGGTGCTTAGTGCCGGTTCCATCCTATGGCAGTCCCGAGCAGTCGATAATCAATTAAGTCTCTGACTACGGCCGCCGTTGTCTGGACTGCGTTCAAATCTTCCGGGCTGAACCCCGGTGGCGTCTCTCCAACAGGGGCGGCTTGCCCCTCCTCGACCAATACATCGAGAAGTTGGACACAGGAGATTACTCCCCGGACCTGGTTAAGAAAATAGAGCGGCACCGCGATCATGGCGTAGGTGGTCCTGCCCAATTTTTTGTTGAGCGCGGCGCTGTGGCTCTTGTTCTTGTAGACTTGATTCTCAATGAACGCATGCTCGCTGGCCACGACCAGGCTGATGATACCTTCGGTCAACGGATTCTTGAAACCGACAATCTTATCGGAATTCGGGCCGCTATTGTAGGTCGCGACCAGGTGTTTCTTCTCCGGGTCAATTAACCAAATGCTGCCTTCGTCGGCGGAGATTCGCTCAAAGGTTTCCTTGAGGACCTTCAAGCAGCATTTCGTCGCAGACGCTCAGGAAATTTTCGGGTGAAATGGCGGCGCCGACCTTGGTGAGATGTTCTTGCAAAACCGGGCGCAGCGGGAGAAAGCGCTGCTCCGGCAGAAAGTTTGCGCGAGAAGTGGTGTTCATTCTTTTGATGGCCGGAGCGCCCGCACTTCGGTGGCAAGCACCGAAGCTAAGTCGGGCTGCTCTCGCAACAACTTTTTCATTTCATCGCGCTCCTCCTCGGAGCACTTCCCCGCCGCAAACCTGGCGACCTTTTCCCGAAGATCGGCCGGCAACGGCGGCGGCGATACGTCCGGTGACTTCCTGGGCAGGATCCTCCAGGAGCTCGAACAGGATTTGGAAATCGTCATTCACAGGCGCGAGTGAGTAAGAGATGGATCGGCATACCTTAAGGGTGAAAAATTACATTTTCATTTCGCATTTGAGCGAAAGAACGAACGGCGGCGCGGCATCCAAGCTCACAGTGGCCCCAGCGTTGTTTCGACCTCTTGTCTTAGACTCATAAGCTGGCGCATTTTGCGAATTAATATTCCGGCTCAGAAAAGCCCGTCCGCCGAACCCGCACAAAGCTCGAGGAAATCCTCCCAGCGCAGTTCGAGCCACGGGTCCGCCCGTTTTAGCTCCAGCATGATGTCGCGCGCGATGCTCTCGCGGGCGACCTCGAGCGCGCGGCTCACCTTCGATTCATGCCAGCCCCACATGCGGGCGATTTCTCGCTGCGTCAGTTGATGGAGATGGACAAGCTTCAGCATCAAAACAGATTCGGAGTCTCTTCTGGCGAAGGCGTTTCGAATCGCGGCCCGCAGCAATTTCAGGAGCGATTCTTCCCGTGGAACCGATTCCGGCTGCGGGCGTCTCTCAAAAAAATCCTCCGAAGATCGATCGGAAGGTGGGACTTCGACCCGGAAAGTTTGCCGGCGTTTCAAATCGATCAGCCGGTGCGTGGCTACGGTCAAAAGCCATGATTCGAGCGCGCATCGGCCTTGATATTTGCTGAGAAGTGTCTGCCGATTGGCCGGAGCGGCAAAGCAGTCCGACCAGATATCGGCGACCAAATCCTCGGCTTCGGTGGCACTTGCGCCTCGAGAGCAAAGGACGCCCACCAGCCGGCCGTGATATCGGCGGCGCAATTCCGCCGCGGCTGCGCTATTCGCGTTCAGAATGCTCTGGGCGAAGTTCAGATCCTGCTCGTGACTGGAAGTGGCCTGATGCGGCATGGCGAGAGGGGAGGATGAAGTTGTCCCTCTTGAACGTCAATATTTTAGAGTGCGCGCCCGAGACGTCTAAATCGCTTGCGCAAAGATCATGGACCCCAGCCGTCTTTGAGCGATTGGCGCTGATTGTTCGAGGCTTGCAAAGGCCCCGGCCGAACTGCTAGCTCTCATTCCACGATGTCACCACGTCCCACCATTTTCATTTCCTCCGTCAGCAAAGAATTGCGCAGCGCGCGGCAGCTCGTCGCCAACACCCTCACTTTTCTGGGTTACGAACCTGTTTGGCAGGACATTTTCGGAACAGAAGGGGGCGATCTGCGCCAGATGCTGCGTCAGCAGATCGATCAATGCAAAGGAGTCGTCCAGCTCATCGGCCAGTGCTACGGCGCCGAACCGCCCACTCCCGACGAAGAGTTTGGCCGGGTCAGTTACACGCAATACGAGGCTCTCTATGCCCGGAAGAAGGGAAAAAAGGTCTGGTACCTTTTCATGGACGAGAGTTTTCCGATCGACCCGCACGAGCCGGAACCGGACGAACTGCGTCAGTTGCAGGCGGCCTATCGAGGTGTCCTGAAGGTCGACACGCATCTCTTTCATCCGCTGGCGACCCGCGAAGCGCTCGAAGCCGGCGTCCTGAAACTTCGTGACGATTTAACTCAGCTGCGCAAGGGCGCAAAACGGTGGGCCTGGGGAATCGCGGCGCTGCTGGTTTTTGTCGCGTTGATGGTGATGTGGCTGATCCGGGGCCAGGGTGAGACGACGGCCTCGCTGGACAAGATCGCGCAACGCTTCGAATCGCTCTCCTTGAACGGCGGGCTCATCACCGAACGCGAAAACGCCGGAAGAGCATTATCACAATGCGCGGATCCACGAGCTCGGCGGCAATTTCGCCGCCGCGCGCAAGGAATATGCCGAATATCTTTCCGCCAATCTCGAAGCGCTCGATCCATGGCATGAGTTATTCCGCCATGCTGAAATCGGCGGAAGGCAAAGCCGGCGCCGTCGAAGACGATGCGCTATTTTGGCGACAAACTCAAGCCGCAGACGGTTTCCTACCAGACTGCGCTCGCCCTGCTCGATGACGGCGAAGCGCGCCTGACGAAACTGCAGACGCTCGCCGCCGACCAACCCCGACTTCGGCCCGCTCGCGTGGCTGATCAGCCAGGAATTTTCCGAGGCGCGGCGCGGGTGACCAGACGCTCGCCGACCAGCGCGCGGAAAAGGAGTGGCTCGAGAAATTTCGCGCAGCGCATGCCGCGGGGAAATTCGAGAAATATTTCCTCGATAAGAAAGAGGCGCAGAAATGGATCGAAGCCGCCGAGGCTCGTTGGGCCAAGCTGATCAGCACGCCGGAGAGGGTGCTCGAAAATCCGGTCACGCTGACCGCGCAATTGAGCGGCGGCGGCTGGGCCGTCATCTTCACCCTGACCGATTTCAAGGCGAAGGAGCTTTTCTACAAGCTCGATGGGAAAGGCGATTTTCAATCCACCGGCCATCTTCCGATACAAAAATCGCGCAGACCGGACTGCCGATGATCAATACCCATCTGCCGCTGCCGAACCTCGCGCCGGGCGAGCACACGATCGAGGTGAAATACGTGGACAAAAACGAGAAGACGAACGGCCCCTACACGCTCAAGTTTTCCACCGGCGACGAGCAGCTCGCGCAGGGAAAAATGATGCTCAACATGACCGCCGGCTCGTGGCTGATCTTTCGCGATTACGACGGCAAAGTGCTGCTCTATTTCACCGACGTCTGATGTCGTATCGCCCGATCATCAAAGAAATCCGCTATTCGCTGAACAGCGACACGCTCGACCGGACTTTCACGTTCAAGCCGAGCGACAAGATGTATGAAGTCGGAGACGAACTGCCCTATCTCGCCGTGCCGAGCCGATGCCGAATTTGCGAACGTGCAGGTGACGTACAAAGACGGCACGACCTCCCCGGTGCAGAAAATCGTGCGGGAGAAATAGCGAAGTCGCGAGGGCACTCGACGGCAATCGAGGGATAGGATAGATTTGCTGGACGCGCCAATCGCGTCCCCCAATACTCGTTCCTGCGTCCCTTCACCCCAACCCCTATGTGGCGATGTCTACCCGTTTTCGTTTGTCTGAATGGCTTAGTCGGCTGCGCGGCGTCAACTGCGCCAAGCGGACCGGGGGCCCGGGTCACGATAGAGCGGGTAATATTGACGCCTGCTCAGATAGCTGCTGCCAGAACACCGGCTAATGCATTTTATCTTTCGGCGCGTGAGAGAGAAGTGTGCGCAAAGAAAGCGGAAAACGGCGATATCGAAGCTGCCAGGAAGTTAGGGCGATTCTACTTTACGAACCACGAAGGGCCTCTGCGGACAGTTCATGACGACGAGAAATTTGACTACTGGCAGGGCGTTGTGAACCGATTAGACAAGGCCGCTCGCAAGGCGCGACGAGAAAAATAGCCGCAGACAGTTGTCGACTTTAGGTTTCCAGTCTTACCGAGGAGTCAGAACAGTTTTAGGCTCCGGTCCGGCAAGAATTTTCTGGAAACGCGGATTGTTGCGCAGCGGATCCCATTCCCACCGCAGACGAAGATCAGCGAGCGTCATGTTATACGGATAATCCGAACACTCGAACGGACCGGGAGTGGAGAGCAGACGCTCAATCAGCGTGATGGCCTGGTCCGGCTCGCCCACGAGTGAATAGACCAGCGCCAGATTGGCCGCGTGCTTGGCGCCGTGAAATGCGTTTTGGCTTTCTGGATCGAGTTCGACGGCTCGACGACTTTCGCGAATGGCATCCTCCTTCCTCTGCATGTAGGCGTAGATCAATCCAAGGTAGCCATGGCGCTCGGCAGCGTCGGGATTGTCGCGCACCCGCTTTTCGGCTTCTGCCCTGACCGCGTCCAAATAGCGCTGGGCCGATTCGATGTCGCCGCGAGCGCGGGCAATGCGGCCCTGGTAATATGCTTTCGGGGCGTCGCCGGCTGGAGAAAAATCTTCCGATGGAGCCTCAGTCAGAATCTTTTCCGCTGTGGCATAATCCCGCTCCAGCATGGCCAAGTCCCAGCGTGACACAGTCACCATTCCCTTGAAGTCAGCGCTGGCAGGAATGTTTTCCAGGATTTTTCTGCCCGCAGCGGGGTCGCCATTGCGAAACACTTCCAGGTAAGCAAGGCCAATCTTGGGAAGCACGAAATCCGGCTTGATCGCCAGCGCGCGATTGAAACCAGCGGAAGCGGCGGCCCAGTCTCGCACAAAAAGGTAATTGTTGGCCGCCATGAAAGCGATGCCGCGGTTGCGAGGATCGAGCGACCGAGCGCGTTCGAAGCTTGCAATCGATTCGCGCCAGCGTCCCTGCCGGCGATAAATTCCACCAATGTAACCGTAGATCTCGGCGTTATTGGGAGAAGTCGCCGCGGCGACCTCGAACTCCTTAAGCGCTGCGTCGTAATTCTTCTCCCCCCAATAGAGGCAAAGACCTAAAGCCATGTGCGCCTCGCCCAAAGTTGGCGATAGTCGCAGAGCTTCCTCGGCCAGGGCGCGCGCTCTCGCCTTGCGCGCCCGATCATCGACGGAAAACCCGCTATTGAGAATGGAAGCCTGCGCGTAAGCCAGGGCGAACCCTGGATCAAGCGCGATGGCTTGCATGTAGATTTTCTCCGCCTCGAGCATAATTTTCCGTCCCTCGCGCCGTCAGGTAAAGCACGTAGGCCTCCGAGTTCGCAGTGGGTCTGGCATCAAGACGCGCTTTTTCTTCCGGCGCGAGTTTCGCCTGCAGAGCGGTCGCGATCCGTTGGGCGATATCACTCTGGATCGCGAAGACATCCGCCAGCTCGCGATCGTAGGTTTCGGCCCACAGATGCGTGTTCGTGCGCGTTTCTATCAGCTGGGCCGTGACGCGCACCTTTCCCGCCCGCGCGCCGCACGCTTCCTTCGAGAATATTGGCAACCCCCAGCTCCTGGCCGATCTCGCGCAGATTCCGATTCGGACCGGCGACATAACTCGCGACGCTCGTCCGCGAGATCACCTTGAGATCGGCGAACTTGGCGAGCGCGGTCAGAATGTCGTCCTGCACTCCCTCGGTGAAAAATGCATTCTCCTTGTCGGCGCTGAGATTGGCGAACGGCAGCACGGCGATGCTTTTTTCGGGAAGGACAATCTTGCCGATGGAATCTTGGCCGGCGCTTCAGGTGGATTTTGCGTTCGGCCGCGCCAGAAAAAGAGCGCGGCAGCGCTCAGCACCAGCACGGCTGCGATCGCCAGCAAGATTGGCCGGAAACTGTGGCGGGGATCTGGCTGGGCGACCGAATGCAACCTGTTGCGGATCTCGTTCTCGTGCGGGCGCGATTGCGGCCTCCGGTATTTCCCAGCGGCTGCGGGCCTGTCTCGGCCTCGCGCATTTTGACGTCGGCGACAAAGCGATAACCGCGGCCTGGCACCGTGACGATGTAGTGATGCGAACCAGGTGTTTCCCCGAAAACGCGGCGCAGGGTTGAGATGTTTTGGGTGAGATTATTTTCTTCGACGATGGAATCGGGCCAGACCGCCTCCATCAAGCGCTCCTTGTCGAGCACGGTGTCGTGATGCTCGACCAGATAGAGGAGCGTCTCGAAAACCCGCGGCGTCAGCGGCACCTGCGCGTCCGCCCGCCACAAAAGGCGTTTTCCTGCGTCCAGGCGGAAATCGCCGAACTCGTAAACGCGGCGCGAGGCGCAGCATCTGATCGCGAGTTTCACAAATTTCAGAAAAATTCAGCCGCTCCTAAGGACTTTCAGACCGGTTTGTGAGAAAACCTGCCATGAAAGAACGGACTGCATTCCGTCACTCGATGACGGTAACAAAACGAAAAAAAGAACCAAGAGAAAGAACGAAAATCATGTGAAAACAGCCGCCGCATCGTCGCATTGATCAGCATTCCGATGGCCGGGGCAAAGTGTGAACGGAATCTACGGACACGAAAGAACTTCTCCAGCAGGGAGAAAAGTAAACTAAATCATGACACGAATATTCGTACGCCTTGCGATGCTCGACTACACGCGCGACTTTCGACACCGACGTGCCGATCGCACTCCGAGCAAGAACACCAAGAGTCCAAAAGCCGTCGGCTAAGGCCGACACCGCCCGCCAAATCGTTCCCCGTCTCCATTAATGGAAGGCTGGAATTATGTGAAGGGCGAATGGATTCATTCGGATGGCTACAAGTATGTGAACGGCCAGGTCATTCGGACCGGACGCAAACTCACAAACGTCCACCGAAACCGCCGGCGAAGGCGCTTCTGAATTCTGTGAAAACCAAGCCTACGCCCACGCCGGACCCGGTAGCGCCGCCGCGAAAGCCGCCGAGATCGAGCGCAACAAAGCGCCCGCGGCCCGCGTCGCAAACGGGCACCCATTTGTAGACCCCGCGAAGGCTGGTTGCGGCGGGTGGCTTGTCTTAACGCTTGACCCTGTTCCGGTTTTGGACTCGACATCCATCGCCCCGCCGCCACCATCCTCGCAATGAAGAATCTGATCCGCGGCGCTCTCCTGTCTTTTGCCCTCCTCGCCGCCAGCATGGCATACGGCGGGGTTCCTCCGCTGAACGTGACCGTTTCCGATGCCGGCGGCAAAGCCGCTTTCAAAGGCGTAACCAATGCGGCGGGAACCTTCGCGACCGCAAATCTCAAGCCCGGCGATTATGTCGTGCAGTTCAACTCGACGTTCGGAGGAATGAAAGGCAACCGTTACGCGATAGTCGTCGCTGCAGGGACGAAGAAGGTCGCGGCTGCAGCTGTTCCGGGTGAAAAGTTCGCCGGCGGCGGAGTGGCTTTGAGGGTAGTTGTCGGCGCGGGTCTAAGCATAACCGGGCAGGTGGCACCGGAAGCGGACGGGAAGACGATGGGGGAGACGCGCAAAATCAGCACGCAAGAAATTACCAGGCTGCAGGAACACCAGGATAACAATATGACGAGGATGGCCGACCGACCGGGTCGTTAGACCGCTTTGGTCGCTGCGCTTGCGGGCTCGCCAGGCTCCCGAAACGCGCAGGAGGGATGGATTGGGCTTTCCCCATGGCGCACGGTGAGCCGTGCGTGGCAGATCGCGTCTGGTGGCTCGCGAACCGTCAAATAAGTCCGGGGGGTGGGGGCCTCATCGCAAACAGTGGCTCCCGAACTGCAAGGCCACCACTACTCGCGCAGCTTCTCTCCCTCGCCTTTTTTTGGGGAGAGGGTCACATCCTGATTCAAGCCGAGTTGTTGTTGTTCAGCGGGCGAAGATCCTTCTGGCGGATGGCCGGTGCGCATTCGGATTTCTCGCCAGGCGAGCTGCGCGTCGCGCAGGAAATGGCCTGGCGCTTTATACCCGAACGCCCGCTATCTGCCTGGCTCGACTTTTCCTTTGCCCGCGACGAACCCGGCAAACCGGCCCGTCCATGCGTCGAACTCCTCCAAAGCGTTGGCATGGCGAGGGAGGTCCTCCGCCTGATTCTCGCTGTACTTTTCGCCTTTGCCGAACTCGACATAATTCCAAAGCTCGTCAGGCACTTCGATCCCGCCGTAACGGCATTGCCACACCAGCGGAGCATAGCTGTCGCGGTCGTTCTCGAACGGCTCTTCATTCGGGTTGAAGTAATGTTTGTGCTCGTGCTTCAGTAATTTCGGCCGGCCCTCTTGATCGAGCTCGTCACCTCCGCCATCGCCGTAACAAAAAAAACCGGCGGTTCGGCCTTCGAGATGATTCAGACTCAACTCTTCCCATTGGGACGTGTGCTCGAGTTTCATGGCCAGCTCGGGGTTCTTGTGCTCGATCAGTTCCTCGCGCGGATTTCCGCCATTCATGCAGACCAGGCGATCGAACATCAGTTTCAAGGTTGCTGGTCGGCGCATACCAATTAATCGGGGCGATGATAGCCCACGCGTCCGCCAGATCGAGGCGCGCGTAGAGGTCGAGGTCCCACATCAGGTCGGGCTCCTTCTTGTTCCCTTTCTCGTAACAATTGCAGGGCCAGACGCAAAGAGCCATCGAAGTGGAGACGCAGGCGTTGCAACTTTGAATGCGGGCGCGGGCGTAGACGTTGCCGAGATCTTCGTAATCGATCTCCCATTCCTGCGGCAGCTGCTCCGCCATGCGCAACATCAGCGTGCGCGCCTTCGAGTCGACTCCCGGGCAGTTGTATTGGCGACGGTCGGATCCGGCGATGATGAGGACGCGAAACGGTCGCTCCGCTGTCGGCAGACTTCCATTTGTATCGTCGGGCTTCATTAATGAAACGGGCGGCGGTTCAACTCCCGCAATAATATCGGGCCGCCCGCCCGAATGAGCCGTGTTTCCCGCCGCAATTTATGTTCTCTTGAGAACGAACCGGCGCTGCCGAGGATCGCGGACTTGTCGCGGTGCGATTAAGATGAGCAACGAATCATTCTGAGATGAGCAATCAGCAATCCCATGCGCTCTCGATCATCGTTCCGGTGCTCAACGAGGCAGCGCTGATCTCCTCGTTCCTGCGCCATCTGCGAGCGGAGGCGCCGGCGGCGGAAATCATCGTGGTCGACGGTGGCAGCGAGGATGGAACCGTCGGGCTCAGCGAAAGAGAGGCCGACCGTGTTATCAGCGCAACCGGTGGCCGGGCGGGACAGATGAATGCGGGAGCAGCCGTCGGGCGCGGCGAAATATTATGGTTTCTGCATGCGGACTCGGAGCTGCCCCCGCGCGCGATTGAGTCGATCGGGCGAATGCTGGCCGATCCGCGGCTGGCGGGCGGCTGCTTCCGTCTGCGGTTTCCGCGACGCGAATGGATTTATCGGGTGAGTGATTCGCTGGGAAATGTGGGGGTGGATGTCTTCGGGTTCGCGCTGGGCGATCACGGCATCTTCTGTCGGCGAGCGAGTTTCGAAGCGGTGGGTGGGTTTCCCCAAGTGCCAATCCTGGAAGACGCCGAGCTTTACCGGCGCTTGCGCGGCGTGGGCAAAATGCGGCAGCTCCGGGACGCGATCGTGAGCAGCCCCCGCCGTTACGAAACGCTCGGGCCTTATCGCACGACCGCCTTTTACGCGCTGATCCTCGTGCTCTATGTAGGCGGTGTGCGGATCGAAGCCCTGCACCGGCTTTATCGACGATTGCATGGCCGGATGGCGGGCAATCGCTCCAAGAACGCCGCCGGCGAGGGCCGGGCGGCCCATCGCGCGTGAAACCGATCCCGTTGCTCGATTTTTTTGGCAATCCGATTTTCATCGCGCTGCTTCTTATGCTGCTTTGGAGGCAGACGCGGCGGCCTTTGCGCAGGCAGCACTATTCCGCATGGCGTCGCGCTCTGTGTAATTTCGTTTTCTCGGCGCCCGCTTTTGTATTGCTCCGGTTGGCGTTGATCCCGATTCCGCTCGCCGCGGCGTGGTGGGCAGAGCAGCGCGGCATCGGGCTGCTTCACTGGGTCTCGGCGCCATCCTGGCTCGCGGGCATGGCCGGATTTGTCTACATGGATTGGGCTTACTATTGGTGGCATTACGCCACGCACGCGGTCCCGGTCCTCTGGCGTTTCCACAATGTCCACCATACCGATCTTGACCTCGACGTGACCACGGCCGCGCGCTTTCATTTTGGCGAGATTGTCGCTTCGATTCCTTTTCGGATCGTGGCCGTAATCGTCTTCGGCGTTGCCCCGATTACGCTGCTTGTGTTTGAGATCTGCTTTGAGGCGGCCTCGCTTTTTCATCACTCGAACTGGCGCCTCCCGCTGGGGCTGGAGCGCGCCCTCAATCGCCTCATCGTCACGCCGCGCATGCATGGCATTCATCATTCCATCGTGCGGCGCGAGACCGATTCGAACTGGGGAACGATCTTCTCGTTTTGGGATCGCCTGCACCGGACGTTGCGGGTGGATATTGCGCAGGATGAAATCGAAATCGGCGTCGCTCCCTATCGCGACGAACGTGAGCTGACTGTCACGCGACTCTGGGCGATGCCCTTTCGCGCGCAACGTGAGTGGCGTCTTCCGGATGGGCCAAGCCCCGACCGGGAGCCGCGGCCGATCCAGACTTTGCCGCCGTGAAACCGTTGCCGCCCCAACGAGAAGACGCTATTTCGCGGATCACGGTGGCGCTGATGCTGAAAGCGCCGCGCGAAGGAGAGGTCAAGACCCGCCTCGCGCTGGCGATTGGCACCGCCGAGGCCGCGCGGGTTTACCGTCATCTGGTCGAACATCAAATCGGGCAGATCCCCCGGGACTGGAGGACGTCCATTCATTTCACCCCGGCGGATGCGGCCGACGAGATGCGGACTTGGCTCGGAACGGTGCATGGCTATTGGCCGCAACCTGACGGTGATCTCGGGAGTCGGCTTAACTCTGCGATGCACTCGCATTTTGCGATAAGCTGCGCGCCGCTGGTTTTTCTCGGCGGCGATTGTCCGTATCTCACCACGGCGCGCCTTCTTGAAGCGAATAAGCTGTTACGCGAAAGCGACGCCAGCGCCGTATTGGTTCCGGCGCTCGATGGCGGTTACTGCCTGCTCGGACTTCGCCGCCCCTTGGAGCGAGTTTTTAGCGCGATACCCTGGGGCACGGCCGCGGTCGCTGACGAGACGCGCCAGAGGCTGCGCGAAGAGCGCATCCCATGGAAGGAATTGCAGCCGCTCGAAGATGTGGATGACGAGATGAGTTGGGCACGGGCGAAGGTCGCGTTCCCTGATCTCGAGATGTAAGCAGGACTGGATGCGACTTGCCTTAGGCGAGAGCTCCGCCGCAACTTGAACCGGAGCCCGCCGTGCAACCGAAGCAATGATTTCCGGTGGCGATCGGAGTGTCGACGAGCGCTTTGGGATCGAGCTCCCAGAGGTAGCGACGGCCATTTGCGCCAAGCGGCAGATGAAGCATCTGGTTAAAGTCGCAGTCGTGCACTTCGCCCTGCCAACTTACGTTAATTGTGTTGCGGCACATCAGGCCTTCGACAGTGGCGGGGTTGAATGCGTCCACCAGCAATTCCAGATAGGCCTCGTACTTTCCTTCGTGCCGTAGCCAGCTCGCAAAGCGTGCGATCGGCAGATTTGTGATCGTGTACAGATTGTTGAAGACAATATCGAACTGCGCTTCGAGTTCCCTTTTGTAGCTGCTCTCAAGTTCTGCCTGCGGCCCCGGGAGAAAAGCGCCGTTTGGATTGTAAACGAGGTGAAGCGGCAACTCGGGACGGCGGCCGTAACCGAGCTGGTTGAGAAGTTGCAATGCGGCGATGCTCTGGTCGAACACACCTTCGCCACGCTGTGTATTCACATTTTCGGCCGAGTAACAGGGCATCGACGCTACGATCTCGACTTCGTTTTCCGCGAGAAATTCGGCGAGTCCCTCGTATCCCGGGGCGAGCAGGATAGTGAGATTGCAGCGATCGATGATCCGCCGGCGCGGTGTCAGCGCGCGGGCACGCGCGATGACGTGACGGAAATCGGGAATCATCTCTGGTGCGCCTCCGGTTAGATCGAGCGTCGGGATCGTTGTCGCGGCGAACCAATCCAGGATGCTGTCGACGGTCTCGCGCGACATCACTTCCTTGCGCTTTGGCCCGGCGTTCACGTGGCAGTGCGTGCACGTCAGATTGCAGAGTTTGCCCACGTTGATCTGGAGGATTTCCGGTTGCGACCGCCGTAATGCGAGACCGCTCTCATTCAGGAGATGCGCGAAACGGTTCATCGGCTAAATGCGGTTGCCTGATTGACAAAACTTGGGCCAACGACCTGCGGCCGAGGCTCTCGCCCCAGTCCGGACTCCAGCAATCCAACTTCGCTCCATAGCCAAACAAGGCTCACTCCGCCCGACCAACCGGGCAAGGGATTCTTTGAAAGGCGATGGGAAAGGGCGACACAATGGCGACAGTGTCTCGAAACATGGCGCACCCGTGAAGATTCGAACTTCAAACCTTCTGATCCGTAGTCAGATGCTCTATCCAGTTGAGCTACGGGTGCGACGCGGATGCTAATTAGCGGATGATGGATAGGCCGTCAAATGACAGGCACCCGCCGGCTTGAGCAGAACTCAGAGACAGACGAATCTCTGCCTGTGACGATCTTTCTCGGCTGCGGCTTTGCCGCGAAATATCCGGAAGGCGGCGGCAATTTTTCCGTGCCGCTGCAATGGATGCTGGGCTTGCGCCGGCTCGGTCTCGACGCGGTCTGGCTGGAACTGCTGCCGGCCACAGCGGACGCGCGGGAAGATGAAGCGCGCATTCGCAATTTCCAGCGGCGCCTGCGCGAGCATGGCTCCAGGGACGTTATTGCCTGCTTTACCAGAACACCGGCCAACGACGCGCACGAGCTGGCACAGAATGCGTTGCATCGGCATGTCGCGCCGCGAACTGCTCGAGCGCCTGGCGGGTCCCAATACGCTGCTCAACCTGAGCTACTCGCTTCATCCTCCGTTTCTCCTGGAGTTCGAGCGCCGGATTTTTTGCGACCTCGACCCGAGCGAAATCTTTTTCTGGATGACGAAAATGGAGATGGGCCAGTCGTATCACCACGAATTCTGGACGATCGGACTGAATGTCCACGCGGCCGATTGCCGGTTGCCGCTTTGCCCCCTGGAGCCGCTTCGCTGCGCGAAGCGAAAACGAATAGCGATGCTGTCCGCGTCGACCGATGCGCCGCCCCCAGGGCGGCGGCTACAGTGGCGGACCTTCTATCCGCTGGCCGATACCGAGCTTCTTCAGCCGCAGCCGCGCCCGAAGACCGCAAAATTCTCGACCATCGGGCAATGGTATTGGGGAGGGGGAGTCGAGGTGGACGGCGAGTTTCCGGATCTCTCGAAAAAGTTCGCTTTCGAGCCTTATCTGGATTTGCCGCGCCGCGTGCCGGAGGCTCGCTTTGAGCTCGCCATGAACCTGAACGCCGGACGATCCGGAGATCGCGCGATTGCGGGAGCGCGGCTGGCAGCGTCGTTTCTCCGCATCGCGTCGCGCGGACGCCGCGGCGCTATCGACGTTACCTGGCGAGGCGCTTCGGGCGAATTCACGGCGATCAAAGGCGTCGACGTGGCCTGGCGCACAGGGTGGTTGAGCGACCGGGCCGCGGCGTTTCTCGCGCTCGGGCGGCCTGTGATCACCGAGGACACCGGCGCCCGAAAATATTTGCCAGCCGAGAGCGGGTTCCGTTTCGTCAGCGACCTGAGCGAGGCGGAAGCGGCCGTGCGTGAGGTCCTCGCGAATTGGCCGCGTCTTCTCGAAGCACGCGCGCGATTGCGCGGTCGAAACCTTCGATTCCGCCAAAAATCTCCGGAAAATCCTGGGCTGCCAAGTAGCGGCAGCTCCAGATTGCATCGGCTGGTCGCGGCTGGAAGCTCGCGCTGTCTAAAAAAGCCTGCGCGATTCCCCATTGCAAAACGGTTTGGGGATGTTACTCGTTCCCGGTTATGGCTGATTTGCTGAAAGCGGACGCGGCGAAAGCGCGCCTGAAAAAGATCCCGGAATGGGAGCTGGAGAAGAAACACATCGAACGCACCTTCGAGTTCGACGACTTCTCCGAATCGATCGATTTTGTGAATGGAGTCGCGGAAGTGGCCGAGGATGAGGAACATCATCCCGACATCGACATTCGCTACAACAAGGTGCGCCTGATTCTTTCCACGCACAGCAAAGGCGGCCTGACCGAGCTCGACTTCGACCTCGCGGAACGGATCGATACGCTCTCGGAGTAGCTCGTCGATGCCCGCCGCGCCTGGCCCGCTGGCGCCCCCTTCGCGCGGAAGAGTTTTCCTGGCCAGCGCGCTGGTCGTGTTGATCGTTGCCGGGCTCTGGAAATTCATCGATTACCGAATGCAGCCGCCCCCGCCGCCGGCCGTCACCGCGCCTCATTAAGGCGTGCAGTGCTCGAACGGCTACAGTCCCGGGCCAATCGCCCGGCCTTCGTCGGCGTCGATGAATTCGAACATCGTTCGGATTTCCGAGCGTCCGGCCATGCCGGCCTCTTTCTTGCGGCGGGTCAAGGTCTCGGAGAGTTCGTCGTTCCAACCCCGTTTCCGCATGAACTCATTCCAAATGTGGATTTCGCCCTCCGCCGGCCTCCGCCCTCTGGAGAAGCACCAGTCGAGAATCTCCTGGTCGCTTCCGCCCTCCTTGACCCGCCAGGCCAGCGAGTCGTAATCGATTTGCAGCAGGTCAACGACACGATCGGTCAAAGCCCCTGCCCAGATTTGGCTTGATAGTCGGCTGGCAGCTCGCCTTTCGCGTGCACCCGGATCTTGTCGAGCATCCGGCCGAAATAGACGAGCCCCCCCACTTTTGCGCCGGGGCTCCGAACGGCGAAGTCTTTCATGGTCGTTAGGCTTGTGGTTTGCCTTCTGCGCGACGTCGAAACTCAAGCGGAATTTAAACATTTGAGCAATCCGGCGATTGGATGATTTTCAATCGCCAAGTCATTAAGTCGCTAAATCGCTAATTGCTTCAATGGATCGCGTCGCCGGGATCGAAACGGAATACGGTTGCCTCGTCAGCGGAGAGGAAGGGCGCGGGCATACCGACGCCTGGCCGGTGAGAGTTAAAAATTTCCTTTTCCGGAAGGCGCGAGGCGGGCGCGATCGACCTGCATTATCGGGACTACGAGGAACCGCCGGGCAACGGCGGCTTTCTCCTCAATGGCGGCCGCCTCTATCTCGACATGGGCCACATCGAGTACGCGTCGCCGGAGTGCCTGCACTCTGCGCGATGTGGTGACCTACGACGTCGCGGGCGACCAGCTGCTGCAATCGGCCCTCGAGTCGCTCGGCGCGGCGGACCGCGTTTCGTTCATCAAGAACAACATCGATCACAACACCGGCGCGACCTTTGGCTGCCACGAGAATTATCTGATGAAACGCGAGGCGCAATTCACGCCGCCCGTGCTCGGCACGCTGCTCGCCTTTCTCGCCACGCGCCAAATTTTCACCGGCGCGGGCCGGGTGGGGCAGGCGAACCCGCTCGCGTTCGATTTCCAACTCCCGCAGCCGGAGGTCCACGTCGATTTCCAACTCAGCCAGCGCGCCGACCACATCGTGAACGACATCTACCAGTGGGTGCAATTCAATCGCGCCATCATCAACGCGCGCGACGAGCCGCTGGCCGATTACCGGAAATACCGCCGGCTCCATCTGCTCATCGGCGATTCCAACATGAGTCCGTTTGCGACCGCGCTGAAAATTGGGACCACGGCCTGCGTCCTGTCGCTGCTCGAAGATGGGCGTCTGCCCAAAAATCTCAGCCTGAGCGACGCCGTGCAAAGCACGCGCGATATTTCCCGCGACCCGACGGGCGCCTGGATCGTGCGGCTGGAAAACGGCAAGACCATCGGCGGCCTCGACATTCAGTGGCAGTTCTACGAGCTGGCGCAGCCAACACCTCGGCGGCGCGAACGAAGAAACCGATTGGCTCCTCGAGAGCTGGAGTTTCACTCTCGAAGCGTTGGGCAACAAGCCGGAGTCGCTCATCGGCGGCGTGGATTGGATCACCAAGAAATGGCTGCTGGAAACGTTCATGGAATCCGAGGGGCTCGGCTGGGACGATCCGTGGCTCCAGAGTCTGGACCTCGAGTATCACAACATCGATCCCGAGAAGGGACTGTTCTTTGGCGTGAACCCGGCGAAGCGGATCGGCGAATGGAACAACAGCGTGCGCCGGAACGAGGCGAGCTTTCATCCGCCGGCGAACACGCGGGCGGCCGGCCGCGCCCAGGCGGTCGCGTGGTTTCAGAAAAGCGAGCAACCTTACGTGATCAATTGGGACTCGATCGCGTGCGACAATCGCGATTTCCTCGTGATGGGAAATCCGTTCGAGGATTACACGGCGGAGGTCGCGAAGTTTTTGGCGCAGCCGCGGCGGAGCCCTCGGTAGAGCGAGACTCGTCAGCCAGACCGTGAGGATGAGGACGCGAGAGGCCGCCGGCAAACATGATCCGAGGCGAAATAAGAAGTAAGGCGGCTGACGGCGTGCGTTTGCCGAAACCGGACGCTGAACACGCTCTTTGGTAGGGCGAGACGCCGTCGAGCCGCAGACGCGTCTGTCGTGTCGCGACGATAGCGGCTCGGCAGAGCGTCGCCCTACCAAAACCGGCCAGTCCCCGCTACTCCAGCCGCTGCAACGAAGGCAGCCCGTAATTCTGCTGCAAGCCTCCGGCTTCTGCCCCACTTGCGCGGCTTCGAGCTCGATCTGTTTCGGATCTTCTTCCGTCTCGACCTTGATGAAACCGTCCAGCGGCTGCTTGACGGCCTCCGCCACGTCCGCCAGCGATTTCACTTCCTTGCCGTTGACCTTGGTCACGGTGAGATAGGCGATGTCATCGTAGCCGATCGTGCTATTCGCCGGAAGGACTTGAGTCAGGACCACGACCCGGCGGTTTCCTTCCGGATAAAGCTCCGATTGAAATCGGTCTTTGTAGACGAAGCGCTGCGGCGCGTCCTTCAGCCAGTTCGCGCCCCATTCCCGGAGATATTGGCGGGACAACTCCTGAAAAACCAGCCCGCCCAGGATGTAATAGAGCGGCGCCCGATCGATCGTGTAGGGCGGAATCACGTAGTCGTCGGCGGCGCGATGCTCGAGCGCAAGGTCCAACTGCATCGCCTTGCCCTCGCGCTGGATTTGGAGCGGCATGGTGTCGCCGCGAAAGCGCGGCCCGTGATCAGATTGCGTGAACTCGATTTTCCCGTAGAGCGGGTCGACGTAATTCCCATTTTGATCGATCTCGTTGTCCCCGACGCCGACCACAATATCGCCGACTTTTAACTCCGGCTTTCGCGGCGGGCATGTCCGGTTCGATGCTCGTCACGTAAACGCCGGCGGGCTTTCCGGTTTGCCCCGCGAAACTGCGCAGCTGCGGATCGCGCGTCGGGAAAAAACCGAACCCGGCGGACGGGAAACCACGATATTTCTGCGTCTCCGCGTCCTTTAGGAAATGCGCGATGATCGGCGCCGGGATCGCGTCGAGCACCTGGGTCCGCGGGTCGAACCGCAAGAGCAACCCGGCGAGCTTGTTATTTTTGACCAGCGGCACGGTGTAGCTGTTATCGCGATACTGCATCGAGATGCTGATGCGATAGGTCAGAAACTGGCCCAGATCGGCCGGGTAACGCGTCATCTGGATCGTGGTCACGAGTCCTTCGGTGCCCACCAGCGCGCCGGTGGATTCGAGCTGCCACGCCGCGAGGCGATCGCCGACCACCGTGTCGAGCGCCAGTTGAAGCGGCGTCAGACCGTTCAGGAATTTCTTATCGGTCGGGCTCGAGCAGAGCCAGGTTCGCTTCGTAATCGGCCACCACCACGGTCGGCCGCCGTCTTTTCGCCCGACTCCGCGCGCTCCAGCTCCACGTAATTTTGGTTCGCGACCAGATCCGCCGTCACCAGCACGCGGCCTTGCGCCAGCACGGCGCCCAGCGCGCGTTTTTGAAACGGCGCCCGTTTCTGCCACGGCCGGATGTAATCGTAGGCTTGCCCGGTGACGTTGACCCGCACCAGCGAAAGCTCCTTCGGTTTCACCACAGTTTCCGGGCCCGGCTCCTTCTTGGGCGGCGCCGCCAGCAGTCCAAGCGGCAGGAGAAGAACGCCGACGAGAGCGAGGTTGAAAAGGCGAGCTCGCATCACGTTTTCCTCTGGTCGGCGGGCGTCGGCTTGGCCGGCTGTTCTTCCAGGTTCTGTTCCGAGACGACGTTGTAGCGCGTCTTGATTCTCTCCCGCGCGGATTCGACTTCTTTCGGATCGAGCACGAGCGGAGGCCCGTCGCCGATCATGCGGATGACAAAACGGTCCGGCGTTTCCGAAAAAGCCTTGGCCAGATCGCTCAACGTCCGGATTTTCTTGCCGTTGATCTCGTCCACGATGCTGGCCCGATAGGGAGCGAGGTAAGTGTTGGTCGGATCGGGCAGGATGTTGGTCAGGACGATTACTTCAGGATGCTCCAGGTAAATTTGCTCGGTGACGAAATAATCGAAATAATGCCGGAGGCGGATATCGGTCGGCTGGTAGGCCTCAACCAAATCGAGCGTCAGCGGCTGAAACAACAGCCCGCCATAAACGATGTAACGCGGCGCACGTCGTAACCGTGGGCGAGATAGGCGTAAGGCCAGACCGATCCGAGCTCGATCGTGACCGTGAGCGGCTTCTTGTCGCGCAGGATGTCGAGCTTTACCTTGTCGCCCTTGAATTTCCGCTCGACCACTTCCGGCATATCGACTCGCTCGCCTTCCAGCTCCACGGTCCCATCGCTGGCGATGGGATGATCGTCGATCGCGAGAAGCACGTCGCCCGGCTGCACGGCCTTGGCGGAGGGGCCGGCCGCAACCACGGTCCCGACGAGCACGCCGCGGTCGTCGTCCTTCAATCCAAGAAAATGGCGCTGCGCCGGATTCTGCAGCTTGATGTAGGTGAGCCCGAGATCCACGTACTTGTCGTATTGGCCGTCCTTGATGTCGCTGAGAAAGCGCCGAATCACCGGCGTCGGGAATCATGTAGGCGACCCCTTGCGCGACGTCGCCGCTATATCCCTGGAACGCCACGCCGACCACTTTCGCATTTTGCATGACCGGCCCGCCGCTGTTTCCGGGATTGATCTGCGCGCTGATCTGGATCGCGAGATGCTGGTCGATCGACGAATGCGTGTAGAGCTGGAAATCGATCCGCGAAACGATGCCCGTGGTCACCGACATTCGCTCGCCCCCGAGCGGATAACCGTAGGCGGACACGACCGATTCGAGCTCCGGAATCCCGCCAAACGTCAGCGGCGTCATGTTCTTGAAAAAATCGGGCGACGCGACCTTGAGCAGCGCCAGATCGCAGTCGTGCGCGACAAACAGAACCGTGGCGGGATATTTGTTGGGATCGCCGTCGCGCTCGACCGTGAGGTAGCGGGCTGTTGCTGACCACGTGCGCGTTGGTCATGATGCGGTTGCCCTCGATGACGAAGCCCGCGCCGACGCCCCGCTGAATTCCGCCCGAATTCCAGGGCGCCCGGTAATCCGGCTCGACCTCGGTCGCCGTGATGCGGACCAGACTTTTTTGGATCTTGCCGTTCGCGCGTGATCGCGATCGCAGGGGGCTGGGACGGGGATTCTGCGCCGGCGCGCGGCGTGGCGAGAGCGGCGTTTCTCCAGGCGGCGGCGGCACAGTTCTTTGCTGCGCCTGAATGCTTCCGTCCATTCAAACAAAGCAAAATGGACAATAAAAATGCGAACGCCTCATCGGAAGCCGAGAAGATGAAACAGATGACTCGGAAATCAAATCATTGTGAGCGCCTGTTGATTTCGCCACCAAATCCGCGACCTCGAGCCGACGAATATTCGTACCCGCCAAAAAACTGTTTCATCCCGGGCGAAGCCGAGGAACCCCGCCATAAGTCGAGTGGCGTTCAACGGAGTTCCTCGACTTCGCTCGAGTCGCGACGCCGAGCAAGCTCTTGCCGACGCAAGCCCATTTTGGTAGGGCGAGACTCTGTCGAGCCGTCGGAGGTGGGCGGCTCAGCTACTGTGTCGGAGGGACGTGCTTCCGCACGTCCGAACTATGAGACATGCGGAAGCATGTCCCTCCGTTTAATCGTACCTACGCCACCGTCGCATGCTCGCGCGCATGCTGCCGCCGCTGCTCCTGCGCGACGAATGTTTGCGCCGCGGCGTTGTGAAACATCTCCAGATCGTCCACGTCGTGGTCGGTCACCGGCGTCAGCGCGAGGTCCGTGTATTTGAACCGTTTCGGGTCTTTCCTGACCCGCTTGAAGATCTCGTGCAGCCGGCAATACAGCACCGCCCATCTCGCCATCTTCACCGTCAGATTCAAGAACAGTATTTCGGATAGAACTTCCAGATCGGCTCCTTCGGCAACCCCGGCCTCCGATCGCGCCGGAACTTCAAGCGCAAGAATCCGCTCTCGAGTGGATGGACCTTCTCGATGTGAATCGCGCCCATGAACCAGGTCATGAGCACGAGCGCATTGCTGGCCGGCCCCTTCGTCACCGTCAACCGGCGGAAGACCGTCTCCATGTGTTCCATGGTGTAGTACGTCTCCCACGCCGTGAGGTAGGCCCGCTCCCAATCCGCCCGCGACATCTTCGAATGCGGCGCGCAGACGTGGTTGAGATCGTACTTGTTCAAGTCCGGATCGATCGCGACGCCGGCCTTGACCAGTGTTCTGGTGATCCTCCGAGCCCGGCAGCGGCGTGAGAAAAAAGAACTCCAGGATGTCGAGCGGCAACTCTTTCTTCACGATCTCAACGTCGCGCTTGATCGATTCCGGCGTGTCGTTCGGAAAGCCGATGATGTAACCGCAGTAGGTGATCACTCTCGCCGCCTTCCAGGCCAGGAGCATCTTGCGATATTCGGTGATCTTGTTCTGCCGCTTGTGCGCGCCGGCCAGGCTCTCCGGGTTGATGTTCTCCAGGCCGATGAACACCCGGCGCACGCCGGCGCGCGCGCATTTCTCGACGAAATTCGGCAGCTTGTGGCAGAGCGTGTCCACCTGGATCAGGAACCCGAGCTTCAGCTTCTCGACCTCGCGCAGCCAGATGATGCGATCGAGAATCGCCTCCCAATCCTTGTTCCGCGCAAAATTGTCGTCGGTAATGAAGAAGCTGCGCAATCCCTGGGCCACGTTCGCGCGGATGATCTTCTCGATGTCATCGGGCGACCGGCGGCGCGACTTCCGGCCCTGCACATTGATGATGGTGCAGAACGAACATTGGAACGGGCAACCGCGTCCCGCGTCGAAGCTCGTCATATGGCCCGCCGTGCGTGCGGCGCGGACGGCGGTGATCAGCGGGATCGGCATTCCTTCGATGCCGGGCAGGTCCGCCATGAAATTGTAGAGCGGCTTGAGCGTTCCCGCGAAAGCATCCTGGAGCACCTGTTCCAGGCGCCCCTCCGCTTCGCCGGCAAAGAGCGAGACGCCCATCGCCTTTGCCTGATGAATGCCGGCATCGTCGCCGCCGAGCATGCTCATCGTCCCGGAGACGTGGAACCCGCCGATGGCCACCTTGATGCCGCGCTCGCAGCAGCGGCTTCGCCAGGTCGAGCGCATGCGGGAATTGGTTCGATTGCACGCCGACCAACATCACCATGCCGGAGCCCGCCTCCTCGATCATCCGGGCCAGGCGATCCGGCCGGATCCGCGTGTTCGTCTCGTCATACGGATGGATCTCGATCTCGACGTCCTCGCCGAGGACGTGGCGCTGCGGCGCAATCGCGGGCCAGGCCGTAGACCGCCGCGAGCGAGTTCGACGGAATCGTCGAGCGAAACCACTGGATCACATATCCGTCGTCGTCGTAATGCGACGGCTTGACCAGGATCAGGCAAAAGCGGCGGGTCTCGGCTGTGGTGGGAGTTTCCATCCGGGTTTGGTCCAACGCGCGCATCATACACAATCCTGCCCGGGGCGCACGAACAAGAATCGCGGGCGATTGCTTCTCGGAGGGACGGGCTTCCGCACGTCCAAACGGAGCTTCGCCGCGCCGACGCTCCAGCGGCCGCGTGTGGCGCTCGGTAGGGCGAGACTCCGTCGAGCCGACCGGCCCATTGCTCAGCGCGCCTTCACCCTCGCGTGCCCGCGCGGCTATCATGCTCTTGCCGCGCATCCCAAGAAGAGACCGGGCATCGCGCTCGTTGAGCAACGACGCCCGGCCGATTTATTTCCCGCGGAAGAAGGCTTACGGACTAACCACTCGGCGCAGCAGCTGGAGAGCCAGGGAGGAACTCACCACGCCGCACCAAATGGCAATCGCAGCGCTTAACGCGCGTACATCGAGCTCTTCTTTCGGTCGGTTTTCCTTTCATCAGTCGTTGTCGTGCTTGGGCCGTTGGCGCAGCTGGTAAACAGCGAGGTGATGAGAAGAAGTGCAGTGAAACCGATCAATTTATTTATCATGCCGCCCTCTACGCAAGCGGTGTACCACGAGAGGTAACTCAGTCTTAACCAACTAATCGGGACACGCTTACGTTTTGCAGGCGGGCGAAGCGATGAGCCACTAGCATTCCAAGATCGGGATTTGCCGTTTCATTTTCGGGATGCGGTGCCGGTCAATCGTGTGTCTCCACCCGCGTGAAAAAAATCACGCTTTTTTCTCAGATTTTTCTTGCACTGAGAAACCGTCAAAGGTTTCACTGAATTTCTAATCCCCCCAATCCTACCCCCCCCCAGAACATGAAATCCCCAACAAGATTCCTCTACTTACGAAATCTCTCTCGGCCTCGTCGCCATAACGAACTTACCGGTTCAATCTGCGTCGGCGCAGATCGTCGAACAAAGGATAGTTACCGGCTTCGGTTTTTGGAACGACGATAGTTACAGCATCCACGCCCACGTGAACGTCGGGCCCGGCCTCCCTGACGGTAGTTACTACCTTCATTTCACGGAAAATAATGGCGCGAACCATTTCAACGCACCGTTCCAAATCATTAATGGCCAATGCTCTCCGCCAGTTTTCGATTGGTCTGCCTCGACCTATCGGGCGCGTTATGTCCCGGATGGAGGCACCACCATGGCTGCGATCGACGCCTTTGGCGTCGGAAGCAACCTGGGGATCGGTGCTCCCGCCAGTGGAGGAATCACCGTCTCGCGGCAGGATACCTTTTTTCCTAACGGGAACGTCCCAGAGCCGGTTCATTATGATTTTAATTTCAGCGTTTCGGTTGGTGGAACGGCCGCGCTGCCTCCGAATATCAAACGGAACGATCACAAATCGGGTGGCAATCAATGTTCGCAAACTGAGTTGGATCCGATGGCGCGCTACAGCGTCCACTCGATGCTGGTCAGCCTGAACATCGAGGATAGGCCGTTGCGATACTCTCCCCCACGCGGGCCCGCGATCGATTTCATCGTGACCTATAACCAGAAAGAGAGCCAGCAGCCGGCCGCCTTCAATTATTCCAATCTCGGGCCGAAATGGACCTTCAATTGGCTCTCTTACGTGAGCGACGATCCCGCTACGCAACTGCCGTCGACTTCTGTTTATGTTTCCGGTGGCGGATCCGAAACCTTTGCTTTCGATTCTTCGACACAGACCTTCCAAGCTGACGCGCAAAGTCATGCGACGCTCGTCAAGACGGGAGCCGCCAGCTACGAACGCCGTCTGTCAGACGGCTCGAAGCAAGTCTTCGGCGTGACTGATGGTGCCACTTCTTTTCCTCGGAGAATTTTCATGACTCAGATGATTGACCCCGCAGGCAACGCCATGACGATCGGCTACGATTCGAGCTTTAGAATCATCACGGTGAGCGATGCGCTGGGTCAGACAAGCACGATTTCCTACGAGGTCGCCGAGGAACTCGCTGAAGATCTCGCGCGTGACCGATCCATTCGGGCGCTTTGCGACCTTCCAGTATTCAGGCGGCCATCTTGCCACCATCACCGATCGAGATCGGGATCCAATCGCATTTCAGCTATCTGGGTGGGACCGATTCGATCGACTCGCTTACCACGCCTTACGGGACCACCACGTTCGCCAGCGGGCAGAGCGGCACTAATCGATGGATCGAGATAACTGATCCGCTAGGAGGAAAGGAACGGGTTGAATATCGCGATCAGGCGCCCGGGATTTTTCCCAGCGACCCGGTCTGCACCGAACGCTGTGGGAATCACCAACGCCGGGCTGGATTCCGCGAACACGTTTTATTGGGACAAGAAGGCCATGCTGGTCGCCCCCGGCGTTTACACCAGCGCCAAAATCACTCATTGGCTTTCCAACGCCGATGGCTCAACCTCTGGAATTGTTGGAAGCGAGAAATCGCCGCTCGAAAATCGAATTTGGTACACCTACGACGGGCAATCGGATTCCTCCCACGCAGGAACCACCGCGAAGTCCTTCCCAGGTCGCTCGAGTTCTTGCGGATGGCTCGACCCAACTTTCCCAGTTTGAATACAACAGCCTGGGCAAGGTCACGAAAACGACCGATCCGGTCGGGCGTTCGACCACTTACGTTTACGCGGGCAATAACGTCGACCTGCTCAAAGTGCGTCAGACCACAGGGACCAGTCACACCCTTCTACGCAAGTTCACCTACAATTCGCGGCACTTGCCACTCACCGATACGGACACGGCCGGGCAGGTCACGACCTATACCTATAATCCCTCTGGGCAAATGCTGACCCGGACCAATGCGAAGAATGAAACGATCACTTTTGCCTACGGCGGTACAGCGCCGGCTGGATATCTCGCTTCAATTACGAGTCCGCCTTTTAACGGCGCATCGGCGGTGACGACCTTGGGCTACGACGGATTCAAGCGCATTCGTACTGTAACCGACACTGATAATTACACGGTCACAACCGAATACGATGCGTTGGATCGTAAATCGAAGGTCACTTATCCGGACTCGACCTACGAGCAGTTCCTATACGCCGACAACGTAACGGGAGCGATGACGCTCGACCTGACTGGGAGTCGAGACCGGCGAGGCCTCTGGACTTACCGGCATTACAACGCCAACGAGCAGCTCGATTCTGTCACAGATCCGGCTAATCGCACTACCACCTTTGGCTGGTGTAATTGCGGTGCACTCGACAGTATCACCGATCCGAAGAATCAGATCACAAGGTTTAACAGGGATCTTCAAGGGCGCGTTTACCAAAAGGTTTTTGCTGACGGCACTACCAATGATTACCTCTTCGAGGGGCAGAGTGGTCCAAACACTCAGGGGGCCACCAGCCGGCTGCAATCATCGACGGACGCGAAGGGACAGCGCACCAATTACCGATACTTTCCAGACGATGCCATTCAAGAGACCAGCTACACGGATCTGGCCGGGCAGCCGCTAAATCCGCCGACACCAAGCGTCAGTTACACCTACGATCCCAAGTTTGGTCGGGTGAAAACGATGATCGACGGGATTGGCACCACGACTTACGGGTACAATCCCATCGGATCACAGCCCGAACTCGGGGCCGGCCGCTTGGAAAGCATCAAAGGCCCTCTGGGCCATGACAAAATTACGTTCGCTTATGACGAACTGGGCCGTGTCGTTAATCGTTCCATCGACGGCACCGCGAATTCCGACACGTGGACTTTTGACAGCCTGGGCCGGGTCGGTTCCGAAGTGAACAATCTCGGCACATTTAATTACTCCTACGTCGGTGTCACCAACCGGCTCGGCGGTATGGCGTATCCCGGCGGACAATCGACGATCTACTCCTATTTTCCCAATGCGCAGGATAAACGACTTCAGAAGATCAAGAACCAGACGAGCTCGGGCGAAATGCTCTCACAATTCGATTATACCTACGACGCTGAAGGATTGATCAAAACCTGGACCAAAAACAATCCAAGCTTGGCAAACGCTCAGCGAATTGACCTCGGTTATGACAACGCAGATCAGCTCCTTACGGCGCCGGCGAAAGACGCCACCACCAACGCGCTGATCAAGCAATACACTTATGGCTATGACGCCGCCGGGAATCGCACCTCCGAACGGGTCGGAAACAAGACGACCCTGGCGATTCCCAACAATGTCAACGAGATCATGAGCCAGAGCGGCGGCACAACCCGTACCCTGACATATGACCCGAACGGCAGCCTGCTCAGCGATGGGTCCAGTCGCACTTTTGAATGGGACGCCGCGAATCGGTTGGTCGCGATCAATTACAACGGGACGACCAGTCGCTCTGAATTCAGTTACGACGGCTTGAATCGATGCGTCAAGATCGTGGAAAAAACGGACGGGCTTGTCAATTCCACCAGAAAATTCGTCTGGTGCGGCACGGAGAAGTGCGAATTCCGCAATGCCAACGACGGAGTGACCACCCGGGTATACTCGCAAGGCGAGTCTTCAAACGGCACCGCCACCTTTTTCACTCGCGACCATCTCGGTTCGATCCGCGAGATGACGGACAGTAACGGTGCGGTCGTGGCCCGTTACGACTACGACTCCTACGGCCAGTCCACCACCGTCACTGGAACCAACAAACCGGATTTCAATTTCACCGGCTTGTATCGCCACGCCAAGAGCAATCTAGATCTAGCGACTTATCGTGCCTACGACCCTGATTTGGGTCGCTGGCTGAGCAGGGATCCGATCGGCGAGAATGGCGGAATTAACCTCTACAGATACGGCGCAAATTCTCCCATCGTAAATATCGACCCTTCAGGGGAATTTCCTGTGCTCATATTTGCGATCATAGGGATATATTTCGCACTCGACAGGTATGCGAACGCACCTGGACCCGAAGACACCATTCACTTGGGAACGGCCCCCAATGCTCTTGTCCTGGTCGAGCCCGCCGCCGCTGTGCCATCGCTCATTAAAGGGGGAATACGTTGTCTGGCCAAGGGAGTCGCGAATCCAGTTCCAAGGGAGATGGCGCGCGTCATACCGGGTACCGGGCCATTCCTAACGCTTGCACGTCCTGGCGCAGCAGATGTGTTCGTCACGGCAGTCGAAGACATTGCGGGTTTAAGTGCCGCGCAAACTGCTCGCCGCTTGGCAATTCCCGAATCGGAAGCGTTTACCGTTATCCGATTTCCGGCTGCTGAGACTGGAGTTGCATCTCCTATTCTTAGAACGGATGCTAGGTTCATAGGAGGCGGTCGAACGGCCGGTGGAGCACGAGAGTTCGTGGTTCCCAATGGCCCCATCCCACCAAACGCTACAACGGTTATTGTTCACTAATGAAAATAGAGCCTAACGAAGAAAAATTGGTCGGCAAATGGATTGTTGATGATGGCGAAATTCGTGTCGACGCAACTTGCGAACGAATTGAGCGATTGACTAAGACTTATCTGAAGCAGGTAGCCGTAAGCAAGGAGTTGGGTGCCTGGGAGACTTTGTTCAAGGACCCGACTGATGGACGTTTCTGGGAACGAACGTCACCTCCAGAGCCACCTTCATGGAGGGGGGCCGCCGAGTTTGAGATACCTTTCACCCGAAGAAGCCAAACAGAAGTATGGCGACGCGGTGACCTCGACCTGATCGAAATCGGGATTAGAGATGCGAGAGATTCTATCGGAGGTCAAGGTTCGGAACTTGCGGGGGCAGTCTATGGGGCAAAGGGCAAAAGGCAAAAGGGGTCGGTCCTAGAATCTCGGCAAATTTGCTGGACTTGATGACCGAGGTTGACGCAGACTTCACCAATGCCTCGCAAAGCGCGAGTCGAGTTCCCCGGAGCGGTTTATCATTTGCTGGATCGCGGTGATCGACGGGAGGCGATTTTTCGCGATGACGCAGATAGAGAGCGGTTTCTGGCTACCTTCGGTGAAGCGTGCCAGCGAACCGGCTGGCGAGTGCACGCGTTCGTCTTGATGACGAATCATTACCATCTGCTGGTGGAAACGCCGGAGCCAAACCTGGTGGCGGGCATGCGCTGGTTTCAGACGACTTACACGGTCCGATTCAATCGGCGGCACCGCCTCAGCGGGCATTTATTCCAAGGCCGATACAAGTCGGTAGTGGTGGACCCGGAGGAGCGCTGCTATTTCGCCACGTTGAGTGACTACATTCATCTCAATCCGGTACGGGCACGAATGGTGTCGCTGCAGGAGCGACTTTTTGATTATCGCTGGAGCAGCTATCGCTTCTACACGGCCGAGGCAGGACGGCCTGAGTGGTTCGAGCCGCAGCGGGTACTGGGCGAACTGGATCTGGAAGACACGGTATTTGGGCGCCGCCGCTACGCGGAGAGGATGCGGGAGCGAGCAGTGGAGGAGTTGGAGGACAATCGGCGCGCGAGAACGAGAAGCTGCGCCGGGGATGGTGTCTTGGCGGTGCCAGCTTTCGCGAAAGAGTGCTGGGTATGATTGAAAAAGGTGGCGAGAAACTGAGCAAGGCCGGGAAGGTGGACGCATCGATCAAACGCTCCCATGGCGAAGAGGAAGCCGGTCGGTTGTTACGGCAGGGAATGGAGTATCTCGGGCTCGAAGAAACGGAGCTCAAGGCGATCAAGCGAAATGATGTCCGCAAAGTGGCTCTGGCCCGGCTTATCCGCACGCGCACGAGCGTGCCGAATCAATGGATCGCGCGGGAACTCTCTCTGGGGCATGCCAGCAGCATCACGCGCTACTGTTCGAGGAATAATGACCGAACTGAGTTGGAGATGGAATTGGCGGCCTCACTTGAAAGACAAGCGTCATGAATAGTGCCCAGATTCTCAGGACCGACCCCTTTCCCCGAAACCCTGGCCTGGAACCTGTATGGGCCGGGGGCGGACGAGATTCTGGTGCGCAACCAGCCAAACACGGGAGGCTACCTTTATTATCATTCGGACCCAATGGGCAATGTGCAGTTCCTGCTGAGCGGCTCACAGTACGGCCTCGAAAAATACACTTACGACGTGTTCGGCAAGCCGACGATAACCGGGGCGAATGGGGAGCTGCGCTCGACCAGCGCTTATGGAAACCGATTCCTCTTCACGGGGCGGGAGTATCTCTACACCTTCGGCCTCTACGATTACCGCCATCGGATCTATCATCCGGGCCTGGGCCGCTTCATCGAGACACACCCCGGCCAGCAAATCGAAGACGCCAAGCTCACCCCGCAACAGACGGCGCTATATCTTGGAGAGGGCGCTCCCGAGAAATTCAGTTCTTCCGAATTGAATCTCTATCGATACTGCCACAATGATCCGGTAAACAATGACGATCCGTTTGGGCTTCTGGAAATTCTTGACCAAGGCTACCCCGTTAAAGGTCCCGGGGGGTTAGCTGAAAGGTACGGGAAGCGCTCAATGTCGCGAGAACAACGCCACAGGGGCGTATGCTCCTCAATTCCCCGGGAACAATGAAGATCTTGCCAACAGGTAAGGACGCAAGCGGCGTGGTTCACAAGCTGGGTGTCGAAGGTTTTAAAGGAGACTTCAAGTTATACCTAGATCCGACGCATCCTTTGTTTTATGACAAGGAGACATATCGGAAGATTTTTAGCGGCCCCGGCGGTATTGCGAAGAATTTTGCAGAAAAGGCTCCGGAGACACCTGAGGGGCGTGCGTCTGTGATAGTTCACGAACTGGGACATGGTGTACTCGCCCTTCCCGACGAGAACGTTGGAGGAACAAATGTGCGCGATAACGAAAACGTGTTTCGGTCACAATTGAAGCCTCCAATGGACCCCCGCCCGTCTTACGGCGGCGTACTGTTGAAGAAAAATAAAAAACAATGAAGCTAATATGTACAATGCTTGCAGCTCTCTCGCTGTGTGTCGCGTCTTCGGGAGTTGTTGAAGCGAAGCAACCACCCCTGCCCCGCCAAGCCGCCATTCAGATGGCGAAGAAGAATTTGCAAACGCTGAAGAAGCCGTTGCCTAAGGGATATCAGGTCTTTGTGAAAGACGGTAAGGCATATGTCGAGATGAACCATACGCGAAATCTATGTGGTTGTGTTTACGGTGGCACATGGAGGAAAGCGGAGGGTTATTTATGTGGTTGATATCGATAAACTATCTGGGAAAATCAGTAGCTTTACCGACGTATCGACCAAATGCCTTAATATCTGATCCCTTGAGAGGGTCAGGGAGCGGCAGTGGGAAGTTCTTTTTCACGCTATCATGCAAGCCCAGTCCTAGAATGTCGGCAAATTTGCTGGACTTGATGACCGAGGTTGACGCAGATTCCACCAATGCTCGCAAAGCGCGAGTCGAGTTCCCCTGAGCGGTTTATCATTTGCTCGATCATGCTCCATTCTTATGAGGTCATGACTGCCTCACGAATCATCACGGCTACGGCGGTTGTCTTCATTCTGTTTTTGGCTGGGTGTAGTGCCAAATTGCCCTCGTCCGCGGAGCACCTACTGGTGCAGCGACTGGGCGCAACCAAACTTTTCGCGGTCAACGAATTACAGGACCGAACGATTGAGGGGTTTGATTATCTCGGTGTGTTTGCCAGTTTCGAGGTTACCTCTGACTTTGAGTCGCTTTATCATCCGACTATCGTGCTTCGAAAGAAACATTCGGAAGCGGACTGGTCGAACGCCGATCTCTTCAGTATTGCTAGCACCAGGCCGCTTCAGTCCATCTTTGAGCTGCCTCAGAATGAATTTGTAGCGATTCTTCGTCGATTACCGTATTGAAAGGATGGATTCTAAAAGATTGAATTCATGCCGCGGAAGGCTCTTACGGACTCTGCAGGAGTCGTATTCCGTGCTCAGCGAATGAAGAGAACCGTCGAGATTCACAGATTCACCTCCGCCGCCTATATCGACGAGGAGGTGGGAAATTGAAGGCGATATTGGTCGGCCTCTTACTATACGGTCTTGGAGCTGGTGGGGTGCAGGCCGGTCCGCGCCTATTTCTCCTCATTCCAGAAGCATACGTCGACGCTGGCAAACCTGTCCTGCTGGATATCTACTTGTACAGATGACGGCAAAAGACCGATAAAGAGTACCTCCGCTAATGTTTGCTTCTGCGAATTGGTCGCTCACAGACACTAGCGGAAAGGACAGAGGTGCACGGGCTGGCGGATCGAGGGTCGCAAGCGATCACGGAACTGCGGACATCATCGTTCCCGCCGGCGCGGTTTTGTATGAGCGAACGGAATTGGATGTGGGAGCCGAGGCGGGCGATGTGGTGACTATAAGAGTTCAACTTGGCAAGAAACCGCGCTTGGAGAGCAATAGCGCTTGTGTTTATTACAAGTCTTTCCGTTAAGAACGAGCGTGAGCGCTAAAGCGAGGCCGTGGCTTTATCTTGCGAGCGTATTCGGCTCGCAGCTGTTCGGGCTGGTAATTCTCGCGACCCTTTGGACGTTGTTCCCACCATTCAGACACTGGGTGGGAACACCTTTTGGAACGTTCGCTGCCGCCGTGTTCGGATGGCTGCTGGCTTTTTCGGTGGTTCTGTTGTTTTCGGAAAGCCGGCTCGACCTTTTCAACCTCTTTGAACTCCAGTCTGTTCGCCAGGGTTTTACGTATTTTGCTCCAGGGGCAGGTTTTCTTTTCGGCCTGGCGGGCGTTTTCCTCCCGCGGATCGGCATGGAACATTTGGCTGACAATTATCCTCTGATGAGGCCCTTTATCAGTCTGCCAGGGCCGGAAAAGTACCTTCTGGTGGTTTTGCTCCTCGTCGCGCCGCTATTTGAGGAGATCGTTGTACGCGGCTTCCTTTACCGGGCGTTTCGCAACAGCTATGGAATAATTATGAGCGTCGTGACGGCAGTGGTGGCGGCCATGCTTGCTCACCCGGGTGTTATGGCAACATCACTCTGGCTATTCCTGTTCCTGGGAGCTTTTCAAATAATGTTATGTCTAATGTTCGAGAGGAGACGCAACTTATGGAACTGTATTGCCTGCCATTTTGTTTACAATGCCACGGTCGCAGGCGCGTGGTTGATGGAGTTGAGCAGTTAGACCTGTGGCAGAATCGCCCGATGTGGTCTGCGACTCAGGCAGAAGCACGCCGCAAGTGCTTTGAGCGTTTAGACCGATACATTGACAGGCATGAAAATAGCGATCGTGCGTCTGACTGGTGCAACCTTGATTGGCTGTGCGGTTTTTGGGGTCTTCCTGCTTATTAATCCGGCAACCGTTCTGCGAGTGTCGCCTCTAAGGGTTGCCGTGATTATGCCTTTGTTCCTGATGGTGGGCTTTGGAATGATTTGGCTTCGGAAGTGGACCGTCGTCATTTTCCTGCTGATGGCTGCCTGTGCGACGGTGTTTATCCTAAAAGAGGCTTTCAGGCCCGACATTTGGATATGGGCCATTCCGATCAATCTGGGTTTGCTGGCGATCCCGACCAGCGCTTGCCTGGCAAGCTGGCGCCAACTGAAATGACGGGGAGAGGGAAATCAGTCTGTGAGTCTCGGACTCGCAGCGAAGGCGTTCAACCTGAGCGAATGGTCACGGCGGTAGCGTTGGGTCAGGCGATTGGGACCGCACGTGGCAGGCGCGAATACCAACGATGCTGCTGATAAACAGAAGGCCGTCGAGCAGCAGAAGCTCCAACGATAGGGCTTCGTATCCGCGGCCCAGTCGATATCCGTCGCGAACAGAGTCGGTGTAGGCGTAAGCCACATCCGGATCCAGTGCAGCAATCTCGGCTCCGGTAAGCCCCACATGCCCGCTAGGGTGGCGCGGCTGTTCGCTGGACTTTAGGCGGTCGGCGCGATTGCGATATTGGTTGTGTGCCATGACCTGAAGGCCAGCGCCGAAAGTGTAGATCGGTACAAACACTGATATGACCAGGAGAGACCAGAAGAATGGTTTCATACGGAGGTTCCGATCGCTCCGACAAGACGCGGATCAGCGGTGCTGGCGGGAGGGCACATATTTGGTTTTCTAATTCATCCTTCTGCCTTGCCGCAGGGCGGCTTCGCCCGATTAGTCCGAACGCGTCTAAGTCTGCCTTTTGAAATATGGCCGCGCCATCAAAATGCTGAGGACAACCCGATCGCGATACCGGCCAGCATCCCCTTGATGCCAACCAATTTGTAATGCGAGTCGCGGGTCAGAGGGTAGCTTCGCGAATCCATCAGCACGATGTGTAGACCTCCCCATCCGGAGGCGGCGATAAAGGTCACGATCGAGGCAATCTTCGCCCAGGTCGCGTAGACCCGATTGCGATGGAAAAAGAGCAGGCCAACCAGGGCGAGTGCAGCTGCCGGCGCCGCCACAAGCAAAATGAGATGAAGATGAGGGCCGGTCATGCGGTCCAACGATACAGAAGATCAGCGGACGCTGGCGAGAGCGAAGGAGAATGGATTTGCGAGGCCTGCTGGCGGCGAGCTTTCTTCGACTCTCAACTATCATTTCTCAACTCGCGAACCTGGCAGCCCGCCGAGGGCGGGTTAGGCCTTCGCTTTATCGCGAAGGCACAGCTGGCGGCGGTGAGCTTCGCTAAGCTCCCAACGATCATTTCACAACTAATTCGTTGGAGTTGATGTTCCAGCCCACTAACACCGCTTTGTCGGCGTCCATCAAAAACGTGAACGTCTCCGTGCCCGTCCCTTGCTCAAAGGTCGTGGTTTGCGTCAACACTACCGTGGTAGTGAGATTGAATGACCGTACATTGAACCCTGCGTTCGCCGTCTTCGTGACCTTCCCGAGTTTGCGCTGCACAGCCCCCAGCAAATCGAGAAACTGCTTTTCGGTGGTGGAGCTCTTGAAGTCCGAGTGGGCCGTGGAGTAAATCTCGCCCAGCTTCCCGTCGTTGTAGAGCTTGTGGAATTCAGCGATGCTCTGCTCGCCGGCTTTTTTACCCTTGAACATCCCTCCACAGCCAGATGCGAATAGCGCGATGCTCAGGGTCAGGAGTAGCGATAGTGTTTTCATGAGGGTGTGGGGTGGGGTTAGGCGGTTACGGGTTCACTGGAATCGCCCGGTGAGTCTGTGCGAAGTGCGCCGCACTTCCAACAGGAATCGAAGGTGCCGGGCACTTCCTCGCCACACTTCTGGCAACGCCAGTCTGCGGCCTGCGACGGCGCCGCGTAGTAAATTTCTCCGAGAATCTGCATGGCCCTGTCGTAGTCCTCATCGTGAATCACGCAGAGCGCAGGGAAAAACACCGGCGATGGCATCTCGGCGAGCGAGTTGTTGCTGTTTTCGTTGCGAATGAAGTTCGCAATGCCAGCCTCGTCGAGGATGGACTTGTAGAAACCAACTCGCGCATGGTCCTGGTTAACGAAAACTTCTCGCATCGGTGTTGGCTTCTTGGTGTGGTTTATTGGGATGAGTAATCGAGACGGCGACCACGTCGGGAACATGCTACGCGTTAGTTTCTCGTGTGCTCAGTTTGGGTGACCGGAGGCTGCGAAGCCAGTAAATCCCGGTTCCAACCAGCACGGGACCTATACCCAGCGGGTGCCACCAGTGCGTTCCGGTGTATTGCGGAAGCCGATGAACAAATTCGTTGTAAACCACCCACAGAATAATCGCAGAACCCATGAGGACTGCGAGCAGACCGAAGATAAGGCAAAACGCGATCCGTGCCGCTGCTCTGAGGCGCTTTGACATGGTTGTGGGCATCGGGCTAGCGAAACGAAGACATGCTGCATTGGAAGAAACCGCGTGTTGGCATGAAGGAAGTGTTTGTCATCTTTGCCTACATGATTCGGACACCCTCCGCTCCTGGCCTCATTGATCGGTCAGGCTTCGGCAGCTGCGCGTGACATTTCCCGCAGCAATACGGACATCATCCACAGAAAAAGAAATGCGTTGGCCATGTGTGGCACCCGGCGAAACCAAAAACTGGTCACGCGCAAACGGTCTATCAGCGGCAGGGACAAGCCGTCCGCACTCAATTGTCCCTGGATCGGCAACTGAATGGTGACCGTGGAAAGCCAAACGGCCAGCTGCAACACGATAGCCAGCCAGACCATCCACCGGGGAATAGATGCTGGTCGAAACCAAAGGAGGAGAATCGTCAATATAGTCGTGACGAGCATCGGAATGACCATCTAGCCGATGATCAGAGGGCTGAGGGCTCGGTGATAAGCACGAAACTCGTTCACGCCGATCAGAGGCCAGGTTGGGTAGTTGACGAAGCTTTCCACGGAGGCCGCGCCCATCCCATAGAACACCAAGGCGAAGGTAATCAAGAAGAGCCAGACAGAAGTCTTTGTGGGTGTTTGCATCGCGAGTGAATCCGCAAGAACTGCATGAGTAAATCATAAGATGCGCGACTCGCGAACGCTTTCGGAGTTCGCCGTTGCGTTTGGCCGCGCCTCGGCCAACTGCCAGGGGTTTTAGCGTGTCGAAACGGCATTGACTGATTAGGTGGCAGAAGTTTCCAAGGCTCGTGCGGGCACCCAGCCGACTTCATTTCCGTCAAGCTCCACAAATGCCCAGCCATCGAGCAGTCGAATAATCCTGGCTTGATCCCTAACCTCGACCGTAAGCTCCTTTGCCGTGTAATCGGCGAGGGCGGTCGCAGCGCCGCTGGCCTGCGAGAGAAAGCTGCGATGAACCCATCCCTCTTTCTCTTCGGGTCCGCGACACCAAAACCATTCGGTAAACTCGGTGTCGGCCTCTTGAACCTGAATGGGGTCGCCGCGACGAAAAGCAATCGGATCGCGATACTGCGCGGTATACGCTTCGCGGACCATGACGGTACAGGAAGAAGGCTCCACCGGCCGGTCAGGCATTTCGGGTAACATGAGCGAACACATTAATCCCCGCAGGGAGGCAGGAAAAGAAGTGAAGAAGGATCGTATAGCCGAGAGCGACTAACCACGAATCGGACCGCCAGCGCAAATAGGCGTAAGCACTCAGGAGGAACACCGGTGCGACAACAAATGCAAGGGTCACCAGAAAACGGAATTGATGGCCCCGATGCAGCCGCGGCCAATACGATCTGAAGCACGACAGGAAGACGCGCGAATCGCGGAACATGGGTTTCATAAACATAATGGGATCAGTCCCAATTGCACCCCTGGGATTCAGCGACTGGACAGCGGCGCTCCAGCATTTGAGGCGGAGCGGTCGGAAGGGCCGCGTTTAGCACTTCAGCTTCGGAAACGCCGGTTCTCCCGCCAGACCTTCCAGAAAACGAAGCTTGTCCAAGGAATTGTGCCGAAATCCAGCAGGAGCGGCAGCCAGGCATGGCGCGACAGAAACTCGACCGGGGCGAGATAAAATCCCCAGACACCGAGGACTCCTCCCACGATCGGAAGGAGGGAGGGCACATTGGGCCGTTTTAGGAGCACACGCCGAACGAAAAGGATGAGATTGAGAATGGCGCAGAGACCAAAAAACAAAATGAGAGACCCTGGCGCTATCCACTCCGAGAGCAGTTTTAGCATTTTAGGGGAATGATGTCAGCGACTCCGAATGCATCCGCTAGATCTGGGATGTCGCATACGCACGAAATTTTTCCATCTGGTGCGGAGTGAATGCGCTCTTCGGCACGACCGCTGGCAACCGCGTGTCAGTGCCGCTAAGGAAGAAGTAGCTCTCATTCTCCGAGAACGCGCGGTAGGTCGTCCATGGGAGCTCACTACGCCAGTTGGGTCCGCTAATGATCGAGCGTGTCGGACCGAACTCAACGGTCTTCGGATCGGTGAGATAAGGTGTTTCGTCGATGGCTTTCGCCAGGCGATGGCGAACGATGAATGGCGTCAATGCGAGATACAGACAACAGAAAATGGCAAATCCGATACCTACGTCGCGCGGAGCCGCATATAGGACAAGGCCGATAGCGACAAAGAGGAGAACATAAACACGCCTCGGTTCCGATTCTGGCATCCGCCTCGATGAGAGAATGAAAAGCGTTGGTGCTGTCGCCGTCCCGCAGCTCCCGCACATAGTGCCGAGCAAAGTCATCAAGTGCGTCTGCCGCGCTGGGTCTAATCATTTATGCTGCGCAACGTGGACGCCGGTCCAGGCGCCTTCGGAAGGCCGCTCCAACAAAGTCGTGCACCGATCGATGTACATTCGCAGGAGCGAGTCGTCGGGCGAGTATTGCAGGCAATTTGCGAAGAGGACTCCGGCCTCTTTGAATTTACCCGCGGAGTAGCTCGCCTGGGCCTGCTCGTAGGCTTTGAGGTACTCGGCCATTTGCGGTTCGACGGGTTCGTCGCTGCGGGAAACAACGGAGTAGATCCGGAGCGGTTTCGTTTTCCCTTTCATGGTCACCTTGTCGACAAACTGAAGTCTGAAGGAGTTGCCAATCAGATCGGCGGCGGCTTCGCCGATGAGGAGATCTCGACCATAATCCTTCGTCAGCCCCTCGAGACGGGAGGCGGTGTTGACGGCGTCGCCGATCACGGTCGGCTCCATCTTCCGGGACGAGCCGATGTTGCCGAAGATGACTTCGCCGAAGTTAACGCCGATGCCCATGTGGAAGCTTCCGAGGCCACGTGTCTTCCCAATCGGCGTTCAGGCGGCGAAGACTTTCTCTCATGAGCAAGGCAGCTTCGACCGCCAGAGTGACATCCTGCGCGGGACCCTCGCTCTTGACGTGGCCCCAGACAGCCAGGATGGCGTCGCCGATGAATTTATCGACCGAGCCGCGGCGGGAGAAGATGTCGTCGACCATTAGGGAAAGGTATTCGTTAAGCTGGGCGACGAGTTGGTGTGAGTCCATCTCTTCGGACATGGTGGTGAATCCGCGCAGATCGGTCATGATCAGTGCGACGCTTTCACGTTCGCCGCCAAGTTTGCTGAGATAACTCTCGCGGGTTATCGAGCACCTCGCGCACGACGTCCTTCGAAACGTAGGCCTCGAGGGTGCGCCGGATCCGGAGTTTCTCGAGTGTCTCGTGGGTGAAGTCGTAGATAAAGGAGACGAGCCCGGCGACGGCGAACGCCAGAACGGGCGGGATCGCGAGAAGGATGGTATCGGCATGATCGTGGGCGAGCCTGACCGAGAAGCAGGTAGGCAACTACAAAGAGAAAAAAAGCGGCGAAACGCAGCCCAGTTTTCCGGACGAGAACGGTCAAGCCCCAGGCGGCGATGACGGCGAAGGCGATGAGAAGGTCGCCCGTCCAGGGCGGCAGCTCGCGCAGGAACCCATTCTGGAGGAGCGCGTTGATCACGTTGAGATGGATCTCGGGCCCTGGCATGAGCCCGAAGGGAGTCATGTTCTCATCCTGGAAAATATTTCCGGATGCGCCGACCATGACCACCTTGTCGCGAAAGGCCGCACCGTTGTCGAAGTTCTGCTTTCCAATATGGCAAAGACCTGATAGAAAGGAACGGGCGGGTAGGTTCCGAGGGGGCCCGCGTGTAACGGAAGAGATGGGGTTGAAATGGCTGGTCGAGGTGGATGGGACCCAGTTTTGTGGCGGAGCGGAGGGCCAGGGAGGCGGGCGCGCCTTCGCTTCGTTCGTCGGACGGAACAAGACCCTGCAATTGCTCGAGTGTGATTTGATAGTGGGCGCGTCCGAACGACGCTATTGGGGCCCGGCCCAGAAACGACGTAGCCGACCGACGGATTTTCAGGGGAAGAGCCAGGAAGGATGCTGGTGGCGGGAATGCTCCACGTCCAGGCTTCCTGTCCCGGGCCAATTGTTTCCGGACAAATCGCTGCCCAGGATGATCCTGGCCGGGAAATCGTCGAAGCACGTCCTGGAACGCTTCGTCTCCCGGGCCGGTCGTTCGGGAAACTAATATCGAAAACCACGGCACGGGCGCCGGCCGTGAGCAGACGCTCGCAGAGGAGCGCATAGACTTCGCGCGACCAGGGCCACGGCGTAATCATCAGCGACAACGCGCGATATTCCGCGGCTGTCGGGCGCGAGGTCGGGATTTTGGAGATCGAGATCGGGTAACGATCTCGATGCCGCGGTCGATCCCCAGGAAGACCAGCCGGGCATCGGCGGGGGTGTGCCGGCCCCCCACGGTTAGAATGTTGTCGCGGAACCCGTATTCCCAACTGCTCAGGATGTGCGCGCCGTGGCCGGCCGTTTCCAGCCGGTAAAGACCCGCGACGGCGAGGAAGACAGCCACCGCGATCAGCGCATGAACCAAACGGCGGGATCGTAATATGCGCACGCGGTTTTGATAGCAGACGGCCCCTGCCGGAACGCGAACCTTTTATACACTAAAGACTTGACTAAATGCCCTCGAAAGGTGCCATTAGCACATGTTTACCTGGACCTGCCGGAAGGCTGCCTCGCCCCGCCATCTTTCGCTCCCGCCCATCGGGGATCGCTGTTTCTTGCCCTGGCTGAGTTTTCTCTGCGCGGCCGGCCTGGCTTCGGGGGCGGACCTTTCCCAGGCGGTGGTGCGACGAGAAAGATAATGTCGTCACCCTGGCGCCAAACCTGACGGCGCGAGGCGCGCCCGGCTGCGCAAGGCGCGGTGATTGCACGACGATAACGTGGTGCGGACCGGCACGGAATCTCGCGCCGAACTCGAGTTTGCCGACCTCACCCTGGCTCGCCTGGGCTCCAATTCGATTTTCTCCTTCGATGCGGAGGCGCGGGCCATGAACTTCACCCAAGGGGCGGTGCTCTTCTCCAAGCCAACGAACTCCGGGACGATCCAGCTCCAGTTCCGGCGCAATCTCCGGCGCGATCACCGGCTCGACCGGTTTTATTTCTACGGTCCCGATGGAGGGAATTGGCAAGGCCGGTCAATGCCTTCGAACGGGAAAGGGACCACCACGCATCGTGGGCATGCTGGAGGGAAAGATCCAGGGAGGATCGCGCTGGACCGATAGCGCCGGTCGCGAACACACGACTCCTTTTCGGCTCGGTCCGGGCGAGATGCTGGTGGCGCGGCCCGACGGCGCCGCCGCGCGATGGCCCAGTTTGATATCCCTCGATTCCTCAAGACTTCACCGCTCGTCAAAGGCTTCAAGGCGCCGTTGCCAAACGCGGAAGCGCTCGCCCGCGCGGTCGCCGAGTACGAGGCCGACGAGCGGGCGGGCTTTCATCGAGAAGACAAACGTGAGGGTTTCCTCGAGGCCGAGTAACATGGCGCTGGTGGGGTAGGTGGTTCCTCACTCGACGCGGCGGCGCAAATCCAGACCAGAACGGCGAGCGGATTTCCTTCCCGTCGGCCCAGCCGGCGTCATCCAGGCGCAACTGGTCTGGAATACATCGGCCGATCTTGATCTGTATCTTACTTTGCCAAACGGGCAGGTGGTTTCCTTCGGCAACGTTTCGGTGACGTTCAACAACGGCCGGGCGATCGCGACGCTGGATCGCGATAATCGCGGGCACACGATCAATTTCCCGCCCCACACCAGGGTGGAGAATATCGTCGATTAACGGCATCCCGCTCTGGAGGCCTCTACCGCTTCATCGTGAACAATTTTAACACTCCGAACGGCACCGATCCGTTTACGCTCGGGTCTTCTACAACGGCCAAACGCAAGTGATTAATGGGACGCTGGCCGGCGGCCAGAACAGCCAGCCGATCGTCGTTCAAGTTCCCGGCCGATAGCCAATTCTTCGCCCAATCGACCCGATGAGCTTTACCTACTGGCGTGCCCAAGCAGTTCTCCTTGTCCTCGGCTCTTTCCTGGCCGCGTCCCAAAGTTTCGCCCAGGACGTGCGGGTCGAAACGCAGCAGCAGACCCGGACCCGTCAACAAAATGTGTTGGGCGAGGAGGAGACAGAGCTGAGCAGATCTCCGATGCCGAGCTCGGGGACATCAGTCTGGTTTCGCGCCAGCCGCAGGCCGAAGATGTTTACCTTCTTCACCACTCAATCGGCCAACTTCACCAGCAATGCCTTTCTCGTGCGTGACGGAGAGCAAAGCGATTTCTATTGGAATGGCCGGGTAGGGGCTTCTTTTGTGCCCGTATGCCACTCGGAATTTCACGCCGACGCTGACCTTCGACCAAAACTGGTTTCGTTACGGCGAGTTCGGATCGTTGGATTTCAATTCCCAGAACCTGGCCCTGGATGTGAAGTATGACCTGAACAGTAACGATACGTGGTACGTGGACGGTTATTACTCGCTGAGCCGCCTCACCGCCCCCCATTCCTCAATCGACGAGTTTTATCGGTATGGATTTCTGAACGGCAGTATTACGCACCTGATGCCATTGGGAACGACGCCGATCAGTCTCGCGATCACCGGTGGCGCCTACTGGCGACATGGCGATCCCTCGTTGTCAGACCGCGTGGCTGGTTACTTCAATCTGATGGCCTTTTACAACCTTTGTGAAACCCTCCAATTGTCGGGTTTCGCCCGGCCCGAGGTACAGCACTACACTCACGATCCGGCGGGCGACCGGGATGATTTCAATCTGACGGTAGGTGCGTCAGTGAGTTGGATGCCTACTCAGTATTTCGCTGTCGCTGCGACCGCCTCTTATGTGGGCAACTTTTCCAGTGTCGACGCTCGAAGCTACGATGTCGTGACACCGAGCTTGATTCTTGGTGCCCAGTTCACATTCTAGATCGCGCCTGAGCTAACCGGTCGTAACAGGGCCTGTTGTTCTTGATCGAAGCGTTCCCTGATTCACAATTCGTGCATCGAGCACGAGCGCGAGATCGAGGACGAGGAGGAGTGTGACTAGGAGTAGAAGCGCTAGGGACAGGCTGCTCCTGCGATTGAGATCGTATCGATCCGCCACGCCCCAACTTCCACGGCTTGATCGGTGCCCAGACGGAAGCGCAACTTGATTGTATGTCCCTGAACGTTCGGTCCGAGATTCGACCACCGTGGTAATATAGCCGCCCGAATTACCCGACCACGCCATTCTGCCCGCCAGCGGATTACCCAATCCATTAGTAAGAGTGTCGGTGTAACCCCCGCTCACGAAACTGCCGCCGACCGCCTGATTCGTGATATCGGTAAATGCTCCGCCGGCGATGTTGGGTGATGAAACTTCCAGCACACCGCCATCAAAGGTGTCCTGCAGAGTGAAGTTGTTGCGGAAACTCAACTGGGCCGAAGCCGAAGTAACAATGATGTTCCGCGTCTCGAGACGCTTGTCGCTGACCTCAGCCGGATCCTTGACCACGGCATCATTGGGCGCGGTATCCGCCGTGGTGGGGGAGGTGACCCAGAGGGGAGCTGGCCCGATGGCATTGGTGGCCGTCCAGCCTGCGGGGAGTGCGGGGGCGGCCAATCCATCGAAATTCTCAACGCAAGGTCCGGCGGGAGTGGGAGTCGCGATCGGTGTGGGCGTCGGTGTGGATGGAGCGGGCGATGGCGCGCATGGCGGTCTGTGCGGTGGCAGCGGCGCTCTGCCGACAGCGACGTTTCCGCGATCGTAGACTTCGATCAGGCCGAGGCCTGTTCCATTGTTGCGGCCCGAGAACAGCGCCGTATAGGGACCGGGCGGCAGCGCGGCGGCAATGGCTGCTTCGAGAGTCGTTGCCTGGCGCCAAGCCCGCAGCGGTAATGATCGCCGCCTGAACCGGATCGTCCTGCCAGTCGTTATCGGCGAAAATAAGGGAGCCCTGGCAATCGCGGAGCTCCAAGACCGGATCGGCCAACGCGGCAGGGAGCCCGGCAGCACCGAGACTGGGACCGAGGCCGCGAATAATGATTAGGTCGTCGCCGCCGCTGGTACCCAACTGGAAGCCGGCAATGACGATATTGTCGCCTGTGCTGACGAAGGCACGGGTGCTGAGGTTAGCGAGTTTCGATTCAATTCCCTGATCCAGGTCGTAGATTTCCACTAAACCGACCCCCGACGTGTTGCCATTACCCCTTATGATCGTGGTATACGCGCCGGGAGCCAATGTGGCCACGATCGCTGATTCCAAATTCTCCGTGGGGGCAATGCCGGTGGCCACAATTTCGGATTCCTGGGTGTCTCTCCAGTTGTTGTTTACGATCGTGCTAAATCCGGATGGGCCATGCAACTCGAGCACGGGGTCAGCGAGGACGTCAGCAATACTGAAGCGGGCCAGGGAAGGACCGATGGCACGGAGAAGCAGGTGTTTCGGAACGGTTCCCGTGATGATGAAGCCGCCGATACCGACCCTGTCTCCCGTCTGGACGCGCATGCGAGTCGAGAGGTTTCTCGCCTGCGTCGCTGGTGGAGGGCTCGGAGTAACTGTTGGGGTTGGTGTGGGTGTTGGCGTTGGCGTAAGTGTCGGCGAAGGGGTCGGTGTAAATACGGGAGTTTGGGTTGGAGATGGGGTTGGCGTGATTGGTGGCGGAGTCGGTGTTGCTGGCGTTGGGGTCACGGTTGGGGTCGGTGAAGGACAGACGGCCGGGCCAAAGATCTGCATTGTGTTCAGCAACGAACCCGTACCGTCGTCGCCTCCCACGAGGTAGATGTGCGAGGTCCCGTCGCTGTCGGCCGGGGCATTGCGCCGGTTTGTGGTAAAAGGGAGCCCTACACTCCAGGTGTTGGTAGCCGGGTTGTAGATATCAACCTCATTAGAGGGATTGGGTGCAGTTCTGCCGCCACCCAGGACCCACATCTGGCCACTCATGGCCACCGCGCGGGTCTCTCCTGTCGCTCTTGGAATGTTCGCGATCGAAGTCCAGGCATTGGCGACGGGGTCGTACTTAAAGGAGTCGTTTGTATCGATCAGAGCTCCGGAGGGGTCAACGTTTGAGCCGCCGCCGGTGTAGATGAGGCCACCGATGGATGCTGCTGGCACATAGCCGCGTGCCACTGGATAGGGGACTCGTTCTGCCCAGCGCCCCCCCGGTGAGCCGTTGGGATCAAACTGCCAGACCTCGTTGGTCACGACAGGGGGGGCGACATCGGGGTTGATGCTGCCGATGATGTAAAGCTTGTTTCCGGCAACGGCGAATCCGCCAGGCAGGAAGGTGCCGGCGTGGCTACCCGGCCAGTCGTCGGCGGCCGGAAGTGTAGTGAACGTGTCACTCGTAGGATTGTAACTAAAAACACGAGAGGCCGTTCCCACGGCCCCTTGGGTCTGGAAGCCCCCTACACAATAGATCTGGTCGCTTCCCAGAGCGTTGGCGAGTACACCGCAGGCCATGTTGGTAACCTGGGCATCCGGGAGGGAGGAAGTCCTCGTGGTCCAGCTGTTGGTACTCGGGTTGTACTCGGACGGGTGGGTGAAGTCGGCGCTGGCCCCATCAGCGGCGCGCCCTCCCAGGACGTAGAAGCGTCCGTTGGCCGGGAAGTAGTTGCCCGGAGCCCGGACGACGCCGGGAGCTGGAAAATTGGGACCAGCCGACCAACCGGGTGGGCAACTTGGTGTAGGAGTCGGTGTTGGAGTTAGCGTCGGAGTGGGGGTGGGCGTCGGTGTTGGGGTGGGTGTCGGCGTCGGCGTCGGTGTCGGTGTCGGTGTGGGGGTTGGAGTTGGGGTGGGAGTCGGAGTCGGAGTCGGAGTCGGAGTCGGAGTCGGAGTCGGAGTCGGAGTTGGGACTATGGCAACTTCATCCGCGCCAACGTCGGGCAGCGGCCCATTCGGACGCGGCTCGCCGTCAATGTCTGTGGTGACGCCCACATCCACGCCAATATTCACCATGGGCGAGGTCCCGCTGATATGCAGATCCGTCCCGGAGAGGAACTGCGGATCGATACTCTTACTGGCGTTATCGTTGGCGCCGGCTCCGTTTAAGGTGCTGGTGTAGGACCTGAAATTACTAGCTGGTGATGTCGCACCGGGATTAAAATTCGACGCCAAAAATCGCCCGGTTCCGAAAGTTGTCCCGACCTGAGCCATCAGGCTATTCGGGTCCGTGCCTTGCACGTAATCGTTGTTGTTCAAGGTGAGGTTCATCGCGGCAGTGCCGCCGGAAGGCAGGAAGATGGCAGCGTGGCTTGTGCCGGCCGAGTTGCCGCCCGTCATCAGATTCGAAAAGATGTTGTTCCTCACATCCATGTTCTGCTGAGCAACACTGGCGATGGCAAACGCCATGGTCAGATCGGAGCCTGTAGAACCGGGAATCGGACCGAAAAGGTTGACCGAATTGTGATAGACGTGGTGTCCCAAGCCCGCCCCTGCGCGAATGCCCGTGGCCCCGAATGTGGTGTTGAAAGCGCCCGTGCCGGAGGTCTGGTCGTTTCGCACATCGAGCACGAAGTTGTTTTGAGCCGTGTGATTGTTGCCGCCATCCAGATTTATTCCATATGCGCCGAAACTCTGGGGATTATTGTTTCTGACCCGGCCGATCACGTTTCTTTCGAAGAGAGCGCCTCCGCCACTTGCGCTGATTGAGCCGAACTCGAGGCCCCGAATGGCCGATGCCAGGAAGCTTTCTACATAAATGGTGTTTCTCCGGACAACACAATTGGTTGAACCCTGGACGGTCACACCCATGGAGTAGACTTGGTCGGGGTCGCCGGGTTGCGGGTTGCCGATGACGTTGTCTTCAATGACCAAGCCCTGAAAAACCGTCGGGGCGGACCCTTGAATGGCGATCGCTCTCGCCGCTGACACGATGCGATTGTTCTGGATCGTCAGGTTGGCGGCCGTTGCTCCGTTTCCGATGGTCAGGGTATTCGAGTTGATGGGCGCCGGGGTGACCGCCGGGCTCGCGGCATTGCCGGTGGCGATGATTCCGTAGCTGTTGTTTTCGATTCCTGTGTCGCTGGTAGCCGCGCTGATATTGCGGCCCGTCGCATTACCTTGGAGGATGAGGTTCTTGAACACATTGTTGTCCGCGGTGGCTACGTCGGTGGTATTGAGAGCGATACGGATAACCGAATTAAACAAGTTGTTTGGCGACGTATTGACAATGGCCAGATTCCTATTGATGCCGGGAGTGTTCGGATTGTCCCCGTCGATGGTAACATGGTCCGCTCCACTCAACTGAATCACACCAATCCCGCTCGGTGGACTGCTGGAGATCGTAAGGTTGTCGGCCATGGGACGGACTAGCACCGAAGTGTAGCTGGGCCCTCCGACGATGGCGCTGTTCAGGGTCGCCGGGTTGAAACCTTCCGAGGTGGAGGTGAGCACACCAATCGTGATATCTCCCTGATGCGTCCCAAGATTAATGGCGTTGAACGCGTCGCCTAATGTCGCGTATACAGTCGGCCCAGTGACACCGGCGGTGGCGGTCACAGATACGTTCGCGGAGCTGACCGTGGCGAACAGAGTCAACCCGGCGAACAAGAGGAGGAGCGCGGCGTTCTGCAAACCCCAGCGATGGATCTTGGTTCTCATGGGAATGGCGGGTTCGTCCTGGTCTGCTTCCGGCAGGAAGCTGGGTTTGCGGATGGTGTGGAAATGGGACATCACGTTAAGCAGTATCCAAGCTTGGAACCGAATATACGTGGATTCGCTGGGACGTAATCCGCATAATTATCAAAACGGCGGGCAACCGTGTCGAGCTTTATTTCCGGAATGGAGCGGGCTCCTGCCCGGGGAAAAACGCCTCGAAACCTTCTCCAAGTCGCACCCGAGGAAGCGGGCACGCTCAGGATTGCGCGAGAAAATAAATCGCGCTCAAGGCCAGGAGAAAATAGGGGACGAGGGTCGCCGCACCCGCGTAATCCTTGGCCATGCGCTGGCCGAAGAAGAGTGCAATGATTGAGATCGCGGAGATCGCCGCGCCGTAAAACGCGAAGGCGGAATCATGCCTGAGAATTATCAGCGCACAGCCAATCGCACTGAGTGCTCCGGCGGCGAGTTCCAGGATCGTGATCGCCGCGACCAGCAATGGCACCAGGCCGGCCAGCGGACTCTTGGAGAAATGCCCTTTCAGCCACTCGAGATTACCCCGGCGGTCCACCACTTTGTCGATGCCTGACTGAAGGAAAAGGATGGCGAGAAATGCCGAGACAAAAACTTGGAGCAGACGCGTTGCGCCCTCAGGCGTGTGCAGATCGGGCATCCGCTACCGTAGCACGAGTGGAACAAAACGCCGATTTTTCACGGCGACGGTGATGTCGCGGCTCGCGGGAACTCCCGCGTGCTTACATATGTGTGCCGGTTTGCGGAGCCGGGCGAGGGGCGAGATTTTTCCGCCGCTCTTCGGCTTTCTTCTCGGCCTCCGTCTGGGTCTGGACCGCGGGAGCCGTCTTTGGAGCCAGCTGTTGAGGATTTTCCAGCGCGAGCTTCCCGGGCGGTTTGGGATACGGCCGGCCGGGTCGAGCGGTCGTCCGGAGGACTTTGCCATTTACAAATTTGTATCCCTCGGGGTGAATCCATTCGCCTTTGACGAAGGACCAGCCATTGGCCGACTGGGCCACGGTCTCCTGCGGTCCCGATTTTTGCTGGTTCTTCTGCGAGGTGCGGTTTGGTCCGGGCGTTGGGGTCGGGGCGGCGGGGAGAACGATGGCAAAACTGGTGAAAGCCAGGGAAAAAAGGAGAAGTCGTTTCATTATGTGTTTCTATCTAGCGTAGGCCCCGGTGGGACGTCGTTGATTTGACCGACAATGGGGGCTTCGCGCAATCGCACCCGCGATTGCAGAAACCGATCTTACGGAAGCGCTTCGCAGACGCAAAACGTTTTTTGCTGAACCGGTAAAAACCTTGGGGCTCGGATTTCTGCCTGGCAGAGCTTCCGGTCGCGCCAGGATGGCAGGCGCATTACCGGCCGGACAATTTTGCTTCCGGCACCCGGAGCGGTCGCTCCGCAGCAGGAGCTCCCTGAGCGAAATCATTTGCTCAGATAAAATCTGAGACGATATCTTGCCGCCCCTCTGAAATTCCAGCTGGCGCCTTTATGATTACTATTCTTCGCAAACATCACCGGTGGCTGATGATCGTGATCGCGATCCTCGCCATACCGTTCGTCTTTTATTTCAACAAGACGGACTTTGCTGCACAACGCTCGACCGACCTCGGCCGCATCTACGATCGGCCGGTTACACAGGTGGAATTTACCCGGCATGCCCGCATCCTGAACCTCGCCAGCGCCCTCGGCCTGACTCTGGGGAACGATTTGATGATGACGAACGTGACGAGCGAATCGGAGATGTACGTCGAGTTTACCTGGAATCACATCGTCCTCCTCCACGAAGCCGAGCGACTCGGACTTCGCCCAAATTCCAACGAGATCGCGGATTTTGTTAGGACGCTTCCCCGTTTCAAAGGGGAAGGTGGGGGCTTCGATATCGCTAAGTACAACGAGTTTAAGGCGAACCTGCTGCCGTCCCTCGGCTTCAACGAGGCCCAAGTCGAAGAGGTGGTTTCAGATCAATTGGCCCTCAATCGGATGAAGGAGCTTCTCGGTACCGGCGTCGCAGGTTCCGGAATCGGAGAGCCAGGAAAACTACGAGAGGGCCTATGGGAAAATGGAGGTCGCTGTCGTGCGGTTGAAGGATGAGGATTTCGAAAAGGATATAAAAATCACCGACGAAGATATCTCGAAGTATTACGAGGGGCACAAGGAACAGCTGAAGAGCGAGGAAAAGCGGAAAGTCGAATTCGTCGCCTTCACCCTGAGCGAGCCGGAGAGGAAACTAACGGGGAAAGACAGAAAAGAGCCTCTGCAAAAGGCGGCGGACCGTGCGAATGATTTCACCCAGGCGCTGCTCGAGAAAGACGCGAAATTTGAGGACATCGCGACCAAGTTTCAAACTCCAATTACACCGACGGGAGATTTCACCGCGGTCAAGCCGGACCCGCAGCTGGCCTCTACGCCGCAGTTGACGCAATATTCCTTCCAATTGACCCAGCAGGCGCCTTTCAGCGATCCCATTCAAGGGATGGATGGATTCTACATCCTGCATCTGCTCAGCATCACGGAATCGCACCCGCTTAGTCTCGACGAGGCCAAGCCCAAGATCGTCGAGACGATGAAAGCCGACCGGCTTCGGGAGCTGGTTTCCAATAAAGGCACGGAAAGCTCGCGTCAGATTCGTGAAGCGCTCAAGGGCGGGCTGCCGGCGGACAAAGCCGTGGCGGCAACCGGTCTGAAGCTGGAACGCGTTCCGCCGTTTGCGATCATCGAACCTCCCGCTCCTTCGGCCTCTCCGAAACCTACGCCGGACGCGTCGAAGCCAAAAGAGGTCACGCCGGATTTATCGTCGATCAAGAATGCGGTGGCCGCTTTGAGCCCGGGCGAAGCGTCCGACTTCGTGCCGGTCCAAAAGGCGGGCTGATCGCAGTCCTTGAAAAACGCGAGAAGGCCGATCCCGCGGGCTATGATGCGGCCAAGACGCAATTTGAAACGCGATACCTGACGCAAAGACGCGGCGCCATTTTCATGGAGTGGATTGCGCGATCGGCGCAAGGCCTCCGGCGCGGCGCTCGCGACCGCGACGGGCTAGTCCCGGCGGCAGCGCTCGCCCATGGCTACGCTCGACGAGATATTCGACGACGCGAACGGCGACCTCGCAATCGGCGAGTTGGAGAGTGCGGTCGAAAAATATCGTCGCTGTGTCGAGCTCGATCCTACTTTCTTCGACGGCTGGCACGCGCTCGGCATGGCGTTGATGAAGATCGGACGCTTCCCCGAGGCGATCGAAGCCGGCAAGAAGTCGACGGAGCTGCGGCCTAACGACCAGATCGGCTGGACGAGCCTGTCTCTTTTCTACAATCGCAACGGCGACATCAAGGAAGCCGAAGCTGCCGGGACGAAAGCCAAAATCCTCTCCTGGGGCGGTAAGATTGCCAGGGAGTGATCGGTGATTCGGTGATCGGCGCTGAATAGTCGCTGGCGCCGAAGCGATGACTATGTCACCTATCACTTAGCACCATTCACCTGCCGCTCTACCAGATGCTTACGAGCTGGTCCGCGCGGGCGAACCATCGGGCAGTTGTCCGGCAGATTGAAGGCCTTTTGGAATTCCGGCGTGTTCGAGAGCGGACCGTTGCAGCGATATTTCGTCGGCGAATGCGGATCGGTGTTGAGGCGCAGCTTCAAGGCTTCGTCGCGAATGTTCGCGCGCCAGACCTGGGCCCAGCCCAGGAAGAAACGCTGCTCCGGCGTGAACCCGTCGATCTTCTCCGGTGTGCCGCCTTTTTTCTTCAAGGCTTTTTGCAGCGCGGCGAAGGCCAGTTTCACGCCGCCATCGTCGGCGATGTTCTCGCCCTGGGTCAGCTCGCCATTGATGTGCATGCCGGGAAGCGGCTCGTATTCCGCATATTGCTTCACGATCTTGTCGGCGCGTTCCTTGTATTTCGCGGCCGATTCGGGCGTCCACCAATCGCGCAGATTTCCCGTCGCATCGTATTGCCGGCCCTGGTCGTCGAAGCCGTGGCTGATTTCGTGCGCGATGACCGCGCCGATGCCGCCATAGTTGATCGCGTCGTCCGCCTTCGCATTGAAGAACGGCGGCTGCAGAATTCCGGCCGGGAACACGATCTCGTTCATGTTCGGGTTGTAATAGGCGTTCACCGTCGGCGGCGTCATGCCCCATTCGGAGCGGTCGACCGGCTTGCCGATCTTCTTCAGCTGGCGCTCGGTCTCGAACATCGCCGCGCGCGCCGCGTTCAAGACAAACGGGCCCCGGTCGATCTTGAGCGTCGAATAATCGCGCCACTTGTCCGGATAACCGATCTTGACCGAGAAGGCGGCCAGCTTCTTGAGCGCTTCCTGTCTTGGTCGCGTCGTCCATCCAATCGCGCGACTTGATGCTGTCAGCCATCGCTTCCTGGATATTTTTCACCAGCTCGATCATGCGCGCCTTCGATTCGGGCGGAAAATTGTCGGCCACGTAAAGTTTGCCCAGCGCTTCACCGAACGCCTGGTCCGTCGAAGCTCACGACCCGTTTCCAGCGCGGCTTTAATTGCTTTGGCGCCGGTCAGCGCAGTTGCCGAAGAACTTGAAGTTTTCGTTCACGAAATCGCTCGACAGTTCTGGGGCCGCCGCGTGGACGAGATGCCAGCGCAAATAGATCTTCCAATCGTCCATCGAGGTGCTGGTAAATACCTGGTTCGCCGCCTTGAAGAAATCCGGCTGGCCCACATTGATGTCGCCCGGGCCCGTCAGCTTGATCTCCTTGAAGTAATCGGCCCAATTCCAATCCGGCGTCAGTGCCTGCAGCTCGGCCTGCTTCATCTTGTTGTAATTCTTCTGCGGATCGCGCAGCTCGACTCGCGTGCGCGCCGGCTCGGCCAGGGAAGTTTCGAACGCCAGGATTTTCTTCGCGTGGTCCGCCGCCTCGGCCGCCGGCTCGCCCGCAAGCGTCAGCATCTTGGTCACGTGCGCGACATATTGGTCGCGGATCTTTTTCGAAGCGTCGTCTTCCTTCGTGTAATAATCGCGGTCCGGCATTCCCAGGCCGCCCTGATAGGCCTGCCCGATCACCATCGTGCTGTTCTTGTCGTCCTGGCCCGAGGCGAATCCGAAAAACGCGCCCACGCCCATGGTGTGCAGGTGCGCGATTTCCTTCAGCACATCCTTGCGATCCTTCATCGCATCGATGCGCTTGAACTCGTCCGCCAACGGCTTGGCCTTCGCGGCGTCGATCGCTTCCTCGTCCATCCCGCTGGCGTAATAATCGCCGACCTTCTGCACCTCGGGATTCGCTTTGGATTGGCGTGGCGTCTTGCTCGCCTTTTCAGCCACCACGCGCATCGCCTCGGTGTTCTTCTCGATCAGTTGGTTGAAGCTGCCCCAGCGCGATTCTTCCGGCGGGATCGGATTGTTTTTCAGCCAGGCGCCATTGGCGTAAGTGTAGAAATCGTCCTCCGGTTTGACCGACGTATCCATGTTCTTCACGTCGAAAGCCGGCGGATTTTCGGTCGGTCGCGCCTTTGTCCGTTGATTTTGCGGCCGCACTTTCAGCTGGAATCGGCGGCGGCGGCTCTTCGGTTCTGCTGGACGCTTTTGCGTCTTGCAGCGACTTTGCTTCCGGTGCCGCGGGCGCTTTGTTCGCGTCGGTTTGTCCGAAGAGATTTCCGGCTGCAAGCAAGCCGGTAAGCAGGAGATAGGCAGGCTTAAACATTCGCCACTGAACGGCGAAAGCGTTCCGTTGTCCAATGGGGAAATGGGACTCGAACGCACCGGAACCAAGGGGCCGGATGGCACTTTTCCTGCGTATTCTACTGTATGATCGCCGTGCGCCTCGCCCTCTTTTCCGTCGCGGGCGCGATCTGCCTGGCGCTCCCGATGCGGCGCTCTGGCGAAATCCAAAGCCGCGAAATCTGCGGCCACGAAAGCCTCGTCGCCGTCGCCGTCGCCCGCAAAGCCAACTCCGCGCGAAGCCCAATGCCGACTGGCAAGTCATCAAGGTCGGGCGCGCGTGATTACCTGAGCGCCGATAACATCGCGAAGTTCTACGGACTCCTCGGGAACGTTGATTCCACCGGCAAAACCGTCGTGCTCAATAACGGCCGGAATCAGCTCCAGCTCACCCTCGATAGCCGCGAAGCGATCGTGAACGGCGTGCGCAACTGGCTCTGCTTTCCCGTCATCGCGCAGGACGACAAATTCCTCGTCTCCCGCATCGATCTCGCCAAGACCATCGAGCCGCAGCTGCGGCCGCAAATGATCCAGCGCAACAGGCAAGGTGCAAACCGTCGTGCTCGATCCCGGCCACGGCGGGTTCGACAAAGGCGCGCGGAGCAGCTTCGGAACCGAGAAGGATTACGCCCTCGATGTCGCGCGCCAGCTCCGGCCGCTGCTCCAGGCGAAGGGCTTCAAGGTCATCCTGACGCGCGAGAACGACGTCTTTCATCCCGCTCCAGCTTCGCGCCCACATCGCCAACCAGACCCGCGACTCCATCTTCGTCAGCATCCATTTCAACGGCGCTTCCAACCGCGACGCGACCGGCTTCGAGATTTTTTCCCTCACCCCGCGCGGCGCCCCTTCGACCGCCGACGACGCGCTCGCCCTGCATTTCGTCAACATGCAGGCCGGCAGCCCGGTCGACGCGCAAAGCTTCGAGCTTTCCGTCGCCGTTTTTCATTCCATGCTCGGCCACATCCCGGAGTTCGATCGCGGGATCAAGCGCGCGCGTTTCGCCGTGCTGCGGCACACGAAAATCCCCGCGATCCTGGTCGAGGGCGGTTTCCTGTCCGAGACGGAACGACAGCAAGTGCGTCGCGGATCCCGCCTGGCGCGCGAAATCTCGCCGAAGCCATCAGCGTCGGAATCGAGAACTACCGCAACCTGATCGAAAAGAAGCAGCGCCCCATGCTCGTCGCCGATTATCGCGCGCAGGACTGCTGGCGGAATTACCGTCCTGAATCTCGCCGAACCACCTGCGCGGCTCGAGCCAATCGCCGGCGCCCGAGGTCGTCCCCGTCTCGAATCCACCTGCGCGATCCCAACCAGGAGCCGTAGTGGCAGGGCGAGGATGGCGAATAGTGGATGGGACGGATTGTAGGCAAGCGGCCGGCCACGTAGAAACCGACATTCTCCATCCTCATTCTCACGCTCTCCATTGACTTTGCCGTTACTTCACGTCATTAATCCTTTCTTCAGATTGCGGGGGAGCCAATGGCTGAGAGTGCTTGATGATTTCGAGCTGACCCCTTGAACCTGATGCGGGTAATACCGCCGCAGGGAGCAAGGATTTGAAGCCATGCCGCTCTTCCGCGCATGGCTTTTTTATTTGTTAGCCACCGATGAACACAGATTTTCACAGATGAGACAGACGAGGATCGGAATGCCGCGGACACGTCTGATCATCCCTTCCGTAATCTGTGTTTATCCGTGTCAATCCGTGGCCAAAATATGATCGAGAAAAGAAAACATCGAACCGAGCAGCGGAAACGCCTTTGCCAAACTCCCGCAAGGTCTACGTTGCCGGCGAGCTCCATCCCGACCTCCGCGTTCCGTTCCGCGAAATCTCACTCGCGCCGACGAAAACGATGAGCGGCGAGATCGAGGTGAACGAGCCGGTCCGCGTTTACGACACCAGCGGCCCCTGGGGCGACGCCGATCAGCAGGTCGATGTGAACGAAGGCCTGCCGGCGTTGCGCGCCAAATGGATTCGCGACCGCGGCGACGTGGAAGAGATCGTCGGGCCGCGAGGTCACGCCGATCGACGACGGCTATCTCTGTCGGACAAACACGCTGCAAGTTCGCAACGGCCAGAAACGGAAATCGACAATCTTCGAATCCTCCATTCTCAATCGTCGCCCGCGCGCAAGCCGCTACGCGCCAAGCCCGGCAACGCCGTCACGCAGCTCTACTACGCTCGCGAAGGCATCATCACGCCCGAGATGGAATTCATCGCCATCCGCGAGAATGCCGGGCGCGCAGCGCGATCGCCGGACCGGCTCGAACCAATCTGCAAATCGGCAACCTGAAGATCTGCAAATCAGCCGCAACGCGCTCGCGCATCAACATCGCGGCGAATCGTTCGGCGCGAACATTCCGCGCGAAATAACGCCCGACTTCGTCCGGGCCGAAGTCGCCCGCGGCCGCGCCATCATCCCGTCGAACATCAACCATCCCGAACTCGAGCCGATGATCATCGGCCGCAATTTCCTGGTAAAAATCAACGCCAACATCGGCAACAGCGCCGTCGCGTCGTCGATCGAGGAAGAAGTCGAGAAGATGCGTTGGGCGACCAAGTGGGGCGCCGACACCGTGATGGATCTTTCCACCGGCAAAAACATCCACGCCACCCGCGAATGGATCATCCGCAACTCGCCGGTGCCGATCGGCACCGTCCCGATTTATCAGGCGCTCGAGAAGGTTGGGGGACGCGCCGAAGAACTGACCTGGGAAATTTATCGCGACACGCTCATCGAACAGGCGGAGCAGGGGGTCGATTACTTCACCGTCCACGCCGGTGTGCTTTTGCGTTACATCCCGATGACCGCGAAGCGCGCCACCGGCATCGTCTCGCGCGGCGGCTCGATCATGGCCAAGTGGTGCCTGGCGCATCACCAGGAAAGTTTCCTCTACACCCATTGGGACGAGATCTGCGAGATCATGGCCGCCTACGACGTCAGCTTCTCCATCGGCGACGGCTTGCGGCCCGGCTCCATCGCCGACGCGAACGACGAAGCGCAGTTCGCCGAGCTTTACACGCAAGGCGAGCTGACCCAGCGCGCCTGGAAACATCACGTGCAAGTGATGAACGAAGGCCCGGGCCACGTCCCCATGCACATGATTCGGGAGAACATGGAGAAACAACTCGAGTGGTGCGGCGAAGCGCCGTTCTACACGCTCGGCCCGCTCACCACCGACATCGCGCCCGGCTACGACCACATCACCAGCGCGATCGGCGCCGCCATGATCGGCTGGTACGGCTGCGCCATGCTTTGCTACGTCACCCCGAAAGAACATCTCGGCCTGCCGAACAAGAAAGACGTTAAAGACGGCGTCATCGCCTACAAGATCGCCGCCCACGCCGCCGATCTGGCCAAAGGCCATCCCGGCGCCCAATACCGCGACAACGCCATCAGCAAAGCCCGCTTCGAATTCCGCTGGGAAGATCAATTCAATCTCTCGCTCGATCCCGAAACCGCCCGCGAGTTCCACGATGAGACCCTGCCGCAGGAAGGCGCCAAGACCGCGCACTTCTGCTCCATGTGCGGCCCGCACTTCTGTTCGATGAAAATTACGGAGGACGTGCGCAAATACGCCGCCGAACAAGAGATCTCTGAGGACGAAGCGTTACAAATGGGACTCGAACAGAAGGCAACAGAGTTCACGGAGTCCGGAGCGGAAATTTACGCGAAGACGTGAGCTGTAGAGGCGCTCGCCGCGGCGAGCGCCTAACCGCGAAACGCTCGCGCTGCTGTAGCGGTGGCCGTGTCGGCCACGATACGTCGACTCTCTGCGGCCGACACGGCCGCCACTACAACTGTAGTCGCTTCGTTGTGCAATGTTTCGTCTCCTGGACGACGTCGAGACGCCAGGGAAAGCTTGACAGCGCCAATTGGAATTGCCGAGCCTCTCGGCATGAACATTCCCCCAGAATGCAAAGCGACCCTTATTGTACCTGGCGGCCGGGTTCTGCCTAACCGCCGGCCTCGCGGCGAAAGAGAAAGACCCTGCTACCGCCACTCCGACGACGGAAAGCCAAACGCCACCTCTGCTCCTCGCGAATGTTTGGAACAAGTCCATCGATCCGACCGGCTGGTGGATGAGTGAGAAATATGACGGCCTGCGGGCTTGGTGGGATGGCCAAAAGTTATGGAGCCGCAAAGGCAATCTCATTCACGCGCCAGATTATTTTCTCGCGGAATTCCCGCGCGACTTAGCCCTGGACGGAGAGTTATGGATTGGCCATGGGAAGTTTGAAGAGACCATGAGCATCGTCCGTTCGGAAAAACCGGACGATCGCTGGAACCGGGTTCGCTACATGGTGTTCGATGCCCCGCGCGCCCCCGGAACGTTTGAACAGCGCATGCAATTCTTGCGCGCGACCGTGGCGGAAGGAAATCGCTTCGTCAGAGTCGTAGCGCAAGAACGCTGCAAGGGTGTGACCCAACTCCTTGCCGAGCGCGATCGCGTCGTCGGGCAGGGCGGGGAAGGATTGATGCTGCGCCAGCCGGGGTCGGCTTACGAAGCCGGACGCTCGCCCACTTTACTCAAGGTTAAGCCTTACGACGATGCGGAAGCGACAGTCATTGCGCACGAACAAGGGAAAGGAAAATTCGCGGGAAAGCTCGGTGCGCTCCGCGTCCGGGCGGACGACGGCAGGGAGTTCTCGATCGGGAGCGGCCTGACCGACGCCGATCGGGAATCGCCACCACCGGTCGGGACAGTCATCACCTATCGGTTCCAAGGATTAACAGCCAAAGGATTGCCGAGGTTCCCTTCCTATTTGCGCGTGCATCGAGATTGACCGCGTAAAAGGTTTCACCTCACGCGGAAAATTGGGCCCGGAACGCCAGGATTCGCTATTCTTCACCGCACGCAATTGCTTGCCACCTCGCGCGGATCTGACGCGATCTCCACCGCTGCACCGCGCCCAAAGTCGCGCCGACGCGTTGGACCAACGCCAGGGTCCAGGAGGGAATGCCTTCTTACTGCTGGAATGCTACCCGCCGATCCCTGAGAAAATAGCCGAAGCCGAACATGGTGGTGTCCACGAATGGGCCGATCTGTACAAAAAGCTGTCTCATGCGTTCGTGCTCTGCGTGTTGACCGCTGAGGTAACACAGTTCGCTCATGGCCGCGATTGAGTTTGGTTGGCGGCGTAGGATCGCCTCTAACCCCTTTCGCACTCGTGGCCATGACGCTCCTGCGTTTTCGACGAATGGACTCTTCAAGACGGTCCCCATCGAATGAAGTCCCCAGAACAAACGAGCATAAAGGATATCACCTTCCTCGCCTCCAACCTCATTGGCGGCTTCCTCGCGGAAGGCGGCGGTTTCCCCGGGCCGTCCAAACCAGCGCGGCAAAAGGTAGTTGCTCTTATTTGCGTAAAACCCGGTGTAGTGCGGTTCAAAATAAATCGCATCCGCGAAAAGCCGGTCATAGCGCGCGCGATCCCAGCCCTGTCCGAGCGCGACTTGCAGCGAGAGGCCCCACCAAACCGGACATTTCTCTTCCAGGTCGCGTGCCTCTGCCAGCACTTTGGCGGCTTCGTTCAGCCGCTCCTCGAAAAGCTCCCAGCCCTTTTTCGGGACATCCGATGCGTAATCGCCACCGCGCGCCCGCCAGGCCCACTCATCCCAAACGGCCGCCAGGGCGACGCGCGGAGTGATGGAGTCGGGATACTGGTTGATCCAGGCCTGGAAGGTGGCAATCCGATTTCTCCACAAACTTTCGGGCTCGTAATCTGAAAGCATGGCGAAGCCGTCGTAAAAACAGCGCAGATGCCAGGTGCCGTTGGCGCACTCGATTTTGGAGCTGCGCAGTTGGGCGGCGATGCGATCTAACTCGGCGAAATTGCCCGCAGCCAATAGCAGATCCGTTTTTTCCGAAAGGCGGTTGCGCACATTGTTTGGCTCCGCTTCGAGCTCCACGAGATCTTCGTCGGCGTAAGGCAGCGCGGCCTTCTCCGCGGGCGAGCGCCGAGCCGACTTGGCCGGCACGGGTGAATAGTAATAGGCATTGTCCAGTTCCGTCCGGATGATCTTGATCCGCTGGAGCAGGGTGTTATGCCGGGTGGTTTCCTGCTCAACGGCGGCTACGGCCTGCGCGTCAGTCGTTTTGAGGTCGGCGCGTTTTTGCGCGAGTTCCGCCGCTAGCTGCTCTGCCTGCGTCTGGCATTCCTGTAATTCTGCCTGCCTTTTCGCAACTCGAATCTTCCTTTGTTGCTCCAGGTTGGCGACCTGCGTGCGTCGTGTCTCGGCTTCCGTGGCGGTGAGCTGGCCGGGGCGTGGACTGAAGAGAGTATCCTTTTTCAGGAAGGCAACGCCGGCCAGGATTAGAAGAAGACAGGTGAGAGAAACACTTCGGTTCATAACAGGTTTTGGTTCGAGCACGAAGCAAGCCAGCCTCTACCCTCGATAAAGTTGTCGGGATCACCGCGCGAAGATTCGAGATGTAGAAGCGCTCGCGGCGGCGAGCGCCTAACCACCAAACAGGTGCTTGGCACAAGCAGCCCTACAAGATCCCGCAATTGCTTGCCTGCCGCACACGCATCTGATGCGATGCGTTCACATCACACGTCACATGTCACTCGTCACTGCCTCTTCCCGCCTCCTACGCTCAGTCCTCCTACTCTCCATCCTCTCACTCTTCCCCCGATCGGCCTCACCTGCCCAGCAGCCCGCGACCCTGGATGACCTTAAAAGGCTCGAGATCATCTGTTACGTTCCCTCCTGGCTCCCGAAAGGCTTTCGACTAAGGAGCGTAACGATCACCTACGACGAACCCGGCCCCGACGAAGATAAGAATCATCGCTTCCCGCTCTACTCGATCGAATACACCAACGGCCCGACCTCGCCACCGAGCGACTCCGGCCAATGGTCGGACCGGACTGGCGGCGCGACATTCACAATCGAATGCGCGCGGGAAGGAATCGGCGACCGTAACATCATGGAAACCGAAGACAGCGAGGAGACGACGATCGGATCACCCTTCGGCCCGATGTATCTGATCTTCACGCCGAAGACGGCTTCAAGCGGGAGCGGCCGGTTAGATGACACCAAAAGTCACCCGAAGGGCGAATTTCGCGGGCAGACGAAGTTCGTCAAAGGGAAGGGAACGAGCGGCCAGAAAGTTGAGATCAAAGCGAACTGGGCCGAAGACGCCAACATAAAGTCCGAAAAAGCGAAAGACCCGCATGCGCATCCCGTCCTTGGCCGATATCACGGCTTTTCCGCTACCGCGATCACCGTCGCCGAATTCGAAAAAGTCATCAGCTCACTGAAGCCGATTCGCCGTAAGAAATGAGCTGGAAGATTTCCGTAAACGCCTGCTAAGATTTTCGCTCCCAATCCGGAAGCGGGCGAGGCAGACCGCCATTGCGGCTTTGCAAGGTAAGCTCTTCAACCTTCGCTATGGTTACATCGTCCTGAACGCGCTCATCATTACTGGTCACTCTCTTCATCACGCGTCCCGCAACCTTTCCCACTCAGGGCTGACCCAGAACCCGGGACTTTCGCATTCAACTTCAAGCGTTTCCCGGCTAGCGTGCCTGCATGATTTATCATTGCATTCGCTACACGATCGATCCGCAGAAGGTCGCTGATTTCGAAACCTACTCGCGACGCTGGATGGAAGGCGGCATCATCAAACGCTGCGGGGGCGAGCCGCTCGGTTATTTTCTGCCGAAAAAGGGATACGGCGGCGCTGACAATATCGCGATGACCCTGATCGGGTTCGAAAGCCTGGCCGCTTACGAGGAGTATCGGACCAAACTCGTGGCTGACCCGGACGCGAAGGAAAATGTGGAATTCGCCCGGCAATCCGGGTGCATCCTGATCGAGGACCGGTCTTATTTTTATCGGGTGGGCGGGAAGGCCGGTGCTGCCTGAGATCATCTGGCAAGAGGGCAGCGGTAGAATGCCGCGCTTAGATATGCCGTGCGTCAGGTATCTTTCTCAGCGCCGAAGGCGCGGCTCTCATCGCTAGCCGGGGGCACCGTCCCAGGATATTAGGTCCATACAAACAAGGCGCTGAAAGCGCGATTCATTGCGGTCGTCGTACATGAAATCGACGAGAAATATCCAGCATTTTAAATCGCGCTCTCAGCCCTCGATCGGCCTTTTACGCGGGTTGAAAGTTATTGGCCAGGAGCTGATCGATCAGCTCGGTGATCCCTTCCCCATGGGGACGCGCAGTGACAAAATCGGCGCGGTTCTTCAAGGCTGGCAAGGCATTAGCAACGGCGATGCCGCAACCGCAAATGCGCAGGAAAGCATGATCATTTTCTGCATCGCCCACCCCGATGGTGTAACGCGTTGAAAGCCCCATCCGCGCCAGTCCTTCCCGCAGCCCCGTCGCTTTGTTCAGCCCCGTCGGCAGAATCATGACAGCGCCCTTGTTGAAAATCATTTCCAACTCCAATTCCATTTCCTTGATCGTTTGGAGCACGGCAATCTCGTGCGGCTCCACCGTTGCCACGATGACCCGACCCACCGCGACCGGCACGCCTCTGTCTCGTAGCTTTCCGATAAAAGCCGGCGACGCGGGCTCGCCCAGGAGTTTCATCTGTCCGGTGCTGGGCCAGTAGAGCAGTGCGCCGTTCTCGGCCACCACCAGATCGCACAGGCCAATCTCGGGGAAGACCTGCTTCAGTTCTTCCAATTCGCGGCCCGTCACCAGCACGAGCTTCTTGCCCGCCGCGCGCAGCCGCTCGATCGCGCCCAGAGTCTCGGGACTCACCACTCCATGGTGAGCGAGCGTGCCATCGTAGTCGGTGGCTAACACCTGGTAGGACTTGATGATCACGGCATTTCCCTATTTTACGCCGAGCTCGGTAAGCTGCGCGGAGAGCCACGCGGTTGCGTCCCAGGAGTTAACATTCTCCCGCAGACCTTCCAGCCGCGAGAAACGTTCTTCCGTCGACATCTCCAGGGCCTGCTTCATGGCGAGAGCGGTGCCTTCGATGTCCAGCGGCGAGACCAGCAACGCGTGATCCCCGGTAGTCGCGGCCACGCCCGCCGTCTCCGAAATCACAGCCACCCCTGGTCGCCGGGAAACGATCGCCCATTCCTTCACCACGAGATTCATCCCATCTTCGCGCGAGTTTACCAGCAGCACGTCGCACAACTCCATCGCGGCCAGCGCCTGCTCGCGATCGTTGGTGTAATAAACCTGGATTGGATCGCTACCACAGTCTGCGGCGAAACGTTCGTTTACCTCTGCGATGGCGGCATAGACCGCATCCCGATAGCTGCGATAGACACTCAAGTCAGTTCGGGAAGGAACGAGAAACGCGAGAAACCGAACGCTGCGACGCAGTTCAGGACACAATTCCAGAAGCCGCCCGAAAGCGAGAAAGCCGATGATCTGGTTCTTGCTCGGATCCAGCCGGTCCACCCGGATGATCGTCTGCTTCCCATCCTCGCGACTCGTGCCACTCCATTCGCTTAGCCGATCGCGGGCCGCCGTTACTTCCGGCGCTCGCATCGATTGCTCGACCGCGGCCGGGTCGGCGCTAGCCGCAAACGTGCGCACCCGGACCAACCTCCCGTCGCGCGCCTCGACGGTTTTATTCTTGTAGTCTACCTCCGCGCCGAGCAGTTCTTCGCAGCATCCCAGGAAGGGTCGAGCATCCCATTCTGTCTGCATTCCCACTACGTCCGCGCCGAGAAGACCGTGCAGAATGCTATCCCGCCAGCTTTGCGGAATCAGTTTCAGCGTCGCCGCATCCGGAAAAGGAATGTGCGTGAAATGCAGGCTCGGGACTCCCGGGAACGCCTCTCGCAATAACGCCGGCAAGGGATAGAGATGATAATCCTGAATCAGCAACGCGCGCGGAGTGATCCCCGATTCTTTGATCGCTCCCGCGATCCGGCGATTTGCCTCCAGGTATCCGTCGCTCCAGGCGCGGTGCCGTTCTTCATCCAGCGACGAATAACCAAACTGACCCACCAAATGATGTTGCAGCATCCAAAGCACTTCATTGCTGATGGCCCCGTAGTAGGCCTGGTAAATTTCGGAGGGGAGGGGGACGGGCACGATATGATGTTCCGGATCCGTTTGATCCGCCGCGGTGGTAAACAACTCCTGGCGCGCTTTATCCGTCGTCGGGGGTTCCGAGACACAGCAGAACCAGGTCACATCCGGGCGTCGCGCCAGCGGATCGATCATGCTTACCAGGCCGCCCGGAGAGCCCTTCACCTCCCAATGATTTTCCCGCCACACGAAATCGTTCGGCCCGCGATTTGAGACGATAATGATTTTGGATTTGTCCTCGTGCATCGAAGAAGAATCGTCCGGTCGCAGAGGAACGAGCGTCCGAGACCACTTGAAAGCTTCCCTCGCGTGGCTGGAAAGCGATGAGACTGCGTGAGGCGAAGCTTTTGCGCGGTTTACGCGGCCGCCCGGCTGACCGACCGCGATTCAGTAGCATGTTCCGCTGGATTATTCGGATGGTGATGATCACGCTTGTTTCCAAACTCGTCGGTAAGTATTTGGGGACACGCGGAGCCCGGCCGCCGCGGTAACCCAGATGGAATCGTGGAGCCGCCTCGCTCTGCCTGCCGAGCCGTAGCTTCATGCGAAGGGTGGTCGAGGCGCCCGGGCTTAGGTGTAGAGGCGGTCGCTGCGGCGAGCGCCTGTCGTTTTGGATCAGCTGCCTGGCACAAGCACCTTTACAACGCAGCGGTCGAGACCGCGTGAGGCGAAGCCTTTTACGCGGTTGTCCTTCTGGCCGGACAGCAGATAATAAGGAACGCAACATTTCCTCACGATGAAAACAACCCGGCGTCTCCTGTTAGTCTCGTTCCTTATGCTCGCGATGGTTTCTCTGCAGGAGGCACTGGCGGGCGATTGCGGATCTAACAGATGCAGCGCCATCAATGTGGCGCCCTCTGTTCCGAGTGCACCGGCCCCCACATCCGCTTCACATTCATTCACCGCGATCGGCGGAACCAGGGTTGCTGACGTCAATCTATCGCCAGAGGGACTCGCCCGGCTCAACGCAGGCGACAAAGAGGAGCCGTTGCCCAAAGGATGTTGGACGGCGGCGGAGCGGGCAAAATTATTTGCCGAGCCACCGCTCCTCGACGGACGGTCGCGAAACGAGATTTCACGGCGATCATCGAGAGCGCAGTCGCGCTCTTCTGTTGCCACGCGCGCTTTGCGAAATTCACGCCCCAAGGTTTTGCGGTCTGCGGCACGGCCAGTCCCGCATAAAAGCTTCGCCTCACTGACGCCCTAAGTGATCTTCCGACGCCCCTGCCAATCAGCCGCCGCTCCAGACGATTCGCCGTTATCCTGTAGCCGCCTCGCTCTGTCGAGGCGTTCCGCTGGAGGGCGGCGCTCTGTCGCCGCCTGCTGGGCTTTGATGTAGAGGCGCTTGTGCCAAGCGCCTGTCGTTTTGGATTAGATGCTTGGCACAAGCACCTCTACACTTTGCGCCTTCGAAAATGTTGAGGACCCTCAATGCAGCAACTTCGCTGGGAAATTGCGTTCTTTTCCCGTTGCAGGATGCGCTGCTGACGCCAACGCAACTTCCCGCTCGGCTTCGTCGGATCCCAGCCTTTCGGATTCGGCAGGACCGCCGCCAGCATGGCCGACTGCTCCCGCGTCAGACCGCGCGCGCTGACTCCAAAATAATGCTGCGAAGCGGCTTCGACCCCGTAAATCCCGCGCCCCATCTCAATCACGTTGGCATACAGCTCGAAGATGCGCCGCTTCGGCAGCAGCAGCTCCATCCAGATCGTGTAGTACGATTCCAGACCTTTCCTGATCCAGGAGCGGCCCTGCCAGAGGAAGATCGACCGGGCGCATTGGTTCGTGATCGTGGAAGCTCCGCGAACCGGTTTGTGTTTCCGCTCCGCTTCTTTCATTGCGAGGTCCATCTCCTTCCAGTCGAAGCCCTCGTGCTGGAAGAATCGCTGATCTTCCGAAATCCAAAGGTGCTCCAGGAACATCTCCGGAATCTGCGGCAGATCGATCCAGCGGTAGCGGAGCGGAGGTTTGGCGCCGCACGCCCTGCTCGATCAACATCGGCAGCGTCACCGGGGGATTGACGAATCGCACCGCTGCCACCTGTATCGCCGGGATGAGAAGCACGACCCCGAGGAGAATAAAAATCCATCTCCAGCGACTAAAAAAACCGCGTGAGGCGGAGCCTTTAACGCGGCGCTTCTTTGACTTGGACATCTTCGCCAAGAGACCGCGTTGGCGGCCTGAGCGCAACCCTTGGGCCGAAGTAGCTTCCGCAAGTTGTGCATGTCATTCGCGGCCTGTGGCGAATCGGTCTTTCTCCAGATTGACGTCCACCCGTTCTTCGAGCGTTTCTTCGTTCGATCGATTTGCGAACTGAGCGTTTCGCTGTTGACACTTTTCGGACGAGTTTCCTAAAAATCGTCGCGTTCTGCTCCCCGCATTCCACCCACCCCATTAAACCCTATGAAAAAACTCCTCCTGACAGTTGTAGCCGTTCTGGCTCTTGGAAACGCTGCCTTCGCCGGCCATGCCCCAAAATCCTCCGTGGAAATTGACGCAGCCGTCGCGGCCGGCTTCCCCGGTCTCAGCGCATCTCGCTTAGCTGAGATCTCCGTCGGCGTGAAGAGATGCCGGGCTGACCAATGCGAGGAGATCTACTCCACCCTGCGCGAGAGCAAGGTTCAGGCGGAGCGCGACTTTGCCGCGAAATTGTTCGCAGAGAGTTCGCCCGCCGAAGTGATGCCGCCTGCGCCCACCACCTACCAACTCCAGGTCCGACGCGGTGCATCTGACGAGTTGGCCACGATTGTTCCCGCGGTCGGTGAGCCTTGTTATACCACCGACACCAAGGAGCTCATCATGGGCGATGGCGTCACGCCAGGCGGGGTCAGGCTGGTTCCCTCTCCCGCGAACGCTGCGCCCGGGCAGACCTTCTCAGTTACAAAATCTGCGATTAATTTTACCGTCACCGGCAATGTGGATCTTTTCAGTGTCCGCACCGGACGCACCTTTGTTGTTACCGGTGTGTACCTGGTTAGCACAGATACAGGACACACTACCAGCGGACCGGCAGTCGCGCTCACCAATAGCGCTACCGGGCAAATGACCTCTGCCGCAGATTCTCAGGCGACGACCGGTTGGGCCAGCGCGGCTGGTCGAGCGTTCTCAATCCCGATTGGAGCGGACGGCATACACGCGCCGAAGCTTTCGTCGTGGCCCCGGGCGGCTCCACCGTTCGCCTCAGCATCACCGGAGCGGATTCTAACAGGGTAGTCGGCACGGTTACCGTGACCGGGTTCTATTTGGAAAACTAAGGACGGACGGGTAACCTCCTATGAAACTCCCTGACTGGCGTTTTCCCAAGCTGATGCTTGGAAGAGGCTTCTCCGCACTTGCGGATTGGTCTTTGCTTTTGCGCGCTTCAACTTTTCAGCGCCAAGGCTCCCGCGCAGGACTGCGGTTCCTTCGATCCGCTTCAGGTCTTCGATGGTCAAATCGACGGCGGCAACTTTACTGATCCGGCGACCGACCTCCTCGACAAGGGTTACTTCACTCCCTTCTGGTTCACGGTCGATGACCCCGTCCTGGTGCCGCGATCGTTCGGCCCAACCGATACCACGGAAACCTACCACGACCGAGTTTATAACGTCTCCACTACCTCGACCTTCAACGATGTGGTCTGGACCTACCATTATGAAGCGGACCGTCCACGCATCGTCCTCCCCGAGCGCGGAACGAGCGATCCAAGCCGATTAGCGATAGATCCCTCGGATCCGTTTCGGTGGATCAGTCAGGGGCCGGGTCTGGTCACGATCAGCTACACCACGAGAAGGCAGCATGTCACCGCCGAGGTTAACGCCGGCACCGTCGGGGTCGTGCGGATCTTCTCGCACTTTGTGCCCGGCACGGCCGCGGAGAACGCCGCGATCAACGTCGATTCGCGCATCGCAGGGAAAAACTTTGCCCAGAGTGGCAAAATGTATTCCACCTACAATCCGCCAAATGAATTCGTCCGTAATGCCAACTTTTGGGCGGCGGACGTGGACCTGACCTCCCGTTGTCGGCACCACTCACTGTGGCTGGGGCGGCGAAGGCGGACCTCAGCGCGGCGGCACTCCGTTTCGCCCCGCCATTTTCTTTGCGCGACCACTTCCTCATTCCGGTCGGAACGAAAATGTATTTCGTGGAGCCGGGCGGCAAAATCGTGGTCCGCACGGTGACCGATTATCGCACCCTCGGCCCCGACACCACATGTAGACGTGCTGGACTCGGATGTGCCGGCCGGCATTATTTTTGCAAAGTCTTGCCGTTCAGTGTGTATAATTTGAGAAAAAAACTCTACGCGCTTGAGGATTCTTACGAGTCGCTGCAATACCGGTGGCCGGTTCCGGTCCTGAACTGCAACCAGTTCCGGGAAGGCCTCGTTTGGGACGTCCAGACGTGCAAGAACGCGCCAGCAGCAATTACGTCTGCTCGAACTGGGTCCCGACCGATCCGCAGCGGCAGGTATTTTATAAGGACGTGATCGGCGGCGATTCGGGAAGTCCATCGTTCGTGATCATCAGCAACACAGCCGTTCTGCTCACCCAATGGACTTTTGGGGGCGCCGGCCAGGGCGATGAGGACGCCTATTATGCCCCGGCCATCGACGCCGCCATGACGTCGCTGGGCGGCGGGTACAAGCTCACCGAGATCGACCTGAGCGCTTTTCCTGACCAGTAAGCCTCTGATCTCCATGCTGCTCGTCGCACGCCCGTTCGCTTCTTGGTTACGAGCGACGGCCTTGTCGCATTCCTGAATGCCGACGAGTCCGCCTCGACGTTGGCCTTCTGCTCTCAACTCTCCGCTCCCAACTTCCATCTCGTCACCTCCCACATGTCACTCGTCACTCCCCATCTGCTTGGGCATCTTCGCCAAGAGTTCCGGAGCGTCTCGAGCGCAGCCTGTGTGCTGAGAGCCCTGGTAATGCGGCGCTGCCGATTCGACCGCGCGACAAGAGGTAGGGTTTCGAATACACCCGCAAGTCGTGACCGACATCCGGTCGTCAAGGCGCGGGCGAATGTGAAGTAGTGACCCAAAAGTCGAGCAAGCTCGCGAACTATGGGAGACTGAGTCATGAGTCGGTGGGCCGCGCTGGCGGCATCAGCAACAACAGGGAAAGGCGCAATCTGCAGTGGCCGAGAACTGGCCTTCGCAATAGAATCCTAACGTCGAAGTTAATTT
>CAVZAD010000012.1:0-139521 GCA_963773185.1 uncultured Verrucomicrobiae bacterium | reverse complement strand
GTGGGCCCTGGAGCCGCTTCGACTCCCGTGGAAGCGACGTTCGGGAAGCGCAGCCCCGGCACCCTTATCCGAAGCGTTTCGCGACTACTTCTTCGGGCCGTAAAACCTGATCCCGCCAGAGGAAACCGCGTTTTACGCGCATGACGATTCGCCCTTCGTCTTCCGCAAAGTCTGATGGCTCGTAACTGACCACTCGATGGAAAGCGCGATCGACCATCTCCTTTTGCTCGATTTCGCTCACCTCCATCCGGTGCAGGATCTCAGTGAGGGAGTGGATTGAATTTTCGAGATTGTCCCGCCATTGCCCCAGCTTGCCGCGCTTCTCGCCACCTTCCTCCGCTGTCTGGAGCTGCGAGGAAAGTGCCGTCAAGTCGTCGAATAGGATAAGCAAATCTCGAATGAACGGCTTCTGCAACGTTTCGTGCAGAAAATTGTCCCGATACTTGATCAGCTCCTGGTGGAGCGAGTCGAAAAGCCGCTGATTCACACTCTCGGTGTTGCGAAGGGCGGCCATGTGCTCGTCCATCTTTCGGAATTCCTCCCCAAGACCGGCTTGCTTCGCCTCTTCGGCTTTCCCCAGCCGAGTCGCCACGGTTTCTTCGAGAGTCTGCAGGCGTCCATTCAGGGCGCGAATTCCCGCAGAATCTGCGCGAACTGCTCGCCGTGGTTAGTCTCCCCCCGGGCCTCCCCTGGGAGAGATTTCTCCGCTTCGGCGCTGAGTTGCTGCATGGTGGAGGCAAATTCGTCGGTCATCATGATCTCCTGTTAACTTCGTTTGTCGTTGACCGTGCCCGGAAAAAATTTGCGGACGGCAGTAATCAGTCCTGGGATATCATGCCGGCGCGCCTCGACGGCGACTTCCAAGCCGTGATCGCGGGCAGTCTTGGAAGTGACCGGCCCAATACTGGCGACCTGCATTTTCGCCGGCCACGGGAGCTTAAGCGCCAGGAAATTTTCGACCGTCGATGAACTGGTAAAAGTGATCAAATCCGCTCCCTCCTCCAACAACCGCCGGCGCGCGCCGCTATCGTCGCGCGTTTCGGGGACCGTGCGGTAGGCGAAGCCTTCATCCACAATGGCCCCCAAAGCCGAGAGTTCCTTAGGGAGCAAATCCCGCGCCTTTTCCGCTCTCGCGAGAAGAATGCGTAAGTTTTCGACGCCGCCCTGTTTGCGGAACTCGCGCACAATCGATTCGGCGACGAATTCCTCCGGCTGCAGATCCACGTGCATATGAAAATCCCTGATCCGCTGCGCCGTCGCCGGGCCTATCGCTGCGATCCGCGCCGCGCCGATCTCACGCGCGTCGTCGTAGAGCTTGTAGAAAAGATCGAAGAAGGCATTCACCCCGTTCACGCTCGTGAACACGATCCAATCGTAGGCGTGCGCGTCCTGCACGAGCTCGGCGAACGCGCGCACATCGCTCGGGGGCTCGATTCGGATGGTCGGCAATTCGATTACATCGGCGCCGAGAGCCCGTAGTTGTTCGCTTAAAACCCCCGCCTGAGTCCTGGTGCGAGTGACGACGATACGCTTGCCAGAGAGCGGCCGATCTTCGAACCAATTCAATTCGTCGCGCAGAGTGACGACGTCGCCAAAGACGGCGACCGCCGGTGCAGCGAACCCGCGCTCCGCGACGCGCTTCGCGATGTTTTCCAGCGTCCCAACCAGCGTTTCCTGCCGCCCAGTCGTGGCCCAGCGGATCAAGCGCCACGGGCAGGTCGACGCGCAGACCGTTCGCGAGCATTTCACGCGCGATCACTTCGATTCGCTCGACCCCCATCAACATCACCTGGGTGCCCCCGAGTTTGGCAAGCGCGCCGAAGTCGATCGCGGTTTCAGATTTTTCCGGATTCTCATGGCCGGTGAAAAAAGTGACGTGCGAATTCATTCCGCGGTGCGTGACCGGAATTCCGGCGTAGGCCGGCCCGGCGATCGCAGAGGTGATTCCTGGAACTACCTCGAAGGGAAGGTGCGCCGCAACGAGCGCCTGCGCCTCTTCCGCGCCACGCCCGAACAGAAATGGATCTCCACCCTTTAACCGAACGACTTGTTTCCCCGCCCCCGTCTTCTCTACCAGCAGCCGGTTGATTTCTTCCTGCGTCAGGGTGTGCGCCCCTGCTGTCTTTCCAGCGAAGATGAGCTCGGCGCTTTCCTGCGCCCATTTCAACATCTCAGGATTGGAGAGATAATCGTAAACGATCACCTCAGCCTGCTCGATGCACGCCTTCGCCCGCAGGGTGACGAGTCCCAGATCGCCCGGCCCGGCGCCGACGAGAAAACATTTTCCAGCGGATTCCTTACTTGCCACAGATTGCCTCCCATAATCGGCGCGCGAGTAATTCCGGCGCCGTATCTACACCTTCGACACATGCCGTCTTGGGTTCTACCACTCCATCTTCAAAAAGCTGTCCCCGAAGCGTCATGGCGCCGGCTTTCGCAGTAGCCAGCACCCCCACGGGGTACCGCAGTCACCTTGCAAGAGGCGCAAAAATTCACGTTCGGCCCGCAAGCAAAGAAGCGTGGGGAGATCATTCACCAGCTCAACCAATTCCTTCGCCTTGGAATCGTCGCTCCGAACTTGCAAAGCGATCACCCCCTGGCCCCCGGCAGGCAGGAAAAACTCGGTGTCCAGCACTTCGGCAAAAAAATGGCGACTTCCAACCCGGATGCCGCGTGGCCATAGCGCATGTCCGAGACGTTCGATTCCGGCGCGAGCGAGAACAATTGCCTCCCAAGGATTCTCGTCCAGCTTGCGCAATCTCGTCGGGACATTGCCCCGTAGCTCGAACGTGTGCAGATCCGGGCGACGCCAGCGCAGTTGGTACTGTCGCCTCACACTTCCGGTTCCTACGACGCTCCCATCGGGCAACGCCGGCAGGCCGCCGCGGTGCTTGCTAATCAAGACATCATCAACTGCGGCGCGAGGCAACACGCCACCCACTTCCAAACCCGGAGTCGCGTCGCTCGGCAAATCTTTCGCACTGTGTACGGCAAAGTCGATCTCACCAGCGACCAGAGCGCGCTCGATCTCTCCCGTGAAAAGTCCTTTGCGCCCAGCGCGAGGATCAATCGACTCGCCTCCGTCTTTCCCCCGCTCATCCCCCCGGGTCTTGATGATCTCAGTTCTAATCTCCAGTTTCGGCCACGCCTGTTGCAGCGCCGTCGCCACCATCGCCGTTTGCGCGCGGGCCAGCTCGCTGCCGCGCGAACCCAGGATGATTCTCTGCAAAGTGTCGGCGCTCACTTCAAGTGTTCAGAACAGGCTTCAGCGCGCTACAACCGGGAAGCGCGCAGCGTTGCTTCATCCAGGGTTGTCGAAACGTTCGGACTTGAAGAAGCGGAAGCATCGTAGCCGCGTCCAAGCGCGCAAAAATCCGAGACATGTTCGGCGATAATCCGTTCGCCGGCCGCAATCTGCTGACGCCGGAGCGCGAGAGATTGTTCGGCGATCGATTGCAACGAATCGATATCGTAAAGAAACACCCCATCCATTTCATTCACCTCAGGCGCGACATCCCGCGGGACCGCGATATCGATGATGAAAAGCGGCCGGTCCAGACGCTCTCGGAGGAGCGGGGACAGGATATCGGACGTTAACAGCGCCTCCTCGGCCGACGTCGATGAAATCAAGATGTCGATCTCCGCGCATTGCTTCGTCCACTCGTGAAACGAGACCGCGCGGCCCCGCACGAGCGCAGCCAGGCTTTCGGCGCGCTCGAGCGAACGATTGCTCACCCGGATGTCCGTGACGCCACGCGAGCTCAAGGCGCGCGCGGTCCGTTCACTGGTTTCGCCAGCGCCAAGAATGAGAACCTTCCGTTCGCGTAGATCGCCGAAAATCTTGACTGCCAGATCCACCGCCACCGATCCGACCGAAACCGCTCCTCGCGTAATGTCGGTCCGGCTTCGGACTTGTTTCGCGACTCGGAAAGCCCGCTGAAAAAGACGATGCAGTAACGGACCGGCGCTCCCCGATTCCCGGGCCTGCGCATAAGCCTTCTTCACCTGTCCCATAATTTCGGTTTCGCCGATGACCATGGAATCGAGACCGGCCGCCACCCGAAAGAGATGCCGCGCGCAGTCTTCTCCCTCATGACGATAAAACGCGCTCCCATCGTCGACCGTGGCGGCAGTTCCTCCCATCAGACAACGCACAATCTGCTCAGTGGAAACGGGCGAGGTCGCCGAAACGTAGGCTTCCACCCGGTTACAGGTGGCCAGGATGAGCGCTTCCGCACAGCCGCTCTCTGCTCGCAATGCCTGTTCCGAGCACTGAAGTGCGTAGCGCTCCCGTGTTTCCACCTTCGCCGTGCGATGGCTGATTCCGATACAGATAAGGCTCATCACATCGAGGGGCCTTGGGAGACGAAATTGATGGCCCAGAGGACCGAAACCGCAGCGCTAAACGCCAGAACGCAAAGGGTCGCGATCCGTTTCGGCGCGAGCCGGTGCAAATGCCTCCCCTGCAGAATGGCGCCGTAAAAAATCCAGACGGCAAACGCGCAAATCATTTTTACACGAGGCAACGGCCCGCCGGTGAAGAACCCGCTCACCAGACCCGCGGTGTAGAGCGCGAAGCCAAGCCAGAGCAGCCGGGTGATCGCCGCGAAAAGGTTCGTCAGCGGCGGCAGATGATAAAAGACCGAATGCAGCTGATGGGTCTTCAGTTGCCGTTCCTGCACCAGGTACATTACGCCGGCCACGCAGGCGAGCGCGAACGCGCCATAGGCGATCATCGACATGGAGGCGTGGAACTCCAGCCACGGATTCGGGGCGACGCGGGCCTGGTGCGGTATGTCGATGGGCGCAAGGAGCGCGAAAGCTTGAATCAGAAAAACCAGCGGAGCCGTGAACGCTCCCATGAGCGACAGCCGATAGGTGGGACCGATCACCAGATAAATCAGCGCCACCGACCAGGCCAGGAAGACGAAGACCTCGAACAGATTGGTCAGGGGGCACCGGCCGAGAGCCTGACCGCGAAGGGAAAGAAACCCGCTTTGCAGGGCGAACCCAAGGGCAATCGCGAAGAAATTAAACCGGCCCGGATGAAACACACCTTTCCGGAGCGCGCGCAATGTGTGCGCCACCGCCACCAAAAAGCAGAGAGTGGAAAGAAGGAGGAGTTGGCGGTCCATCGGGAGCATCCATCTTAGGAGTTAGGCTCCCCATTGGCAAACATCCCTCCGCAGTTTCGGTCATTCCGAGCGTAGAGTAGCGGAGTCGAGGAACCCCGTAATGTCAGCGGATGGCGGCGCGACGGGGTCCCTCGACTTCGCTCGGGATGACGGCGACGTGCCAAACAAACACACGAAGCTAGTCGCCTTGCACCTTGTCCACTTTCCAACTCCCGCCTTCCCTGGCGAGGTGAACAATAAGCTTCTTCCGCATCCCCTTCACGCCGTCCAGGAGCACGTGCGCGCTGCACTTGTCACCCTTCGTCTGCACCGCGGAGACCGAAATGTTCTTCGCCCAAAGTGGATCGAAATCCTGCGCGTCCACGAAGTAATCGCCGTCGAGTCCGTCCGGACCTTTCTTCATCTTGTCGATTTCTTTTACAAGCCGATCGGTTGCGAAGCGCTTCAGTTCCGTCCGCTGTTCCATCGGATTGCGGTTGGCGACCAGGGCGGTGACATACCAGCCGTAAAAACTGCGAATGCTTTCCTCAGGCGTTGCGCTGCTGGATTTGACTGGTTCCGCGGCTCGCGTTGAGACAGGAAGATTGACGGCGGCCAGAAGAAGAAGGAGCGCAACAAATCGGTTCATGTTCTGACTTGAGGGTACAATCGCGCTCCGTCAACCGCATCCCTTCGAGTGGCCGTTGACGTTTCCCGACCAGTCGCTAGCATCCCGGCGATGGTTTCCGACACGATTGAAAAACTGCGCGCCGCGGTGCGCGATGTGCCCGATTTTCCAAAGGCGGGAATTATCTTCAAGGACATCACCCCGATCCTAAGCAACGGAAAGCTTTTCCGGGCGTCGATCGATGTCTTCCTCGAGCAATGCCGCGGCAAGGAGATCGACAAGATCGTCGGAATCGACGCGCGCGGATTTCTGTTCGGTTCGGCTGTGGCCTACGAATTGGGGGTGGGTTTCGTCCCCCTCCGCAAGAAGGGCCGTTTGCCCTACAAAACCGAAAGCGCGAAATATTCGCTCGAGTATGGCGAAGCCGAGATGGAGCTCCACGTCGATGCTATTGAGCCCGGAGAAAAAATCGTCCTGATCGACGATCTCCTCGCCACAGGCGGAACCTCTGCCTCGGCCGTTGCGCTGATCGGAAAAGTAGGCGGCGTTCTCCTGGAAGCGCAGTTCCTGATCGAGCTGGAATTCCTGCACGGCCGCGAAAAGCTGGCGTCGACTCCGGTCGTTTCGTTCCTGAAGTACCTAGCAGTCGTCCCGAGCGGAGCGTTAGCGTAGTCGAGGGACCCTGCGGAGCGTCGATCGACTTCGCATGCGTTTCACAGCCAACGCCGCAACGGAGCAACGCCGCCCATCACAACCCGGGGTCCCTAGACTCCGCTTCGCTCCGCTCGGGATGACTGCTAGCTTTCGTGGCACGAGCAACCGTCGCCACACCCACGCTCTGCCACGACCACTTCCATCTTGATCTCCTGGAGAGCGATCTGGTCGTGAATCAGATTCAGCAAGGCCAGCGCCCGCTCGTCCGGCATGTAATCGCAACGCAGCTCGATCCGCGCGGGTTTTCCGGCGAGTTCCGGATGCGCCGCAATCATCTCCCCGTCGAGCAGGAACGAGACGTAAGCGTTAAATTTTTCCTGCAACTGATGGAGCCGTTCATCGGAATCGTCCCATGCCCGCGGCTCGTGCATCGCAAGAAGAATTTCATCGGTTTTCGGGTCGAGAGCCAAAAGATCTATGACGCCGGCTTGCTCGACTCCACCGGGCGGCGGCGCGCTCACGGAATTGCCGTTTGAAGAATTTGTCACAGCGAAAGATTCCTCGACTTCGCTCGGAATGACAAGCGCAGGTCCGCGGGTGTAGGATCGGCCATGGCAAGGCTGGTTTCGGTTATCGCATTCGCGCTTTTTTTCTCCGCGAGAATTGCCGCGGCCCAATTCTCACCCGCCCTGCTTCAGAACAACAGCTACTGGGGCGACGGCAAAGCCGAGTTCAACATCTATGATGCGCAGATCGCCCGGTACGGCATTCCGCGGCAGTGCGAAGTTCTGCACATTCTCGTGCGCGAGCCATTCGACTCAAAACAGCTGGTGAAACCCGAAGGCTCTCCGCGGCCCGACACCATCGCGGTCCTGAAGTTGAATCAGATCCTTCACGTCCCCACCGGGCTCTCCGTCGACCAGCAAATGCATTCCAACTTCTGGCGGGTAGACAACGCGAAACTCCTGAAATTTTCGCTCTCGAGCAGTGACAGTTTCGGCAACACCTACAAGGAAGCGCGTCGCGCCGGTGACCAGCTCAACTATGAGTACCACACCGCCTGGGATGGAATGGCTGAAGGAAAAGAGGCCATTGCTCCACCGCCGAATGGCTACTTTTACGACGAGCTGCCCTGGCTGGTCCGCACCATCGACTTTTCCAAGGCAACCGGGAACTTCGAAGTGCAGCTCGCTGCGTCGGTCCTCAATCCGAAGAAAGACGCCATCGCGTTCAAGCCCGCGAAGTTCTCTTTCAAATCGACCGAGAAAACAATCGATGTGGCTGTCGAGCATGCCGGAGGCGTCGACAAGTTCGTGCTCGATCGCGACGGCCCTCATCTACTGCGTGAATGGACTGCCGCCGGCGGCAGCCATTTAAAAATGAAGCGCAACTTGAAAGTCGACTACTGGAACTACAACAAGCCCGGCGACCGCGAGCGGGCACTCGCCAATCCGATGCTGCGCCAGCCCGATTGATCGGTCCGTCGTGCTCGTGCTCGTGATCGAAAGCGATTGAAGCAAAGGCAGCGACCGCGTTTACTCTCGTCTGTGGCAAAACGAAACAAACCCGCGGGGCTAACGTTACTCGGCAAAAGCGAAGCGGGATTACCTGCGTCGCCGGCAGAGGCACGCCTTGAAACGTTCCCAAGTCCGACCCGGCGAAAGTATCGCATCCGATTCGAGACGGCCGATTTCACCTCACTCTGCCCGGTCACCGGCCAGATGGATTTTGCGCAAATCACCATCGAATACGTGCCAGATGCTCTCTGCGTCGAGAGTAAGTCGCTGAAGTTCTACCTCGCTTCTTATCGCAACGAACGCGCGTTCAACGAAGCGGTCACAAATCGCATTCTCGATGATTTCGTGGGCGCCTGCTCGCCGCGCGAAGCGACCGTGACCGCGGAATTCTCCGCGCGTGGCGGGATCGCACTTACAGTCCGCGCGGAATTTCCCGATTTGGTAGGGCGAGAGTCCGTCGAGCCGATATCGAAATCGGGCGGCTCCGCGGAGCGTCGCCCTACCAAGGGAAAATAATGGCGATGAAGCGCGCGGTCGTGCTGCTCAGCGGCGGGCTCGACTCGGCAACGGCGCTCGCCATCTGTCGTCAGCAAGGCTTCGAACCCTGCGCGCTTTCGTTCGATTACGGACAACGACACAACATTGAAGTGGCGGCAGCCAGGCGCGTGGTGGCGTCCTTGGGCGCGCGAGAACATCGCACCGCTCAGATCGATCTGCGCATTTTTGGCGGATCGGCGTTGACGGATGAAATCTCGGTCCCGAAAAACTCCATCGACCAGACGGGCATTCCGGTCACCTACGTCCCGGCGCGGAACACCATTTTCCTCTCCTACGCGCTGGCCTGGTGCGAAGTTTTGGGCGCCGCCGATATTTTCATTGGTGTGAACTCGGTCGACTACAGCGGATATCCTGACTGCCGTCCGGCTTTCATCGCTGCCTTTGAGGGTCTGGCCGCTCTTGCGACGAAGGCCGGCGTGGAGGGAACGCGTTTCCACATCCACGCGCCGCTCCTCAAGATGTCGAAGGCGCAAATCATTCAAAAAGGAATCGAGCTCGGCGTTGATTTTTCCCTGACGCATAGCTGCTACGATCCGAGCCCGGATCTGCTTGCCTGCGGCAGGTGCGATTCTTGCCGGATCCGATTGGAGGGGTTTCGAGCCGCAGGATTGGTTGACCCGATCCAATATGTCGAACGATGAAGCGCTTCTTCAACGTCTTCGCCCTCACACATCCGGAGCAGCGTCTGATAATCGTCCTTATTCTGCTGCTTGTTGCCGGCGCCTGGTACAAACACCATCGCGACATGCAGGACACCCTCCCGCCTCCCCAAGCGCCCAGCGCGTCGCCAACGCCTCAAGGAGCGGCGGTTTGAAACCGCCGACCAGCTAAGACGACGATTTCAAATCGCCACTCCTTTTTTCAGAACGGCTACAGCCCTGGGACATGGCCGTAGCCAATAAACGACGGGCTTGTCCTGCCTTCCTCCGTCTTCCCCGGCCGTGGGATCTTAAAATCGAAAACGCTGACCCCGTAGCGCGATTCGCCCTTGTAGGTCCGGCCATCACTCGCGCCCACCATAATGCGATGGTTTGTCCCCTTTTCGCGACCGAGATAAATCATCGCATGCGTGATCGGCGGATCGCGCTCGATCGCATAAGTCCCCGTCCAGAAAAGGAGATCGCCCGGAACAAGTTCATCGAGTTCGAAAGTGTCCTCCTGGCGGCTGTTAACCGCCTTGAAATTCCCCGCTTTTCGCACCCAAACATATTGCTGGCTCGAATCGCGCGGCACATCGCGAATGCCGTTCTGGGTCAGAACGTAGATGACGAAACCGGAGCAATCCATTCCACCGCTCGACGGATCGGCGGAGCCGTACTTGTATTCCAGGTTCCGCGTCGTCAGCTCCAGCGCGGTATCGACGATCTGACGCACGGTCGCCGGATAATTTTCGTAACCGGAGATGTCTTTGGCCGCGATGGTCGCCGGTGCTCCCTTTCTCTTCGGCGAAGGTGACGGCGTAACGCTGGGCGTTTCGTCGTCTTCTCCAGGTGCCGCGCTCGGGCTTGGCGAAGGCTCCGGGGATTCCGCCGGTGTTGGAGTTGGCGACGAAGACTTGCGTTTCTTTTTCTTCGGAGAAGCGCTGGGAGAGGAATCGGGAGTCGGCGTTGAAGACGATTTCTTTTTCTTCTTCGTTGAAGCAGTTGCGCTTGGCTCCGGTTCCTCCATCGGGGCGGGACTCGCGGCTGCTTTCTTTTTCTTCGAAGAAACGGACGGGCTCGCCTCCGGCTTCTCGTCGGGAGCAGGACTTCCCGAAGCTTTTTTCTTCTTCGAGGAGGAGGGCGAAGGAGATTTCTCGGGAGTAGGCGACGGCTTTGGGGTCGGCGATTTTTCCGCGTCCTCTTTTTTCTTGGTGGCGGTCGAGCTCTTGCGATGTTTCTTCGGCGCCGGGGTCGGCGTCGGCGCGAAGATCTTTTTGATCTTGTTGCCGAACGACTGCTCGGCCGGCGCGGACGTGGCGGCCCCGAAGAGAGTGGCAATCAAGAAAAGGGAAGCCGCAATCCTGCTGATTCGTCGCATGGAGTGGGAACGTAGCACAGGCGCAAACGAACCACGTGCGGCAAAACAACTGTCATCTCGAACCGCGCAGACGATGAGGGACCTCACAAGCGCGGAATCGCTACCGCGTCACGAGCGACGTGCACGGCGGATGACGCCGGGCATTCCTCGAACGTTTGTAATTGCAGGTGCGAGATCCCTCGCCGCCTGCTCCGCTCGGGATGACAAGCACGTTTGCGCGCGCCGCCGCTGTTGGATCGCTACCCCTTGGCCATCTCGGCCAGGACTGCCTTGTTCAAGCGGATGCCGGCATCCATATTCTCGAGCGGGAAGTTCTCGTTAGGCGAATGCGCCCGGCAATCCGGCAGCGCCAGGCCAAGCAAAAGCGTCTCGACTCCGAGAATGGTGCGGAATTGCGAGACAATCGGAATGCTGCCGCCCTCACGAATCAGCGCCGGCTCTTTGCCGAACGCTTCGCGCAACGCGCGTTGCGCCGCTTTTCCGACGGAGGAGTGCGGATCGGTCAGATACCACGGCCCGCTGTGACCGCGCGTGATCTCCATCGTCACCCCAGGTGGCAAATGCTTTTCCAAGTGCCGGACCGCGAGGTTCAAAATTTCGTCGCCCTCTTGATTCGGCACGAGCCGAAACGTGAGCTTGGCCATGGCGTGACTCGCAATCACCGTCTTGGTTCCGACGCCCTGGTAACCGCCACCGATGCCATTGATCTCGGCCGTGGGGCGTCCCCAGATTCGTTCCAGCGTGGTGTATCCCTCTTCGCCAAAAAGCGCAGGCGCGCCGGTCTCCTTCAGGATCTCTTCGTCGCCGTCGATGGGTAATTCGCGCCAGGCCTTCCGTTCCCAATCTTCCAGCGGCTTGACCTTGTCGTAGAATCCTTCGATGGCCACGTGCCCTTTGTCGTCGTGCAACGTCGCCAGTAACCGGGCCAGCGCCGTGACCGGATTCGCTACCGCGCCACCAAACACGCCCGAGTGCAGATCCATCTTCGCGCTGGTTATCTTGACCTCCAGCGCCGTCACGCCACGCAAACCGTAACTCAACGTCGGCATTCCCTTTCGTCGACCATTCCGGTGTCGGAAACGACCGCGACATCGCACTTCAGCTCTTCCTGATTCTCTGAGAGGAAATTTCCCAGATTACCGCTGCCGATTTCTTCCTCGCCCTCAATTACGAAATGGAGATTGACCGGAAGATCGCCATCCTTTTCAAGCGTCTCCTGAACCCCGAGAATGTGCGACAGAATCTGCCCTTTGTTGTCGGTCGCGCCGCGCGCAAAAACATAGCCATCTTTCAACACCGGATCGAAAGGCGGCGAGTCCCAGAGGTCGAGCGGGTCCGGCGGCTGCACGTCGTAGTGACCGTAAATCATGACCGTGCGGCGCCCGGGTTGATGCTTGTTCTTCGCCCAAACCACCGGGTGGCCTGGGGTCGGGCAAAGCTTCGTCTCCAGGCCGATATCGGTCAGTTTCTCGACGAGCCAATGCGCACATTCCGTGACCTTATCGGCATATTCGTCGTCGGTGGAAACACTTGGGAACCGCAGGAAAGAATAATAATCTTCAAGATGACTGGCGCGCATAATCGAAAAGGTTACCCAATTTTTTTGGTTTTGCCTGCGATTTGCGCGTTGCTTCGCGCGCCTCGCTGACTCAGCCTCCGGCATGGCCGCGGAACCCGCGAAAAAGCAGGAAGAAAAACTGATCCGCGCGCTCGGCGTCCCGACGCTCACCGCGAGCATCGTTAACGCAACGGTCGGCGCCGGAATTTTCGTTTTGCCTGCCGCCGTCGCTGCAGGTTTGGGCGCCGCCGCCCCGATTGCGTTTGTCATTTGCGCCGTGGTCATGGCGTTGGTCGTCACCTCATTTGCCATCGCGGGCAGCCGCGTCTCGTTGACGGGCGGCCTGTATGCCTACGTCGAAGTGGCGTTCGGTTCCTACGTCGGTTTTCTCGCCGGCGTCCTGCTTTGGCTAACGAACGTCCTCGCGGTCGCCGCGGTGGCGAGCGCCATCGTCGCCCAGACTGCGGGAGAGTTTCGCTTCGCGCAGGAAGGACCCGGCCGGGTTCTGCTTCTTGTCCTGATTTTCTTCGGCCTGGCCTTCATCAACATTCGCGGTGTGCGCGGTGGTGCTGGTACCGTAGCGGGCCTAACGATCGCGAAACTGCTGCCGTTGCTTCTCTTTATTGGCGTGGGGGTTTTCTTCATCGAACCGGCAGCGCTGGGATGGTCGGTCTGGCCGGACAGCGATGCCATTGGCAAGACCGTCCTGGTACTCATCTTCGCCTTCATGGGCATCGAACTGGCCCTGGTCCCAAGCGGCGAGGTGAAGAATCCGTCGCGCACCGTGCCGCGATCGATTTTCCTAGCTCTCGCGATCACGACTGCGCTCTACATCGCGATCCAACTCGTGGCTCAGGGAGTCATGGGGGCTGAACTTTCGAAGTTCGGGGCTGCTCCCCTGGCCGAGGCGGCGTCGCGTTTTCTCCACCAGGCGGGGCGATCGATCATCCTGGTCGGTGGGGTTATTTCCGGTTTCGGATATGTGAGCGGCGACATCCTGGGTTCGCCTCGAACCCTTTACGCCTTCGGGCGAAATGGAATCCTGCCCGCGAAAATGGCAGCGGTGCATCCGCGCTTCCGAACTCCACACGTCGCGATCATCGTCCACGCAATCATCGCTTTCGCGCTGTCGGTCAGCGGGACTTTCGAACATCTCGCCAAGCTCTCGAATATCGCCGCCTTGTTGCTTTACCTTTTTTGCTGCGCGGCCGCTTTTGAATTGGTTCGCCGGAACGTGGTCTCGGAGGGGAAGCCCTTCTCGATGCCGGGAGTGAAAGTCGTGCCCCTCCTCGCGATCGCGATCGTCCTTTGGATCTTATCGCATGTCGACCTTTGACGAATTTCGAATCGCCGCGCAGGTGCTGGTGATCGCCTCGGTTTTGTATGCCTTACGAAGGCTGACGCGACCGAAAACCGCTAGCAGCTGAAAAAAGCAGGCGGGGAGGCGCGGCCCCCATATGTTGTGCCGCATGGCAGCGATGCCCGCTGCAAATGGTATTATTTTCCTTGTCACTCGATCAGGATTAGATGTTAATGAGGGCAGCGGCCAAACAGGCCCCTTCTATGCATCTCCAATCGCTCGAGCTCGTCGGTTTTAAGTCATTCGCGGATAAAACCCTCTTCGAGTTTCACGAAGGCGTGACAGCCATCGTCGGCCCGAACGGTTGCGGCAAATCCAACGTGCTCGATGCCGTTCGCTGGGTCCTCGGCGAACAATCGGCCAAAGCCCTGCGCGGCGGTGAAATGGCGGACGTCATTTTCAACGGAACGGAAACACGCAAGGCCGTCGGGTTCGGTGAAGTTTCGCTAACCTTCACGAACTGCGAGAGCGAGCTCGGGGTGGACTGGCACGATGTCCGCGTGACGCGGCGCGTTTATCGCGACGGAAATTCAGAATACCTCCTGAACAAGACCGTCTGCCGGCTGCGCGACATTCAAACCCTCTTCGCCGACACGGGCGTGGGTCGCACCGCCTACTCCATCATGGAGCAGGGAAAGATCGATTTGATTCTCAGCTCGCGTCCGGAAGATCGGCGCGCGGTTTTTGAAGAAGCTGCCGGCATCACCAAATATAAAACGCAGAAACGCGAGGCGCTCCGCAAACTCGAAGCGACCGAAGCGAACCTTCTGCGCATCGGCGACATCATTAAGGAAGTGAAACGCCAAATCGGCTCGCTCCAGCGGCAGGCGGGAAAGGCGCGGAGATATCAGACGTTACTGGCCGACCTTCAAGTGCTCGACACCCATCATTCCTATCGGCAGCTGAACGAGCTCCAGGCCGAAGCGGAAGAGGGCCGCGCCGAGGTGGTGCGTCTGGAGAAGGCGGAACAAGAGGCTCATGCGAAAATCGAGGCGAGCGAGAACGAGCTCTCCACCAAACGCGGTGATTTGGGCGAACTCGACGCCCGGATCGGCGACGCCCGCGCGGAGGTGCAACGGCTCCAAAGCGAAATGGCTGCTCTGCGCAACCGAATCGATTTCAATCGGCAACGCACGCAGGAGCTGGGCGAACTGATTGGACGATATGAGGGCGACATCGCCGCCGCAGAAGCAAAGCGGACCGAGCAGGCAACGCAGCTTCAAGAAGCTGATGCCCTCATAGCCAGGACCAATCAGCTTCTCGAGACGAAGGAAAACGAAGTCGAACAGCTCACCGAGACCTTGCGGAGCGCGCGGACCGAACGGGGGCAACGGGAAGAGGAATTGCAAACGCTCCATCTCTCGCTTTCAAAGTCAGAAGCCAGAATCACGACGTCTCAGAACGACTTGACCGGCGTGACCGCGCGCCGCGATGCCACGGCGGCGCGACTCTCCGATCTGAGCCGTGTCATTGCCGAAGAGACGCATCGCGTGGAGGAGGTCCGGGCCGAGCTCACCCGCGCGCAGGCGACGATGGAAAACGAGCGGCAGACGGCGGAGAAGCTGCAACAGAGCTTGCATCAATCGGAAGCGGAACAGCGACAGCAGCAGTCGAACCTCGCGCAGGCGGAGAAAGAGATTGCGCGAGTCGATCGGGTGATCGCCGAAAAGCAGGCGCGCCTGGAAGTCTTGCGCCAGATGACGGAAGAAGGCGAAGGGCTGGAGAAAGGCTCGCAAGCGGTCTTGAAGGGATTGAACGATCCCGATCGGATTCGGCCGGCAATAGGGGGCGCATTGGTGGCTAACTTGAATGTCGATCGCGAGTTTGTTCCCGCGCTCGAGGCGGCATTTGGTCGGGCGATGCATGCGGTCGTGTTGAACCAGTCGGACCTGGCCGCGGAAATCTTCCAGACACTCAAGCAAGACAAGGCGGGGCAGGCGGCCCTGGCGATTTCGGAGTGGTCAACGGACCTTCCATCGACCTCGCAGTCAAAACTGCCGGAGGGCGCGCTGAGTTGGGCGATCGAAAAGGTCGACGCGCCAGAGGCTTTGCGGCCAATTGTTACCAGCCTCCTCCGTGACGTGGCGATTGTGTCCGATCTGGCCACCGCGCTCGAGCTCAGGAAGCAGGGCGGCCATTTTCAATATGCCACGCTCGGCGGTGAATTTGTTTCCGCGGACGGAATCATTTTCGGCGGAAACACCAGCGCCGCGAGCGAATCGCTTCTGGGGCGTAAAGCGATTCTGACCGATCTCGCGAAGGAACGCGATGCGCTGGAAACCGAACGGCAGACGCTGATCGACCAACGCGACCGAGCCCAGGAGCAGGTCGAAGCCGGGATTGAAGCGGTGGAGGAGGCACGGAAGAGCTCACGAGGCCGCCCAACAAAGTCATTCCCAGGCCAGTCTCCAGATTCTCTCGGCGGAACGGGCGGTCCAGGATGCGGAGCAGAAGCTGGCCAGCGTGGAGACAGAAAAAAATACCCTAGAGCAGCAGGTCCGAAGCGCTGACGAAGGAATCGCCGAACTGGAAACGGAGCTGCGGTCGCAGCGAAAGAGCTTCGAGGAAGAATTAGAGCGCAAGAGCCTGGCCGAACAGGCGCGGGAAAATGCCCGGGCGCAGGAGGAAAACGCGGCGGAGAAATTGAATGAGCTGCGGCTCGCGGTGGCGACGGAGCGGCAGCGTCACGAAAGCCTGGTTAACCATCGCCAGCCCATGGCCGCGCGCGAAGCAGAGCTGGCCGATCTCGTGGCGGCGCGCCGCGGTGATATCGCGACGTATCAAAATCGGCTGACCGCGCAGGCAAAGGAATCCGAGGAAGCGGAAGCAAGAATTCTGAGCCAGAACTCCGAGATGGAAGCAGTGGGCCAGGCCGTTTCCGCGCTCGCGGAAGAACGGCGCACCCGGCTGGCCACGGTGACCGACCGGGAATCGGAAGTGCGCGCCTTGCGCGATTCGTTGAACGATCTGCGCGATCGCCGCGGCAAACAAGAAGTTCGCCAGACCCAATTGGATCTGCGTATCGAGAATCTGGCGGAACACGTGATGCGCCGTTACCAGATCGACCTGCGCAGCTTCACGACGGATACCTACGCCTTCCAAAAAACCTTGAGCGTCCTCACGAAGCGCCGCGGAGCGCCGGAGGGCGGAGTTGCCGCTTCGCCGACGGAATCGGAAGATTCGCCTGTCGCCGTGACCTCGCCGGAGCTCGCCTCTCCATCCACGAATGGGGACGTCAAGAATCTGGAACAGATCATCGCGGACCTCACTCGGCAGCTCGACAATATGGGCCCGGTAAACCTAGAGGCCGTGCAGGAATACGATGAACTGGAAGAGCGCTATCGTTTCCTGGAAACGCAAAACAACGATTTGATCGCGGCGCGCCGCGAAGTGCTCGATGTCATCACCCGGATCAACAGCACCACGCAGAAACTGTTCGCCGAGACTTTTGCGCAGGTGCAGATCAATTTTCGCGAGATGTTCGCGCGAGCTTTTCGATGGAGGCCGGGCCGATCTTTCGCTCCAGGATGAGAGCGATCCGCTCAACTGCGGCATCGAAATCAGCGCGAGGCCGCCTGGGAAACAATTGCAGACCATTTCGCTCCTCTCCGGCGGCGAGCGGACCATGACCGCGGTCGCGTTACTCTTCGCGATCTATATGGTGCGACCGAGCCCGTTCTGCATCCTCGATGAAATGGACGCGCCGCTGGACGAGAGCAACATCAACCGGTTTATCCGGGTGCTGGACCGCTTCGTTACCCAGAGCCAGTTCATCATCATCACCCACAACAAGCGCACCATCGCGAAGGCCGACGTCCTTTACGGCGTCACCATGGAAGAGCGCGGCGTGAGCAAACTTGTCGGGATGAAATTGTCGAAAGATCGCGGCGCCGACGGCGAGCTGAAACAGCCGCGCGCTCAATCAACCGTCACGCAACGCCATTTCCCACTCGAGGGGGCGGAACAAGAGGAGACCCTGGCGGTCAGTCGCTAGCGATCGCCGTCGTCGCCCTTTGCAGCGGCGCTCTGGTGGCGCGCTCCCTGTGCCGCTCCTTGTAGTGGCGCTTCTGTGAAGCGCCCGGGGTTGCGCGACAATTACAGAAAGGCGCTTCGCAGAAGCGCCACTACAATGCGCCATCCGCAAAAAACACTTTGCGCCGCTTTCGGCTCAATGGCTAACTCGTCAGATGCTCCAAACCGCCGAACGCGGCGCTTCCACTTCGAAAAAGTTGCCGCACGAGAAATATCTCGAGGCATTTCGCATCATGCTCCAGACGCGAGTCTTCGAGGAAAAGCTCGCAAGCCTTTACCGAGGCGGCCTGATCACGGGCGGCGTTTACATCGGTAGAGGCCAGGAAGCGGTCAGCGTGGCCTGCGGGATTTTTTTGCAGGAGGGCGATGTTTTCGCACCGCTCATTCGCGATCAGGCTGGGCGCTCCGCTTTCGGTGAGCCGCTGGTCGATGTGGCGCGCACTTATCTCGGCTCGCGCTCAGGCCCGATGCGCGGGCGCGACGGGAACATTCATCGCGGTTGCCCGAAGATGGGACAGCTCGCCATGATCAGCCATCTCGGGGCCATGGTTTCGGTGGTCGTCGGCAAGTTAATGGCGAAGCGGATGAAGGGTGAGAAAGGTTTTGTCGGCCTAACGACAATCGGCGAAGGCGGCATGCAGACGGGGGCGACGCACGAAGGGATGAACATCGCCGCGGTCGAGCACGTGCCGCTCGTCATGGTCGCGACCAACAATCATTACGCCTATTCCACGCCCAACGACCGCCAGTTTGGCTGCGCGGACCTGGTCGATCGGGCGAAAGGCTACGGTTACGAAGGCAGCTCGGTCGACGGCACCGACCTGACGCAGTGCCTCGAAGTTATCGGCGCCGCCATCAAGCGCGCGCGCGCGGGTCGGCCACCGCAGCTCGTTGTGGCCTCGACTTTGCGTCTCGCCGGTCACGGTGAGCATGACGACGCGAGCTACGTGACCGACGACATTCGGCGCGAGCCGTTCGCCCAGGATTCATTGCAACGAGCCGAGCAGTTCATTCTCGAACAGGGAATTCTCGATCGCGAAGGCTTGCAACAGATGCGGGCCGAGTTCGCGGCCGAAGTCGACGAGGCCGTCGCGACCGCGCAACAGGAAGATGTGCCGGTCGGAAGCGAAGAAGATTGGTGCGCGGTCTCCGCGCGCGAATTCCTCGATCAGCCTGCGTTGGCTTAACGGCGCGTGTAATGACGAAACTCGAATGTCAAAATCACAGCAAAGCGCGTAGCCGTCCCTCGTTCGTCATTCGTCATTCGTCATTCGTCATTATCTCCTCATTCGTCATTCTCCGCCCATGAGCGTCACCTACCTCGAAGCCATTCGCGAAGCGCAGGCCAAACTCCTGCGCGATGACGATCGCGTCTTCATTTACGGCCAGGACATCGCCGGAAAATTCGGCGGCGCGTTCAAGGCCACGAAAGGCCTGGCCGAACAATTTCCGGGGCGCGTCCTGAATACGCCGATCAGCGAAGATGCCATGGTCGGCACGGCGATCGGGGCGGCGATGGAAGGAATGCGACCGATCGTCGAGATGCAGTTCGCGGATTTCTCCAGCATCGCGCTCAACCAGATTCTCAACAACGCCGGCACTCAATATTGGCGCACCCAGGTCCCCTGCCCCATCACGGTGCGCCTGCCCTCCGGCGGGACGAAAGGCAGCGGCCCGTTCCACAGCCAAAGCATGGAAGGGATTTACTCGCACTATCCCGGATTGGTCGTGCTCACGCCGGCAACGGTGGAAGACGCCTACACGATGTTGATCGACGCCGTCGCCATCGACGACCCGGTCATCTACTGCGAACACAAATATCTCTATTACCATCTCAAGGCCGATGCGCTCCCGACGGAGAAATTACCGATCGGGAAAGCACGAATCGTCAGGCCGGGCCGCGACCTCAGCATTGTGACTAACAGCGCGATGGTTCACGAGGCGCTCGCCGTCGCGCAGCAATTCAGTGCCGACGGCATCGAGATCGAAGTGGTCGATCTGCGTTCGGTCAAGCCGCTCGATACGGATACCGTCCTCGCCTCCGTCGCGCGCACCGGGCGATTGCTTTGCGTGGGCGAGGCCTTCCCGTGGGGCGGCGTGACGGCGGAAGTCATTGCCCGTGTCACCACGGAAGGATTTCACCTGCTCGATGCCGCCCCGGCGCGCATCAACGCGAAGGACACCCCGATCCCTTATCACCCCAACCTTTGGAGCGAACATCGGCCCAACGCGAAGACGATCGCGGCCAAAGTGCGCCAGGTTCTCGCCGAATGATCATGATTGCTGTCATCCTGAGCGAAGCGCAGCGGAGTCGAAGGACCCCGATGAGCCACGAGCGGCGCCGCTGCATTCCCAAACGTTGCACGACGGGGTTCCTCGACTTCGCTTCGCTCCGCTCGGAATGACTACCTGATTTCTATGCCACAAATTCCAATCACCATGCCGCAACTCGGCGAATCGATGGCCGAAGCGACCATCGTCGCGATCAAGGTCCAGCCGGGAGACAAAGTTTCCGCCGACCAGGAGATCATCGAGGTCGAGACCGATAAAGCCGTTATGGGTGTGACGACGCCATGCGCCGGTGAGATCGCGAAGATCGAAGCCAAAGTGAAGGGAACTTACGCAGTCGGCGCCGGTACTCGGTTATGTCGAAGCGAGCGAAGCCGATGCCGCGCGTTTCCAGAAGCGCGCGCAGCCACCGCAAGGTGACGTGGCGAAGGAGGTGCCCGGCCGTGAAGAGGAATCGGCAACAGCGGTGAAGACGCAAGAGGGAAGCGGATCGCATTTTCAAGTCGACGAAGCTGGCCTGCCGCCGGTGGCAGCCGGTTCGCATTTCCAGGTAGACCAAGCCGGTGTCCTGCCCGTGCCTGCCGGCACGAAGGGCGCGGGCTATCTTTCGCCGCGGGTTCGAGCGCGGATGATCGACCTGCAATTGACCCAGGCCGATCTGGCGGGGATCGCCGGAAGCGGCAACGCGGGTCGGTTGACTGTGAAAGATCTCGAGAAATTTCTCGGCGGAATCGAAGGGCAGCCGGCGGAAAAGCCGAGCGCCATCCGGACGGGCGTGGCGGATGCGATGCGGCGCAGTTGGACCCGACCGCTCGCCACAGTGGGCCTCTCCGTTTGTCTCGATCCCGTGTTGCAGGACCGCTCCAAACGCGATCCAAAGCCGGGACCGGCTCTTTACGCATTACGGGCTCTCGCTCTCGCGCTTGCGGAGCAACCAAACGCTGCCGCGCGCCTGATTGGCGGACGCGCGATTCGCTCTGAGTCGATCGACATTGGCGTCGCGGTGGAAGCCCAGGATGGCATCATGGTTCCGGTGATTCGGAACGCCGACAAAACTTCGCTCGCGGATCTGACGAGTCGTTATACGGAGCTGGTCGATCTCGCGCGGCGCCGCCGGCTCACCAGTGAAATGACTTCGGGCGGAATCGCATCTATTTCGAATTTCGGCAGTTTCGGACTCGAATGGGGCACGCCGATTCCGTTGCCCGATCAAACGTTGCTGCTCGGGCTCGGCATGGGCAAGAAGGTGCCGTCGTGGGATGAGGCCAAAGGCGAATTCGTTCCACGCACGGAAGCGCAGGTGACGCTGAGCTTCGATCATCGCAGTCTGGATGGCGGCGGCGCAGGGCGTTTGCTGAAGCGCATCGCGGAGCTGCTGGACGATCCGGCGAAGCTGTAATCTGGGGAGCGCACGCGAGGCGCGTGCGCTCCCGGATGCTTGCGCATTGCCTCCCGAACCTTAGGTTGACCATGAATATGGAAACGGTCACCGCCATCGATCCAAACATCACCATGCGGGAGCTGCTCGTGCAGTTCCCCGGCGCTCAACGCGCGTTGTTCCGCAAATATCACATCGGCGGTTGCAGCAGCTGCGGGTTTAGCCCCGATGAAACGCTCGCCGGTGTCTGCGCGCGCAATGAGAATCTGAACGTCGATGAAGTGGTAGAACATATCGTCGTCAGCCACGAAGCCGACGAAGCGATGCAGATCGCGCCTCGCGAACTCTCGGATCGCGTCGCGAGCGGTGAAAGAGTTTACCTTCTCGACGTCCGCACACGGGAGGAATGGGAAACGGTCAAATTGGCCGACTCACATCTGTTTACGCAAGAGTTGATGCAGGAAATCCTGGCCAATGAAGCAAAGACGGACCTCCTCGTCATTTACGACCACAAAGGCGCGCGCAGCATGGACGCCGCAGCGTTCTTTCAGGGGCACGGGTTCAACAACGCGAAAAGCCTGCGCGGTGGAATCGATGCGTGGAGTGCGGAGGTCGATCCTACGCTGCCACGCTATCACCTCGAATGAGCGATCCCTTGAACGACGACCTGCAAGCGCGAATCGAGGAAGCGGTCAAAAACCCGCGGAATCTCGGCGAGATGAAGGATGCCGATGCCGTCGGCACGGTCGGCAGTCCTGATTGCGGCGATATGTTGCGGATGTGGGTGAAATTCAAGGAGGAAGGCGGCCGCAAAGTGATCGATCGCGCGACCTTCCAGACTTTCGGTTGCCAGACCGCGATCGCGGTGGCGAGCGTCGCCACGGAAATGCTGGCGGGCAAGACAATTGCGGAAGCCAAATCGATGTCGGGAGCCGAATTGGCTGCGCCATTGGGTGCGCTGCCGCCGGTGAAGATCCATTGCGCACAGTTAGTCGAGGGCGCCTTGCGCTCGGCCTTGGCCGGTGAGGGAGCGCCCAAGGAACCGGAGAAGAAAATCGACAGCGCGCCGACCCTGTTGAGCCAACTCAGCGCGGGTCAATCTGGCGATCGGAAGATCAGGATCGTTCTCGATCAGTGATCGTCGCGGAGGCGTTGTCATCTCAAGCTGCGAGATGCAGTGGCGCCTCTGTGAAGCGCCCGGGTTTGCGCGACGACCACCAACGGCGCTTCGCAGAAGCGCCACTACATCCCGGACCAAACCGCTCGGGATGACAAATCGCGCTTTCTGATTGATCGTACGCCTCACCTTTATCCAGCCATGCACGAAAATACCGAATTCACTTTGAGCCGGGATGTGGACGCCATTCAGATCCCGAGCGGAAACAAAACGACCATCCCTGCCGGCACACCGGGCGTGATCACCCAAACATTGGGCGGCAACTACACCATCGCCACCTACCAGGGCCTTGCCCGCGTCGCCGAAAAGGATCTGGACGCCCTCGGCCTGGAGAAACCCGCGTCCGCCAATGGAGCGGCCGAGAAACCCGCCTCGTCTAGCTCCTCCGGCGAGGTCGACGAAAAAGACGTTTGGAATCAGTTGCGGCAATGTTTCGACCCCGAAATCCCCGTAAACATCGTTGATCTCGGTCTGGTTTACGATTGCCAGCTGACAAAACGGCCGGAAGGCGGCGTGAAGGTGGACGTAAAAATGACCCTCACCGCGCCGGGCTGCGGAATGGGTCCCGCGATTGCGCACGATGCCCAGAGCAAGATCCTCACGATCGACGGAATCGACGAAGCGGACGTCCAGCTCGTTTGGGACCCGCCTTGGAACCAGAACATGATCAGCGAAGCCGGCCGGATGAAGCTGGGCATGGTGTAAGCGGGTCTAAAAGAGAAACAGGCATGAGGAAAACCGCACTACTCCTCGGCCTGTTGGCGCTGATGTTTCCGGTTCCCATAATATGTTCTTATGGGCCGCCCAGTATTTATTCGACGCATTTCTTTAAGGTTAGTCTAGCCGACGACGACCCGTTGTTGTCGCTTCGAATCCGCATCCGCAAGGACGACGAAATTGACTTGGGACCACCTCTGCCTCCGATTTGTTCAGACTGTCCTTTCGAGGCAGACGTATTTGGCTTGATCCATGGCGGACCAACAAACCCATTCATCACATACTTTCATTAGCTCCCATTCAAATTAGGACACACCCATAGTTTTTCGACATTTGACAGTGATTGCGACGGTCCTATAATCCCCCTCCTCGCGCCTGCCGATTTTCTCGCGCGGAACCCTTATCAGCCACTATTTGCCATGCCTTCCACTGAAATTATTCTGACCGAAAACATCCCCGGCCTCGGCGCCGAGGCGGATGTCGTTAAAGTGCGCCGCGGCTACGCGCGCAATTTCCTTTTGCCCCAGGGCAAAGCCTACGAAGTGACGAAGCGCAGCCTTCGGCAGCTCGACAATTTGAAGGCCAAACGCGCCGCGCGTGAAGCGGCCGAACTGAACGAGGCGGAAGAGCTTGCGCGCCGGATCAGCAAGTTGAAGGTCACGTTTACGCTCGAGACCGGCGAAACCGGCAAGGCTTTCGGATCTGTCACCGCGCAGGACATCGTCAAGCGGCTGAAGAACGAGCTCGGCAACGAGATCGATCGTCATCGCATCGTGCTCGAGCATCCGCTCAAGACGACCGGCGAACACGAGGTCCCGATCAAACTGCATCACGACGTGACAGCGAAATTTGTTTTCCAGATCAAACCCGCAAAAGAAGAAGCACCAGCCGCTGAACCGGCCGGCGAAGTCTCGGAAAAAGCGAGACCTTTTAGAAAACGCACCGACACAAAATAAATGGCTACTGATCCATCCCTTCTGGGAGGACAGCAGTCTCGCAAGAAATCGGGCAGCGCGCCCGGCCGAGGCTGGCCGGAAAAAAACGGCGGCCCAAACGGGGGCGGGTCATTCACAGGTTCCTCGCAGGATATTCACAGAACGCTGCCGCATAGCGTCGAAGCCGAGCAAGGCGTGCTCGGTTCCATGCTCATCTCGCCGCGAGAAATCATCGCGGAATGCGTCGAGAAAATTAACGAGGAATACTTTTACGTTCCGGCGCACCAAACCGTTTACGCGGTGCTGGTCGAGCTCTGGAATGCCGGACAGGGCATCGACCTGATCACGTTCACGCAGGTGCTGCGCGACCGGAACGTGCTCGAGACCGTCGGCGGCGCTGCGTTCATCACGAGCCTTTTCACCTTCGTGCCGACGGCCGCGAACGTGACCTATTACCTCGAGATCGTTCGCGACAAATACATTCTTCGCCAGATCATCGCGGCCTGCACCGAGAGCGTGCGGCGCTCGTTCGAGGAGCAGGACGAGGTCAATAATCTCCTCGACGAAGTAGAACAGAAGATCTTCTCAGTCGGCGAAGACCGGTTCAAAGGTCAATTGCTGACGATGAAGGACCAGGTGATGGAGGCGATCGAATCGATCGAAAGACTCTACGAACGCCGCGGTGGAATCAGCGGCATTTCCACCGGCTTCGCCGAGCTCGATCGGATGACGGATGGCCTGCACGAATCCGAAATGATCGTCATCGCCGCGCGGCCGAGCATGGGAAAAACGGCGCTGGCCATGAACATCACGGAGCATGTGGCCCTCAACGAAAAATTGCCCGTGGCGGTTTTCAGTCTGGAAATGAGCAGTCAGCAGCTGGTGCAACGGCTGCTTTGTTCGCGCGCGCGCGTCAACCTGCAGAAAGTGCGCGACGGCTTCCTGGCCGAGCGCGATTTCCCGAGCCTGACGGCGGCGGCCTCCAAACTGGCGGAAGCGCAAATCTTCATCGACGACAGCGCCGGCCTGAGCATTCTCGAGTTGCGCGCGAAAGCACGGCGGCTGAAAGCGCAAAAAGATATCAAGCTGATCGTGGTGGATTACTTGCAGCTATTGCGGTCCACGACGCGGCGGGCCAGGACAATCGCCAGTTGGAAATTTCGGAAATCTCCGCCGGATTGAAGGGTCTGGCGAAGGAGCTGAAGATTCCGATCATCGTCATCGCGCAGTTGAATCGGCAACCGGAGGCGCGCACAGGCGGAAAGCCGCGGCTAAGCGATTTGCGTGAATCGGGTTCGATCGAACAGGATGCGGACTTGGTCGGACTTCTCGTGCGGCCGGAAATTTACGAAGAAGACGAAGACGCGCGCGCGGAGAAGGCCGGCGAAGCCGAGCTGATTATCGCGAAGCAGCGTAACGGGCCCGTGGGAGAGATTGCGTTGACGTTCTTGAAAGAGTTCACCCGTTTCGAAGATCGCGCGCGGAACGTGAGCGAGCCGCTGTAGCGGTCATCCCGAGCCGCGCAGACGGCGAGGGACCTCGCGCCGTTAGCGCTTCCGCGACGCACGCGTTACCGATCGGATTGCGCGCTTGCGGACGCAACTTCATGAGAGGTCCCTCGCCGTCTGCGCGGCTCGGGATGACAAGCAAGGGTCACGCGCCAATTGAACGTCGTGAGCGCTCGTAGCGCTTGAAGACGGCGCTTCACAGAAGCGCCACTACATGCCGCCTACAGGACTGCTGCTCACGACGTGAGCGGCGTCGATGCCGAGTTCTTTCATGACCTGGTCGCCGGGCGCACTCATGCCAAAGCGACGCAGACCGACGACCTTTCCGTCGAGGCCGACATACTGGTACCAAAGATGTGGAACGCCGGCTTCGATGGCGACGCGCCGGCGGCAGGATGCCGGCAGCACTTCTTCGCGATACTCCGCGGACTGCCGTTCGAATCGCTCGAAACAGGGCATCGAGACGACACGCGTGCCCGCGCCCAGCTCCTCCGCTGCTTTCATCGCATGCTGCAATTCGCTCCCGCACGACAACAAAATGAGCTCGAGCTCCCCGCTCTCGCGCTTCGCGATATAACCGCCGCGTGCGACACCCTCACGGCGCGTGTTCGCGTCGATCTCGCTTAACATCGGCACGGCCTGCCTCGTCAGCGCGAGCAACGTCGGGCCGTCGGTTCGTTGCGCCGCAGCCACAAAAGCCCCTGCCGTTTCCTCAGGATCAGCGGGCCGAATGACATCGAGTTGCGGGATCACGCGCAGGCCGCTCACCGTCTCGACCGGTTGATGGGTCGGACCATCTTCCCCGACCCCGATCGAGTCGTGGGTGAATATGTAGATGTTCGGCAACCTCGACAGCGCGGCGAGCCGGATGGAGGCCCGGCAATAATCCGCGAAGACCAGGAACGTCGCGCCGGAGGCACGGAAGACCCCGTGGTAACCGACACCGTTCATGATCGCGCACATTCCGTGTTCGCGGATGCCGAAATGAATATTCCGGCCCAAATGATTATCGCGGGTGAAATCGCCCGCCCCCTCGATGTAATTCAGAGTGGAGCCGTGCAGGTCGGCGCTGCCGCTAATGAGAAACGGCATCGCTTTCGCCAGCGGTTGCAGCACTTCGCTGCCGGCTTTGCGCGTCGCAATCTTCGCGTCCGCTGGAAACGCAGGAATCTTGTCGAATAAATCGGACGGGACCTTCTTCTCGATGGCGTCATCGAGCAGTTGGGCTTGCTCGGGATTCTTTGCGCTCCAATCCTTGAACGATTTCTCCCAGCGTTTGTACTGGCGAAGGAGCGTCTTTTTATGCTTCGCGAAGTATTCGCGCGTTTCGGGCGAAACAAAATAATGCTCCTCGGGCAGACCGAGGTTTTTGCGTGCCTCGTCCACGAACTTCGCCCCTGCCTCGCCGTGCGCTTTCGCGGTTCCAGCCACTTCCGGAATGCCTTTCCCGATCAAGGTGTGGGCGATGATCATCTGCGGTTTGCCGTTGTCCCGTTTCTTTGCCTTGTTCAGCGCTCGCAAGAATGCGGTCATGTCCTGGCCGTCGATTTTTTGGACGTCAAATCCGTAGGCCTGAAAGCGTTTTCCGGTATCCTCGCTCTGGGTGGCGGACGCCATCGCGTCGAGTGTGACCGCGTTCGAATCATAGATCAGGATCAGGTTATCGAGCCCAAAATGGCCGGCGAACGCGCTCGCTTCCGCGGAAACGCCTTCCTGCAGACAACCATCTCCCGCGAGGCAAAAGACGTGTTGGTCGAATATCATGTGCTCGGCGGTGTTGAAACGCGCGGCCGCCATTTTCGCCGCCATGGCGACGCCGACCGCGTTCGCCACGCCCTGCCCGAGCGGTCCGGTGGTGCATTCCACCCCGGGTGTTTCAAAGAACTCCGGATGACCCGGGGTCTTGCTGTGGAGTTGGCGGAAACGCTTGATCTCCTCCATCGGGAGGTCGTAGCCGCTCAGATTTAGCCAGGCGTAGAGGAACATGCTGCCGTGACCGGCCGAGAGGATGAAATAATCGCGCCCGATCCAGCGCGGCTTGTCCGGGTTGTGCTTCAATGCGTAGCCATAAAGCACCGCTCCCATCTCGGCGCATCCCAGCGGAAGACCAAGGTGTCCGGATTTCGAGGCCTGCACCGCGTCCATGGCCAGGCCACGCGCCTCGTCCGCGGCGCGCGAAAGAATTTCGAGATTTAAACTCATGAGAAAGGGTATAATTGCCGCATCGGTGGAAACCAAGCTGAAAGCGGAATATGACAGCCAGATTCAATCCACCTCACGCGAATTGAAATTCCAAACAGGATGAACCGGCCTTCTCTCCTCCATATCATTGAACGACTCGAGGGTTTTCTCGGCCGGCTCCCCGCCTCAATTCAGAAGCCAGTCCTGCAGGAGCTGACCCCGCTGAAAGAGTTGTTTCTTCAGCAACGGCCGCCACGTCTCGTTCTCACCGGATCGAACAAACTTCCTGTGCACGAAGTCGTCGCCGCCCTCTTCGGCTGGAACGGGCCCGGTGAGTCGCGGGATATTTTGATGGAACTTTTCCGCTGGCAACCGATCGATCTCGGCGGCCACGGGACAATCAATCTGCTGGACGCGCGGGGGGCGGACGCCCAAAACCTTCCCGACATCGGGGAAGAGTTGCTTCGTCAGCCGGCTGACGCTTTCCTACATTTGGGAGACGACGCCGATTTGGCGCGAATCCATTCAAGCGACATCGCAAACCTCGAGGTTTTCCTGGCGTCGAACAGCGGAGCCCGGACCGAGGCGGGAGTGGTCGGCGTTGTCATTCACGATAGTGCGCAATCCCCTCGTGTGGTGCACAACGGCGAAAGCCACCCGCGCGAACAGGGAAATGCGCGTTCAAAATTGCAAAGCGCGCTCCAGGAAAAACTGGAGATCCGGAAACGGCTCCGGCAAATCTGCGAATTGTCTTTCACGCCTTCGGCCGCGAGCGGACACGAAGTCAGGGTTGATGCTCAGGGCTTCATGTCGCTCCTCGCGCGGACGGTGCCGAATGAGGCGCGCGTCGAAATGGTTCGAATCTCGCGCGATCGCACGGCCCAGGTCGAAATCGCGCAAATGCTCGTCAAATCGACCACGGCCATTTGCACGGCGATTGGCGCTCAGCCCATTCCGCTGGCCGACCTCCCGATTCTCACCGCGCTCCAGCTGGCGATGGTTTCCGGCATCATGTACGTCAGCGGGCGGGAAAGGAGCCTGCGGGCCGCGACAGAATTCGTAGCGGCGCTGGGCGTAAACGTCGGCGCAGGCATGATTCTCCGTGAGGGCACCCGCGCGCTCCTGAAGTTTTTCCCGGGCTGGGGCAATGTCGTTTGCGGGATGGTGGCAGGCGCCGGGACCTATGCGATCGGCCGCGCCACCATCGTCTATTTCCTCGAAGGCGTTTCGCTCAAGGATGCGCGCCGGACCTACCTGGCCAACCGCAAAAGGCGCACCCAGCGAGAGCCTGCGAGAATTAGAGAAATTGAGGCTGCCCCCTGAGAGTCTGGCCAGGGAGCAGGACCTATCGAATAACTTGTGAATAAAGTCTCCGTCACGGTGCTTTTTGTTCACACCATTTTTGTGAACAAGAGGGTCCGATTTGGGCCGCCCGCACCTCCCGCCACTCCTTGCCGATGAAGCTCTCTGAAATCGACGCCACGCTGCGGGAGATCCGCGTTTCGCCGGTCAAGACGCTCGGGCAAAATTTCCTGCACGACCAGAACCTCGCGCGCTGGATCGTGGATAAAGCGGAGCTGACTCCAGACGACTACGTCGTGGAAATCGGACCTGGTTTGGGAGCTCTGACGCAATTTGCGCTGGACTCGGGTGCGCATGTTCTCGCGCTCGAGAAAGATCGACGCCTGGCGGACTTCTTGCGGAAGCGTTTCACCAGCGAACGCCTGGAAATTCTTCATACGGACGCGCTCGACTACGACCTGCGTCAGCTGTTCACGAAACCGCGAGTCAAACTTCTAAGCAATCTCCCGTACTACGTTTCGAGCCAGTTGCTTCTGAAGTTCACGAAATATCCCAGTCCTATATCTCTGTGGTTGTTAATGTTACAGAAGGAGCTTGCGCGACGTCTTTCCGCGACGCCCGGAACGAGCGATTACGGCGCGCTCACGCTCGTCGTTCAACTTCATTATCGCGTCGAGTACTTGCGCACGATTCCAGCGAGCGTTTTTCTTCCTCAGCCCGATGTTGATTCGGCCTTTGTCCGCCTATTGCCGCGAACCCCGGACGAACTGCCTGATCACGACCCCGAAATCTTTCTTCGCCTCGTTCGGCGCGGTTTTTCGCAGCGGCGCAAACAGCTTCGGAATTTGCTCAGGGACGAGATTGAGGACTGGGAGAGGGCCGCAACCCTCGTCAGCTTTGAGCCGCGAGCGCGGGCCGAGGAACTCGCCCTCGGCCAGTGGATCGCCCTTTCAAATCTCGCTCGCGATCGGAGCCTGCCAGTAGCGGATTCAGCCAGTCCGGAGCGTTTTCCGGTGGTAGACGAACAGGACCGTTTACTGGGCGACGCTCCGCGTGCCGAGGTGCATGGGGATAACTTGCGCCATCGAGCCGTTCACATTCTTGTTTTTAACCATTCCGGCGAGCTTTTCCTGCAAAAGCGCGCCCGCGGGAAGGACCGCCATCCTCTGTTGTGGGATACCAGCGCCGCCGGACATGTCGAGGCGGGAGAAGAGTATGATTTGTCCGCCCGGAGGGAGCTCCAGGAAGAACTCGGCGTCGCTGCCGACCTGACCAGAGTGGCCAAGCTCCCGGCGTCGGAGAAAACCGGTCAGGAATTCATCTGGCTGTATCGGACCGAGCACGATGGTCCTTTCGAATTGGCTCGCTCAGAGATCGAATACGGCGAGTTTTTCCCCGTGGATCTCGTCTCGGGCTGGGTGAAGGCCCGGCCCGGTGATTTCGCGCCCGGTTTCCTGGAATGCTGGAAAGCGTATAACGCGACCAAGTAGCGACGCCTGTCTGCCAGGGCGAGACTCCGTCGAGCCGTTGTTTGATGCCCCGGGCGGCTCGACAGAGTCTCGCCCTACCAAAGAAGCGAGACCTTAGCGACGTCGAACCGTCTTCTTTCCCTTGGCTTTAGGTGTCGCCTTTGTCGGCCGTTTAGATGTCGCCTTCGCTGGCCCTTTGCCGCGGGCAGGTTTTGCCGCACCCTTTGGCCCCCGAAAAACGCGTGCCGGAAGATCGCTCATGGCGGCGCGCTTGAACTTCCGTGCCGCGCGCCGCGCGCCTTCCTTTCCGCCATACCCGCTGTCGCTGAATAATCGCGTAACCGTTTCTCTCCCCCGAAGGAAGTGGACCTGAAATCCGTGCGTTTGTTTGTTAGCCCGCGGCTTGGTGTCGATGCGACGGATATTCTGTTCCGAATCGGGATTAGCTCTTTTTTTCATGGATCTGTGCCGAACGAAGCACTCTAAGTTGACCGTGCGCAACTGCAAACCTGCAATGCCTTTTCAACGATCCGGCTTTTCCGAGCCCGGCGCGGGCAAGTGCCAGTTCCGCCACTTCGTCTCGTACTCCGCCGCGGGCAGGAGAACGTAACACGGGCGCCGCGGCGCCCGGAGCCACGCGATTAGTTTTACCAAATCCGATTCCGCCATGGTGGTACAACCGGCGGTCGGCCGATCGACTCCGCGACGAATATGAAAAAATATCGCGCTCCCTGCTCCGGGGGCAGGTGGATCGGAATTATGCCGAATCTCCACCAGCCAGCGATAGGCGAAATCGTTGTGCCGCATTTTTTGTTTAGCGAACCACGGCGGCGGCTTCGCCGGATCGGGAATCGTGAAGAAGCGATTGTAATCGGCGCTGCTCACATCGTCGATCCAGGCGTCGGCCGTGGTCACTTGGTGAAAAGGATAATCAGATCCGGCCGGGAGCTGGGCATCGTAAGTGTAAATTTTGCCAAGGCGAAAAATGCCGGCCGGGGCGCGGCCGTCGCGCTCGATTTTTCGCGCTCCATTTTCATTTTGTCCCTCGAGCCCGCTGCCCCAGGCGCTCCCTTTCTTCCCAAAAAGGACGGGAACAGCTGGCGCCACAGGCGACCACTCCCCGCCCGGCTTGCGCTCGAATCGTTGCAAATGACCGCGCATCGAATCCCATCCTGGGGCGATACCGACGATCAATTGCGTGCAATCACCCGGGACGCCGCCGGCGTATCCGCTCGCCGCGAACACCATTAAGAGGCAAATTCCCAAGTAACGCCGTGTTGCCATAAACATTTCCCAAACTTAGACGCGCATCTATTGCTTCTGTCCAACCCAATTCCCTTGGTGAAAAAAACTCTTCCCGCTCTTTTTCTGGCCGTGCTCGTTTTCGCGGTTTACGCGCCCGCACTCCGGAATGGTTTTGTCTGGGACGACACCGCCCTGATCCTCCGCGATCCGCTGATTCGAAGCTGGCGCCTCATCTCGGAAGGGTTCCAGCATTTCCTTTTCACGGACGCGACCGCGTCCGATTTCTACCGGCCCATCCAGCGGCTGACCTACACCTTCGACTACGCCGCGTTTGCCTTTCGTCCCGCCGGTTACCATTTAACCAGCATCTTGTGCCATCTTGCCGCCGCGCTCGCGCTGCTCCTGCTCGCCCGTGAGCTGTTGGATTTATTCGGAATCGAAGAACGGAAACGGCGCTGGATCGCCTTCTGTGCCGCGCTGGCCTGGGCGATTCATCCGCTCCACACGTCGGCCGTTGTTTACATTTCGGGACGGGCTGATCCGCTCGCCGCTGCGTTCGGCTTTCTCGGCCTCTATACCGCGATCCGGAGCTTCAGATCGGACGGGGCCAAGCGTTGGATTCTCCTGTTCGCTGCTGGCGCCTTGTTCCTCTTGGCCGCGTTGAGCAAGGAATCGGGAATTGTCTTCCTGCTCCTGTGGTGTGCGATCTTGCTCTTGAGAAAGAAATGGACGGAATTGCTGCCCGCAACGGTCGTCGTTCTCTTTGTGATCACGATCTATCTCAGCCTTCGTCTGCCGGCTGAGCACGTGCCGGCACCGGCGCTACGACCGCCGGCCCCCTTGCTCGTCAGACCGATCGTCACCGCCCGGGCCGTCGCCGAATATACCGGCCTGATTTTGTTGCCGATCAATCTCCACATGGAACGGGATGTCGAAACGCATCCGGAGGGAGAGCCCGAGGCCCGCGCAAACAATGCGGCCTGGCGAGAACTGCAAACACTTCTCGGATTACTCCTGGCCGTCGGCGCGCTCTACTGGATGTGGCGCTGCCGGAAGCAAGCTCCGGCGATCTCCAGCTGCCTCCTCCTCGCCATCATCTCCTACTTGCCAGTGAGCGGCCTTTTTCCACTGAACGCGAGTGTGGCCGAGCATTGGATTTATGTGCCGACTGCGTTTCTCTTTCTCGCCGCGGGCCTGACGATTTCGCAATTTTCCATTTCCACCGTGATCCTCGGATCGGCTCTGGCCGTCTGGTTTATTTTCCTGGGCGCGCGGACCTGGATCCGGACCTTCGATTGGAAAGATCAACGCACTTTTCTCGAACGCACCATCGCCGGCGGCGGAGATTCCGCCCGAATGCTGATCAATCTCGCCGGACTGGAGCTGAGCGAAGGAAACGTCGATGTCGCCAGGAAGAATCTGGGAGTGGCCTTGCGCAAGGAACCGAATCACCCCCTGGCCATCCTAAACCTCGCCTCCGTCACGATGCGGCAAAACGATTTCGGGGCTGCGCGCGAATTGCTCAATCGCGCGGCGAAAACACCGCTAATCGAGGCCCGAGCGTATGAACTCCTCGCGCTTCTGGAGCACAAGGAGAACGGTCGCGTCGAACTGCTGCGATTCCGGCTGGCAGCGCGGACGGGGCCGCCCAATTGGTCGATCGAGAAGCGGTACGTCGAAGTCCTCGACCAAACCGGCGAGACCAACGCCGCGATCGCAGAGCTGAAGTCGTGTCTGGCCACGCAATGGTATCGCGCCGAATCGTGGCAATTATTGAGCGAGCTGCTCACTAAAACAGGTCAGCCCGATCTGGCGGCAAGAGCAAAGAGCCTGGCCGAGGATTACGATGTGCATCTCGGGGAACATCCATCCGCTCGCTAGCGTTCTGTCATCCTGAGCCGAGCCGAAGATCGCGTCGCTTTGCGATTAACGCCGCCCGCACCAAGACGGTCCGTCGACTTCGCTTTGCTCTGCTCGGGATGACAGAATCTCGCTCGATTATTCCCTGGTGATTTCACCAGCCAACCCGAATTTCCTCTACATCGGAACGGAAGTAAGCGTCTTTGCCAGTTCGGACGGCGGAGACCACTGGTCGCCGGCTTTTGCGGGATCATCTGCCGACACTCTCGTCTATTCGTTGGTGGTTCCGCCTCTTCACCATCCACCCCGGACATCATTTATGCCGGAACGGAAGATGGCGTCTCTGCCAGCAAAGACGACGCGCACGGACTCGCCCCGCAGGATCCTCTCGAATCCGGAATCTTCGCCTCATTGGCCCCGGGCGCTTTCACCGCCATCCTGGGGGGAAAGAACAGCGGAGGGGGACTCGGTCTCGTCGAGATTTACAACGTGCAGTGACCTGTGCTCTTCACGCGACAAACGGTCGTTATTCAGCCGCAAAGCCTCTTGTCATCGTGAGCGGAGCGGAGCGAAGTCGAAAGACCCCGTCTTGGTGCGGGCGACGTCGATTGTAAAATGACGAGGTCCCTCGGCTTCGCGTCGCTCCGCTCGGGATGACTCTACGTGCCCCGCCTCTAAGGGGCCGTGATCGCCTCGATGAATGCGGGCAAATACCGCTGCGCCTTGATCTCCCCCACCCCTCGAATCTTCCGGCCCGCCTCGACCGACTTTGGCTTCAGCCGCGCAAAGGCTCGCAGCGTTTCATCCGGAAAAATCATGTAGGCGGGAATGTTTCCGTGTTCGCGCGCGAGGTCGAGCCGCACTTTCTTCAACCGCTCGTAAACAGCGGCGTCGATCGGAACCAGCTCCTCCAGCGAGCTCGCTCGTCGCTTTCGCTTTGCGCTGCGACGTCTTTTCAGGGAGCCCGAACGCGCTTCGCTGCGGCCAATGCAATTCGTAATCGGTGCGGCCCTTCATTACCTCCTCGCCAAGCTTCGTCAGCGTCACCATCGGATACTGCCCACCGCTCGAGATCAGCATGCCCGCATCCTGCAGCTCACGCATGAGCTGATTCAAATAGGCCACCCCTTCGCTTTTCAACAAGCCATAGGTGGAAAGCTGATCCAGCCGCGCCTGGATGATTTCGCGCGACCGGCTGCCCACCAGCGTCTGCACGATTCGTCCCCGGCCAAAGCGAGGCTCCCAATCTTCGCCTCCGCGCGTCGACATTCTCGCGACGCCGCTCAACGCCTTTCGAACGATGAGCGCTTCGTCCGGCGTCGGGCGCGCGCGAAGGTCCCGCGGTCTCCAGGCAGATATCGCAATTGCCGCAGCGCGCCGGATCGGCTTCGCCGAAGTAGCGCAGGATCGCCTGTTGCCGGCAGCTCCGCGCATAGGCGAAGTCGACCATCAGCTTCAATTTCGCGCGATCGCGGCGCTCCTTTTCCCGCAGCCTGCGCGGCGTCGAGTTTCAGCTGAGGGCCGCGCACCTCCGGTTTGAGCAAACGCGTTCCGCGCACCCGCCGGCCCGGAATGTCGAAGCGATCGATGTAGCCCTCGCGATCCAGCACATGGAGCGACGAGCTGAGCATCATGTCGTTCCCTTCGGACCCAGCCGCGTCGCCATCTCCTTGATCGAGATTTGCAGCTCGTGCTTGTCGTCCGCTTCGCGCCGCAGCATCTCGTAAGTCTGCACGATGAATTCGAGGGGAGGATTGCTCCCTTCGATAAAAAATTCCTGCACGCGCGTATCGGCATGATTGAAAAACAGGTCGCAAGTCGCCGCCTCGCCATCGCGTCCGGCGCGGCCCGCCTCCTGGTAGTAGGCCTCCACGCTGCCCGGCACGTCGAAGTGCACGACGAAACGGATGTCCGACCGGTCGATCCCCATCCCAAAGGCGTTCGTCGCCACCACGATATCGCGCCGGCCTTGCATGAACTCGTTCTGCGCCTTCTCGCGCTCCTCGTCGTTCATCCCGCCGTGGTAAAGAATGCTCGATATCTTCGCCAGCTTGAGCGTTTCGGCGACGGCTTCCACCCGCTTTCGGGTCGAGCAATAGACGATGCCCGTCTTGTTCTCGCGGATCAACGCGTGCAGTCGCTCGTATTTTTCGCGCTTCGTTCGCGACCTGCGAAATGAGCAGCTTCAAGTTCGGCCGCGCGAATCCCGCCACGAACTCCCGCGGCTCGCGCAAGCCAAGATGCGTCAGGATATCGCGCCGGACTTCCGGCGTGGCCGTCGCGGTGAACGCCGCAACCTGGGGGCGGCCCAGCGTTTCGAGCACCTGATCGAGCCGGAAATAATCGGGCCGGAAATCGTGGCCCCACATCGAGAGGCAATGCGCCTCATCCACGGCAAAAAGGGCGATTGTGCTTTGCCCGAGCGCTTCGAGAAACGAGCGGCTGCGAAAACGTTCCGGCGCGATGTAGACCAGTTTGAACTCGCCCCGCGCCAGCGCGCTGGATGCGTTCGCGCTGTTCCTCTGGGCTGAGCGAGCTGTTGATCAACGTCGCGGAGATGCCTCGGCGCTGGAGCGCATCGACCTGGTCCTTCATCAAGGCGATCAGCGGGCGAGACCACCACCGTGGTTCCCTCGAGCAGAAGCGCCGGAAGTTGATAGCAGAGAGATTTGCCGCCGCCCGTCGGCATCACCACCAGCGCATCGGCGCCGCCCGTGATGGCGGTGATCACTTCTTCCTGCGCGTCGAGAAACTCCCGGAAACCGAAATATTTCTCGAGGACTTCGTGAGGGGTCATTGAGATCGCGAATGTGCCGAATGGAAGGCTCGCGGACAAGTGCGAGCGCAGCATTGCTTTGTCATCCCGAGCAGCAAGCCAGTCGAGGGACGCCTGGTGCGGTGGCGTCAAGACTCAACGGCTCTAATAAGCGGTATCTTGATGCTACAATTTCGATGGAATCTCAGGAGCGCTTTCACCAAAGCAACGTGATCGACGCTCGAGGTCCTTCGTTGCGCTTTCAGCTCGCTCGGGATGTAAGCGGCGACGTCGTGCCGCTCCTCTTCGATCTGTCTTCAATTAACCAAGCGAACCTGACGGAGCGCTTGTTCCGGTGTGTCCGTGACGACGGCTCCGAAACCTGGCAAAAACAGCAGGGCAATCACGCGCAGCTTTTTCCCATTGCACGATCTCATCCATTACACGGTCGAGAGCGGAGCTCGGTTTCAACCGTGGCTTCTACGGTCTCATCGCCGGCGGTTGGGAAATTGCCGACACGACCGGGAAAGGCGCGCGTGGACCGCTCCCGGAAGAGGCGATCGAGGTGGAATATGTTGTCGGTGCGTTAGGTCGGAACGCGCCGCGACACCACTGCACGGCCCAGGAGTTCAACCACCTCGCCTCTGCTTCGCCAAAACAAAGGACGACCCGAACCACGGCCAACAGACGCTGAACTGGCCCGGGTGCGCTCCCGCCTGGATGACCTGTTCGGACGCTGGCGAGCTTTGCCGCCCGGCGGCACCTTGGAACTCGCGTTCCCTTCCTAACCGACGGCTACGCCGTCGGCCGCAGCAGTTCTTGAATTTCTTCCCGCTGCCGCAGGGGCGGGTTCGTTGCGGCCCACCTTTGGCACATCGCGATCGCACCGGCGCGAGATCGAGTTCGCTCGGACCGTCGCCATTTCCGAAACGCCGTCGGCCGCCTCCAGACGCTCGCCCTCGCCGGCCCGGCTCGGGCCCGGTCGCCGTCGGCGCCTCGGCGCATGTTCGCGCAGAAGAAACTGCGGCAGGGTGGAGAGAAAATTTTCGAACGCCTGCAAGTTCGACGTGCTGCGGAAAAGGTTGTGCAGGACTTCGTTCTTAATGTTCGCCATCAGCTCCACGAACATGTCGTAGGCCTCGGTCTTGTATTCGACCAGCGGATCCTTCTGCGCGTAGCTGCGGAGATAAACGCCCTCGCGCAACGCATCCATCGCATAAAGATGCTCCTGCCAGAGCCGGTCGATCGCGTTCAGAATGATGTAACGCTCCAGGCTCTTGACCGCGGTCGGTTCTTCGTGACTCGATTTCCGCTCGTACGAGCGTCCTTGATCTTCTCGATGAGGAATTGCGCGTTCTCCTCGACGCTGCGCGTCTCGAATTGCGCCTTTTCTCTCGTGAGGCCGAGCGGGAACGTGATGTTCACCCAATTCAGCAGCGCGGCGTAATTCGGCTCGCTCGTCACCGGCGCCCGTTCCCAAGAAGCTCGCTCACCTTCGCCGGAACGGCTTCCTCGATGACTTCGTAGACCAGCTTGCGCGGGTCGTCGGAATCGATGGTGTCGTTGCGGTAGGTGTAAACGACCTCGCGCTGATTGTTCATCACGTCGTCGAATTCGAGCGTGCGCTTTGCGGGCGAGGTAATTGCGCTGCTCCACGCGCTTCTGCGCGGTCTCGACGGATTTGTTCAGCCACGGATGCTCCAGTTCCTGGCCTTCTTCGAGGCCGAAACGCTCCATGATTTTCGTCATGCGATCGGCGGCGCCGAAGTTGCGCATGAGATCGTCCTCGAAGCTGACGTAGAAACGCGACCCGCCCGGATCGCCCTGGCGCGCGCAACGTCCGCGCAACTGCCGGTCGATGCGGCGCGACTCGTGCCGCTCCGTGCCGATGACGAACAGGCCGCCGTGATCCGCGACGCCCTGCGCCGAGCTTGATGTCCGTGCCGCGGCCGGCCATGTTGGTGGAAATCGTGACCGTCCCCTGCTGGCCCGCGCGCTGCGACGATCTCCGCCTCCTGCATGTGATACTTCGCGTTGAGCACGTTGTGCGGAATCTTTTCCCGCTTCAGCATGCGGCTGAGCAACTCGGACGCTTCCACGCTGACCGTGCCGACGAGCACCGGCTGCGCTCGCGCGTGGCATTCCTTGATCTCGTTGATGACCGCGTTGTATTTCTCGCGGCGCGTCTTGTAGATGCGATCGTTGGCATCCTTGCGCGCGATCGGCCGGTTGGTCGGGATGACGTTCACGTCCAGCTTGTAGATGTCGTGAAACTCGGCCGCTTCGGTTTCGGCGGTGCCGGTCATGCCGGCGAGTTTGTGATAGAGCCGGAAATAATTCTGGATCGTGATCGTGGCGAGCGTCTGCGTTTCGCGGTCGATCTGCACGCCTTCCTTCGCTTCCACCGCCTGGTGCAAGCCGTCGCTCCAGCGGCGGCCCGGCATTTTGCGGCCGGTGTATTCGTCGACGATGATGACCTTGTTTTCCTCGACCACGTACTCGACGTCCTTCTCGAAGAGGCAGTAGGCGCGCAGCAGCTGCGAGATGTTGTGGATGCGCTCGGCCTGCGCGTCGCAATGCTGCTGCCGCTCGACTTTCGCTTTCTCTTTCTCCTCGTCGGAGAGCGACGGGTCCAGATCGATCTCGGTGAACTCGCTGATCAAATCCGGCAGCACGAACGCGTCCGGCTCGTCCGGATTGAGGAACGCGCGGCCCTGTTCCGAGAGATCGGACTCGTTCGATTTCTCGTCGATGGTGAAGAAGAGCTCCTCCTTCAGCGCGAAGAGTTCCTCCTTGCGCGTGTCCTGGAAAAACGAGAGCTCGGCCTTTTCCATCGCCTTGCGCTTTTCCGGATCCTCCATCATGCGCAGGAGCGGCTTGTTCCGCGGCTGGCCGAGCTTCACCTTGAACAGCACGCAGGCCGGCCTCCTCGATCTTGCCCTTGCTCGAACAGCTCCTTCGCCTCGCTCGCCAGACGGTTGCACAGCATGGTCTGCTTGCGCACGAGCTGCTCCACCAGCGGCTTCCATTTGTCGTACTGATGGGTCGAAACCGTGGAGGGACCGCTGATGATCAGCGGCGTGCGCGCTTCGTCGATCAGGATGGAATCCACTTCGTCGACGATCGCGAAATTGTAGCCGCGCTGGACCTGCTGCTCGCGCGTGCGTGGCCATGCCGTTGTCGCGCAGGTAGTCGAAACCGAACTCGCAGTTCGTGCCGTAGGTGATGTCCATCGCGTACTGCTGCGCGGCGGATATCCGGCGGCTGATCGTGCTGAATGCAGCCGCACGGTCAGGCCGAGAAAGCGTGTAAAGCTGCGCCCATCCATTCGGCGTCGCGGCGGGCGAGGTAATCGTTCACCGTCACGAGGTGCGCGCCGCGTCCGGTGAGCGCATTGAGATAAAGCGGCAGCGTCGCGACCAGCGTCTTGCCTTCACCGGTCGCCATTTCCGCGATGCGGCCGCGGTGCAACACCATGCCGCCGATCAGCTGCACGTCGAAGTGCACCATGTTCCAGGTCATCGGCTGGTCGCAGACCGTGAAGTCTGCTGGCGCTCCGTCAGGCGGCGCGCGGCGTTCTTCACCACCGCGAAGGCTTCCGGCAGGATCTCGTCGAGCTTCGCCCATTGATCGGTCAGCTCGGGAATGGCGGCGAGCTCCGCCTTCCAGGCGGCCGTCTTCGCGCGGAGATCATCGTCCGAGAGCGACTTGAACTGCTCGTCGAGCTCGTTGATGCGACGGACCGTCGGCATCATGCGCTTGATCTCGCGCTGATTTTTCGATCCGAGTATTTTCTTTAAAATCCAGCCAACCATAATGGGAGAGCGTAATATTGACGGATTTCGGTCAGAAACAACCGCGAGCACTGCAACGCTTGTCATTCCGAGCGAGAGGCGAACCGCGAGGTCGAAGAACCCCGGCATTCATGCTGCGCTACGACTGTTCGATACGGAAGCCGGGGTCCCTCGACCTCGCGTCGCTCGCTCGGGTTGACAGCTGCGAGCGTTGTGCGAGGCCTTTTTCCCGCTAAGCTCGCCGGATGAAGAAGATTATTTCCACCACCGAGGCTCCAGCTGCGATCGGGCCGTATTCCCAGGCGGTCCGCGCCGGGTCGATGATATTTTGCGCCGGGCAGGTCCCGCTCGACCCGAAAAGCGGGCAAATTGTCTCGGAAGACATCGCCGAGCAAACCCGTCGAGTGCTGGACAATGTGGCCGCGATCTTGAAAGCCGAGCAACTGACGCTCGCGCACGTCGTCAAGACCACCGTCTTCCTGGCCGACTTCGGCGACTTCCAAAAAATGAACGAAGTCTACGCGACCTACTTCACCGACCAGCCGCCCGCTCGCTCGACCGTGGGGGTCTCGACGCTGCCGAAAAACGCCCGCGTTGAGATTGAGGCCATTGCCTTCGCGGACGAAGCGACCCGCGGCGGCAAATCCGTCAGCGACACCTCCGGTAGGACGCATGCTGACCCCGAGTTCGCGCACGTCGGGGAGCGCATGCGCCTCGCGTGCCGGCGAACGCCCTCGCCTTCGCGAACTTTGCTCCATGTTTCGGCGAGGGCGCCGAAACCAGCAGCGAGGGCGCGTGCGCTCCCCAGAACCATGAGCGACGATCTGCTTGCGCTTTTCCGCCAGACGGGCGCGCTCCTCGATGGCCATTTTGTGCTGCGCTCGGGCTTGCACAGCCGGCAATTTTTTCAATGCGCCTTGCTCCTCCAGCACACCCGAATCGCAGCGGATGTCTGCGCCCGGCTCGCGAATAAGTTGCGCGATATCGAGTGCGACGCGGTCATCTCGCCGGCCCTGGGCGGAATCATCGTCGGTCAGGAAGTGGGCCGCGCGCTGGGGAAACGACACATCTTCGCGGAGAAAGAAGCGGGCGGACTGGTGTTGCGCCGGGGATTCCAGATTGGGCCTAACGAACGGTTCATCGTGGCCGAAGACGTCGTGACGCGCGGCGGACGAGTGCAGGAAACGGTCGATATTGTCCGCTCGCACGGCGGAATTGTCGCCGCCATCGGGGTGATCGTGGATCGAAGCGGCGGGAAACGCCCCGACTTTGGCTGTCCGTTTGTCAGCCTGATCGAGATGAACGTCGAAACCTTCGAGGCAGATAATTTGCCGGCCGATCTGGCGCAGGATCCCGCGATCAAACCGGGCAGCAAGTAAAGATGGCTCGCCGAAATGAAAATTCTCTCTCCGGAATCTGCGGTTTCGCGGGGAGCAGTATCGCCCACGGCCTGCTCGACGACGATTCCACCCTGGAGACTCATCGGGCTCGATAATCTCAGCCGCGCGGGCAGCCATTTGAACATCGAGCCGTTGCGCAAACGGGGAGTGAAACTCATCCACGCCGATCTCCGGTCGGCGAGCGATCTGGATTCAATTGCGGCGGTCGATTGGATCATCGATGCCGCGGCCAACCCGAGCGTGCTGGCCGGCATCGATGGGACGACCAGCAGCCGCCAACTGCTCGAGCATAATCTTTACGGAACGGTTAACCTGCTGGAGCTGGCCAAGCGGCACCGCGCGGGATTTGTTTTGTTGAGCACGAGCCGTGTTTATTCGATCAAGTCCCTGGCAGATATCCCGGTCGTGGTAAAGGACGAACGCGTTTGAACCCGATCGACAGCAGTGCGCTTCCCCCAGGGGTCAGCGCCCACGGCGTCACGGAAGATTTTTCAACGACGCCGCCTCTCTCACTTTACGGAAGCTCCAAGCTGGCCTCGGAATGCGTCGCGCTGGAATATGGCGAAACATTCGAATTCCCGGTCTGGATCAATCGGTGCGGCGTGCTCGCCGGCGCGGGCCAGTTTGGCCGCGTGGACCAGGGGATTTTTTCCTTCTGGATCAACAGCTATCTGCGACGCGCGCCGTTGAAGTATATCGGATTCGATGGCGCCGGGCATCAAACCCGGGATTGTCTTCATCCGCGCGATTTGCTTCCGGTGTTACAAAAGCAGTTGGCCGCGGTAGAAACAGGGAAGCCACGCATCGTGAATTTCGGCGGAGGAACGGAGAACAGCATGTCGCTCGCGCAATTGAGCAAATGGTGCGCGGAACGTTTCGGACCTCATCCAGTCGCGAGCGATCCAAAGCCGCGCCTTTTCGATGTTCCCTGGCTGGTGATGGATTCGCGGCTGGCCGAGGAAACGTGGGGTTGGCGCCCGGCCAAATCCATCGAGGCGATTCTGGACGAAATCGCCGAGCACGCGGAAGCGCATCCGCGCTGGCTGGAGATGTCCACTGCGCTATGAGCGATCCCAGCGACGCCGGACTGAAACTTCTCTCGATTGTCATTCCCGCGCGCGACGAAGAGGGATGCATCGCCTCCACGGTGGAGCATCTGCACATCGAACTGCGCCTTCAAAACATCCCGCACGAAATCATCGTGGTGGATGACGGCAGCACCGACCGCACCTGGCAGATTCTTCAGGATTTGCGCGCGCGGATTCCCACTTTATCCCCAACCCAAAACCCGGGTCCGAATGGTTTTGGCAGGGCCGTCACCTGGGGTCTCGACCGAATGAATGGCGACGCGGTTGTCATCATGATGGCGGATGAATCCGACGATTGCCGCGATGTCGTCCGTTACTGGAATCGATTGAACGAAGGCTACGATTGCGTTTTTGGCAGCCGGTTCATCAAAGGCGGGGGCGTGATCGATTATCCCAAGTTCAAATTGTTCCTGAATCGCCTCGCCAATTTTTTCCTGAAAGTCCTCTTCCGGATCAAACTGAACGACACGACCAACGCCTTTAAAGCCTACCGCCGGGAAGTGATCCAAGGCTGCCGCCCTCTCATCGCACCGCATTTCAACATCACGGTGGAAATACCGCTTAAGGCAATCGTGCGCGGCTTTAGTTGGACCACGCTTCCCATCACCTGGCGCAACCGGCGCACCGGCACGCCGAAACTGAAAATCAAAGAGATGGGCAGCCGCTATCTTTTCATCTGCCTCTACGTCTGGCTCGAAAAATACTTCAGTAAGGGAGATTACAAACGCAGCGATCGCCCGGTTCCAACACCCTCGCGAAGCTCCGGGGCGTAGGATCCAACGAGTGGTGAGTTGCCTCGCTGCGCCGGCACGGACATGAAACCCATTTCCCCAGAATCCGTCCGCTGGAGTCCTGGTCTGATCTTTATCGCTTTCCTGCCGCCGCTCCTGCTGGCGATTTTAATTGCTCAGTGCTGGACCAATATCCCGGTGGGGGACGATTGGGACACTCCCGGCCTGCTCTTTAGGGAATATTTCAGCGGGGGCCGCTTCAGTTGGCGCCAATTGTTTGCCCAGCACAATGAGAGCCGAATGGTCTTCCCGAAGCTGGTCTCCTGGGCGGCCGCCGTTTTTACGGGCGAATGGGACGCTCGAGTATCGATGGCGCTGACCTGGCTATCCGCAGTCGGAATATTTGTCCAATTCGTCTGGTTGCTCCGCAAAACGGTTCGCGCGTCCGTGGCCATCCGATGGTGTCTTGCTGCCGCGCTCTCCGCCGTCCTTTTCTCGACCAACCAGTGGGAGAACTGGCTCATGAGCATCCAGCTCGTGGTTTTCTTGCCGCCACTCTGCCTGACAAGCTGCCTTGTCGTCCAACATTGCTCTCTCTCGTATCGGACGAAAGCCATCGCGTGCGCCGTGCTTTCCCTGATCAGCACGTTTTCGAACTCTAACGGCATGTTGTGCTGGATCCTCGGAGCACCTCTACCGTGGATTTCACATACCGAACCCGAGAGCAAGCTGACCAGGTCCGCCACGCCAATGACCACTTCGTTGACCTGGATAGCGCTCTACGCGTCTGGCTTGATCGCGACCAGCGCGGTTTATTTTTGGGACTACCGCTCCCCCCCGGGGCATCCCTCCCTGGACTCCGCGTTCAAACATCCCGTCGCTGCTGCACAGTATTTTATCCTCTGGCTCGGCAACCCATTCTGCCGGGGCTTAGGCTTCAATCCGCTCAAGTCAGCCTTCGCCCTCGGCTTGCTCGTAATCGCTGTCTTGGTGTTTTTCCTCTTCGCCGTCTGGCGGCGGCGCCAATGGATCATATCCGGGCACGGATGGATTCAACTTCATCCATGGACCATGCTCACCCTCTATGGCCTCGCTTCCGGTGTTATTACCACCCTCGGCCGCGCTGGCTTTGGAATCGATCAGGCCATCTCTGTGCGTTACATCAGCTTCTCCTGTTACGTTTATCTGGGGCTAATCGGGCTGATCGCTTCTCTGCCGCGTGCCGCCGATGGCAGGCCGCCGCGACCACGGTTGCGCCTCGCCTGGACCGCCGCCGTCGGCCTCTTCTTCGTTATCTTTGTCGCAAATTGGCTCGCCGGCAGCCGGGCCTTTCGATGGCGCCATGCCGAAACGGAAAAGATGAAATTGGCGATTTGCTTTCTTCCCCTTATCCCTGCGAATCCGGTTCTTTCACGTGTTTATCCTGACCCGGGCCATCTCCGCCAAATCGCCTTTCCTCTAATCGAAAGGAACGTTTTGCGACCGGGGATTGTCGGACCCTGGCCGTTGCAAAAAATCCAACACGCCGATGGCGATGATCTTGGATGGTTTACTGCGAAGAGAGGACCGGCTGGCTTCGAAATTTCAGGTTGGTCGATCGTCTCCGACCGAACTTTTTCTCCTACTTGTGTCCTTCTCACGACGGTGAATGCGGAGAAGGGGCAGCAACTCGCAACGGCAACGACGTTAGGTTCGCCGGTTCGTGGAAGCGGCGGCGCGGGGTATCTGCGGGTTTCGGGGTTTGCCGTGAACTTGCCCTTCGCACATCCGCAGACGACAGAATTGAAACTATATTCGGCCGACCTGAAACGTCATCGATTGTTCCGTTTGATTGAACGAGTCCGAACGCTCGAAAGCGATCAGTCCACGTTGAGTCCAAGATGACAATTGCATCTCAATAATGTCAGCAGCCAAGTCACTCGCTCCGGTCCGCGATATCTTTCAAGCGATGCGGACCGAACAGATTAACGGCCATCCCCTGTCGGACGTCGTGGGAGGGGGAGACCCGGAGCCCATAGCGCAAGAAGTTGTTTCGGCGATCGAAAAATACGCGCAGCTGCAACGCCGGCGATTCGATCCTGGATGTCGGGTGCGGTTGCGGGCGGATCGCGGCGGCTTTGACCCAATATGTCGACCAGACAAGCGATTACGTCGGGATCGATATCGTGCCCGGGCTTGTCAGTTTCGCGAGGAATTTCATCACGCCGCGATATCCCTCCTTTAAGTTCCTTCTTCTGAACGAAAGCAACCGCACCTATGACGGGTGGCGCCAAAAGGACGAGGAAATTGGCATCGCCAACCTCACGGAAGGCGTCCCGGCTCAATCGATTGATCTGGCGATCTCGGTGTCTCTCTTTACCCATCTTGATTACCCGGCTGCTTTCGAGATGCTGACCTCGATCCACCAGGTGCTGAAAAATGATGGCCGCGTTTTCATGACGGTCTTCGTCCTCAATGCCAGCGCCCGGGAGGGCGTCGAGGCTGCGCGGGCGCCATTCAGCTTCAAACATAGAACTCCGAGCGGGAAATTATTCGCTGAGAAGAGCGAGGATCCCACTCTGGCCGTCGCATACGATAACGGACATCTGGATGAGCTGATTGACTTCGCCAACTTCAAACTCGAGCGTTTTGTCCAAGGCTACTGGTCGATCGGCGCGACGGGCGAAACGTTTCAGGACGTCTTGATCCTCCGGAAGAGCTGAAAATCACGGAGAACGGTTCTCATTTGAGCGTGTTTCTCGCGCGTTCGTCGAAATCCCTGATGGAACGTCGAGCTTTTCTCGTGGTGGCTTAACTATTGCTCCAAAAACCAGAAGAAAGACTGCTCGAATAACCGCGTGTCATCAGGAAGCCGAATTGCCAGATATTTTTGCGTTGCGATGGCCGCGGCAGGTATCTCGTGGCCGCTCCAAGTCCAGGGGCAGCAAGTCATACATGTCAATAGCCCCGACGCGCTTCAGCACGCGCTCAACGAGGTGCCCGAGGGTGGAATCGTCGAGCTTGCGGCCGGCACTTATGCTGCGCCCACCGACGGATTCACGATCTTTCCCGACCTGCAGGGCGGGACCAGAGGCTTTACCGTGCGCGCCGCATTGGGCGCTACCGTGGTCCTGACGGGCAGCGGAGCGACGCGGATTCTCACGTTTACCACCCCGCGCCCGGTGACCTTTGAACGGCTCACTTTTTCCAACGGTCTGTCGACCGAGGAGTTCCACGCCGGCGCAGTCAGCGTTTCCCACGTGCAGGCAAATTTTATCTCATGCGTTTTCGAGAACAACGCGGCCAATCCACCGGTCACGGGAGGCGGGGCAGTCTGGATCGACACCTCTACCGTTTTGTTTCAGGGATGCGTGTTCAACAATAACACCTCGAAAAACTATGCGGGCGCGATCAGCGCCTATGCGTCGCGCGTTTACGTGCGCGATTGTCGATTTGCGGGCAACCGGACAAACCTTCCCGGCCACTCGAGTTTCAACGCAGCCGGGGCCATTCACGGCAATGCGTCGACCATTCGCATCGCGAACTCGCGGTTTGAAAACAATCAGACGGGTTATGTGGGTGGCGCGATTTACGTCCTCGGCCCCTGGGAAACAACGGTCGCGGAGCTCGACGTCACCAACTCGATCTTCATCGGCAACGAGGCGGTACGGGATCCGGGAGGCGCCAACGGCGATCCCACCACCGGCGGCGCCATCTTCATGGAGGACAAGGTGAAGTCGCGTTTTTACAACTGCCGTTTCACCAACAACTCCGCTCAACAGGGCGGAGCGGTCAGCAGTTTTCGCTCGGTCACCGATATCAAGAACTGTACTTTTCAGGCGAACCGTGCAGTCGGAAGCGCGCAGAACGGAGAGAGTCTCGGCGGCGCGATCATCGTCCTGTCTCCCGATAATCCCGACCAGACCACCAACGGCGGCACGCTCAATCGTCCTCCTGCGCAGCTAACCGTCACCGATAGCCTGATTCAAGGCCAGGGGGCCGGAACACCCAGTGCAAGGCAGGGCGGCGGCATCTTTCTCCTGGGTGACACGCATGCGGCTTTCGGCATCACCGTGCAACAGAACGGAACGCAGGAGAGCAACCGCACCGTTGCCAATCTGAAACGAGTCGTGTTTGCCGACCTCGCCACGGTCGACGACGCCGGCAATGGTACCGGCGGCGCTGTGACCGCCGCTTTCACCACGCTCCACGCAGATGACTGCATCGTGGAAAAGTGCAGCACTTCGCAAAATGGTGGCGGATTCGAATTCGTCTACGGATGCGACGCGACCATCACCAACACAACATTTGCCCAGAACTCGGCGGGAGTTCTGGGAGGCGCGGTCGCGATGTTTGGAGGAGCGCTTAACATCGATGCCTGCAACTTGGTCGAAAATCACCTGACCAATCCCGGGGGCGGATCGGCCTTTGTGGCGACGGCCCAGCCTGCCAGCGGCCCATTTCCCGAATGGGAGATGACCGGTGCCATTCAAAATTGCGTTATCAGCAACAACTCGGGCGGCCCGGCCACAATTTACGACGGCTATCGCACATCGGCTCCCTTCAATCGGCTGCAATATAAAGCGAACCAGTTTTACCCTTCCGATCGGACCGCATTCTTCCTCGATCCCCCTTTCGGCGGCCAGAGCGTTGCCCAGGTCAATGATTTGACGCTGACGTTTGCCGACAACAGCACTTGCGTGAAGGCGCCACTTGCAAACGCGTCCCTGGGATCGCCGGCAATCACCGGCGCGATCTTGATGGTGCCCCCGAAGACTTCTTCGTCAGGGGCGCCCGGCGAACCCGTGCCGATCCCATCATTCCTTGGCTACGCCTCGAGCGGCGCCGCCCCTCTCCTGGACGGAGCAGCGCCGGCGAACAGCTCGGGCGTTGTGCCAACCACCATCAATGCGAGTCATACTCTTTCGGTGGGAGCGATTTCGCTCTCAACAGTCCCCCCTCCAGCGATCGCACTTAATATTTCCACACGCCTCCCCGTCGGAACCGGCCAGGCTGCGTTGATCGGTGGCCTTATTATTCAGGGAACGACCCCAAAGAACGTGATCATCCGGGCGATGGGCCCATCGCTGCCTGTGGCCGGCGCGTTACAGGATCCGGTCCTGGAACTACATGATGGGACCGGTGCGATCATCGCCAACAACGATAATTGGCGCGCCACGCAAGTTGGAGGCCTTCTCGATTCCGGCCAGAGCATCGACATCCAGGCCAGTACCCGTAGCTCCCTCGAACGACGCGGAATCGGCTGTCGTGGTCACGCTAAGTCCTGGCGCTTACACAGCGGTTGTTCGCGGGGCCAACAACACCACCGGAATCGCGGTGGTCGAAGCTTATGACCTCGATGCAGACCCCAGTTCCAAGCTCGCAAACATCTCCACCCGCGGGTTCGTTCAAACCGGCGACAACGTGATGATCGGTGGATTCATTTTGGGAGGCGGCACCGGATCATCAAGGGTCGTCGTCCGAGGCATCGGGCCATCGCTCAGTGCTTTCGGGATCGCTAATCCGTTGTCAGATCCAATGCTCGAACTGTTCGATTCGAACGGCGCGCTCATCGATTCGAACGATGACTGGCGAACCAAACAGGCGTTGATCGAACCGACCGGCTTGCAACCTTCAAACGATGCGGAGTCAGCCCTGCTTCTCTCTAATCCCGCGCTGGGAGCGTACACCGCGATTCTTCGGGGCAAGAACAGCGGCACGGGCGTCGGAGTGATCGAGGTTTACTCCTTTCAGTAACGGATCAAAATCCAGGCCGCTTTGAGAGAGGCCCGGCGACGAGCCCGGCATTGCCAGATCGCGTCTTTCTCACTAGGCTGCGCGCCCGTGTCCCAGGCCCATCATTCGCCCCCTCTGGGTCCGCGTGCCGTGAAAGGACTCAAGTCGGCGATCTCGGCCGCTCTTCTCTTCGGCCTGGTGCTCGCCACCGCTTTCAGCTTGTGGCCTCGAACACCAAAACCAGCCTTTTATTTCGAGGTGACGATCCGCTCATCGCTGGCCGGGATTGCCCAACTTTACTACGACACCGGTTCAGGGATACGCGAACTCGATTCCGTCCGGCTGCCCACGGAGGGGGGTAATCGCGATGTCGCCTACAAATTTCCTTTGCCCGGCGGAACCTATTCCCTCTTGAGATTTGATCCGACTGATCGGCCAGGGAACATCATGGTCCTGTCCGCCCTGCGCATCGTCACGGGGACGGGCCAGCTTGTCCGGGTAATTGAGCCGAATCAGGTTAAGGCCTCACAACAAATTGAACGGCTCGAATTGGCTCCTGACAGCGTAAGTCTCGCGACTGCCCCTACCGCAGGGGACCCGATCGTCACCATAGAGCTGGAAGAACCTCTGATGCTCAAGAGCTTCGCTCGAGAGTCCTGGCGCACCTTCGCGCGCCGTTTCCTACTTTCGTTCTTTCCTGCCTTAGCGCTTGGCCTGCTGGTTGCGCCAGCTCTGCGGCTCACCCGGGTCAGGGCCACGGCTGCTGGCTGGGCCTCGCATTTGCGCACCTGGTCGGCCGCTCATCCTCAGCGATTCGTCCTCGTTGTCGCGGCACTTTCGGTGATCCTAAGTTGTTATCCCGTCATCTTTTTTAACAAGAGCTTTATCTCACCCAACAACCATGCCCACACCTATCTCCTCTACGGGCAAATGCCGACGGTCCCCGGTTACAAGGATGTGGCAACCGACGATGCGAAAGGGGCAGACATGGGTGCCGCTCTGTGGCAGAACTGGCCCTATTCGGTAGTAGAGAGCAGAGGCTTCACCCATGGTGAGCTCCCTCTTTGGAATCGATACAACTCCTGTGGACTGCCTCTCCTCGGCCAGGGGCTTTCCATGTGTGCCGATCCGCTGCAACTGCTCGTCATCCTCACGGGCGGCTCCAGTGCAGCGTGGGATCTCAAGTACCTGCTCGCCAAATTGCTCTTCGCTTCCTGCGTAGGGCTCTGCGTGCTTCAGGCGACCAGACACCTCCCGGCAGCGTTGATCGTCGCCGCAACGGCGCCTTTCATCGGTTTTTTTTCCTACCGCTATTCCCATCCCGTTTTCTTTACTCTGTGCTATGCGCCAGCGGTCTTGCTTTGCTGGTTTAAACTGATCGATGCGCGTCCCGGCCGGGAGACGGCCGTCTGGCTCGCCGCCATGGTTCTGGCTGACTGGGCCCTCCTTAACAGTGGAGGAGTAAAGGAAGGCTATCTTCTCTTCCTGGCCCTGAATGCCGGTGGCTTCCTCACTCTCTTCCTCGGCCACTCGAGCACCGGCGGAAAAGGAACAAAACTATTTCAAGCCGCCTGCGCCAAGGTTCTGTTCATGGCTATGGCCATGCCGGTGTGGCTCACCTTTTTTCATGCCCTCAAAAACTCTTTGACCGCCTACGACGCCGGAGGCGCATGGCAACTTCAACCGAGCCTGTTTATCGGCTTGTTTGACGACATTTTTTACCGGCAGTTCAACGCCGATGAATTCCATCTCGATCCTTCGCTAAACTTTCTCGTGCTGTTTGCCGGACTCTGGTTTCTTTTCAGCCCGGGAAGAGGTGATGAAAGGCGTCTGGCCCGAGGCCTGAGTATTACTTGCCTTCTCGCTTTGCTTTTTGCTTTCGGAGTCATCCCCCCGGCCTTGATCGTCCGATTGCCGTTGCTGAGGAATGTTCTTCACATTGACAACGTCTTCTCCTGCATCGCCATCGTCTGCCTGCTCCCGCTGGCTGGCTTCGGCATCAAAGCGTTTTGGAACGATTGCCGAGCCGGGGATTTCCAGCGGACCTACTTTCGGGTCCTTCTCCTTTTGGCCGGTCTGGTCGCGCTTTACTTCGGCGCGACCCAGGCCCTTCAACGCTCGAGCATCACCCTGCTTCACCTTGGAGAACACATTCCCAAGTCGAACTTCTTTTGGGGCTATTCTCTGTCACTTATGCTGGCCGTGGCGATAACCCCGTGGCTCGCGCGCCAGGTGATCATGAAAAAGCGTGCGCACGGCTGGCAGGTGTTCTTCCTGGCCTTGCTCTTCATTCTTTTTCACTGGCGCCACGGAATGCATGGGGCGACGCCATTCGACGCCTACGTGATGAATCCCCAACGGCGCGTCAATCTCGTGGCGGACTCTTCCCCTGCGCTCAAACTCATCAAAGGCCAGGCCGCCGAACCCTCGCGAACCGCAGGATTGGATTTAGCCTTTTTCCCTGGCTACGGAGGAGCCGTGGGAGTGGAGCAGATAGATGGTCCGGACCCTCTCTTGAACCAGCATTATCGCGCTCTGATGAATGCCTGGGGAATCAAGCTGCTCTTTGGCAGTTGGCGATTCGAAGTCACCCCTGGCCGTCTCGCCGCCGACCTGCCGCTCTTCAACATGCTCAACGTCCGCTATTTTCTGGGAGACGCCGGAATGAGAAGCGAGCCTGTTCCATCTCTCAACAAAATCGCCTCGCTGGACCTGGAAGTCTTTGCCTCCGAGCGCGTCTGGCCCCGGGCGTTTTTCACCAATCGACTGGTTACCTACGAAGGCGAAGAGGAATTCATCGATCTCTTGAAGATGAGTGAGGGAACGCCTTTCGCGGGAATCCCAAAAGAGGCGTTGGATAACCAAGCCGAACTCGCCAAACTCACAGGCGTTCCGACACCACCCGACGACCGGAAAGCCACGCCCGCCACGAATTACGTTTTCACGAACAACACCACCACTTTCAAGGTCAACGCAGCTGGGCCGGGAGTGATTGTTCTCACCGAGGCCTACGTGCCCGACGATTTCCAAGTGAGCCTCAACGGGAAGCCGACAAATTATTTCCGCGTAAACGCCGCCTTCAAGGGCCTCTTCGTCCCAGACGCCGGGGATTACGTGGTCTCCTTTGCCTACTGGCCACGCTACCTGACGCTCTCGTTATGGATGGCGGCCGTCGGCTTTGCCATCTTTGTAGGCTGGGCCGCGTTTTTACTCAGGATGAAAACTTCCATTTCTCACGGCACGGGAAGCGCGACGTGATTTAGTATTCCCCTCGTGCCTGGCGAAACCGATCATTTCGAGAATCTGAACGCGAAGCTGGATCAGCTTCGGACAGCGCTGGTCGAAATGCGGCATCTGCTTTCCGCGCAGAGCGCTCGCGAGCCATCTCTGCCGGTGACCCTCGAGTCGGCCAACAGGGAGCTTCACGCCATCCAGGTTTCAATTCGCCTCCTTGAAACTGAAACCCTGGCGCTGGAAGCCCGTCTCGAACGCGCCGTGCGCGAAACATGGGAGCTGAAGGCCAAACGGGCTGATACAACGGCGCGGCTGAAAAATCGAGACGCCTTACTCGAACGAATTCAACACTCCCGGCTGTGGAAGACGGTCAAGCCGCTTTGGAAGCTTTTCAATCGCTCACGCCAATCACAGCCGGACGCGAATTCCGACCTCACCTTTGCCCTCGACTGGCCGATTTCCTGGAAGACAAACCGTGAAATTCTTTTCCTCAAAGGCTGGTGTTTCTCCCGAAGCGGGAGAGAGATCGCAGGGGTGCGAGCCAAAGTGGGCCGCAAGGCCCGCTTCGCGCGTTACGGGCTGGAGCGAACGGATTTGGCGGTCTCGATGCGAGAGTTTCCGCTGGCCCGCCACAGTGGGTTCACGATCGAAGTTCGCGTGCCTCCCGGCATTTCCACCGTTCGACTCGAAGCAATCGAACATGGAGCGGACTGGCAGCTGTTTTTCGAGCACGAGGTCGAACGGGAAGGAGGAGTGGATTCGGGCGAGGAGTTGCAGAGCGCGGAATTGGGGCAACAGGACCACTCCAAGGGAAAAGTCCAGAGATGGGGCACTCTTTCAGCCGACGAGGCCTTCGAGCGTCTCAAGCCGCTTTTCCAGGAGCAGGCCAGCCGCGCCACACCACCGGAGAAACCGTTCTTCAGTCTGATCACCCCGACTTATGAAACGAAGCCGGGCTGGCTGGCCGAAGCAGCGCTCAGCCTCCTGCAGCCAATCGTTCGACAATTGGGAGTGGTGCATTGTCGACGATGGCTCGCAAAACCGGCAAACGAGGAAATTCCTGGAACACCTGCGCCGCGCGAGCCCCCGAATCAAGGTTACGTTGGCAACGAAGGCCGGCATCAGCGCGGCGACAAACCAGGCGCTCGATTTAGCCCGGGGCGATTACGTCTCCTTCCTCGACCACGATGATTTGCTCCACTGGTCGGCTCTTGAATCGATGGCGGAAAAAATAGCTGACGGCTATGACGTCGTCTATTCAGACGAGGACAAGCTCGACGACACGACCGGCGAACTGGTCGATCCCTTTTTTAAACCGGCGTGGTCGCCGGAATATTTTCGGGGAGTGATGTATCTCGGCCATCTCCTCTGTGTGCGACGCGAGATCGCGCAAGCCACGCGATTCGATCCTGCGTTCGATGGCGTGCAGGATTTTGAGTTCATGCTCCGCGTAAGTGAAACAGGGGCCAGCGTCGGCCACATCCCGCGAGTGCTTTATCACTGGCGGAAAACGCCAGGCAGCATCGCTGAAACGAGCCAGGCCAAGCCGCAGGCTGGCCCGCTCCAGGCGGACGCCGTCAATGCTCATCTCGCCCGCCTGAAGCTCCCCGCGCAGGCCGAGCGATTAGAACTTCCGCATCGGCTTCGAATGCTTCCCGCGGCTCGGGCCAATTTTCCATCGGTGAGCATTATCATCCCTACGAAAAACGCACCGGAATTGCTCGACCGCTGTTTGAAAAGTCTCTCGGAAAAAACGTCGTATCCGGAATTTGAAGTAATTCTGATGGACAACGAGACGACGGACGAGCGTGCTCTCCAGCTCATGCGCCAATCGCCCGCGCGACGCATTTCACTCCCCGATCCCTTCAATTTTTCCCGCGCCAACAATCAGGGCGCGATGGCCGCCACCGGTGAGTTTCTGGTCTTCCTAAACAACGACACCGAAATCGTCACCGAAGACTGGATCCAGCACTTACTTTACTACGCGGAACAACCCGAAGTGGGTGCGGTGGGCGCGCTGCTCATCTATGAAGACCGCACGGTCCAGCATGCCGGCGTTGCTCTGGGGATGCGCGGCACCGCCGACCACACCATGCGGGGATTCCCGCTCGACGCGGATGGTTACGCCGGCAGTCTGGCCTGTGCTCGCGAAGTCTCCGCCGTCACCGCCGCATGCCTGATGATGCGCAAGTCGCTCTTCCATGAAATCGGCGGCTTCAACGAGCATTTCTTCACGGCCTACCAGGACGTGGATCTCTGCCTGCGCCTGCGGGAACGCGGGCTGCGCCTGATTTGCACGCCCCAGGCTCTGGTGATTCACCACGAGTCCGTCTCGCGCCGGAATTATTATGACCTGATCGATCGAGGGCTCCTTTTGGATCAATGGGAGAGCATCATTGAGTGCGGCGATCCTTATTACAATCCAAATCTCAACCTTGAACGCGGCGATTACAGCCCGCGCTCCACGTGAGTAACATCCTCTTCGTTCTCTACCACGATTTCACCGCGAACAGCGCGGTGCACGTGCACAATTTTGCCAATCGCCTGGTCGAATCCGGCCACAATGTCGTCGTCGCGATTCCGGACCGTGACGACAGCGGGTCCGCCCTGGGCGAGCAGCGTTATGGCGTGCTTGCCTTTGACGAAATGGACGGGAATTGGACTCGCCTGTTCTCGAACGGACTTCCTCCCGATGTTCTGCATGCGTGGACGCCGCGCGAAAACGTGCGCCTCTTCTGCGAAAAGGTCCGCGGCTTATGTTCCCCTTTGCTTTTCGTTCATCTCGAAGACAACGAAGAGCTGATCCTGGAGGTGAATCTGGGAAGGCCTTTCAAGGAACTTGCCAACGCGAAAGAGATCAAGCTGCCCGGCAATCTCGCCCATCCTCGCAACTATCGCCGGTTTATCGCCGAGGCCGACGGCGTCACCATGATCATGGATCGTCTGGAAAAGTTTGTGCCGCACGGAGTTCGCCGAATTATCCTTTGGCCTGGCGCCGATCGGGAGCTTTTCTTCCCCCGGACAAGGGACGAGGCTTTTCTCGCCGGTCTTGGCGTTCCCAGGGGAAATATCGTTCTCTGCTACACAGGCAATGTTCACTCCGCCAACGCCAGGGAAGTGCGCAGTCTTTACCTCGCAGCGGCCATCCTCTCCCGCGAAGGAATTCCGACGACGCTGGTACGCGCAGGTAAAGACTATTGCCCTTTTCTCGGGCCGGATGAGAAATGGGCGCGCAGTGTTTCGGTTGACCTCGGCTACGTCAGACATGTCGATATCCCGGCGATCCTCGGTCTCGCGGATTTTCTGATTCAGCCGGGCACGAACGATGCCTTCAACGAGTACCGGCTTCCGGCCAAGCTTCCCGAGTTCTTCGCCATGGGGCGTCCCCTGCTCCTGCCTCTGACCAACGTCGGACGTTTTGTTCGCCATGGAGACGAGGCCTGGGTGTTGCCGAAGATGGACGCGTTGGGAATCGTCGATACCCTCAAGGCTCTTCGAGCCGATGAAGAATTAATGTCGCGCCTTTCCACGGGCGCTCTTGCTTTTTACGACGCGCACTTTAGCTGGAGCAAAAATGCAGCGGCCCTAGAAACCTTTTACGAACAAGTCCGCCTGACGAAGCCAGATCGAGCGCATGCCGTTCCTTAAATACCCAACCCAGGCGGCAGAGATCGTCGCGCGATTTTCGACGCCGACACCGACGTCGGAGACCAGTTACGCCACGGTCCGTGACTACTGTGAAAGCGTGGATCACCTCCCCCAGATTACCGGCGTGGACGGCGATTTGAAGAACGTCCAGCGCCCTTGGGCCGTAAAAGCCCTTCTCCGCGCCATGCCGCCACCGGCTCGCCTGCTCGAAATCGGCGGGGGCGAGCCGATTGTCAGCGGCTTCCTGAACGAGCTCGGCTATGAGGTCACGCTGGTCGATCCTTACGACGGTTCCGGAAACGGGCCGACGGAGTACGAAAAATACGCCAGCGCGTTTCCGGTGGTAAAGATTGTCCGCGGCTATTTTGAGGCGGACATGGCCACCCTCGCTCCGAACTCGTTTGACGCGATTTTTTCGATTTCCGTTTTGGAGCACTTTTCCCAGGACTCAATGGCGAATTGTTTTCGGGCCATCGAGCAATACCTCAAGCCTGGTGGTGCGTCGGTTCATTGCTTCGATTTCGTTCTGCAGGGCCGCGCTCAGGAACATGACCTGGCCAACGCGGGCAACATCCTGCAGCTCCAGACCCGGTTGGAAGATCGAGGCACAGAAACAAACCTGGGCCATCTGCTAGAACAGCTGAAGGCGGATACCGAAACTTTTTTCCTCTCGCCGCAGGGGCACCATTCCTGGCGCGGAGGCCTCCCCTACGATGAATTTCCGTTTCGAAGGGTTGTTTCCCTTCAAACGATCGCGTTTCGACCCGGCCCCTGAAATCGTTCGGCTCGACGGAGTCTCGCCCTACCAAAGAGCTGATTTCCCGGCCCTGGTAGGGCGAGACTCTGTCGAGCCGTTGCGCGTGCTCATGACAAGCGTGTTAGCTTGACAGTCCTAGGGTGAATTCTAATTTCAGCTACCACCGGCCTGGAGGCCGGGCTTGGCCAACAATGTGACCGCGTCTTCCTCATTTTATCGCTCATCGGTTGGCAAAAAAATGATTGTGGCGGTGACCGGCGTCGTTCTGATTGCCTTCGTCCTCGGACATCTTCTCGGAAACCTGCAGATTTTTCTCGGGCCCGACTGGGTCAACAGCTACGCCGAACATCTGCGCGAACTCGGCCCGTTGCTCTGGGCCGTCCGGATTTTTCTTCTCGTCAATGTCCTCCTCCACATTTTCTACACCATCAGCCTCGCCCTCGAGAATCGCCGGGCACGGCCGGTGCGTTACAAGAAAAAGGACCACGTAAAAGCGACCATCGCTTCGCGTTACATGGCCCTGAGCGGACTGGTTGTTCTCGCCTTTATCCTCTATCATCTCGCGCATTTCACCGTCCGCGTGACCGATCCCCGCTTCCTGTTGCTCAAGGCGGACCCGCTTAATCGATACGACGTCTATTCCATGATGGTCTACGGCTTTCAGAATATTTACGTCTCGGCCTTCTACATTCTCGGAATGTTCCTGCTCGCGCTGCACTTGAGTCACGGAACATCGAGCTTCTTTCAATCGCTCGGACTGAATGATGAGAAACTTGCACCCCGCCTGGCGACCGTCGGCCGCATTTTCGCCTGGTTGATTTTCATTGGTTACACCTCCATCCCTGTCGCGGTTTTGCTGCATTGGGTGAAGCCGGCCCAACAGTTATGATCGGCAGCCTGGACTCCAAGATCCCTTCCGGCCCGCTTGCCGATAAATGGGCGACGCATAAGGATCACACCCGCTTGGTCAGTCCGAACAATCGCCGGAAATTTGAGATAATCGTCGTGGGCAGCGGCCTGGCCGGCGGCGCTGCCGCGGCAACGCTGGGCGAGCTCGGTTACCACGTGAAGTGCTTCTGTTACCAGGACAGCCCGCGCCGCGCTCATAGCATCGCCGCCCAGGGCGGAATCAATGCCGCGAAAAATTATCAAAACGACGGCGACAGCGTCTTCCGCCTCTTTTACGACACAATCAAGGGCGGCGACTTCCGCTCGCGGGAGGCGAACGTCTATCGGCTCGCGGAAGTCAGCAATTTGATCATCGACCAGTGCGTCGAGCAGGGCGTGCCCTTTGCCCGTGAATATGGCGGGTTGCTGGCCAATCGCTCCTTCGGCGGCGCGCAGGTCTCGCGCACGTTTTACGCGCGGGGGCAAACGGGCCAGCAACTTCTCCTCGGCGCCTATCAGGCGCTGTGCCGCCAGATCGCAGCCGGCACCGTCGAGATGTTTCCGCAAACGGAGATGCTCGATCTCGTTCTGATCGACGGACACGCCAAAGGGATCGTCACACGAAGCCTGGTCTCCGGAAAGATCGAGTCGCACGCGGGCGACGCCGTCGTCCTCGCGACCGGCGGCTACGGAAACGTTTTCTATCTCTCGACCAATGCGCGCGGCTGCAACGTCACCGCGACCTATCGCGCCTACAAAAAAGGGGCGCTCTTCGCCAATCCCTGTTACACGCAGATTCACCCGACCTGCATCCCGGTCAGCGGAGAGAACCAATCGAAGCTGACTCTCATGTCGGAATCGCTTCGGAACGATGGGCGCGTCTGGGTGCCGAAGAATGCCGGCGACAAACGCCCGCCCAGCCAGATTCCGGAAGCGGAACGCGACTATTATCTCGAGCGAAAATATCCGAGTTTCGGGAATTTGGCGCCGCGCGACATCTCATCTCGCAGCGCGAAAGAAGTTTGCGACGAAGGCCGTGGCGTCGGGCGACAGCGGGCGCGGTGTTTATCTGGATTTCGCGGACGCCATCCATCGTCTGGGCGAGAAAACGATCCGCGAACGCTACGGGAATCTTTTCCACATCTACGAAAAAATAACGGGGGAAAACGCCTATGAGCGGCCCATGCGGATCTATCCGGCTGTCCATTACACGATGGGCGGATTGTGGGTGGACTACAATTTGATGAGCAACGTCCCGGGGTTGCACGTCATCGGCGAAGCCAATTTCTCCGATCACGGCGCCAACCGGTTGGGCGCCAGCGCTCTCATGCAAGGCCTGGCCGACGGCTACTTCGTCTTGCCTTACACGCTGCCCGCTTATCTCGCCGGACAGATCGGCAAACGGCCCGCGACGGACCACCCTGAATTTCGCAAAGCAGAAAGCGAGGTGCAGGCGCGGACCGCGAAGCTTCTCGCGATCAATGGAAAGCGCACGGTGGATTCATTCCATCGCGAGCTCGGCCTGCTTCTGTGGGACAAATGCGGGATGGCCCGCAATGCCGCCGGATTGACCGAAGCGCTGAATCGAATTCCGCAATTACGCGAAGAGTTTTGGCGGGACGTGCGTGTCCCGGGAGAGGGTGAGGAGTTCAATCAATCGCTGGAGCGGGCGGGACGCGTGGCCGATTTCCTCGAATTTGCAGAGCTGATGTGCACCGATGCCCTCACCCGCGATGAATCGTGCGGCGGCCATTTCCGCGAAGAACATCAGACACCCGATGGCGAGGCCTTGCGCAATGACGAGCGTTTCGCGGATGTTTTCGCGTGGGAGTATCAGGGTAACGGTTCGGTTGCGCCGCCGAAATTGCATCGCGAACCGCTCGTTTTCGAAACCGTCGAGCTAACGCAGAGGAGCTATAAATAGTTGAGAGTTTTAGTTGAGAGTTGATAGCCCCCAGAGAACAAATCATGTTTAATTTCGAAAAACTGGATGTCTGGCATCGAGCCGTTGATTTCGCTGATTTGATTTATACAGATACGCGGAACTTCCCGCGCGATGAGCGTTTCGGTCTGACAAATCAGATGCGTCGCGCTGCGGTGTCAATTTCCTCAAATCTAGCCGAAGGCACATCGCGCAGCTCGAAGACGGATTTCGCGCGGTTCATCGAAATTTCTAGCGGATCACTGTTCGAAGTCGTCTCTCAAGCCTACATCGCCAAACGACAAGGATTCCTAAAGGACGACCAGTTCCAACTTCTGTATAGGGCAGCCGAAGAACAAAGCCGCATGCAAAGCGGACTAAGAAAATCGCTCTTTGTCTAACAAGAGACGAATGAACTCAAAGCGGCTCTCAACCCTCAACTCTCAACTATGAACTTTCTCCTGAAAGGGCTCTCAACTCTCAACTCTCAACTATGAACTTTCGCCTCAAAGTGTGGCGGCAGAAGAGTCCCAAAGCCAAAGGGAAGCTCGTCCAGTACGAAGCAACCGACGTCTCCCCCAACACGTCGTTTCTCGAAATGCTCGATGTCGTCAACGAAGGCCTCGTCGCTAAAGGCGAAGAGCCGATTGCGTTCGATTCGGACTGCCGGGAAGGCATCTGCGGGACTTGTTCGCTCACGATCAATGGCGAAGCGCATGGCCCCGATCATCCGGGCGCCGCCTGCGAAGTTTACATGCGGAGGTTCAAGGACGGCGCCACGATCGTGGTCGAACCGTTTCGGGCGAAACCATTCCCTCTAATCAAGGATCTGGTGGTCGATCGGAGTGCCTTGGACCGCATCGTCCAGGCGGGTGGTTTCGTGGCCGCACGGGCCGGTTCGGCGCCGGAAGCCAATTCAATTCCGATTCCGAAACACCATGCCGATCGAGCGATGGAAGCGGCGGCCTGCATCGGTTGTGGCGCCTGCGCGGCGGCTTGTCCGAACGCTTCGGCGATGCTCTTCACCGCCGCAAAAGTTTCGCACCTCGCTTTTCTACCGCAGGGACAGCCGGAACGAACAAGCCGCGTTTTGAAGATGGTCAACGCGATGGACGCGGAGGGGTTCGGCAATTGCACCAACACCTACGAATGCGAAGCGGTCTGTCCGGCCAAGATCAGCGCCAGCCTTATCGCGAAGCTGAATCGCGAGTACGTGGTCGCAAGCCTGCGTCGGAACGCGGGGGAATAGGCTCGGGTCGCGCACGCGCCTCGCGTGTCGCCGACTCCTACCAATGTGGGAGGGGCCTTTGCGCCCCGACAACGAGCGTTCCGCCAGACGATGAGTCGGGACACAAAGGTCCCTCCCACATTGATTATGCAGATAGCAGGAGCGCGCGCTACCCAGTCGTGCAAACCTGCGTCCACATCGTCGGATCCAGGCTCTCCCGTACGCGCGCCCCCAATTTTTCTGCGTCCACCCCATCGCGCAGGACCGCAAACACGGTCGAACCGGAGCCTGACATCAACGCCGCCCCCACTTCCGGCTGAAGCAGCAGCCAGGTTTTCAAGTGGCCAAGCAGAACGAACTTCTCGAAGACCGGACGCTCGAGATCATTGAAAAAGCGGATGCCGGAAAACGTCTGTACTGCGTAATCCACGGCCGGTAATTCTCTGGAATCCTTCCATCTCCCGTAGGCCCACGGCGTTGGCACCCCGAAATCTGGCTTCAGGAGCAGGAGATTGAGGCTCGCCGCTAATCTGGCGGGCTCGACCATCTCGCCGCGTCCCCGGCAGGTTGCGGCGGAACCGAGAATGAAAAACGGCACGTCGGATCCAATTTGGGCGGCGAGCTTGATCAGGGTCTTCTGGCCGAGCCGTGTCTCGAAAAGTTCGTCTAGTCCGAGCAAGGTGGTGGCGGCGTCGCTGCTTCCGCCGCCCAGGCCGGCGCCATGCGGAATGTTTTTCTCCAAGGCGATCGCGATTCCCGCTTCGATTCCCGTCACCTTTTGGAAAAGCCTTGCCGCTCGAACCACCAGGTTCTCCTCGCCACTCGGGACGGAAGGATCGTCACACGAGAATTTGATATCAGCCGCGGTCTCGCGTTCGATCGTCAGGCGATCCGCCAACGAGATCGGCGTCATTAGCGATTCGATTTCGTGAAAACCGTCTCCGCGGCGCCCCTTGATCTCGAACGAAAGATTGATCTTCGCCGGCGCATGAAGCTGCATATCCTTATCTCTCCACAAATTTTCTCAGAATTACAGAATGAACTCGCCTGCAAATACTCTCAGCGTCCGCGACCGCCTGATCGTGGCCTTGGATTTTCCCACGCAAGCCAAAGCGCTCGCGCTTGTCTCTGTTTTGTCGGGCTCTGTCTCCACTTATAAAGTCGGATTGCAACTCTTCACCGCGGAGGGCCCGGGAATTGTCCGGGCCGTGGCGGCGACGGGCGCCAATATATTCCTCGATCTCAAACTGCACGATATCCCGAACACGGTCGCCAAGGCCGTCGCGGCCGCGGGCGAACTGGGCGTGCAGATGTTGACGGTTCATTTGAGCGGCGGTCGCGCGATGCTCGAAGCGGCCGTGGGCGCCAGACCACCGGGTCTCTCACTCCTGGGCGTAACGGTGCTAACCAGCGCGACTCCGGAAACGTTGAGCGAAACCGGCGTGAACTCCGACATCGAGGAACAGGTTCTGCGCCTGGCGACGCTCGGCCACGAATGCGGAATCGATGGCTTGATTACAAGCCCACATGAGGTGCAAATGCTCCGGGGGCGACTTGGCAACCAAATCAAGCTGATTACGCCTGGCGTTCGCCCCAGTTGGGCGGCGGCTGACGATCAAAAGCGATTCACGACTCCCAGCGAGGCATTGAAAAACGGCTCCGACTATCTTGTCATCGGCCGCCCCATTACGGCCGATCCCGACCCCGTCGCGGCGGTCGCGCGCCTGCTCGAGGAGATGGCGGCCTGACCCTCGAAGCGGTGAACCTATTCGAAGAGCTGTTGGTCTACAACGACGGCGAGCCGCGACCCGCTCCGCTCAATATGGCGGTGGACGAAGCCCTGCTGGAAACCACGATTTCCCCGGTGCTGCGTTTCTATTGCTGGCGAGGTCCCGCCCTCTCCTTCGGCTATTTTGGATCCTACGCGGATGTGGCGGACCAGAGTGCTCATCGTGAAATCGTCCGCCGGTGGACCGGGGGCGGAGTCGTTCCGCACGGAGAAGATCTGACCTATTCGGCGATCATTCCGGCACGGCATTCATTCTTCTCGCACTCATCGCTCGAAATATATTCGGCATTGCACGACGCGATCCGGCGGGCCTTGATCGCAAATGGAGTCGAGGCCACGCTCGCCGGCACCGTCGCGCCGAAGGTTTCCGAACATTGCTTCGCCAATGCCGTGCGATCGGATGTGCTCATCGATGGGCGCAAAATTGCCGGGGCCGCCCATCGCCGTTCCCGCGCCGGTTTGCTGCACCAAGGAAGCATTCAACTCACCGGGCTTCCCGCCAAATTCAGGGAGGATTTTGCCGGCACACTTTGCGGGCGATTCGAATACAAGACCCTGGCGCCGGAATTGATCGCACGGGCCAATGCCATTGCGCGGGCGAAATATGCCACCGCGGAATGGCTGATGCGTCGATAACAGTCGCGCGCGGCTATTTCTCTGCGTGGGCCGTAAAGTCTGCGACAGAATAATTTCCGGCAGGAGCACCAGATCCGCCCGCAGCCGCCCGAACTTCCATCAGCGCTTTGCCTAACAGATTAGTCCCACTCCCATCGTGCAGGTCGCTCCAGCCCCCCGGATCTTTTCGGCCCGCCACATTGTGCTCCAGCAGGTATGCATCGCCGGTCAGAAGCAACGCTTGTTTCAGCGCCGGGTCTGTGAACTTCGCCGTTAAGGCTGCCTTCATCGCTTCGTATGCACCCAAACCGGCATAGCTGTAATCTGGATTGGCGATGTTTTTCTTGAAATCGAATGCTTCAGCGCCAGTAACATGAGGCCATTTGGCTGCTTCAAACATTTGTCGCTCGGACGTCTGCCAGCACTTGGTGGCCTGAAAAGCTGCCTCAGCGCAATTGAACGTGGCGGTGCTGCCATTAATCGTAAGCGTAAGGCTGCACGGCCAAAAATTGGCCAGGAATTGGCCCTGAAAAACGACGTCCCAGGGCATATCATGGCCCGGGTAATAGAAGGCTACCAGGGTGTAGGATTGGCCATTGATGGTGACTGCTTTCGGTTTTGGCGCGAGCGTTTGCGGTGTTGTCATCGGGGTCTCCTCTGCTTTAACGGCTTTGGGTGCTGAAGGTTGGAGTTGAGGTAAGCCAAAATATCGGCTCCCAGCAAGCTCGATGAGCCGCGACTTTGCCGCGAAAGCGCCGCCCTGTCGTGGCTACTGCGGGGCGCGGGTCGCCCAGCCTGCGTTTTGCGCCCCATTCAAGCTGGAAGCTTGCGCTGCATTAGCCCTCCTTCTATCGTGCGCTTGTGGAAGTTTTTGCTAATTCTCGCGCGCCAGCGGCATCACCAGATCGAGCTTTGGCGCGAGTAACGCTCAGCGTGCAGCCGCAATTGGAGGAGGTCGAAGCGCGCATCGCCAAACAAGCGGCCGAGTTCGATCCCGCGATTGAAGGTTACGTCACTTACGCCATCGGGGGCCGCGGCAAACGGTTGCGGCCGCTCATGGCCCTCCTCAGCGGCGGCGCCAGTGGCGGAATCACCCCGGCCCATCTCGACCTCGCGGTGATCGTGGAGTTGATCCACATCGCCACTCTCGTGCACGACGATATCATGGACGAAGCCGAACGCCGGCGCGCGCAGCCCACCGTCAACGCGCGTTGGGGAAACTCGTTGAGTGTCCTCCTGGGCGATTGTCTTTTCGCGCAAGCGCTGAATCTCTCGACAAGCTTCGACAATACCGAGGTTTGCCGGACAATCGCGCGCGCCGCCCGCGAGGTCTGCTCCGGCGAGATCATTCAAACCCAGCGCCGCTTCGATCTGCATCTCGGAATCGAGGATTATCTCCGCATCATCGAAATGAAAACGGGCTCGCTCTTTGCCGCGGCGGCGGAACTGGGCGCGGTGCTCAATGGCGCCGAGCCCGAGACGACTCGCGCGCTGAAGGATTTCGGGAGGAAGATTGGCGCGGCCTATCAGATTTACGATGATTGCCTGGATATCGCAGGAAACGAAACCGATATCGGCAAAACACTAGGAACCGATTTGCGCCACGGCAAGCTGACTCTGCCGGTGTTGATGCTGCTCGTCTCCGCCCCGCCCGCGGAACGCGAACAATATTGCGAGCTCATCCTCAAGGAGGAATCCGGCGCAATCACAAAGTTGCTGAAGATGGATTCACCCAATGGCGCCTTGAAGGCGTCCGTCGATGCAGGCGAAGAATTGATTCGCGAGGCGCAGCGCGAACTGGAGGCGCTTCCAGCCAATCAACACACTGATTCACTTTTCCAGTTCGGTGATGCACTGAGGGAATTGCTCGATCAATTTCGGGCTTAGGCACAGGATGGAACACATTTGACAGGCTCGGTGCAGGCTCCCCCCTCCTCTCCACACGCTTTTCGAATGGCTCAAACAACAGATCCGCGAGATGCCGCAGGATGAGCGGCCGCGTGAAAAACTTCTTGGCCGCGGCGCTGCCGCCCTGACCGATCCGGAGCTAATCGCGATCTTGCTCCGGACTGGCCTGCCGGGAGCCAATGCGGTGGAAGTCGCTCGCCAGCTCCTGGCCCAATACGGTTCCCTTTCCGGCTTAAGCCGGTGCAGCGTAAACGAAATCGCATCCATTCCAGGAATCGGACCAGCCAAGGCGCTCCAGTTGGTGGCCGCCTTTGGCCTGGGACAGCGCCTGGCCAACGAGCGTTTGTCGCGTCAAAAGCTTGATTCACCCGAGCTGATCCACGACCTGGTGGCCGCTGAAATGCGGACCCTCCACAAGGAATCGCTGCGCGTCATTCTTCTCGATACCCGTTACCATCTGCTCCGGATCGAGGAGGTCTCTCGCGGAAGCGTGAACGAGAGCATCGCGCACCCCCGCGATGTCTTCCGTCCCGCAGTGATTTCTTCCGCCTACGCGGTGATCGTGGTGCACAACCATCCTTCCGGTGACCCCTCCCCCAGCCAATCCGATCACAGCCTGACCAGACGTCTGGCCGAAGCCGCGGAGCTTCTCCAGATCAAGCTGCTCGATCACATCATCATCGGAGCACCGGCGGAGGGGCGGTTACCCTACTTCAGTTTCAAGGAGGCGGGGGTACTGTGAAAATTCACCAGACAGCAATCATCGAGGCCGGCGCACAAATTGGCGCCGAGGTGGAGATCGGCCCCTATTCGATCGTTGGACCGGAGGCGGTCATCGGGGACAAATGCGTGATTCAATCGCACGTGGTGATTGAGGGACCGGTGCAAATGGGCGCCGGCAATCTTATTGGGCACGGCTCGGTCATTGGGGGTACGCCGCAGGATCTCAACTTCCAGGCGCAAACCAAAAGCCGGGTCGAAATGGGCAACGCCAACGTGGTTCGCGAACATTGCACCATTCATCGCGGCGCCACGGAAGGAAGCGCGACGGTTCTCGGCGATGGAAATTTTCTGATGGTGGGCTCTCACGTCGGGCACGATTGCAAGATCGGGAACGGCGTGGTCATCGTGAATGACTGTCTGCTCGCCGGACATGTTCGGATCGACGACCGCGCTTTCATCGGCGGCGGGTCACGCTTTCACCAGGGCATCCGCATCGGACGGGTCGTGATGGCCGAGGGTCGATTCACCAAAAATCTGCCGCCGTTTCTGATCGCGGCGAAGAATCAGGTTTTTGGTGTGAACATTCTCGGATTGCGCCGGGCGGGTTTCAGTCCGGCGGATCGTGATGAAATCAAGAGAGCGTTCAAGCTTCTTTACACCAGTGGACTGAATACCAAACAGGCCTTGGAGAAGGCTGGCGAGATGGACTTCGGAGCCGTCGGACGCGAGTTCTTCACCTTCGTGGCCGAGGCAGGCAAACGCGGGATTGTTTCTTACAGCGCCGATCCCGAAGGCGAGGATTAGTCGCGTGGCACAGGCATCTAGCCTGCGGGGACAATAGGCTTCCAGCCTGTTGTTCTCCCCATCCTGAAGCATGACAGGCGGGACGTCTGTCGGCCCCACAGGCAAGATGCCTGTGCCACCGATCCATGACCCTGAAAATAGCCCAACGTTTCAACGCTGGGAAACCCGGTTCATCAAACATCCCAGTCCCTTCAGGGACGACAGGAGCGCCATCCAGAAAACACAGTTCTGCCGTCCCGGAAGGGGCTTCGAATTCCTATGGACAACACCCAGCGCTGAAACGCTGGGCTATTCTCAGGCAAGGCCACGCCAAATTGGAAGGCGAGAATCTGTCGAGCCGAAACGCGAAGCACGTTCGACGGAATCGCAAAACACATTCGGCGGCTCGACTGAGTCTCGCCCCACCAAAAGCAAGCTGAGGCTCAGCGAAGCGCCAAAAACGCGAGCATGCGGCCGGTGCGGCCTTTTTCGGCGCGATAGGAATAGTAGCGATCCAGATCGCACGCGGTGCAAACGGCGCAGTCATGCACCGCGGTAACGCCGAGATCCCGGCATTGCCGCACGATTTCGCCGGCAAAATCCGTTTCGTAATGGGGAGGACGAATGCACGGCCCGAGTTGCACCACGAGATCCGCGGACTGTGAACCAAAGTGCTCCCCCATCGCATGAATGGCGTTAGAGACAATTCCAAGTTCCGTCCCTTTTTTTCCAGAATGCACGAGGCCGATCACATTCTGGACGGGATCAACGATGAAAACAGCGCAGCAATCGGCGACGTAAATGCCGAGGCAAACTCCGCGCTGATTCGTGATCAGGCCATCGCAGCTGTCAAAACAGCGATCCTGTTCAGTCGCGTGATCGACCACGCCGATCCGATTTCCATGCACTTGCTGCGCGGTAATGAACGGCGCGCGCTCGAGTCCATGTTCCTTTCGGATTTCGCGATGAATTGCGTCCAATCGAGCGAGCGCCTCCACCTTGTCGTGCGACACCTCGATGCCGGGAACACGCAGTGCGAAACCGTGGGTGACGCCGGGCAAGGCGCCAACGCAGGAAACTGTTCGGCGAGCCGCTGACCTGCGCTCACTTACCGGAAGTCGTGCGAGTGGTGCGCGTCCGTGTCGCCTGGACGGGCTGCCGGTCTCCAGCGTGATTGAGTTCGAGCGGACCTGGCTTCGGCGCCGGCGTAGGCCGGGCGTCGGTCTTCAACTTGCTTCGCGTTTTCGGTTCGTCGAGCTCGTTCGAATAAACAACTTCGATCGCAGTTACGCGATCGAAGTTGGCCTGAGCGGTATTGTAATCGTAGAGCGCCTGCAGCCGGTTTGATTGCGCCTGCGTCACTTCAACACGCGAGTTCAGGACTTCCAGCTGGGTGCCGGCGCCCGCGCTCAAACGCGCGCTCGCGAGGCGAAGCGCTTCCTCGGCCTGTCCCACGCTTTCTTCTGTTGCCTTAACCAGCTCCGCGCTCTGCTTCACATTTGAATCCGCCTGCTGGACCTCCAGCTCAACCTGCCGGACCGCGTCATCGTAAGTGATCTGCGCCTGCTGAAGAATCGCCTCGGCCTGTTTGACGGCGCCGTAAGTCGCGCCCCAATCCCAAATCGCCCAGTTTCCGGTGCCGCCGAAAACATAGCCCGAACGGACCGCGTCGATGTTTTCGCTGATCGGCGAACTGCGAAAATCTTCACCGGCACTGACGTTGAGTTGCGGGAAATATCCGGCGCGCGCCACCCGCACCTGCTCGGCATTGGAGAGCATGGTCGCTTTTTGCTGTTTCAAAAACGGCCGCCGCTCTTTGGCGAACTCGATTGCCATTTCGAGCGGCATGCGGCGCGGCTGGTAGATCAATTCTCCCACTGCTTCCAGGGGCGCTCCATCGCCCCGGGCGGGATCGAAATCGAGCCCCAACGTTTTTGCGAGCTGGAGCTGCGAGATGCGGTAATTGTTTTGGGCGGTAATCAGCACTGGATATTGATTCGAAAGCGCCACCTGCGCTTGCAGGACATTGAAACGCGGGACCGTGCCGGCCTCGAATCGATTCTGCTGATCCTGGAGCTGGCTCTGCAACAGCTTAATCGATTCTTCCTGCACGCCGACGAGCGCGCGGTTCAGGAGAATCTGATAGAACTGCTGCTTCACCGTCGCGATGACCTGATCGATGGTATTGCGAAAAGCATAGTAGCTGGAGTCGCGTTGAAAACTGGCCGAACGAATATTCGAGATAATGCGCCCGCCGGCGAAGACGACCTGCGTCGCCTGCACGGAAATGCTGTATTGCGTCGGCACACCGGAGAGTCCGCCACCCGTGCCCGTCGAGACCGAGCCAAGGTGCGGATCGGTGTTCTGAATGTTGAGGTTCGAGTCGATCTGCGGCAATGCCTCCGCGCGGACCTGCGATATAAAGACCCTTCGTACGTTCGATCTCCTCGCGCGCGCGTTGGATGTCGGCGTTTCGTTGCAGCGCAGTCAGGATCGCCTGTTGCAGGGTGAAGCGCGGAATGACAGAGCGATTCATCTGGACGATTTCCGTGCCGGCCAGGAAGCAGAGGATGAGGAAGAAAAGCCAGGACCGTGAGGACGATCAAGGCGTTAAAAAAAAATTTTCGCATGAAAAACAAGTGCGTGGCGATTGAGAGGTGCGTTTCGGAGAAGGAGCGGCAGGATCGAGAGTTTAGCGCTGACTGCTATGCATTCCATGTGCCGCATTCCATTTTAGTCTCTTAAACCGCTGCCACATAGCTGCTTAAATTTTCAGGTTGTTCGTAGCGCCCGACCAATTGTTCCCGCGTTCGGGATCAGCGCGTTCCATTTTCGAAACGCCGCGACAAGAGCAGGTCACGGCGCGATTTACTGCGAAGCGGAGGACTTCTTTCAGGACGAACCGTCTTTCGTTTGGCAGTAATTGTAAATCTTGCTGTAAATCTGGAGCCACGCCTTCTGCTCCCCGCGGGTCAGATGCGCCATGACTTTCATCACATTGCCCACCATCTCTTCGCGGATGCGTCGCACCAGAGCGGATCCCTTTTCCGTGATGCAGACCAAAACCTTGCGCCGATCTTCGCGCGCGCTCGAACGCACCATGTAGCCGAGATTCTCCAGCCGCGCCACCAAACCGCTCGCGGCCGCCGTCGTGTGTCCCATTTTTTGCGCGATCGCGGACATGGTCAGGACCTCTTTGTGGTCCAGCGCCGCCAGGAGAAAAAACTGGGGAAACGAAACGTTGCCCGGCGCCAGTTCCTTGCAGAGATGCAGGACGAAACAACGCTGCATCTCCAGGATGATGTGAGAGAGCTGTTCCGCATCGGCGCGGAACTGGTCCATCCCGTTTAAGGAGTTGAGTTGCTGTGGCGGTGGCGGTCTTCAACGCGCTTAAGCTAAAATGCTCGCGGGGAGTGTCAAACGCGGCGGCCAACAAACGCGAAATCAATCGAGGCCCAGGATCGAAACCGTGGCCCCGCTCGGAAAGGTCTCGCCCGGCGGCAACTCGCAGAAGCGCATTCGCTCGACTCAAGCCATAGAGCGCGTGCGATTCCTGGCGGCCGACCGGCGTGAATCTTCCCCGTGCCACCCGGCCGCGCACGTAATGGGGACGGTCGCTCTGGTTTTGCACCTCTTCGGTCAACCGCGCTTCGTACTTCGGCAGGGAAAGTTCGTCCTCGCTGGCGCCCATCATTCGAAGGATCGCCGGCCGCACAAAGAGAAGAAAAGTCACAAAGGCCGAAACCGGATTGCCCGGCAGGCCAAAGATCGCGCACGGCCCGGCGCGGCCGAAGAGAAACGGCTTGCCGGGCTTGACCGAGACGCGCCACAAATCGGTTTGCGCGCCCACGGAGGTCAGGGCCGGCTTGACCAGATCTCGCGCGCCGACCGAAACGCCGCCCACGATCACGAGGACATCGTGTTCGAGGCCCCTTCGCAGACGCCGCTCGATCGAGGAGCGCGTCATCCGGGCAATGTTCGACCGACGCCGACGGACACTCCGCATTTGTCGAAAAGCGCCCGCAGGAGCGTCGAGTTGCTTTCATAGATTTGACCGGCGCCAGCGGCTCCCCCGGGCGAGACCAATTCGTCTCCGGTCGTCATGATCGCCGCGCGCACTTCGCCGCCCACCTCGATCTCCGCCATTCCTTGCGAAGCCAGCAGCGCCAGCGTTTGCGGCTGAATTCTTGCACCGGCCGCGAGAATCTTCTGCCCTTCGCTCAAATCCGAACCGCGACGACGGATAAACTCGCCCGGCTCGACCTCCGCGTTGATGAAAATCTCCTCGCCATCACGCCGAACGTCTTCCTGCATGATCACCGCGTCCGCGCCGGCGGGCATCGGCGCTCCGGTGAAAATGCGCATTGCTTCGCCCGCCGCAATCCGCAGCTTGCGATCAACTCCGGCCGGCTGTTCTCCGATGACGCGCTGGCTCTGCCCGACTTTCGGCAGGAACCGGCCACGACCGCATAACCATCCATGGCCGAATTGTCGAAAACCGGCAAAGTGAGCCGCGCGAAAATGTCGCCGGCGGCAAAGCGCCCCAGCGCTTGAGCCAGAGGCACGCGGCGTGGAGGAAGCGGTTTTACACTTTCGAGAATATGGGCCAGCGCCTCTTCTTCCGTGATCACAGATGTCTCTGTATCGCCTTCAACTCAACGCCGACAACTCTGCGCGAACACTTCGGGGGGCCCCGGCGTGGTTGACGAGCCTCCGCGCCGCTCATATCCTCGCACTCTGTTGGTGAGGTGGCTGAGTGGTCGAAAGCAGCGCTTTGCTAAAGCGCCGTACTCCAAAAGGGTACCGAGGGTTCGAATCCCTCCCTCACCGTGCTTTCCGATTCAAGGGTGCCAATATCGGCCCGTCAACAAGTCGGCTCTACCTTCTTATTTGTTGTGCACCACCGGAAGGCCTTTGAAACCGCACGCGATCCGCAGATCCTCCATCGGGAACGCCGGGCCCGGATCGTCCTTCCGCTCCGGCGCGATGCAATCGTGGCCGGTGATGTCATCGAGTTTGTAGGTCGTAACCAAAAGCTTCGCGATCTCGAAGACCGCCTCCAATTCGCGCCTTCGGATATTTCTCCCATTCCTGGATCGCACCTCCATTACGATGCTTCGCCTTGATTGAGTCGAAGCCCGGCTGTTTTCGGGCCCATTTCAATGCCCCGTCGTCGTTGCCGGCATTTGCGATTTCAATGCCGATACTGCAGGAGTTCAGCCCTTCGAATCGTTTGCCGGTGTTAGGATCCTTCCACCGGCTGACGCCGGCATGGCTGGCCACACGATTGAACGCGCGGCACTGGATCACGCTCCCGTCGCGGTCCACCACCAGATGCGCGGACAAGCCGCCGCTCGCGCATTGCTTCCACGCTGCTGGCGGCCGTTGCTCCTCCAGTGAAGTGAATCACCAGCGCGCGCCTAACGTTCATCGGCGTGCCGCCAGAAATGAGGTCGCGCTCGGCTTCGTCCAAAAAATGGTCGGTAATAGTCATAGGGGTATCCAGGAAGGTTGAGGGGTCGGCCCCGGGGTTAATCTTCAGAAATTGAACGGGCCCAGAATTGGAAATTTCGGGCCACCGCGCAAGGAGAATCTGATCAGCCCCCTTCGGTGCGCGAGCAGGCCACTTCGCGAACTCAACAAGCTCTTAACGGAACCGTTCGGGTCGTGAGCGGTCTCTTCTTCCGGCTTCGGAGATGGCTCGGGTTCCGGCTCAGGCGTGGGCGTAGGCTTGGGGGTGGTGCGCTTCGTTGTCCTTCCGTTTCCTTCTTTTTCTTCGATTTCTTGGGCGGGCCTTCCCTCTCCACCATGACCCGGCGCTGAATCGTGCTGCCCGTCTGCAGCGGCATCAGGATCTCTTCGCGGCGTTCTCGCTGCGACTCCGACACACAACCCGCTCCCCCCAAAGCAAAACAGATGATGGCCAAAACAGCGAACAAACGGTGATCCATATGAAATTCCTCTGGCGGAGAGGGAATCAGACTCTGCGCGCGCGGGCAAGAAGAACCGGCGATCCCCCTGATTTTTGGGCCGAGGGGCCTAAATCTTTGATGTTGAACGCCCAATGGACACGTATTACTGTGCGCATCTTTATGCCGGGCCAGCACCTCTTCCGAACGCCCATGGCGCTCTTCCTCCTGGCGTTGTGCACGGGGTGCGCCGAATTGGAAACCGCGCAACAGGCCGCGACCGATGCGGCCAGGAAAGCTGCCGCCGCCCTGCACCGAGCACCGGTTATTGGAATGATGAACCGGTTGTCGGGCTCGCCGAAAATCGTCGTCAGCCTGACCAGCCAGCGCGCCTATTTTTACAAAGGCAAAACATCTGGTCGGCGAATCGACCGTTTCCACCGGCAAAGCCGGGTTTTCGACTCCGCCGGGCAGTTATCGGGTGGTCTGGAAAAATAAGGACCATGTCTCGACCCGGTTCGGCGATTATGTGGACGAATGCGGCAATGTCGTGAAACCGAATGTCGATTCGCGCAAAGATATCCAAGCCGCCCGGCAGTCGCATTTCGACGGGGCGCGCATGCCTTTCGCCATGTTTTTCCGGGGCGGCTACGCCATGCACCAGGGTTACGTTCCGCCTTACGCGCTTCGCACGGTTGCATCCGCCTGCCGCACGAAATGGCCGAGCGCTTCTTTGACGCCGCGCCGCTCGGAACGCCCGTGATCGTGAAGGAATAGCGCCGGCTCACTCGCTGGCGCTGCAGAAACCGGATGACATCTCCGTCGCTTTTCCTCGATTCCGATATTCCGCGGGAACGGTCGGGTCGCCGTGCAATTGTTCGTATAGATAAAGCGCTTCCTGAGCGGCGGTCTGCGCGCGCGTTTCATATCCCAGCCGCTGCGCCAGCCGCGCGTCGCATTGCAAAAGATACGCCGCCAACGCCATTCGGCTGGCCCACGTTGCGCCCCCCGTTCCGGCAAAGATCCTCCAGTTCGGTCGGATTCATCCCGGCGAGCGTTTCGAAACTCAGACCGAGCCCCTGACGGCACGTTTCGTCGATGGAATGAGCAAATTCCTCAGGATCGATATTCTGCTCTTCGAGCCCGGCGCCCAAACCTGCCTGGGCCTTGAGCAATCTGCGCAACAGCATCCCGAGCTGCTCGATCAAACGCAGGATGTAATCTTGCTGGATCAGACCGGGAACGTCGCCCGATCGAGTTCAGAAGCAAGAATGCGACAGAGTGGAATCAGCCCGGCGGCCAGGCCAGCGGGCGCTTGCCGAGCACGTGCACGTGCAGATGCGGAACGCTCTCGCCCGCATCCGGGCCGCTGTTGATCACCACGCGATAACCGGACGTCAGCAGGTCCAGCTTCTCGGCCACCGCGCGCGAAGCGAGAAGCAGTTTCCCGAGCAACGCTTCATCCGCCGACGTCGCGTCGGCCAGTCTCGCGACCACGCGCTTGGGCACGATCAAGACATGCACCGGCGCCTGTGGATTCACATCGCGAAAAGCCAGCACATCCTCATCCTCCCAGACGATGTCGGCGGGAATTTCGCGCCGGACGATTTTTTCGAAAATTGTCACGCCGCGATTCCTGAGCAAGGCGCTGCTTCAGCGGATGAAGCAGCGCAGATGTTCGAGCTCCGAGCTGGACGCCAGCCGCTCGCGCACGAAGCAGATCACTTCCTCGCGCAACGTGTCGCAGGTGCGCGTCCACGTCTTCGCGCCGCGGAGATGCTTCACGCACGCTTGCAAATCGCAAAGGTGGAGGCTGTCGGCGCCGGGCGGTCACGAGCGCGCTGATTCGTTTTTCCAAACCATCGAAAAACGCCAGCTCGTATCCAGCGCCCGCTTCCTGCGCAATCTCCAGCAGCGAAAACGAAACCGGCGGAGGCGACGGCACGAAATAGGGAACGATCTCCTTGTAACCGATCACCTTCAGGACGTAGCGGACGGTCTGCGAAAGCTGATCGAACGGAACGACCGACTCGTCGTTTCGCAGCCGCAAATAAAACGCGATGCTCTCCGTGACATGATCCGTCAGCCACCATTTCGGATAGCCCGCCTCGTCCGCCGCGCGCGTGATCGCCGCGTGCAGCCAGGCCTGATCGAACTCGAAGAGCTGGCCCGAATCGCACCGCAGGTAAGGAAATTCTTCTTTAAACGCGACCATGAGTTTCGACTTTCGTTTCGGTTTCCGCCGCTCCGGCGCCGCCGGAGCGGCTGCTTCGCCGGACTCATCTCCGGCGCGAACAATTCGGGCTGAAGCGCATTGGGCTTGATGCGGCGGCCGAGCGCCTGGATGGCGTCGACGAATTGGTCTGCTTCCTCAAAACGGCGATGGACCGACGCGTAACGCAGATACGCCACTTCATCGATCACGCGCAATTTCTCCAGCACCTTCGTCCCGATCATCGCCGAAGGCACTTCGCGGCCGCTCGTCTCCAGCTCGTGCACGATCTCGTCCACCGCCGTTTCCAGGGTCACGAGGCTGATCGAGCGTTTTTCGCAGGCTTTGGCCAGGCTGTTCACGAGTTTGCGGCGATCGAATGGTTCATGGGTGCGGTCGCGCTTGATCGACGCGGAGATCGGAGCGCTCGATTTGCTCGTAAGTGGTGAACCGGTACGCGCACTGTAAACAAACGCGGCGGCGGCGGATGCTGGAACTATCACGAGACTGGCGGGAGTCGATGACTTTGTCGTCACGAAAGCCGCACTTGGGACAACGCATAGTGTCGGCGGAGTAAGTAACACACCATAAGTTGTGGCGTCAACGCTTTCTGCGGAAAAATTTCAGATCAATTGTCCGACGCGTTTCGCACGTTCGGAAATGAACTCGCCGGCGCGCGCTTCGTGGCGGCAATGTCCGACTCGACCGGTCGGAGCCGAGCTCAGCGCGGGGAAACTCGAACTCGGCTTTGTCTTTTTTCGCGGAGAGGACGAGATGGGCGGCGAATTTGTTGCCGCGCTTGGAGACGAAATCTTCGATGAGCGGCGATCTTCCCTTCGCTCAGGAGCTCTTTCACTTCCTCGGGCGTGATCTCGTGTTCGCAGAGTGTCTTCGAGAGCTTGAAGACCTGCCGATTGTCCTGGTCGGGCTTGCGAACGTAGTAGGCATCGTCCATCTCGACCAGCTCGCCGCCGTGCGTCTTGCTTTCGCCGATCACTTTCGCTTTTGAGAGATCGACTTTCGCGCGCGCCTTGCGCTCGATGGGCTTGCCATCCTTGTCTTTCTTCGGGGCGCGCGGCGGAAATTCCCAGCGAATCTTCGCGTCGGCCCGCACGAGAAACGCATCGAACGGCCGGCCTTTCTTGGAGATGAATCCCTTGATCAAATCGGTCTTGCCCTGTTCGACCAGCCGCACGGCCTGTTCGCGGGTGACCTCCTTCTTGCACATCAGGCGCGGCAGCCGAAGAGCTTGTTTCCATTCGCCGTTCTCGCGTTCGCGCAGCACGTAGCTCGATCCGACTTCGCACAATTCCCCACCCGTGGCGGGATCGGTCCAGAACGATTCGACCGAGCCGAGATCCACTTTGTCGCCGAAATCGTATTCGGCTTTCCATTTCCCGGTCTTCTCGTCCTTCACCAGTTTGAGCGTGGCGGCGAAGTTGGCCCGGGTTTTGGCCGAAATGAAACCGTCGAGCGGACCGACGACGCCTTTCTCGACCAGCTCGCGAACTTCGGACTCCTCCATTTTGCGGCCGCCGATGACCTTGTAGATCATGAACTCGCCATCCTGCGATTTGTAGCCGCGCAACGTTTCGCGCAGCGGCTTGCCGTCGGTCGGGCGAAATGATCTCGGTGTCGCGCGCGACGGAATCGTCCTCCTCAAATCCTTTCACGCGCTCGACGATGCCTTTCGTCTGCTCGACGATCTCGGCCATGAATTTCTCGCGCGGAAACTTTCCATGCTCCATCAAACGCAACTGATGCTCCCATTCGCCGGTCATGGCCGGACTCGTGATGTCGGACGCTTTCACGGCCGTCGAGAAATTGGATCAACTGCTCGGCCTTCGCGCTCGGCACCAGTTCACGCTGCTCGCGGTCCATGTACTTCTGGTAGATCAAGCCGTCGATCGTATCGGCGCGCGTCGCCGGCGTGCCGAGTCCGCGCTCCTTCATGGCTTCGGCCAACTCTTCGTCGTCGACCAGTTTTCCGGCCGTTTCCATCGCGGAGAGCAGTGTCGCTTCGGTGTAGCGCGGCGGCGGTTTCGTCGTCTTCTGTGTGCAAGGTCGGCATCGAGCGTCTTCGCCTGGCTCTTATCCTCGGCGCTCAAGGCCGGCAAGGCCTTCCCCGCGTGGCGTCGTCCTCGATCGTGCTCTTGCCCATAAACGTCGAGCCAGCCGGCGGAGGTCATCACTTTGCCCTCGGTCTTGAATTTGTGCGTCGGCGACCTTGCTGAGCCGCGTGGTGACGTCGAATTCCGCCGCGGGATAAAACGCCGCGACGAAACGCCGCGCGACCATGTCGTAAATTTTCGCTTCCGCGTCGTCGAGGTTCTTCGCTTCCGAGGTCGGTCGGAATGATGGCGAAGTGATCGCTGATCTGCGCGTTGTTGAAGATGCGCTTGTTGGGCCGGACGTCAGTTTTTCGCGAGCGCTTTCTGCGGCGTGCGTCTGCGAGCGGACCGGAAAGATTGGCCAGCGTTTGCTTGACGATCGGCATGATAATCCTCCGGCAGAGCGCGGGAATCCGTCCGCGGGTAGGTCAACATTTTGTGCCGCTCGTAGAGCGCCTGCGCGATTTGCAGGGTGCGCTTGGCCGAAAATCCGTAACGGCCGTTCGCCTCGCGTTGCAGCGTGGTCAGATCGTAAAGACGCGGCGCGATCTGCGAGCTGGCCTTCTTCTCCTCGGAAACGGTCGCCACCGGCTGCCCCTGGCAGGCGGCGACCACCGCTTCCGCCGTCGCCTGTTCCCAGATGCGGTCGATGCGATCGTGCTCGTCGCCATTCTCTCTTGAAATCGGGGCGCTGATAAATGCCTTCGTATTCGCCCTTGGCGATTCCGAATTTCGCGGTCACGCGCCAGTAGCCGCGCGGTTTGAAATTCCGGATCTCCAGCTCGCGCGCGTAAACGATCGCCAGTGTCGGCGTTTGGACGCGGCCGACCGAAGCGACGTTGCCCGCGCGCGAACCGAACATGCGTTTCGTGATCGCGCGCGTGCCGTTGATCCCGATGAGCCAGTCGCTCTCGCTGCGGGAACGAGCGGCGTCCGCCAGCCCCGCCATTTCCGCACCGTCACGCAGATGCTCGAAGCCGTCACGAATGGCCTGCGGCGTCATCGATTGCAGCCAGAGGCGTTTGACCGGGTGCTTGTTCTTGGCGAGCCGGCAAAGGTTGTTGAAAATCAGCTCGCCTTCGCGGCCGGCGTCGCAAGCGTTGATGAGCTGCTCGCGATGTCTTTGCGCGCGATGAGCTTTTTCAGGTACGCTGAAGCGATCCTTTGATTTTTCGCTCGGCTTGAGCTCGAATTTCTCCGGAATGATGGGAAGCGTCTCGAGCCGCCAGAAACCGTACTTCTTCTTGTCGATATCCTCCGGCATCAGCAGCTCGACGACATGACCGATGGCCGACGAGATTACGTATTGGTCGTTTTCGAAGAAGATCCTTCTCCTTCTTCGGAACCTTGCCGAGGGCGCGGGCGATGTCCCCGGCGACGCTGGGCTTCTCGGCAATGATGAGCGATTTGGACATTTTCTGCGGTCTGAGGAAAAGCGTGTCGCCTTGAAAAAACCAGCGGGGCGTTAAGGAGGCGCCTCCTCCAGTCTCACGAAATATTTTCCGGGCGACTGTTTGACCAGCCGCTTTAGCTCAAGGCGCAGGAGGGTAGAAGAGACCCTCCCGGTTGGCAAATCGGATTTCGCGATCAGCCTCATTCCGACGCTTCGCACAGCGAAGCGGCTACAGCTGTAGCGCCGCCGCCCGAGCCGTAGCCGTGCGAAGGCGTGTGGGCGGCGCGAGATCAGCGCGCGGCCAATTCTATGGCGTGATGACGACGCGCACGTCGTCGCCGAATTCTTCGAGCCGATCCAGGACGCCATTCACGGCGCCGGCCTCGAGCGGAACGGTGCGAATGACGCCGTGCGACAGATCGAGCGTCCCCGCGCGAACCAAATCCAGAAGCAACGGAATCTCGCTCGCCAGATGATCCGACACGCCGATGATTTCCGCTTCCTTGTTCAAGATCTCGGAGTAAGGCGCGATTTCGAAAGTCGCTTGCGTGAGCCCAACCAGCGCTGCCCGACCCAGAATCGCCAGCGACTGGACCGCCTGACGCATGGTGAGCGGCAAGCCGACCAATTCCAGCGCGACATCCACCCCGCGTCCGGCCGTCAGTTCCTTGAATCTGCTGGACGGGATCGCCGGCTGACGCATTTATCGGAATGGCGCCGAAACGTTTTGCGAGCTCCAGCTTTCGTGGATTGATATCCACCGCGAACACCTCCGCGGCGCCGAGATGCTTCGCCAATTGCAGCGCCGAAACCCCCAGTCCGCCGACGCCGAAGATCGCGACGGTTTCCCCCGGACGAAGCCGGGCCTTGTTCAAAGCATGCAGCGAGGTGGCTGAAGAGCACATCAAGATTGCGCCCTGGTCGAACGGAATTTCGTCCGGCAAACGGAAGACGCTGCGCTCGGGCATCACGATGAATTCCGCGTATCCGCCGTCGCGATTCTTACCGATCATCTGGACTGCTGTGCAAAACTGCTCGGTCCCGGCCCTGCAAAAGGCGCATTCACCACAGGTCACGAGATAGTGCACGCAGACGCGATCGCCTGTCGCGAAACCCTTAACGTCCGCCCCGATCCCCTCCACCACCCCGGCAACCTCGTGTCCGAGCGTGAGCGGCAAAGGATCCACCGACGAAACTCCCGCACGGTAGTGCGCATCAGAGTGGCAAATCCCCGCCGCCTTCACGCGAATCAACACATCGTGCGGGCCGACCGGCGGAATCTGCGATCTCCTGCGCCTCAAGCGGCGAACGGGATTTGATAAGGCGTATGGCTTTCATGCGCGAATAGAGCGACACGCATCCCGACCACTGCGTCCGTTTGCGTTTCGCATGTAATGTTTTGGTCTTTCCCCTGAAGATAGCCCAGCGTTTTCAGGCTGACCGACAGGGCCCTGGAGGGCGATGCTCTGTCATTGCCCCGATCCCGGCGACGACAGAGCGTCGCCCTCCATTAGGTCGTGCCACGGAGGACGTTCAACTCGCCTACCCCAGCTTCACGAAATATTTTCCGGGAAGCTGTTTCACCAGGCGCATCAGTTCGAGGCGCAGAAGGACGGACGAAACCGTTCCGCTCGGCAATTCAGACTTCGTCGCAATGTCGTCGATCGACGTTTCGGTCGCCTGGATCGCCTCGTAGACGCGGCGCTCCTCTTCCGTGAGCAGAGGCAGGGCGCGCACAGCCGCCTCCGGCGATGGCTTTGTTTCCGGAAGCAGGATCTGCAAATCATCGAGCAGGTCGTTCGCGTCCATCACTAGCTTGGCGCCCTGCTGGATAAGGCGATTCGATCCCTGCGCGCTGGGCGCATTGATATGACCCGGCACCGCATAAACCGAGCGGCCTTGTTCAAGCGCTTGCGTGACAGTGATGAGCGCGCCGCTATTGAGACCGGCTTCCACCACCAAGAGTCCGTGACTCCAGCCGCTAATGATTCGGTTCCGCATCGGAAAAGTTTGGCGATCGGGTTCGATCTCCATCGAGAACTCCGAAACGACCGCGCCGTTCCCGTCGCGGATCTTCTCGGCGAGCGCGGCGTTCTCCGGCGGATAAAGTTTCGACAAACCCGAGCCGATCACCGCGATCGTCCGCCCTTTGGCCGCGAGTGCGCCCTGATGCGCCGCCGTATCGATCCCGCGCGCCAGACCGCTGATCACGGTGAGGCCTGCGTAGGCGAGCTGATAGGAAAGCTTCTTGGCCGACTCCATTCCATAATGCGTGGTGCGCCGGGAACCAATCACCGCGATGGCGTGCTGATCGCGCTCGGTTAGTTCACCCCAAACGTAGAGGACGATTGGCGGCGCATGGATTTCGCGAAGCTGCCGCGGGTAGAGCGGCGATTGGGCGGTGATGACGTTCGCGCCGAACTGGCGAATGCGATCGAGCTCCGCAGGCAGATCGACCATGTTTTCCCAATGGACGATCTGATCGGCGACGTCGTGGCCGATTCCTTCGACCGCGCGCAGTGCATCACGTCGCGCCGCGAGAACGCGATCCGGAGTTTCAAAAACCTCCAGAAGCTTGCGCAACCGCACCGGCCCCATCGTCGGAAGCATGTTCAGCGCGATGCAGGCTTCGGTGGGGGTCATGGATCATGCTCGGTAGGGCGACGCTCTGCGGAGCCGTTGAAATATCCGCGGCTCGACGGAGTCTCGCCCTACCAAAGGAGGCGGCAAACTAAAACGGAATCTCGTCGTCGTCGGGGGCTGAGGGAGCTGCTTTCGGGGGCGGGGCGGACCGGGTGGATCGCGGGGCGCTGGAACCGCCTTCCTCATCTCCACCGCCGCCACCACCACCGCCGCCGGGGCGGCTGCCGATGAGTTGCAGTCCCTCACCTACCACTTTGAGTTTGCTCCGCTTTTGTCCCGATTTTTTGTCGTCCCAGGTGTCGAGTTGGAGTCGTCCCTCGATGAAAACGGGACGCCCTTTCTTCAGGTACTCGCCGGCAATTTCGGCGGTGCGGCCCCACAAGGTGACATCGACAAACGTCGTTTCTTCGCGCTTTTCGCCGTTCTCGGCGGTGTAAACGCGATTCACGGCCATGCCTAATTCCGTGACGGCTGTTCCCTTGGGGGTGTAGCGGACCTCGGGGTCGCGCGTGAGATTTCCGAGCAGAATGACTTTATTGAAACTGGCCATGCCGCCCTTCTAACGAAATTATTTCTCTTCAGCCAACTTTTTCGCGGGCCGATCGACTTTCGGGCGAAGCTTCAGGTAGCTCTGGCGGTAGATTTCCGGGTCGAGTTTGAACTTCGAGCGAAGCTTGGTAATCAGCTGCGCGTCGGCGTGAAAAATAAAGTTCACGTAGAAGCCGGCGTCGAGTTTGCCCGCCACGTAGGAAAACGGGCGGCGATCCATTTTTTGGACCTGCTCAATTTCGGCGCCTTCCTTGGTAAACTCGGCCTCGAGACGTTCGACGACGTCTTTCACTGTATCATCCCTGCCCTGCGTATCGAGCACGAGCAACGCTTCGTAACGGTTCTTCATGATTCTGGAATTTTGTTGAAAAGGTTCATCGCGGAAAGCACGCCTTTGTCAATCGCGCATTTCACTGCCTCGCCCGCCCGCTCGATCGTTTTTTCCACGATCGGCGCCTCTTCCTCGAAGAAACGACCCAGCACGTAATCGGCCGCGCCGGCCTCCGGCGCCGCGCCAATCCCGACGCGCAACCGTGGAATCGCTTCGGTGCCCAGGTGCACAATGATCGACTCGAGACCGTTGTGGCCGCCGGTGCCTCCTTCGGTCCGGATACGGAGCCGGCCCAACTCCAGCGCCAGGTCGTCCAGCACAACCAGAATTTCGGCCGGCGCGATCTTGTAGAAATTGGCGACCGCGGCAAGCGGCTCGCCGCTGCGATTCATATAGCTGGCCGGTTTGACCAGAATTGCCTTCTCGCCCTTTGCCCAAAAGGCGTGCCAGGCCTTGGAATGCTGCCAGGCAAGGCCCCACTCGGAGGCAAGCCGATCGACCACGCTAAAGCCGACGTTATGGCGCGTCCGATTGTATTCCGTGCCTGGATTGCCCAGTCCAACAATCAGGCGAATCTGTGGAACTTCTCCGTCCACATCCGATCACTCCAAAATCCGATCCGCCTGGGGCAGACCAAGACCCGGTCCTGAGCCAAGCGCCACGAAGTCGAACGGATCCAAAGTGGACTACTTCTTCTCTTTGTCCTTGGGAGCTGCCTTATCCTTGCCCGCCGCAGCCGCTTCCGGATCTTCCTTCTTCTCCCGGATCACTTCGGGACCAGCGGATGCCTCCGCCGTCGCCGCAGTCGGCTCTTCCTCCACCGTCGGCGCGAGGACTGAGAACGCGGTGAGATCGGGCTGGATCCTGGTGGTCACGCCGGTCGGCAATTGGATTTCGCGAACGTGAATCGCGTCGCCGATATTGAGCGCGGAAACATCCACCCTGATGACATCGGGCAAATCGCGCGGCAAACATTCGATGGCGAGCGAGCGCAGGTTGTGTTCGAGAAGACCGCCCATGTTTTTCACCCCGTTGGCAGTACCGATAGGCTCGAGCGGCACGTCGGCTTGAATCACTTCGTCCACCGAGATGGCGTGAAAGTCGACATGCAGAATCGCGCCCCCCAGCGGCGCGTGTTGCACCTCCTGCACGAGCGCGAGCCGGTTCTTCCCCGCGATTTCCAGTTCCACCAAAATGTTTTCGCCCGCCGCGTGGCTGAGCATGGCGTTGATATCGCGCCTGGAGACTTGCAGCGTTTCCGCCTTATCCTTCGCGCCGTAAATCACCGCCGGCACCAAGCCGGACGCCTTGAGTTTCCGCACCGCCGACCGCCCTGTGGCCGTCCGCCGTTCCGCCGTAAGTTTTACCTGCTTAGCCATGTTCGAATCCTATTTGCCGTCGTTATCGATCTTGAACAGCGAAGAAACGGATTCGTCGTTGTGAATTCGTTTCATGCCTTCACCGAGAAGCTCGGAGACGCAAAGCACGTGGGTTTTAAATCCCTCCACCGTGCGCACGGGCGTGCTGTTCGTCGTTATTAATTCCTCGATCTGGGAGTTTTGCAACCGGGGAATCGCGGCATCGACCAAAACGGCGTGGGAGACCCCGGCGTAAATGTCCAGAGCGCCGTGCTCTTTTAGAATATTGGCGGCAGAGACAAGCGTTCCCGCCGTCTCAGTCAGGTCGTCCACCAGAAGGACGTCGCAACCTTCCACATCGCCGATGACATAGAGCGCCTTCGTCTCGGTCGCGCTTTTCCGTTGCTTGGCCACGATCGCAAGATTGGCGCCGAGCGCCTGCGAATAGGCGGAGGCCATCTTCAACCCGCCCACGTCCGGCGAAACCACCACCGTCTTTCGGGTCAGGCGCGTCCGCATGTACTTGAGCAGAACCGGCATGGAATAAAGATGGTCCACCGGGATATCGAAGAATCCCTGCACCTGCTGCGCGTGCAGATCCATGGTCAGCACGCGGCTGACCCCGGCGGCATAAAGAAGATTCGCCACCAGTTTCGCGGTGATCGGCACGCGCGGCTGATCTTTTCGATCCTGCCGCGCATATCCGAAAAATGGGATGACGGCCGTGATGCGATCGGCGCTGGCGCGGCGAGCCGCGTCCACCATGATGAGCAACTCCATCAGGTGCTGGTTGGTCGGCGGACAGGTCGGCTGAATAATGAAAACGTCCCGGCCGCGAATGTTCTCCTCGATCTTGACGTAGGTTTCGCCATCGGGGAACGAGCTGATGGTCGCGGCCCCAAGCGGGATGCCGATGCCGTCACAGATTCTTTGCGCCAGGTCCAGATTGGCGGAGCCGCTGAAGACCTTCATCTCGGGTTGGTGCGCGTACATAATTTCGGACGGGCGCTAACATTGGCGTGCCCTGCGTGCATTGGCAATCGCGGATCTTGGTAGGGACGCCGCGCTGCGGCGTCCGCTGGGTAGCCTCGGAAACTGCGGACGGCGCGGTCCGGCGGCTGCCGGATCCCTACCACAGACGGTCCTCTACTTCGCAAACGAAGCCCGCAGCTTTTCCTTCTTCGCCTCCGCGTCTTCCTGCAAACGCCGGAGGTCGATCGTCAGCTGCTTTTGGAGCGTCTCGGCTTCGTCGGCCTTTCCCTCGCTCTGCGCCTTGCTGATCTGGTCTTTGAGAAACAGCTCCTTCTCGGCCATTCGAGCCTTAAAGGTGGAATCGATTTCCGCGATCTGCTGCTTTTGCTCGTCCGTCAGCGCAACGCTGGGCGCTTTCTTCTCGAGGCGTTCCATCGCCAGTTCGTAAGCCGATTTCATTTATCCTCTCTTGCTCCTGATCCTGATCATGCTCATGATCCTGCCTTGTCCGACCGACCGAGAATTGCGGTTGCGAAATCAAACCCTAAGTTACCGTTCCGATGCCCTCTAAAATCCGTCTTCTCAGCACCGATTTCGACGGCACGCTGGTCGCGCACGGCACCGATCCCGTGCTCGATCGCGGCTGCATGGAATACATCGAGCAGCTGCAAAAGGACGGCGTCATCTGGGCGATCAACACCGGCCGCTCCGTGGACCTGCTCGAATCGGGCCTGGTCGATTTCGAGTTCCCGATCCATCCCGATTTTATTCTGACGAGCGAGCGCGACATCTTTCGCCCCTCTTCCAACGGCGGAAAATGGGAGCCGTACGGCGACTGGAACGAGCGCGTCGCCCGCGACCATGCCGAGCTTTATCACTCGGCCGAATCGGTCCTAGCGGAAGTGGTCGATTTCGTGAATCAGAAGACCAAAGGCGCGTCTGCTTTATCACACGGCCGGTCTGGAGGGGCTCGTCGCCGAAAGTGAAGAGGAACTAAACCGCGTGACAAAATTCATCGATCAAGCCCGGCAGAAACAGCCGAAGTTTCATTATCAGCGGAACACGATTTACCTGCGCTTTTGTCACGCCGATTATCACAAAGGCACGGCGCTGGCCGAATTATCACGCTTGCTCGAGATCCCGCGGGAAGGGATTTTTGCCGCGGGCGATCACCATAACGACTTCTCGATGCTCGACGGCCGTTTCGCGCAATATCCCTCCTGCCCGGCCAACGCCATTCCGGAAGTGAAGGAAGCGGTGGAGGCCGCCGGCGGATACGTCGCGTCAAAACTTTGCGGCGCCGGCGTGCACGAGGCGCTGCTGCATTTCACATAGTCCTCGGTCGTGGATTGAAAGCGCCCGGAGGGTGCGCCGGAACTAAAGCCCGGAGTGGAGCGCAGCGGAACTCCGGGTTGTAGACCCAACAAGAAAAGCCCCTGACAAGGGGCGGCGGAACATCGCGCTCGGGAGATTCCGCCACCCCTTGCCAGGGGTTAATTGTTTTTGGGGATCGCTCCCGGAGTTTCGCTGCGCTTCACTCCGGGCTTTAATCCTTCGCGCCTCCGGCGCTGTGCAGCGACAGCCGCGCGCTTACAACTTCAGCCGCGGCTCTTCGGCCAGAATCTCGTCGAGGGCCGGCCAATGCGTCGCGCCGTCCATGCCCCGGAAAGCGTGCAGGTAAACAGCGACGTTTTCCGGAGGATGCTTCGCTAAAAGCTGCGAAACCGCAGGCGGCGATTTTTTCCTTCGGCGGTGCGGCCGGAAGATCTGACACTGTCCCGTCCTCTTCGTGCTTGATCTCCATACCGTCGAGAAAATCACAAAGCATCTCTTTGTTCGCGCCTAGCAACCAGGCCTGCAAGAGATGGCTCGCCAGCGAGTCGCTCACGCTGCGGCCGAGCGCTGCCTGCATCCACGGGAAACGCTCGGCCGGCGGTTTCCGCTCGATGAACACACCGCGGAGATTTCGCTGATTCGCCAGACCCTGGATCGCCGCCTTGTAGACCGGCTTTTGTTCCGTCTGCAAGAAAGTGAAAACCTGCGCGGCCAGCGCGGGCGACATCCGTTGGAAAATTTCGTGTGATCTCATCGCTTGGCGCACACGATGACAGTTTCCGCGGTTTCGTCCAACGCTTCGGAATCCCAAATCCCGGGCTCCAAATCCCAGGGAAAACTCAGATCCCAATACTCCAACGCTCAATCCGCGTTCGCCGCTTCAATCTTCTCGTCCGCCACCGCGAGCGCGGGCGGGGCGTCCGCCTCAATTTTCCCCGCGAATCGATTCGTCATGTAGGTGAGGAGCAGCACCCAAAAAGTGAGCGCGATGCTGAAGAGCGGGAACTGCAACGGATACGGCAGCGAATATATGATCGCCATGAGCGGCCCCCAAACCGCCCAGGTCGCGAGCAGCGTCGGGACGATCTTGTCGCGATAATGATCCCAGGTCAGCGCGCGACGGACCGATTTCCACGAGAAGCCTTCGTTCTTCCATTCGTAAACCAGCACCTCGAGAGGCGCCGCGAGGAATGGATTGTAGCCCAGCTGGTCGACCAGAATTTTTGCGGTCACGACGGGCACCGTCACCACGTCGCCAAACCAGACGGCGTTCAGGCGATACATCAGATCGACCAGAATTCCGTCGACGCCCCACGTCGGAATGGTGAAGGCAAGGTTGCGAAGATTTTGGCGCGCGCGGCCGGCCTCGCTGGAAAAAGACGATCACGAACAGCTCGGGCACGATCGCTCCGGCGAGAATCGCGGCGAGGACGACGAAGGCGAGGCCGTGCTGTTCCTTGTAGTGCGCCAGGCGATTGAGGAAATCCGCGCAGGCGGGACTCAAGTAATACGCAATCAGGATCGCCAACATCGCGCCCTGAAGGATGAAGGCCGGGACGGCATTCGCCTTGGCTGCCTCCCAGCCAATGGCCAGCGACGTGCGATTTGTCTTCTGCGCGGCGATCACCATCGCCGCAAGCTGCCGCGGCGATAGTAGGGAGCAAGCGCCAAATCTCACTCCAATGTAGAGCGCGCTTCTGTGAGGGACCTCGCACCTAGTTTGCGCGGCGATCAGTAAGGGCGCTTCGCAGAGAGCGTCACTACATCGCGCACGTCAGCCTCTTGCGACCCTTTGACACTTTGAATGCGTGGGCGTCGACGTAACCTCCGCCGTGCAGCCGACCGGCAAACCATCGATTCAATCTCTTCTTCTCGATGAGATCGCCGCCGATCTGGCCACGCAAAACCAGCGCCCCTATCGCGCGAAACAAATCATCGATTGGATCTACCAGAAGCGCGTCACTTCCTTCGATGCCATGAGCGATCTTCCCCAGGAGCTCAGGAAACGACTCGCCGAGACTTTTGCTTTCGGACAGCTCGAAACGGTTCGCGTCCTCGGCTCGAAAGATACCACCCGGAAATTCCTGTTCCGGCTGGCGGATGGCAATCTGATCGAGTCGGTCCTGATTCCCGCCTCCCCTTCGCTCTACGGCGCGCACCTCGGACCGCCGCACCATCTGTGTTTCCACCCAGGTCGGCTGCGCCTACGGCTGCAAATTTTGCGCGAGCGGACTCGACGGCTACACCCGCAACCTCGAGGCGAGCGAGATCGTGCAGCAGCTGCTGGCCGTGGAAAAGGCGAGCGGCGAAAAGATCGACAACGTCGTCTTCATGGGCATGGGCGAACCGCTGGCCAACTTCGACCAACGTCATCCGCGCCATCAAGATCATCAACGCGCCCTGGGGCATGGAGATCGGCGCCCGTCACATCACCGTCTCGACCAGCGGACTCGCGCCGCAAATCCGGAAGCTCGCCGACGAACCGCTGCAAAGCCGGCTCGCCATCTCGCTCCATGGCGCGACCGACGAAGTGCGAAACAAGATCATGCCGGTGAACCGCAAGTACGACCTGAACGCGTCTGCTCGCCGCCTGCGATTACTACGCCAGCCGCAAGAAACAACGGATCTACTTCGAATATATCCTGATCGCGGGCATCAACGACGCCGAGGAGCAGGCGCATCTGCTCGCGGGTCACGCGCGGCGATTAGGCGCCAAAGTGAACCTGATTCCGTACAACACGGTGGAAGGCCTCGAATGGTCCCGCCCCTCGCGCGAACGGCAGGAGCGATTCCTCTCCATCCTGCGCGAACACGGGACCGTGGCCACGCTTGCGCCGCGAAAAAGGCCACGACATCGACGCCGCCTGCGGCCAGCTCCGTCTCCAAACGAAGCGCAATCTGGAAGCGATTCCGGCGACCGCGACCTAGCGCTTTCGAGATGATTCCGTTGCGAGAGGCTCTCCCTCGCTTACCTGGAACCGGCTGTTTTTCCAGGACCCGCGCAAGCCTGACCAGCCCTTCTCGAATTTGGGCCGGCGACCAGGCTGCGAACCCGAGCATCAGAGCCGGCGGAAGTTTCGCGTCGATGCAGAAGAACGAAAGGAGACTTATCTTCACCCCCAGATCGGGCCCGGCACGTTGAACGAGCGGGAGGTCCTTTTCCGAGCGGAACCAGGCTAGAGCGTGCATACCGGCATCGGGGATCTCAAGGGTAAAGCGGTCGCCCAGCAATTTGTTGAATTGCTCGATGAACACCTCACGCCGTTCCGAATAAATCTTCCGCATCCGTCGCACGTGGCTGAGGTAAAAGCCTTCACTGATGAAACGGGCCAGGGTAGCCTGGTCGATGGTCGGGGAGTGTTGATCGATGGTGGTGCGGAGTTTGGCGACCGCGTCCGCCAAGGGAGCCGGAACGAGAAGATATCCCAATCGCAAAGAAGGGTAGAGAATCTTGCTCATGGTGCCCGCATAGATCACGCGCCCGCTTCGATCGAGTCCCTGAAGACAGGGAAGCGGCGGGCCGCTGAAGCGAAATTCGGCGTTGTAATCATCCTCCAGAATGTAGGCGCCGCGTGTTTCCGCGAATTCGAGCAAAGCCTTCCTTCGTCTTAAGCTCATCGTGACACCGAGCGGAAATTGATGGGACGGGGTGACGTAAATCATCCTGGGCCGCGGGCGGCTCGGCGCCCCCTGGATAACGATTCCTTCCGCATCGACCGGACGCGGCAGAGTCGTTGCCCCCGCCAGGGCGAACACCTTGCGGGCCTGATGAAAACCGGGATCCTCGATCCAGGCCCCATCACCCGGGTTCAACACAGCCAGAGCGCTGATCAGCATCGCCTGCTGCATTCCCGCCACGATAAGGATTTGCTCGGCATGACAATGCGCTCCCCGGAAATCACACAAGTAGGCCGCGACCGCCTCCCGCAGATCGGCGTCGCCGCGATTGGAGCCATAGCGCAATAAATTCACTCCCTTTTTCGCCAGGACCTGCGCGCGAAGACGTTCCCAGACCGCCATGGGAAATTCATCCACCGCGGGAATGCCCGACGTCAGCAAGACTCCGGGAGCGGCATTCGTTGGGCCCAGATCAAATTGCTGCCCCAAACGTTCATCTGGGATCTTGATTCACCCGATCGGAAAGCCGCGTCTCCTGCGCCAGCTGCGGAGACTCCTTCCCTTGGTCCGCACTCAGGAATGCGTCGGGCAACGGATCTGCCACGAATGTGCCTGAACCGGTTTTCGCTACGAGATAGCCTTCCGCCTGAAGCTCAGAAAAGGCCAGATTAACGGTGACTCTCGAAATGCCGAGGTCCGCGGCCAGCGCTCGTGAGGAAGGCAACCGTGACGAACTTCGGCTAAAGTTTCCCGATCTTAACTCATCGCGAATTTGCCGGTAGAGTTGGTGATGGAGCGGCTCCGCCGCGGTGCGATCCAGCCGCACCATTTCAAAAGCGATGATAGATCGCCGTCGCCGTCCATTTGACCCCAGCCTCTTCATAACGATCCGAGACGAGACTTAGCCGTCTCGAAAATCACTGTTCCATCTAATAGGAACGGCCTCAAGAGCAGCTGCCCAAATCCTGAGCAAATCCCGTCGCAACTGGTCCGCCCCTTTCCCACCAAGTGGATATGGCGCGGTGTCGAAGTGAGGAGAGGATGGTTACATGCAACTCATCCGGATTCCTGGCAACCCAGAGCGGGCCTCTCTTCAAAACATCGTCAGATCTAACCCAACCAATGGAGAAATTATGAGAACACATCCGCTTAACAAATTAACCATGCCTCCTTTCCGCGTTTGCCCTTCTTCTGGGCTTTGCCCCACGGCTCATGGTCGCGTCCCTTCAATGGACGTGACGGTTTTTGACGCCAACGGTAAAGTCGCGTTCCAAGGGCCGATGAGTGCGAATGCCACCTTCGCAACCCAAAACCTCAACCCCGGCAACTACGTCGTTCAGTTCAACGCCAGGAGTAATGCAGTAAAGGATCATCAGGTACCTGCTCGTTGTTTCCGCGGGCAAAAGGAAAGTGATCGCCTCTGATGTCCAGGGAGAGAAATTCACAGCCGGCGGCGTGGCCATGAAGGTAGATGTAGAGCCCGGCCAAAAGATCACCGGACAGGTCGCCATCGACCAGGCCGCGACCGCAGAGCGCCGGATCAAAGTACAGGGTGATCGACGGCAAGCGTTACTATTGGGTGATCGGCGAACTTGGGAGCCATCGAGGAGGACGCTGGGTGGAGGAAAGCCTGGCTCCCAGGGGGAAACCTGACCGCCTGGAGCAAAGACGGAATCCGAAGGTTTCAAGACAGCGCCGGGCGAAGGCAGCATGCTCTCCTACAAGAGCAATTACGCCGCGCCGGGCCGCGGCTATTAGCGCCTCCCGGATCGGCCGGAGCGATCGCGCTGGTGAAAGCATTTTGCTTTCCTTAGACCAGGCGCGACTGGCTCGCCAGAGTCTTGCCCTGCCAGAATGCGGCGAATCGGCGGCGCAAAAACTTTTGCGCGGCTGCGTAAGCTGGCCTAGATCAAAGTATGTCCGGGTACGAGCATGAGCCCGATCGGGTCTGGGACGAATACGAGTGGGAACGTTTTCTCCAGCAGCAGGATCACAAAACCGAGAAGTACATGGAGCTGCTCGAGAAGTACCTCGATCATCCGCAGCGCGACCAGATCATCGCGCGCGAAATGGGTTGGACTCAGTTGCTCAACGGCGACACCTGGAGCGACGAAGTGGATGCGTTGCTCGCGGAAGAATCGATCTCAGATGAAAACGACGCTCCGGCGCACGCAGAACAATATCCAGCCGGTCGACGGCTTTGAGGATCACGCCTTTATCGCGCGGCCTTCGCCCTGACGGTCTGGATCGACCAACTCTTCGACGAACAGGCCGCGCTCCAGAACGAGCCCGCCGCGGTGAAATTGGCCACGCACTCCGCCCTGGCCAGCGCAAAACTGGCCGCGGCCCTGAGCGACGACGATGTCGATGAAATCGGAATGACGATCGCCTATCTCAAGCGCGCCTTGAAAGCGATCACCGTCTCCATGGAAGCGGGCGCCCAATTACTCTCCGAGGCGCTCATTACGCCGCCGCAACACGCCGTTCTCCAGCAACGCCTCTTCGAGGTCCGGGACGGAATCATCACCCTCATGGGACAAGTACCGGGGCGAGTGGCTCCGCCGCTTCGGCAGCCTGTGAGCGGCGTTGAATGAAATAGCCGCCTCTCCCGTCCAACATGCATACGGAAGCGACTCCGGCTCAGGCCGATGTCTCGGAACTCGACCTGGTCAAACAGTGCCAGGCGGGCGACTCCGAAGCATTCGACCAACTGGTCGGCCGCTACCGCACCCGAGTTTTTGGCATGATCTACAACATGGTACATAACGAGCAGGACGCCTGGGATCTGGCCCAGGACAGTTTCCTGAAGGCGTGGAAATCGATCGGACGCTTCCGCGGCCAATCGTCGTTCTACACCTGGATGTATCGGATCGTGACGAACGTGACCATTGACTGGCTGCGCAAGAAGCAGGTAAAAGGCTCGGGCGCGGAGTTCGATGACGCCATCCAATTGAAGGATATCGATCCGGCGTCGCGCACTGTGCCGAAGGCGGACGCGCTGCCCCACCAGCGCATGGAGCAGCGCGAAATTCGGGCGCGGATCGACGAGGCGATCGCGCAGCTGTCGCCGGAACATCGCGCCGTCATTTTGATGAAGGAAACTGAGGACATGCAATACCACGAAATCGCCGAGGCGCTGGGCTGCTCGATCGGCACGGTCATGTCGCGGCTGTTCTATGCCCGCAAGAAACTGCAGAACCTATTGAGAGACCTTTATGAAAACGTTTGAGGAAAAGTGGACCGCGTGGCTCGACGATGAGCTGAGCGGGGCAGAGCTCGCCGAGTTTGAAGCTGCGCTGCCGGACAAGGCGGCCGCGGAAGCTGAGAAGCGCGACGCTCACAAGCTCGGCGCGTTCTTGAAGGAGCAACTGCAGGGTCGCGCGATGGGCAACGAGGAGTTTTTCCACCATCAACTGCGCGAGCGCATCGCGGAGGACGCGCGCGCGACAAGTGGCCGGACAAGGCCGCCGCCGCGGCCTGCTTTCTGGCCGATCGGCCGACTGGTTTGGGTAGGCGCCACCTCCCTTGCGATCTTTTGTGTCTGCGCATTTTTTGTCATGCGCGAGAAGGCCCCGACCGATCAATCGCAGTATCTCACCCAAATCCTGAACGCGCGGGTCGATCCGGCGTTGAGCCCGAACGCGACGATTTCGATGTTTGAATTGAAGGAAGACAAGGTGACCGTTCTCTGGACGGAAGGGCTGCAATCGCTGCCCTCGGAATACGCCACGAAGTAATTCCGATGCACCAGGCGCTCCTATTTCCTGCTTGGCCTGATCTGCAGCGCTGATTGCGGGAGACGCAGGTCGGCTGGGCGCAGCGCAGATGGTATGGAGCGGCCTGGTCATCGCCAACAATGTTGAGAAGCCGGATGAAATCCCGCCAGAGCTCATCGGATCGAAGGCACGCTCAAGTCGTTGTTCGGCTACAACCAATTCAAGGTGATCGGCCAGTCACGGAAGACGCTGGTCACCGGCTCGGAGGATTGGCTGGCGTCGAGCAAATACTTTTCCCTCCACGTCGATTCCAAAGGCGAGACGGAAGCGGGTTACCTTCTCAACCTGAAATTGTTTCAGGAGAAAAGCGTGCTCCTCGAAACGGAAGCGAGATTGAGCAAAGCCAGCCCGCTGGTGATCAAAGGTCCACAGGTTGGCGACGGGCAATTGCTACTTGTGCTCGTCGTGCAATAAACAAGGGAGATTCGCGCTGTCATCCCGAGCGGAGCGATGCGAGCCGAGGGAGCCCGTGGCCCGTCGAGCGATTTTCCACGGGCACCCTCGACTTCGCTCGGGATGACAGGGATAAGCCGCCGCTCCTTGAGGAAAGGCCGCCGCGTTGTTTAGTGGACGCATGTCGTCTCCGCGTCTCCTTTTCTGCGCCGCAACCTTTCTTCTTTCTCTCACCACCTTGAGCGCTGAAAAACCTTTCGATTTTGCCTCCACGCCGGGGAAACTGCCAAAGCATGTCGTGCCGGAAGAATACGCCATTCGAATTGTCCCCGACCTGGGAAAGTTCGTCTTTTCGGGATCGGAAACCGTCAAGCTGAAGGTCACGCAACCGGTTCGCCAACTGGTCTTGAACGCCCTGGAGATCAAGATCACGCAGCGCCTCGGTCGATGGAAAGGCGATCCCGCCATCGGCCATAAAGTTCGATCCAAAGGAGGAAACGCTGACTATTACGCTGGCAGACGAGCTAGCCGGCCGGCCCGCATAGTCTCGAGCTGAAGTTCACCGGCAAGATTAACCAGCAGGGACAAGGACTCCACTATGCGCCGTACCAGGAGCAAGGCACGGGCGCGAAGAAGATCATGCTCGGAACTCAATTCGAAGCGACGGATGCGCGTCGCTTTTTCCCGTGCTGGGATGAGCCGAGCTTTCGCGCCCGTTTCCAATTGACCGCCGTTGTTCCCGGGAATTTCACCGCCGTGTCAAACATGCCGGTGGAGAAAGAGACGAAGGTCGCGGGCGGCAAAGAAATCCGGTTCGCGGCCACGCCACCGATGGCGAGCTATCTCAATGTCTTCTGCGCCGGCGAACTGGAGATCCTTTCTGCGAGGCTGAAAAATGTGGATCACGGCGTGGTCACCACCAAAGGCAAAGTCGGTCATGGGTCGTTACGCGCTCGATAGTTCGCAGCAGATCCTGACCTACTTCAACGATTACTTCGGCATCCCTTATCCCCTCCCGAAGATCGACCATATTGCGGTCCCCGGCGGATTCGGCGGGGCCATGGAAAACTGGGGCGGGATCACTTACTACGAATCGCGCCTCTTGTTCGATCCGGCGAATTCCTCGGCCGAAACCAAACAGGGCATTTATGAAGTGATCGCGCACGAGACGGCCCACATGTGGTTCGGCGATCTCGTCACCATGGCCTGGTGGGACAATCTCTGGCTCAATGAAGGATTCGCCTCATGGATGGGAACCAAGTGCACCGCGAAATTTCAATCCCGAATGGGAAGTCTGGCTGAGCAAAAACGCGCCGCGCGATCCCACGCGCCGGCATGGGATCGGCAAGGAAGCCGCCATGGAAGGAGACGCGCGATCGACCACGCATCCGATCCAGCAACCGATCGCCAACGAAGCGGAGGCGAGCAGCGCCTTCGACGATATCACTTACCGGAAAGGCATGTCTTTCATCACGATGCTCGAGAGCTTTCTCGGCGAAGAAGTTTTCCGAGACGGCATCCGCCAATACATGGCCGCCCACAAGCTTTCGAATACGACGACGGCGGATCTCTGGAATTCGCTTTCGGAAGCTTCGGGCAAACCGGTCGGCGAAATCGCGGCGGCCTGGACGGAGCAGCCCGGATTTCCGATCGTGAACGTGACGCGTGATGCGAGCGGCAAAATCACTCTGACGCAGGAACGCTTCACGGTGAACTTCCCGAAGGCGCCGCCGCTCGAGTGGAAGATTCCCCTCACCTATTCGATCGCGGGCGAAACGGCCCCGGTCAGTTTGCTCATGACCTCGAAGACAGTCGATCTCCCGGCCATCCCGGCCGGACGCGCGGTGAAATTGAACGTGGCGGGCGCCGGCAATTATCGCGTCCATTATGACGAAGCATCCTGGAAATTGCTTCTGGCGGAACTGCCGAAGCTCGCTTCGGCCGACCGGGTCAATCTCATGTCGGACGCGTGGGCCCTGGTGCAGGCAAACCGCGCCCCTCTTTCGCTCTATCTCGATCTGATCGAAAAACTGCCGACGAAAGGCGAACTGGCGGAACGCGAACAAATCATGCACGTGTTCGATTTCCTCAATCGTCTCCTGGCCGGCGAGCCGCGCCGGGAGCAGTTCCAAAAGTATGCGCGCTCCATCCTTCGATCTTCCTTCGACCAGGTCGGGTGGGAACCGAAAAAGGACGAGCCGACCAAGATCGCTTTGTTGCGAGGCAGTTTGATCAAGGCCCTGGGTGATCTCGGCGACGAAGAGATTTTGACCGGCTGCCGCGAGCGCTTTCAAAAATATCTGTCCAATCCGAAATCGCTCGCGCCCGACCTGCGGCCGCAGGTCTTTGCGGTCGTCGGGCGTTACGCAGATGAAGCAACCTGGAACAAGCTGCATGAGCTCGGTCTGAAAACGACGAGCATCGAAGAGAAGCAAAATTATTACGACGGCCTCGCGTCCGCGATCGATCCAAAACTCGCCGCCCTGACCCTGAAGATTTCCCTCGGCGACGAATTGCCGACGAGTCGCGCGATTTATCTCGTGGCCAAGGTGGCGCGGCAAAGCGAGCATCCGGAGGTGGCGTGGGAGTTTGCCAAGGCCAACATGAAGCAGCTCCTCGCGAAAACCGACGCGCTCGCGGCGAACAGTTATGGGCCCGGTTTGTTTACTTTCTTCTCCGACACCGCTCGCATTGCTGAGCTGGAGGCTACGCGAAATCAGAGCTTCCGCCCGCCGCGGCGAAAGCGGTGGAGAAAGCGAGTGATGAAGTCAGTTTCCGCGCGGAACTCAAACCGCGCCTGGTCTCGCAGATGGCTGCCTGGATCGATACGGCAACGAAGCCTTAGCGCCGCCCTGCCGTGTTTGCCGCCATTTGGTCGCGGCGGCGACCAATGCCCGGTAGGTCGAACGTCTTCTTCTCCTGAGAATAGCCCAGCGTTTTAACGCTGGGAGATCGGACGACCACAAAATGAAGTCCCCGCAGGGACGAAAGGAGCGTGAGCAAACAGGGCACAGTTCTTTCGTCCCTGCGGGACTTGTTCCTTCTTATCATCGAGGCCCAGCGTTAAAACGCTGGGCTATTGTCAGGGGAAAATGATGTGGGCAGCGGACAGCATGATGTAGCGGCGCTCGCGTCAAGCGCCGACGCCTATGGGAAAGTGCTCGCCGCCGCGAGCGCCTCTACATCTCAAATCTGAGGCAGATTCGGCGGCGCTTCCGCGGCCTTTTTCTCCGCGATCATCGCCTTGGCGTACTGCCAGCCGGCGAAGGCGCGGCTGATAAGAAAGAAGGCCATTATGGCAATCAACCATGGCTCCATTAACCCCAACCAAAACGCAAGGCCTGCCAGAACAAGTGCGCCAATAAAGCCAATCACACTCGCGATTTGCAGGCTGCGAATCTCTCCCAGTGGAAACCAGAGCAACGCCTGCAGAATCTGTCCTCCATCGAGGGGGTAAACCGGAAGCATATTAAAAATGAGCAGGAGGAGGTTGATGTTATGGACCATCCCAATGAGCCGGAACGTGTCTGGCGCGCTCTCAGCCAATCCCGCTCGCGCGGCGAAAAATACGAGCAACGCCAGCACGGGGGCGAGTGCGACGTTCACCAACGGTCCGGCCGCTATGCTCCAGAGCACGGCTCCCGGGCGGCGCGGCGGGTTGACGAACGCGATCCCGCCGAGTGGCCACAAGACGATGTGATCGGCGGTGCCGCCGGTTTGCCGGCAGGCCAAGGCGTGACCGAATTCGTGGAGAAGGACGATGGCGAAGAGGGCTAGGTATTCGTAGGCCGCAAAGAGCGGCGAGTGATAATTACCCAGACGCTGGGTGAACTGATAAATCGCGATGAAGAACCAGGAAAAGTGCAGGTAGACCTGGATGCCACGGAATTGGAAGAGCCGGAAGGTGCCTTGCATAACCAGGGCGAGCCTACAGCTGAAACAAGGCGGACGCGCCCCGTTTTACAACTTCACCTCGGCGGGGGACTCCGAGGAAATGAGCAGGCGCATCGGCAACATGGGGGATTCGTAGAAGCCGTGGCGCTTAAAGAAATTCTGCGAGCGCAGCTCCGGACGGTCCGTCAGCAAAGTGATGCGCAGGAACTTCTTTTGTTTCGCGAAATTGATCGCGTACTCGAGCAGCTGCGAGCCATAGCCGTGGCCGCGAAACGAGTCGTGCACCACCAGGTCTTCCAAAAGGAGGACGAAACCGCCCTCGGCCGTGCTGATTGTGAAAAGCAAATTGATCATGCCGACGATCGTGCGGTCCCGCCGGAGGACAAAAACGCGCCCGCGATTGGGCTCCTCGAAGATCAACCGCAGTCCCTGGAGCTGCTTGTGCTTGTTGGGGCGGAAATCCTTTTCCTCGCTGAAAAGCTCGCCCAGCAGGTTGGACAGTTCGTCCAAGTCTTCAAAAATTGCGGGCTCGATGACGACTTCGCTCATGGGGGCTACCCTTATTCCATAAAGGGACCGCTGTGGCAATGCGGATATGCATGTTCTTGCCTGCTCCTGATCTTACTCCTGATCCCGTTCTTCCCTGGCCCGACAGATCAAGAGCAGGATCAGGATCATGAGCAGGAGGGGAGATTGACAAAGCAAGCGTCGCCTCTAATGTAGCCGCTCTCCAGTCCGTAACGGTATGAAACGCACTCTACAGCGCTCGAAGCGCACCCGAAAGAATCAGCACGGTTTTCGCGCGCGCATGAGCACGAAGGCCGGACGAGCCTGTCTCGCCCGCCGTCGCCAGCGGGGCCGCAAACGGCTCCTGCCGAAGGGCGCGGAAGTTCATTACGCCCGGCATACCCAGGCGTAGGCGTTGGCGTTCGTTAAAAGGGTTACATCGTTAAAAACGGTGTCCCCGATTCAACGATTTAACATCTCCCCCAGCCTCCCGGCATATCCGGTCAACTCCAGATACCCGCGGCCCTTGATCGCTTTTCCTTCCCGGGTCCCGCTCGCGTCGATCGCTCCCTCCCAATACGTGATCGGCCCAAGCGCCAGCTCCTGATTTTCCAGAGCCGCCCGGACGACAAATTCGGCCCGTTGTCCCGGCAGCGTGATGCGCCAGCCAATCGGATATTGCGCACCGTTCGCTTTGCTTTTCCAAAATGCGGTCGGCGTCATCCGGAAATCTGAGCTGCGCAAATGCGTGGCCACGCCGTCGGCAGCGATCCAGGTCCCGCTGGAACTCGAATCCGGTCCGTCGTTACTCTTGAGCCGCATCTGGTAAAGCATCAGCTCCGTCCCATCCTCCCATTGCAGACAAATCCAATCCCAGCCGGCCTGATCCTCCGCCAGTTGGCCCGTTGCCCACTCGTGATCGAACCAGCTCTCGCCGCGCAACGAACGCGTTTTCCCATCCACCAACAACTCGCCAGTCGTCTCCAGGCGCGGGATCGAATAATAATGAGAGGCGTGTCCGTTGGCGGTGGCTTTGACGCTGACGCCGTTTTCTCCATGAACGACCGGCGCCTTGGTCGCACGCAAGTTTAGGTGGATCGCGCCCTGCGGGCCCGTGGCCGTTAGATCGAACCCGTCTGGGCCATTCGCGCTGAGCGTCCAGTTATCGATCCAGGCCAGGCGCTTGCCATTGTCAAAACCGGCCTCGCCAAATGCGCCGCGACTTGTTTTTTGTTCGAAGCGGAAACGCTCCTTCTCAACGTCCGTGAGTGCGAAGTGGGCGAACTTCAAATCGTCGACAACGAAGCGCGACGAGTTTGGGTCCCGCTCGGCGAGAGGCTGAATACCCTGGCGAAAGAAAGTCAGCTCGTATCCAAAACGGTGCCCCTCCGCGTCCAACAGATTACCGGTGAAATACCACCATTCCGTTTTGAAATCACGGTGCGCATGATGGTCCTTCGGAAATTCGTATTGCCATCCTGGCTGCGCCGTTTTCCAATCGGCTGAGACCGCGGCAAGCGCGAGCAACATTAATCCTGTAGCCGCCGCCCTGTGGGCGGCGCGGGAGCGAGGCCAGGACCAAAGCCGCGCCCGCGCTTCGCCCAGCGAAGCGGCTACAGCGCGAATTCTGAGTTCCAGTCTCTTCTTCATTCGTTGCGCAAGCTTTCGGCGAGAATGAGCCTTCCCGCCCTCCATGCTGGCAGAACGCCGCGCGAGCACGGCCGCGACGAAAATCCAAAAGGGCGTCAGGGCGAGGGAACGCCACGGAAACGCGAGCTGAATCGTCCAGCCAAAGAACGCGCGGTTGATCACCCCGGTGAGCACCAACGAGAGGCAAAGGCCGGAGGCGACTCCAATCACCGCCGCCAGCACTCCGAGCAAGGCCGTTTCCCACAGCAACAGCCTCCGTATCTGTCCCCGGCTTCCGCCGATGGCTCGCACGATCGCCAACTCACGGGAACGTTCCGCGATCAGGATCGTGAGGGAGAGAAAGATGCCCGTGATCGCCACGATGATAGCGATAGTCCGCAACACGTATGTCACGGCAAAGGTTTGGTCGAAGATTTCGAAAACGCGCGTCCGCAACGACCCATTCGAATAGATCACGAACTGACCGTCGCGGCTGAATTTTTTCCTAAACTCACTAGTCAACGCTTCCGCAAGAGAAGCTTTCTTTAAAAAGACAGCCACGCTGTTCACCCGGTCGTCATGCCAGAACTGGATGAAGCTCCGCTGGCTCAGATAGACGATCCCCTGGTCGCGCGAATAATCATAAAAGATCCCGGCGACAGGGAACTGGCGAACGGCCTCGGGCGTGGTCAGGTCAATCGACTGTCCCTCACGAAGGAGGTGGCGTCGCGCGAAGCTCTCCGAGACAAGAACGCAAGGCTCGCTCAGAAACCGACGCAGGATCTCCGGGGCGTCGCCTCGGACGAATTGGAAGTGCCGCCGCTCGCTGCCGCGGATGACCGCAACCGCCGCGCTCGAGTCACCCATCGGCAAAGTTATCTCGCGAAATGTATCCACGGTCTCGACTGCCGGATGACTTTGCAGAAACTGCACGGCCGCCGGCGGCACAAAGGAAGAAGGCCCGACGAGTTCGTTCGAAGCTGGCGCAATGAAGAGGTCCGCGATCAACGTGTCGTTAATCCACGTCGCGACTGTTTGGCGGAAGGAGAAGACCATCACGCTCACTCCAACCGTCATCGCGACCGCCGCCGCAAGCGCGGCAATCGTGATGGAATTTCGGAGAAGCGCGCGGGACAGATTCGCCGCGCCCAGCTCAGCCTCGATTGAGGCTTTTCTTCGGTAGCGCCGGAGCGCGCGAAAAAGTCTTCCCGCCCCCGAGCTGAAATGCATCGTCGCCCACGGCACCAGAAGGGAGAAGCCGGCCAGGACAAAAAATGTGGCGATAAAACCGAGCCACGGCGGACCGGTCGAGAGGGCGAGAAAAGAAAAAACCGCCGCCAGGACAAGGGAAATCAATCCACTCCATAACCAGGCAGGTGATGGCGCCACCGACCTTTCCAGAGCCGCGCCGCCATGGAGGGCGCGGACGGGGTCCAGATGCGCCGCGCTGTGCGCAGGCAACCATGCCGAGGCGATGACCGAGGCCAGACCAATTGCCCAGGCGATGACGAAAGTCCATGGATCCAGGGCCGCCTCCTTCACGTTCACGAGGACGTAAAGGGACGAGATCGTTTCGGCGACCGCACCCACCAGGACCTTCGCCAGGAGGAGCCCTCCTGCCAGGCCCACGGTCGCCCCGATCGAACCAAGGACGATCGCCTCCCCCAGGAAAAGCGCCCGGATCTCGTTCCGGGTGACGCCTAGCGAACGCAATATTCCAATCTCGCGACCGCGGCGGGCGACCGAGGCGGAGACGGTGTTGTAAATGAGAAACATCCCGACGACCAGAGAGAGCAGACTCATCGCTGCGAGATTCAGCTCGAAGCCACCCAGCATCTTGTTCACCTCTTCCGTCCGCTGAGCGGGCGCTGCCACCATCACGTCCTTCGGCAGGATCTTGCGAAGGGCCGCCACGGTTTTGTCGCGATCGCGTGGATTCGTCAGCCGCAATTGAATGGCGCTAAGTTCTCCACGGCGGCCCAATAATTCCTGGGCCCATCCGATGTCGATCGCCGCAAAACTCGAATCGAAAGCTCCTTCACTTCGGAGGATGAATCCGACCCCCAACTCATAATCGACGGTGTTCACTCGCGCCCGAATCTTGTCGCCGGTCTTCAGCTTGTGCCTGGCGACAAATTCCTGGGTGACCGCGATCGCACCCGGACCGGTCAACCAGCGCTGAAGATCAAACTTTTCGGCATCAAAGTCAGTCGGATCGAATGTCCGGAACGGCGCGTTCGTGAAAATATCGATCCCCAGAATCTCAAGATATTCCCCCGGAAAATCGGGCAACGTAACGAAACCGCGCACGATCGGAGTCGCGGCGGAGATGCCAGGGACAGACGCGGCCATCGGGAAGACCGTCTCGGAAAGATTCCGGGCGTCGGCTGTGATCTGGAGGTCTGCTTTGCCGGCCACCATATCAACCGTTGCGGCGAAGGCGCGGTTGGCACTGTGATTGGCTATCTGGGTGGCAAGATAAACCGCAACTCCGAGCGCCATGCTCAAGACGTTCAAGGCCGCCAGGAGCGGATGGCGCCGCAAATGACGCAAGACGTGCCAGCGAAAGATGCGGAAGTATTGCGCGTTCATCTGGCCGTCGTCCTTACCCTGACCGGCGAGAAACTACCGGCGTTTGAATGTTTCCAAAGAAGTTGTCGAGCCCAGGGCGCTCGAGCGAGGAACGGGCAGCCCCGCTGTTGGAGGATGCCGACGACGCCACTGTCATCCTGAGCGAAAGCGGAGTCGAAGGACCCCGTCTTGCGCCGGGCGACGTCGATATCAGAAAGCCGGGTCTCTCGACTTCGCTCGGGATGACAAGCAGGTCAGCGCCGGTGCTCGGCCTGGTAGTCGTTGACCACCAGGCAGGCGTGGATCACGCCAGGCACCCAACCGAGCAGAGTCAGCAGGAGGCTCAGGAAAAAGCTAAGTATCCGCCCGGTCATGAGAACGGCGACGGGTGGAAGGACGACGCAGAAGAAGTAGCGGAGCGCTTTCATAGAGAGATCGATCAGCGAGCACGAGCAGGCGGATCAGTTGCCCGTTCGACTGGATTGCGGTTCGGGTAAGGCGGAATGGGCGGCAGGTCGTAGCGCTTGGTCTTCAGCTCGGTTTGGATCTCCTGGATGGCGCGGTCGAGCTGCTGGTCTTCGCCTTTGAATTCTTTCGCGGGATCGTTATCGACCACGATGTCGGGATCGACGCCGTGGCCTTCGATGACCCAGTCCTTGCCGTCCTTCGAGTAGGGCGCAAACTCCGGCCGGAAGAGCTGGCCGCCGTCGGTCAGCGGAAGCGGGTTGCGAATGCCGACCACGCCGCCCCAGGTGCGTTTGCCGATCAATTTGCCCAGGCCCATCGCCTTGAAGCGATAGGGGAAGATGTCGCCGTCGGAAGCGGAGAATTCGTCGCACAAGGCAACCATCGGGCCGACGAAAGTCTGCGGCGGATTGGTTTGCGGGGTGCCGTTGCGCGCCATCTCAATCATGACCAGCGCGCGCCGCAGCCGCTCGATCACGAGCGGCGAAACAAAGCCGCCGCCGTTGCCGCGCACGTCCACGATGAGCGCCTTCTTGTTGATCTGCGGGAAGTATTGCTTGGTGAATTCGTTCAAGCCCGCCTGCCCCATGTCGGGGATGTGGATGTAGCCGACTTCGCCGTTCGTCTTCTTGCTGACTTCATCGATGTTCTTCTGCACCCAGGCCTGGTAATAAAGCGGCGATTCGTCGGCGATCGGCACCACCGTGATGTCACGCGCGCCATCGTCCGCCGGCTTTGAATTCACGCGCAGGATGACCTGCTTGTCCGCGGTGCCGATCAGGGCGTCGTAAAGATTCGGCAAAGTGGAAACCGGCGTGCCGTTGATCGCGAGGATGTAATCGCCCGGCTTCACATTCACCCCGATGGCGGTGAGCGGCGAACGGCGTGTTTGTTCCAATTCTCGCCCGGCAGAATCCGCTCGATGCGATAGGCCTTCCTCGCCGGATCGCGGGATAACTCGGCGCCGAGCAGACCGAGCTTGATGCGCGGCGTCTCAGGCCGTTCGCCGCCGCCGACGTAGGCGTGGCCGTTGTTCAACTCACCGATCAGTTCGCCGATCAGATAGGTGAGATCGTTGCGATGATTCACGAACGGCAGGAGCGCGGCGTACTTGTCGCGCATCGCCTTCCAATCGACGCCGTTCATGTTCGGCGCGTAGAAGAAATCGCGCATTTGCCGCCAGGCTTCGTGGTAGATCTGGTTCCACTCCGCGTGGCGATCGAGCTGCATGTCGAGCCCGGCCAACTTCAACCCGTGGTCCTTGGTCTCGAGCTTCTCCTTCGGCAGATCGATGATGGCGTAGTCCTTCTTGATCTTCACCAGCATCTTCTTGCCGTCAGCGGTGATCTCGTAACTGTTGACGTCGCCGAGGACGGTCTCCTTGCGGTCTTCCAGGCTGTAAACGCAGAGATGCCGTTGCGGCATCATCGCCGCCTCCATCGTCGTCGTCGTCCGCCTGGTCACCTACGGTGCGGCGAAGGTAAAAAATCCGGTCGTCGACCAGGCGCAAGATTGCTGTAATTGCCGGGCGGAATTTCAAGAGCGACGAGGCGGTCCTGGATGCCGTCGAGGTCGACCTTAACGACCACGGCTTTCTTGGCTTCCTTGTCCTTGTCTTTGTCTTTGTCCTTGGCGTCGCCAGCCTTCTTGTCGTCGGATTTCTTCTCGTCCGCTTTTTTATCGGAGTCTCTTCTTTTCGCCGTCTTCTCTTGTCCTTTTCCTTCTTCTTCCCGACTTCGTCGCTGCGCGGACCGAGTGGTGACTCGGTTTCCTTGGAGAGCGTCACGAGATAAACCCGCTCCATGTCGCGATAGACATTCGAGAAATCGGCCTGGCCGAAGATCGGCCTGAAATCGCGGCTCGAGGTGAGCATCAGATATTTGCCGTCGTCGCTGAAGGTAGCGTTGTCGGCCGAATACCAATCGTCCGTCACCGCCGTCGTCTTCTTGTCGGCGGTGGAGAAGAGATAAACTTTGTCGGCTACCGTTCTCCTCCGGCCGCGACCAGGCGATCCACTGGCTGTCGGGCGACCAATCGTAACCGGAATCTCGCCCTCCTTGTCCTGATCGACCTGCGTCACGGCCTTGCTGGCGACATCGACATAGCGCAGCCGCTGCAAGCGATCGCCCCAAAGCAGCTTCTTGCTGTCGGGCGACCAGATCGCCTGATAATAATAAGTGTCCGCGCCGCTGGTGATCTGTTGCGGCTGGCCTTTGCCATCCTGGGAGCGGACATAGAGCTCGTTCTCGCCGGTCGCGTCCGAGTTGTAGGCGATCCATTTGCCGTCCGGCGACCAAACCGCGTCGCGCTCATGCGCGTTGGAGGTCTTCGTCAGATTGCGCGCCGTGCCGTCTTTCACCGGCACGGAGAAAAGATCGCCGCGCGCGACCACAATGACCCGCTGCGCATCCGGCGCGGTGCTGACCGACTGAATGTTGTTTTTCGACGCGTCGACGAACGCGGACCGGCCGGAGGCGAGATCTTCCTTGATCTCGATCGGGACCGCCGCCGCCTTGCCGCTGGCGAGATCGTAACGCCAGATGTAGCCCGCCTGTTCGAAGACGATCGCGTCCTTGCCGATCGAAGGAAACTTGATGTCGAAATCCTTGAAGGTGGTGAGCTGCTTCGTTTCCTTGCCGGCCAGATCGGTCGAGAAAAGATTCATCCGTGCCGTCGCGATCGGAGACGAAATAGATGCGGTTGTCCGGCCCCCACATCGGGCAGATGTCCTGCGCTTCGTTGTTGGTCAGGTTTTCGGTCGCGCCGGTCTTGAAATCGTAGATCCAGACGTCGTCCGCCATGCCGCCGCGATAATGTTTCCAGGTGCGGAACTCGCGGAAGACGCGGTTGAAGGCCATCTTGGAATCGTCGGGCGAGAACGAGGCAAACCCGCCGCGCGGCACGGGCAGTTGCTGCGGCAGCTCCGCGTCCATGCCCACCGTGTAGAGCTAGCCGATGAAGGAGTTGAACGTCGTCATCCGCGAGCGGAAGACGACCAGCGGCTTCGTGTTTTCCCACGCCATCACGATGTTGTTCGGCCCCATCCGGTCCGAGATGTCGTCGCGCGCCGAGCGTGGCGGTGGTGGTCAGGCGCTTCGGCACGCCGCCTTCGCCCGGCATGACGTAGACCTCGGTGTTGCCGTCGTATTGCGAAGTGAAGGCGAGCTGCGTGCCATCCGGCGAGAAGCGCGGAAACGAGCTGTAACCCGGGCCGCTGGTGAGCCGCCGCGCGGTGCCGCCGTCCTTGGGCACGGTGTAAAGTTCGCCGGCGTAACAGAAAACGATTTGCCGGTCGTTGATGGCCGGAAACCGAAGCAGCCGCGTCGTGTTCGGCAAATTCTGCCCGAAGGCGGAAGCGTCGATCACGAGCAGGAGCACGGTCATGAGCAGGAATCGAAAAGAAGAGATGATGCGCATAAGAAGAATTGACGTGAGTGAGTGATTAAGCGAAGGAGAAATCCCTCGATCCCCGCTGGCCCGATCGCTCAATGGTTGAGCGATTAAACTCCGTTTGAATGGACCGGACGCAAACGGATTTCGTCAGACAATCGGCGTGCCCGGCGGTTGCTCGGAAGTGGCAGCGCGGGACTCTACCGGAGGCGGCTGGCTGATCTCGTCCGCTGCAACGGAAACGTCGGGTCCGGGCACATCAACCGGCCGGTCCTTGAGAACGGACGAGATCGCAGGGCGGAGCGCACGCGTTAGCTGGCAATATTGCTCGTCATCGATGTGAATGACGGTCTCCGCCGGTTTCGCCTTCTCCCATGCCAGTGCGCCGAGCAAAACTGCTCGCCGCCGGGGTCGTCCTTCCTCAAACTCATTGAACATCGAGGACATCTCAACCCGCACGCACCCGGTCATGGCGTCCGTGGGCGCGGGTCCGCTGTTGATAAAGGCATTGACGCCACTCGGGATACCCCACAGCTTCCCTGCCCATGCGCAAATTACTCATTCTCTTGCTTCTCTTGCTCCCACTCGCTCTACAGGGGGCAACACCGAAGATGCCATCGGACAAGGAACAGAAAGCGCTCGTCTTCGATTCACTCTTCGCTTTCAACAAGGCCGTGCAGGACAAGAGTTTCGCTCGATTCTACGAGGAGCGGCTCTCGCCTGAGTTTCGGAAGCAGTTCTCGCTCGAGAAATTTACCGCGGCATTTCAAGCGTTCATCGACAAGGGCTACGACATTTCGAGCATCGCAAAGTCCGATCCGACGTTCGATGCTCCACCGGCATTCAACAAAGACGACCTTCTCGTTCTGAAAGGCCATTACACGACCAAACCGAATAAGGTCACGTTCAAGCTCACTTACAGTTACGAATCGTCGGCCTGGAAAATCATGGGCATCAATGTGGAGGCCGTTCCAGTCGAGGTGAACGCGGGCGAGGTGCCCTCAAAGAAAGAACTCCAGAAACTCGCCCTCGACTCCCTTCTTCTCTTCAACGTGGCTGTCCAAACGAAGAGCTTCGACAATTTCCACGCGAAGATCGCCCAGCTCTGGCAGAAACAGGTCACTCCCGAAAAGCTCCTCCAGATTTTCCACTCCTTCATCGACAAAAAAATCAACATCGCGCTCATCGTCAAGGAAGACCCTGACTTTGACGAAACGCCATCGATAAATGGCGATGGGCTCCTGATCATGAAGGGCTCCTATCCGACACAGCCGAACAAGGTCTTCTTCGAACTCAAGTATATCGATGAGGAGGGGACCTGGAAGCTGGTGGGAATAAACGTCCAGGTGAAACCAGCTGACGACTCCGCGCCTAAAAAGGGCAAGGAAAAGAAGGCGGACGACAGCGAGGAAGAGGACAACTAGCCACCGGGGGTTTGCCGGTTCAAAGAGGAGCCGGCTCGGTTTCGTGCAGGCGGCCGTAATCGACCGTCAGTCTCCCCTCACCTGTCTCGGTGTAGATTTCCACGAATCGTTCGCCGAAACGAATGTCGCTCCAGGAGTAATCCTTTTGGCTCTGCACGGCCGCCTGGATCACCGTTTCGATTCCGACGACTGATGCCACCAGCCGGGCGTTCGCCGCCTCCAGCGACTCGGCGGTCATGCCGTAAAGCGGGCTTTGTTCGTCGATCGTATGCAACAGGGTTAAGGCCACTGGGAACGTGATCAGCCGGTCGAAATGGAGCTTGAGTGGATAGAAACGGCGAAAGGAGTCACCCTCTTTGATCTCCTCGTTGCGCATGAAGATGACTTTGAACTCGACCTCCGCCATGCTGTGATGCCGCAGATTTGCCACCCGTAGCATCAAGGTTGGCTGGCCGTTGAACGGAGCGATAACTACGTTCCGGGTAAATTCTATGCGGGCGCTCGGACGCGAGAACCGGACGAAGATCAGGCCGGTCATCACCGCCAGCCCGAACATTCCCACCATGATCTCGACCGTCGTGAGAATGTTCCCATAGAGCGTCGTCGGGTACATGTGCCCGTAGCCGACGGGGGCGAGGGTTTGGACGCTAAAGAAGAACGCGGCCGAGAAAGAGCCACGCGGCATTTCGGCAATGGAGTCGCCGGCAAATTCGTACAAGAGCGCGAAAACAACGTTAAGGGCGAGGTAAGCGCCGGAGAGGAGAGCGGCGAACTGTGGCCAACTTAGCGAGAGGATCCAGTGGTAAGCATCCCGCCATTCCCTTTTCCCGGCATTGATCTTCAGGAACTCATACTGATCAACGTGAACGATAACCCCTGGCGATTTCTTCTTCATCGAAGCAGGAACAAAAGTAGAAATGAGAAGGGAGTTGGGCGAAAGGAGAATCGTGAACGAGGAGTGTGCACATCTTGATCAAATTAATCCCGACGCCGTTCCGAGCGCGAATGGATGCGAGGAATGCCTGAAGATCGGTTCGCCCTGGGTCCACCTGCGACTTTGTCTGATCTGCGGACACGTCGGTTGCTGTGACTCGTCGCCGAATCGGCACGCCACGAAACATTTTCACTCCACTGGGCATCCGATCGTCCGGTCTTTTCAACCGGGTGAAGATTGGGCGTGGTGTTACGTGGATGAAGTATTCCTGAGTTGATTCGAATCCTCCGCTGGTAGGGCGAGACTCCGTCGAGCCGATTGGCCGTCGTGGAAGATGTGCGATCGCTCAGGCAGTGAAACTGCCGGGACAGATGCATTCCCAAGTGCAACTTGGAGGACCACGAATGTGCGACCGTGACCGCAGCGGATGGCTCCGCTGGCACCCGCACCCTGCAGCTATCATCCCGAGGCGCGCAGACGCCGAGGGACCTCACACCCGAAGTCGGCCCGAGCATATTCCAAGATGCGCAACTTACAGTTGCGAGGTCCTTCGCCGTCTACACGGCTCGGGATGACATGTAACTTCGAGCGAAATATCCGGCGATCCGTTCAAATGCTCCCGCTCCTCAGGCGCTCGGATCCGCGGAAAACCCCCGGCGCCAGACAAAATAAACGGGGATCCCAGTGAGGACGAACAGATAGCCGATGCCGGAAGTGGTGGGCGCGAGGTAGGCAAGATCGACGATCAGGAACGCGGCCAGCACCACCGAGATGATGGGGACGATTGGATAACCCCAGGTCCGATAAGGTCGTTCCGCCTCGGGCCGCTTCTTTCGCAGAACGATAACGGCGACGGCCAGCAACACATAAAAGACGAGATCGGCCGAGACGATGTATTCGAGTAATTGCGTGTAGACGTTGCCGTAACTGACGACGCCGGTCAGCGGGTTCGTCGTGACGGTACGCGGCAGCGTCAGAAACGCCGCCCAAATTCCCTGCGCGACCAGAGCCGCGGCCGGGACATTGCGCGCGTTGATCGTTCCGATGCGCCGGAAAAAAAGACGGTCGCGGGCCATGGCGTAATAGACGCGCGCACCGGCGAGAATGAGTCCGTTGTTGCAACCGAACGTGGAAATCATGATGGCCCCGGCCATGGCGAGCGCGCCCGGGCTTCCAAACACCGAATTCATCGCAGCGACCGCCACCCGATTTTGGGGAGCGTGCTGGATCCCATCGAGCGGAAGGATCGCGACGTAGGCGAGATTGGCGAGGACGTAGAAGATAACGACGAGTCCGCAGCCGGCCAGGAGCGCGCGCGCGAGATTGCGTCCCGGGTCGCGCACTTCACTTCCGATGAAGGTCACGTTCGTCCAGGCGGTTTGCGCGAAGACCGGGCCCACCATCGCCTTGCCGAGGAGCAACGCGAGCGCGAGGCCGCCCACGACCGTAAAACCCGGCTGCGCTATTTGCGGACTCCATCCGTTCCTCCACGAGTTCCACCAATCCGAGGAGAGCGCCGCGCTGTCAGCCTTCCAGCCTAACGAAAGGCCGATGACGATCAGCGCCAGGAGAGCGGCCGTTTTCGCGAACGTGAACGTGTTCTGGACAAACTTTCCGGTTTCGAGCCCGCGCGTATTTGTCCAGGTGAGCAAAAGGATCAACGCAATGGCCGTGAGCTGTTCGGTCGAAAGACCGATGGCGTAGCCGCCGAAGAGATGGATCGGCCCGGCCAGGTAATTATCCGTGGCGATCGCCGGCGCGAAGACTCCCACGAACTTCGCGAAAGCGATCGCGACCGCAGCGATCGTGCCCGTTTGGATGACGAGAAAGAGCGTCCAGCCGAAAAGAAAACCGACCGAGGGCCCGTAGGCTTCGCGCAGAAAAACATACACGCCGCCGGCGCGCGGCATCATCGCCGCCAGTTCGGAGCAACAGAGAGCGCCGGTGATTGTCATCAAGCCGGCCACCGCCCAGGCCAGCAGCAGCCAGCCTGGCGCGCCGGTCAAGCGGGCCGATTCAGCCGAGGTGATAAAAATGCCGGACCCAATCATCGAGCCGACCACAATCATGGTCGCATCGAGCGGACCGAGACGCCGTTCGAGGGTTCCGCCTTGCGGCCCAGTCTCGTTCGGGTTTGCTGTCACAAGTTCCAAGACCTTCCAACCGCGGATCGCGCGATTGACACGGATGAAGCGGAAGAGTGAGCCTTGAGACCTGGATGCGTTTCATCTTCCCATCCGTGATATCCGCGTAATCCGCGGTTTAATATCTTCATAACCGGGGCGAAGGCGCCGTGATCATCACACCTTCCAGATCGAGTCGCTCACCCAGCTTTCGCACGAAGTCGACGGCCTGCGGGTTGTCCCCATGGACGCAAACGGTGGTGCCGAAAACCGAAATATCGGTGCCATCGACCGCGCGAACCTTGCCTTCCCGCAGAATGCGAATGATGCGATCGGCCGCTTCGAGCGGATCGTGCACAAAGGCGTTGGAGTCAGATCGCGGGACAAGCGACCCATCGGGCAGGTAGTTGCGATCGGCAAAAACTTCCGGCGCGATTTCCAATCCAATCGCGGCGGCTGCGCGGTCGAGTTCGCTCTCCGAGGGCGCGAAGAGGATAAGCTTCGGATCGAGCGCGAAAACCGCATTCGCAATCACATCGGCCAGCGTTCGGTCGCGCGCCGCCATATTGTAGAGCGCACCATGAGGTTTGACGTGATTCATCCGTCCGCCCGCCGCGCGCACCAGCGCCTGAAAGGCTCCCACCTGATACGCCACAGAGGAATAAATTTCCGCCGGCGGCATCGTCATTTCCGTGCGACCGAAGTTCTGGCGATCAAGGAAACTTGGATGTGCTCCGACCGAGACACCACGTTTGAGGGCGGCTTGAATTGTAGCAAAAATGGAAGCCGGGTCGCCCGCGTGAAATCCGCAAGCGATGTTGGCCGAGCTAATCAAATCGAGAATCTCGTTATCATGGCCCGCGCCTTCCCCGAGATCGGAATTTAGATCGACGAAGAGATTCATGACACCTGCAGACTCAAGCCCACGCGGAAGCGGGCGAAGTCGTCTTCGCGTTCCCGCAAAAGCGCCTGCGCCTCGGCGAGAGAGACTTCGTGAAAGCGAACGGGGTCGCCGGGCCAAAGTTGCGCGGCAATCGGCAGATCGACCGTAATCACGTGAGCGATCTTGGGATAGCCGCCGATGGTTTGGCAATCACCGAGCAGGAGAATCGGCTTTCCGTTTGGTGGAACTTGCAGCGTCCCGGGCGTAACGGCTTCCGAAAGCAGATCGCTCGGATCGTGCTGAGGCAGGTCCGGCCCGTCGAGGCGGGCACCCATGCGATCGGAATCGGACGTGACCGTAAACGAAGCTGTTGCCAACGACGCTTGCGCATCCGGAGTGAAACGGTCCCAACTCGAACCTCTCACGAATCGCAATAGGAGATCGCGCTCTCTCGTCGCCGCCCAGGGCGCTGGCGCGCTCCATGCGGAAATCCAAGGAGCGGCGATTTGCAATCGCCGACCATCCAAAACGGCGGTTGCAAACCGCCGCTCCTTGAGGCTCTCCGTCGTTCCGAGAGGCAACTCATCACCATCCCGCAATGCCCTTCCCTCATGGCCACCGAAATTCCCGCGCAGATCGGTGGACCGGCTGCCGAGGACCAGCGGCACATCGATCCCGCCAGAAATCGCCAGCCAGGCGCGCGCTCCAGTTTTCGGCGCGGTCATGATCAACTCTTCGTCCTTTTCTACCAAACCCGCATGACCGGGTGGAAGGTTCTCGCCGTCGAGGGTTATGGCGAATGCGCCCCCGCACCACGCCACGACGCGTTGATCGTCAAAGCGAAGGCGCAGCTTGCCCAGCGTCGCCTCCAGGCCCGCGGCTGAGTCATTCGTTGCCGACCAGCGCATTCGCCACCCGCAGCGCGTGAGAATCCAATGCCCCGCCGATTGCAATTCCAGATCGCCGATAACCCGTGCGACCGAGGTCCTGCACCGAGGTAAGAAATCCCGCCGAACGCACGATAACTTTCATCGCAAGAAGGCGTCGAATTCTTCCCGCGAAATCCGACGCAAACGCACCCGGTCTCCCGCTTGCAGAATCGTCGGTGGCGAATACTGAACGTCGAACAATCGCATCGGCGTGCGCCCGATCAGGTTCCAGCCACCGGGCGAAGTTCGCGGGTAAACTCCAGTTTGCGCGCCGCCGATTCCGACCGAGCCGGCCGGAACTTCCTTGCGTGGAACGGACCGGCGCGGTGTGGCCAGCTCCGACGGCAGCCCACTCAGGAATGGGAAACCCGCTATGAACCCCACGCAGGCGACGCGATACGCCGCGCTAGAATGACGCTCGATTACTTCAGCGGCATCCAGGCCGGTGCTTCGTGCGATGTCGTCCAGGTCGGGAGCGAACTCGCCATCGTAGCAGACAGGAATTTCAATCAATCGCGTTTCATCGTGCTCTTCGGTTTCGGCGGAGTGAATCTTCAGCACAGTCTCGATCCTTGTCTTGAGCCAGTCGCTCGGATCGAAGTCAGGGGCCGCGTGAGCAATTTCGGCCACATCAAAAAAAACACCCACGGTAGAATAAGCGGGCGCCAACTCGGTGACGCCGGGAATTGCGGCGGCCTCGAGCGAGCGAAGGGCGGCGAGCACCGCATTCAAGGAGGCTTCGGGATCACGCGCGAAATCATCGACCACCCGAACGATCAACGCTGAATCTCCGAGCGGCTCGATTCGCATGGCTACGAGAATCTCGGAGGGACGTGCTTCTGCACGTCCGACTTCTTCCGGGCTCGCACAGCCATCGCTCTGGACGGGCGGAAGCACGTCCCTCCGAGGCCTGAGGATACCCCACCTCTCATCGCCTGGCAGCGTTACCGGAGGAATCTTCCGCCGAAACCGCGACGGCCACATCTTTCACGGACTCCTCTATTTTTTCGACCTTGGGATGGACTTCCTGGAGCATATCATGCTCCGCCTTCGAGAGTTTCTCGATCCGCTTCGTCACTTCGTGCAACTCTTCCAGCATGGCTTGTTGGCGGCCCGAAAGCCGATGCATCCACCAGAAGCAAACCACCCAGCAACCGGTCCCGAACCAGGCGAGGATGAGCGCAACGGTCTGCACATCGAAGCCCGTATTCATTCGGTGAGTCGCCGACGTGATTTGAAATGTCGTGCCATCAGGATAGAAGGAGAACTAACGTTGCCGCACTTGGGGCCAAAGCCAAATCATGAACTCCCTTATTGTCGTTGCCATCAATCTCGTTGGGATGCTTGTGATCTATTCGTTGATGGCGAACGCGCTCACCCGTTTCTACTGGCGCGGCCAAGGTGCGATGGGCGTGCTCGGAACAATCATCGTCGCCGGATTATTTTGGATTTTCCCGCCGTTCGTCCCCGGCTTGCGCGACGTCGAACCCACGCTCTTCGTACTCTGGCTCGGCAACTGGCTCGTCTCGGGCTTCAGCGTAGTTATCCTCTGCCAGAGTGCACGATGGATTCCGCGTGAGCTGGAAGATTCGGCGCGCCTGGATGGATGCGGCTGGCTTGGCACTTACCGACGCATCGTATTGCCGTTATTCAGGCGTGAGCTCGGGCTAATAGCCTTCCTCACACTGATGGCCACGTCGGTCCTATGTTGGACAACATTTACAACACCCGGGAAGCGGATCCTTCCGCCCTGGCTTCACCTCTTGCTTCCGCTAGACCGCGAACACGGCCCAGGCTTGACCAAAACCCTCCTTATGGTGATGGCCGGATCCGTCGCTATGGCCCTGCCTGTGATGGCGATTTTTTTCTTATCGAAAAACTGGTTCCCCCGCCGGTCGAGGCGCGGAAACGGATAGCGAACCGCGCCTCAGCGATCGCGGGTCGCTTCGATCTGAATCTCGACCGCAACGTCGTCACCGATCATTGTGACGGTCTCGACGCCTTTGTTCCAACCCAGTTTGAACTCGCTGCGTTTGAGTGGCGCCGTGGTCACGCGCCAGCGGGTGGTCGAACTTTTCGCGGCGGACTCCAGATCGCCGAGCAATTGAATGTTGAGTGTGATCGGGCGGGTTACGCCATGCATGGTGAAGTCCCCCGTGACTTCTCCGGTGTTCGGGCCGGTTTGTTTTACGCGGCGGCTCTTGAACGTGATTTCAGGAAACTTCGTGACGTTGAAGAAATCCGCGTTGCGCAGGTGTTCGTCCCGTTTCGCAATCGCGGTATCGATGCTCGCTGCCTGAATCGTCGCCATGACCGACGATTTCTCGGGATGCTCGCGATCGACCTCAATTGTCCCGCTGAACTTGGTGAACTTGCCTTTCGCGCTTCCGAGCATGTGCCGGACCTTGAATTCGATCCTCGAATGGGTCTGGTCGAACTTGAAATTCTCGCTCGCCCTGGCCTGGGACCCCAAAACAACCAGGCACAAACCAAACGCGAGAGACAGGCGAGACGATTTCATAACCAACGTTGGTGCAGGGAGCTGTGCCCTGGCAACTGCCCGAAAGTAACAGGGTCGTTACTATTTATGCCAGGAAGAGCGCGCCAGCCAACGAGCGGCGGTTTGCAACCGCCGTGGGGGCGTTCCAAATCGCCCTTCCTTAATGGAACTCCCTCAGCGGGCCGCCAGCGACTTCCGCAGATCCGCCCGCGAGCTCGGCAGCCGGCCGAAAAGACTCGCCAGCGCCAACGCCGGATCGCTCTTCAAAATTTTCGCATCATGGACGCCGGCGATCCGCGCCAGCTCGGTCTCGAAATGGAGCAACGCGCGAAGGTTCGGATCCTTTTCGCTGAGATAGGTGAAGGCACGCCGGAGCAGCGCGAAGAGCTCCGGCTCGTGATGGTCGGACTCCGTGCAAATTTCAATCAATTCGACGAAATAGGAGGCGGTCTGCGTCCGGCGAAAATTCTGGCGGATCCCGCCGAATGGGTTCTTGAGCGCGACCTCCGTCAGCGTGTGCAGATCCGACTTTTTGCTCCGGGCGATCTGGATTTCTGCTTCAAAGAACAGGTCGAGCTTGCCGGCGAAGGGACTCTTCGCCCGCCGCGCCCCCCGGGCGACGGTCTGGATACAGCCTAACGACTCAGTGCACCACGAGATGATGAGACTGGTGTCGCTCAGCTTGCGCTTGCGCAGCAGGATCGCGGCGGTGCTTTCCATGCCGCAGGATAGGCCGGCCGCGGCCGATGTGCAGCTACGCGTCCCTACGCCTCAGCCGGAACTTCCAGCAGCGAGGGATCGGGCGGCGTCACGTCAACGGGCGCCGGCTCGATCGAAATGATGGCGAATTGCCTCGTCTCCTCCTGATCGGCGAGCGTAACAACTTCACCTATTTTGTGCCCGAGCATGGCCTGGCCGATGGCGGTTTGATAAGAGATGATTCCGCGATCCGGATCGCCATCCCACGCCCCGAGGACTGTGTAGACCTCTTCCTTGCCGGAATCGGAGGCGCGCAGGGTCACGATCGTTCCGATCGAAACCTGGGTCGTATCCGGGCTCTCGAAGGCGGTGCCGCGCGCATTATGCAGAGCCGCTTCCAACTCCGATTTCCGCCGCATCAGGACCGCCTGCATTTCCTTCGCCGCCTTGAACTCAAAGTTTTCGCGCAGATCGCCGTAAGAGCGCGCGACGCCAATCTCCTTGCTGTTTTCCGGAATCTTCTTGTTGATCAGCTCCTCGTATTCCGCTTTGCGCTTGTCGAGGCTGCTCCAGGAAACAACGAGAGCGGCGGTCTTCTCTTCCTTCTGTTCGCCGGTGATGACGCTTTCCAGCTCGGGAAATAGTTTGATGATGCGGGCGAGCAGCGAGCGTTTCGTCAGCTCGTCGAAGACCGGAGTCAACATGAGGCGTCGCATCGCGTCTCTCGCCACGCTGGCCTCGGTCCTGGAAAACATGTCGGGAATCAATTCGCGGTCATCGAGCAACAGATCGCGCAGCTTACTGCCACGGCTGTTTTCGTTATGCTGGTCCCGCTCGAGGGCGGACAAGATTGCGCCGAGCAAATCGGGGGTGATCAATTCACCCCACTCTCCCGCACGCTCTTTGCAAAGCCAGACGAGCGCTTCACTAGTCACGGAGTGCTCGCGGATTCCGCGATGCAGGAACGCGCGCAACTCCGCCTGGAGCCCCGCTTCCGCAAAAACCCGCGGAACCTGCAGGACCGCCCGCGCGTGATTGCTCTGCATCAATTGCAAACCGCGGATCGTCCATCCCGAACCGAGCGCCGCGGGCAAGGCGTGCAAAACGCGCCGCTCTTTTCCGGATGGAAGCTTCGGCAGAATCGTGCCCAGCCGGCTTTCCTCTTCCGCGATCAACCGGCTCAAGGTTAGGGCCGGGTTCGTGGTCTTGAGTTGGGCATGGTGCGTAAGCAAATCGTCGCGCGCCATAACCAGCTCGAAAACGAGCGCGGGATTAAGGCGCTGATTGCGCGCCGCCGCTTCTTCGATCGTGTTAACGATCGGCTGCAACTGCGTCTCGGGTTTGTCGAATTCGTTTTGAAACTTGATGATCTGATCGAGTGCGGCCGCCTGCTCCTTGGGCTGGCGGGCCAGACCAAAAAACGCGATCAGCTCATTCGCCCGCGAGACCTTTTCGCCCCGTAACTCGATCGGCTCACTCTTCTTGGTTGGGATGAAGAAAATAACCTTCCTTGTTCAGCAGCTTCTTCGTCGAATCCCACCAGCGTTTCCATTCCGGCTCGGTGAAAATATCGCCCAGGAGCAACTGGCTGATTTGCGTGAGCGTGGCCGACCCGCCCAGGCTCTCGAGAATGTTCCGCATCACGGCCGCCGGATCTTTCTTCACCAGCTCCTTGATCCCCTTGAGATCGTTCGCCTTTTTCGCGAGAAAATGCTCCGGCGGGATGACGATCAGATTGTCAGCCGCGTAGGTGAGCTGCATTCCATGCGCCTTCTTTCCCGGAAAATCGATTAGGATCTGATTAAGCAGCAGATTCCATTCGGCGACTCGGCCGAAGCCCCAACTCTTGTGCAGGCAGAAGGTTCCGGGTTTTAGTTTTTCAAGTTGATCCGCAGCGCGGGCGGTGATTTTTCCAGATTCGACGAGCTTTTCCAATTCGGCATCCATGCGGGACGGACAAGTTACGGAGAACGCATCGCTGCGCGAGTGGAAATTGGCCGTGGGGGTTCGTTTTCCTGCTCCTGATCCTGATCTTAATCCCAATCAGCCATGATTCGGTCCTTTCCGAGAGGAACATGAGCAAGAGCAAGAAACCGTTGCGTTAACGTTTGCGACCCGCTTTCGCACATGGAACGGTCTGCGCCGTGTCGACGAACATCTGGTTTTGGGTCGCCTTCCACGTGGGCGTCTTCATTGCGCTCGCCGTCGACCTGATCAGCTTCAAGCGCGCCGATCGCGAACTGACCATGCAGGCCGCCGTTCAGCGCAGCCTGCTTTGGGTGGTCCTCTCGCTCGCCTTCAACGTGCTGGTCTGGCAATCCAAAGGCGGCGAAGCCGGCCTCGATTTTTTCACCGGCTACGTCATCGAGTACTCGTTGAGCGTCGATAACATCTTCGTCTTCGTCCTCATCTTTAATTACTTTCAGGTCCCACCGCGCTCGCAACATCGCGTCCTCGTCTGGGGAATTCTTGGGGCGCTGGTCATGCGCGGGGTGATGATCTGGCTGGGCGTGACGCTGGTGGAGCGGTTTCATTTCGTCCTCTACATCTTCGGCGCCTTTCTCGTCCTGACCGGATTGCGCATGCTCTTCGACCACGATGCGAAGCTTGATTTCGAGAAGAATTTTTTCATGCGTTTCTGCCGCCGCGTGTTGCCAATCACGCAGGAATTTCATGGACGGCGCTTCGCCATTCGCATCAACGGCCGGCTCATGTTCACCCCGCTCCTGCTCGTTTTGCTCCTGGTGGACGTGATGGATCTCGTCTTCGCGGTCGATTCCATCCCGGCCGTCTTCGCAATCACGACCGACCAATTCATTGTCTACACCTCAAATATCTGCGCCATTCTGGGGTTGCGCTCGCTCTACTTCCTGCTCGCGCGCATGGTCGATCGCTTCATTTATCTCAAGACCGGTCTCGCCCTCATTCTCGGTTTCGTCGGGATGAAGATGATCCTGGCCAAACAGTTGCACATTCCAAACTGGCTTTCGCTCGTTGTGATCATCTCGATCCTCACGATCACTATCACCGTATCGATGGCGGCGACCAAACCGCCGCCGACCGCACCGACCGACGACGACCAGATTTGAAGTGTTGATTCCGGACGCGGAAATCGCTTAACTGGTTCACCCCCATGAAAACCCCACTCACCGCTGCGCTCATTCTTGGTCTCGCCCTCACTTCTTTCGCCGATATTCAGGATCCGCCTGCCAACGATTACGGCCCAACCCGCAAACTAGGGCGCGGCCTTTCCAACCTGGTCTTCGGAATTGCCGAACTGCCCACGACCATCGCGAAGGTCAATGACCGCGAGGGCAACTCCGCCGCGGCCGGCTACGGCGTCGTCCGAGGGCTGGGACGGAGCGGGATGCGGATGGGGTCGGGACTCTTCGAATTTCTGACCTTCCCGTTTCCGACAAAACACCACACCTACTACCCGCTTCTCCGGAATGATGTCCCCTATATCCAGGCCGGTTATCAGGAATTCCCGCCGGAGCTCGGCAACGAATCGAAGTATCCGTACGTGCGGATGTACTGATAATCACTCAGAGATATGCCTCGCCGCCGTCTCATTTTGCATGCGTTGCTCCTGACGGCAGTTCTCTTGCCGATTGGTGGCCAGGCGAAGGAGCCGGGCATCGCGATTCAATTCGATCCTGCCACTCCGAACGCGACAATCTGGTTGGGATATCTTATGGCTCGCGCCGCCTATCGCGCGGAACACAAGCTGCCGACGCCTGAGTCTGGTGTCATTTTTGCGACTTTCGACGAAGAGGTCGGCGCGCGAACTAGCGCTGCCCAAATTTATCAAGAACTGAAGGAACAGGAGAAAGGCCTGCATGATGGCTATTGGGAAACTCTCTCGCAGATCAAAGCGAAGGGTTTCATGAACGCCTACGTTTGGACCTATCTCCGCCAGGAGCGCTGGCCCGCCGAGGAGCAGCCGAAAAATCTTTCCGCCTTCCAGGCTTGGAGTCGCTCGCACTTGAAGGACCACAAGGTCAAAACCTACGGCGCACTCGCCGTCGAAAAAAACTAGGTTTCATCCGCTGGGGTTGGCAAAGGGGTTCCGCCTGATCGCAGGTTGACCGCGTTCCGGAGCGCCGTAGTGGTAACGCGACCGGAACGCGTGCGCGATGCATTCTCGACGTTTCTCCACTCTGCCGATCATCGGCGTTCTCACGCTGGTCTATTTTATCGCGGGTAAGCTTGGGCTGAAGCTCGCTTTTCTGAATGACAGCGCTTCGGCGGTCTGGCCCCCATCAGGGATCGCCCTGGCCGCGTTGCTCCTCCTCGGCTACCGCGCCTGGCCGGCGATTTTTCTCGGCGCATTTTTGGTGAACTTCACCACGGCGGGGACCATTCCCACTTCTCTCGGCATCGCTGCTGGAAACACCCTCGAGGCGCTGGCGGGAGCCTGGATGATTTGTCGCTTCGCCGACGGCGTCCGGGTTTTCGATCGCGCCCAAGGCGTCTTCAAGTTTGCCCTCGCCGCCCTGCTCAGCACCCTGATCAGTCCAGCGATCGGTGTGACCAGTCTGGCGCTGGGCGGTTACGCTGATTGGAGTAATTACAGCGCGATCTGGGTTACCTGGTGGCTGGGCGACCTCGCTGGAAACCTTGTCATCGCTCCGCTCATTCTGCTGTGGGGGATCGAGCCACGCTGGCGTCGAAACCGCGACGATACCATCGAAGCCGGCGCGCTCCTGCTCTTGCTCGTCGTCATCGCCGAAACGGTTTTCGGCGGGTGGTTTCCGATCTTCGCCCGGAATTATCCCATCGCGTTCATTTGTGGACCGCTCATTATCTGGACGGCCTTCCGTTTTACCCAACGCGAGACCGCCACTGGCATTTTTGTTCTCGCCGGCATCGCGCTCTGGGGGACGTTGCACGGCAACGGGCCCTTCGTGATGGAGACTGACAATCAGTCTCTGGTGGTACTGCAAGGATGGGCCGCCGTGCTGACTCTGACTACGATGACGCTGGCCGCGGCCATGGCGGAACGCCGGCGGGCGGAAGCGGTAATCGAGGAACAAAAATCCGCGGTCGAGGCTGCGCACCGGACCAAGGACAACTTTCTCGCGATGCTTTCGCACGAATTGCGCACGCCCCTCACGCCGGTCATCGCGGCGTTGGAGGTGCTCAAATCCGAACCGCTCGACTCGAGCGAGGCGCGGGAGTCGCTGGAAATGATCCGGCGCAATATCGATTTGGAAAGCCAGCTAATCGACGATCTGCTCGATTTGACCCGAATCACCCGGGGCAAACTGCAATTGCAGCTGGAGCCGCTCGACGCGCACCAGGCGATCGCGAATGTTCTGGAGATGTGCGGGGCGGAGCTAAACGGAAAGCATCTTCACCTTTCTCTCGATTTGCGCGCGGAGGACCACCACGTCGCGGCGGATCCGCCGAAGTTCCAGCAGATCATCTGGAACCTCCTAAAAAACGCCATCAAGTTCACCGGAGAAAACGGCGGCATAACCATTTCCTCGTCGAATGAGAGGGCGCAAGGTTTGACCATCCGCGTCACCGACACCGGGATCGGGATCGAACCGGAAGTGATGCAGCGCATTTTCAATCGCTTCGAGCAGGGCGACCGTTCCTTCCAGCGCCGTTTCGGCGGCCTCGGGCTCGGCCTGACGATTTCGAAATCGCTCGCGGAAGCGCACGGCGGGACCCTGATCGCCGAGAGTGCAGGCCGAGATCAGGGCGCGAGCTTTTGGTTGAGGATGAAAACCGTTCCGGCGCACGAACGATCCGGACGGCCCCTGCCTGCACGCACGGGCGCAAGGGGGCGTTCCTTCCGCATCCTCCTCGTCGAGGATCATCTCGACACCAGCGTTGCCCTGGAAAAATTGCTGACGCGCCGAGGTCACACGGTGGCCGCTGCTCCCGACATGCGGTCCGCGATCGAAGCCGCCGAACGCAATCAGTTCGACCTTCTTATCAGTGATGTCGGTTTGCCGGATGGCAGTGGCGTGGAGTTAATGACCCATCTGCGCGCGGCAACGCAGATCCGAGGCATCGCCCTCAGCGGCTTCGGGATGAACGGGGATGTCGAAAAAAGCATCAAAGCCGGCTTTTCCGAACATTTGGTCAAGCCCGTAAATCTGGAGAAGCTCGAGACCGCGATAGAGCAGGCGATGGCGGGTCCGGGCTAGAATGTGGAAGGGGCCTTTGTGCCCCGACTGCTCGGCCCTGCTACACAATGTCGGGGCGCAAAGGCCCCTCCCACATTAGAGTCGGCTGATGCGCACGGTGGAAATGAAGATCGAAGATGTCGCCTTTGGCGGCAAAGGTGTCGCGCGCGACGAAGGCAAAGCGGTTTTTATTCCATTCACGATCGACGGCGAGCGCGTCACCGCGAAAATCGTGCGCGAGAAAAAGCAGTTCGCCGAAGCAGAGCTGGTAGAGCTGATCGAGCCTTCACCCGCGCGGGTCATACCGGAATGTCCCTACTTTGGCCGCTGCGGCGGCTGCAGCTATCAACACATTAGTTACGAGCACCAATTGGAGCTGAAAGCACGGCAGGTCGAACAGGCAATGCGGCGCATCGGCCGCCTGACCGAACCGCCCATGCGTCCCATCGTCCCCTCGCCCCTCCCCTATGGTTATCGGAACCGCATCACCGTCCACGCCGAAGACGACATCGTGGGATTTTACCGGCGCGACGTCCATGAGCTGATCGACATTGAGCGCTGTCCGATCGCCGCCCCCGAAGTCAACGAGGCTCTCGCGCACCTGCGCGCCGGACGAGTGCGCGACGGCCATTACACCTTGCGCGCGCATTCAGGTCCCCGCGTATTCGCGCAGACCAACGATGCGGTCGCCGAAGCCATGGCGAGTTTGATCGCCGAAATCCTTCCGAACGAAGCAAAACTCCTGATCGACGCCTTTTGCGGCGCGGGATTCTTTACCAAGCGGCTGGCGTCGCAATTTGAGCGCGTCGTTGGAATCGATTGGGACCGCTTTGCGATCGGCGCCGCGCAGAAGGAGGCCGCCGACAATGAGAACTATATCGGCGGCGACGTCACAGCCGAATTACGCTGGCTCCTGCAACAGAGCCATCTGCCCTCGACCGCGCTCATCGTCGATCCTCCGGCCACCGGTCTCACCGCTGAAGTGCGCCGCGCCATTCTCGATGCCCCGGTGCACACCATGATCTACGTTTCTTGTAATCCGCCTACCCTGGCTCGCGACATCGCCGAATTGCGGCAAGGCTTCGATGTTCTCTCAATCACGCCTTTCGACATGTTTCCCCAGACCGCCGAAATTGAGGTCTTGGTCCAGTTACAGGTCAAAGCGACGTAGCGGCGCTTGTGCCCTACATTGGAATCCCCGTCGAGAAGACCGGGGTCGTTTTTCCGGCGGAAAAATTGAATTTTCGTGCTGAATTCTGCCAACTTTAACCGACGAGTTTCGTAATCACTCTTTGGATACACCCGCGTGTGGCGGCTTCCCCCCGGAACGCTTCCCGGAGGTCACCCGTTGGTTTGCTGCGGGCCCTCCGGGGGCAACTGGAGGCCTGCCGGTGGTCGACTGCGAAGCAATTCTTTTGTGAGCAACGCGAAACCGCGGTCCGAATGAATGGTAGGAGTGTTCACCGCATCCCGGTTCCGACCTCGCACACGATCTTCACATACGCCTTCAAAGCAGCGGATGGATTCCCCCGCTTCCAGGCGATGCAGGACTCAGTCGCTACGGCCGGCTTCAAGGGCCGGAAGACTACCCGCTCATGCGGCAGTTTCTTTACCTGTTCCGGAAGGAGGGCCACGCCGAGGCCCGCGGCGACCGAGTGAATCACCGTCCGTTCGATGTCCGCGTCTTGCAGGACGCGGGGGCTGAAACCGACGCGCTGGCACGTTTCGGTCAGCCAACCCCGATAACCGGGATAGCTGGCCTCCGACATCCCGATAAAGAACATTGGCTCCAGTTCCTTAAGTTTTACGGCGGGCTTTTTCGCCACGGGGTGATCCTTGGGAACAGCCGCGACCACTTTGTGTGAGGCAATCGGGTGAAATTCGAAACCGCGCTCTTCGATCGCTTCCCGCAGCCCAACGAAACCGAGGTCGATCCTGCCATCTTCGATGGCGCGAAACTGATCGCCGCATGACATATCGAAAAGGTTGATCGAGACGGTGGGGTAAGACCGCTGGAACGAGGCCAGGGTAACCGGCAGCAGGTCGTAAAAAAGATTGGCCAGGTAACCGATATTGAGGGCGCTGACTTCGCGACGGCTTAAGCGCTGGACGGACCCGACTATATCCTCGGCTAGATTGAGCACACGTTTGGCGTCCGCCAAAAACGAACGGCCTTCGTCAGTCAAACTCACCTTGTGTTTTGTTCGGTCGAGAAGCCGGACCCCGATCTCTTCTTCCAAGTCTCTGATTTGGCGAGTGAGTGACGGCTGGGCAAGACGCAGCCGCTCAGCGCCCTTTGTAAAACTGAGCGCTTCAGCGACGGCGACGAAATATCGCAAATGTCGAAGATCCATATCGCGGGGAAAGCCGTTGATTTTACGCTGGCCTCGCGAGGAAAATCAACAAGAAGCGGTAATAGCCGCGAGCTATCGCCGTCTAACCGATAAGGTATTGCCTACCCACTAGGGAGAGAGCGTACGCGTGGCGAATATTTCCCACCTTTGGGGATGACATTGCACAGGCCAGGTTCGGCCTGCGGTAGCTTCTCAAGCGAGTGCGCCTTTGACGTTCAGACTTATGGCACATTCTCCAATCGTGACCCGGGCCCGCCTGGTGAAATCGTGGTTTGCTTCCTGCCATCAATCCTCAGTGGGACTGTGGACGCGGTCGCGGCTCCTGTTCCGTCCCGAGTCAAGATAAGAGAAGTGGCGGCCAGAGAGCAGCTCTCGCCTCATGCCTTCCGGGTATTACGCTCGAAGCGACAAGGTATTGGCCCACGGGGGAAGCGCGCCGTACCGAACACCATGCCCCGGATGGGATCAGGGTCTGTTAGCCGCACCATGCCAATTGTGAATCGAAAAGCTTCCGTCGTCTGGGAGGGAAGTCTCCGGGAAGGATTTGGCACGATGAGCACCGAGAGCGGCGTGTTGTTCAACACGCGGTACTCATTTGGAACACGCTTGGGCGAAGGAATCGGAACCAACCCGGACGAGCTCATCGCGGCATCACTCGGTGGCTGTTTCTCCATGGCGCTCTCCAATGAACTGGAGCTCGCCGGGTTGCATTCCGAGCGCATCGAGACCACCGCGACCGCCACCCTCGAAGAACTCGCCGCCGGCTGGACTCTCACCCGCATTCAACTCGACGTTCACGCCAGGGTGCCGCACGCAACTCAGAGTCACTTCATCGACGCTGCCCTGGCGGCGAAAACAAAATGTCCCGTGGCGCGACTGCTCAACGCGAACATTTCCATGAACGCCCATCTCGACATTTGAAAAACGGAATCGCTAAAGCGCCCCTTAAGACTCGAACGAACGGCCACGTGGAGCGCAAGGACGTTGCTTTGCGCACCTCCGAGCTGCGCTATCGGCGATTGTTCGAATCGGCGCAGGATGGGATCCTCATTCTCGACGGCGAGACGGGAGAGATCATCGACGCAAATCCGTTTCTGCTCGATCTCTTGAACTTCACCTTTCGGGAAATCGTCGGCCTTAGCCTCTGGGAAATCGGCCAGTTCAAGGACATTGCCGCCAACAAGGAGGCCTTCCAGCAGCTCCAGAACAGTCAGTATATCCGTTACGAAGATCTTCCGCTGGTCGCCAGGGGCGGAAAGCATATCCAGGTCGAGTTCGTCAGTAACGTTTACCTGGTCGACGACAGAAAAATCATTCAATGCAATATCCGGGACATCAGCGCCCGCGCGATCAAGCAGGAGGCTTCGCGGGCGCACGTGAGCGCCCTGGAGGTCGCGAATAACGCGAAGGACGAATTTTTGGCCGCCCTTTCCCACGAACTGCGAACTCCCCTGAGCGCAATTTCGTCCATGCTCGACGTGCTCGAATTGGAAACCGATCTGGCGGACAAGTCCGACCCCCAGAGTTCGGCGGAACTGAATGATTCTGCCCTCGCCCTCATTCGCCGCAACGTCCAGATCGTGATCAGCCTCATTAACGAGTTGCTCGACCTGACCCACATCTCGCGAGGCGATCTTCACCTGGAGCTGAGCACCCTCGACGCTCACCATGCGATCGGCGACGCGCTGCGCGATCTCGCGAGCGAGTTGAAAACCAAGCGAATTGATCTGCGCGTCAATCTCCGGGCGGAGTTTCGACACATCAGGGTAGACAGCGCAAAATTTCACCGGATCATCACCAACCTGGTCGGCAACGCGATCAAGTTTACTCCCGCCGAAGGGATGATCCGGGTCACGACGACCAGTGCGTCGAATGACGACCTTGTTATCGAAATTGCCGATAGCGGCATGGGCATCGAAGCGAAGTCGCTGGCCCGCATTTTTTCCCCATTCGAACAAGGCGATGCTTCTGTTCGCCGACGCTTCGGCGGCCTGGGGCTGGGACTCTCCATCTCCAAGAGCCTTGCCAAAGCTCACGGCGCCACCCTGGAAGCGGAAAGTGAAGGGCGGGACAACGGAGCGACGTTCAGGCTGCGACTCAAGACCGCGTCGTTATTTCCGGGAGAAGCCGGATCCGCGCTCGGGAAGCCCAATCCAGAGGCACCACTGCACATTCTCCTGGTGGAAGATCACGCCGATACCCGCCGATGCATGGAGCTTCTCCTGAAAGCGCGAGGCCACACGGTTCGCTCCGCCTGCGATGCGCAAACCGCCATCGAACTGACCGAAAGCGAGGAGTTTGGTCTTCTCATCGCCGATCTCGGCCTGCCCGACCGGAGCGGTTTGGAGCTGCTGGGCGAACTTCGGCAGCGCGATTTGACGCTGCCCGCTATTGCCTTGAGTGGCTTCGGGCTGCCCAAAGATGTAGTGAGCAGCAAGGAGGCTGGTTTTCTCGAGCACTTCGTCAAGCCGATTGATTTCCAGAAACTGCACGCCGTCATCACTAAACTGGCCACGGCCAAGATTGGCCGAAGCAGCAAGCAACGAACGAAGACGAAATCATGAAAATCCAAGAGGACTTGATGGGGGAAATAATCATCCCTCCCCCGCCGCCGCCCGTGCCCGCTCCGTCGTTGCAGAGTGCGTTTGCATCGACTGTCTTTGTAGGTTAGGCGCTCGCCGCGGGGAACGCTCTTATGCCACCGGCGAATCGGGTTGCATAGCTGCGTCCGATTGCAGGGCGCGCTCGAGGTTCTCGACGTGTTTCCGCGCTATGGAAATGTAGGCGTCATCCACCTTCCCCAGGCGCGCCATGTCGCGGACGGAAGCTTCGTCATGTTCGCGGAATATTTCCGCGACGCGCCGGGCCCGCCGCTCATCCATGCCGAGCTCGCGCAGAGCATCGACGCTGAGATGGAGCGCGCTGCCCAGGGTCTCGCGATAAACCTGGTCCACTCCGAGCCGGATTATTTCATACGCATGCTGCCGGCTCGTCGCGCGCGCGAGAATCTTGAGGCGTGGAAACTCGCGCTGCACCGTTTGGATGATCTCGAGCGCTTTGGCTTCGTCATCGATCGCCAGGACAAATAGTTTGGCGCGCGCAGCACCGGCCGCCTCGAGCAGATCGAGCCGTGACGCATCGCCGTAGAACGACTTCAGCCCGAAACGGCCCAGCGATTTCGACCTGATCGGCATCGTGATCGAGCACCGTGGTGCCAAAACCGTTGGCGCGCAGGACGCGGCCCACGATGTGGCCGAAGCGCCCGAAGCCCGCGAGGATGACGGGATTATCGTGCTCGTCGATTTCATCGGCGGCGCGCTGCGGCGCGCATGTTCTGAAACCAGGGCCGGACCAGCTTGTAATGGATCGTGAAAAGCAAGGGCGCGACCGCCATGCTGAGCGCGACCGAGGCGACGAGCAGGCTTGCCACTTCCACCGAGAGCACTGCATTCTGCGCCGCGAAGGCAAAGAGCACGAAGGCGAATTCGCCGCCCTGCGCGAGGGCGAAGGCGAACAGGAAACCTTCGCCCGCCTTCAAGCGAAACAGACGCGAAAGCAGAAGGAGCACGCCGAACTTGATGACGAGCAAGCCGGCCACGATGAGCGCGATCGCCGATGGCTGCCGGGCAATGAGCGAGAAATCGATGCTCGCGCCGACCGAGATGAAGAAGAGCCCGAGCAGCAGGCCCTTGAACGGCTCGATGTCTGCCTCGAGCTCGACCCGATACTCGCTTTCCGCGAGCACGACGCCGGCGAGGAACGTGCCCAGCGCCGGGCGAGAGCCCGAGCTTTTGCATGAGCAGAGCGATCCCGACCACGAGGAAGAGCGCCGTGGCCGTGAACATCTCGCGCAGTCTTGTCTGCGGCGATGTAACGAAAGAATGGCCGCAGCAGGAACCGGCCCGCGCACGACGATGAGGACGACGACGCCGACGACCAGCAGCGCCTTCTGCCAGGCCGGCAGAGTCGCGCGATTATCCCCGCTTCGATGCATGCGCGCCGCCGCGTCACCGCCGGGCCATGGCCGCGAGCAGAGGCATTAGCGCAATGATCGGAATGACAGCGATGTCCTGGAAAAGCAGCACCGCGAAAGAGCTTCGCCGCCCGGCGTTTTCATGCAGCCCGCGCTCGGTGAGCGATTGCAACACGATCGCGGTGGACGACATCGCGAGAATCAGGCCCACGGCCAACGCCGCCTTCCAGGGCAAATCCAAACTGGGCCGCGACGAACCCGATCGCGAGGGCTGTTCCCACCACCTGCAAGCCGCCCAGCCCGAGGATCGGCCGCCGCATTTGCCACAAGAGCGCGGGCCGCAGCTCGAGGCCGACGAGGAAGAGCATCATCACCACGCCGAACTCGGCGAAGTGCATGACGTCCGCGGCGCTGCCGGCGACATTCAGCGCGTAAGGCCCGATGATGGCGCCCGCGAGAAGATATCCGATCACCGAGCCGAGCCCCAGGCGCTTCGCCAGCGGCACCGCCACGAGGGCGGCCAGCAGGTAAACGAATGCCTCGAAAAGTCCGCCGCTCATCTCCCCTCACCTCTGCGCGCGAAACGCACTTTGTCGAACACGAGTTTACACCGTCCGCGCTTTTTCGCGCCCGAGGGCTCGTCAACGAAAGGGATATCGCGCGATCAGAGTCGCGCTAAATGGTGCGTGAGCGCGGCGAGAGGGGCTCGCAAGCCTGGAGCATGCGACTCGCGGCAAAGATCATCATGATAATCGGCCAGGCCGTGACGAGGCCGAAGAGCGTGAAGAATAGAAATGCCGATCTCTGCTCTCGGGCACTCTCCGCGCCAAAAAATTCACTACTGATAGTGTGGAAGGCGGGAGACATGGGGACTTTTCCGATGGTGTTGGATTGACGGGTTAGGTTCATAAGTAATTTTCAAGCGGTTGGAGTTTTCTCCCGAAGGCGGTCGGGAGACCGGCGCAAATCTGCGCGTGGTGTTAATCGACCACTGGGGTGCCGCGAAAGGCGGGCTCCAACTTGGCGTGATCTAACGAGCTTTATCTGGCCTGCCGGAATCCGGCGGCGCAAATGAGCGCGTTCATCAACACCCTCTAAGCCGTTTCTGTGCCCTTTCCACAGCCGCTCTCGACGCCGGCTCTAAGTCGCTCTCCCAGTAACAGAAAGGAATACCACCATTTTGGCATTCGGGATCCATCGAAGGCGCCGGCAGGCCCCCGCGCGGTTCTCCTACTCCGCCCGCAACGCTTCGACCGGATTGACCAGACTCGCTCGTCGCGCCGGAAACAGGCACGCCAGCAACGCCGCCAGGGCCAGGACCGCCATGCTGTCCCGCACGAGCAACAGCGGACTGTGCGCCGAGACCTGGTAAAGCTGCGCCGCAATCAATCGGCCGAGGGCCAGCGCCGCGACCAATCCCACGATCAAACCGAAAAGCACCGGCATCATCCCCTGTTTCACGACGAGCCGCAGCACGTCCATCGTTTGCGCGCCGAGCGCCATGCGCACGCCGATCTCGCCCGTGCGCTGCTCGACCGTGTAAGCCACCGCGCCGTAAATGCCGACCGTCGCCAACAGCAGCGCGACCCCGGCGAAGACGCCCAGCAACACCATCATCAACTTCGCCTGGCCAAGCGCCTGCGCCATGATCTCGCTCACCGGCTGCGGCTGAATCAGCGCGAGACCCGGATCGATCGTCTTCATCGCGGCCTGCACTGATTTTGTCACGCTGTCCGGGGGCAAGGGACTGCGCACCGTGATGGTGAGGAACGGAAAATTCTCCTGCGCGAACGGCCGATAAAATTCCATGTCGTTTTGCTGGTCGAGCCGCGCCGAGCGCACATCGCCGACCACGCCAACGATCTCGACCGGCACGCTGCCGCTGGTCACGAGCAAGGTTTTGCCGATCGGATTTTCGTTGCCGAAGACTGTCTTCGCGCCGGTTGCGCTGATCAGGATCACGTTCGGGTGATCGACCATGTCCCGCTCATTGAAATCGCGACCGGCCAGGAGCGGAATGCCGAGGGTCCGGAGCCATCCCGGCGTGATGTCATTGGAGGGCGCGCCTTTGCCGCTCCGCGACGGGCGGAACGTTGCCTTCCGCGCGCGTGTAGAGCGTCGCGCCGCCGCCATTGAAGAGCGGAAATCCGCCGCTGATCGACGCATCTTGCAACGCCGGGCGTGGCGCGCAGGGCGCTCGTCATTTGCTCGGCGAAACGTGCGCGGGAAGCGACGTCCGGATATTGCGCCTGCGGCATGACGGTGAGTCCGATCCAGAGATTCTCGGGCTTGAATCCGGGATCCTGATGACTCAAGCCGCACGAAACTCGCGATGAGTAACGACGCCCCGGCCACCAGGGTGACCGAAAGCGCGACCTGCGCGCCGACCAGCATTTTGCGGAATCGTTGTTGCCGCACGCTGCCCGCGGTCCCGCGGCCGCCTTCCTTCAGCGCATCAACGATGTCCGCGCGCGAGCTTTGCAGCGCGGGATACAAGCCCATGACCAAACCGGTCAGCAACGAGAGCGCGATCGTGAACGCGAGCACCGGAAAGGAAAGCGCCGTCGCGCTGCCGGCTTCGATCGGCAGGAAATTCGCCGCGAGTTTCGGCACGAGCGGGACCAATTGCCACGCCAGCAGCGCGCCGAGAATTCCGGCGAGCAAACTGATGAGCACGCTTTCGAAAACGAAAAGGCGCAGCACACTGGCGCGCGACGCGCCGAGCGCCATGCGCAGCGAAATTTCGCGGCGCCGGCCGCTGAATCTAACGAGGAGTAGATTGGCGACGTTGCTGCAGGCGATGAGCAGGACAAAGGTCACGGCCGCGAGCAGCGTGGCGAAACCCGGCCGCAGATTTTCCGTCACATCCTCGGGCAACGTCTTCACCACGGTGCCGGATTTCGCGTCGATCTTTTCGGGATATTGCGAGCGATAGCTGTTCTCGAGCACTTGCAAAGCGGCGAAGGCCTGCTCCTTCGTCACGCCCGGTTTCAGGCGTCCGACCGCGCGCAAGAAAGCAGTGCCCCGCATCATGCGCTCGTGCGAGAAACCCGGGATGACGAACGGCTTGGTCGTCCAGATATCGGCGTTTGGTCCCGACCACGAAACCGGCAGGGTCGTGATCACGCCCACGATCGTGTGCGCCACGCCATCGAGAGTCAGCGCGCGCCCGATCACGTTCGGATCGCTGCCGAGCCGCGCTTTCCAAAAGCGTTCCGTGACCACCGCGACATCGGCGCCTTCCTCTTCCTCCGGCAGAAACGTGCGGCCGTGAACCGCGCGCAGACCGAGGACATCAAAGTAATTCGCGGTTGCCTTGAAAATCGGGACCTGAAACGGATCGCCCAGTCCGGTCACCGTCGCGGCCAGCTCCATTCTCAGCGGCGAAACCGTCGAAGATGGTCTGGCCGTCGCGGAAATGCATGTAGCGCGGCGCGGAGAGCGGGAAGTCGACCGTTTGTTCCTTGAACTGCGAGAAGACGTGAAGAACGCGCGCCGGTTCTTGAAACGGCAGGCCGCGCAGGAACAGATCGTTGATCAAGCTGAAGATCGCGGTGTTCAGCCCGATCCCGAGCGTGAGGGTGAGGACGGCCAGAAGAGTGAACCCCGGCGATTTGCGGAGCTGCCGCAGAGCGAAGCGAAGATCAGTCATCATAAGAGTCTCCTGGTGTTGTAACGGTTTTCGATTGGCGCCGCCACAAGCTCCTCGATGAACGCCGCCAATCGCCGGCGTTCCTTCCTATTGATGCGGCCAACCGGCTTTTGGATTCGGCATTTAGATGTTCTATTTAAGACGCCGCCGGCCGGGCGTTCTGTCTAGGATTTGAGGCATCATCTGTCCGGTCGAGAGATTCTTCATCCTGCCTGATCATGCTCCTGATCTTGGTCCAGACGTCTTCGCGAAGGATTAGGAGCCTGATCAGGATCAAGAGCAGGAAGCCGTTGTTAGCGACCGCCACTTACCCCGCGATCTCCACCGTCCTGCGCAACGCCGCTGCCTCCGCCGCAAGCTCACGGAGGGCGCTAATCACCGCGGGCTCGGTCGACGAGATCGATGGCTGCCTCGATGCCACCATTTCCTCGCGATCACCCAGCCCGGAATCCTTCAGCTCGCGCAATCGCTCCGTCATGAGCGTCCGAATTTCATCCGCGTTATTGACGCCGCGAAAGCGCACCGTGTGCAAACTCTCGCCGCCCTCTTTCTTCTCACCGCGGCTCGGACCGCCGCCGGCCGTATCGACCCGCACGTCGGCAATACCGAGAAGGCGCTGGATCGGCCCTTGCGAGATCGAGATGTTTTGGATGTTCGCAAACGTGATCGTCATTTCGCGCACATTCACAATTCCCTCGCGCACGCGCAGGCTCCGGTCGGTCACCAGATACCAGCGCTTCTCGAAATCGAGCCGGACCAGCGCCAGCGCGAAAAGCCGCCAAATCGATCACGATGCCGAAAATCACGCCGGGCAACGGGAGGACAGAAGAACGTGATTCTCGCAGTTCTCTTGCTCCAGATGCAAGGCCGGCCGCAATCGGGATGATTTCCGTCGGGAACAAGAATCGCGACCAGGACGAAAGTCCGCATGCGCCCAGAGGAAGAGCAGGTATTTGTAAAAATTGGGCGCCGCCCGGAAGAGGCGCGTGCTCGACTTCATCCCCCGGCGGCGGCTCCGGATCACCCGGAATCCGGAGGACCCGCTCGCACCAATCGCGGAAGCGCTTATACATCTTGCGAAGGCGAGCCGCCGGAGTGAGCGGAGCGTTGCTCGAGCAACTCGCGGGTGCGCCGCAGTTCGTCGCGAATATTCAAGAGGAGCGCGACCATTTCGTCATCTTCACTCGCGCTCCGTTCCGTCGGCAATCCTGGCGCCGGCGGCGTTGCGGATGCGGCAGGACTCGGCCGCCTTTGTCTGATAACCGCGCATGCGGGTGTAAAGAAAATCGCGGATCGCCTCGAATTCCTTGAACCCTTCGATGACCAATTCCGCTCCGGCCGATCCGGACGCGGTTTGAATCTGAATATCGGCCAGGCCGAGCCAGCGCTGAATGAAACCGGAGCGCAGATGAATGTCCTGGATGCGCGCGTAAGTGAGATTGACTTCGCGCCGGAAAAGAATTCCCACGCGCATATGAATTCCCTCCTCATCGAAGCGATACCGCAGCGTGTGATAGCGGAAAAAAAGATAGGGAAGCATGAACACGATCCCCGGCCCGGTCAGCACCGCGTGGATGATGTAAAGGTTCCAGAGCGCCGGGTCCGGCCGTTCCAGCGCGAAAATCTTCTGACTCTGCGATTGGGAATCCATTGTCCGTCAGCAGTCAGGCTGAATATCGCACCACGCCGCCGTTGACCTAAACGCTATGGTCCGGCGGACCGGAGATATGGCGGTGGAATATCCGTTCGGCCAGGCGTTCCAATGGTCGGCCCAGGAGTAATAACAACGCCGTCAAAATAACGGTGATTCCTAAAATGACCCAGTAACCCAGACCGCAAACAATGCCGAGCACCGCACACATCCAAATCGTCGCCGCCGTCGTGAGACCCGTGACGTGGCCGGCAGGGTCGCGCAAAATCACTCCTGCTCCCAGGAATCCAACGCCGGTCAGGATACCCTGGACGACCCGGCTCATGGCGTTTTGGTCGGCGGCGAACGAACCGTTGGGCGCTTTGAGCACGATGATCGTGGCGACGGCCGCACCCAGGGTGACGAGGGCGTGGGTCCGCAAGCCGGCGGGCTTGCCGTGCAACTCGCGGTTCAAGCCGATAACGGTCCCAACGATCAGCGCCGCGCCCAGACGCAGAGCCGTCTCTTCATTTCCGCCTAACAGCATGCCAGGCATTGAGCCTGAACTGCGACCACGAGCCAAGCTTATTGCGACGGCGATTCTAACAGGAGGAAAACAGAGGTCACTGAGTTTAGAGGTGGCAGCAGGGCAGAAGGCGGAATGGAGCGCGCCAAGGCGTGACACCGGCCCGGGACGGACGATACTCTGCGCGAAATGGAAGCGGCCGATTGGGCATCATTGAGCGACCAGGAACTCCTCGAGCGCCGCATTTCCAAGCTCGGGCTGCTGCTTGAGGACTCGGCGGTCCAACCGCTCGTCCGGCAGCTTTACGACGAGCTTTCGGCGAAGGGGCTGACGTTTTTTCCGCCGTGTCACATCGGCGATGAATGGTTCGTGCCGGTCGGCATCCCGGCGATCTTCGTGCCGTTCTTTCTCGTGCACGACCGGCTGCGCGCAGCTGGAGACGCAAGATGATGCTCGAAGTCGAGGGCGAAACGCCGGAATGGTTCATGAAACTGATCCGGCACGAGGCGGCGCACGCCTACGCCTACGCCTACCAGCTTTGCCGAAAAAGAAAAAATGGCAGGCAGACCTTCGGCCTGACCTCGACGCGAGGAGACGCCGGATTTCTATCGCCCGCGTCCCTACAGCCGCAGCTTACGTCGTGCATCCTCGACGACTGGTATGCGCAGAGCCATCCGGACGAAGATTTCGCGGAGACGTTCGCGGTCTGGCTCACGCCCGGGCTCGACTGGCGCGACGCGTTACGCGGGCTGGAAGGCGCTGCAAAAACTCGAATACGTCGACGAGCTGATGCGCTCGCTCGCGGGCAAACCGCCGGTGCATCAGCCGGAATATCGCGTCGCCGATTACGATTGCCTGAACCTCAAGCTCAAGACCTATTACGCGCGCAAACGGAAGCTCTACGAGGATACCTATCCCGATTTCTACGACAACGATCTGCGCCAGCTCTTCGCGGCGCCGGCCCGGAGCCGGGACGGATCACGGCGGCGGTGTATCTGCGCCAGCGGCGGCGGCGGCTGATGAACTCGGTCTGCCAGTGGACGAATGAGAAAAAATTCCGGGTGAACAAACTGCTCTCGCGGCTGATCGACCGCTGCGACCAGCTCGATCTCTGCGTATCTGAACGACGATCCGCAGCAGGATTTTCGCGTCACCTCTTTCATCACGACGCTGGTGATGAACTATCTCTTCACCGGCAAATTCAAGCGCACCAAATAACGTGAAAAAGAAACTCAAAGTCCTCGCCCTTTTCGACGCCATCCGCCCCACGACGATCGACCAGGACCTGAGCGCGGAGATGAAGACGGAGGATTGGAAGACCGAGGCGAACGTCCTGGCCGCGCTCGGCGAGCTCGGCTACACGACGGAGCATCTCGCCATCTTCGACAATCTCGATCTGCTGCGGCAAAAGCTGGAGAGCTTCGCGCCCGACGTCATTTTCAACCTCGCCGACCAGTTCAAGAACAACCGCGGCTTCGACCAGAACATCGTTTCGTTTCTCGAAATGCAGGGCGTGCCCTTCACCGGCTGCGGCTCGACCGGGCTCGTCCTTGTGCAAGCACAAGGGCATCTCGAAAAAAATCCTCGGCTATCATCACATCCACGTGCCGAACTTCGTGGTCATCCCGCGCGGCCAGCGGATCGCGCGGCTCGAAGCGGCTGAAGTTCCCGATCCTGGTGAAGCCGGTGAAGGAAGAGGCGTCCTACGGGATTTCGCAGGCGTCGTTCGTCGACGACCGACGAGCAATTCAAGGAGCGCGTGGCAGTTCATCCACGAGAAACACGACGCCGACGTGATCGCGGAGGAATACATCGAGGGCCGCGAACTCTACGTGAGCGTGATGGGCAACTTCGCGCTTGACGGTTTTCCCGATCCGCGAGCTGGTCTTTCGGGAAGTGCCGCCCGACGAACCGAAGATCGCGACCTACAAGGCGAAGTGGGACGAGGAATATCGCAAACGCTGGGGCTTGCAGAACCAGTTTGCCGAGGGACTCGAGCCGGCGCTGGTCGCGCAAATCGAGGAGACGTGCAAACGCATCTACCGCCTGCTGACGATCGATGGCTACGCGCGCATCGACCTGCGGCTGACGGCGGCGAACGAGATCTATTTCATCGAGGCGAACCCGAATCCGATCCTCGCGGCGGACGAAGATTTCGCGCTATCGGCGGGCAAGGCGGGTTTGTCGTATCCGCAGTTGATCGACCGGATCATCCGGCAAGGGATGAAGACGGTAAGAGGCTGAGACAATGACGTCACGCGTAGATCAGCGTCACAACGTCCAACGTCCAGACGTCTGTCGCCACGCCGACGCCCAACGCCGAATTCAGAGGGAACGAGGACCGTTACGAGCGGAACATGAAATAAGCGGCGCCAGCCAGGCACAATCCCGACCAAAGATAATCGAGTTTGAGCGGTTGATGCATGTAGATAACGGCAAACGGCGCGAAAACTGACAGGGCGATGATCTCTTGCAGGATCTTCAATTGGGCGAGGCTCAGCGTTTCATAACCGAGCCGGTTGGCTGGGACTTGAAGCAGATATTCAAAGAGGGCGATGCCCCAGCTTAGGAGCGCGGCGATATACCACTTCTTGTCGTTCCAATTTCGCAGGTGCGCATACCACGCGAAGGTCATGAAGGCGTTGGAGCAGGTGAGAAGAAGCGCCGTGCGGAAAAGAATGGCTGATTTCACCGGGCAACCATTGTTGCGCTCGAGGCGAGAGACAATGACGAATGACGAATGACGAATGACGAATGACGAATGACGAATGACGAGATTCAGACGAGCACGAGCGACGAGCATCGAGCACGAGCACGAGGACGACAATCAGAAAGTCAGGATGAAATCGACGGCGGCGGTGAACATCGTGTCGTCGCTTGAGTCGTTGAAGGGCTGGGTATCGCTGAAGGAATGGTCGATGCGCAGCTCGGGGCGAATGGTCAGGCCGGTGAGCGGTTTCGGGACCATCGCCTTGATATTGAGTCCGATCGTGAGGGCGCCGTAAGTCGTCCGGCCGCCGCCGACGGTGCGCGGATCGATGGCCGGCTCACCTCCGAGCGCGCGCAAGGGATCATCCGGATCGGCAAACTGGGCGACATAGAAGCCTTTGTCGTCCCGCCAGATTTCACCGCGAATCTCCGCCGAAACCTGCTCGTTGATCGCGTAGACCAGATATTGCGCCACGCCATACGCGTCCGCGTCGGCGCCAGCGTCGTGCGCGTAGTTGAGGTCGGTGATGGAGGTGAGTCGATCGCTGATCTTCCACGTGGTGGTGACGTCATTGAGACAACGCAGGTCGTGATCGTCGGACGTTTCCGGGCCGAGATGCGTCGAAGCCAGCACGACAACTTTCCCTTCGTTGAAATTCAAACCGAAGCCGCCGTGAAATGCCGGCCGGCCGTTATTGTCGTCGAGGCTGGTGTTCACGCCGCGGGTCACGCCGGCGATGAGATCGAGCCAACTGTTCGTGTGCAGAGTGAAGAGCGCGCCGGTGTGGTTGGCCGGGATGCCAAAATTGAACATGTAGGTGTGCGAGTAAAAAGCATTGGTGCGCGGGTCGACTGTTTCCGCTCCTTCCAGGCTGACGAATTTTCCGAGCTTCACATCAACGCCGCCCTCGGTGAACACCGGCAGATGCAGGCTTAGATACGCTTCGGGAACGTCCGCCTGGTAAAGGCCGGTTCCCGTCCTGTCATCACGAATCCCGAGCGAGTGGATGTAACGCGCATCGGTCCCGAACAGGAGTTGCAATTTGAATCCCCAATCAAAACCCGCTTTCGGATCGAGCGCGCGTTCCGCCGTGACCACGGCCTGGTTCATCACGAACTCGTTGCTCCGGTCGTCGAAAAGCCGGCCGAAGTTCTGATGGTCGCTCGGGCCGGCAGGATTGCCGGTAAAACTGGTTTCCACCCAGCCGTAAATGGCGATGCGCGACCTCGGCTTTTCCGGTTCGATGACTTTGTTCCGCGCGGTTTCCTCCGCCGGAGTGAGTGTTTGCGCGGCTGCCGCCGCCGAAAGGAAAAGAGCGGCACCTAACGAGGCGATTCCTGCGATTAGACTCTTCGGCCTGATCATGATCGACGATTGACGCGCCTGATTCACCGCGCGGCTTGGCGGAGAGTATTCAGGCGCCGTTCCCGGAGGAAGAGAATAGTGGCGCCTCTGCCACAAGGGTCGCCCGGTCAACGGATTCGTCTCAGCGCTCGTCCTTTTCTTGCCAGATACCAAATTATTAGTCCGCCGATCGGCAGCCCGATCAGGGTGATCGGATCATGCCGGAGAATCGCAGTGAGGGTGTCGCCAATGAGATTAACCGTCAGAATGCCGATCGCGAGCCGGCGTCCCCAAACTGCTCGTCTCGCCAGTCCAACCGCCGCCAGGCCGCACGCGCCGCCGACCAGTCCCATCAGCGCGACCGACCAATTCCCGATTCGCTGAAAGTCTACCCGCGCTTCTGGTTTCAATTGCCAGATGGGTTCCAGGAATCCGCCGGGAAAGGCCAGGGCAAGCATTGTCACGAAACAGATCAGAGCGCCGGCCGCAAAGAAGAGGACGAGCAATTTGATCCCGAGAGATCGATGCTGCCCGGCGGATTCGGGTTTCAATGGTGCGCGCCGAAGCTGAACAATTTTAGCCCAAGCCAGACCGCGGCAAACCCGCAGACAACGCTGAGTCCGGCGTAAGCGAGCGCGACGCCTATCTCCCCGCGTCGAAGCAAGAAGACGCCTTCATAGCCAAACGCCGAAAAGGTGGTAAACCCGCCGAGAAGGCCGGTGAACAAAAAGAGGCGCGTATCGGATGAGAACACGTCGCGGTGCTCCACCAAGGCGGCCAGCGCACCGATGACAAAACAACCAATCACGTTGATCGCAAAGGTGCCGAGTGGAAAACGCCAGGAAGCGGAATGATGTAAAATCATTCCACCAAGTTTGTAACGGCCAATCGAACCGATAAACCCGCCAAGGCCGACGATTAACGCCTGTTTCATTTTGAGTGCTGTTCGGTGGATGAAGGGGCAACGTCCGTGCGCGGTTTGTCCGGGTGCCATTGCCAGGCAAAGAGCATAACAAAAAAACCGACGACATACGCGATCGGGATCGACCAGCCGTGACGCAACCATTGTCCGACCGACCTTGCCTCGGGATACATATTGGAAATCGCAACGCCGGAGGAAGACCCGAACCAGATCATCGAACCGCCAAAGCCGACCGCGTAGGCGAGAAATCCCCAGTCGTAGCCTCCTTGTTTCAAAGCGAGGGCCGTCAGCGGAATGTTATCGAACACGGAAGAGAGAAAGCCGAGACCGAGCGCCGTTTGCCAGGAAGGCGAAGGCAATTGTTCCACCGGCATCATGGAAGCGCACAAAACGAGCGCGAGCAGAAAGGCAGAACCCTTGAATGCTTCGGGCAACACTTCCCAATCCGGCCGGCGCACGACGACGGAAAGCAGGATCGCCGTCCAAACCGCCACGCCGAGAAAGGGAAATGATCGGCCAGCGCAGTGAACTTCATGTTCACGATGACGTTGGTCGTGACCGCGAAAACCAGAATCAGGCCGACGATGCCAACCCGCATCCAATCGACGTGAGTGTGCTCGTGGAGCGTGACAGATCGGTGAATAGCGGTGTTGCTGAATGGCGGCGGGAATGCCGAAAATGAAGAGCGCCACGGTCGCGCCGATGATTGCCTCGAAAACCCGTCCAGGCGAGATCCCGGCGATCCACATCATCGTGGTGGTCGTATCGCCAAGCACGCTCCAGGCGCCCCCGGCGTTGGAGGCCGCAACAATCGCGGCGAGAAACCCGATGTGAACCTTGGCGCGAAAAAGTTGATGCGCCATCGCGCCGCCGATCAACGCGCCGGCGATGTTGTCGAGAAAACTGGAAAGAACCCAGACCATGGCGAGCAAGACGAAGCCGCCCTTCCAATCATTCGGGAGAAACTTGGGCAGGACTACCGGCACGTGGCTCTTTTCGAAATGGCGGGAAAGCAACGCGAACCCCATGAGGAGGCAAAGCAGGTTGGCGAGAATCACCCACTCGTGACCGAGATGCGAAACGAAGCCCGCGACGCCAGGACCGGTCTTGAATCCTGCTAAACGCAATCTTATGAGACGGCGATCGCCGCCAAACCAGCGAGCGCGATAAGCAAAGTGTGGCGATGAAAAAGCGCAACACCCAGCAAAGTCAGACCGAATAAAATGAACTCGATTGGGATGCCG
>CAVZAD010000011.1:0-61102 GCA_963773185.1 uncultured Verrucomicrobiae bacterium | reverse complement strand
TAGTCATTCGAGATTTGATTACCGGCGAAGTGGTGGATGCCCACGAAGAGATCACGCGTGGCGAACGCCAGCGCGCATACGTTGATAACTTCGTGGCGGATACTGGCCTGGCATGGTTCGAAGAGTTTGTTTTCCTACAGCACTTTGTTTTCACTTTCGACGAGCAACGTCGGACGCTTTATCTCGACTCAGGCCCGTCTTGGATTTCCTGTCCAGAGCGTTTCACTGGAGCCCGACATGGCGAAGCGGGCCGATATCTCCGTCGCGAAATCGAACAGGAAAACTCACGGGTGCGAAACTATCAGTGGGAGGCGACGCGGACGTAAGCGGATCAACGAAATCCGCGCACAGACGCAAGCCGTATCCGGAGCCCGCGAGAAGTACAAAATCCTAATCGCTGATCACGAAGCGTTGACGAAGCGATTTGAAGAGGAAACTGAAGTCCTGCGCAAAACGCAAGATGCGCTAAACGATGCGAATCTGGGGCTAGCCGAATTCTCGGTGCGAGAGCGGCACTTCGCGATGAGTACGCGCAGTTCTTTGATCGGCGTTTCAATCGACGCCCGCCGTTAACACAACATCCCCTCGTATTACAGTCGGTTCGGACGCACGCGTGCGGTATGTGCGGCAACACAAGCGACCTCGCAATAGCAAATATCTCGGAACGGGTGGGCAGCTCGGCCTGTCCGCTGTGTAATTCGCCGCTATCGGCTTCCACCTTTAACGGTGAAGACAAGCCTCGACTTGAGGCCATTGATCGAGAACTCACAGAGATCAAGCAAGACTTACGAGGTGCCCACAAACGTTTGGATAAATTGCGCCACGAGGAGACGGCAGCGCGAGAGAAATGGGAGGCGACAAAGCAAGAACTGGATGTATTCAATGAACAGAACACCGCGACTCTGGAGAGCCTGAGATTGCTCTTGAATCGCACGACGGGAGAAGCATCCCTGACCGCTTATCGGGATCAGTTGATTGTTCTGGAGAACGATAAGAGAACGGCATCTGACAAACGAGAACAGTTGAAGGCTGGGCTCCTCAGTCTTCAGAGGGCACTCGAGCGCGAGTATCTGTCGGCCGAAACGACATTCGTCCCACGCTTCGCTGACTGGCGCACCACTTCCTCGGGATGCCACTGAGCGTGCAGATGGAAGCCCGAGCGACGCGCGGTTTGGATCTAATCTTCATGGTCCGCGGTTCCCCGCGACGGCAACAGCAGCACCTGTCCGAAAGCCAACGATTCTTCCTAGATATCGCACTACGGATGGCGCTGACGCAACACATGTCGGCCGCAACCTCGCGCGGGGGGATGGTGATCGATACGCCTGAAGGCTCTCTCGATATCGCCTATGAGAAACGTGCTGGCGATATGCTGGCAATGTTCGCAGAATCCGGACACCAGATCCTTATGACTGCGAATCTCAATAGTTCTCAACTTCTGCTCGCTCTCGCCCGCAGAAGTGGCTCTGCTCGAATGCGCCTTCAGCGAATGACCGATTGGGCAGAGTTATCTGAGGTTCAGCAGGAAGAAGAGGGCCTTTTCATCAAGGCTTACCAGGAAATCGAGAACGAGATGAAGATCGGAAGCGATAATGAAACCCCTTAAGACATGCGGCTCGATCCTCTCGCAGCTTACGACAGCCTCTTTATAGCCCGCCGCCTCCGGTCGGCGGTCGGAAATTTGGCACTGGCGGGGAATCATCGTTTTGCATATCCAGCGTGTCTTCTCTGGCTGTATCGTAGCTCTGCATACGTCGACTGGGGCTACGAGTTTGTTGCCACTGAACTTGGGGCGCCATTCAGTCTCCGGGTAGACGAATCAATCGGCCACTTGGTCGATCGGGGTTTTTTGATTCGTAACGGACATCGTATCGAAATTTCACCTCTAGCAGAACAAGCCCTGGAGGAATTCGCTCATATGGGAATTAATCACGAGCGGACTGAATGTCTCGAGGCTGCGTGTGCGAGCACGTCGGCGTTTTCAATTGGAATGGTTAGCAGTGCGGTCGCTAGTGAGCCTGATCTGAATCGTGCGCAGTTTCCCAGGACCAGCCGGCGACTTCTCGGCGACTCAACCAGGAGCAACCTCTATGTCCAGTTTGATGCGTTGCGGCAGAGCGTCGGCCACCGTAGTCACGACCTACGGTTGCCTGCGATTATATGGCTGACTGCTCTCTATCGTTCGAATGAGCCTGCGAGTGCACACTCATGAAAAGTCTGCCCGAGTTGATATTCGAGGTGTGTGAGGAGACCCATGTGCCGATGGCCGAGGCCGTTTTCGGAGACGCAGGCTTGGAAGCGATTTTTCGGCTTATGGAAGTGACGAGAAGACTTTATCAACACGTCGAACCGGAGAGGGTCGCGGGGCATGTAATTATCTTCCGAACAATCTCTGGGAACTCCGTTCCAAAATCACCGGGCGTACGGGTCCCCGCTGATTTCACATCTTTGCAAACCAAAGTAGCGCTGATCTTGTTTTTGAGATCGATGCCGACGGAACTCCGTATTCCGCATCCGCTCAGGCTGACAACATTCAGCAAATTGCGATAGGTGCAGTTGTTTATCATTATCATCAAGGGAGTGAAGAATTCCTTGCCGGAGCGGAGCGGAAGGCTGTGCGGCGTCTTGATCCTTCGGCGCGGAGCAACTTCTCAGTTCCTACGCTATCGAACTTGCGGGAAGCTCTCCAGCGGTACACGGTTGAGAACGTTAGAGAGTCAACGTGCCACGTTTTCGAGGGCGTTTGGAGCGGTAATAACCGCATCTTCTTTGTGGCTGGTCCCGAAGAATTGATGCGCCGGTCCCTCACGCAGTTCCTGCGCAATCGATTCGGTGGCGATCACGACGTGTGGCCAGAACAGAACGTCAACGAGAAGAATCCTGTCGATATTCGGATGATGCCCCGCTTCACAAGCAATCGGCTAATGTTGATCGAGATTAAGTGGCTCGGAGACTCCGTTGCCCCGGATGGGCACATCACGGTTCACTATCGCGACGCGCGGGCTCAGGAAGGGGCAGATCAATTGGCCGAATATTTGGACGAACAGCTACGATCTGCCCCAAGCCGCGTGGTCCACGGTTATTTCGTGATCATAGACGGGCGGCGGCAAGCTCACCGAGGGCAAGACGACGATTTCCGCGGACAATGGATTGCTTCGAAAATCAAGACGTGGCCTTTAAACGACCGGTCCATGGCGTTCGGAAGGACTTTGACCCTCCCTACAGGATGTTCGCACGGCCAATTTCCACGGCGTAGAAACTATGCCGGTTCTCAATTTCGATTTTCCGTTGCGGGATAAGGGGGTGTCGAACTCGCTAGGAACGGGGACGCTGCCTCGTCACCGCTGGTAATTCGTAAAGGAGGGATTCTGCCCGACATTGGTGGAGCGGGCGATTGAGAGTGAGAAGGTCACTAAACGAGACCTTCTCCTGGATCCGTTTTGGGCGGAGGGACGGTTGCCGTAATCGGCGCAATTAAGGGGATAAAGACCCAGGGCTTTGAGGTAAACCCTTTTCTGCATTTCCTTTCCGAGACCAAGCTACACACGCGATTCCGGGCGCTCTCTTAAAATCCTCGAAGATCGTGGTTGGAGGCTTGCGCGAGGGCGCACCCTCCACCTTGAGGGATATTCCACATTTTCGAAGGGCAATCGATGGAATCGATGGTTGTTTCCATCACCGGTCCTCCGAAGCTTTGAAGGTGGTTATCGCGCACTCGGTAAAGCGTATTCGGGAGCACGCTGATCTTCTAAGATTGGCGTTAATCGGCGCGGCTCTCGACTGCTCCAACGCCTCCCGTGATGGAAAGTGCCTGCGCTACCGAAGAAGTGGCGAGAAAATGAATCCTCGGTGGGCGACCTACTTAGGAAGTTTCGCTCCCGTATCGAAGATATCACGGAGGATTTAGCAACCGCGCCGCTCGCGAAGACTTCGGCACGGGTGACAATCGGCGATGCGCGAGCTTTGCTGGCGCCTAAACGATCCGGTCAAAAGTTCCGACTTTGTGTGACGTCGCCACCGTATCTGAATTCGTTCGACTGCTCAGATGTTTACCGCCCAGAGCTGTTTTTAGGCCGCTTTGTAGAATCGGATGCCGCACTGATGAAGGTGCGACTAAAGACTGTTCGGTCACACGTTCAGGCGAGTTGGACCGCACCTAAGAAAGACAAGTTTGGAGTGATCTATGCGAACTGCATCAACGAAATCCGGCAGTGCCGTGGCCTTTGGGACCCACGAATTCCCAAGATGGTCCAAGCGTATCTGGAGGACATGGACAAGATTCTGAGACAGCTACGATTGAGGGCATGGATAACGCCAGTGTTTGGATGGTTGTGTCGACCTCTGCGTATGGCGGCGTCCAAGTGCCGGTTGATCTCATTTTGGCCGAAATCGGCGAAAGAGCCGGGTGGGCGCTTCGCGAGGTGGGGGTGCTTCGCCACCTTCGCAGTTCAAGTCAGCACGTGAAGCATGTGGATGACCTTGACCGAAAATCGGTGCCACTGCGGGAGAGCGTCGTGATACTGGATGCGAAGCCACGGGCTACCGGGACCAGGTCGTAGCGGACAGCTGGAAAGCCCTTAGGACGTCGAAGGGCAGATGGTCCGCGCGCGTCCGCCCAGGACCACGGGCTCTTCCCATTCCTGGCCATCCGGAGTGGTCTGCGGTTTCGCGTTCGCGTACCCGGCTGATGCAGTGGCTGGCTTGGGTTTGTGGACCTTGCGGGCGCAGCGGCGCCCGTGGCATTCGGGGCGCTGGCTGCAGACCCAGACGGGGCCGCTGCTCACGGTGAGTTCGTCCATCGGCGCTTCGCAGGCCGGGCAGAGCGGGGGAGTCAGCTTCACTTTGCTCAAGAGCTTGGGCGCCCATTCCCAGACCGCGAGAAAATCTTCGTCCGGCGTCTGACGCGCCTCGTTGAGCAAGGTGTCGAGCGTTCGCGCGTTGATCACGGTCACGCCCTTTTGTCTTGGCGAAATTTCGCGCGTCCCACGAGAAACCACAGGAGGCGACATACACGCCGCGCGTGACGCCGGCGGCGACCGCGGATTCATGCAGTTCCTTCACCCGGTCCACCGGCACCTTGTAATCCGGCGCTGAATTTCTTGCATTGCACGAGCAGTTTCTCCGACTTGCGCTGGACCGTGAAGTCGCCGCCGCGCCCGCCGCTCAGGCCGGCCGGCATCGTGACGCGGTAGCCCTGGCGTTGATAAATCAATGCGACCAAAAGCTCGAAATCCTCGGCCTGAAGCGAGTGGACCGGATGCGTCATTTCGTAGTCCTCGGGCTCTGACGGGATCAGGGTGGAGAGATCCGGCAGAATAAAATCATCTTCGGGTGACCGCCGCCGCCGGAAGATGCGCACGACCAACATCCCGACGATCACGATTGGAATCAGAGACAGCTCGGGGTTCGCCTTCGCCTTCTCCCAGACCTGGGCAAGGAGAGCGTCGCGCGCGGTGTTCGAGGCGCTCTTCGCGGGCGGTGTCCCGGCCTGCGCATCTTTCACCGGCAACGTCGCGCCGGGCTGCGCCTTTACGTGTTTGCTCCGCTCGACGGAGGACGACGAGGACGAGGTGGGGCAGCCCCGGGTTTCGCAAGTCCGTCGGGAATGATGGGCTTCCCTTCGGTTGCTCCAGTTCGATCCCGAGTTCGGACATGGTGGCCGAGCCGCCGCGGCCGGCATAAAGCTTTTCACTCAGCTCACCCGCCAACTCGTCGCGCTTGGCCGACCCCGAGAGAAACTAAGCGCACTTTTGAAAACGGTCGCCATCAGGTCGGACTCCTCCGAGGCGAACTTCGGCATCTGCACGCCCTCCACTCCCGGCATCCCCTCAGGCATGCCGGCGGACTTCATGATGTAGGGCTTGGCAAACCTGAGCAGAGTCCCCATCAGAATTACCATAATCGCCATCGTGGCGATCTTGATTAAGATCTTTTTCAGCAGGCGCATCGGAGGGAAAACTACTTAGCAAAACATGGGCCACGTGCGGGGAGGGAAGTAAATGGTGATCAGTGATCTGTGAATGGTGGGAAATGCTGCGGCGTGGTCTTCTCGGTTCCCCCCCCGATCGACATTCATCCTCTTAGCGACGTCAGGAGAGGGGAATAGTGATCGGTGAATAGTGGTGAGGGCGCGGTTTATCTATTCACTTATCACCCATCACTATTCACACTTCCTGCGCGACCCGATTGATCGGAGTAATCAGTAACCAGTAATCACTGGATGCGAAGATCGAACGGTCTTCTCTATTCACATATCACCGATCACCATTCACAGTTTCGCGCTTGATCCAGGGATCGAAGTAAATGGTGATCAGTGATCTGTGAATGGTGTGATGCGCGCTCTCTCTTCTCCATTCACTGATTAGCGATCACTAATCACACTCCCGCGATCCAGCGCATCGCCTTATCAGCCAGCTTGTCGAAAGCGGTCACTGCCAATTCGAGATGCTCTTCCTTCGTGTCCTCGAGCTTGTTGTGGCTGATGCCGTGGAGGCTTTGGACAAACATCATGACGCTGGGAATGCCGGCGCGGGCCACCTCCGAGGTGTCGTGCAGCGGACCGGAGGGCATCCGATGCGGAACGGCGCCGGTTTCGGAGATCGCTTCGTCGCAGAGGGCGATGAGATCGGCGTGAAAGGGGATCGGTTCGATCTGCCAGATTCGATCCCATGAGACCGTGACATTTCCTTCCCCGGCAAAACGCTCGCTGGCTTCTTTCGCGTCGCGCAACATTCGGGCGAGCGCATCGCCGTCGAGATGCCGTTGGTCGAGGGTGAGGCGGCATTCTTCGATGACGCTGGTGACGAAGCCGGGCTTGGTGATGCAGGAGCCGATGGTGCAAACGCCGCCATGGCGATCGGTAATGCGATAAATTTCCGGGCTCATTTTCGCCGCGGCCAGGAACGCATCCTTCCGTTTGTTCATCGGCGTGCTGCCGGCATGCGCGGCCTGACCGTGAAAGGTAATGGCGTGGCGCTCGACGCCGAATGTTCCGAGCACGGTCGCGAGCGGCCGATCCAGATCGAGCAGCACCGGGCCCTGTTCGATGTGCAGCTCGAGATAAGCCGCGGCGTTCGCGAGTTCCTTGTGGCAATCCTTCACCATCTCGAAATCGATTCCGTTCGCTTCGAGCGCGGCGGGAAGAGTGATGCCTTCCTTGTCTTTCAAGGTCGCGCGCCTCTTCCAGGTCCAGGTGACCCGAGCAGGCCGACGAACCGAAGAGGCTCTTCCCGAATCGCGCGCCTTCTTCATCCGCCCAATCCACCAGGCGCACCGTTACCGGCGGCTTGCCGTGGTATTGCGCATCCAGGCGCCGGAGAATCTCGACGCCCGCCAGCGTGTCCAGACTCCCATCGAGCCAGCCGCCGTTTGGCACGGAATCGATGTGCCCTCCGATCAGCAGCGCTTTTTCCGATTCGCCACGCAAGGTCGCCCAAAGGTTCCCCGCTTCGTCGATGTGAACTTCGGCGGATGATTCGGCCAGTTTTCGCCGCAGCCAGGCGCGCGCTTTTTCCCAGACTGGAGTGAAAGCGATTCGCTGCGCTCCATTTGCGTCGCCGGTCAACTCCCGCAGCTCTTTGAGTTCGGCAATCGTTCGCCTGGGATTGAGAAGCGCGCTCATTGCTCCGATCGAGAATAGAGATGGCGACGGGATGCACAATCCGGAAGCGATGTGCGTGTTATCAGCTTCTTCTGTAGGGCGGGGGCGCTGACCCCCGCCTGGGTACTCTGAGTGCCGGAGGCACGTCGGACTAAAGCCCGGAGCGGAGCTCCGGGTACACATCCCAAAAAGCAGAGCCCTCAAGAGGGCGACGGAAATGGCGTATTCAGGCAAAGCGCACCATCACATCGCGCCAACTCCTCCTTCACCCCTTACAGAGTTTGGAATAAATGATTGGCCAATCCCGGAGCTGCGCTCCGGGCTCTATTACGCCGCACCTCCGGCGCTTCCGATCAGAGCCCGAATCTTGGGTGGCACCCCACGCAAAGTTACGAAGAACGCTACTCCGGCGAAGTCGGCGACTTCGCTCTACGTTTCTGCATCAGCGGCGTTATCGAGAAGCGTTTGGGTTTAGCGCAACGGCGCGTAGTCAATCCAGCCCGGGGCATCGCTGCGGAAGGATTGCCTCCTTATCATCGCGCGATGAAAGCGCGACTCAAAGCAACGATTCGTCCTCATCCGTTTCAAATTGTGCGACCGCAGCATTGAATCGCGCTTTCAGCGCTAAGTACTCGCGGTTATTTTCCTGGGCGTTGCCCCAGGCTGTCAATGGGGCCGCACCCGTGGCGCTGACCACGTAACCCCAAGTCCCACTTCTTAGTGGCCGTTGGAGCGTACGCCCCAATCCCCCGGCGACGACAGAGCGTCGCCCTCCATTATGGATCGTGCCACGGGAGGACATTCAACTCGCCTTGGTAAGGCCAATCCTCGCCCAGTTTGATCGATAGGGCCTTGGAGGGCGATGCTCTCTCATCGCTCGCAAGAGGCGGAGATCGAGGCCCGGCCGGGGGCCGAGTTTGGCCAGATCGAACCTATTCAGGCCCAACGGTCACCCGGCGAGAGCCGCGCGCATTTGGGCGAAGCGGCTCTTTGCGCTTCCCTCGGAGACTGGTGTGTTGAGCAATTTTACCAAATCGATTTGGTCGAGCAGCTCAGGGTCGAGTTCTTTGATGAATGAGCTTGGGACGCAGGAAGCCACGCTTCCATATTTCGTCCGGTTCCGGCAATGACTCAGGGTCAACGTTCGCTTCGCCCGGGTGATGCCGACATAAAGAAGCCGCCGCTCTTCATCGATGCTGCCCTCGGCTTTGGAGCGGTCGTGGGGGAGGAGACCCTCTTCGAGGCCGATCAGGTAAACGTGTTTGAATTCGAGGCCCTTGGCCGCGTGCATTGTGATGAGAGTGACGCCGCCCTTGATCTCTTCTTCGTCCTCTTCCTCCCGCTCCTGATCAAGAGCCACCTCGTCGAGAAAACCGCGCAGCCCTTTGGTGGATCGGCTCAGGAACTGCGCGAGATCCCGCAGGATATCGCCGACGTTCGATTCGCGAACCGCTGCTTCCTCCGCCGTCTTGCAATTCCGCCGGAGTTCGGCCCCGTATCCGATTTCGTCAATCAATTGGGTCATCAAAGCCGCCGGATTGCTCAGGGGTTCGGCGAGTTTTGTTTCGTAATCGCCGACCATCTCGACAAAGGCGCGAATGCTCGCGGTGGCCCTCGCACTCACGTCCGCGAGAAATTCCTCGTTGCCGAGGGCGCGCCAAAGGCTGCATTTGTGTTGCACGCTCCATTCCAGGGCGCGCGCGACCATCGGCGCGCTTAGTCCGCGGGCCGGAGTGTTGATGATGCGCAGCAGGCTCGCGTCGTCCTCCGGGTTCACCAGCACACTCATGTAGGCGAGCAGGTCCTTTATCTCCCGTCGGTCGAAGAAACTCTTCCCGCCGACGATGCGGTAGGGAATGTCGAGCCGTCGCAGGTTTTCTTCGAGCAAACGCGACTGCGCGTTCATCCGGAAAAGGACCGCGAAATTTTCCCAGGCGTCGCCGTCGGCAAAATTCTTTCGCTGCATTTCCTCGGTGACGAACTGCGCTTCTTCACGGTCGTTAGGCGCTTCGATCAACCGCACTTTTTCTCCGCCCTCGCTTGCGCTCCAGAGTTTCTTCGGCCGGCGCCGCGGATTGTTCCCGATGAGGGCGCTGGCTGTCCCGAGAATCGCGTTCGTGCTCCGGTAGTTCTGCTCGAGCGTCACGACCGTCGGGTTGGGGAAGTGATGCTCGAACTCCAGGATGTTGGCGACCTCGGCGCCGCGCCAACCGTAGATCGATTGATCGTCGTCGCCGACCACCGCGACGTTTCGGCGTTCGTCGGCCAGCAACGTGACCAGTTCCAACTGCAGTTTGTTGGTATCCTGGAACTCATCGACCATGAGATAGCGAAACCGTTCTCGCCAGCGATCGCGCACGTCCGGGTGCTCGTTCAGCAATCTCACTGTGAGCACCAGCAGATCGTCGAAGTCGACGGCGTTCAGATTTTTCAGCTCCGTCTGATAGCGGGCGAAGACCGCGCCCAAAAGCGTGTCCTCAGTTTCCGGAGGTTTCCAACTGTTGTTTTTCGCTTTGCTGATCAGGTTCTTGGCGAGATTGGGATCGAGTTTTTCGTCCCGAGCCGAAGTGCGGGTGATGATCTTCCTGATCAACCCGAGCTGATCGCTTTCGTCATAGATGCTGAAGTTATTCTTGTAGCCCAGGCGATCGATGTTCACCCGCAGGATGCGCAAGCAAAGCGCGTGGAAAGTGGACATGGTCACCTTGCTCGCGGCCTCGGTGTCGAGCATTCGAGCGAGACGTTCGCGCATTTCTGCCGCCGCCTTGTTGGTGAAAGTGACTGCGAGAATGTGTGATGGATCCACGCCCTTCGTAATGAGGTAGGCGACGCGCGCCGTGATCACGCGCGTCTTGCCCGTGCCGGCGCCGGCGAGAATGAGGAGAGGTCCCTCCGTGGATTTCACCGCTCGCTGCTGGGCGTCATTCAGGTCGAAAAGTCGGAAGGTGGCCATCGGAAGCCGCGTAGCTTCGGGGCAAAAGGAGGAACCGGCCAGTTGATTCAGATGTACGCGAAAAACGCCGTCAACTCTCGGGCCTCCGCGGAGCGTTGCCCTACCAAGCTCAATCGTCTTCTGGAAGGGCGAGACTCGGTCGAACCGAACTGGGGTGATTACGCACCTGAAACACAGACCAGGACACCTGTGCACAATCTGTCGGAAGCGGGTCGTCCTCGGCGGCTCCGCAGAGCGTCGCCCTACCAAAGAGGAATGGTCTTCTGGTAGGGCGAGACTCCGTCGAGCCGAACACGCGGTGAGTACGCTCCTGACAATAGCCCAGCGTTTTAACGCTGGGTGGTGATGGCATTGGGATTCGAAGTCCCCCCGGGGACGGTAGAACCGTGTTTGTCTTTCGGGCGCTCCTGTCGTCCCTGAAGGGACTGGGATATTTGGGTCAACCATTGCCCAGCGTTAAAACGCTGGGCTATTTTCATGAGACACAGGCCAAAACATCTGTGCACAATCTGTCTGAAGCGCGTTCGTCCTTGGCGGCTCCGCAGAGCGTCGCCCCACCAAAGCGGAACCTGGTCTTCTGGTAGGGCGAGACTCCGTCGAGCCGAATGAGCGAGAAAAGCCGTTGAGAATGGCCTAACGATAGAAGACCTCGAAGACCGCTGGAATTAAGCGCCCATCCCTTATTCAAAGGGACGCAAGATTACATTTTTGTCATAAAAGAGTATTTAGCTTGCCCGCGAGGCGCTGGGAGATAGGACTAGATTGGCGGCGCCCCAATGTATTCCCCAATCCCAGCGACGGCGAGAAGAGCGGCATTCTCCCTGATTTCCGTAGCGGCGCTATTTGTGGTCGGCGGCGCTGCGGAGATTGATGCGCAATCCGCCCTCGACGGTTTCGATCCAAACGCGAATGGCGTAGTCGAAGTTGTTGTTGTTCAACCGGACGGCAAGATTCTTCTCGGCGGCGATTTCACGACCCTGTCGCCAAACGGCGGAGCGCCAGTCACGCGCAATCGCATCGCCCGGTTGAATCCGGACGGCACCCTCGATACCGCCTTCAACCCAAACGCGAACGGTTCTGTCCGGACAATCGCCGTCCAGACCGACGGCAAGATCTTGGCGGGCGGCGATTTCAACGGAGCGAACAGCATCGGCGGGCAGGCCCGCAACCGCATCGCCCGGCTGGATGCCACGACGGGTCTGGCTGATTCTTTCGACCCGAACGCTGACCTCCTGGTCTTTTCAATCGCCGTCCAGGCCGACGGCCGTGTCCTGGCGGGGGGCGATTTCACCATCATGGGCGGACAGACGCGCAATCACATTGCACGATTGAACACCGACGGATCGCTCGACATGGCCTTCAACCCGAACGCGAATGGTTTTGTCTCTTCCATCGTGGTCCAGGCGGACGGAAAGATCCTGGCCGGCGGCGATTTCAGCGGAGCGAACAGCATCGGAGGACAAACGCGCAATTTCATCGCGCGGCTCGACCCCGCCACCGGATTGGCAGATTCGTTCAATCCAAACGCGAATCTTTTTGTCCGGACCATCGCGATCCAGGCGGACGGAAAAATCCTGGCGGGCGGCTATTTCAATGGAGCGAATAGCATTGGCGGGCAGGCGCGTAACCGCATCGCCCGCCTCGATCCCAGCACGGGCCTGGCCGATTCCTTCGACCCGAACGCAAACAATATTGTCCGTTCCATCACGGTGCAGCCGAACGGGAAAATCCTCGTCGGCGGCTTTTTCAGTGGAACGAACAGCATCGGCGGCCAGACGCGTAATTTCATGGCGCGACTCGATCCCACCAGCGGCCTGGCCGATTCGTTTAACCCGAAGGCGGGCAGCACAGTCTTCTCCATTGCGGTCCAGGCGGATGGCAAGATTTTAGCGGGCGGTGCTTTCACCACCCTCACGCCGAACGGGCCGGCGGTGACCCGCAACGGTATAGCGCGCCTGGAAATCGACGGCTATCTCGACCAGACGCTTGATGTCGGTTCCAACGACACCCTTGTCACCACCACCGCGGTGCAGCCGGACGGCAAAATTATCGTCGGCGGGCTCTTTACCACCTATCTAGGGGTGGAGCGCATTTATCTGGCACGACTGAACACGGATGGGACGATCGACCGGCGTTTTAGCCCCAACCCAGATTTCCCCAAGTCCTCCCTCACGATCCAGCCGGACGCCAAGATTCTAATGGGGGGCTATATCGGAATGGGCCGACTGAACTCGGACGGCACCTACGACGGCTTCGATCCGTTTGTGAGCGGGACTGTTTACGCGGTCGCGCTCCAGGCTGACGGAAAGGTTTGGGCCGGCGGCGATTTCACCTCCATCGGGGGAAAGCAACGCGGCCGCATCGCGCGGCTCCAGGCTTTCGGCGCCACTGATTCGCCCAATCCGAATGCGAACAATACGGTTCGGTCAATCGCGGTGCAGCCGGACGGCAAAATTCTAGTAGGCGGCGATTTCACCGCCATCGGTGGGCAGTCTCGCAACGGTATTGCGCGGATCGATCCCAACACAGGTCTGGCCGACTCGTTCAATCCGGACGCGACCGGTGGTGCTGTCCTCGCGATCGTGTTGCAGCCGGACGGCAAGATCCTGGTCGGCGGTAATTTCACCAGCATTGGGGGACAACTGCGCAACCGTCTGGCCCGGCTCGACCCCGTGAGTGGCCTGGCCGATTCCTTTAATCCCAATGCAAACGACGATGTTTTTTCCCTCGCGCTACAAGCGGACGGCAAGATCCTGGTAGGCGGCGATTTCACCACCGTCGGCGGACAGAATCGCGGGCGCATTGCGCGGCTCGACGGCGTGAGTGGCCTGGCTGATTCATTCAATCCGAACGCTCCGACAGGTGATGTCTTCGCCGTCGTGTTGCAGGCGGATGGGAAGGTCCTGGCCGGCGGCAATTTCTTCACCATTGGGGGACAAACGAGGACCGACTTCGCCCGGTTAAGCAATGACATCGCAGCGCTCCAGGATCTGGCGGTCACGCAAACCACCGTTACCTGGACACGCGGTGGCTCGAGCCCGCAATTCACGCGCGTGATCTTTGAGCAATCAACCGACGGCGTGAACTACACCGCGCTCGGCGACGGCACATCGGCCGGCAGCAACTGGACCCTGACGGGTTTGAACTTGCCGGTGGGGCAGAACCTCTACATCCGGGGCCGCGGCCTTCATTCGAGCGGTGCTAACAACGGTTCAACGAGCCTCATGGAATCAGTTCGGAACGTTTACATTGCCGGGCCGGCGGCGACGCCGACACCCACGCCAACGGCAACACCATCAGCCACGCCTACGGCGACCGTCCCACCCACGCCCACGCCTGTCCCGACACCATGCGCCACCATCATTCTCAGCGAGAACTTTGATGGGGTAATTCCCCCGGATCTGCCAGCGGGTTGGGTGGCGACAAATGCCGCGGGCCCCGATCCGCTCTGGGCCACCTCGGCCACAAATCCCGATACCGCGCCAAATGATGTTTTCGTCGACGATCCCGATGAAGTGAGCGACAAGCGTCTCGACGTTGAGCTCGTCGTCCCTTCGGCGTTCGTTCAGTTGCGCTTCCGTAACAGTTTCAACCTGGAATTCAGCGGCGGGACATATTGGGACGGCGCGGTGTTGGAAATTTCATCGCCCAACATTAATGCGGGGGCCTACACCGACATCACCGATCTAGCGACCGGGGCCACTGTTGTCACCGGCGGCTACAACGCCACACTTTTTAGCGGCGGAGAAAACCCGCTCCGAGGCCGAAGCGCGTGGTCCGGCAATTCGAACGGCTATATCAAGACCGTCATAAATCTCGGGGCGCATGTTAGTGGACAAACGATCAAGCTACGTTTTCGCCTGGGCTCGGACGAAATCGTGAGTGCTCCCGGATGGCGCATCGATACCATCACTATCACCGACGGCGTCTGCCCGACGCCAACGCCATTCGCCACTCCTACACCCAGCGATTTTGGCGGGTCGCCTTCTCCGCCGATGAGCCCGAGTCCGACACCATCAGCGTCGCCACCTCCAACACCGACGCCGACACCGACACCAACGCCGAGCGTCGCGCCTCCGGTTTCACCTACTCCAAGTCCGACGACCACGCCGGCGGCGCAGAGCATTAACCTCTCGACCCGGATGCGAGTTGAAACCGGGGACAATGCCGCCATCGGCGGATTCATCATTACAGGAACCGCTCAGAAACACGTGCTCCTTCGAGCCATTGGACCTTCCCTGACGCTATTCGGTGTTCCCAATGTCTTGGCCGATCCAGTTTTGGAACTGCACGGTCCGGGCGCATTTGTCACCGTCACGAACGATGACTGGAGAGACGATCCCATCCAGGAAGCTTTGATTAAGGCCACGGGCATTCCGCCGAGCAACAATCTCGAATCAGCGATCGACGCGACCCTGGCGTCTGGAGCTTATACGGCCATCGTTCGAGGCAAGGCGAACACCTCGGGCGTCGCCTTGGTCGAAGTCTATGACCTCAATTACGCTGTCGACTCGAAGCTCGCCAATATCAGCACGCGGGCCTTTGTCAGCAGCGGCGACGATATTGTCATTGGCGGCTTTCTGCTGGGTGGTCGCAACGGCGATGACAAGGTCGTAGTGCGTGGCCTTGGGCCCAGCCTCACCGCGCTGGGCGTGCCTGGCGCGCTGGCCGATCCCAAGATGGAGTTGCGAAACGCTGATGGTGCGCTCCTGATCGTAAACAACGATTGGCAGGACGATCCGACCGGACTAACAGTTCTGGAACTGGTTGCCGCGGGTCTCGCGCCGACAAATCCATTGGAGTCCGCTATCGTCGCGGTGCTGCCGCCGGGACTCTATACCACGCTCCTTTCCGGGGTGAACAACGGCACCGGCGTTGGCCTCGTTGAAATTTACGATCGCGGCGTCCCGTAGCGCGAGACGACCTATTTTCACCCCTTCGGAGAATCCCAATGCATGATCTAATCCGAGCGATGTGGAGAAGAACGGCGCTCTCTCTGTTTTCCGTGGCCATGTTAATGGCGGGCGCCACCGCAGTTCGCGCGCAATCCGCGCTCGACGGTTTCGACCCACGCGCGAACGACTCCATCAGCGTCGTCGTGGCCCAGCCGGACGGAAAAATTCTCGTCGGCGGTCTGTTCACGACGCTTGCGCCAAACGGGGGACCAACGGTCGCGCGCAACCGCATCGCCCGGCTGAACTCGGATGGGACCGTGGACCTTTCGTTTAATCCAAACGCCGATAACCGCGTCTCCCTGTTCGTCCTGCAGCCGGACGGAAAGATATTGGTTGCCGGAGATTTCACCAACATCGGGGGGCAATCGCGCAATCATATCGCGCGGCTCGACCCCATCACCGGACTGGCGGATTCATTCAACCCAGCCCCGGATGCTCCGAATGGTTATGTCGGTTCCATCGCTCTGCAGGCGGACGGGAAAATTCTGGTAGGGGGCACGTTTTTCTTCATTGGGGGGCAAACGCGCAATTACATCGCCCGGCTCAATCCGGCGACGGGTTTGGCTGATTCCTTCGATCCCAATCCAGATTATTATGTCTACGCCATGGCGCTCCAGGCGGATGGCAAGATTCTGGTGGGCGGGCATTTCACTTCCATCGGTGGCCAGACGCGCTTTCACTTCGCTCGCCTCGATCCCGCGACGGGTCTGGCCGATTCTCTCGATCCTAACGCTAACGGGTGGGTGAGTTCGATCACGGTCCAGCCAGATGGCAAGATTCTGGTGGCAGGCCAGTTTAGTGGAGCAAACAGCATTGGCGGGCAAGCCCGCAATCACATCGCTCGGATCAATCACGTGACGGGTCAGGTCGATTCGTTCAACCCGAACGCGGGTCCGAATGGTGGCGGCGACCCAATCGGCCAAATGGAAGTGCAGGCAGACGGCCGGATTTTGGTGGGCGGGACGTTCGAGAGCATCGGCGGGCAGCCACGCAAGGGAATCGCCCGGCTTGATCCGATTACTGGCCTCGCCGATTCGTTCGACCCCAACCTGGGTTACAGCGTAAACATTGTCATTGGTGTCGGTGGAATCGCCGTGCAGGCGGATGGAAAGGTTGTCGTGGGCGGCACTTTTGATATGGTTGGCGGACAGTCGCGAAGGCAAATCGCGCGACTAGAAACCGACGGCAGGGTAGACCGGACACGCAAGCTCGGAATCTCTGGCGGTGATGTTCTCGCGACGGCCGTTCAGGCCGACGGCAAGACTCTTATCGGTGGCAGTTTTACCAGCGTTCTCGGAATGTCGCGTAACCATATTGCACGATTGAACACGGATGACTCGCTCGACCCGGCTTTCAATCCGAACGCGAATGGGGAAGTCGATTCAATCGCGGTTCAGGCGGACGGGAAGATCCTGGTGGGAGGCGCGTTTAACGGAACGAACAGCATTGGCGGACAACCACGTAATCGAATGGCGCGGCTGGATGGCGTCACCGGCCTGGCCGACTCGTTCGACCCGAACGCAAGCGGTAAAGTTCTTTCCATCGCGGTCCAGGCGGACGGGAAAATATGGGCAGGCGGCGAGTTCATCACAATTGGCGGACAGCCGCGCAATCATATCGCCCGGCTGGAGACCGCGAGCGGGCTGGCTGATTCGCTCAACCCGAACGCAAGCGACGTGGTCCAGTCAATCGTGGTGCAAACGGATGGCAAGATTTTAGCGGGCGGTGCTTTCGCAAACATCGGAGGGCAGTCGCGCAGTTTCATCGGCCGGCTCGAGAGCACGACCGGCCTGGCCGATTCGTTTGACCCGAACGCAAACAATGTGGTCCAGGCAATCACGCTCCAACCAGGCGGGAAGATTTTGGCGGGCGGCCTCTTCACGAGTATCGGCGGCCAGACGCGCAATCACATCGCCCGACTCAATTCCGCCACCGGCCTGGCCGATTCATTCGACCCCATGGCCAACAGTGACGTTCGCTCCATGGCGGTGCAGGCGGACGGCAAAGTCTTGGTGGGCGGAGCCTTCACGAATATTGGAGGGCAACCGCGTAATTACTTTGCCCGGCTTGATGCTGTCACTGGCTTGGCGGATTCGTTTAATCCCAACGCGAGCGCTGCTGTCCAATCCATCGCGTTGCGGGCGGACGGGAAGATATTGGTGGGCGGACAGTTCGAGAGCATTGGAGGGCAGCCCTCCGGCGTTTTCGCCCGGCTGAGCAACGACACGGCTGCGCTCCAATTCCTGTCGGTCACGCAAACCTCGATCACCTGGACCCGTGGCGGCTCCAGTCCGCCCTTCACCCGCGTAACCTTTGAAATTTCGAGCGACAACCTGAATTATGCGCTCTTAGGCAACGGAACTCCCGCCGCCGGCAGCGACTGGAACCTGACTGGCTTGAGCTGGCCGGTCGGACAACCTTTCTACATCCGCGCCCGCGGGCATTATCGCAGCGGCCTTTCGAATGGCTCCGAAAGCGTCACGGAACTCGTGCGATATGGTAGCGCCGGAACGCCGGCGCCTACACCGACCCCGCCGCCGAATCCGACACCAACGCCAACACCCACCCCCACGCCAACGGCGACGCCCCCCGGCACGCCTTCACCCACGCCGACGGCCACCGCCACCGCTACAGCGACTCCCAGACCCACCCCCCTTTGTCTTGGCATCCACTTCGCGCAGAACTTTGATGGCGTGACCCCTCCTGCCTTGCCTGCGGGCTGGATGAGTTCCTTCACTAACGGCCCAGGCAACTGCGAGTCGCCTGGCACCTGCGCCTTGGGCACGGACTGGGCGACCATGGCCACTGATCCCGACACACCCCCGAATTCCGCATTCCATGATGCCCCCGGCTGTGTGACTGATTCCAATTTGGATTCGCCCCCAATTTCTATCATCAATAGCTCGGGCGATTCCCTGAGCTTCTGGCATAGCTACGATCTGGAGGACGGGTACGACGGCGCCGTGCTCGAAGTTTCTATTGGCGGTGGACCCTTCACCGACATCGAGGCGGCGGGGGGCAGTCTCTATCCCGGCTACAACGGAACGATTTCGTCGAAATTCCAGAGCCCTCTCGCTGGTCGGCCGGCTTGGACCGGCAATTCGGGCGGCTATGTGAACACTCGGGCTTTTGTGCCGGTGCCGGGGACGCAAAACGTCGTCTTCCGCTTTCGCCTGGCGACGGATTGTAGTGTGGCTGGAGCCGGCTGGCACATTGATACATTCGCGATCATCTTCCCTGCGCCGTGCCCAACTCCAACGATCGCGCCGCCGACACCATCACCGACACCCACCGCCACCTTGCCTCCACCCACGGCCACGCCGATACCCACGCCCTGCGGCGTCATTCTCTCGGAGAACTTCGACGGCGTAACTGCCCCAAGCTTGCCAGCAGGATGGACGAACCCAGTCACTGGCCCCGGGTCATCGTGGCAAACCTCGACGACTTTTCCTACCAGCGGAGTCAATGACGCGTTTGTCTCTGCTGGCGGCGGCCCTGCCAGCAGCGAATTGATCACGCCTATCGTGGCCGTGCCTGGTGCCGGGGCGATCGTGTCGTTTCAGAATCTTTTTAACTTGCACGCCAATGTTGCCCCAGGCCCCGCCTTTGATGGCATGGTCCTCGAGATCAGCATCAATGGCGGGGCGTTTGGAGACATCATTGCGGCAGGGGGCAGCTTCGTTACGGGCGGTTACACCCACACGATCCCCACGGGATTTGGAAGTCCAATTGCCGGAAGAATGGCCTGGAGCGGCGTCTCGGCCGGGTCAGCGGATGCGCCCGCTTACATCACCACGACGCTCACGCTGCCCGCCGGAGCAAATGGCCAGGACATCCGGTTGAAGTGGCGCCTGGCTGGCGACAACCTCGTTGGTGGCCTGGCCAGCGCCGGTGGTGTTAGAATCGATGACGTTATCCTCGCTCCGGCAAGCTGTGGGACACCTTCACCGACCCCCTCGGCCAGCCCAGCTCCGGTTACTCCAACTCCGACCGCATCACCCGCACCACCAACTCAAGCCCTCAATCTCTCAACCCGGATGCGCGTTCAGACAGGTGCGAATGTGGGCATTGGCGGATTCATCATTAGCGGAATCGCGCCCAAACATGTGCTGCTCCGCGCCATTGGCCCTTCGTTAGACTCAACTCGGTGTCCCCGATGCGCTGGCTGATCCGGTGCTGGAATTGCATGGCCCGGGTTCGTTCACCACGATCGTTAACAACAACTGGAGAGAGGACCCCGCGCAGGAAATCGCGATCATCGCCACAGGTCTCGCCCCAACCAACGACCTCGAATCGGCCATTGATGCGACGCTGGCTCCCGGCGCCTACACTGCCATCGTCAGAGGAAACGGCGAGACTCTGGGCGTCGCACTGTTTGAAGTCTACGATCTCACTCCAGCACCCGATTCAAAGCTGGCCAACATCAGCACGCGAGCGTTTGTCGACACCGGCAGCAATATCGTGATTGCAGGCTTTATTCTGGGCGGCGGCGGTAGTGACAGGATTGTTGTGCGAGGCATCGGCCCGAGCCTCACCGGCTTGGGAGTGCCTGATGCGCTGGCCGACCCAACGCTGAATCTGCGCAACGCTAATGGAGCGCTCTTGCGTGCAAACAATAACTGGCAGGAGGACGCGCTTGGAGGCGAAGAACTGATCGCCGCCGGTCTCGCGCCGACCAATCCATTGGAGTCTGGCATTGTCGCCGTGCTGCCCCCGGGACTCTACACCGCGCTCCTCTCCGGCGTGAACAACGGCACCGGCGTTGGACTCGTCGAAGTCTACGATCGCGGTGCGCCCTAGCGCGGGATTGCTCGCTACTTCTTCCTGCCTCGGGGGGTTGTGTCTCCGACGCCCTGGCTCGTCGCGATTTCTGGCGCAGGAATTGGGGCAGCCGGATCACGCTCACGTGGCTTGGTTTCGCCGACGTAGATCCGATGTTCGAACCGTTTCGCGCGCTCGTGCGACTTTGCTTCAACCACGTGAACGCGAAAACCCGCGCGGGCGAGCGAGTGGCCAAACGCCTCCTCGTCCGTCGCCGACCAAAAGGCGACGCGACCACCAGGCTGCAGGGCGTTGGCGATCCGAATGAATCCGCGGCGACTGTAGATCTGCGCGTTTCCCGCCTGAACAAACGAGGTGGGTCCATTATCGACATCGAGGAGAATGGCGTCATACCGCGCCCCCTGCGCGCGCCGGATCGTGCGAAAGACATCCTCCGTGAAAACCTGGACCCGGCGGTCGTTCAAAAGTGCGCCGTTTACTTTCATCAGGAATTGCCGATTCCACTCGACCACCTCCGGGAGTAATTCGGCGACGTGGACCTCCGCCTTTTTCCCAATGATCGAAAGCACGGCCTTCAACGAGAATCCAAGTCCCAATCCGCCGATCAGAATGCGCGGGTGGGGATGCCGCCGCAGGTTCTCGCACGCGAGTTTGGCCAGCAAAATTTCCGAAGTCGTCGAAGTGGTGCTCATGAGCTGGCGGCCATTGAGCTTCATGAAGTGATCGCCGTCGTGCTCATGCAGCGTGAAGCGCGCGCCATCGGGCGTAGTCGTTTCAGCGAGGGTGCGAAAGGGCTTCATCGGTTCCGCTCACTCTAGCGCACATCGCCAACAATGGGATGCCGCCGCTAAGAATTTGCAGAGCGAAAGACGCCTTCCTGGAGCAGCCTCGTTCTGTCGAGGCTTTCGCGGAGAATTCGGCGGTCGGCAGCCGCAGTGCTCGTTTGCAATTCGTTTTCTAATAGCCCAGCGTTTTAACGCTGGGAAACTGGTTGATAAAGCTCCAGTCCCATCAGGGACGGTAGGATCGTCATCGAACGAACACGGTGCTTCCGTCCCCGAGGGACTTCGGATTCCCATGCAACCCGACCCAGCGTTAAAACGCCGGGCTATTGTCTTCTGAACTATCCAGTTAGATTCCCGGCATGCCGAAGCCGAGCACCGTCGAAAAACCAGCTGAACTGCTGGCCTATCTCTTTGCCACCTGGCCTGACGTTAAACGCAAACAAGTGCGGACGTGGTTGAAGTTCCAGGCGGTAACGGTAAACGATCGGCCGGTCACGCAGTTTAATCACAGCCTTCTGCCCGGTGATGTTGTCGCGATCCGGTCCGATCGCTTCGCCGTCCCAAAAACAGTGCTCGCGTCGGGAATGAAGGTGTTCTTCGAAGACGCCTCCCTCATCGTGATCGATAAACCGGAGAACCTCCTCAGTGTGGCCAGCGAAGCGGAACCGGAGAAGACGGCTTACTTCCAACTCACCGATTATCTCCGCCAGGGCAAAGCACACGCGCGTGACCGCGTTTGGATTGTCCACCGGCTCGATCGCGAAACATCCGGGCTGATGGTTTTCGCGAAGACCGCCGAGGCGAAGCAAACTCTCCAGGCATCGTGGGACAAGGCGGAGAAACGGTACGAGGCCGTGGTGGAAGGAAAGCTCGACAAAGAAAGCGGGGTTTTCGAATCGGACCTGGACGAGACCAACCCATTCCGAGTGCACAGCACCGCGCGCAATCCGCAAACGCGGCACGCGGTTACGCATTACCGGGTCTTAGGGCACGGCAAACGCCGCATGCTGGTCGAACTCACTTTGGAGACCGGACGCCGGCATCAGATTCGAGTGCAACTCGCCGATGCGGGATGCCCGATCATTGGCGACAAGAAATATGGCGCGAAAACGGACCCGGTGAAGCGACTCGCGCTTCACGCCTGTGCGCTCAAGCTCCTGCATCCTGTCACGCAGAAAGAGCTCCGCTTTACTTCTCCGTTACCGCGCGAGCTCGCTCGGCTGGTTTGAAGAGTCCTGGATGACTGTCGTTTCAGCGATGGAGGGTGAATAGTGATCAGTGATCGGTGAATGGCTGGTTACACTCGCCACCATTCACTTATCACCAGTCACCATTCACGCCGACCGCCCGGTCGGCCTAGTCCTTCATGCCCAGGAGAGTCTTGATCTCTCTCAAGGCCTTTTTGCGCGCCCTGTCGTAGGCCTGGGCATCTGAATCATCTCCGCTGCCGACAAATGCCTTGAGAGCACGCGACTCTTGCAGGACGAGGTCGAGAACTTCGATCGTACTGTGGATGAACTGGGTGTCGTTCTTGGTCAACACGTCGGCATCGAGGAGCTTGTTCATCTGCTCCTTCATGCCCGTGGTGATGTTGATGTAGGTGGTGACGAAATTCGTGGCTTCGCCCGACTTGTATGTCTTGGCCACGAAGGCATCAGCCAGGGTTCCGACCGCCATGTGGGTCAGGAGAACGGATTGACCGGTCGTGTAGCCGAGGGTGTTCAAGAGCACGGTGTCATCCGCGGCGCGGCAGAGAGGGGCGCTCGCGAAAACAAACGCGGTCAAGATACTGAAAAGGAGTTTGGAATTCATATTTCGCCTTTATGGGGAGCGGACGCGGGGCTGTCAAGCGTTTGCGACCCGGGAGTTGGCCGCCTCCCGTTTCACTCCTCAAAAAGCCGCAATTGCTCCTGCCGCGGCCGCCCAATCTTCGCTGGTGGGGAAGCGAGAAGATCCCGCAGCCCGGAGTTGCGTTCCGCGCGGCGCGTCACGGCCGTTGCGAAAACCGATTCGGTCCACCAGAGCTCGACCTGCGAGCGAGCCCGGGTCAGACCGGTGTAGATCAGTTCCCGCGTCAGCACCGGAGTCTCTTCGTCGGGAAGGATGAACAAGACCCGATCGAACTCCGATCCCTGGCTCTTGTGGACTGTCATGGCATAGGCAGCTTCGTGTTGCGGCAGCCGGGCCGGAGCGAATCGGCGCAGGACGTTTTCTTTTCCCATAAACCAGGCCCAGAGCTGTTCCGGATTTTCCTCCGCCTCCGAGTCGGGAAGAAGAATGCCGACATCGCCGTTGTAAAGCTGCAGTTGATGATCGTTTTGCGTAATCAGGACCGGCTTTCCCGCATAGCTTTCCGTGACATGCCGCGGGATGAGCTCAGCTTCCCGCAGGATCGCTTCAATCTTGCGGTTCAATCCCTCGACTCCGAATGGCCCGCGGCGCAAGGCCGAGAGGACGCGGAAGTTTTTAAGCTGAGCCAGCGCAGCCGCGGGTCGCTTCTCGACCGCGCAGGCGGAGAAGCCTCGCAGGATGGATTCGGAGAATCTCGCGGCCAGCGCACGTGGTTCCTTAGGTTCAAACGAAACGAGATCGGGATGGGATTGCGCTCGCAAGATGCCCACGGCTTGATCCGCATCGCCTCGGCCGGACCGCGCCGCAAAGATGATGAATCCCGCTCTCGTCACTGAACCGGTAATTTTTCTCCAAGGTTACGACCGCATTCCGGAGCGGGCTCCCTGGCGAGGCGGCAGCATCCACCATATCGGCCAGCACTGCGCCCGGTTCGACCGAAGCAAGTTGGTCGCGGTCTCCCAGAAGGATGATTCGGGCAGCCTCGGGCAGTGCATCGAAGAGTTTGCAGAGGAGCGGAAGCGCCACCATCGACGCTTCGTCGATCACCAGCAGATCGAAGGGCAGGGGATTCTCGCGATCGTGCCGGAAATAGACTGAGTTGCCCTTCACTCCCAGAAGCCGATGAATGGTCGAAGCGTTGACCGGCACGCGCTGCTTCACCTCTTCCGGACAATCAAGAGCTTCCAGTCCCGCGCGGATAGTTTCTTCGAGCCGGGCCGCGGCTTTACCCGTTGGTGCAGCCAGCGCTACTCGGAGGCGTTCGTTTCCCGGTTCTTGAAGAAGCCGCGTCAGGATATCGAGGACCGTCGTGGTCTTGCCTGTCCCGGGACCTCCCGAGATGATGGTAAGGGAGTTCGTGACTGCGGAGTCGATGGCGCCCTCCTGGGTCCCGGTTTTTCCTCGATCTACCGGCTGGCTGTTCGCGGCCTTCTGTCGGAGGGCAATGGCCAGGCGTTGCTGGTAGTTCCAATAGCGACGCAAATAGAGGCGATTCGCATCATCGATCACAAGCGGTGTCTGCACGTCGGGTCCGCCCACAGCTTTTGACCTGGTTAGGACCTCCCGCCATTTTGTCGCCGCAGGCCACTCCAGCAGCCCGGCTTTGTCGGCACTGGCCAGATGGGGTGGCCGGTGGCCGAGCGGAAGACAAATGTTTCCTTCACGGATTGAACGGCTGAGCATCGCGGCAGCCAACGGCACCAGGGTATCGTCGCCGCCGAATCCCCTGATGAAGTCCGCAAAGTGCCGATCGATATCGGCGAATTCAGGCTCTGGCACGCGGCTCATGAGACTAACTTCCTAAGATCTTTTACCGTCTCAGTCGTGGGGCGATCCCGGAAAATTCCGCGCGTTGGATCCTTCGGGTCGATGCCTCTAAAGAAGATGTAAAACACGCCCCCGAAATGCGTTTGGTAATCGTAACCAGGCAGGCGCTTCTCCAGAAAAAGATCGGCTGCCAGCGTGTAGAGGTGATACTGAAGGTAGTAATTGTGTTCCAGCATCGCTCGCTTCATTCCCTCCATCCCGTAGTCGGCCGGTTGATGGCCCAGCCAGTTCGATTTCCAGTCGATCAGGTAGAATCGATTCTCGAACCGAAAGAGCAGATCGATGAAGCCGTTCATGAATCCTTCAATCGGGTCGAATGCGAAGCTGTCCCATCTGCGTCCGGGCTTCACCGGCCAGGATGTTGGAGCCGGCGAACGCTGCGGCCAGGCTTGCGGGCGTCAGGTGAGTTAGAGGATAAGAGAACTCAACCTCCGAGAGCCGCTCCTTCCTTGAAATATCGCGCAAACTCATGCCGGGATTGAGCTGCACTTCCATCAACTGCCGAAGGATCTGATTGATGGCGGGCTCGTGCAATGTTTCCGGGAACCCGTAACGTCTTTAACTTAAGGTCGATCAGTGGGGAGAGTTCTTCCAGATTTTGGAAGTCCATCCGTTCGAGCACGTCGTGGAAAAAATCGCCCGTTCGGCGGCCGCGCTCGAAAGTGAAGATGGACAAATCGGTATGGTCTGGTTCCGGTTCGATCACTAAGTCGATCCGCCGCTCGAAGGTCTGCGAAGTGACTTCGCCGAACTCGGTCGCCGAGGTGTTGAGGCCGCTGAAGCTGGCCGTCATCGCGATCCTCGAATTCTGCCCGTAAATGACCTGGCCTGAAGTGTTGTGCTTGAACGGCGTGTCATCCTGAACCCGGCCCGGCTTACCCGGCTCTGAAGATGCGGAGGCGCAACCTTTGGAAGATTGGGCAAACGCGCGGACCTGATCGAAGAGAGAGTCGTTCTTGGACGAGCGCAAAGAGATGGGCGAGCGGCGATTTCTCGGTTTTTTCCTCTGGCAGGTAGATATAGCAGCGATTCATCGCCCGAGTGAGGGCGACGTAGAGAAGGCGCAATTCCTCGGCTCGCACCTCCTCGCTTTGCCAATCCTGGTGCTGTTTGGCGCCAGCTTTTTTCCCGCGCAGATCAAAGGTGAGACGTTTCTCCTGATCCTCGCGATCGTGAAATAACAGTTCCTTGTGGCCAGAGAACTCTGCGTCGGTCCAAAGGAACGGACAAAAGACAATCGGGTATTCCAGGCCTTTGCTCTTGTGGATGGTGACGATCTGCACCGCGTCATCGTCACTCTCCAGTCGCAATTGGAAGCGATCTTCCGAAACCCTCTCACTCGTCGCGCTGCTCGCGTAACCACGAACAGACTGCATCCGGCGCCAGGCTCATCGGTGCTTTCGGCTTCGTGCAGGAGCTCGGCCAGGTGGAGAAAATTTGTGATGCGCCGCTCACCTGCCGGCAACCGAACCAGGCGCGCCCGCACCTGCTGGGTCACGAGCAACTGGCGGAACATCGCGGTGAAGCAGCCGTCACTCCATCTCAGTTTCCAATCGGTGAAGCGATCGAGCCAGGCCTGTCGTTCTGGATCGTCCTGTTCGAGGGCGAAGAGCTCGTTGGCGTCGAAACCGATCAAGGTCGTGGCCAGCGCAGCTTTGAGCAGGCTATCGCGCCGGGGATCGAGGACGCCCTGGAGAAACCGTTGCAGTTCGCGCGCTTCTTCGGAGGCGAAGACGCTTCGATCACTTTGCACCACGCTTCGGATGCCTCGCTCGCGGAGGGTGGTCTGGAGCATCTCCGCCTGACTATGTCTGCGAACGAGAATGGCCATGTCGCGGTAGCGAAGGGGGTTCTCTCCCAAGTGCGCACCGGACGCCGCCAACGCGGCGATGTCGTCACTTACCCAGCTGCAGACAAGTTCGAACTGGGAGGCGCGGGCCCGTTCTTCGGCGGGAGTTACCAGCCGAAAGCGCAACGCAGTCGGCGGCGTCGCTAGAGTTGGTCAGAGGACGAACAATCGGCTCCTTCGGAGCGTGCACCTGGTGATATTGAATCTCCGGGAAAATGAACGGCTGTTCGGTCTGAAGAAACAGGCGATTGATCGCCGTCAGGAGCGGTGCTTCCGAGCGCCAGTTCGTGGTCAGGGTAAACGTCCGATCGGCAATCGTGTTCGCCTGGAAGTAGGTGAACACATCGGCGCCACGGAAACCATAGATGGCCTGCTTGGGATCACCGATGAGAAAAAGGCGATGCTCCTTCGAACCGAAGATGGTTCGGAAGATTTCGTATTGCGCTGGATCGGTGTCCTGAAACTCGTCGATCAAAGCCGCGGAGTACTTGCCCCCAATGGCGCGAGCAAGCCTGCCGCCTTCTTTTTGCCTGAGGGCGTCCCGCATACCGGTGATCAGATCGTCATAGGTGACCGTGTTGGTTCGCGCTTTCCGCTTCGGCAGTTCGACTTGGGCGAATTCCAGGAATTCGTGGGTGAGTTGGTTGAACAAGCGCCTCCACCGCCTGGTGGAAGTCCGAGCTGAAGGTGAAGAATCGATGCTTCGGCGCCGTCCCGGTTGCCTTTGGTTCCCGCGGCAATAGCCTCGGACGTGATCCCCGAGAGCGCTTTGATGCTCTCCGGCTCGGCGGATTCGAAATCGCCGCACGCTTCCGCCACCTTGGCCAGGAGCTCATCGACTCGATCGTCGCGGAAGTTCTTCTCGCTCCGCGAAAGGCCCCCATCGTGGCGAATCAGCATTTCGATCTCCGCCTGATGGCGTTCCATTCCTTTCTCACGGCGGCAAACGCCGCCTCGACTCGCCGCACGAGCGCGTCACCGGCCTCTGTCTCGGCTGGCGGCAGGATCGACCAGATCGGGATGGCTCCGTGTTCTTTCCAGAAGCTCGACCCAGTCTTCCAGTGACTTATTCCAAGCCATCGCCAGCTTAGGCAGAAGAGGTTTTGCCTCATAGAAACGCAACCGCCAGAAGTCGCGGGCGACTTCTTCGAAAAGCGGTTTCGGATCGGTCACCAGAGCGGTGTCAAAGCGCGTACCGCTTTCGAAGGCATAGTCGTTCAGCATCCGCTGGCAGAACCCGTGGATGGTGAAGATTTGCGCTTCATCGAAGCTTTGGATGGCCAGATCCAGTTCGCGAATGCCACCGGCCTTGTCGCCCTTCTTTAGAAACGCATTCACGATATCATCCTTCGAAACGCCGCGGTGGAGATCCTCCAGGGCCGATTGCAGGCGCCGCCGGATGCGGTCACGCAACTCCTGGGTAGCCGCTTCCGTGAAAGTGACCGCCAGGATGTCGCGGATCTGGAGATGCTTCTCGAGGATAAGGCGCAGGATCAGCCCGGTGATCGAATAGGTTTTGCCCGTACCGGCGCTGGCCTCGATCAAGGTTATGCCGGCATCGAGGGGAGCCGTGGTGATGTCGAAAGGAGTCATAGCTCCTCCCGTTTCGAATGTTCAAGCATGGGGTCGAAAATGCGGCGCGCCAACTCCGGCGAAATGCTCGTCCAGAGAGTCGGCCTCGAAACAGCGCGCGATGAAAACTTCATCCTTTTCACCCCTGCGCTTTTCGCCCTTCTGCGGAAATGGGCCGAGCCATTTGTCGTTCGCTTTCTTAAACGGGTCTCCCTTGCCCGGATCGCTCTGCTTCGACGAAGGCCATGCCGCTCTCGGGAAAGAAACGGAGTGGCCGGGTTAATCCCTCTGAGAAAAGTTCGCAGAGGGTTTGTAAGATAGCGCGAGGTGAGGAGACACGGCCGAAGGTGACCACAGCATCCCGGCCGATCAGCACCGTCTCAGGTTTGTTCCCTTCCGTCAGCGCGCATAAGGCCAGGTGTTCGATCCACGCGCGGAGATGGTCCGCTGCCTTCAGTTTCGCCGTTCGGAAATAAACGCCCTGTCCGCCGTAAAGTGAGTGAATCTTGCCGCCGAGGCGGAACGTCTTCAGCTGCAGATCGACCTCAACAGGCTCGTCTTTTTTTCCCGCCGCAATGTGGTGCCGGACAATCTCGAGCAGACTCTGCACCTCCAATCTCATCGATCGAAGGTGAAGCTCGCCCATTGTGCCAGCCGGCAATATGCCGCGGGCCTGAAACACTTCGTGGGGCAACGATGCTCCCGTTTCCAGTTCGTTCGCCAGCAGCTCTTCTTTGATTCGATATCTCTCCAGGTGATCGACAGTCGAAGGGCTCGATATCGCTCAGGCAGTCTTCGTTTTCCCAGAGCGAGAGTCCCAGCCGCTTTCTCACGAAGTATCTGGAGGGATTCTTCCAGAAGTCGATCAACTCGCGCAGCTCCACGCTGCCATTCGACTCCTCCGATCTCGGGGCAGGGGATCTGTGATGAACGGAGGCATCCTGGTGTCGCGCCTCGCCGAAATGCTTCGGCTGGCTTCCGCATTCGCTTCCGAATAACTAAAGAAGTCTTTATCCGCGGCGCTGGAGGAAAAATAGCGCGGGCTAAACGCTTGCAGTGGATGCTCCGTCAGCACGAACTCTCGCGCCGTTTTTTTTTCGGGGAAGACGAACGCCTGATCGAGGTAATCGAAAAGCTCGCTCACCACCACGGAAGGCGGGATCTCGTTGTTGTGAATGGCTGAGCGGCCCACGTAACTGATGAGGAGTTTCTCCCGAGCGGAGAGGAGCGTTTCCAGAAAGGAGTAGCGGTCGTCCTGCCGGGCCGAAGGATCGCCCGCGCGCGGCTGATCGTGCCATGAGGTCGAATTGCGCCGGCTGCGGCCGGCGCGGGAAAACCTGATCGTTGATTCCGAGAAGGCAGACCACGCGAGCCGGAATGCTGCGGACCGGTTTCAGCGCGCAAAAAGTTACGTGGCCCTTAAAGAACTGTCCTCGCTGCTCCATGGTGGCGAGTTGCTCGGCCAGGTGATGGCGCACCACGCGAAAATCGATTCTCGCTTCGGTCTCGATGGAATCCGCGGCCGTGCGCAATTGATCGATGATTGTTCGGAGAAAGCGGACATCGCGAAGTTCTTCTTCGCCATTCGGCTTGAGAAACTGTTCGATGGTCTCCAGGAGAGGCTCCACCCATTCGGCCAGCGGACGCGGGTGCTCGAAGTTCTCCGTCAATCGAAACAACGCTTCCGCCGCGGAGATGAAGCGTCCGAGAACAGCTCCGCCATCGCCTTCTACTTCATCATGGGGAAGGATGCCTTCGAAGAGATCCTTCTCATTACCTGCCATGGCATAACCAAGCAGCAATCGGCGAAGTCCGTGACGCCAGGTATTGGCGTCCAGCGCGGGCAGGCCGCCACGAGCTCGGTCAGCCGCGTCGACCCCCCAACGGATGGCGGTCTCTTCGATCCAATCGCGAATCAAAGAGAGATCTTCATCACTGAATTGAAACCGGGTTCTGAGAGCGCGCGAGCCAAGCAGGGCGAAAATTTGGGGCGCGGTGTAGCGGCTGCCGGGCAAATCCAGAAGAGTAAGGAAGGTGTCGATCGGCAGGCTCTCGCTTCTCGGATGACGATCCGCCAGGGAGTAGGGGATGCGCACTGAGCTCGTCCTCCGGATAACCGAAGACGCCGCGAATGAAGGGCGCATATTTTTCAATCTCCGGCGTCATGACAATGATGTCGCGCGGTTGCAGATCCGGCATGGTCTCGAAGCAATCGAGTAACTGGTCGTAGAGGACTTCGACCTCCCGCATCGGAGAATGACAGGAATGAAGGACAAGCGATCGATCACTTTGCTTCGACCGCGAATCGGGGCACTGCTTCCGAGCCATCGCCAGTTTCAGCGCCCCGATTTTGCGCGGTGAGGATGTCGGATTGAAGGGTGCCCAGCAGGGTGACGGGCTGCGAACTCCCTGAACTCTTCGCTTCCAGTTTCAACGGCAACGCCGAGCCGTTCTTCCGTATCCAGAAGCAGGTCGGTCAGGTCGGCGTCGACTTTTCCCCAGGAGGTAACGAGAGGGTTGCTCGGCGCTGGCTCAGCGCTGAGACCCTGGCGCGCCCGTTGTTTCCCCGTGGCGATCGTTTCCCCGGTATTCGCGGGAAGGCCTTAGGATAAACAGATGAACGTCTCTGACACGGGCCAATTGGAAGAGAAGATCAAGGTAAGCCGGAGGCAGATTGGCGGGAGCGAAGACTGAGACCCGCTCCGGGAGATCGAGCTTGATAGCGTTTTCAAATCCCTGCGCACGGAGGCGATCGAGCGCTTGATCGAAACCAGACCCCTCGCCGAGCTCTTGCCATAACGTGGCCTGCCACGCCTCGTCTTCCCGTCGAGATTTGTTTGGCGTCGTCCAACCTGAAACCATCTCCGGCCGGTAAACGCGGTATTGGTCGAAAAGATTGGCGAGCCTGCCGGCGAGTTGGAAACGCTTGAGCGAATCACCGTCGCTCAGATATTTCGCCACTGGCGCAAACTCTTTCCGTGCGAGGCACTGACGGGAGAAGCGAATCGATTTTCCAGGTGAGATGCTCCAGGGACAATTTCCTGGCGGCATCGGTTGGAGAAGCTTGCCTGACCAATCGCGTGACGAAGTCGCCGAGAAACGGAAAGTCGTAATTCGCACAGATCCCTTGCCGGCTGGCGATCTGGAACGAGAGCCAGCGCCGGCTGGCCAGGCTCTGGACCACCACGATCTCGGGAGCGAAGGGCGAATCCAGCGGCGTCGACACGACCCGGGAAAGTCGTTCCGCCGAGGAGGTCGAGTTGGTTGCTCGTGTGAAGGATCAGGCCGGGCATGGAGAAGTATGAAAACGGATCGAGAGGGAATCGCGATTGAATTCTAACACAAAAAGAAACCGTGTGGTGGGCACGGCAACATCCTCGCATAGGGGGCCGGACAACGGCTGTCCAACCCCACGAAATCTTGGTTGAGGCGGGCTATTCCAAGTCCTCCTCGTCCTTCGTCTCGTCTCGTCTCGGAAGCCAATAGATCGAGGACGGAACGAGGACGAGAACGAGAACGAGAACGAGGACGACGAAGAAGAAGGACTCAAGGACGGAAGTGGCGGTTCTGCTGGCAATCACGCAGCCGATTGCGCAGATTGCGCGGAATATGAGGATTTGGATTCTGTTGCTGGCGTTCACCGTGGCGGTCGCGCGCGTCACGGCGGCTGGGGTAAGCCCGGCGACGGTTCGCGCGGCGGCGGCTTATTCCGCCAGCCATGGCGGCAAAAGTTTCCTCGCCATCCAGCGTGGGCAGACGCTCCTCGAACAAAACGCGGGAGAGCCGCACAAAATTTACAGCGGGACGAAAGCCTTCTGGGGTCTGGCCGCGCTGGCCGCCGCTGAGGATGGTTTGCTGAACCTCGACGAGAACGTGGCCGCCACGATTCCCGCGTGGCGCAACGATCCGCGCAAGGCGCGGATGACGATCCGGCAATTACTCGATTTTTCCTGCGGACTCGATCCCGTCTTTTATTTGCACAACAACAATCCGGGCGATCGCGACCGGATCGCCATCGGAGCGCCGATCGTGGCCAGTCCGGGCTCCGCCTTTATCTACGGCCCGAGCGCGCTTCAGGTCTTTCATCATGTGCTCAAGCAGAAACTTCGCGGCGAATCGCCGACGCGTTATCTCGAGCGGCGCGTTCTGCAGCCGGCTCGGTCTTGGGTCGCAGCGATATCTGAAGGATAGCGCGGGCAATCCGCTGCTCGCCGCCGGCTGGTATCTGTAGCGCGCGGCAGTGGGCGAGGCTGGGACAACTTGTGCTGGCGGACGGCGCGCCGGTCGTTACTTCCGGTTCGCTCGCGCAATGCTGGCGGGGTTCGCCGGCTAATCGCGCCTTTTCGATCGGCTGGTGGAATAATCGGGCCGCGCCGGGTGGGCGGGAGTTCGATTTCGAGGAAATGCTCGTGCCGAAATGGCCGCGGCAAAACTGGAGTGGCGCGGTCCTTTGCCGCGACGCGCCGAGCGATCTCGTCGCTTGCATCGGCTCGGGCTATCAACGCCTTTACGTGATTCCGTCGCTGGGTCTCGTCGTGGTCCGCCAGAGTTCCGGTGGCCGGTTTTCGGACGCGCGCTTCCTGCGGCTGTTGCTCGGAAAGTGACAGCGCGTTCGTCAAGCGGTTACCAGAGTTTCATCGTTACCAGGAATTCCGCCTGAGGCGCCGGTGTAACTTTGTGAACAGTGCCGAAGGCGTCGACCTACTTCGGCGTCGCGATCATGAGCGAGGAACGGCTGGGCTGCCACTGATAACCGAAGCTGAACTCCAAAGGCGGCGGTCCGCTTGCGGCATTCTCTTTGCTCAGGTCCAGCTGCCCATGTTCCAGGAACCGATTGATCGGCCCGATGTAGTGTCCGACGTGGCGGCGGTTCCATTTGTCCGCGGCGAAAAAGCGAAAAGGGATTCCGGAATCGTCCTGGAGAATCATCTTGCTGTGGGTGAGGAGAAAATCGCGCACCTGCGAGAAATTGTTGGAATGCATGAGGTAGGAGGCGGCTTTGAGCAGCGTCACTCCCTGGCCTTGCTGCTCGCAGAACTTCAAGAAACCGGGGTTCACCTTTACGGCCCAGTCCGCCAGGTCGCTCGTGAAATAGTAGAGCGTTTGCTCCCGTCCGCTCGGTCCGAAAAACACGATCTTCACGCCGGAAGTCGTGCCTTTGCCCTCGGGAACAAAACTGCCGGCGCGATCGAGCGCCACCGGCGTGACGGAATCGATGGTGCAGCCGGCGCGCGCGAGAAAAACGTAGAGGACCGGCAGGGTGCCGTTGAGCTGCGTCTGCTTGAGATCGACCTTCATGTTTTTCGTGATGAAGAAGCTGAAGCTCAGCACCGAATCGAGCGACTTGCGCAGGTTGGCCAGCGCGGAGGGCAGGACGGCGCGGGGAATTTTGTCGATATCAGGCACCGGACCGACCGGCTCGATGCCGCAAAGAATGTAGGTGCTCGCGTTGGGGAAGAAGGCGTTGGCGTAGAGAAAGTCCGGGCCGCTGAACATGTAAAACATCGGCCCGTTGTCTTCGTACGATGGGCCCAGGAACTGCGGCGCCCAGGTGCGGATTTTCGCGAGCTGCTGTTTTTCCAGTCGCTCCCAGGCGCGGTCGAGTTCGGTGGCGTGGGTCACCCATACCGCGTCGGTGCTGTGTCTTTCGAGCGGCGTGCCTCGCACCGGCAACCCGGCCAGAAACTTCGCCGTCGCGTCGGCGATGGGATCCGAGGCCAGCGCCGTCGTCCCCAACAACAGCCAGACGAAAGGAAGAAGTCGTTTCAAAAGCGAAATTCGTTGATGCCGAAGACCACGGTGAACGTGCCCACCTACTTCGGCCTGGCCACCATGAGCGAAGAGGCGCTTTGCTGCTCGTAGCCGAAACTAAATCAGGCAGTCGCGTCTCTTTCGTCAGGTCACGGTCTTTCGCGTAGATGTGGATGTCCCATTTCTCGGGTTCGACGAAACGGTATGGGATTCCGGATTCGTCCTGGAGAAGCAATTTGGTGTGGGTCAGGAGAAAGCTGCGGATGGTCGAGAATTTATCCTGGGACATGAGGTAGGCGGCCGCTTTGAGGAAGCTCACGCCCTTGCCTTGTTGTTCGCAAAATTTGACGAAACCAGGGTTGGTTTTGATTTCCGCGTCGGCCAGGTTGCTCGTGAAATAGTAGATCGTTTGCGGACGCCCTTTCGGCCCGCGGAAGATGATCTTCACCCCCGGCGTCGTCTCTTTCCCCGCGCGGCACAAGCTTCCCCGCCCGATCGAGCGCGACCATCGTGACTGAATCGATCGTGCAGCCGGTTCGCGCGAGAAAAACGTAGAGGACTGGCAAGGTGCCGTTGAGCTGGGTCTGCTTCAGGTCCGCCATCATGTATTTCGTGATGAAGTAACCGCGGCCAAAGACAGACTCGAGCGACTTGCGCATGTTGGCCAGGGCGGAGGGTAGCGCGTCGCGTGGGATCTTTTCGATGTCCGGCATGGAGCCGACCGGCTCGATCCCACAAAGAATGTAGGTGCCGGCGTTGGGGAAGAAGGCGTGGGCGTAGAGAAAATCGGGACCACTAAACATGTAATACAACGGCCCGCGATCGTCGTATGACGGTTGCAGCGATTCCGAGGCCCACGCGCGGATTTTTGTGAGCTGCTCCTCCTCCAGGCGCTTCCAGTCGCGTTCGAAATCGGCTGCATACGCGGTCCAATCGGGGGTGTCGGCCTGTTTGGCCAGCGGGAGTGCCTTTGACCGGCAGCCCGGCCAGGAACTTCGCGGTCGCGTCCGCATTTGGGGTGCGCGGCCAGCGCCTGCGTGGCCAGGACGAGCGAGAGAAGAAGCGGCAGCCGTTTCAAAAGGGGGATCGTGCTGCGGAGCATTCGCCAGACAATCTCATTTGCGAGTGGCCATCATGAGAAGGCCGCGACTCGGCTGCCAATGGTAGCCGAAAGCGAACCCGAGTTCGGGTGGCGGTGGCTCTTTTGCGTAAATCGCGGCGAGATCTGGCTGACGATATTTCCCGAACATTTCCTCGTGCGGCACATATCGCCCATAGCAATTGACTGTCCAGCCTTTCGTGAAACGAGCGCAGCGGGATGCCGGAGTCGTCCTGGATGATCACGCGACTGTGCTCGAGCAGGAAATTTTTTACGCCGGCGAATCCTTCGGTGTGCATGAGATACGAAGCTGCCTTGAGCAGACTCTGGCCCGGCCCTTGCGCGGCGCACCAGCTCAAGAACGGGCTCTTGCCGCCGGAGAGATCGGTCTTGAAATAATAGAGCGTCTGCTTCGGGCCGCGTTGCTGAACGAATGTGATCTTCACGCCTGGCGCGGGACTGTTGATGAAGGTCGTGTCCAGCACGGTGCAGCCGCGCCGCGCCAGAAAAACATAAAGGATCGGGAGCGTGCCACCGATCGCCGCGTCCCAGGTCGGCCCGCATGTCCTTGGTGATGAAATAATGCGTCTGCAGAATGGTCTGCATCGACGCCGCGCAGGGCGGACAGCTCGCCGTTCAGCGATGTCCGGGATTCAACCGCGAGAGATCGGGCACCTGGCCGACTGGCTCCAGTCCCGCGAGGATGTAAGTGTTCGCGTTTGGAAAGAAGGCGTGCGCGTAGAGAAAATCCGGGCCGCTGAACATGTAGTAAGCCGTGTTCGTGCTGTTGTAGTACTCGCTGGCGTTGGCCGTCATCCAAGTGTGGATCGGCGTCAGCTGGTGATATTCCTTCTTCCGCCACGCCTTGTCCAAGGCGACGGCATGGTTGATCCATGCCTCGTTGTTGGTCAGCTGTTCGAGCGGGCCCTTCACCGGGAGGCCGGCCAGGAACTTCGCGCTCTCATCGAGGGTGGGAGGCTTTTGCGCAAAGGCGGTCGCGGCCAAGAGCATCAAGGGTAAAAAAAGGATGTAGCGTTTCATGGACGGAACTCAGACGGATGCGTGCACCCTTTTTGCGGAGAGAAAATAGAGTGCCAACCCCAGCGCCATCGTCACCAGACCCCAAAGGGACGGCGTCCGGGTCGATGGATCGCTCAGCATATGCTCCAGCATCCAGACGCTGACCAGCTAGAAAAATCGCCGGCGTGACCGGATATCCCCAGGTGCGATAAGGGCGCGGCAGGTCCGGCCGCCGCCAGCGCAGCACGAACACGCCCAGCACCGTCAGGGTCGAGCAGAGCGTAAGGCTGAACTGGATGTAATTGACCGCGGTCTGGAAGGTCGCCGTGAGCAGCAGCAAAATCACGATCGCGAATTGCGTCGAGGATCGCGCGCCACCGGAATTCCCCGCGCGTTGCGGCGGGCGAGGGGAGCGAGCAGGCCGAGGTCTTCCCCCATCGCCGCGGTAATGCGCGGGCCGATCCACATCATCGCGCTCACCGTCGAGATCAATCCCAGGCAAATAAAGGAGGCCATCAATTTCGCCCCCGACGCGCCGAAGATGTGCGCGCCGGCGATGACCGCCACTTGTTGTTTGCCGATCATCTCCGCGGCCGGCGTCGTCCGGAGAAAGACGGCGTTGGTCGCGACGTAGAGGAGCATCACCACCAGTGTGCCCACCCCGACCGAGAGCGGAATGGTCGCGCCCCGGATTGCGCACCTCGCCCACGATGTAGGTCGAAGCGTTCCATCCCGAGTAGGCATACATGACCCAGTAAAGGCTGACCGCGAACGGCCCGCTCATGATCAAGCGTCCCATCGCCTTTGGCCGGCAGAAACGAGATCGGCTGCGTCTGCTTGATCCAAAGACCGGCGCCGATGATCACGAGGATGAGCACCACCTTGAGGATCGTGGAACCGTTTTGAAACGCGCTGCCCAGCCGCAAGTCCCGTAACAGGACCAGCGTGCAGACCGTCACGACGACGAGCGAAAGAATGAGCGGGTTCGTCCCCGGCACCACTTCGCGAGAAGTAAGTGCCGAAAGCCATGGCCGCGATCGCCACCGGCGCGGCGAACCCGACCGTGGCCGAAACCCAGCCTGCGAGAAAACCGGCTGCCGGATGATAAATCTCGCGGAGAAAATTATATTCGCCGCCCGAGCGCGGCAACGCCGCTCCCAGCTCCGCGTACGAGAGCGCGCCGCAAAGCGCGCAGAGCCCGCCCACGGTCCAAACCGCCACGATCGCGAACCCTGTCGGCAAATCGCCGACCTGAAAACCCGAGGCTGGTGAAAATTCCGGTGCCGATCATGTTCGCCACGACGATGCATGTCGCGGTCAACGGCGAAATGGTTTTGGCCTCTTGCTGCGGTATGGATTCCGAACTCACCCGGCGAGGTTCTAGGGGGAACGTGAGGCGGAGTCAACCCCGGCGGAGCCGCCGCAGGGATCGGTGCATTGTAGAGGCGCTTGTGTCAAGCGCCCGCCTTGGGTGGTTAGGCGCTCGCCGCGGCGAGCGCCTCTACACCATCCTCTTCAAGCGCCGCTTGCCAGATTCAGCGAAGGGGCAGTGTTTCCATGACCGAGCGCGCCTCCGATAAATAAGGGGTTCTAGGCGACGTTCATCACCAATGTTTCAAAGGCGATCTCTATGGTCTCCACCGCGACGCCACTGCCTTCCTTCAAATCGCTCAAGGTGAACTTGGTGGGAAACGCATTACTGAGCGTCCATTTGAAGGTGGTCGCTCCCGCCTCATCGAGAAGTTCGATGACGACAGTCTGACGCTTGATCGGGTTCTGCGTGATTGAATCACGCCAGGCCCAAAAGCCTTTGTCGTCTTGGAAGATGCCCTTCTTGAGAGTGACATTTTCGACCTTCCGGATTCCTGGCATCTTGACGGTTGAAAATTGAGGGCTTTTGCCGTGCCGATATTCAATAGCCTGCGTTTCGGAGTTGAGACCGGAGACTTCCTGAAAAGTGCCCTTCAGCGTGACAGGCGCGCCGATCGTGACCTCGAAGCGAAACGAGGCCAACGGCCAGGTTGTCGTGGACTGTTCTGACTCGTCGCCGGGCATGGTTGAGTCTTAATACAGCGTGCCGGACAGGCAAGCCGGAAGAGGTTTTACGGCGTTGTAGAGGCGCTTGGGTCAAGCGCCTGTGCGGCGCGGCACGTCCGTCGGAGGGACGAGGCTCTCCGGCCAGCGGAGACTGCAACCGCGGGTTAGGCGGAGCGGCGCGGCGGACGCTGCTTGGCCGATGTCGAACGAATGACCACCGGCCCGCGGCCGGTGCGCGCGAACGGCACGCGATTGCGAGCGATGGCCTCGTCGATCAGGCTCGCGACCGCCGGACGAGCGAGTGTGGACGCGCCCTCCAGGTGAATCCAGCGCGTCTGTTTGCCGGACCCCTGCAACAATTTCTCAGGATCCGGCAATCCCTTGCCGCGATTGAAGTACAGCCTCACGCCGTCCGCGCTCGCGCGGATGGCAAGAACGCCCTCGTACCCGTGCTCGCTCGGTGAATAGCTGATGACGAAGCAGTCGCGATATTCATACACCACCTCATGGGCGGTGGGCAGACGCTTTCGCAGCCACCGTCGCATTGCGCCGATGAGCCGTTGATGCGCGGGCGCGAACTTGGCGATCAGCGTACGCAACTCGGCTTCTGCCGATCGTCGCGCCGCCGCAGACTGGGTGCTTGGCTGTGAAGTGCTCATGACTGAAGATCCGCCTAACGAGAATAAAGTGGGCGACGACCACCGGGAGCGAGCGTGGCCCGAAGTGAAAGCGGTTTGATAATGAAAAACGTGAACGCGCGACGGGTGGCCGTTCGCTCCACTGCCTGGTAAGATGGTCGGCATGTCATGGCAATTCGGCTGGAGGGGCGGGCCGAAGCTCCCAGACGCCCTTTTCACCCTCCATGTATTGCAGGCTGATGTTTTTAGTCTCCTGTGCTCCCTTTGCGCGATACGTGATGTTAAAGCTTCGGGCAACTACTTCGTCTTCGCTTATGCGAAGGCTGACGACTTCCGCCATCGGGTATCGTCTGAGGAACTCGGCCTTCATATCAGAAGCCTCGGGTCGCGGACGTTCGCAACCGACGAGGAACACCGCTAGGAGGAGTCCAAATAACCTGAGGGAATTTGCCATCATCATCTAGCGAGAATGGGCTCAGTTACCGCTGGCGGGAGCGAGCACAGATTGAAATGGAAGGGCTTTCATAATCGCTTGCGAGGCTTCGGAGCGGCCACGATTAGCTGAAGCGATCGGCTAGATGCTGACGGTTGCTCTGGCTTCACACGTGTATAAATGAAGACGTGCCCGTCAGGAGCACGAGTTCGTGAACTGATTTGGGCTGAGCCTGAAAATAATCTCCCGAACAACAAGGTCCTCGCCAAATCGTGTGACGAGCTTGCGGCCACGCAAACGCCAAGTGCCGTGGGCAAAACTCGCGCCCTCTTCGGTGTAGTCCTTGTGGGTGCAGGTGTGATCGGCGTGGTATGTGATCGCGCCGACGCCGTGTGGAGGATGTACAGTCTTGCCGCTCGGAACCCACGTCCCGACGAGTTACGCGTCTGCGATGGGCCTGGAGTCGCTCGCCGCGAGAAGAATCGCCGCTTGGAGTGCGAGACAGGTACTTAGCATCTAACGAGAACAAGATCAGCGACGCCTACCGGTGGCGAGCGTCGATCGGAGGTGGAATGAGTTAGTCATGGGAAATCTTGGTCGAACGGCGGGTAGGCGTTCGCTCATCGCCTGGTTAGGCGTTCTAGCGTGGTTTCTTCTCATCAGTTTCAAACTCGGTAATTCGCTTTCTGAGATCGCCCGCCTTCAAGCGTTTGTAGTCTTCGGGGTAGTAAAAGCGTAAGCGGACAAGGGCTGGCCCAAACCAATAGACGTGGTCGCCAAAGTGGGCGTCGGCGACCAGAAAAGCCTTATGGGCGGCGACGTCCACTCCCTCCCAGTCCTTCTTGACGCGCTCAACCAGCGCGGGCGCCTCGATCGGCGAATTAATGACGAGGCCGGCCGTCGGTTGATAGCGAACAGGGAGCAGACCCCGGTTCACGATTTGGCCGATGAGTGCGTAGCACACATCGCCAATCTTCACCGTGTATTCACCGTCGAAGTTCTTCTCTAGCCTCTTGCGTCCGTAGATTGGGCCGTTCTTTGGGCGGACCTTCGGATCGTATTCGTCGCTGAAGTAGCGAAACGCGAAAAAGTCTTTGCCAATCGTGAGCTTGGTTGGGCGCTTGTCATCGAGGTGGCTGATAAGCTGCGGAAGAACCGCTACTCCTCGGCGCGCCAACTCGCGCATCTGTGGCGGGGTTTTAGGGGCGGGGGAATTAAGGACGCCTCCACCAAATTGAGAAGGCTTGTCTTCGGCAATGAATCCGAGGACTGACGCGGTTCCGTGAAGACCCGGTGCCTGAGAATCAACCAGAGCCAAGTCGTCGATCAGCTTCTCAACGGAGGTGGCCGATAAGTCGTCTGTGGCGTTGGCGAGAGTTGCAAGCGCGAGTGTCACGCAAGCCACAATCAGGGATTTCATAGGAAAGTGGCAACGACGCCTAACGAGAATTAAACGAAAGCTCGTCTTTAAAGGCGAACATTGTTTCTCCTATCACGGCTGGGAAGAAACTTTGTGTTGATGGGCCGGTTTTCAGCATCTAATTCAGCTCGTGCCGAAGGGCGGGTTCGGTAAGGGGATACACGATTCCAGTTAGCAAAGGCTTTCGCGATCGGCAAGGCAAATAGACACCGACTCGCGAGGGCGCGATCACCAGCGCCGTCCAGGCGCGTATGCGCGCTACGCGGCGGCGTGCTCGTGCGAATGCTGCCGCCGCTGCTCCTGCGCGACAAACGCCGGCGCGGATGGCGTATGAAACATCTCGAGATCATCGACGTCGTGATCGGTCACCGGACTGAGGGCAAGGTCCATGTATTCCAGCTTCTTGGGGTCTTTCTTGATCCGCACGTAGATGCGGCGCAGCCCGAGATAGAGCTTGAGCCACCGGGCCAGCTTCACCGCCGAATCCATGACGTAACCCGGGTAATATTTCCACCGCGGCACGATGGGCAGACCGGGCCGGCGATCACGCCGGAATTTCAAGCGGAGGAAGCCACTCTCGAGCGGGTGAATTTTCTCGATGTGGATCGAGCCCATGAACCAGGTGATGAGCAGGATGGCATTGCTCCCGCTCGCCTTCTTCGCCATCAACCGGCGCAACACCGTCTCCATGTGTTCCATGGTGTAGTAGGTCTCCCATGCAGTCTGGTAAGCTCGCTCCCAATCTTCGCGCGACATCTTGGCATGCGGGGCGCAGGTGTGATTGAGATCGTACCGATTCAAGTCGGCGTCGATCACCACTCCGGCGTTGACCAGCTTCTGGTGATCTTCCGATCCCGGCAGCGGAGTGAGGAAGAAGAACTCCAGCAGATCGACCGGCAATTCCTTCTTGATGATCTCGATATCGCTTCGGATGGATTCGACCGTGTCGTTCGGAAAGCCGGTGATGTAACCGGCGTAGGTGATGATCCGCGCGGTTTTCCACGCCAGCAGCATCTTGCGATACTCCGTGATCTTGTTCTGGCGCTTGTGCGCGCCGGCCAGGCTGTCCGGGTTGATGTTTTCGAGTCCGATGAAGACTCGTTTCACCCCGGCCGCGGCGCATTTCTCGATAAAGTGCGGCAGCTTGTGACAAAGCGTGTCGACCTGGATGAGGAACGAGAGCTTGATCTTCTCGACCGTCCGCAGGCGAATGAGGCGATCGAGAATCGGCTCCCAATCCTTGTTCCGGGCAAAGTTGTCGTCGGTGATGAAGAAGTGGTGAAGACCCTGGGCCACGTTCGCTCGGACGATCGCCTCGATGTCGTCGGGCGAACGGCGGCGCGACTTCCGCCCCTGGACATTGATGATGGTGCAGAACGAACATTGAAACGGACAGCCGCGTCCGGCGTCGAAGCTGGTGATGCCTCCGGCGGTGCGGGCGGCACGCACGGCGGTGATGATCGGGATGGGGGACCCTTCGATGCCGGGCAGGTCCGCCATATAATTGTAGAGAGGCTTGAGCTTTTTCTCGAAGGCATCCTGAATCACCTGTTCGAGACGGCCTTCCGCTTCGCCGGCAAAAAGCGAGATACCCATCGCCTTCGCCCGATGCAAATCGGGATCGTTGCCCCCGAGCATGCTCATCGTTCCAGAGACATGAAATCCGCCGATGCCCACTTGAATGCCGCGCTCGCGCAACGGCTTCGCCAGATCGAGCGCGTGCGGGAATTGATTCGATTGCACGCCGACCATCATCACCATGCCGGCGCCCGCCTTCTCGATCATGCGGGCCAGGCGTTCCGGCCGGATGCGCGTGTTCGTTTCGTCGAAGGGGTGGATCTCGATCTCGACGTCTTCGCCGAGGACATGCCTTTCCGCGCAGTCGCGCGCCAGACCGAAGACCGCCGCGAGTGAATTAGAGGGAATGGTCGAGCGAAACCACTGGATCACGTAGCCGTCGTCGTCGTAATGCGACGGCTTGACGAGAATGAGGCAAAATCGTCGCATCGCGGATCGTGTGGGCGTTTCCATCAGGGAATTTGAATCCCGCGTATGATACACAATCCGCCCCGGGGCGCACGAACAAGAAATCAGCGCCGGCCCTCATCGGTAGGGCGAGACTCTGTCGAGCCGAACGAGGTCGGGCTGTGGCGAATCGTGGTTCGGACGCCAAGTTACCTCCGTCCTGGAGGGCGATGCTCTGTCATCGCCTATGTTAACCGACGGGCGACGGGTCGCGCAATACGGGCCGCCTGCCGGTGGGAAAGGCCATCGCGCCCGTTCTGTCCCCCTGTTCCCATTCCGGGTCAGGCAAGATGCCTGACCGCCCCACAGGCGAGACGCCTGTGCTACCGCAGCATGTGGCAATTCCCGTTATGCATTCCCCGCCGTCGTCCGCGGCTTCACGAAGAAACAGACGATGCCGCCGAGCACGAGCAGGAAGGTAAAGACGAGTGACTTGGGCGCCCAAATCGCCGGCACAATCGCACCGGCCAACATTAGCAACGCCGCGATCTTGCCTTTGCCCATCATGGCCAGGATACCGCCCACGATGCCGGCGCCCATCGAGCCGATGAGGATGCGTCCGGCCGTCACGGTGTTATCGAGGTCGGACATGTTCCGGCCTGTGCTCCGGGCGAAGTCCAATAACGCCTTCGCGTGGTTAGCATCGTCGAGCCATTTCCAGCCGAGACATCCCGCGAGCAGGCCACCGAGAATTCCTAAGATCAATCCAAGTATTCGCATATTCGTTTCTCCCTTTTGGTAGAATGTTCGGAGGTTCGTAATGGAATCGGCGGACCGCTGTCCAGCACAATCGTCACCCCCGCTGCTACTTGCGTCGCCGAGGACCGTGGCTCAGTTTCTCCGCGTTAAACCTGGCCAATGGAGCCCGACGCCGATCCTACAGAAGAGTTTGTCCCGATGGGAACCTACGGGATTATGGACGCGCGAAAGCTGTTGGCCGCTTTTGATTCCGGAGGGATTGAGTATCGGGTTGAGTTCAACGATGGCGCCGCAGATATCGGCCCGATTCAAGCCAAAGGCGGCGGCACTTTTGGGCAGGCGGCTCAAGCGACGGTAAGCGTGGCCGCTGCGCAGAAAGAACGGGCCGATCGTATTCACACCGACTTATTCGGCGATTGCCTGCCGAATTATGACTCCACTTTTTTCGACAATCCCGATAACGTCGCGGACGAACAAGTTTGATCACGCGGCAGTTCGGGCGAGGTGCCCATTGACTCTTGAAACGACGATATGAAAACCATCTACAAATTTGTCCTCATCGCGAGCATCGTGTTACCCGCATGCATCGTACGGCGTTTTCCTTAACCACCTGTCCGAAACCGCCATGGTGCGCTGGTCCTATCTTTGGTTTCCCGGCCTCCTCTTTGGCGCGGTGGGTCTTAAGCCCAGCCAGACTTCGCCCAAGCTTCCCATTATTGTTTCCCTGATCGCCGTCGTCGCGCTGTTTCTTTTCTTTGAGCTTATTTTCCCATCCCTTTAACCGATTTCCACCCATGACCAAGGTCGACCAGTTTATCCACAACGAGCTAAAGCCCCGTCTCCAGCCAGACGAAACAATCACCACCACAGGATTTCTCTTCAACAAGTCCCTGGGCCTCGCCGCCCTGGCCGGTCCGCTCACGCTGGCCGGTAGCGGCTATTTCTTTGCCGCGCTCACTCCTCGCCGCCTATTCCTCATCAAGACCAAGATGGGTTTCTTTTCCTTGAAGGTGATCAATGAGGGCGTCGTCGAGATTCCCTATCCCGATATCAACTCCATCGAGCGCGGCGGAACTCTCAATCAAAAACGCATCACCATCTTACTGAAGGATGGCGCCAGCCTGAAATACCGGCTCAATACCATCGCCAAAGTCGCTTCGGGGCAGAAGGAATTCATCGATACGTTGTGCCGGCTTCATAAGGAAGCCGCTACCGCCGGCTAACGATTCGACAAGAGCCGAATCACTAACCGCCGTCCTGGCCCACTCATGCATCTCGATCTCGCCACCGCGCTCAATCTCATTTCGACTTTGACGCTGATCGGCGCGCTCGTTTTCACCGGCTTGCAATTGCGAGCGTCCAACCGCGCGCGGCGCGATCAGGCGGCGATCGCGGTGATCCAATCCGCCCAGAGCGAAACCTGGACCCAGGCCTCCGACGTGATCCACCGGTCGCGGCCAACGCAAGAAAATGCCGGAGACTTGGACCCGAAGCTGGAGTCGGCTCTGTTCACGGTGGGCATTCGAATGGAAGCGATTGGCTACATGGTCTTCGAACGCTTGGTTAATCTCGAAACCGTGGATGAACTAACGGGCGGCTTTACCCTGATCTTCTGGTCGCGCGCGGAGGCGTGGGTTAAGCGGCGCCGCCGGGAAAGCGCCGATCCGAAAGCGTTCGAGTGGTGCGAATGGCTAGCCATGCGGATTGCCGAGAGGCGAGCGAAAGCGACAAGCCAGCCGGCCTACCTGCGGGAAGGCTGGAAGGAATAGTGCGACGGAGTTGCGGGCTTCGTATATAGATTGCGCATGGAAACGCTCAACCACCTTTTCGAAAGCAATAAGGCGTGGGCCGATCGGATCCGGCAACAGGATCCGGAGTTTTTCCTGAATCTTTCCCGACAGCAGTCGCCCAAATATCTCTGGATCGGCTGCTCGGACAGTCGAGTACCGGCCAACGAGATCGTCGACCTCCAACCCGGGGAATTATTTGTCCATCGGAACATCGCTAATCTGGTCGTGCATACGGACCTGAACTGCCTGTCTGTTCTTCAATTTGCGGTCGATCGGCTGAAAGTCCGCCACATCATCGTGTGTGGACACTATGGATGCAGTGGCGTGCAGGCGGCGCTGCGGCGGGAGCGGCTTGGCCTGAGCGATAACTGGCTGCGTCATATTCAGGACGTGCGGGAAAGGCATGAGAGTCGTCTGGCGAAGGAAGGCAGCGAGAGCGAAACTTCGAACCGGCTGTGCGAGCTGAACGTGATCGAGCAGGTGACCAACGTTTGCCGCACCAGTATCGCCCGCGACGCCTGGGATCGTGGCCAGGAGTTGACCATCCATGGCTGGATTTACGGACTGCAGGATGGACTTTTGCGAGACCTGAACGTCACCGTGTCCAATTTCAAAGCGACGCTGCCGACCTATCGCGCCGCGATTACAGCTCTCACCTGATTGATCGGGGCGATCAGTGGAAGTTCCTGTCGGAGGGATGTGCTTCTGCACGTCCGGACATGCGGAAGCATGTCCCTCCATCATTCTCTCGTTCCCAAGTTGTAATTGGGAATGCACTTGTCTCCGCAACTCCGCCGCGTCGTCGATCGCTTAGCGAGCCTTGCAAAAAGCGACGGCTATAAACCAGCCGCCCACACTGCCTGATCGACGTTCACCTGCCACGACCGCGAGCCAGTCTGCGTTAACGGATTCCATTTCAGTCGCGCCAGGAAGTCGCCCGCCGGATCGATAAACCGCGCGAAGTTCGGGCCGAGATCGACTCGGGCCGTCTGATCCGCGGTCGTGGCCGGGCGCGTGTCGACCAGCTCCAACGCGCCGCTTTGCGCATTCCGCATCCAAATTTCCTGCTGAATCCCCGCGATGTTGGCTGAGGCCACGAGTTGGAAAGAGAGGCCAGTCGGATTCGGCACAGCCAAGTGACCCCGAACGTCGATCTGCAAAGGGGGAGACAGTCGGTCTCCGTTGAAGCCAGGCCGGGCCACAAGCGCGAAGCCGTCCGCAATCACCAAGTCCTGGAAGGAACCGCCAAGGAGTTGGCCCATGAAGAGAGTCGCGGAAGTGGGCGCGGAGATCAGCGTGTTGTAAGCCACCACGACGGTCGCATCGTCGCGGCCGTAGCTGAAACGCTTGCCGTTAGGCGAAACGTCGATGGTCAGCGGCCCGGTCGGGCTGTTGCCGAAGCCGCCGGTTTCCACGCTGTAAGTTTCGAGTAGCGCGTGATCCGAGGTCCGGTAGACCCGGAGCGTGCTGATGCCGTTGAGCGAGCCGTCCTGGCGGGTGGCGTAAAAGGCGAAGCCGCTCGGAGTGAAGCGTGTACGTCCGAAATTCCCCCGGTAGCCGAGAACCCGTAAACGAAAGCGCCATTGTCGATTCGCCAAAGTTGCAACTGTCCGCTTCGGCCGGCGGCCAGGACGAATTGATTATCGGGCGAGATCGCCAGTGAGGACAGCTCCTGCCCCGCGGGACCCATGCTCCTGATCAACGTGCCGCTAGTGTCCCAGAGGTAAACAAAACCGTCCGATGAAACAGCCAGAACCCGCGATCCATCTGAAGTGTAGGCGACGCCGTTCACCGCTGCCGTCGGGCCGGTCAAGGTCCGCAGCAGCGATCCGTCCGCCGCATTCCAAAGGCGCACGACTTGATTGAAGTGTCCGCTAGCGAGGGTTGCGCCGTTTGGCGAAAAAGCGGTCGAGTAGGTGTAGGGGAGGGAACCGGCCGGGGTAAGAGTTCTCAGGAAGGCGCCATCCTTCAGGCGATAAAGCTGGATTACGTTTGGATTATTGGTCCCCGCCGCGACCATGGTCGCGCTCACTGCCGCGGAAAAGATATTTCCTCCCGGCGTCATCTGACGCAACAGCCCTCCCGTAGCGGCATCATAAACTGAGAGTTTTCCATCATGGCTGCTGGTCACCAGCTTTGTGCTGTCCGGAGTAAAGACTGTTCTCGATATTCGCTCGCTGGCCCGCAGGAGACTGCGCACCAGGCTTTGGCCCGGCACGTCCCATTCCCGCAGATCGTTGTCGCAGGCGAGGGCGATTTTGTTGCCGCTCGGATGAAAGCTCACCGAACCGACATCGGTGGGTTGGGTCAGCGTTCCAACCAGCGCCCCACCCGGGAGCGACCAGAGCTTCACAGTCTGATCGTTCGAACCTGAGGCCAGCAAAGTGCCATTGGGTGAAAACGCGAGCGTCGCAACGTTATCGGCGTGACTAACCAAAGTGCCGGCCGGATTGCCGTTCGCGCTGTTCCAGAGCTTGATCATGTGGTCGGCACTTCCCGTCGCGATCCGCGTTCCGTCGGGCGAATAACGCAGCGCGTTGATGTCGCCGGCATGGGCCGGGATGGACAACAGGGGACCGCCGTCCGCGACCCGAAAAGTCCGCAGCGTCCCGGTCCGATCTCCACCTGCGACGGTGTTGCCGTCTGGAGAAAAGGCCACTCGTTGCACGAAATCGCTCGGCCACGGAATCGAGCGCACGATGGCGCCGTCGCTAAATCGCACCAGCTTGATCGAGTCATTTGCCGCCACTGCGATCAGCGTTCCATCAGGGCTCAGGGCGAGGTCAGGGCCGACGATATGAATGAGGCGGAGGAGTTTTCCGTCCGCCACGTTCCAGACGCCGATGGCCGATCCCTCGCCGAGGGCGATAATGGTCCGCCCGTCCGGCGTGAATATTATCGGCAGCATCGGACCGAAGATGAATTGATTCGCCCCAGTCGTGTTGCCGAACGTGCGAATCATCATGCCATCCGAAGCCCGCCAGAGCTTCATCGTGTCGCCGAAAAACCCGCTGGCCGCCACAACCGTTCCATCAGGCGAATAAGCCACAGAAGAAATCGGCGACAGATGCCCTCCTGCGAGCCACGAAATATCGGATCGCGGACTCTGCGCCGAAGCGACTGGCGCAGCGAGCGCCGCCAGCAAGAGTAACCAACCGGTTTGAAGGGATTTTTTCATAAGCAAGCGCCTCCCCGCGACGAGCCGAAGGATAATGATCCAGAGCGTATTTCGACAAGGAGAATCTGGACGTGTTGCCGACGAAAAGATTCGACTAAGGAAGGCTGGGTCCCGGGGCCGGAGCGTTCCCAACATCGGCGAAGCTTAGCTTTGGGAGCAAGCGTGCGTTCCCAAGTTCAACTTGGGAACGAGGAAGACGAAGAGACCGAGGAAGGCAGGAATCTCGACAGGGCTAGATGCCGGCGCGTTCGAGAAGGGAGCGCAGCACTTTGTCGGCTTCGAAAAACTCGCGGGCGACTTCGCGAGGCGGCGCGGGAATGGCGGGCGTAGTCGGCGTTGATCGCTCTTCACGGCCTCGGCGATTTCGCCTAACGATCGTGAAAGGCGAACAGGCCGTCGTGTTGTCCGAAGATCCTGGTGAACGCCGGTTTCCTGCGTGATGACGGGACGGCCGGCGGCGAGGTAGCAGCCGCTGCGGTCGCTGAACCAGCCGGTGTTGAGGCGGACGTACTGGTCCTTGGCCACGGTGAATTCGCCTTTCGAGTCGCCGGATGTAATCGCGATAGAGCCGATAGTCGGCAGCTCAGATCGTCGGGCGAACGGAAGCGCCAGCCGTTGCGCGTCGAATTTTGCGCGCGTCGGCGCGTCCTTGATGTTGGTGGCGAGTTCGAAGGTCTCGCCGGACTTTTTCGGCGCGGCGACGAACCGGAGAAACTCGCGCGACTTGCTCCAGAGATATTTTTCGCCGCGCCATTCGATGTCCTTCAGCCCGCTGGTGGACCAGTTGGCGACGGAGGTGAAAACCGCAGCGGGCAGGGGAGGGCGGCTGGTTTTCCAAAGATCGGTCACGATCGGCTGGCGGGTCGGCAGCCATTTCAACTTGTGCGTGGGCACCGGAAATCTCTCGGTGCCGACATTCTCGCCGAAGGTGAAGAGGGCGTGATGCCGGCGCAGATATTTGATCGTCGGTTTCGACTCCCTGGTCGACCTTGATTTGCTCCACGCCCGGGATCGCTTTCGATGTAGAGAATGCGATCGCTCGTGAGCAGGTCGTCGTTGAATTCCTGGGTGCCGCAGACGTTCAGGATGGCGTCGGCTTCGCGATAAAGTGCGCGGATTCTCTCGAGCGGGAAGCCGGCGGTCGGATTGCCCGGCAGATAACGGGCGCAGAAAGCCCAGCGTCCTTTGAAGTCGAATTCGGTCGCCAGGTGCGAGGATTTGCGCGGCGTAATCGTACTCGTTGTTCACCTCGAATGTCTCGGGGTTGTAGGGAAGCCGCGCGGAGTCCTCGATGTAGAAGACTCGTGCCCGAGCCTCTGCAGGCCGACGATGTAATGGATGTGCTGCCAGATGACGCCGGCGATGGGACAGGAGCCCATGAAGCCCATGACGATGAGACGCTTTCTCTTCATGGGGAGGGGAGGAAGAAGCGGGAAACGTCCAACGTTCAACGTCCAACGTCCAACGTCCAACTAGGAAGAGTGCCAGAATATCCCTCTGAAGTTGGACGTTGGACGTTGAGCGTTGGACGTTGGACGTTTCTGAAAATCGGTGAACTCACGCTTAGGCGTTAAACTCCTTGACCACGATCGCCGGATTGCCAGCCACGACCACATTCGGCGGGACGCTTTTCGTCACGACCGCATCCCGCGGCGACGACGGAGTTTTCGCCGATCGTCACGCCTTTCAAGATCGTGGCGTTCATTCCGATCCAGACGTTGTCGGCGATGATCACGGGCACGGTGCGCAGCTTCGGGCGCGGAGGGCGGTCCTTGAAAAATGGCGCCAGCGCCTGCGCGTCGATGAGGCGCTGGGCGGGGTCGAGCGGATGAAAATCGGAGTCGGCGATGCCGACGTTCCAGGAGATCAGGCAATGCGAGCCGATCTCGATTCGCTCTTCCGCCATGATGAGCGCGCCGTTGACGAGCGTGAAATCGCCGATCGAGCAGGTGCCGTTCTTGCCGAGGGCGAACGAGCAGCCGGCGTAACAGGAAACGTGATCGCCGATCTGTACGGCTCCCGGCGCGGTCGTGTGCATGTGCCGAAATATCTGCGCGCGTCTCGCAGTAGAAGCCTTCGCCGAAGATGACGTTGGGCGGGATCGGCTTGGCCCACCAATCGCCTTCGACGCGGCGCTCGCTGTTTACGTTGCTCATTTTGTCGGGATAATTTCCGGCGGCGTAGAAGTGTCGCGTAAACGCCGCGCTGCGCCAGCAGATCCGGCCCCGTCCCTTGTTCCACGATCCGGCCGTGCTCGAGCACGACGATCCGATCGACGCCGTGAATGGTCGCGAGGCGATGCGTGACGATGAGTGTGGTGCGGCCGTGCATGAGTTCCTTGATCGTCTCCATGATGGCAGCTTCGGTCGTGGGATCGAGCGCGGAGGTAGGTTCGTCGAGCAGCAGGATCGGCGCGTTCTTCAGAAAAGCGCGCGCAATGCCGATGCGCTGGCGCTGGCCGACGCTCAAGTGGCCGCCGCGTTCGCCGACCGGGCTATCGTAACCAGCCGGCATCCGGCTGATGAATTCGTCGGCCTGGGCGCGATGCGCGGCTTCGCGGATCTCTGCTTCGGTCGCGTCCGGGACGGCCGTAGGCGATGTTTTCGCGGATCGTGGTGGAGAAAAGAAGCGTGTCCTGCAGGACGATGGCGATCTTGTCGCGGAGCGATTTCTTGGTGATCTGCCGCAGATCGCGGCCATCGAGCGTAACGCGTGCCCTGATTCGGATCGTAAAAGCGCGGCACGAGGCTGAGGAGCGTGCTTTTCCCCGCGCCCGTTCCGCCGACCAAGGCCACGATCTGGTTCGGCGCGATCGACAGATCGATGCTCGTGCAGGACCGGCTGATCGGGCGCGTAACCGAAGCCGACGTTCTGAAAACCGATCGCGCCCGCCGTCTCGGTGATTGCCAGCGCGTTCGGTGCATCGACCACGTCATCCTCGCGGTCGAGCACCTCGAAGCATCGCTTGCGCGCCGGCGGTGGCGCCTTCCATCGCCCACGCGGTGTAGGTGAGGGATTCGAGCGGCTGGTAAAGCATGAGGAGGTAGGCGCTGAAGACGAGCAGCGAACCGAGCGTGAGCGTGCCGGCGAGGACGTGCAGCGTGCCGAGGTAATACATGGCGGCGGTGCCGATGAACCATGAGCGTGCTGATGACGAGCGCGCTGTTCACGTTCGTAAGGGTGAGCCGCAGATTCGCCTGCAGGCTCTGCTGCGCCTGCAAATGAAACTGCCGCACCTCCCATTCCTCCCGGCCGAACGCGTGGACCATCCGGACCGCGCTCAGCCCTTCCTGCGCCTGCGCGAGGAGGGCGCTTTCCTGTTCCTGGATCGAGGTCGATTCGCGCCGGATTCGCTTGGCGAAAAAATAAATCGCGCCGACGATCGCCGGCACGACCGCGAGGGAAAGCAGCGTCAGCTGCCAGTCGATCCGGATCATCACGATGAAGGTGCCGACCAGCGTGATGACGGAGCCGAAAATGTTCGTGAAACCCTTGTTGTAAATCGTCTGGATCGACTGCGAATCGTAGGCGACGCGAAAGCTGGAATCGCTCGAGCGGCGCGCGTCGTGATATTTCAGCGAGAGCGATTGCAGATAGGCGTAAAGATCGGTGCGCAATTTGAGCAGCGCCTGCAGGCCGACTTTCACGAAAATGTAATTGGTGGCCGAGGTTGGTCAGTCCCCAGAGAACTGAATGCCGACCAGCGCCAGGCAGAGCAGGGGAATGAGGTCGGGCGACGTTCCCGAACTGCGCGTGGGGATTTCGCGGCAGGATGTCGTCGACGATGATCTTGAATGGCCAGGGCTTGAGCAGATTCAACGCGATGCCGCAAAGCGAAAGCACGCAGGCCGAGGACGGTTTGCCCCAGAAACGGCCGGTAGTAGTGAAGCACGCGGCGGTAGATCGACATGACAAAATTAAGATTGCGGATTAGACATTTCCGATTGAACTACCGGCGCGCAGCCGACCGTCAGGCTAATTCCGAAATCGAAACTTCAAAATCCCAAATCTGACACCTTTCGCATGCATCATTTCATCGAAGTCTGGTTTCACTGGGTGCAAACTGGCGGCTACTGCGGCTGTATTTTGGCTCATGGCGCTGGAAAGCACGGTCTTTCCGATTCCGAGCGAGGTGGTGATTCCGCCGGCCGCGATTGTCGCGGCGACGCAGCAGGATGCGGGGATGTCGCTCGTCGGTGTTGTCATCGCGGGAACGCTTGGCTCGTGGTTTGGCTCGGCCATCATGTATCTGGTGGCGCGCTGGCTGGGCCGGGCGGCGATGCTCCGCTGGGGCAAATATTTCCTCGTGCCGCCGGATAAGTTCGCCCGCGCCGAAGTCTTCATGCGCCGGTACGAAGCGGGCGGAATTTTCTTTGCGCGGTTGCTGCCGGTCATTCGCCATCTGATCTCCATTCCGGCCGGCATCATTCGGATGGGCTTCGTGAAGTTTAGCGTCCTGACGCTGGTCGGCGCGGGGGTCTGGTGCACCGTTCTGGCGTGGCTCGGGGGCGCGTCGGCGCCAGAGCTGACGCCGGCCGAATTGCAGGATGCCGATGCGATCATCAAGGCGACGAAATCGGAGTCGTTTCCGATCATCGGTGCGGTGCTGCTGGTTTGCGTGCTCTATTTCGTGGCGATGAAGCTGACCGCGCCGAAGGCCGGCCCCGGTCGAGTAGTAAGCTCCGGTCGCTTCGCTGACACAGAAGTGTCCGAAAACTGGACACAAGTGTAACAGGTTTTGCGGCTTCGCGGCCGAAGATCTGGCTCGGCGGCCCGAAAATCCCCAGTGTTGGGAATATGGACGGCCTCTGGCATCCATATTGCTCAAAAAGGGCACAACTCCTATGAAAAAGACCAATCAAATCCTCAAGCCACGTCAGGGACTCTCCCTGGGCGACCTGATTCTCGCGGTTAGCTCCTGCACGAAGAACACCAAGGAAACCGTGGCAGCAGTGGCCGACCTCCTCGGCAGCGGCCAGGTGCGCATCGAAAGCAACGGCCGCTTCACCCGCGCCCGGGTTTGCTAAAAACGAGTTTCTAACACTTTCAAAAGCGTCGCTTCAGCGGTCGATCCGCCGAAGCGGCGCTTTTTTGCGTACAAAACGCTTTCCGTTTCGCGCGCGCGCTTTTATCTTCGCCGGGTGATCGATCGTTATTCCCGGCCGCAGATGCGCGAGCTTTGGTCGGACCAGCGCAAATTCGAGATCTGGCTGGAGATCGAAACGCTGGCCTGCGAAGCGATGGCCGAGCTGGGCCAGATTCCCAAAGACCGACGCGGCGGAGATCCGGCAGCGGGCGCGTTTTTCCATTCCCGGAGATCGCCGAGATCGAAAAACGCACGAATCACGACGTCATCGCTTTTCTGGAGAACGTCGCCGCTTCCGTCGGGCCGGCCGCTCGCTGGATGCACCAGGGGCTGACGTCGTCCGACATTCTCGATACCACGCTGGCCGTCCAGATGACGGAGGCTTCGCACATTCTGGCCAAGGACTTGGCTGACCTGCGGGCCGTCGGTCGCCGCGCAGGCGCGGCGATTCAAAATGACGCCGATGATCGGCCGCAGCCACGGGATTCATGCGGAGCCGATCACGTTCGGACTGAAGCTGGCCCTGATGTTCGACGAATTTGGGCGGGCCGAGGAACGGCTGGCGCAAACGACGGAGCGGATTCGCGTTGGGAAACTGAGCGGCGCGGTCGGCACGCATGCGCACCTGGATCCGGCGATCGAACGCGCGGTCTGCGAAAGGCTCGGGCTGAAGGCCGCGAATATCTCCACGCAAATCATCCAACGCGATCGGCACGCGGAGTTTTGCACGACGCTGGCGCTGATCGCCTCGAGCATCGATCGCTGGGCGACGGAGTTTCGGCACCTCCAGCGGACCGAGGTGCTCGAGGTGGAGGAATTTTTCGCCGAGGGCCAAAAAGGGAGCTCGGCCATGCCGCACAAGCGGAATCCGATCACGGGCGAGCGCTTGAGCGGCCTGGCGCGTGTCCTTCGCGGGAACGCCGTGGTGGCGCTGGAGAACGTCGCGCTCTGGCACGAACGGGATATCAGCCATTCCAGCGCCGAGCGGATCATTCTGCCGGATTCCTGCACGCTGCTCGATTACATGCTGGTCAAGCTGCGCGAGCTGGTGGAAGGCCTGCAGGTTTATCCGGAGCGGATGCAGCAAAATCTCGAGCTGAGCAAAGGGCTTTATTTCAGCCAGTCGGTCTTGCTCGCGTTGACCAGCGCAGGCGCCGAACGGAAAAACGCTTACGAAGCGGTGCAGCGCGCCGCGATGCGAACCTGGAAAGGCGAAGATCGTTTGCGGAAAATGCGAAACGCGAACCGGAGATCACCGCGCGCCTTTCGGAATCGGAGATCGACGCGCTCTGTTCGCTGGACGTTCATTTACGCCACGTGGACGCGACGTTCCGGCTGGTCGGATTGGAGTGAACTCAAGAGGAATTCTGCGATTCGGCCCGAGGCATCGAGCCGCACCCCGACCGTCTCGAACTCCGTGCCGGCCGTGCCGCGCGGCTGTGGATCGAGCGTGATCCGGACGCGGCTGCCTTCCGGTTGCAGGACCAGCTGAGCCACTTCGAATCGGTCGGACAACTCGACCCCAGCCACCTTGAAGACAGCGACCAACTGCATCGTCATCGGCGCGGACGTTCCGGCGGTGAACTGAATGCAAGCGGCTTCATTCACCAGTTTCACGTCATTGATATCAAAGCCACTGTGAGTGCGGATCGAATCGGCGGGTTTTCGGGTCGGCCGGACGCGCATCGTCCTGATCCGTCCTCCGAGTCAAGCTCCACGGCGCCGAGTTCGAATCCGGCGCCCCAGCAATTTTCCGCGTCCGAGGGCATCAACAGCTGGGTCAGCGACAGCGTCGTGGCGGAAGGTCTGGCGCGGATGGTGCCGATCTGAAATCGCGGGGTGAACTGGACAGAAATCACCTCCATTCCCAGGCCGAGCACGACAGCGCCGCCGTTTGGCCCCGCCAGCCTCGCGGGCCGGGCAGAAGGTAACGGGGGAGGTTCAAGAGCGCCGGCTCGACGGGACGGATGTCGCGACGGAGGGTGGGGGCGGCGCGGCACGGGGCTGGGACCCTGGAGATTGGTTCTGCGACTTTGATCAAGGCTCGGAGGTCGACTGGGCGATGGCTCGAAGATCTTGCGGCAGGCGGCGCGGAGCACGGTGCCGCTGACAACCGGCTGCGTTGGCGGCTGGAGTGCGGCGCGATGGATAGGCAGGTTCGACCGACGCTGTCTGCCGGTGGCAGCGTCGGTGGTCGCGACGTCTTCTGGCCGAAGACAGCTTTCTTAACCGGCTTCTTTCCGTTTCCGTGGCGGCACCGGTTTCGGCTCCGGATGGCGGCGACTCTAGCTGGCTGATCGGCAACAGTCCAACCGGCGGCCGTCTCTTGTGGCGGAGCGAGCCGGCAAGCTCCCTTGGCGAGCGTCTCATGCACCAGTTGCACCAGCGCTTCAGACATGAACGGCTTCGCGATCGTGGCCACCACGTTCGGGCAACGTTCGGCCGTCGCCATCATTTCCGGAACATGGCCGGACATCATCACCACGGGAATCCGCGCGGTGGCTTTGTTCTGAAGAAGGCGCTCACAGATCTGGTCGCCGCGCAGATCCGGCAGGCTGTAATCGAGCAAGACCAGGTCTGGAATCATCGCCTCGGCTCGCCTTACGCCTTCGCCGCCGGTGAAAGCGGTGACGATTTGAAGGCTTGGATCAGCCAGTGGCAGAGACTATCTTCGACGAAGATCAACAGCATCTCGGTATCGTCGATCACGACGATTTTCTTTCCGGTCTTCGGCCGGGTCGGCGGCTTGGCTTCTTCGCGCGGAGAGATCGAAGGCGAGAGGAGCCTCTGGCTCCTCGACGCTGGGTTTTGCTTTGCGGAGTGCTTCGAGGAAAACGTGCAGCCACGGGCCTTGAATAGTGCGCGGCGCGTCGACGGGCCTTTCGGTTTCCGTCCCGCGCGCATTTTTCCAACGCATTATCTCATGCAGCGCGTCGATTCCGCTCAAGCCCGACGCCACCGGCATGACAGATGTGGCCATCGACAAAGTGAATCTCGCCAGTTCGTTCCTCAGCCGCTTCGATCTTCAAGACCGCCGTCGCGCCGCTGACGCATTGCAGCGGCACGAGATCCCTGCAGATTGAGATCGCGGAGCGTTCCTCGCGAATCACCCGAGCTCGCTTCGGTCCAGGGACCCAGGAGCGCCTGCACCGCCGCGCCAAAATCCGCGAGTTCGAACGGTTTTTCGACAAACTGAATCGCGTTCGGTCCGTAGCGTTCGGAGGCAAACTCCGGCGAAGTGCCGGAGGCGATGACGAGGACGCGGGCGTCCGGGATGCGCCGGGCCAATCCGGTTCAGGAACTCGATCGCGTTGGGGTGCGGTGGATCGAAATCGATGATGAAAAGCTGCGGTCGGTCTTCGGCCGCCGCCGCTTCGGCTTCGCCCAGAGATTCGACCACGCGCGTCCGATGCTGCGGGGCAAATTTCTTCAAGGCGGACGTGATCGCCGCAGCCAGCGCGTCGTACTCTTCGATGAGAAGAACGCTAGGCGCTGTCCCGGCGGGAGATTCTTGGGATGCAGGCACGGCGGTAGCGACTGAGAAACGCGAGAATAGAAGGAGCGTTGCGCATGTCAAAGCAATGCAAGCGCAAGTTGCGTGCCTCCCAGTCCCTGTGCCGGGAGGGGTTTTGCGCCGTTACTCGAAGCGCAAGGCTTCGATCGGATCCAGCGAGGCGGCGCGATAGGCCGGGTAAAACCCGAAACCGATGCCGATCGCCGAGCAAACGACCAAGCCGGCCAGCGCCCAGCCGAAGGGAAAGATCAGGTCGGCCTGGAGCCAGATCGCGAGCAAATTGCCGCCGATGACGCCGAGGATAATCCCGAGAATCCCGCCCGCTTCCGAGATGAAAACCGCCTCGGCCAGGAACTGGCGAAGAATATCGCGGCTGCGCGCGCCGATCGATTTGCGAATCCCGATCTCCTTGGTCCGCTCGGTCACGCTCACGAGCATGATGTTCATGATCCCGACGCCGGCGGCGACCAGCGCAATCAAGCTAATGACGAAGGCGCCGATGCGCACCACACCCGCGATGGAGGCAAACGCGCTCTTGAGCGAGTCGTTCGAATAAATCTCGAAATCGTTTGCCTGTTCGGCTCGCAAGCCCCGGGCGATCCGCATCGCGCCGATCGCCTTGTCCAGCGTGCGATTGTAAGTCTCCTGCGAAAACGATTGCGTCGCGATATTTACCGTGCGCTTCGCTCGACCGAAATTTTCGAAAAAACGCGTGATCGGGATGACGCAAATGTCGTCCTGGCTTTGGCCGAAGGCGGTGCCTTTTTCCGCCAAGCACGCCGATGACGGTGAAAGTGTGCCCGCTGAGCTTGATCATCTTGCCGATGGGCGATTCATGCGGGAACAGGCGCTTCTCGATCATCTTGCCGATGACGACCACGCTGCGCGAGAAGGTCGACGTCTTCGTCGTTGATATTGCGTCCGTAGGCCAGCGTGTAGGTGTTCGCGGTGAGGAAACTCTTGTTGGATCCGGCGACGGTCAGGCTGGGCGTGGTTTTCTCGCCGTTGTAAACCGCCTGGCCCTTGAAATCGAAACTCTTCAGGCAAATCTCGCGCGCCGTTCCCTCCATCAGCTCGTAATACCGCAGCGCCTGCGCGATAGGTGATGTTGCGCCGGTTCTCGTACTTCTTCTGCGTTCCGCCCGCCGGCGCTCATGTTGACCGGATACTTGGCGAACTGGAAGATGTTCGAGCCGAGAAAGCTGATCCCGCTTTCGATCGAGCTCTGCAACGCGCCGATCGCCGTCATCACCGAGATGACGGAAAACACCCCGATGGTGATGCCGATCATGGTCAGGCCGGAGCGCAGCTTGTTCGCGCCGAGCGACGTGCAACGCCATGGAGATGATTTCGCGGAATTGCATTTTGGTATATTGGTCCCTTGAGCTCGTCATTCGTATCGCAAGCGCCGTCACCGGATCGAGCCGCGAGGCGGACCAGGCCGGGCGCGAAGCCCGAGACCAAGCCGGTCAAGACCGAAACGAACATGCTGGTGATGACCAGGCCGAGAGAAAATTGAATCGGGAACGACGGGAACGCCTGCTCCGATCGCCGAAACACATCAGAAGGCAAAGGTCAGCCCGATCAAGTCCGCCGAGGATACAGAGCGCGGTCGATTCGATCAGGAATTGCAGCAGGATCGTGCGGCGCCGCGCGCCGAGCGCCTTGCGCGTGCCGATCTCCTTGGTCCGCTCCTTCACGCTCACGAAGGTGATGTTCATGATCCCGATCGCGCCGACGAAAAGCGAAAGGCCGGTGATGAACAAGCCCGGCGATGGCGATGGAGTTCTTCACCGGATCGAGCGTGCTCTTGAATGCCTGCTGCTCGTTGATGGTGAAATCGTCCTTCTTCTCCGGCGGCAGCGCCCGCACGCGCCGCATCAAGCCGGTCAGTTCGTCCTTGCGCCTCCGCCAGTTTCGTCTTGTCCTTCACCTTCACGCGCATCTCCGATTCGCTTTTCGCGCTGAAGTATCTTTTAAACGCCGGCAGCGGCACGATGACGATCGAGTCCCAGCTGAAAAGCCCGAGAAACGTTCCCTGCCGCGCGCCGACGCCGATGACTTTGAATTGCTGGCCGTTGATCAGCACCTATTTGTCGATGGGATCGTCCGACGGGAAAAAGCGCGTCGGCCACGTCGTAGCCAATGACGCAAACGTTGGCGCCGCCGCGCGATTCCGATCTCGTTGAAAAAGCGGCCTTCAGCGAAATCGACCATCGAGATCAGCGATGTAATCCGAGGTCGTGCCCATGGATGAAAATGTTGTCGACCTGGTTGTCGCTGCATACTTGACGCTGCGGAACCAGTTGGAAGTCGGCACGGCCAGGATCAGATTCGAGTTCGGCGTCGCGTCGATCATGCGGTTCAACGTCTCGGCATATTCGGTCTTGATCTCTCGCCGGTCGCGATAGTTCCACCAATCGTCCACCCGCGCCCACGGCAACTGGCTGACGTAAAGCACATCGTCGCCGAGGATCGCCATGCTTTTGTCGAAGCCGGTCTGGATGCCGGTGATGGCGGTGCCCATCAGTGTGACCGCCACGATGCCGATGATCACGCCGAGCGCGGTCAGCATCGAGCGCGTCTTGTTCGCCTGCATTTGCGCGAGCGCGATCTTCCAGCTTTCGGTGAGCTCGTAGAGAAAGCGCTTCATCTGGAATGCAATGCGACTAGGTGAACGGCGCAGCGTCTGCGAATTCCGTCGGCCTCCGCGAGGTCGTCGCTTTCGATCACGCCGTCGCGCAGATGGACGGTGCGGCGGGCGTGGCGCGCGATGTCCGCTTCGTGCGTGACGAGAATGATGGTGTTGCCCGCGCTGATACAGATTCTCGAGCAGCGCCATGATCTCTTCGCCGGTCTTCGAGTCGAGATTCCCGGTCGGCTCGTCCGCCAGGATGATGGAAGGATTGTTGACCAGCGCGCGCGCGATGGCCACGCGCTGGCGCTGTCCGCCGGACAGCTCGTTAGGCTTGTGGTGCATGCGGTCGCCCAGGCCGACGTCGCGCAGAGCCTGCGCGGCGCGCTCCTCGCGCGTCTCCGGATCGATCCCGGCATAAATCAGCGGCAGCTCGACATTGCGCAGGCTGGTGGAGCGGGGGAGGAGATTGAAGGTCTGGAAGACGAAGCCGATCTCGCGATTGCGGATCTCGGCCAGCTCGTCGTCATCCATCGAGGAAACGTCCTTGCCATTGAATTCGTAGCGCCCGGAGCTGGGGGTATCGAGACAGCCGAGCATGTTCATCAGCGTCGACTTGCCGCTGCCGCTCGGGCCCATGATCGCGAGGTATTCGTTGCGGTGAATCTGCAGCGTCACGCCGCGCAAGGCGTGGACGGTCTCTTCGCCCATCACGTAATGCTTCGTGATGTTCTCGATATCGATCACGATGCGGGCCGAGCGGTCGCATCGTATCGGTGTTCAGCATATTGCGTCGGGAAGCATCCTCAGCGCGAATCGCGGCTACTTCGTCTGTTTCGTCGCCTTTTCGATCTCGACCTTCGCGCCGTTCTTTCAATTTCCGGCTGATCGCGCTGTAGCTGCCGGAAATCACTTCGTCGCCCGGCTGAATGCCGCTCTTGATCTCCATGTAGGTGTCGTCGGCGATGCCCGTGGTCACTTTGACCATGTCGGCCTTGTTCCCTTTCTTGAGAAACACCACTTTCGCCAGCTTTTCGCGCTCTTCCTTTTCAGCGTCGCTTTTCCAGCCGCTCGTTGGTGAACTTCGGCGTCGTTGTCGCCCTTGTCGCTGCGCCGCCTGTTTTTGCTTCCGCTTCTCGATCTCTTCCGGGCTGAAATTGCTGTCGCCGGTGCGAATCGTCACGCTTTGCATCGGCACGGCGACCGACATCCTTCACCATGTTCGTCTGAATATCGGCGGTGCAGCTCAGGCCGGGACGCAGCTGCACGTCGTTGTCATCGATCCGGATCTTCACCTCGAAGTTTGTGACTTCTTCCTGGGTTCCGGTGCCGGTCGTCTTACCGGTGTTCGCGATCTGCGCGACCGTGCCTTTGAACTTGCGCTCGCCGTAGGCGTCGATCGAGACGATGCCTTGTCTGCCCGACCTTCACGTTGACCACGTCGTTCTCGTTCACGTCCACGCGCGCTTCCATGTGGCTCAGATCGGCCACGCGCATGACCTCGGTGCCGGCGAATTGGTTCGTCGCGACGACGCGTTCGCCGAGTTTGCTGTTCAGGACGTGACCGTGCCATCCATGGGCGAATAGATGGTCGTCTTCGAGA
>CAVZAD010000010.1:0-34673 GCA_963773185.1 uncultured Verrucomicrobiae bacterium | reverse complement strand
GACGCCTCGGATGACGATCGCGCCGATGCGCAGGCCAAGGCCGAACAGACCGCCCGCGTTCGCGACTGGATCGTGGGTCTGGTGCAGTCCGTGCCGGAGCCGGCGGCGGACGGCACGGTGCCGCTGCAGACGGTGGTGAGCGGCGTGCTCGATTTCCTCGACCGCCACACCGCTCGCAGCAACGCGCTCGACCATCGGGCCGCGGCGGCCTTGCAGGACCACATCGGCGAGCTGCGCGCGCTCGGCGCCTTTTCGTGCGGGTTGGCGGCGTCGCTGCGCTTCATCCGCGAGCGTGTGCAGTCGCTCCACGTCGCCGCCGAGCGGCCGCGGCCCGGACATCTCTACGCCTGCACCCTCGCCCAATCCGGCTACGCCGGCCGTCCTTACCTCTTCGTCGTCGGTCTCGAAGAAGGCCGCGTGTTCTCGTCGTCGACGGAAGACGCCGTGCTGCTGGACAGCCGAACGCGCCGGGATCTCCGCCGCCTGCGCCTGTCCACAGACAGGATCGACGAAGCCGTGTATGCGGTGCTGACGCCGGCTCGCCGTGTCCGCGCGCGTCGCGTCACATTCAGTTACTCGTGCCGCGATACGAGAGAGTTTCGCGAGACCTACGCGTCCTGGCTGATGTTGCAGGCGTTCCGGCTGCAGCAGGGAGACGAGGCGCTGTCCTATCAGCAGATGAAGGCCGCCCTCGGAGAGCCGAAGGCCGCCGTCCCGACGGACCGCGACACGGCGCTCTCCACCAGCGGATGGTGGCTGCGCAGCGTCGTCTCCACCGGCGCCGAAGGCGTCGCGGCCCTCGACTCGTCGTTTGCGGGGGTGGTCCACGGCCGCACCGCAACGGAGCAGCGCGAGTCGGCCGAGTTCACGGCGTTCGATGGCTACGTGCCCGACGCCGGAGTGGCGCTCGATCCGTGCTGCACCCGACACGGCCTACTCGGTGACGGAGCTGGAGGGCGCCGCGGAGTGTCCGTTTCGCTTTTTTCTCAAACGGGGACTGGGCGTGCGACCCGTTGACGATCGCGAGCGGGACAAGGACATCTGGCTGGATCCGCTGACGCGCGGCTCGGAGCTGCACGAACTGTACGCGGTGCTGTTGCGGCGCGTTCGCGATGCCAACCGTCGTCTGAACAAGGACGACGGCGTGTGGCTGCTGGCGCGTGCCCGGGCGCGGCTGACGCAGCTGAACGAGGAGATGCCGGCCGCGACGATGGAGATCTTCGAGCGCGAGTCGCAAGGACTTCCTGGCCGACGTGGAGCTGTTTCTCGACGCGGAATCAGCAGACTCGCCATCGACGCCGATCGGCTTCGAAGTGTCGTTCGGGCGTCCGTTGGATGATGACGACAACGAGCCGCTGGCGCGGTCGGAACCGGTGGAGGTCAGTCTGGGCGAGGGCCTGACGTTCCGGATCGCCGGTCGCATCGATCGCATCGACCAGGTCGGCCCCGCCTCGTTTGAAGTGATCGACTACAAGACCGGCGGCTACTGGCCCGACAGCTGGAAGGGCACGTTCGATGGCGGCCATCGTCTCCAGCACGCGTTGTATGGACTCGCCGCCGTCGAACTGCTCAAGACCCGCTACAAGAACCCGAAGGTCACGGCCGGCGTGTACTACTTCTCGAGTCACAAGGGCCGCCAGGAACATGTGAGGATTCCGACCCCGGCGAGCGCGGCGATCGCCGCGGTGCTGGGAGACCTGCGCGATTTGATCATCAAGGGCGCATTCATCCGGACGCCGGACGCAGACAACTGCCGGTTCTGCGACTACGCGGCGGCGTGCGGCGGAGCGGTGAACCAGCAGGCCGAGGACAAGCTGCCGGGTTCGAAGCTCGCCGCCAACCGGAGGCTCGCCGCGCATGTCTGAGTCGCGCGCCATCGATCAGGAGTCGCGCCGGCGCATCCGCGAGGAACTGCTGACGAACATCCTCGTCGAGGCCGGCGCCGGATCCGGCAAGACGCAGATGCTCGCCGAGCGCATGGCCGCGGGCGTGGCGGCCGGCGTCTACCACGTTGAACACATGGCGGCCGTGACGTTCACCCGCAAAGCGGCGTCGGAGCTGCGCGGCCGCTTCCACCTGGCGCTCGAAGGCGAGCTGTCGAAGGAACAGGCGCTGTCCCGCCAGACGGCTGCGCATCAGGAACGCGTCGTGCGCGTCCAGGCCGCCCTCTCGAATCTCGAGCGCTTCTTCGCCGGAACGATTCATTCGTTCTGCGCGCGCCTGCTGCGCGAGCGTCCGGTCGAATCCGGCGTGGCGCCAGGGTTCACCGAGCTCGACGAGGTGCAGGACCTTGACCTGCGCCGGCGTGCGTGGCGCGACTTCATGACGAGCGCTCGCGCCGCTGGCGATCCCGACATGCTGGCGTTGATGGCCGCGGACGTCCGGCCGAAGGATCTCGATTCGGCGTTCGCGACCGTCTGCGTCAACGACGATGTGGAGTTCCCGCCGGGTGATGCCGCCTGTCCCGATCCCAAGCCGGCGTGGACGGCGATCGAGGCGTTCTGGACCGAACTGCAGAAGCACCTGCCGGCGACTATCGATCCCGGCACGACCTGCGAGATTCAACAGCCGCACGACAGTTCCGCGGGCAGTTGCGCGTGTCGCGCTATCGGCTCGACCGTCCGCGGTCATCGCCTCCCTGCTGGGCACGTGGAACTGTGACTCGACGATCGTCCAGAAATGGTGGGCGCAATCGGCGGCAGAGAAGAAGCGTCTGCGCGATCTGATTCAGGGACTTCATCGAGACTTTCGCGCGGCGGTGGTCACGCCCTATCTGGCGCAGTGGCGGCAGTATGTGTATCGCCTGTCGGTGACGCTGCTGACCTCGGGCGCGCGAATCGGCCACGGCCGAGCGCCGCCGGGTGAACTCGTTGAACTACGGTGACCTGCTGAATCTGACCGCGCGCGTGTTGCGCGAGAACGAATCGGTGCGCCGGGCGCTGCAGCACAAGTTCAGGCACCTCCTGGTCGATGAATTTCAGGACACCGACCCGGTGCAGGCCGAGATCGTGTTCTGGCTGGCTGAGGATGGCGCCGCGCGATCTGCCGCGAGACGCCGAGCGGTGCCGCAGACTGGCGCACCGTTCCGCTGCGGCCCGGCGCGCTGTTTGTCGTCGGCGACCCGAAGCAGTCCATCTACCGCTTCCGGCGTGCCGACATCGACATCTACAACATCGTCCGCGCAGCGTTTCAGCGATCCGGCGGTCGGCTGTGTCGTGCCGCTCACGCTGAACTTTCGCTCCGTGCCGCAGTTGTGCGAGTGGGCGAACCAGGTCTTTCAGACGCGGTTTCCGGCCGAACCAACCGCGCTACGCCCCTCGCTTCGCGGCGCTCGATCCGAGCGATCGGCACGCGGCGACCGGTGGCGTGTTCACGCTGACGCACGATTGCGATCGCGACCAGCTCCAGGAGCGAGGACGCCGCGAAGATCGCGACCTACATCCGGTCGGAGGTCGATGCCGGACGACGCCAGTTCAGTGACTTCCTGATTCTGACCAGGAAGAAGCGCAACCGTCTCGCGCCCTATGCCCGTGCGCTCGAGTCGCTCAACATCCCGATCGAGGTGAGCGGCGCGGGCGCCTTTGGCGAGTCGGCGGAGGTCGAGGCGCTTGACGATGCTGCTGCGGGCGCTGGCCGATCCCCAGGATGCGCTGTCGCTCATCGCCGTCCTGCGCGGCCCGCTGTTCGGCATCAGTGACCCGGAGCTCTTTGCGTTCAAGCAGGGCGGCGGCTGGTTCAGCATCTTCCAGCACGACGACAGTAGCGTGCCGGCCGCTGCCGTCCCAACCCGTTCGCGCCGCACTGGCCGCCCTCAATCAGTTCTATCGCTGGACGCGTGTGCTTCCGGCAGCCGCCGCGCTCGACCGCATTCTCGAACACACGGGCTACCTCGCATTCGCCGCGACCACCCCCGGAGGCGTCGATGCCGGCGACATCTTTCATGCCGTCGACCGCATTCGCCAGGTGGTGGAGCAAGGCGGCAGTCTCGCCGATGCCGCCGATTCGCTGGAGGCGGACAGCGAAGCGGCCAACGAGGTCGAGTCCCTTCCCCTCGAGCCGGGACGCACCGACGTGGTGCGGCTGATGAACCTGCACAAGGCCAAGGGGCTGGAAGCCAACGTCGTGTTCCTTGCCGACCCCAACGGCGGCCTGCCGTTGCGCGTCGACAATCACATCGAGCGGAAGGATCTCAAGGCGCAGGGCTGGTTCAAGCTGGTGCAGAAGTCGGAGGGAAAATCCGTGGGGCGGCAAGCTCCTCGGCGAGCACGCCGACTGGCCCGCACACGAAGCGGCGGAGCTGCCGTATCGCGAGGCAGAAGAGGATCGGCTGCTGTATGTGGCGGCCACCCGCGCGCGCGAGCTGCTCGTGGTCAGCCGCTGGACCGGCAACCACACGCCCAGGGCCTGGGGCGTTCTGAATGACTTCCTCGCCGACGCGACAGGAACTGCCGGTGCCGCGGTCAGTCACGGCCCAGCGCGTCGGGCCGCTCGATTGCTCGAACGACGCGCAGATCGCGGCCGACGCCGCCTCGCGTCGCGGCGCACGACCTGGCCCGCGAGCCGTCCTGGTCGATGACCTCTGTCACCGCGAAGGCGCGCCATATTGCGCGCATGACCCAGGCGGCGGATGCCAGCCGCCGACGACCCGACGAAGGTGGTGGGAAGCGACACGCCGGCGCACCGGGCTGATGCCGGCATGGCGTGGGGGACGTTGATCCACGGCCTGCTCGAGCACGCGATGCGTCAGCAGGACGCGACCGCCGACGATCTGCGACGGCTGGGGATGTGGCTGACCGTTGAAGAACCCGAGCTCCGCGCCGTGCTCGATCTCGCCGTGACCACGGTGCTGCAGGTCGTCCAAGGCCGATTTCTGGGCTGAGGCGAAGCAGTCAGAACACTCGGTTGAGACGCCGTTTGCGTTCGCCTCCGGTCCTGACGCGATGCTCACGGGAGTCATCGATCTGCTGTTCCGCGATGAGGCGGGCTGGCGGATCATCGACTACAAGACCGACCTCGCCGCGACGGCGCTGGCGGCTTCCTATCAAGAGCAGCTGAAGATGTACGAGCGTGCCCTGGCCGGCGTGGGTATTCAAGATGTCACCACGGCGATCCAGCCTGTCAGAGGAGCGGGCGAGTAGTGACGTCTGGGACCATTCCGGGTCCGTTTCTGACCGAGATTGACCCTAGGCCGCCATCAAAGGCTCGCGCGATCCCCTAGGCGTCCAGCCCATTTGGACGCGTCTCGGCCGCCGCGTGGTTGGCAACCTGACGACCGTTAGCGTCTCGGTTAGCCGCCTACATGGGACGCTGGGTGGCGAAGAACGTGGTCGCGGCCGGCCTGGCCACGCGCTGCGAAATCCAATTTGCCTACGCCATCGGTTATCCCGATCCCGTGAGCATGAATATCAATACGTTCGGCACGAACACCGTGGACGAAGAAGCGATCGAGCGCGCCGTTAATCGCACCTTCTCCTTCAAACCGGCCGAGATCATCCAGCAACTTGATCTTCTGCGACCGATTTACAGCAAGACGACGAACTATGGTCATTTCGGGAAAGACGATCCCGATATTACCTGGGAACGGACCGACAAGACCGCGGCGCTGAAAAAGGCAGCCAGATAATCGTCCGCAGATTTCGCAGATTAGCGCAGATTCAATGGAGAAGGACCCTCAAACCCACGCAATCATAGGAGCGGCCATGGAAGTGCACCGCGAGCTGGGACGCGGATTCTTGGAGCTCGTCTATCAGACTGCCCTGGCTTTGGAATTTCAGGAGCGCCGTATTCCATTCAAAGGAGAAGTCGCGCTACCGGTTCGTTACAAGGGGAAACTTTTGACCTGTGGTTATCGCGCTGATTTTGTCTGTTTCGAAGACGTTCTTGTGGAGATTAAGGCGATCGCGAGGCTGACCACCGCCGACGATGCCCAGCTCTTGAATGAGCTCAAAGCGACCGGCTATCAGCGTGGATTGCTATTCAATTTTGGCGCGCGCAGTCTCGAAGTGAAGCGCCTTGTCCGATCCCTTCCCGAAAATCTGCGTCCATCTGCTAAATCTGCGGACAACCTTCAGGAAATAACATTATGAGCACAAAAACCGTCACCGAACCAAAAACAAACGACTACAAAGTCGCCGACATCACTCTGGCCGATTGGGGCCGCAAAGAAATCTCGATCGCGGAAAAGGAAATGCCGGGACTGATGGCGATCCGCGAGAAATACGCCGTTGGTAAACCGTTGGCGGGCGTCCGCATCACCGGTTCGTTGCACATGACGATCCAGACCGCGGTGCTGATTGAGACGCTCGTGGCGCTGGGGGCGCAGGTGCGCTGGGCCAGCTGCAATATTTTCTCGACGCAAGACCACGCGGCGGCGGCGATTGCCGTGACCGGCGTGCCGGTTTTCGCCTGGAAGGGTGAGAGCCTCGAGGAATATTGGTGGTGCACCAATCAGGCGATCTCGTTTCCGGGTGGAAAAGGTCCGCAGCTCGTTGTCGATGACGGCGGCGACGTGACGCTCTTTATTCATAAGGGCTACGAACTCGAAGAGGGCGGCGACTGGGCCAAATCGCCTGCGACCAGCAAGGAAGAACAGGTCATCAAAGATCTCCTGCTCGACCTGCAACGGGAGAATCCATTCCGCTGGCACGAAATGGTGAAGGAATGGCGCGGCGTTTCCGAAGAGACGACGACCGGGGTCCATCGCCTTTACAAGATGCAGCAGAACAACCAGCTGCTCGTTCCCGCGATCAACGTGAACGACTCGGTCACGAAATCGAAGTTCGATAATCTTTACGGTTGCCGGCATTCCCTGGTGGACGGACTGAACCGCGCGCTGGACGTGATGATCGCCGGCAAAGTCGCGGTGATCTGCGGTTACGGCGATGTCGGCAAAGGCTGCGCCCAGTCGATGCGCGGCCAGGGTGCGCGCGTCATCATCACCGAGATTGATCCGATCAACGCTCTGCAGGCGGCGATGGAAGGTTACGAGGTCACGCCGATCGAAGACACGCTCGGCCGCGGCGACATTTACGTCACCACCACCGGCAACGTCGACGTCATTACGCTGGAACACATGCTGCGCATGAAAGACCAGGCCGTCGTCGCGAACATCGGACACTTCGACAATGAGATTCAGGTTGAGCCGCTGAACGAGCGCAAGGACATCAAGCGCACGAACATCAAGCCGCAGGTGGATAAGTACACCTTCCCCGATGGCCACGAGATCTTCATGTTGGCCGAAGGCCGGCTGGTGAATCTCGGTTGTGCCACCGGCCATCCCAGCTTCGTCATGTCGAACTCGTTTTCGAACCAGGTTCTGGCCCAGCTCGATCTTTGGAAGAACAAGGACACCTACAAAGTCGGCGTCTACGTTCTTTCGAAAGCGCTCGACGAAGAAGTCGCGCGCCTCCACCTGGAAAAGATCGGCGTGAAACTGACCAAGCTGACCGACCGCCAGGCCGAGTATCTCGGCGTGCCGATCGAAGGCCCGTACAAGTCTGATCACTACCGCTACTAGAAACGCCTTGGGAACCGAAGGTAGGGACAGCGCGCTGCGCTGTCCGCCGCCGCCCGCTCAAGATCGTTAGTCGCCGCAGCGCGAGGTTTACGCCAAGATTGTATCCTCTTGGGTCTGGGTGGAATTCCGAGCCAGTACGGGGCGTGAGCGCGGTGTGATCCTGGGCGCAGTCGAGGGACCCCGGATTGTTATGTCAAGTTTCGCAGCGGGGGTCCCTCGACTGCGCTTCGCTGCGCTCGGGATGACAGGCGGGTTGGAGCAGTGCGACTTGGAGACAATGCGCTACCCACCAGCTTCGTGAATTACTTTTTCTTGAAACTGTAGTCGGCCAGTTCCCAGCCGTACTTGATCTGCCCGCCTTCGGTTTCGGACTTAATCAGACCAACGCTATCGGCATACCAGTTGGTTCTGGTCATGGGTGCCGCGCCGACGATCCGGCTCACCACCTTCATCGCCCGGAACTTGCCCGCCGGGACAGTAATGTCTTCGAAATCGACCACCTGGTGATTCTCATCGAGGTCGGTCTGGGTGTAGTCCTTGCCTTTCCAGGCCCACTTCGTGCCGGCGGTGAGTGGGTTTTGCAGGCATTGTTTTGCCGGCTCGTATTTTACTTCCAAACCCTCGTGATCGACGTACTTCTCTGAGTGCATGAGCACCCATCCGCTGCTCTTGGAGAACACCGTCAGGACTTTCGCCCCCGCCAGTTTTTCGACCAGGTAGCGGATCGTCCCATCCGCTTGTTTTTCCTCGCTCAGGACTTTGAGGGTGTGCTCGGTGTCGCCATCCATGCTGCGATAATTCCAGGAATCGCCCACGCGGAGCGGGAAATAGTCGGGAGCCGGCGCGGCGGATTTCTGCGCGGCCGCGCCCACGGTCAGGAGCAAAAGCGCAAGGGCGATAGTGGTTAGCGGACGAATCCTGTTCATCTATGAATTAACTTTCGGGTGACGTTTCGTTCGGCTCAGCCACGATTTTTACACGTTCGTTCCTTCATCCGGAAGAGCCAAATGAAAAAGAGGGTGATTGCGGCCGCGATCGCGATGGAACCGAGCACATCGCTGCACCAATGATCGTTCACGCCTACCCGGGCAACGGAGATAAAGAGTGGGATGATCAATAGCGGGATGCGATATCGCGGGAAGAGGAACGCGAGCGGGAAAAAGAGGCCCCAAAAATGAGCGCCGTGACCCGAAGGAAACGAGTTGCCCTGGCCGCCGAAGAATTTCCAATCCCAATCGCCCGCTTCGATGACTTGGAAGGGACGCAGCCGCTCGAAAACGCCCTTCAGCGTTCCGGCGGCGATGCGGGTGACGAACTGCGCGCAACCGATGAAGAGCAACATCCAGGCGGCCGAGCGAGTGGATTGCCAAAAAGAGAGAACAAGGCCGGCAGCCAACAGGGCGTAGCTGAGCGCAAACCTGTCGATCGGAAACCCGGAAATCACCTCCAGGAACGATGTGCCTTGCTGCAGGATGACTGAGGACCTTCCCCCGGTTTTCTGGACAAAGGCCGCGATCGGTTGATCGAAAAAGAAAATGGCCAGGAGTGTAAGGGCGAGGCTGACGAGGATGCTGTAGCAGATCTGGCGGCGATTCATTGCTTTGTTCCCGCGAGATTCTTGAACATTCGTGCGACTGGCAAGCTCAACCCTTTCACCGGCGGCACTTCAGAGCGCTAGCCGTTTTTCGTAGCCGAACGCTCTGCTAGAAGGATACGCCGCAGCGTCTCAACCCGGATCGACAGGCCCTTGCGGATGGCGCTCTCGTCATCGCGACCGGATGGCCCGGCCGACGACAGTGCGTGCGCGCTCCGTTATGGATCGAGACCACGGAGGCCGTTCAATTCCGCCCTAACAAGGCATCCATCGTCGGCCCGCGTCACCAATCCGAAGGACCGCATTTGCTCCACCCGCCCAGAACAAGTCGCTCCTCGAGCGACGCACGAAATGATTCCATCCCATGGGTCATTTGGTGCTCCTTGTCGAAACCGTGCACAGGATTCCATTTGGGATCGCCAAGGCCCATTGCGCTGAAACGCCGGCTATTTTGATCAAACCGACCGGAATTCCCCACGCCAACAGAGCATATCAATTCGGCCGTCTGCCGTTACTCCCGGCGAGCGATGATTTCTAGGAACGTTGGCGTGGTAAACCATGACTGCGGATCGGCATCGGCCGCCCGGAATTCGCGCAACACCTCCGCCCCCTCTTCCTCGGTGAATCGACCCAACTCCTGTAAACGCACGACATTGATCTCAATAAAACTGGCCGGCCATTGCCAGGCATATTCGTGCGGTGCCACTGTGCGCACCCGCGGACGGATCTCGAGCACCCGCATCCCGGCCTCGCGCAACAGGCCGGGCAAAGCGCGCGCCACGTTTGGCTCACCGCCAGTCGCGCGCCAGCTCGCCATCACCTCCTGGGCAAATCTCTCCAGCGCTGGCCGGACCGGCATGAAACGAAAGGTTTCGTAGTCGCTGTATTCGTGAAAAATGGCGAGCCCGCCGGGTCGCAACGCGCCCGCGATATTCTCGATCAGTTTTGCCGGCGAAGAGACGAAGGAGGCCACCCAGCGGCACCAGCTGGCGTCGAAACCGAGTTGGCCTAACGATACCTCCATCAAATCGGCTTCGCGAAACTCCACGTTGGTCAAACCACGCACGCGGCATCTTTCCCGAGCCGCTTCCAGGAAACGGGCTGAACGTTCGATCGCCAGGACCGAGCCGGTCGGTCCGACGATCTCGGCCAGGTCCGCCGTGGCGTAACCGGGACCAGCGCCGACATCGATTACGCGCCAGCCCTGCGTGATCCCGACGCGCTGCCAGCATTCGGTCACGGCCGGCCGCCAGACGCGATGCTGCAAGCCGAGCCGCGCGACTTCATCATCGTGCGTCCCGAGGACGTAATCGGTCTCGCCTTTTTCAGTCACGATCGCATGATCCTTCTCCCGAGGTACGTGTGACGCATGGACAACTCACGCGTCGGCCAGCTGGAAAAACAAGGACGGAATTCCGGCAGCGAATTTCTCTGCCATCCCGAGCCGCGGGGCCGGCATCGCGACCATGGGAGGAGCGCTGGCTCTCAATTGGCAAATCACATCACACTTGTTTCTGGAAGCCTTCAACTCTGGTTGCGAGGTCCCTCGGCGCGCTTCGCCAGCCTCTGGATGACAGACGTTGAGCGAAGTCCATTGCGGAATGAAATGGCTTTACCCTGCTGCCCGGTATCAATACACAAAAGAATCTCGTTAATCACCTCCTTAGAATGAAGCCAACAATTGCCGTTCTCCTCCTGTTCACAGCGCTCAACATCTCCATCGTTCCGGCCCGCGGTCAGGATCGCCCGAAAACTCGGGAGGAGGCGCAGGCGCTGGTGGCGAAGCTGAAGTTTCAGCAGGGCGAAGTTGTCCTGAAAGATGGCCTCGCCACTCTGAAAGTTCCCGAGGAATACAGTTTTTGAATGGACGGGACGCGCACACTGTCCTGGTGACATTGTGGGGTAATCCGCCAATGCCCGATCCGCTCGGCTTGCTCATGCCGGTCAATGCCGGCCCGCTAAATCCGGATTCCTGGGCGGTCATCATCACCTACGAAGAGGAAGGCTACGTCAAAGACAAGGACGCCGAGAAGATCGACTACGCGGATCTCCTCAAACAGATGCAAAAAGATACTTTTGAAGCGAACAAGGAGCGCGAGAAGCAGGGATATTCGAAAGTCGAGTTGGTCGGTTGGGCCGCGCCGCCCCACTACGACCAAGGGGTCCACAAACTTTTTTGGGCGAAGCAGCTCAAGTTCGGCGACGAGAAGGAGGACACGTTGAACTACAACATCCGCATTCTCGGGCGACGGGGTGTGCTGGTTTTGAATGCCGTTTCCACCATGTCGCAACTTCCCGAGATCGAAAGGAACGCGCCGAAGATTCTGGCGGCGATCGATTTTAATCCGGGCAACCGCTACGCCGATTTCAGCGAAGCGTCCGGTGACAAAGTGGCGTCGGTACGGCATCGCGGCGCTGGTCGCCGGCGGAGTAGCGGCGAAGCTCGGTCTTTTCAAAGGGCTCTGGATTTTCGTCCTCGGGGCGAAGAAATTTGTCATCATGGGCGTGGTGGCCCTGGGGGCATTGCTCCGCAAGTTGTTCGGCAAGGACAAAGCGGCCACGTGAGTTGACGAAGGTCGGATCCTGCTAGCGGCGTTCATCTCTTTCGCGCTCGCCAACGTTTGTCATCCCGAGCGAAGTCGAGGGACCCCGGGAGTTACCTGCACGTTCCGCCCCGGGGTCCCTCGACTTCGCTTCGCTCCGCTCGGGATGACTGAGAACTGAGGCCGCTCCTTGATTGCCATTGCGCGGGTCTTCAGCGAATGACGTGAAGGCATAACATGAAACCACGCAAAGCCGCCGTCTTTTTCATCTTCATCACCGTCACGCTGGACATGCTCGCGCTCGGTTTGATCGCGCCGGTCCTGCCGAAGCTGGTGCTCAATTTCCTCGGCGGCGATGCGCCGAATGCAGCGAAGATGTTTGGCATATTCGGGACCGTCTGGGCCTTGATGCAGTTTCTGTTTTCGCCGGTGCTCGGGGTGTTGTCGGACCGTTTTGGGCGGCGGCCGGTGATCCTTCTCTCGAATCTCGGGCTGGGTCTCGACTACATCGTAATGGCGCTCGCCCCGACGCTCGGCTGGCTCTTTCTCGGGCGCGTCATCTCGGGGATCACGGCGGCCAGCATTTCCACCGGCACGGCCTACGTTTCGGACGTGGTGGCTCCGGAGGAACGTGCAGGGGCTTTTGGCATGATCGGCGCGGCTTTCGGCGTTGGCTTTGTCCTGGGTCCGGCGCTCGGCGGGTTGCTCGGAAATTCCGATCCGCGGCTGCCATTTTGGGTCGCAGGTGGATTGAGCCTGGCCAATGCGATCTACGGTTATTTTGTTCTGCCTGAGTCGTTGCCGCCGGAGAAACGCCAGGCCTTTACCTTGCGACGAGCCAATCCGGTGGGCGCGCTCGTGCTCCTGCGCTCGCATCCGGAATTGTTCCGGCTCGCCACCATCCAATTCATCGGCTACGTCGCGCACGAAGTCTTCAACGTTTGGGCGCTCTATACGATTTTTCGTTATGGCTGGAAGGAGGGAACGATCGGGCTTTCGCTCGCCCTGGTCGGCGCCTGTTCGATCGTGATTTCCGCCGGGATGGTGAAGCCAATCGTGGCGCGCCTGGGGGAACGGCGAACCCTTTATATCGGACAATTTTTCGGCGCGCTCGGGATGATCCTGGCCGGTCTCGCGAAGACCAGTCTATTTTTCTTCCTCTCCATTCCGGTAATGATGCTCTGGACGATCTCGAGCCCTGCGGCGCAGGGAATGATGACGCGTCGCGTGAGCGAATCGGAGCAGGGTGAACTGCAAGGTGCGATTAATAGCCTGGCCAGCTTCGCCTGGATTATTGGCCCCGGATTGTTCACGTTTACCTTCGCGTTTTTTATCGACCAGACCAAGGGGTGGAACATCCCCGGTGCGCCCTGGTATCTCGGCGGGTTCCTGCTTTTTATCGCGATGGGTCTGGCCACACGGATTCCGCGCCTGCCGCCTGGCGCCAGGCCGGTCGAGGTAACGACCACGCCGCAATTGGACGTGCATTGACCAGGAAATTCAGTGGAACATCGGCCATGGATGGGCGATCAAAAAGGATGCTTAGCCGAAGCACGCTGGCCCCCACGCCCCGGTGGGCGACGGTCCTTCTGACAATTGGGGCCTGGCTGCTTCTCTCGAATCATTGCGCTCTCGGGCTGACCGAAGCGGGCGAACCGAACGCGGAATCGGGCGGGTGTCCGATGCACTCCACGCCCGCGAAAGAGAAGCCGGCGTCGAATCTTCTTTGCTGTAAAGACCTGCGCGCGATCGCCTCTCCCGCTGTCAAGAATATGACGGCCTCGGTGCTCCAGGTGGTCGGAGTACGAGATTATGCAGTGGCAATTGTTTTGACTCCGCCGCGCGTGACGATGGGATTGCTCTCCCTGAATACAGGGCCCCCTTCGTGCAGTTTTGCCGAATCGATTCTTCAGCGGAGCCTTCTCGCTCACGCCCCTCCTGTGGCTTTCGCTCGCGTGTAGTTGCGGGCACCGCCTGCGACTAGCTGACCGCTGAACGCGGTTGGCCGTTACACGATAGAGCCTTTCTGACGATCACCCGATCGTCATCACGCGGCGGCGGCCACGCCTGCCGTCCAACCCAACCAATTTTCACCGCTACGATATGAAGAAACTATTTTTTTTGATTCTCCCTGCGACGCTGATCGTCGCGATGGTCTCGGCCGTCGCGCAACCGATGGCGCACAAATTTACCTGCGTCATGCATCCGGAGATCGTGATGGATCGGCCGGGGGAGTGCCCGAAATGCGGGATGACGCTGGTGGCGCAGAAACCCGAAAATCAGGAAAAACATCCAACGTCCAACGTCCAACGTTCAACGCCCAACGAGGATGGTGTTCATGCTTCGCACGACATGCAGCACGCGTCGATGTCATCTTCCGTGAACCTGGCAGAACCGATGAGCCGGGAGAGTTCGGGCTCGAGCTGGGTCCCGGATTCGACGCCGATGTATGGAAAGATGCTCATGTTCGGCGACGACATGCTCATGCTGCATGGCGGTTTTTTTCCGCGCTACGTGAACGCCAGCACCCGCCGCGGGGATGATCGGATCGACGGGCCGAATTGGTTCATGGCCATGTATTCGCATCCGATCGGCGAGAGCGCGCAGATCGGATTTCGTGGGATGATGAGCCTCGACCTGGTTACAGAACGCGGGAGCGGGTATCCGCTCCTATTTCAAACGGGCGAGAGCTGGAACGGCGAGCCGCTGCATGATCGGCAACATCCGCACGAACTGGTCGACGAAGTTTCGGTGAGCTACTCGCAAAAGTTCGGCCACGATTTTTCGGCCTATCTCTATGTTGGTTACCCGGGCGAACCGGCGTTGGGACCTCCAGCCTTCATGCACCGGCTCTCTGCCATGGATAATCCCGATGCGCCGATCAGCCATCACTGGCAGGACTCGACCCACATTACCTTTGGCGTCGTTACGCTGGGCGCGGTCTGGCGCGATCTGAAAATCGAAGGAAGCACTTTCAAGGGGCGGGAACCGGATGAGGTGCGTTACGATTTCGATGAGCCAAAACTCGATTCGTTCAGCGGGCGGATTTCCTGGAACCCGACGAAGAATCTGGCCCTGCAAGTTTCGCATGGCTATCTCCACAGCCCGGAAGAGCTGGAACCGGAGGGGAACCAGCACCGCACTACCGCGTCACTCATATATAATAGGCCGCTCGGTCCGGACGCGAACTGGTCGAACTCCTTTGTCTGGGGGCAGAACCGAGGCAGCGGCGGCGACAAGACACAATCGTTCCTGGTCGAGTCGAATTATCAGCGCGGACGGAACACCTTTTACGCGCGTTTGGAACACGTCGAAAAACCGGGACACGAGTTGGTGCTCGATGAAGTAGATCACGAAACCATCTTTCCAATTAATGCCTACACGCTGGGTTACGTGCGCGATTTAACCCACGGGCGAGGAATCGATGTTGGGCTCGGCGGGCAGTTCACGATCCACGATGTGCCGGACCGGCTGGATCGATATTACGGGGACGATCTGCCGTACTCGTTTCAGGTATTCCTGCGCGTCCGGCCGTCGCTCATGAGCGATCACGGGATGACGCACGGTGACATGAAGTCGAACGAGAAGTAGTGGCGAGAACGAATGGCGTTGTCATCCCGAGCCGCGCAGACGGCGAAGGACCCCGCAGTCGCAGGTCAAATTTCCGAAAAACCAAAAGAGGATCCACGCAACTCAGTGGTTGAATGTTTTGTCGGCTTGCGTTGGCGCGAGGGTTTTGGTCTGGGGTCCCTCGCCGTCTGCGCGGTTCGGGATGACAATCTTTCTGCCCGCAACAAAGCTTGTGAGGTTCTTTTGTTCCGCGCAGATTGACGGCGCATGAAATACCGATCTCCATTGCACCGTTTGCTATTCTTGCTGTCGATTTTCGCAGCGGCTGTCACGATCACTAACGCGGCCGAAAAACGTAACATCACCGAGAAAGATCTCTTCAGCTTTGTCTGGATCGGTGACGCGCAGGTCTCCCCCGACGGGTCCCGGCTCGCTTTCGTGCGCGTGACGGTGAATGAGAAAAAAGAGGGCTACAGCACCTCGATCTGGTCCGTTTCCACCTCTGGCAAAGAAGCAGCGCATCGCCTCACCAGTGGTGAGCGCGATTCTTCACCCCGCTGGTCGCCCGATGGACAGTATCTGGTCTTCACCCGGGTGACGGAGAAGGACGGCAAACCGGACTCACCCCAACTTTTCATGCTCTCGATGGCCGGCGGCGACGCGTTTGCCTTTACCAATCTGCCCAAGGGCGCGGGTGATCCGAGATGGTCGCCCGACGGCAAGACGATCGCGTTCACCAGCTCGTCGAATCCGGAGGACCTGGCGAAACAGGAGAAGAAAAAGCGCAAGGAAGAGGAGCTGAAGCAGGCGGTCGCGGCCGAAGCATCAGCCTCGCCGGGCAAGGACGCCGGAAAAGAAAAGCCGAAACCAGAGGATGCGGCGGTGAAGCAGGCGGAAGCGGAGGCCGAGCGCGAAAGCGACATCCACGTAGTGACGCGCGCCGTGTATCGGGGAGACAACGAAGGCTACTACGATTTCAAACGCCCGCAGCACATTTGGGTCGTTGCGGCGCCGCGAAGCGCGGAAGAGAAGGTGCAGCCGAAGCAAATCACGAGCGGGCCGATTCGATGAAGGCGACGCCGTCTGGTCGAAGGATGGAGCGCAGATTTATTTTGCTACGCTCCATAACGACGAGCCGTATTACGACCGACCGAAGACTGAACTCTATTCCATTCCGGCGGGTGGCGGGGACGCCACGAAACTAACGACGATCGATATGGATACGGGCGGCTTAGCGCTGAGCCCGGATGGGAAACAGATCGCCTTCATCGGCGTCGACGACACAACCGGTAAATTCGTACACCCAGCCGGATTTATGGGTGCTCGACCTGGTGAAGGATGCGAAGCCACGCAATCTGACTGCCGGTTTCGACTGGGATGTCGGCGCCAGTGTGTTCGGCGACCAGGCCTCGCCGCGGGGCGGGGGCGGCAACGTCCCGATCTGGGCGGCGGATGGCAAGAGCATCGTCGAGAATTTCGCGAAGGAAGGCCAAACGAACCTCGGTTCGTTTGATGTGGCGACTGGCGCCATGACTGAAATCACGAAAGGCAACCAGGCCATCGTGCGGTTTCGGGCGGCGCCCGACGCTTCCAGACTGGTTTATTTTCTCTCCACGCCCACAAAGATCGGCGACCTTTTCTGGCTCGACCGCGTGAGCGGGGAGGCGCGCCAGCTGACGCAGAGCAATGAAGAATTGCTCGGGCAGCTCAATCTGACGGAGCCGGAAGAGATCCGTTACAAGAGCTTCGATGGGAAAAGCATTCAGGCGTGGCTGCAAAAGCCGCCAGGATTCGATCCGGCCAAGAAGTATCCCCTCATTCTGAATATCCACGGCGGCCCCCACGCCGCGTATGGCTACATTTTCGCCCACGAGTTTCAGTGGATGGCGGCGAAGGGCTACGTGGTGCTCTATCCTAATCCGCGCGGGAGCACGAGTTACGGACAGGAATTTGGGAACGTGATCCAGTTCCATTACCCGGGCGACGACTACAAAGACCTCATGCTCGGCGTCGATGAAGCGATCAAGCGCGGATACATCGACGCGAAGAAGCTCGGCGTCACCGGCGGCAGCGGCGGCGGGCTGTTAACCAACTGGGTGGTGGGTCACACGGATCGGTTCGCGGCCGCGGTTTCACAACGCGATATCGCGAGCTGGACCGACTGGTGGTACTCGGCCGACTTCACCCTCTTTCAGCAGACCTGGTTCAAAGCGCCGCCGTTTCAAGATCCGGAGGATTTCAAGGCCCGCTCGCCGATCACTTACATCAACGACGTGAAGACGCCGTCGATGTTCATCCTGGGCGAGAACGATTACCGCACTCCTCCCGGGGCCGGTGGCGAACAAATGTTTCGCGCATTGAAGTTCCGGAAGATTCCGACGGTCATGGTGAAGTTCCCGAACGAGGGACACGAGTTGTCGCGCTCCGGCGGGCCGTGGCATCGCGTCGAAAGGCTGCAGCATATCGTCGGCTGGTTCGACAGATGGCTCATGGGAATGGCAAAGCCGGAATATGATGTTTCGCCGGAAGGCAATGTGCCGGTGAAGCCGGCGGCCGCGCCGAAACCGAAGCCCTAAACTCGCGTTACGCTTCACGGGAAAGGCGCGCGTTTCTCTGCGACGGTGAGGTCCCTCGCCGTCTGCGCGGCTCGGAATGACAGGGCCTTCTAATTTTATCGACACCCAGAGTTATCTTGTCGAACTCCCCCAACGATGCAGAATAAACGGCGATGCGAATCCGCCGGCAGAACTATCACGACATCGAGCGCATTATTGAATTCGATTTTGTGCGGGCAACCGAGGCCGCAGCGCTGAATTCGCTGCCGTGGCTCGGGCGTGGTGAAAAGGAAAAAGCCGATGCGGCGGCGTGCGATGCCCTTCGGGGAATGTTCGATCTCATGAACATCTGCGGCGAAGTCGTGATCGGCGAAGGGATCAAGGACGACGCGCCGGGGATTTTCAAAGGCGAACAACTGGGGACCTGGGTGCCGGGTTCGCCAGCGTTCGATATTGCGCTCGATCCCATCGACGGCACCACCAACATCTCGAAGGGCGCGCCGAATTCGATCAGCTGCATTGCGGCCGCCAGCCCGGAGGAAGGGGTCAAGGTGGCGCTGCGGGACATCCCTTCCTTCTATATGATGAAGTTGTCCTACGGCCCGCGCGTGGTGCAGCACATGCAGATTACCGGCCTCAACACGATCAAACTGGAAAGCCCAATCGAAGAGACGCTTCTCCTGGTCGCGCAGGCGTTGAATAAACGCGTGCAGGACGTGGTCGTGACCATGCTGGATCGTCCGCGGCACAAGGAAATGGTGGCGGAGATCCGGAAAGTCGGCGCCTCGCTCCGAATGATCAGCGACGGCGATATCGCGGCGGCCATGGCCCCCTCCCTGGCGGAGAGTGGGATCGATCTTTATTTGGGGATCGGCGGATCGCCGGAAGCGGTCCTGGCCGCGGCGGGCATCAAGTGCCTTGGGGGCGATATGCAATGCATGATGTGGCCGCGTGACGAGAAGGAGCGCAAGAGTCTGGTGGCCGAAGGTTACGAAAAGGATCTCTCCCGGGTGTTTTTTGCCGACGACCTCGCGAACGGCAAGAACATCATCTTTTGCGCGACGGGTATCAGCGACAGCGCGTTGTTGCGCGGGGTGAAATCGACCGGTCCGACGGCGACGACCTATTCAATCCTGATGCGGGCCAAGAGCCGCACCGTGCGCTTTATTCGGGCTTCGCACGACCTGCAAAACAAGACGATCCGGCTGCGTTCGGATAATCGCGAACATAACATCTGATCCTGCCCTTGCTTAATCCGGATCAGGAGCAAGAAGGCCGAACATCTCTCCTCGACATCCTCCGAATGCTCTGGTCAAATCCCCAACAACTTCGCTTATGAGCAAAATACCCAAAACCGAGCTGGCGCCAGAAAATGGCTGTATCATCGACACGAAATGGAAAGTTGGTCCGTTGAGCTACCATGCCTGCGCGACGGAAATCGGGCAGGAACATGCGGTGCACAACGCCCCGATGCCGGAATTGGTGATCTTCGATCACGTCGGGTTCAAAGGCGCGGCCTGCCGCACCAACCTTAGTTTCCATTTTCTCGGCGATTTTTGGAACGACCGGATCAGTTCGCTGATCATCGTGAGCGGGGTCTGGCGATTTTATCGCGATGAATATTACAAAGGCGATCATTGGGACCTCGGGCCGGGCTTCTATGAATGTTTCTTCAAGGACAAGGGCCCGGATGACGTCATCAGTTCCTTTCAGGCGATCGAGCTGACATAACGATCGCGCCTCCGCGCGATCGAAATCTCAGGCGCCAAATCCCAAGGCCCAAGCAAACGGCCAGGATCAAACGCGATAAAGAAGCCAGAATGGTTGCGGCGCTAGTCGGGTTGCTCCAATGCTCCCGCCATCTCCGCCACCGCTTTGGCGCAGCCCCAGGAGAGGGTAAAACCGGAGCCACCGTGACCGTAGTTGTGAATGAGCGCGCGCCCGTCGCGTAGTTGCGCGCTTTCGACCCGAACACCGGAACGGCGAAACGGGCGGAGACCGACGCGTTCGGCGAGGACGTCCGGGTGATCGATATTAAGAGTGCGGCTGCACTCGCCTACGATCTGCGCAGTCGCTGCCGGATCGACGGTAATATCGGTGCTCACCTGGTTGGTCCCGCCGAAGACACAATCCTTTGAGCGCGGGATGGCGTACATGAGCGGCGGGCCATCGCAAACGACGGCGTAAGGGAGGTCGATTTTTGGCACGATGGCGACCTGGCCGCGATGCGGTTCGAGATCGGCGTCGTGAACCAGGGTGCGCGCGCCAATGCCGGCGCAATTGATGACGAGATCGAATGCCTGATCGACATCTTCGAGTTTCGCAAGGCGCCGGCCCGCGTGGATTTCACCGCCCGCGTCACGAAAACGTCGTGCCAGATAATCGAGATAGATGGTCGTGTCCGTCAGCGGCACTTGCATCGCGAAACCGGACGCGAATGCGGGCGGGATCCCGGAACGGATTTGTCGCGCCTCCAGCGGCAGCGCCCAATCCGGAATCTGCGTTTCGCCTGAGCGCGAAAATTGGCGCAGTTCGATGATCGAAACGCCGCTGCTGGAATCGCGAACCAAGTCATGCAGGGTCCGATACGTTTCCAGAGCCCAGGCGATGATCCGATCGAAAGGCTCGGCATCGTACGGATACCACATGGCGGCCGCCGCCGCGGAAGTGGTCTGCTGGCCGGTTTCGTCGGCAAAGATCGAGACGCGATGTCTGGCTTCGGCCAGGAAGACGCCGCACGTCAGACCGGAGACGCCCGCCCCGACAATCGCGATAGATTGCGCCATGTGAGATGTTGTCGACGGTGCCCGTTCACTGCCAATAAAAATCGACTACCAGCGAGGGCTTCCTTGGAGAAAACCAGGCGATACCAAAGCGCTCGTAGGCGAGGGGATAATCGGTTAGAGTTTAGCCAATGGTATCGCTGAATCGGGATGCATTGACGGAGAAGATTCTGGCCGGCGAACGAATTTCGGCCGAGGAGGCGCTCGAGCTTTATCGGCTGGCCGCTTGAAGAAATGGGGGGGCTTGCCGATGCGCGGCGCAATCTGGCCAAGGGCGCCAGCTACGATCAGCGGGGCCGCGAGATCGTCACCTACATCGTCGATCGCAACATCAATTACACGAACGTCTGCAATGTTTACTGCAAGTTCTGCGCGTTCTATCGAACGGAGAAAGACGCGGATCATTACGTGCTGAGCCTCGAGCAGATCGATCAAAAGCTGGACGAACTGACCGCCGCCGGCGGGGTTCAAATCCTGATGCAGGGCGGCCACCATCCGAAGCTTTCAGTTCGATTGGTATCTCGATTTGCTCCGGCACATCCGGGAAAAATATCCGCACATCAACATTCACGGGTTCAGTCCGCCGGAGTTGCAACATTTCGCGGATCTCTTCGAGATGCCGCTGCGGGAAGTGATCTCTCAATTCAAAGAGGCCGGGCTGGGATCGATTCCCGGTGGCGGCGGTGAGATTCTGGTCGACCGGGTGCGGGAGCGGATCTCGCCTTTGAAATGCAACTCCGACGCGTGGCTGGAGGTGATGCAGATCGCGCACGAGCTGGGTTTGAAATCGAGCGCGACGATGATGTTCGGCCACGTGGAAACGGTCGAAGACCGGATCGAGCATCTGCAGCGTTTGCGCGATCAGCAGGACAAGAGCGGCGGGTTCACGGCGTTCATCTGCTGGACGTTTCAACCGGAGAACACCGTCCTGAAAATCGATCGGCCCGCGGGCGTGGCGGAATATCTGCGGATGCAGGCGCTGGCCCGCATTTTCCTCGATAACTTTCCGAACGTGCAGAGCTCCTGGGTGACGCAGGGCCCGGATATCGGCCAGGTGGCGCTCAAATACGGCGCGAATGACTTCGGCTCCGTCATGATGGAGGAAAATGTGGTCAGCAGCGCCGGCACGACTTTTCGCCTGAATGCAGCGCAAATCGAGACCCTGATCCGCGAGGCTGGCTACGAGCCGCGGCGCAGGAATAATTGGTACGAGCTCTTGAATTAGCGGCGACCGGTGCGTTCTTCTCCGTCCCGCGCCCTGTATCCCAGCTAAATCCTGCCTTGACGATCCCTCCTCCTTACCCATCAATACCGCCTGCGCCGGGTCGGATACGCAAGCCGCCCGGGGATTTTACGCTTATGAAACAATTTGTTGGTTCGATTCGTCGCCCAGCTTTATCCATCCTTTTCGCGATCGTTTTGGCGTTCCTGGGCGGCGTTTCCGCGCTACGGACAGGCCGCGCCGGATCCGCAGGGACCGCCGATTATCAGCAGTCATCGAGGTTCAATACACCGGACCGCAAACCCTTTCCAAGGAGCGGATCCTGGCGCAGATGCGCACCAAAGTCGGCCAGCCCTACTCCGAATCGCTCGCCGAGCAGGATATCCGCGGCGCTCTACGCCACCGGACAGGTGCAAAACGTCCGCATCTTTGCCGAGCCCGAGGGGGACGGCGTCAAGGTGATCGTCGTTCTTCAGACGCGCTCGCTGGTGAACGAAATCGAAATTGAAGGCGCGACAAAGATCTGCGCGAAAAGCCTGCGCAAGAAAATCAAACTGAAGATCAACGCGCCGCTGATCGAAGATGCGCTCGGAACGGCGCGGCAAGAAATCCTCGAGGCGTATCAGGCCAAGGGCTTCAACGATATCGACGTGCAATTTCCGCGTCGACACGGATGAGGCGCGCGGGACTTCTCGCGTGATCTTCACGATCAATGAAGGGGAGAAAGGCGCGATCAGCGCCGTCCGCTTCGAAGGCAACACCATGTTCAGCGATCGCATTCTGCGCAAGCAGATGAAGACCAAGGGCAAAACGCTCATTCGTTCCTCGATAAATCCGGGCGGCTCGATGAAGCGCAGCTCCAGCAGGACGTGGACGCCGTTCGCGAGTGGTATCAGAACCACGGCTACATCGATGTCGAAGTGAAAGCGGTGCGGCGAGAGCGGGCCAAGGGGAAGATGACAATTGTGGTCGTCCTGGTGGAAGGGGCCCAATATCACGTCGGCAAAATGTCGATTAACGGCACCAAAGTCGACGACGGAGGAGAAGATGCGCAAGCCTGTTAAAGATGAAAGAGGGCAGCGTTTATTCCCCGAAAGCAGATTCGGGACGACGCGAAAACAATCGCCGATGCCTACGGGAGCGGGGGCTACGTCGACCTGCAAGTGACGCCGCAGGGTGTGCCCGAGCGGTCACAACACGATCGACGTCAATTACACCATCGAGGAAGGCAGCCCTTCCTTCGTCCAGCGGATCAACATCGTCGGAAACACGCGCACCAAAGACAAAGTGATCCGGCGCGAAGTGCTGATCGCTCCGGGCGATATTTTTAACAGCGCCGCGGGTCGAGACGACCAAGAAGCGCCTCGATAACCTCGGCTACTTTTCGAAGGTCGAAACTTATCCGGAAGATACCGGGGTGACGGCACGCAAGGATCTGACGATGCAGGTGGAAGAGAAACGCACCGGTTCGCTCAATTTCGGCGCCGGCTTCAGCACGGTCGATAACCTCGTTGGGTTCATCGAAATGACCCAGGGAAATTTCGACTTGATGAACTGGCCGAACTTCACCGGCGGGGGCCAAAAGTTCCGGACTCGCATCCAGTACGGCACGAGCCGAAAGGATTTCATTCTCGCCCTCACGGAGCCCTATTTTCTCGATCGCCGTCTCTCGCTGGGCGGCCAGCTCTTTTTTACGCGAAGCGGATTTCCTCAGCGATGTTTATCGATCAGCGGAACTACGGATTCTCCATCGATACCCGGAAGGCGGTCGGGCGGTTCATGTCGGTCAGCCTGCAGTATCGTCTCGAGAACATGGAGATCTTCAACATCTCGCCCGGCGTTTCGGCCCTGATCCGGCTCGAATCAGGGGGCACGTGTACGAAAAGCCAGTTAACGCCGGCCTTGTCCATTCGATACGCGCGACAATCCCTTCCTGAGCCGGCGCGGGACGCGAGCGCGTCTTCACGCCTTTTGTCGCGGGCGGCTTTCTCGGAGGCGACACCCAGATTTTCGGGTTTGACTCTGGAGGCCTCAGTATTTCATCCATCTTTCGAATGACATGCATCCTCCTATTGAACGGCGCAGATCGCGACAGTCGACACCGTGGGGTGACGGCGATTTGCGTTCGATATTTTCGACCGGCTCTTCCTCGGCGGCTCGAATAATTTGCGCGGTTTTGATTTTCACGATGTTGGTCCCAAGGATTTCAACGGCGAGCCGCTCGGCGGCAAGTCGAGCGCCCGGTTTACCATCGAATTCACCATTCCGATTATCGAAAAAGCGCGCTCGCCGTCTTTTACGATATCGGGTTTCGTGAACGTACAGCTCGTGGGATTTCAACGCGAACCATCTCGTCTCGGATGTCGGCTTTGGCCTTCGACTTGATCTGCCGATCGGGCCGCTTCGGCTCGATTACGGTATTCCGATCAAAACAGATGGGAATGGGGGACGATGGGAAATTCAACTTTAACGTCGGTTATCAATTTTGAACGAATAATGGCAGTCGGGGTCTATACCCTTTCCAATTGCCTCTTTTACATTTGTTTATGAAAAAATTTCTCTCCTCGCGCTGGCTACCGGGATCGCTTTTCCAGCAGCGAGCTTCGCCCAGGGCACTCTCAAAATTGGCACGGTCGACATGAATCGGGCCTTCAAGGAATACAACAAGACCAAGGACGCGGAGGGGAAGATCAACGAAGCCAAGAACGCCGCCAAGAAGGAATACGACGATCGGGCGGAAATTTATAAGAAGTCCCTCGACGAGATCAACAAACTCAATCAGCAGCTTGATGCGCCCGCGTTAAGCGCGGACGCCAAGGCCCAAAAGGCCAAGGAGCGGGACGAGAAGATCACGAACATCAAGAACATGGAGCGCGAGATCAATGAGTTTCGCCAGACTCGTGAGCACCAGCTGCAGGAGCAAGCCATGCGGATGCGGGAAGGCATCGTCAAAGAGATCACGCAAATCGTGAGGAACGGGTGAAGACGAATGGCATGGATTTGGTCTTCGATAAGACCGGCCAAAGCACGAGCTACGTGCCCGTGGTCCTCTATTCCAAGGACAGTGTGGACTTCACGACCGAGGTGATTACTGCGCTCAACAAAAAAGCGGCGACGGCCCCAGCTGAAAAACCGGCCACTACGACGACGGCGCCGGCCACCAGTCCCGCCAAACCACCGGCCAAGCCCTAGGAGGCGCATCCTTTTTCGGTATGAAAAACACGCGGCACCCCGCGTGTTTTTTGTGCCTCCGTCTATCCGCCGCGGACAACGCTTCTTCGTTTGGACTTGATCGCGGGCCCTGGGAAAAACCATCCGTGAGACTGGCTGTCCGGAACGCCGCGACGATTTCTGCGCTTGTTCTCTTGTTCGCCTCCTCCGCTCTGGGCGCGAAGTGGGAGGGGACTCTGACCTCTTCCTCGCCTCCCAGTTTTCCCGGGCCCCGGCCGATGCGGGCCAAGTACGTTTTCGGTTGGAGCGGCTTTTCCGGGGCGATGGCTGAGGTGCGATTGACGAAACCATCGGGCAATCGATTTCAATTCGACGGAGCGGTTCATACGACAGGACTGGTCCGAACGCTTTGGAAGTTCGACGCCACACAGACCTCGATCGCCAACGCCGAGACGTTGCACCCTCTCGAAATGAAGCAGATCGAAGATGTTCGGAACAAGAAGACCGTGACGAATTTGTCCTTCGATTCAAGCGGCGTCACCTCAAAGGAAACCGAGACTCCCGGCCAGAGCGGGGGCCCGAAAGTCCGGCGCTTCGATTCACCTCAGCTCTTCGATTTGTATTCGGCGTTGCTCTACTTGCGCAGCCAGCCGATGCAGGACCGCAGCATCCAGCGAATTTTGGTCTATCCCGCCACGTCCGCTTATATGGCGACAGTCACCGTGCTGGGACGCGAACGGCTGACAGGGCCGTCGGGTACTTACAATGCCATCAAGCTCGATCTCCAGTTGAGCAAAGTGGGAAAAAACCGGGAGCTCGAACCGCATCGGAAGTTTCGCCGCGGTACGGTTTGGATCTCCGACGATCCCGATCGGCTTTTGTTGAAGATCCAGGCGCAGATTTTTGTTGGAATGGTCTTTGCCGAGCTTCAATCGGTGGAATTCGATAAAAGCAAGCCGGCGCCCCGTTCGGACTGAGCGGGCCTTAGCGCTGCTGAGCGCCGGACAAGTGGACGGCCAGGGGAGTCTGCTGTTGCCGCAGCGCTTCCCGATAACGCATCACTCCGTGGCTAATTGCGGCGGCAATCTGTTCGCGATAATCGCCAGTGGCGAGTTTACTGAGTTCGTCCGCGTTGGTGAGAAAACCGCCTTCCACCAGCACGGCGGGGTGGTGCACGTTGGCGATGACAAAAAACTGGTGCGGGGTTGTCCCCCGATTCACCGCCTGGGTATAGGCGACCAAGTCCTGCTGGATGTGATCGGCCAGATTTTGACTCTCACCATTCGCTGCTTCCGATGCAGTCTGTCGCAGGAACGGCAACCAGGAGACAGCGGTCTTTGCATTCGAAATCTGCCGGGCGGCGTAATAGGTTTCCACTCCCGTCGCGGCCGGCCGGGTGGCGTCGTCAAAATGAATGCTGACGAAGACGCACCTCGGTTGCGCGTTAGCTATCGCGGCGCGGTCCGCCAGCGAGACCTGCGTATCGCCGGAGCGCGTAAGCACGGTGGAGAGTCCTTGAAGTTGAAGAATTCGCTCCGCCCGGCGCGCGACATCGAGCGTGAGATCCTTCTCCAGCAGGCCTGCCTTCATTGTTCCAGAATCCTGGCCGCCGTGCCCTGGATCCAGGACCACCACGGCAAAAGGGCCTTCAGGCGTCGATGCCTGGATTTCGAAGCGCGGTCTTGAAGCCGGCGAGAGAAATTGCAGCCAGACGAACGAGGCGCCCATCAGCAGCAGGCCAAACCAGGCAACAAGCGATCGCCCTGTTCTCTCGTCGCCCACGACTCTTCCGGACATGCCCTGGTGCTCAGTCGCCCAAGGCAGATCGAATTTCGCCCTCGGTCAACGCGCGATACCGGATGGCCATCTTTCCCTCGCGTTCCAGAATCGCCGCTTCCACTCCCGCCGCGCGCAATCGTTCCTTCCGCTCCGCGACGATCTTGTCGCGCGCCGGAAGTTCCGTGATCCCGCCGTCGCCCAGCGCGAGGTGACCGACCGCCCAGGCATCGAGTCCGACCTTCAGCGCCCGTTCGAAGGTGGCGCCGGCGGAATGTTCAGCCCGCAGAAAAGTCTCCATTAATTCAGTCGATTGCCGGGTTCCGCTGATGGCGCCAAAGTCCTGCCGCGTTTCCGCAACGCCTGCGTTGTTGGTCGCAATGGCCCCGTCGTATTCCAAACGGAGAAATAGGTCCGCTTCCTGGTTTACGCCAATCTCTGCGAATAAGAGGCGCGCGAGATAAGGGGCGCCGTAGACTTGCTCGAAGGCCGTCTTCAGAACCGGGCTCAATGAATAATGCGCCAGTCGTCGCAGCGAGACGTCGGCGGCCGAACGAGTGAAACCCTCCGCGCTCGCCAGCTCAATTGCCGCCATGCGGAGACGCTCGATATCGCCCGGATGACCGATCGCTCCCATGGCAATCCGGTCGTAAATCTCAAAAAGTTTCTGCCGGTTGCGGCCGAGGGTTAGAAACAGGATCCCGTCGCGATAACCCACGGCTGCGATGGGGCTGCCCGCGGCGAGCTGCGTCTCAATGTATTCGCCGCGATTCGCGATTGCCTCGACCCAACGATAGGGCTCTTCGATCATGCGACGCTCCGTTTGAAGAGCGCGGCAATCCGCTTCTCCGGCAAGGTGGTGATGCCGTCGCGAGACACGATCTTGATCACCGGGAAGATCTTCGCGTTTCGGTCCACCCCGCCAGTCGCCGTGTCCGATTCGGCCGCGGTATCGAGCGCCCGCAACGCCACTGTCACCGCCTCTTCTTCATTTAATTTGGCCAACGGCTTTTTCCCCCAGGTGTTTTCGTAATACAGAATCCCGCGCACGGCCGGAGATCCCGAGCCGGTGGCGGCGTAGTCGGCCACTTCAAATTGCGCTCCCATCGCGTCGTAAAAGTAAAGCCGCGCCGAAGGGTCGGCCGTAGGATCGTAGGTGGCGAAGATCGGCACGACGATGCCCACGCCCTGGAGGACGAATCCAAAATTGTCCCGCAGCAATTTTGAAAGCGCGCGCACTTTTCCATCCACACTCATTTCCTGGAGTTGGGTGCGCCGGAAAAATTGAAAGGAATGCTCGAGCACCCGCGCCATTTCCCAGGCGGTTGCCGGCACTCCCGCGATCGCCATGATCGAGTGCCGGTCGATCTCCAGCACCTTGTCCGCGCGATCGTAGACGACCGTGTTGCCCGAGGTGGCGCGGCGGTCTCCGGCCACGAGGACGCCACCCTGGAACTTGAAGGCGAGAATTGTCGTGGCCTGCGTCGGGACCCAGACTGGACCTGCCCCCGAAGCCGCGCCGGTCTGCACCGGCACGGGCGCGAGAAGTCCACGACGGCGCAGCAGCGCCGGAAAGTCATTGCCCGTTCCAGAGAAATTCTGGTCGGATCCGAGGGTGACCGGTTCCATTACTGGCCCGTTCTCTGGCGATAGCGCTTGGACTGGTTGGGATCGACTTTGCGCATCTTTTTCAAGAGTTCCCGCGTATCTGGCCGCGAGATATCCGGTGAACGGGGTCCGTCGCCGTCGCCCTGCTTTGGCCCCCAGGGAAGCGGAGGCTTTTGGATGCGCTCAGGCATGCAAAAAGGCTAGAAGATAAACCAGCGAAAGGCAAGTTGGCCGGCTTTTGGGCGGCTGTTCTTTTTCGGCGCTGCAGCCACAGCGCGGAGACTTGCCACCCACTTCCCTCTCTGCCAAGGTGACCGTCATGACGCGTTTGGCCTTGTGCTCCTTTTTCCTCCTTCTTGCGGCGATGGTTGGCACGACAAGCTCAGGCCAGGCCCCCTCGGGTGATAAGTCAGAGGCAGCCATCGAGGCGTTGAGCAAGAAGATCGACCTGCAAAATGCCAAGATCGATGCGCTCTCCCAGGCGATTTTGAAACTCGAGCAGCACGTCTCCGCGATTCGGCCCGGCGTGATCATCGGCGAGACGCCGGCGTCCGCGCCGGTCACGACTGAGGCGCCCAAGCCGGCGCCCCCTCAAACCGGCAACAGCCACGTGGTAGCCAAAGGGGAGACGCTCACTTCCATCGCCAAGATGCACAAAGTGAGCATCGAAGAATTGCAGAAATTCAATCACATCGAGAACGAGCGAAAGCTACAGATCGGCCAGACGATCATGATTCCCACGCCATCGGCCCCCGCTTCGCCGCCGCCTGGCGGATAGCAAGAGCGAACCCGGCCCCAGAAGCTGAATCATTGTGAAAGATCACGTCTACACCCTCGGCATTGAGGAGGAATTTGCGATTGTCGATCCTGAGACGCGCGAGTTGCGCTCGCATATCCAGGAAATTCTCGAGGGCGGAAAGGTCACGCTCAAGGAACAGATCAAGCCGGAGATGCACCAGTCGGTGGTCGAACTCGGCACCGAAATTTGCCAGTCGATCGTCGACGCGCGCCATCATGTGATCGATCTGCGCAGTAAATTATGCGAGCTCGCGGGCGCACGCGGATTAAGGATCGCGTCGGCCGGCACGCATCCCTTTTCCCATTGGCACGAGCAGCTCATCACCGAAGGCGAGCGTTACGAAAGATCGTCAAGGACATGCAGCTCCTGGCCCGGGCGAATCTGATCTTCGGGTTGCACGTCCACGTTGGGATCCCGGAACGCGAAACCGCGATCCAGGTGATGAATCAGGCGCGCTATTTTTTGCCTCATATTTATGCGCTCTCGGTGAACTCGCCCTTTTGGGTCGGGCGCAATACCGGCTTGAAAGGCTATCGCCTGAAAGTGTTCGAGCGCTTTCCGCGCACCGGCATTCCGGACGCGTTCGAAAGCCTTTCCGAGTATGAGGATTACTGCAAGCTGCTCGTCAGGACCGGCTGCGTCGACAACGCCAAGAAGATCTGGTGGGACATTCGGCTGCATCCGTTTTTCGATACGCTCGAATTGCGGGTCTGCGACGCCCAATCGCGCGTCGACGACACGCTGGCGATCGCGGCCTTGATCCAGGCGATCGTGGCCAAGCTTTACAAATTGCTGCGCCAGAATATCACCTTCCGCGTTTATCGGCGCCGGCTCCTGGATGAGAATCGCTGGCGCGCCATCCGCTATGGGCTCGATGGCCAGTTGATCGACTTCGGCCGAGAAACGGAGGTCGAGACGCGCAGCTTGATCAACGAGTTGCTGGAATTTGTTTCCACTGAAATCGACGAACTCGGGAGCAAGCGGGAGATGGAGCACGTCGAACGGATCATGCGCGAAGGAACGGGCGCAGATCGACAACTCGCCGTCTTTGAGCGGACGCACGACATGAAGGCCGTGGTCGATCAAATCGTGGCCGAGACCTACGAGGGCTTGAGGGAGACAGAGCCGGGAGCTGCTGTCACGACGGGCGCTCCCGGGTAGGTGTTACGCATCAGGCTGCGGTTTTTTGACACGATCCCAGATTGCCCTTGCGCGCTTTTCGCGTAATGCTGACCGCTCTTTCGCCAATATGCCCGACCGCCTACACCGTAGCAATCGATCCGGAGCTCGAGCCAGGCGCGCGGAACGCCATTCGTGTTTGTCTGCGGCTGAAACCGGAGGAGCGGATCACGATTATCACCGATGAGGTCACGCGGGATATCGCGGCCGCTTTGCAGGCGGAAGTCGAAGAAGTCGGAGCCGAGCATGCGGTTTTCGTCCTCGAAGAATATGCGGAGCGCCCCCTGACCGACATGCCGGAGATCATTCTGGAAGATCTGGCGCGATCGCAGGTCAGTATTTTTTGCGCGCAAACCCAACGCGGCGAGCTCGGTTCGCGCATGCAGATGAGCGCAGTCGTTAACGAACACCGCATTCGTCACGGGCACATGGTGAATATTACGCGCCAGATCATGCTGGAAGGAATGCGGGCCGATTTTCGAGCGATCGACGCCCTGAGTCAGCGCCTGATCTAGCGCGCGCGCATGGCCGAACGCATCACCTGCCGCACGCCGGCCGGAACCGATTACGAAGCCGAGTTTTCGCCGCATCTAAAATGGCTGAAGACGAGCGGCATCATCACGCCCGACAAATGGGGCAATCTCCCCGGCGGCGAAATTTTCACCTCACCGGCCAATACCAACGGCGTTTTCGTGGTCGACGGCGTGGTGGGCGATTATCTCTGCCAGAAGTACGGCGACATCCAGGAGACGCCGCTGACGATCGAGGTGGAGAATAATCGCATCCGTGACCTGCAGTGCGAAAACAAGGAACTGCTGGAAGAATTCCGCGCCTACACCAGCACGGACGAGAACAGCAATCGCGTGGGCGAATTCGCCGTCGGAACGAACACCGCGTGCACTCACGTGATCGGCAATATTCTGCAGGACGAAAAGATCCCGGGCATTCACATTGCCTTCGGCCATCCCTATGCCGAGCACACGGGGCAAACCTGGCTTTCCAAAACGCACATCGACTGCGTCGGTCGCGACTTCGACATCTGGTTCGATGGCGAACCAGGTGATGAAGAGCGGGAAGTTCCTGGTCTGAGGGTGCAGGAGCCCGCGTAGCGAGATCGCCGAAGCCTGAATTCGTCGGACGCGCGTGTAGTCCACAGTCATCCCGAGCGAAGTCGAGGGACCCCGTGGCGAAAGGGTAAGGTGGCTCTACGGGGTCATCCCGACTCCGCTTCGCTCCGCTCAGGATGACGGCCCGCGAGGCCTTGTACCGGCACGCGAGACGGCTGCGCTCCCAGGCCAAGAAGAAAAAAGAGGAAACCTGCGGCGAATCTCTGATAATTCCGGGTCATGCACCCGGAGCTCCGCGCCCGTTTCAACGCTGATTTCACACCTGACAAATACGAAGCGCTTCTGCGTTGCGTAAATGAAACCGAAAGATGGCCGGCGGACTTTCGGGTTTCCGAGACGCCGATTTTTTTGACCGACGCTTTTACGGACGAGCTTACCGGCGCAGCGACAACATCGTGGATCAGGTCCGGACGCCGGAGTTTGCCCGCCACGCCGCGAATGCGATCCCAGCCGGATTGGAAGTGCCGAAGGAGACCGCGCATCCGAATTTTCTCGTGGTCGATTTCGGTATTTGCGAGGTCGATGGCCGACTGACGCCGCGTCTGATCGAGCTGCAGGCGTTTCCCAGCCTCTACGCCTTCCAATTATTTTTCCTCCGCTGCCTGCGCAACGCTTTCCCCGCCATCCCCCGAACTGGACCTCGTCGTTCGGTGGACTGAAGGACGAAGCCTACATCGAATTATTGCGGAGCATGATTATCGGCGAATCCGATCCCGAGAACGTCATCCTGCTCGAGATCGAACCGGAAAAACAAAAAACCCGGATCGATTTCGCCTGCACGGAAACCCTCCTGGGTATGCGGCCGGTCTGCCTGACCGAGATTCGCAAACGCGGCACGCAGCTATTTTACGATCGCGACGGACGCGAGGTCCGGATCGAGCGCATTTACAACCGCGTCATCTTTGATGAGCTCATCCGGCGGCCGGATCTTAAACCCGCGTTTCAATTTCAGGAAGAGCTCGATGTGAAATGGGTCGGCCATCCGAATTGGTATTTTCGAATCAGCAAACATTCGCTGCCGTTTCTGAAAACGGAGCACACTGCGCCGGCGTTCTTCGCTGATGAATTTCCCGCGGGCGAATCGCTTGAGGCTTATGTGCTCAAACCCCTTTATTCCTTTGCCGGGCTGGGCGTGGATATGGAGCCGACGCTGGAGAAACTCCATGCGCTGAAAAGCCGCACGAATGGATTTTGCAGAAGAAAGTCACCTACGCGGAATTTGTCCAGACAACCGACGGCCGAAATCCAAAGCGGAAATCCGGATGATGTTCCTCTGGCCGGATGGTGGTGAGCCGATGCTGGTGAACAATCTGGTGCGGATGAGCCAGGGCAAAATGATGGGCGTCGATTTCAACAAAAACAAGACCTGGGTCGGCTCGAATATCGCGTTACACGCGAGCTAGCAGCGCGATTCGGTTTTTATCATCCCGAGCCAAGTCGAGGGACCCCGTCGAAAAGGCGTTAAGCTGGCAAGTCGGGGTCCTTCGACTCCGCTGCGCTCCGCTCAGGATGACAGACGTTATTGATTCAGCTCTTTGTTCGTCTCCGCGAAGGCGTTCACGGCGAATTCCAAGATCCTCGCGCGAGTGCGCAGCCGAGACCTGCGTGCGAACCCGGGCGGTTCCGTGCGGAACGACCGGATAGAAAAAGCCGATGACGTAAACGCCCTTCTCCAGCATCCGGGCGGCGAACTTCTGCGACTTCGCGGCGTCGCCAATCATGATCGGCACGATCGGATGCGTGCCGGGCTTGATCGTTAGCCCGCGCTCCGTCAGCGCCTGCGCGAAAGTATTTCGTGTTCTCTTCCAGTTTGTCTCGCAGCTCGGTTGAGGCGCTCAGCAACTCCAGCGCTTTCATCGTCGCGGCGACGATCGGCGGCGCCACGCTATTGGAAAAGAGATAGGGACGGGATCGCTGCCGCAACAGCTCCACGATCGCGTTTTCGTGCGCTGGTGAATCCGCCGCTCGCACCGCCGAGCGCTTTGCCGAGCGTGCCTGTGATGATGTCGATCCGGCCCATCACGTCGCGATACTCGTGCGTCCCGCGCCCGGTCTTGCCGAGAAAGCCGGTCGCATGCGCATCGTCGATCATCGTGATGGCGTGATATTTTTCCGCCAGATCGCAGATCGCGCCCAAGATCGGCGATCGTGCCGTCCATCGAGAAACAGCCGTCGGTCGCGATCATGCTGCACACGCGCGCCGCTGGCCTCCTTCAGCTTCGCTTCGAGGTCGGCCATGTCGTTATGCTTGTAACGGAACCGCTGCGCTTTGCAGAGCCGGATCGCCGTCGATGATCGAAGCGTGATTGAGTTCGTCGCTGATGATCGCATCTTCCGGGCCGAGCAACGTTTCGAACAGACCGCCGTTGGCGTCGAACGCTGACGGGTAAAGAATCGTGTCTTCGGTCCCGAGAAATTTGGTCAGCGCCGCTTCCAGTTCCTTATGGATGTCCTGGGTTCCGCAAATAAACCGCACGCTCGCCATTCCGAAGCCGTGGGTATCGAGCGCTTCCTTCGCCGCGGCGATCAGCGCCGGATGATCGGCCAGGCCGAGATAATTGTTCGCGCACATGTTGAGCACGCGCTTCCCATCCCCGACGTCGATGTGCGCATCCTGCGGCGTCGTGATGATGCGCTCGGTCTTGTAAAGACCTTGCGACTTGATCTCCTCCAGCGTTTTTGTGAGTTGCTGTTCAAAGGCGGCGAGCATGGCGCAACTTCGACAAACTTGGCCCGATGCAAAGAGATCGAACGCGCGCGGTGGCATACGACCGGCTTCTGGTTGGTTCAGGCGGCCCGACTCCCTATGACCAGGAATCTTGCATATAGTTGTTCTGACGCGGCGATCACCGAAAAAATACCCTTGCGTGGGGTTGTGAATAACTGTTAATAACTTTTCCCCATGCTTACCCGGAAATATTTTTCTCTTCTCTGTCTAACCGTCGGCGCGCTGGTTCTGACCGCTTGCGAAACCACTTCGACCAGGACGACACGGACGTCGCCTCTTCCGAAATACGAAACGCCGTTAGTGAAGCGGGACTTTCAGAATGTCCGCACGACGGCTTACACGCACACCGAGTCGGATCACCGCCAATTCACCAATCACAATGCGCTCGGCGGGCGGCTCCAGGCTGCAAGCGGCGCGATCCGCCGGGCGGAATACACACCGCGGGCCGTGGCGGTCGGTGCTGACGACCAGTCGGATTATCGTCGCGCGTTGTAAAATCCCG
>CAVZAD010000009.1:0-226768 GCA_963773185.1 uncultured Verrucomicrobiae bacterium | reverse complement strand
CGCGACTTACTTTTTTCCTTTCTACGCGCATGCGCCGCTCGAGGCGATGAATTGTGTCGCCGAGTGCGGGAAGATCGCTGCATCATCTGGGCCCCGACCCAGGCGCCCAATTCGCTCCAGGCAGACGTGGCCAAATTTCTTGGGATGCCGCCGGAAAAAGTCGAAGTGAATGTGACGTTGATCGGCGGAGGATTTGGGAGGCGGCTCGCGGTCGATTACGCGCTGGAAGCAGCGGAAATTTCGCGCGCCGTCAACGCGCCGGTGCAGGTGCACTGGACCCGGGCGGACGACATGAAGCCCGGGCACTTTCAAGCCGCATCCGTGCATCGCGTTTCCGCTGGCCTCGATTCGTCGGATGTGGTGGTCGCCTGGCGACACACCAAGGTGGGTTCGCCGTACAACCTGACATTGCCCGATCCTGCCGCGGTCCGGGAAGCGGGGTTTTACCAGGATTTATCGAGGGGTGTTTACGATGTGCCGTATGCGATTCCTGCAATCGAAACGGCCTATGTCTCGACCGATATTCCGGTGCGACACGGTCCCTGGCGTTCGGCTTTTGCGACCTCCAGTGTCTTCGCGCGTGAGGCGTTCCTCGATGAGGTAGCGCACTTGCGTGGCATCAATTCGCTGACCTTTCGTCTCGACCTGTTGAAGGGGCCGGACGTATTGAAGGCGGGATCGCTGACGATTGATCGGCGGCGGTTGCGACGCGTGCTCGAAATGGCGCGGGAAAAATCGGGCTGGGGCGCGCCGGCCGGGGCCCGGCACGGGCGTGGAGTAGCCTGCAACGTTTACGATGGAGAAACCCATATCGCCTATGTCGTGGACGTGGTGGTGGATGACACCGGCAAGGTGCGGGTGGAACGTGTGGTGGCGGCCGTGGATTGCGGTCTCGTGGTGAATCCAATTGGCGTCGAACAGCAAATCGAGAGCGGGATCATCTGGGGAATATCATCGGCGCTTCTGGGCGAAATCACCTTTCGCAAAGGCGTGGTCCAGCAGTCGACTTATGCCGATTACGGGGTGGCGCGGATGGGCGACGCCCCTGTGATCGAAGTGCACATCGTCCCGAGCGACGGGACCCAGCCGTTTGGGATAAGCGAGCCGGCCCTGCCGCCGATGGCACCGGCAATCGTAAACGCCATCTTCGCCGCGACCGGCAAACGCATCCGCCGTCTGCCCGTTCGGCCGGAAGAGTTGAAGTTGTGACACTGCGGCGCCTGAGTGCTTTTGGGGATCGTCGCGGCGCTGAGCTTGTCGCATTTCCAAGGAGGTCGCCCTTGCGAATTTTTCTCGCACGGCGATTTCCAATCTTGCTTGTGAGTCCCGTCCCGAGTTAGACCTTACGTTATAGTGAACTACACCGACTCCGTCTCCGATTTCTTCAAAAGCCCGAAATGGATGATGAATCTGCTGCTGGGTGGTGTCTGCGTGCTGATTCCGATCGTCGGCCCCATCGTCGTCCTGGGCTGGCTCATCACCGGGTTTTGGGCGCGGCAGGACGAGAGATTCGAGACTTTTCCCGACTTCGATTTTTCGCACTTCGGCAAATATCTGGAGCGCGGTCTCTGGCCATTTCTTGTCGCCTTTGTCGCCAGCATGGCTGCCAGCATTGTCATGGTGCCCTTGATTTGGGTCCTGATGATCCCGATGATGTTGGTTGGCGGCCTTTCGTCGGGACATGAAGCGAACGCCGCTGGCTGTGTGGGAGTCCTCGCCCTGATTTTGATGATGCTGGTTTACGCGGTCATGATTGTCGGCCTGATGATGGTGCTGGTGCCGCTGAAGATTCGCGCTTCCCTCACGCAGGATTTTGCGAAGTCGTTTGATTTCGGTTTCGTGAAACGGTTCCTGGCGCTCACTTGGAAGGAGATGGTGGTCAGTTCACTTTTCGTCATGGTAGCGGGCTCGCTGTTGGTCTGCCTCGGTGCGTTCGTCTTCTGCATCGGGATGTACTTCGCCACCGTGGTGGTCTATTTCTCCTGGACGCATCTGCACAAGCAACTCTACGCGCTCTATCTCAGCCGCGGCGGCGAACCGATCCCGTTGAGCCCGAAGTTGATTGACGCGCCGCTGGCGATGCCGGGCGTTTGAGAAAATTCCGTTCGGCGCGAAACCTGGCATGATGAAGACTCTTGTCTGTGTTCTGCTGTTGGTTCCATTAATCGCCCCCGGCGCCGCCGAAAACTCCGCGCCGAAATTCGACGCGGAGGCCGCGGAACGCTTCGCGCATCTCGCCCTCGCCTGCGTCGACCAGGAATATCCGAACAAGATCAGCCACGTGCTGAACAGCGACGCGGATGTCGCTCCGCCGCGCAAGCTCACCCCCGCATTCTATGGCTGCTACGACTGGCATTCGTCCGTGCATGGGCATTGGCTGCTCGTCCGCCTGGCCAGGAAATTTCCGGAGGCGCCGTTTGCCAAACCGGCGCGCGAGGCGCTGCGGAAGAGTCTGACCGCCGAGAACCTGAAACAGGAAGCCGCCTACTTGCGCGAAAAGGGACGGGCGAACTTCGAGCGGCCCTACGGATTGGCGTGGCTGCTGCAATTGGTCGCCGAACTGCGGCGAATGGGACGATCCCGAAGCGAAAGAAATGCTGGCGAACCTGCGTCCGCTGGAAGAGGCCGCGCTCGATCGATTGAAGACGTGGTTGCCGAAGCTGTCGCATCCGGTTCGGATCGGCGAGCACGCGCAGACCGCCTTCGCGCTCGGCCTGATGCTGGATTATGCGCGCGCCGACGCGGAAACGAGAGTTTCGCCAAATTGCTGAGCGACCAGGCGCGAAAATTCTATCTCGCGGACAAGAATTGCCCGATGGCCTACGAGCCGTCCGGCGAGGATTTTCTTTCCCCCTGTCTGGCGGAAGCGGACGTGATGCGCCGCGTGCTTCCGCCGGCCGAGTTCGCCAGTTGGCTGAAGGAATTCATGCCGCAAATTCCAACCGACGGCCAAAGCTGCTTGGCTGCCGGTCACTGTCTCGCCCGATCCGAGCGATCCAAAGCTCGCGCATCTCGACGGATTGAACCTGAGCCGCGCCTGGATGCTCGAGGGAATTATCTCAGCGCTCCCGGCGGACGATGCGCGGCGACCAGCGCTCGCCGCGGCCGCCGAGGCCCACCGGCGCGCCGGCCTGGCGGCCGTGACCGGCGCGCACTACGAAGGTGGGCATTGGCTGGGCAGTTTCGCGGTTTATCTGGTCTCGGAGCGGGGAATTCCGCGCGACAAGCCGAGGTAGCCCCGCCCGGAGGGTGTGCCAGTGGCCGGTTAGTTCATGACTGGCGAAGGGATCAGCCAGCACATGAGAACGGTAATAAACACGGTAATGGAGAGGATTAATGCGATTCTATTCATAGGATTTGAGATAATTAGGCCGCCGGATTACGCCCGGCTGGTTGTTTCTAGTAATTCTCATATTTCTCATAAATGAGTCGCAGCCGTCAACGAAATTGTCATGCCATAGCCAAGATTTTCTTCAATCGAAGTGCGCTTCTATGCTTTGGGGAACCTTCCCGAGCTCCTCCGCGCCGCGCCTAACTGACCGCTTTCTCGCGGAGCATTTTCGGTCGACACTCCACCGTCAATGACGGTTCACGTTTTCGATACGCGGCAGCTTGGCCGGCCCGGGCATCATCGCCGCCACCGCGCTCGAGACTGAGATGGCCTGGCGCTTTTCGATACCGGCCCGGAATCGACCTTCGAGCATCTGGCCGGAGCAACTTCAGGAGGCGGTTCGCCGCCGAAGACGTTCGGCACGTGTTTCTCAGCCACATTCATTTCGATCATGCTGGCGCGGCTGGCGTTTCGCGGAACTCGGTGCGACGATTTACGTCCATCCTCGCGGGGCGCCCGCATCTGATTGATCCGTCACGGCTGATCGATTCCGCCACGCGGATTTACGGCGACGAGATGGAGCGGCTCTGGGGGAAGTTCGCGCCGATCGCCGAGCAGAGCGTCACGGTCCTGCAAGACATGGACATCGTCCGTCTTGGTCCGTTGCGAAGTGCGCGCGATCGCGACGCCGGGACACGCCAGTCATCACCATATCTATCACTGGGAAGATAACGTTTTCGGCGGCGATGTTGCCGGAGTGCGATTGGGCGGAGGTCCGCCCGTTCCGCCGTTCGTCCCTCCGGAGCTGCACATCGAGTCGTGGCTGGAATCGATCGAGAAAATTCGCGCGCTGAATGCGAAGAAGTTATACCTGCCCCACTTCGGACCGGTCGAGGGCTCGATCTCTGCCCATCTCGATGCGCTGGCGGAACGCATTCGCCGTTGGGCGCTCTGGTTTCGCGATCGAATCCGCGCCGGCCAGAGCGAAGAGCAATTGGCTTCCGCCTTTGCCGAATATGTCGCCGAAGAATTGCGGGCCGGCGGCGCAACGGAAGACGAAGTCCGCGACTACGAATGCGCCGACCCTAGCTTCATGGCGGTCAGCGGCGCGTTGCGCTACTGGCAAAAATACCACCCGGAAGAAGTGACCCCGATCGGGCCGACCGCGCCAGAGGCCTAGTCTTCAGTCGCTGCTAGCCCTTCACGTCTGCGATCCACCCTTCGCGGCGTGTTTTCCAGCGGTCGTCTACCGCCTGCCAGCGGACGTTTTCCTCAAACTCCAGCAAGAGTTTGGCGACCTCGACTTCCGTGGTCGCGGCTTTGCAGTCGTTCACCCAACCGGTCCGCCTTTTGGTCCAGGCGCCCTCGACCGCCTTCCATTTCACGTGGGCCTCGAGGGACAATAGTTGCTTCGCCACGCACTCGGCATCGTCGCATGCGGCGGTCGCTGCGACCCACCTGGGCCGCATTGTTTTCCAGGCGCCGTCCACCGCGCTCCATTTGATATGGGATTCGAGTTCCCCCAGTTGTCTTCCCAGCGGCGCTGCCTCGGCGGAGCTTGCTCTTAAGACACTGATCGCCGCCACGACCAACAAGGTTACGAGTCTTATGCGCTTTGCGTTTTGGTTTACGGAGCTCATGCCCGCAGAAATACCAGCCTTCAAATTTCTCGACGAGAAAATTTTAGCGATGAACGACGGTAGCTTCCTGGCCCTACGCCCGCGGGGCCGTCCCCTTCGCGGCTTCGGAAACCATCTTCTTGAACGCCTCGGTCGAGGATTTCACGATGGCCTCCGGTCCGGTCATCTTGATGAAAACGCTCCCATCGGAGCTCTCGAGAATCGCGCCACAGAGCGCGTAACCAGTCATCGGCGAAGTCGGACCGCCGGGCATGCCGCTGCTGAATGTTCCCTCCGTCGTGACATAAGTGATTTTCACGGAGCCGGCCTGGCGCTTTCAGTTTTCCGTTTGTCATCGCTCCCGGGGAATTGAGCGAACCAGCGGGCGACGTTCTCCGCCACGCTTCCGCCCTGGCCGGCGCCGAACTGAAAGAAGGTCACCTCGGCTTTGTCCGATCCTTGCGCGATTTCGAGCTGCGCTTTGCGCATGGCCGAAGAGGGCGTCACGCTCTTCCAGCCTTCCGGCACGGCAAAGGTGAATGCTCCGACTTTTACCGGTCCCGCCGGCTGGTCGGCGGCGGTGACGATTCCGGACAGGAGGAAAGAGGCGGCGGCGGCAAATGCTGTTCTCATGAGGAAGGATAATCCGGAAAGCAGGAAATCAGGAAAGGATTTATGCGGGGCTGCGACGGCTGGCGGATGATCTGAGCGGGACCCTGTGGCCTGCCTGGCGGACTGCCACGGCGATTCAGGAGGTGCGGAAGCACGACCCTCCGGAGTCGATCTGGCGAGGCTCCGCTCGACAGCGCCTCGAAAGAGGCGCTACATTATCGGCCCTCCCACTTATGCGCTTACGATTCTTCATTTGGGCGGTGAGCTTGCTTCTCAGTGGCGTTTGCCTGGCGCAGTCCGACATGCCCGCGGCTGATTCGAGCTCGCTGGATTTCAAGCAATGGGGACTTCTCGCGATCCAGGATGGAGGACGGCGCAAGCCGATCGATACGTTTGCGCGCGAGACGCTGATCAAAACCACCGGGCGGTCGAGTTATACCGGACAAGAGCGGCAAGAAATGGCAGGCGAACGACTTCCTGCTCTCGATCCTGCTCGACACGCACGATTGGAAGAGCGAGCCGATGATTTTGGTGTCGCTCGGGCAACTGAACGAGAAGCTCGGCCTCGACAAGACGCAGCGACGGTTTTCCTTCACCCAATTAACGGCGCTGTCGGAGTTAAATGTGCTCGCGGGGGAAGCGCACGCGCTGCGTAAGGCGGAGAAGCCGTTGGATCGTCTCCAGAGTGAAGTGATGAGTGTGACCGAGCGTCTGACGATTTTCGCCCACGTAATGGACGGCAGCGCATTTCTCCTCGTGCCGGCGCCGGAAAAAGCGACGGACCCCTGGCTCGTGCCGCCGGACTTCGCCCGTCACTATTCGGTCTCCCAATTCAACGGGCCGCAGACGCAGTTGCAGACGCTCGCGACCGCGTATGCGAAAGGCGATGGATTCCAATTTAGCCGGGCGGCGAATCAACTCCGCGACGGCCTGCGCGGGTTGAGTCCGAAGATCTATCCGGAAGAATCGCAGCTGCGCCTGGAATATTTCTACAATCATTGGGATGGATTTTATCGCGCGGCCTGGTGCTACGGGATCGCCCTGGTGCTGCTCGGGGTTGCTTACATGCGCGGCAAAGGCGGCGCGGTGAAATGGATCGGTGTTTCGCTCGCGATTGCTGGCCTGCTCTTTCACGCGAGCGGAATTGTGATGCGCTGTCTGATCGCGGGCCGCCCGCCGGTGACCAACATGTATGAGTCGATCATCTGGGTCTCGTTCGCGGTGACATTCTTCGGGATGATCTTTTTTACGCGCTATCGGACCCTCATTTATCTTCTGGCGGCGCTTCCCGCATCGCTGCTCGCGCTTTTGCTCGTGCACCAAATGCCGATCGCCATGCCCTCCAGTATTGATCCGCTCGTGCCGGTCTTGCGCGATAATTTCTGGCTAACGATTCATGTCCTCACGATCACGCTTGGCTACTCTGCCTTCTTTCTTGCCTGGGGATTCGGACACATCCTCCTGTTCCGCTACGCCCGCGATCCGCGCGGACGCGCGCCGACCAACCGATGCATTTTTGGCTCTATCGCGTGATTCAGCTCGGCGTGATTCTGCTCGCGGCCGGCACGATCCTCGGCGGTGTCTGGGCGAATTATTCCTGGGGCCGGTTCTGGGGCTGGGATCCAAAGGAGACCTGGGCTCTTATCGCGCTGCTCTGCTACATCCTGACTTTGCATGGCCGGCTCGCTGGTTGGTGGACGCAATTTGGTTTGGTCGTGGCGAGTGTCGTTTGTTTCCTGGCGGTCCTGATGGCGTGGTATGGCGTGAATTTTGTGCTTGGCAAAGGTTTGCACAGCTATGGGTTTGGCCTTGGAGGTGAAACCTACGTCGTCAGTTTCGTCGTCGCGGATTTGTTGTTCGTCGCTTTTGTGATCTGGCGGTATCGCGGCACGAAGCGACCGGGACCACCGAGTTCGCCGGCGGTCGTGACTCGCGAAAGCATCGCGGCATAAATCTTGGGCGACGCATCCGCCCTCCAAAAGCGTATGATTCAGCAGAGTGCGAATGCGGTTGTCATGATTCGGCCGTGCCGTTTCTATCCGAATCCGGAAACGGCAGCCGATAATGCGTTTCAGCGCGAAGTAGCACCCGACGAGGCCGGCTCGATTTCCAAAGCCGCGCAAGAAGAATTCGATCAAGCGGTGGAATTATTGCGCGGCGCAGGCGTGACGGTTCACGTTTTTGAAGACACCGCGGCGCCGGAAAAACCGGACGCCGTTTTCCCGAACAACTGGTTCTCCACCCATCACGACGGCCGGGTGGCGCTTTACCCGATGTATTCGCCCACGCGCCGGAACGAGCGCCGTCGGGACGTGGTCGACGAGCTGGGCAAGTCTTATCGAATAAGCGCGCTGGTCGATTACTCATCCTACGAACAACGCGGCCTTTATCTCGAAGGCACGGGGAGTCTGGTCCTCGATTACGTCAATCGCATCGCCTACGTCTCGCTTTCCAAACGGTCCGACCGCGCCCTGGTTGAGAGGTTTTGTGCAGGATTTCAATTTCGAACCGGTGCTTTTCGAGAGCGTAGGGCGACGATGGCCGGCCGATCTATCACACCAACGTCGTGATGTGCATCGGTTCCGAATTTGCCCTGGTCGGATTGGATATGATCCCGGATGCCGCGCAGCGGGAAACGGTTCGCCGCCGCCTCGAAGCGAGCGGCAAGAAAGTGATCGAGCTGACGTCGCGATCAAATCGCGAATTTCGCCGGCAACGCCCTCGAACTACAGAACGATTCCGAGAAGCTGCTGGTCCTGTCGAGCCGTGCCGCAGAGGCGCTGACCACGGACAGCGAAATGAGATCGAGCGCCATGCCCGGCTTCTTCCTCTGGCCCTTCCCACCATCGAACTGGCCGGCGGCAGCGCCCGCTGCATGCTGGCGGCGATTCATCTGCCGCCGCTTTGAGCCAATCTCTCTGCGGCTTGAGCGTTGAGTCGAACGCGCTTGCGGACGTTGAAGATTGGCCGCCATACTCTACCGAATCGTTTCGCAGGCTTCGCCGTTCCATGAAATTTAGGATTTTCCTGGTGGTCACCTCGTGTCTCGTCAGCGTGATCACGGGCTTCGTCCTTTCACGCGGCGGGTCATCCACGGAAGTGGTCAAGGCGCAGCGCGAAACCGCTGATCGGCCTTTCGATGGACACGCTGAAAGAGGAGCGCTGGCAGGGAGATCGCGATATGTTTGTGGCGCGCGCGCAACGAGCTCGGCGCGGAGGTCTTGGTCCAATCGGCCAACAGCGACGACACGCGGCAGATCAGCGATGTCCAGGCGCTGATCAGCCGCGGCGTGGATGTGCTCGTGATCGTTCCGCACAACGGCGCCGCCATGGCGAAAGCCGTCGACATGGCGCACGACGCGGGCATTCCCGTGCTCGCCTACGACCGGCTGATCACCGACTGCGATCTCGATCTCTACATGACTTTCGACAACGTGAAGGTCGGCGAGCTCCAGGCCCAATTCCTCGTCGATCGCCTGCCAAAGGAGGGCAAGAAAAGGATCGTCCGCATCTACGGCGCGAAGACCGACAACAACGCCGTCCTCTTTAAGCAGGGACAGGACAACGTTCTCGGTCCGCTCATCAACCGGGGCGATTCGAGGTCGTGCACGAGGACTGGGCCCAGGATTGGAAGCCGGAAAACGCCAAGAAGATCGCCAACGCCGCGATCACCAAAGCCGGGCCGAATTTCGACGCGATCCTGGCCTCGAACGACGGCACCGCGGGCGGCGCGATCCAGGCGCTCACCGAGGAAGGCCTCGCCGGCAAGGTCCTCGTCACGGGACAGGATGCCGAGCTCGCCGCCTGCCAGCGGATCGTCAACGGCACTCAGGCGATGACCATTTACAAACCGCTGTCGCAGCTCGCCAGACAAGCCGCGGAAGTCGCCGTCAAGATGGCCAAGGGCAAGCCGGTCTTCGCCCCGAGCAGAGATCAACAACGGCAAGACCGACGTGCCCTCGATCCTGCTGGATGTCGTGGTCGTGACGAAAGACAACATGATGGAGACCGTCATCAAGGACGGATTCCACACCGCCGCCGAGTTTATTCCGGCACTGTTCCAATCCAGCCATCGCGTTGAAAGCCAAATGCCAATCGTGCAGTGACCAGCTGGCACCGCTGTAGCCGCCCCGCTCGGTCGGGGCGACAGAACGACACGGCGACAGAGCGCCGTGATTACCGCCAGGAGATCCTTGGCAGACCCTTCGCAGGAAGGCGAGAACGCCACCATGAATCCGGTCGTCCTCAAGGCGGAGAGCATCGTCAAAAAGTTTCCCGGGCGTCGTCGCGCTGAAGAACGTCAGCTTCGATCTGCGCGCCGGCGAAATCCACGCGCTTTGCGGCGAGAACGGCGCGGGCAAATCGACCCTCATCAAGGTGCTCTCCGGCATTCATCCGCACGGCTCCTACGAGGGAGAACTTCTGATCGACGGACAGCCGGCGAAGTTTCGCTCGCTCGCCGACGCCGAGCGCGCCGGGATCGCGGTCATCTACCAGGAGCTCGCGCTCGTTAACGACATGACGGTCGGCGAGAACATTTTTCTTGGCTCAGAACCGCGCACGAGCAGCGGGCTCATCGACTGGCACAGGGTGCATCGCGAGCGCGCGGCTGCTCCTGCAAAAGTTCAAGGTCGAGATCGATCCCGCCCTGCCCGTGGCGAAGCTCGGCGTCGGGCAAAAGCAACTCGTCGAGATCGTCAAAGCGCTTTCGAAGAATTCCCGGATCCTCATCCTGGACGAACCGACCGCCGCGCTCGCCGAGCACGAAGTCCTGATCCTGCTCGACATCCTGCGCGATCTGCGCCGTCGAGGCATCGCGTGCATCTACATCTCGCACAAACTCGACGAAGTCTTTGCGATCTGCGATCGCATCACCGTGCTGCGCGACGGCGCGTCTGTCATCACGCTCGAGGCCGCGCAGACGAACAAGGCCGAAGTCATCCGGCACATGGTCGGCCGCGAAATCACCGATCTGTTTCCCCGCCATCCCGCGAAGCCGGGCGCAGTCCGTTCTTGAGGTTGAGAACCTCAGCGTCACCGATCCGCATACGGGAAGAAGATTTCTCTGCGACATCAGCTTCTCGTTGCGCGCCGGCGAAGTCCTCGGCATCGGCGGTCTCATGGGCGCGGGCCGCACCGAACTGCTCATGCATCTTTTTGGGGCCTGGGGCCGGCGCGAAAGCGGGACAGTCCGGCTCGATGGCCGCGAGCTAGCGGGCACGCAGGCCGGACGAGATTATCCGTCGCGGGCTGGTCCTCGTGAGCGAAGATCGCCGCCGCTACGGGCTGATGCTGGACCAGGCGATCGGCTTCAATCTCTCGCTCTCGTCCTCTGCGGAACCTGACGAGCCATCGGCCTGATCGACCAGGGACTCGAGTTCAAGAGGAACGACCATTTCTTTCAATCGCTTGCGCGTCAAAGCGCCCACGCTGGAGGCCGTGGTCGGCAAGCTTTCCGGCGGCAACCAGCAGAAGGTCGTCGTTGGGCAAGGCGCTCATGACCGAGCCGCGCGTGATCTTTCTCGATGAACCGACGCGCGGGATCGACGTCGGAGCGAAGCTGGAAATCTACGAGCTCATCAATCAACTCACCGACGCAGGGAAAGCGGTCGTGCTCGTCTCGAGCGAGCTTCCCGAGCTGATCGGCATGAGCGACCGCATCCTGATGCTGCATGAAGGCCGGGTCGGCGGCGAATTCAGCCGCGCCGAAGCCACCCCGGAGAAGTTGCTCGCCGCCGCAATGAACCAAACAGACGTGCAGGTGACCTAGGATGGAAACCAGGAAATCATTCCGCGATTTTTCGACGTTGATCGCGCTCGTCCTCATCTGCGCGTTCTTCGCCCTCATGTCGCCGCAGTTTCTGGGCGCGCGCAATCTTTCGCTGCTCATGACCGAGCTGTCGATCACCGCCGTGCTCGCCCTGGGGATGCTGCTGATCATTCTGCCCGGCCACATCGATCTCTCGGCCGGCAGCGGCGTCGGTCTCCTCGGCGGGATCGCGAGTGTGCTGGTCTTCGAACATGGCTGGCCGGCGCCGCTCGGGATGGGGGCGGCCTTTCTCGTCGGCATTCTCATCTGGCTTTGCATGGGCAACGTGATCGTGCGCCAGAAAGTGCCGGCGTTCATCATTACGCTCGGCGGGTTGCTGATCTTCAAGGGACTCTTCTGGCTGGTCATTCACAACTCGACCATCCCGATCGTGCAAGGCGGGCGAGCCAATCTCTACTCGCTGCTGACGACCTATTATTTGCCGCCAGTGCTCGGCTACGCGCTGGCGGCCGCCGTCGTTGCTTTCCTGGTCGTCGCGCAACTGCGCTCGCGGAAGGCGCGCCGGGAACACGGCTTTGCCGTCGAAGATGCGCGAGACGCGTGTTCCTCAAACTCTTTCTCACGGCGCAGCTCATCCTGCTTTTTGTTGTCGTGACGAACAAATTCCGCGGCGTTCCGTTGCCAGCGGTGATCCTCGGTCCCATCGCGTTTGTGGTTTACGTGCTCACGACGCACACCCCTTTCGGGCGTTACCTCTATGCCATCGGCGGGAACGAAGAAGCGGCGGTCATCTCGGGCATCCCGGTCGAGAAGGTGGTGATGGGGGCGTTTAGCATCATGGGCGCGATCGTCGCCATCACCGGCTTCATGCAGACGGCCTATTCCGGCGCGTCGACTACCACGGTCGGCGACCTGATGGAACTGGATGCGATCGCGGCCTGCGTCATCGGGGGCGTGAGCCTGAAAGGCGGGCGCGGCACCGTCATCGGGCGTGCTTTTCGGCGCGCTCATCATGGCGTGTCTGCTCAATGGCATGACGCTGCTCGCGGTCTCACCCGAGTTTAAGTTCATCGCGCGCGGCGCGGTGCTCTCGCTCGCGGTTTGGATGGATGTTCGCCTGGCGCGGTAACCGCGCCTGTAGCTTCGCCCGTCCGATCGTTCAGGCGGGCGCAACCTAATTGGTAGATCGCTTTCTCTCCTGAGAATAGCCGAGCGTTTCAACGCCGGGCTATTGTCGTTTAGCAGTTCACCAGGTTCGGCGAAGCGGGTGTGCCTCGGTGTTAAACACAACCTTGTCGAAATCCAGCGTCTCGGGCGGCGCGAAGAGCAGGTAAAAGTATTTGAATGTCTCGGCCAGAGCGAAGCTTTCCATTTCATCGCGCTTTTCCTTCGTGATCACATTTTGGAGCGCGGCGTAACCGGATTCGGCGCGGCAATGTTTCACGAAATCGTCGAAGATCCTTTCGCCCATCTTGCGATACTCCGGTCGCCGGTGTAATGATAAAGGTAGTAAGTCGATTCCACGATTTCCGGCCGCAGGTGATAGGTGATAGCGGTCACCTTCATGGTTTTGTAGTCGATCACTTCCGGTTCGATCCCGTGCAGGTTCCACATCTTGAAGGACGACGCCTGTAAGCGGCGGGCGCGCGGGATGTCGCCTGAAAGCGCGAGCAACGCGGGAAAAAACGCATCGAGCGCGCCGTAAGTCGTCTCGGTGCGCTGGCCGGTCACCATATCGGCGTGGCCGTACCACAATTCGCCTCCCGTTTCGTCGGCCAGATACTTATGGACGGCCGGGATGCTCGCGTTCCACATCGCGAGGCAATCTTTGTCGCCAAACAGGAGCCAGCACTTCCAAAGATACTCGTAATAGGAATCGATCCCGCCGCTGATGTGGCTGTCGTTGTCCGTCCACGCGCCCGTCTCAACATTGATGCCGGCGCCGACCAGACCGATCGGTCGATCGGCGCTGGTAGGTTTCGACCAGCGCCCGTTTCGCTTTCTCGTAAAAGATCGGCTTGCCGGTCAGCTTGCTGAGGGTGCCGAACTCGAGGAGCAACGTGCCAGTTTCCGCCGGGTTTGATGCGGGGTCGCGAACCTGTCCGGTGCGCAGATTGACAAAGACGTAAGGCAACCCAGTCGGCGAATTGAAGGCCGGAAGCAGTCTGGTTCCCAAGTCCTCGGCCAGGTCCAGGAGGCGCTTGTCGCCGGTCAATTGATAGCCTGAGAGCAATCCACCAAGCAGGCGGATCGTTATTTCGAAATTCTTGACGTAAATGTCGCGGTCGAAGGAGAGATCGCTGACGATGAGCGCGCGTGCCTTGTCCGCTTCGGCGTCCAGTTTCATCAGGATGAGCGTGTCGAGCGCATCGACCGGCGTCATTTGCAGAGACTGGCCGTACCAATCGTGTGACGTCTTGCTCAACGGCTTCAAGGCATCGTGTCCCCAGGCGTAACGCTCGTAGTTATTCCACGCGTGCAGGAACTCGCTCTTCACCCGTTCGGCGAGTCTGCTGCGCCTGCGCTTCGTCACCGGATCGCCCGCAACCTTGTGAACCAAGCAGGACCACCCCAGCGAGGATCAGCGCGAACGCAGACACCGCGGCCACTGTCTTGTTAGGCCCAATCATCTCAAACAGGGTCTGACCGGCCGGGCGAATTTGTCGAGAAGATTGCGGGATCTGCGGGGATCGGTGTGACTAGCGGAGGCGTCGCTCGTAGGATAAGTGGCGCGATACAGGGTTCGAACTCCCGCCCGCTTCGCTACGCGAAGTTGCGGGCGTCGCGTGCTCGCGGAGCGTCGCTTTGAACGCGCGTTCAGAACCTGTCTTCGAGATGCTTCGAGCGGGATGACGCTTCATCGCGAGTATTCCAGCGTGGCAGGGCAAGTGAGAAGCCGTGGCCGGCACGCGGCCCGACTGGTGCTCAACGAAGCGTCTTCGAAGGTTGCCGGTTGAACCATACCGTACAAGCTGCCGTCAGCGCACCGCAGCACGTAGGTGTAAAATATTCGGGAGGGATGGTGCGCGATACAGGGTTCGAACCTGTGACCCCTACCGTGTCAAGGTAGTGCTCTACCACTGAGCTAACCGCGCGATGGGCGAAGCAGTGATAAGTGACGAGTGATCAGTGATCAGTCAAGCGAGGAGTCACGTGATTTGTTGATCCTCGCGATCGACAGAAGTCAGCACGATTCACCGATCACCATTCGCGATGATCCCGCTGTGGCGGGATCAGGCCGCGAGCTTGGCGGCGTCTTTGTGACCGAGGATGCGGACGGTCTGCTGAAGCTGCTCCACCTTCAGCGGCTTCTTCAAGACGGTGATCGGGGCCTTTGGCCAGGATCCGGTCGAGCATTTCGCTGTCGGGATAACCGGTGATGACGACGATCGGCATTTCCGGGTCCGCCTCTTTGGCCGCTTCGTAGACATCGTCCGCCGGGCCGTCCGGCAATTTCAGGTCCAGGAAAAGAAGATCGAATTTTTGTTTCTCGAGTGCGGCGATCGCTTCCTTGACGGTGCCGACCACGACGCGGCTGAAACCGATCTTCTTGAGGAAAATCTTGAACAAGCTCTGAAGGCTCTCGTCGTCATCGACCACCAGCACAGTCGGCTGGCCGGACTTGTCTTCCTTCAAAATGTCCTTGTCGAGCGAAGCCTTCTTGATGCGCCAGCGGCCGCCGATTTGGATGGCGGGCAACTGGCCGCGCTGCACAAGGTAGTAAACGGTCGGCAACGGGATCCGGAGATATTTGGCCGTTTCCTTGACCGTTAAGAGGTTGTGCATTGGAGAAAAACAGCAACTTGCCCGTTCGGGGGCAAGCCTTTTCGCTGGCCGAGCATTATAAAATTTATAGTCCGTGTCAATGCTTACTTGCTATTTTTTGGCTCGCGGACCACCGATGGCGCGCGGATCGAGGCAGTTTTTGGCGCGTTTCTCGATTGGTTCCGGCGCCTGGCGGTGTTGACATCCACGACTGGACAAGGGACGACCGGCGACCGACTATTCCCACCTTCATGAGCGCTCTCTTCTTCAAGCGGTTTCTACAACGCCCGTTTCAAATCGCTTCGATCACGCCGAGCTCAAAAGCCCTCGTGAAGCGGGTGGCGCGCAAGATGGATTTCAGCGAACCGCGGGTCATCGCGGAGTACGGGCCGGGCGAAGGGGTCCACTCACGGGAGATTGCCCGCCGGATGCCGCCGGGCTCCCAATTGCTCCTTTTCGAGTTGGATCCCGCCTTTTCCCGGGATCTTCGGCGTCAGTTTGCGGATGACCCGCGTGTCCACGTCATCAACGGGGATGCCGCGCGCCTGCCGGAGGAACTGGAGCGCCGGGGCATTCCGCATTGCGACTACATTCTTTCCGGCATCCCGTTCAGCATTCTGGAAATCAAAAAGAAGCGCGCCTTGCTGGAGAAGACGTATGAGGCGCTCGCGGAGGGCGGCCACTTCATCATCTATCAGGTCACGAACGAGCTGCGCCAGCACGCCACCATCTTCGAGCGCGCGGAGTCGGAGTATTTTCTCCAGAATCTTCCGCCGATGTTCATCACGGTTTTCCATAAGATGAAGCGGCGGAACGGGCATCATCGCCCTCTCAGGCAGCCGGCGGAATTTTCGACTAATCATTCGGCATGACGGCCGTTTCGACCCGAATCGAAAAGGATTCGATGGGCGAAATGTCCGTCCCGGAATCCGCGCTCTACGGCGCTTCCACCCAACGGGCGGTCCTGAATTTTCCGATCAGCGGATATCGATTTTCGCGGCCGTTCATTCGCGGCGCTGGGTCTGGTGAAATGGGCCGCCGCACAGGCGAACGCGGACCTCGGATTGCTCGATTCCCACCGGTGCGCCTTCATCGTCCAGGCCGCGGAAGAAGTGGTGGAGGGCAAGCTCGACGAGCATTTTCCGCTCGATATTTTTCAGACCGGTTCCGGCACGAGCACGAACACGAACGCGAACGAGGTGATCTCGAACCGCTGCTGCCAGCTGGCCGGGAAAGCCAATCGGCGCGCGCGATCCGGTTCATCCCAACGATCACGTCAACATGGGGCAATCGAGCAACGACGTGATCCCGTCGGCCATGCACATCAGCGCGGCGGAACAGCTCAAGAACTGTCTCATTCCGGCGCTGGAAGAATTGCATGGCGCGCTCGACGTCAAGGCGAACGAATTCTGGGGGATCATCAAGATCGGCCGCACCCATCTGATGGATGCCACCCCGGTCCGGCTCGGCCAGGAATTCAGCGGATACGCCTGGCAGGTTTCCTATGCGCGCGAACGGGCCCAGCGAGCCATCGCGGTTCTGGAGGAGCTGGCCCTGGGCGGCACGGCGGTCGGCACGGGCTTGAACCGGCACATGGAATTTCCCGGCAAAGTGATGCGGCACCTCGAACAGCGCACCGGCATCAAATTCCGCGAAGCGCAAAACCATTTCGAAGCGCAGGGCGCCAAAGACGCGGTCGTGGAAGCCAGCGGCCATCTCGAAGACGATCGCGGTCAGCCTCTTCAAGATCGCGAACGACATTCGCTGGCTCGGCAGCGGCCCGCGTTGCGGCATCGGCGAGATCCGCCTGCCCGCCACCCAACCGGGCAGCTCGATCATGCCGGGCAAGGTCAATCCGGTCATGTGCGAGGCGCTCATGATGGTTTGCGCGCAGGTCATCGGCAACGACAGCTGCGTGACCTGGTCGGGCGCGAACGGGAATTTCGAGCTGAACGTGATGATGCCGGTGATGGCGCACAATCTTCTCGAGAGCATTCGGCTTCTGGGCAATGCCTGCGACGTCTTCTGCGAAAAATGCGTGCGTGGAATCGAGGCGAATGAAGAGCGCTGCCGCGAGCTGGTCGAGCTGTCGATGGCGATGGTGACCAGTCTGGCGCCCAAGATCGGTTATGATCGCGCGGCGGAGATCGCCAAGGAAAGCGCGAAGACCGGGCGGACCGTCCGCGAGATCTGCCTCGAGAAGAAAGTGCTGCCCGCCGCGGAGCTGGAGCGCGCGCTCGATCCGGTTGCGATGACGGAGCCGGGCGGCGAAGGATCCGCCGGCGGATAAGGATTATGCGCAGACTCATCGCCGTGGCTGCTATCGCAACGCTGGTTTGCGAACTCAGCAACCTTTTAGGCGCGACCGGAGAAACAGATCGACCTCGCGGCCATCGTCAGCAAGAAAGAGGCCGAGGCCGCCCTGGGTGAAGCAGTGAAAGATCCGCAGTCGCGAAATGAGGAAGGCGCGGACGGGTATTATTCGCGCTGCAATTATTACAGTGAGAACCCCGGCAGGTCTCTGGTCCTGCGGGTTCGCCAGGCTTCCGGGGACCAGCTGGCGCCGGTGAAACAACTCGAGGAGTTGATCGCCGGGAGCAGCCAGAATCAAACCGCTGTCCGGGCTGGGTGACAAAGCGGCGGTCTCGAGCGAACGCGTGGAAACAGGACTCTCCCACGTTCTGATGCTCTACGTGGCGAAAGGGAACGCCTTTGTCACCGTCGGGATCAACGGGGTCAACGACGAGAAAATGGCGCTGGAAAAAGCCAGGACGGTGGCGCGCAAGATTCTCGCGAAACTCTAGGCGCCAACCCGCCACCACTGCCAGATTTCGATATGGTCGCTAACGTTAACGGTCCTCAATTCTCCGGCGGCGCGAACATCGCCATTAAATGCCCGAGCCATACCTACGAGCAAACGCTCGCTTTCTATCGCGACACGCTTGGTCTGCCCTTGATCGAGGAGGAGGAGGACGGCTGCATTTTCCAATTCGGTCCGAATCGGCTCTGGATCGATCGGGTGCCGAATTTGAGCCATCCCGACATCTGGCTCGAGCTCGAAACCAACGACACGGAAGCGGCCGCGTCGTATTTGAAGATCAACGGGGTCCCGCGTCGGGACGAAGTGGAGCAGTTGCGGGAAGATTTCGACGGGTTTTGGATCTCCGATCCCGCCGGAGTGATTCACCTCGTGGTCGGCGACGAAGAGTAAGGGGAACGACGCAGCGGAAGCGCTGTCATCCCGAGCCGCGCAGACGGCGAGGGACCACCCCCTATGCAAAGTGCGCCACGCCAAAACCACCACGCGTGACTTGCCGTGGACGTGTAATGGAGCGCGAAAGCGGTAGAGCGCTTGTGAGGTCCCTCGCCGTCTGCGCGACTCGGGATGACACCGCTCCCACACTCCACCTGTCATCCTGAGGGGAGGGAGGCAGAGTCGAAGGACCGCGCGGCAGGGCGTTCGACGTTTCCACGCGTCGTTAGACTTCGGCTGAGATATGCCGGCCGACGATCACGAGATCACGCTCGACCTCATCCACCCGCGCGATGCGCGGGAGAAATCCCCAACGTTCGAATCCCAATTTCTCGAAGAGCCGCAGACTAGGTTCGTTGTGGCCGAAAATGCAGCCGACCAAAGCGCTGGATCTCCAATCGGGGCGAATCTGCGATAGCCTTTTCCAGCAGCGCCTGGCCCACCCCGATCCGCCGGAATTGTCTCGTTCACATAAACACTGATCTCCGACCGTGCCGCGGTAGGCGGATCGCGGCAATGAAAGCATGAAAACTGAGCCAGCCCGCGATCTCTCCATCGTCTGCGGCGACCCAGAGCGGATGGAGACTCGGGCGAATGGCCACGAAACCATGGCACTCTTTCTTCGACCGAAACCGGATCCAGTTGGGCCGTGGAAATTCGGCCCCGGATGGCGGCGTTGTAAATCTCGACGATCGCCGGAAGATCAGCTTCCACGGCGTCGCGAATGATCATGCCGCCCGAATGGTCTTGTCCGGCGCCGGCGCTGTTTGAAAAAAGATGCTGTCGAAAGTCGGCTGGAACGCGCGCCCGACCGTTTCTCCGATCCGAAAACGGAGACTGATTTCGGTTTGTCCCGCGCAATGCACCTCGACTTCATTGCGGCCGCGTTGCGCCAGCATCGCGCGAATGGCGCCGGCGGCGAGCTCCGGCGTATTGCAATCGCGGCTGAGATGACCGAGCACCACCCGCTCGAGTTTCCCGGGGAGCAATTGCTCGATCACCGTGGCTGCCGCTGTGTTCGAAAGATGACCGTGACGCGACTGGATCCGCTGCTTCACGGGCCAGGGCCGATGCGGATCGTTCTGCAAAAGTTTTTCGTCGTGATTCGTCTCGATCACGAGGGTGTGAACCTGACGCAACCGCTCGACCACCATCTTCGTCGCGTAACCCAGATCGGTGATGAACCCGAGCGCGCTCGAGCCGGAATGAAACGCGTACCCGACCGGATCGACCGCATCGTGCGGGACGGGAAACGTTTGGACGGTGATATCGCAAATCGAAAAATCCGAACCGGTTCGAAACAGCCGCCAGTTGCGGTGTTCGGATAATGTCCCGCAACGGATCGCTTCGGCTGTGAGCGAGTTGCAATAAATCGGGATCCGAAATTTCCGGCAAAGCACTTCGAGCCCGCAAACATGATCGCCATGCTCGTGGGTAAGGAGGACGCCATCGAGCTGATTGGGAGTGATTCCGCATTGGGCCAGGCGCAGGGCGAGCTGGCGCGCGCTCAATCCACCGTCGACCAGAAGCCGGCAATGATCGGTCGCGACCAGCGCGCTGTTTCCGGCGCTCCCGCTGCCGAGCATCGTCAAAGTGAACACGTTCGATTAGTAGCGGACGCGACCGCGATTCTCAAACAGAATTGCCTTTTCGCGGCAGGAAAACCGTTGTGCGCTTCGACCTTGCGCTGAGCCGCGCCGCCTGCACCGTCTGCGCATGAAACTATTTTTCCTCTCGATTTTCTTCGGCGCCATTGCCCTGTTCCAACCCGCAACGATTCGCGCCGACGAAGCCAGCCATCGCAAGGCGGCCGAATCTCTCTTAAGCATGATGGAGATGGATAGTATGCTTAACCAATCCGTCGATCAGATGCTCGCGATGCAGGTGCAGCAGAATCCGGCGCTCGCGCCGTATCAGGCGCAGATGAAAGCTTTCCTCAACAAATACATGAGCTGGGCCAGCCTGAAAGATGACATGGTCAAGCTCTATGTGGCCGAGTTTACCGAGAGTGAATTGAACGAGCTGAACAAGTTCTATCAAACGCCGCTCGGGAAGAAGACGGTGCAGAAGATGCCCGCCCTGACGGCGAAAGGCGCGGAGATCGGCCAGAAGCGCGTGCAGGAACATTTGCCTGAGCTGCAGGCGGCGATCCAGGGGGAGAAAAAGGCGCCGTAAGCGATCGGGTTTAGCGCCCGTTCATGAGCGCGAGGACGCGCTCTTTCTTGGCGCCATAATCGAGGGAGCGAAAGCGGCGAATCTCGTCGAGCCGCCGCATGCCGTTGAGCGTATCGAGAAATCGCGTGTAGCTCGCGGCCAGTTCTGTCGTCTCGAGGTAACGGCCGCGCAGATTCTCCGACTGAAACGCGCCGGGATTCTGCGAGGCGAAAAGATGAAAGCGAAGCCAGCGCCGATCGGCGCGCGAGACCTTTTGCGTTTTTCGAAAGAAAGCGACGAAGAGCAGCAGGACGAGATAAGTGTCGACGCGCGCCTGGAGCTCGAGGTTGCGCGCGAAATCCTCCGAAGCGATCTCGCGCTGCCCGGTCTTGAACTGAAGCGCGGCGTGGAGCGCGTGATTGATCTCTTCCACGAACGCGATGAGCGACCGGATGTTGCGATCGCTCAGGCCGGCGCGCGGATCGTGTCGCTCGAGCTGTTCGATCAACCAGCGCGAATAATAAATCCCGACGTAAAGCTGATCGTCGGCGCGCCGAAGAAAAGTGCGGGCGAGTTCGCTCAACTCCCGCGCGGACGCGCCGGCCAGCCGCGAGAGTTGCGCGCAACGGCCGCGATCGATCAGGCAATCCTCCAGGTTGATCCCGACCTGCGCGTAGGTTCGTTCGAAGAGTCGCTGGATCTGGCTGAAGAGCGTCTCGTTCATGAAGAGGATTTCTTTCACAAAGGTCACGAAGGTTCACAACGGCGAAGGAGAATTGCATTTTCTTAGTGCCTCTTTGTGTTCTTGGCGTGAGATCAAAATTGCAGCGCGGCGGGAGTGTCGTCGAGGTTGAACAAGGAATCGGAGAGCCGATTCAGGGCGAGCCGCACTTCGCGGAAACGGCCCGCGAGCTCTTCATAGACGTCGCTCAACTCGCAGCGGCGCGCGGTCGCGTGCGAAGCCACCAGTTGATAATTTGTCCGCCCGATTTGCTCATAGAAATCGAGGTCGGGCGCGCCGCGCAGGCTCCGCCGTTGCGTGTTCTCGTGAAAAATGCCGGTGAGAAAAAGCGAATAATTACCGACGTGCGCGCGCAGGAGAAAGGCCTGTTCGGGAGTGGCGCGGGTGAGCGCGATCAGCATATCGGAGACGTATTGGCGCCCGCGCTCCTCGGTGACATGCGGCGCCTGCAAACCGCTCACGCGGGAGAAAGTTTCGAGGAGCGAAGCGACGTAATCACACAGCTTGCGGTCGCTGATTCCGACGTCTCGCAGAACGTGGCGCGCGAGCACGTAAAAATAAAACTGCGACGAGATGCAAAGATGGCCGGCATGGGAAAGAATCGCTTCGACCAGCCGCGGATTATCGAGGACCGAATCGCGCGTTTCCGCGTCGCTCAGCAGATCGACGAGGGAGACGTGATCGGTCCGCGAACGCGCCAGGGTGCGAACGACAAAGTCGAAATCCGCGGCCGTGAACCGCTCCCGACAATTCGCACGAATCATCGAGAGCCGAGTATTAGCATCGGGCGTGCCGGTGGCAAGTCTCGAAATGACGGAAGAACGTCAGTCCGCTGCGGACGAATATCCCTCTTGTTCGATGAGACCGGTTTTCGATACGCTTCCCGGCTCATGATCACGACACGCCTTCTCGTTGCCGCCGTTTCTCTGCTTCTCGTTTCACAAACACGACTGCTTGCTAACGGCGGCGCCTGGCAAACCGGGGTTCCGAAGACAGGGAACGGAGCTGCCTCGGATCAAAAAAAGACGACCGACGTCACGATCGAGGAGGAGAATCTCACGATCGATTTGCACCACGAATTTGCGGCGGTGGAGGTGCGGTATCGGATGAAGAATACCGGTGCGCAGGTCGAGCAGGATTTCTTTTTCCCGGTCGAACGCTGGACGAAAGTCGAGTCGGAGACTGGGGACGGGGAAAATACCAAGGTCGATTTGGAAAATTACGAAATCACGACAGACGGAGCTGAACTGAAATGGAACAATGTCGATGCGAAAGGTGAGAAACCGAAACCAGTGGTCGATGAGCACTGGGGAGAATTTCCTCCGCCACCCGGCTCTGGAAAAAATCGCACATCCCATTCGCGCGCGGGCAAACGCGCGAAGTGGTGATCAAGTATCGCTCACCTTACGCCGGGACGGAAGGATCGGTCTCGGATGATGGTCATTCCAGTAGCATGGGCTTCCAGTATTCGCTCTCGCCGGCCGCGACCTGGAAAGGCCCGATCGGCAAGGGCAAGATTACGATCAACATTCTGCACCCGCGTCCGGAGGAGACCGTCATCTCCAAGCCAAAGGAGCGATTCAAGAAGGTCAACGCCACGCAATCGACCTGGGATTTTCGCGACCTGAAACCAACGCTGGCGGACGATATCAAGATCGTCGTTCATCCCGGCTACGAAACTTATCCGGCGCGTGGCGATGATCGCTCGGACATGGAGAACCCTACCTTCAGGGCGGAATATGTGGTCCAAGGCAGCCGCTATTTTCTCGAACATAGCAATTACGATCCGGTGGCGAGCTCGACCCTGAAGCCGGACGGCGAGCACAAGTACGATATCGCGAACATCAAAGGCCTCGAATACGGCGTGACGTGGGCTGAGGGAGTGGAGGGCGATGGCATTGGGGAGAACATTGCGCTGAAGGTGAATCGGCCACTGCCGCTCGAAGCGATCCTGATCGTACCCGGTTATCGTGCCGAGAAGCCGGAGCTTTGGGAAAAGAACAATCGCGTGGCGGAAATGGAAGTAACGCTGAACGGCGAGCGCACCTTCACGGCCTTGATTCCGGACGAAAGGTTTTCCAAGAGTTACCCCATTCCGATCCCGCAATTATTCGAAGCCGGTTGAGACCGTGAAGCTCACGATCAAAGCGGTCCACCGGGGTACGGTGGCTCGCGACACCTGCATTTCAGCAATCGATCTGCGGGCCACGCTTTCCAAGAAGCCGGCCATTCAACCCGCCCGGTGACGCTTCGCTGGATCGCGCTGATTTTCACGGTCGCGCTGACGCGCTCTGCCTTCGCGGCCTCGTCCGCGGTGCCGATCTATTTCGAGGATAGCCACGCCGGCTCGTTTTACTGGCTAGCGGAAAATCTGGATCTCGATGAGGAGTTCACCCTTATCCATTTCGACGCGCACAGCGACGCCTCGGCCCTGTTCGATTCGGATGAGCTTCGCAACCGGCTGCGGCGCGTCGCTTCGACGGAGGAACGCCGGCAGTTATTGGATCACTGGCGGAAAGTCGGGGTGATCCAATGTTTCAATTGGATCGAACCCCTGATGCCCGCGCCGATCTCGAATCTGATCTGGGTGCCCGGCCAGAAATTGAAGGCGGCCCAGGCTGCCGCATTGAAGGAAAAAGCGGTCGAGTATTTCGACGGCCACCTGGAAGCAGCGCCGCGGTCGGCCGGTTCGTTTGCGAAGCGGTGTCGCGTTCTGGGATTCGACGACCTCAAATCAGGTCTCAAGGAGGGCACGCCCGTTGTCATAACGATCGACCTCGATTACTTCGCCGAGGTTGCTCCGAGCGAACAAGCCGCGGCCTTCGAGCGAGTGTGGCAGTTCGTCGCCGGGTGCCGCAACCTGCGCGCCGTCACGTTCGCGATCTCGCGACCTTATCTGGCGAGCGACGAACAGGCAGACGCTCTGGTTCGGCTCGCGCTGGCGGCGTCGCTTTCCCTGCCGACAGCGCGAATTCAGTTCGAACCCTTCGCGAAAGTGGGAAACGATCGGTCCCTACGGAGCCGGGAGCTTCGAGCGCAAAAGCGCGAGGTGCCGGTATTCAATCTGGCAAGCGCGTCGGAGGAGCTTCGCGCTCTCATTCTGGCGAATCGGACACGGATTGCCGTGCAAACGGACGCTTCGACCTGGGAGAAGATTCTCGGACAATGGGAGAGTGAAGCGCCCGCGATTCACCTGGCAGTCAGAAACCGCGAGCCATCGACCGACAACATCTGGCGTGTCCCCGTCCTGGAGCCGGTGGAGGTGGAACTACGAACGGAGCCCCGGAGTGCGGCGGTCCCGCGGGTGGAATGGATCGCGCTGGTGCCCGAACACGTTCGCTGCAACCTCACCGCGGAACGTGGGGACGAAATCGGTTTCGCCAGAGGTGCGCCGCCCCGGCCGCGCTGGCGGGAACAGAGAATCCGGTACCAAGGCAACGTGTTGCCGATCGCGTCGCTCCGAAATCTCTTCGACCGCGAAAGCGGCTGGGGCGCGATCCGTTTGAAAGCGCGAGCGGAAATTGATCGCCACGTCCGTGAAACTCCCGCGATCGAGATTCGGCGTTTCGCGGGAGAAGGATTTCACGCCGCCCTCACGGAGCAATTCGGCCTGCCCTACCTTTTTGGCAGCGGCGAAATGCGCGACGGCAGGAACACCGGACCGGAGACCGGTTGGGGCGCGGACTGCGCGAACTTTCTCATCTACGCGTTTCGTCGCCAGGGCCGTCAGATTCCATGGTGCAATCCCAGGCAGCTCAGAGATCACCTGGAACTGGTGGCCCAAGACACGGAAGCGGGCGCGGCAAGATTTGCTGACGAAGATGTGGCCGCGGGATTGATCGTTCATTTCGGAAATCACGTGGCCGCCGTGATGGAGGATCGCCCACCGCTCGGCACGCTCGACGGCCACGATCTGGTGGTCCATCAGCTCGAAGGCGCGCCGGAAATGGTTTCGTTAGGCGAGCTTCTTGCGAAGCGGAAAAATCCGCGCTTCGATTTGCTGCGCCTGGCCCGTGATCAACATCAGGCGGATCTGATCGTCGGGGGCGACGTCATGCTTGGTCGCTCCGCCGGCGAACATATTCTGGCCGGCGCGGACCCCTTTGCCGGTATCCGCAGATATCTGGATGGAGCCCCATGGACCTTGGTGAATCTCGAATGCGTTGTTTCCGACCGAGGTGCCGCGACGGTCGGGAAACCAGTATTGCTTCCGCGCGCCGCTGCAGGCGGTTGACGCTCTCGTTTCGGCTCGGATCAGCGCGGTTGGTCTGGCGAATAATCACGCGCACGATTTCGGGAGCGAGGCGCTGATTGATTCAATTGCGCGTTTGAAAGCGAACAATATCGCCGTGGTCGGCGCGGCCGATAAACCGGAGCTGGGCTACGCCCCCCAGTTTTTCACAACGCGTGACGGCGAAAAAGTGGCGCTCATCGCCTTGACCGATCTCGACGGGGACCAGGACGACGCAGGTATTGCGCTCGCGTCGGATCGAGACCGCGTGGCTCGCGCGATCGCGGAAGCCCGCGCGACGGCCGGGTTCGTTTTGTGTCTCATGCATTGGGGCGACGAAAACAGCCCGCGGGTGACGGAACGCCAGCGTGGGCTGGCGCGCTGGTTGATCGACCACGAGGTGGATGTGGTGGCCGGCTGCCACTCCCACTGTCTCCAGGCCCTTGATTTCTACCACGGCCATCCGATCGTCTACTCGTTAGGCAATCTCGTCTTTGACGGCGCCCCGGGACTGGAGAGTTGGAACCGGGGCGAACTCCTCGAAGTGGATATCGGCCGGCGCGGGGCCCAAAGCGCTTCCATCCGGCTGCTGCCGGTGCGACTCGATGCGCGCGGTTTTCCTCACACCGTGGATGATGAGATGCGCGCCAGGCGCTGAATTCAATCCGGCTTGGGGCCGTCTGTTTTCTGGCGGTGGCCCGTCATTTCGGCTCGCATCGTGCGGGCGTCGAGCCGCGTCAGATGCTTTTCCAGGCCGCGCTTGAGCAGCGCCCGGTGCGGGATGTCACAGAGATGTTCCGCGATGAACCAGATGTCCTTTTCCGTGGTCATCCAGTGGAGACGATCGAAACGGGCGAGGTTCACTGGCCGCGAATAGCGCCGAAGCGTCCGCTCGCCGCGCAGATTGAAGTAGATGTTGAAATAGCTCAGCGCCAGCTCGCGCAGAGTGCGGTAAACCGGCTCCCGATAGCGGCAGCCAGTGAAATTGGATTTGGCGATCGCGCCCCAATGCCCTCTCGACTTGAAGATGGCGATGACGTGGTCTGTGTCCTGATCCGCTTCCAGATCGAAAATGAGCGGCGGAAACCCGAGCACGCGCAACGCTGCCGCGGCGAAGGCTGCGCCCTCGAGGCAATGCGCCGTTTTTTCCCGCAGCACCATCCGAGGCGACCACGCCGTCCCAGCCAGGTGGTAAGGCATGTCATCCAGGTAACGCTGGACACCGGCCGGCGTTTTGAGCGACCGCAGCAGGCGCAGTTCCGACGGCGTCAAATTGAGATCCGCCTCCTTCGTCGTGCCTCTTTGGCGCGAACCTGAGACACGGGAGCCAGGAATCATGTTACAGAGCGTCCGGAAATGGAATCGTGTCGGATGGCGAAATTTCGAAGAAATCTGGCGGAAGGGCAGGGATTCGAACCCTGGGTGGGTTTAACCCCACGCTCGATTTCGAGTCGAGTGCCTTAAACCGGACTCAGCCACCCTTCCTGTTGCTCTTCCCAGCTGCGTTCGACCTTGCTCGAAAAGGGAGGCCGGCGCAAGCCGCCATCGAACCGGAACAACGCGTTGGTGAAGTGACGGCTAAGCCTGCTCGGCCGCGATTTTTTGAATGGCGGTCTTCAACTCCTGCCAGTCGACCGGTTTGGTGATGTGCCGGGAGAAGCCGGCGTCCATGCTGTCGCGAATATCGTCGTTCATTCCGTACCCGCTTAGGGCGATCCCGGGGATCGCGGTGGTGGCGGCCCAGGTCGCGCATCAAATCGTGACCGCTGCCATCGGGCAACCCGAGATCGCTGATGAGAATGTTAAAACGGCGCTCGGGGCTCTGTCTGTTCAACGGTAGCGATCAATTCCTGCGCTTCCCGAATGCTGCCGGCCAAAGTCACTTCATGGCCGCGCTTGCCTCAACAACCGCGTCAGCTGTTCGGCGGTGTCCGCATGATCCTCGACCAGCAGGACGCGGAGCGAACGGATCGTAGTTATCCCGGAGGTCGACGGCGGCTTGGCGGGGCCGCGTGCGACGGAAACTGGCCGCACGGTCCGAAGACGGATAGTGAGCGTTGACCCCTTGTCTTTCCCCTCGCTCTGGGCGCTGATCGAACCGCCATGCAAATCGACGATCGCGCGGCTGATGGCGAGCCCAAGACCCAGCCCACCGAAAACGCGCGTGCGAACGCGTTCTCCCTGTTCGAAGGCGTTGAAGATGCGCGGCATGTTTTCCGGGCTAATCCCAATTCCGGTATCGCGAATTTCCACGACCAATTCCGCGGCAGGTGTCTCCACCCCAGGGCCGTAGGATCGTTCCCGACCGTCTGGTCTGGGAATTCGTTGTAAACGCGGATGTCGATAGCTCCCGGCTTCCGGCGTAAATTTGCAGGAATTCTGGAGCAGGTTCCAGAAGACCTGCGTCATGCGGGAGCCGTCCGCCAGCACGTGTGTTTCGGTGGCGGTGACCTCCATGGAGACGCGCAGATTCTTCTTGGCGGCGGCGCCGGCGCAATAATTTTGCATGGCGTGCTCGAGGAGCGAGCGCACATCGACCACCTGCCGGTTCAACTGGAGTTTGCCGCGAACGATGCCGGTGACATCGAGCAGGTCGTCGATCAGGCGCGCTTCGACCTCGATGTTGCGCCGAATCATTTCGAGCTCGCGCAGAACATGGGGCGGGATGTTTTGGTCGTCCTCGAGCAGGGCAACGGCGGCGAGCACGGGCGTCAAGGGCGTGCGCAGTTCGTGGCTGAGAATGGCGAGGAAATTGTCCTTGGCTTTGTTGGCCGCTTCCGCCGCCTCCTTGGCTCGACTTAGTTCTTCTTCGTTTTGTTTGCTCGCCGTGACGTCCATGCTGACGCCGCTCATCCGGACGGCGATGCCCTTCGTCGGAGTAATAGGCCCGGCCGCGCGAAGCCATGTGGCGAATGGTGCCGTCGAGATCGACGATGCGATAAGCGACATCGTAATCGCGTCTTCCGTTCCAGGGCATAGCGCGTGGCGCGCGCTCGAGCTCGGCGCGATCGTCCGGATGAACGAATTTCGAAAACGACTCGGTGGTCCCGTCGAATTCCTCCTTCGTCCGGCCGAAGAGCGGATACATGTAATCGTCCCAGGTGATGCGCCCGGTCAGGAGGTTCCAATCCCAGGTGCCGGTTTGCGATCCTTCCAAGGCGAGGCGCAAACGTTCCTCGCTCGCGCTGAGCGCGGCGTTGCTTTCCCCGATGCGTGGTGAGCATCTGGTTGAACGCCTGGGTCAACTGTCCGATCTCATCGTTGCCGTGTTTGGTTCCGCGCACGGAATAATCCTGCCGTTCGGAAACGGCGGTCGCGACGTTGGCCAATTCGAGAATCGGGCAGGGAAATGCGGCGCTGCAGCGTGGTGGTCAAGCACGATCGCGCCGAGGAAGGAGCACGCCGTGACGAGCAGAAGCAGCGCGCCGTAGACGCGAAAACGGCGGATACATTTCTCCCAGGTCCGCCTTGATGTAGATGGTGCCGAGGCGGGTGCCTTCCTGCACGATCGGCTGAAACATGTGGAGATGGGACTGCTCAAATGTGTAGCCGGCCGGCCCGGGCCTGGCCGGGAAGCTGGTCCGCGGCGCCGTGTCAGGAAAACGGGCGAAGACATTTCCGTTCTGATCGTAGATCGCCGCCGCGGTGATCTGATGTTCGGCGGAGAGGGCGCCCAGGATTTCCTGCGCACTTTTGGGATCCTGGAAGGCCAGCGCGGCCGTGCTGTTCGAGCCGACGATCTGCGCGAGCACGCCCATGTTAACCGCGAGCGAGCGCCGGAAAGTGACCAGCTCGTAGGTGATCACCGCGCTGCCCATGAGGAAAAGGGCGAAGCTGCTCGTCAGCAGGATGACCAGCATCAGCTTTCGCTTGATCGGGGTATCGCGCAGGAAAACGGCCATAATCAGGGAGCGATCTCGGCGACGCGGAGCAGCTTGGAGCTGACGCCCAGATTGGCGGCACTGAAGCGCGGCGGGGTTGATCCGGAGGCGGACCCGGTTTTGCTCGGCGGTGAGGGTGATCATTCCGCCGCGATCGAGGAAATCCTCCGTCTCACTCACGGTGACGACGCTTCTTGCCGGCGACCGCCGCGAGGATTGGATCGAGACGGCCGGCATCGACGTGGCTGACAAACAACAAGTGACACCGCTTGATGTCTGCAGGAGTGCGGAAATGATCGATCCGGATCGGGCGATTGTGATATTTTTCGCCCTCAACCGCTTCATTAAGCAACGAACCGAAAGGATCGTCACCAATGATGCCGATGATCAAGGGTTCGTTCGGCGAAGCAAAGGCCGAATCGGGCCAGTCGATGAACCGACAGAAATTGTAAACGAAGACGGCTTTGAGCGCGTATTCGCTCTGCGACGCTGTCGCGACCTGAAGGGGCGCCATCAACAACAGAACCGCCGCCGCAATGATCCTGGCTCGTTTCAGAAGCTCCATCGGAAAGTCCCGTAAATGCTGCGCCCCACTTCGCGGGTAATCGCCCCGCGAAATTCCGGGTGATGGTCGTCGAGGAGATTGCGCCCCACGATGGCGATCTCGAAATTCTTGACGGGCGACCAGCCCAACCGCGCGTCGAGTTCAAAATAAGACGGGGTCGCGGGACTCGGGAGGTCGTCGACAAAGCGGAGATACGAATCGAATTGGACGTTGCAGGGCAGATCGATGGCGGAATGGGCGAGGAACATCCACTTCGGGTCGTTTCCCTCGCTGGTTCCCGGACTGGGATCGGCGCTTCCGGCGGTGCGCTGAAAGTCGAGCTGGAGGAAGGAGACACTTCCATCCACCCGCCACCAGTCGGTGATGCGCCATTTGGCGGCCAGGCTGCCTCCGTAGGATCGAGCGGTCAGGTTGTTCTGCGAGAATGACGCCGCTTGGGAGTCTGCGGCTCGACGCTGCGAATGTCGTCATAGTCGTTGTAATAAACGGCGAGATCGAAAGCGAGGTTGTTGGCTGGCTTGACGCGGTAACCAAGCTCGTAGGCGATCAGCACCTCAGATTGAAAGTCGGGATTGTCTATCAGGAAAGGCGCCGGAGCCGGACTCGGAAAGGGATTGGGTGCGACGAAATTCTGATCGATCCGCGTGGGGGTGCGGACCGCGCGTGAGACCGCTCCCCACACGGTCTGTCCTCCTCCCGGCAACCAGGTAAACCGGCCGGTCGGTTGCACCTCGAAACCGCCGAAGCTGTTGTATTCGAACTTCGAGCCTGCGGTCAGGGAGAATTTCTCGGGGACGACATGCCATTCATCCTGCGCGTAGATGCTGGCCAGGTGCAGCGTTCTTTCATCCGGCAGGAACGCAAGGGCCGGTCCGAGATTGCCGATCTCATCGTGCGAAATGCGGTAGTTCGCTCCGTAAACGATATCGTGCGGGCCGGCGCGAAATTGGTGCTGGAATTCGACGTCGAAAGTGTTGCGATGCTCCTCGAACACCGTGGGGATCAGGCGATGCGTCCGGTCGAAATATGCCTGGACCGTCAGACTCGAATCCGTCGCCAGTTTTCGTGTCCAACGTCCGATAACATTCTCGCCGTCCACCTCTACATCTGCAGCAGTTAGCTGGCCGAATCGGCCATCATAGATATCTCCTTGGAACGTGACGGTGTCGTCGGCGGTCACCTTGGAATCGAGACGAAAACCGCCCTGCGTGATATCGGAATCGTCCTGGGCATCGCCTCCCATTTCCAAGTTGAGGCTGTCGCGGCTCTGATGCGCGACATAGACGCGATAGAAAGTGTCCGTGCCGATTTTGCCGCCGTAACGCACGCCGCCAAATCCGGTCTCCACGTCCCCGGCGCCACCATAGATGAGCGTGCCTTGGGTCTCTTCGGCGCTCTTGGTGCGAATGTTGATGACTCCGTTGACCGCGTTCGCGCCCCAGAGTGTCGCGCCCGGACCGTGGATGATCTCGATTTGTTCGACGTCGGGCAGGAAGGTCAGTTGTTTGTCCCAAAATACCCCGGAAAAAAGTGGGGTGTAAAGACTGCGACCATCCATCAGGACCTGCATCTTGTTCGCCGACGAGATGTTGAAGCCGCGGGTGGTGATCGCCCAGGTGTGACCATCAATCTGAGCCACCTGCATCGCCGTCGAGAGGCGCAACGCATCGGGAATGTTCGTCACGCCCGAACGCCGAATATCTTCGCTGGTGATGACGTCGACCGCGCTCGAAGTGTGCGAAAGCAGCTCCGGCCTGCGCGCCGCCGAGGTAATCTGCACGTCGACCAAATCCTCCAGGGGCAGCTTCTTTAACTCCCTGGGAGAACGATAGGGAATCCCCGGGGACGATTCTGCGGCCGGCGCTGGTTCGCGAGGCGGTCGATAAGCTTCCTGGGCGGAAAGAGTGGTCGCCAAGGCGAAAGCGACCGCGCCCAGGGCGAAGCTTTTCATCCTCACGGAAAGCAGAGTGCTGGCACGAAAGGAACTACGGAAATGGGTGATGCGTTGGTTGCGCGCCATCGAAATTTCGTGTTCGTGCCGTGAGAGATGTCGTCTGCTCATCGGAAAGGTCAAGCGAGCGGTGTGTGGCGTTGATTTGAGGGCTTGTCATCCCGGGCGCAGCGAAGCGAAGTCGAGGGATCCGTCGCAGGTCGAGCGACTTCGCCTCACGCCGCGCCACGGGGTCGCTCGACTTCGCTCGGGATGACACTGGAATCGCGTTTTTTGGCCTCCAGTCCTCGGTTAAGTGCCTCACTGCGAGAGGTAAAAAATGTCACAAATTTATTCTTGCCCATCTGCGGTTTTCCACCGCATGTTGTATGTCCGCTGGATCTGCTCCGCTAGTAATTGTTGTTAGCTGTAATTAACCACAGTTCACAACTTATTAGCTGGGTTGTTCACCATTATTCTCACCTATTCGCAAACCTCAACCGCCGCGCTGCCATGATCCAACTCAAACCCGGGATTCACCCTTCCTCGCTTAATCGCCCTTCTAAATCGTCACTTCGGACCAAAAATCGCGGAAGTAATCGAAAAAGGAGCAGGGGTTTGCGTTTTGATCGCGTGTTCAGCGACGCGAATGTCGCGCCGTTCGACCAGATCGAGTGGGAACGGCGCACGGCCGAAATCACGGACGACAGCGGCAAGGTGATTTTCAAGCAGGAAAACATCGAGGTGCCGAAAAGCTGGAGCGCTCTCGCGACAAAAATCGCGGTCTCAAAATATTTCTATGGCGACATCGCCAACGGGACCGATCCGCATAAGGGCGGCCGCGAAACCTCCGTGCGCCAACTCGTGCATCGCGTGACGCGGACGATTGCCGATTGGGGCATCGCGGACGGATATTTCGCGAATGCGGAGGAGGCGGAAACTTTCTACGATGAATTGACCTGGCTCTGCGTGAACCAGCATGGCGCTTTCAATTCGCCGGTCTGGTTCAATGTCGGCCTGCATCATCAATACGGCATCGGCCGCGGGGCCGGGCTCGGGAATTATTTCTATAACCGCGAAACCGGCCAGGCTGAGCGCGCGGCGACGCAATACGAATATCCGCAGGGCAGCGCCTGCTTCATCCAGAGCGTGGACGACACGATGGAAGACATCATGCGCCTGGCGATGAGCGAAGCGATGCTCTTCAAATACGGCAGCGGAACGGGCACCGATCTTTCTTCGCTGCGGAGCACGCGGGAGAAACTGAGCGGCGGCGGGAAACCGAGCGGGCCGCTTTCGTTCCTGAAAGTCTACGATCAAGTCGCGAACGTGGTGAAGAGCGGCGGCAAGACCCGGCGCGCGGCCAAGATGAACACGCTCAAGGATTGGCATCCGGACATCGAGGAATTCATCGATGCGAAACAGAAGGAAGAGAAGAAGGCCTGGGCGCTGATCGAGCAGGGATACGACGGCAGTTACAACGGCGACGCCTACGGCTCGGTCATGTATCAGAATGAGAACCTCAGCGTGCGCGTGAGCGACGAGTTCATGGACGCCGCGGTGGAGGATCGCGAATGGTGGACCCGGAACGTGCGCGACGGAAAGCCGTGCGAACGCAAAGAGGCGAGGGCGATGCTGCGCAAGGTCGCGGAAGGCACCTACATCTGCGGCGATCCCGGGATGCAGTTCGATTCCACCATCCACAAATGGCACACCTGCAAAGGAACTGACCGGCAGAACTCCACCAATCCGTGCTCGGAATATCTCTTTCTCGATAACACGGCGTGCAATCTCGCCTCCCTGAACCTGATGAAGTTCAAAGGCGAGGACGGAGTGTTCGATGTCGAGCGCTTCAAGGCGGCGGCACGCGTCTACATCACGGCGCAGGAAATTCTGGTCGATAACGCGAGTTACCCGATCAAGGAAATCGCGGAGAACTCGCATATTTTCCGCACGCTCGGGCTCGGCTACGCCAATCTCGGCTCGCTCATCATGAGCTACGGCTACGGCTACGACAGCGTGGAAGGCCGCGCCATTTGCGGAGCGATCACTTCGATCATGACCGGCGAAGCGTACGAGCAAAGCGCCGAGATGGCGCGGGTGATGGGGCCGTTCCCCGGCTATCGCGACGCGCGTTGCAGCGGCGTGGCCAAACCGGTGGCGAAAGACAACGTCGCGCCCATGCAGGAAGTGATTGAGCTGCATCGCTCGGCGGTGAGCGAGATCGCGGCGAACGAGGAATTTGCCTACCTCAAGAAGGAAGCGGCCAAAGTCTGGGATAGCGCCGCGGAAAAGGGCAAGCGCCATGGCTATCGCAACGCGCAGGTCACCGTCCTCGCGCCCACCGGCACGATCAGCTTCCTGATGGATTGCGACACGACCGGGATCGAGCCCGATATCGCGCTGGTGAAATACAAGCTGCTCGCGGGCGGCGGCATGTTGAAAATCGTGAACCAGACGGTCACGCCCGCGCTGGAAAAGCTTGGTTACAATTCCGAGGAAATCGAGCGCATCATCGCGCACATCGACGCCTTCGACACGATCGAGGACATCGCGGATTCGGACGGCTCGACCATTTCGTCCGGACTGAAACCGGAGCATATCGCGATCTTCGATTGCGCGTTCAAGGCCTACAAAGGCGAGCGCAGCCTCGGCTACATGGCGCATCTGCGGATGATGGCTGCGGCGCAACCGTTCCTGAGCGGCGCCATTTCGAAGACGGTGAACATGCCGGAAACGGCGACCGTCGACGAAATCATGAACACCTATGTCGAGGGCTGGCGGCTTGGCTTGAAAGCGATCGCGATTTATCGCGACGGCTCGAAGCGTTCCGCACCGTTGAACACGCGCAAGACGAAAGACATGGGCGGCATGGATCACGAATCCGTCGCCACCCTGGGTCGGGACGAGCTGGAAAGCAGAATCATCGAGCTCGACCAGGAAGTCGCGTCGCTGCGCGGCCGGCTCGACCAGCCGACGCGCCATCGGATGCCGGACACGCGGATGTCGTTGACGCATCGGTTCGAGATCGCGGGACACGAAGGCTACATCACGGTTGGGTTGTATGAGGATGGCCAGCCGGGCGAACTCTTCATCACCATGTCGAAGGAAGGCAGCACGATCGGCGGGTTGATGGATACGGTCGGCACGCTGACCTCCATCGCGCTCCAGTATGGCGTTCCGTTGCAGAGCCTGGTGAAGAAATTCGCCTATCAACGGTTCGAGCCGAGCGGGTTCACGAAAAATCCCGACATCCGGAACGCGACCAGCATTACCGATTACGTTTTCCGCTGGCTCGGATGCCAGTTCATCCACGGCTACAAGGAAGCGACTTCACCGAACCGCGGCCAGAGCGAGTTGCCGATGAAGGAAATTCCGGAGATGGAAAAGAAGGCGCTCAATCGCCCCGTTTCCGATCTCCCGCGGACGGCCGAGAAGGAATTGATCGATGTGATCACGAACCACGCGCCGAACGAGGGCAATCCTCATGTCGCAAGCAACGGCCACACTCACGCGGAACGCGTGCAGGAAGCGCTCGGAAACATGTTCATGGATATTCTCTGCTCGCACTGCGGCAGCGATAAAGTGGTGCGCGCCGGCGCCTGTGGAGTTTGCACCGAATGTGGCACGAGCCAGGGATGCAGCTAAGGTAAGGGCGGGCTTTGCCCCGTTGGCTGCGCGGCGGCCGTTTATGCAATTGGAAATTTTCACGCTCTGCGATGCGGCGACGGAACACGCGGGCAAACTGAACATCATTGGGACGTTTGATGCCCTGCGCGCCATCGAGGCGCCGATTGCGCACCCGCAATGCGCCATCGCCGGCCGATTGCGCTTCGAACAGATCGAAGAGGGGAATCATCGGGTCAGCCTGACTTTCGCGGATGAAGACGGGAATGTCGTGATGCCGAAGTTTGATTCGACGCTCGCGGTCCATTTCGCCCCGGGTTTGCGCACCGTGACGTCGCATTTCGTCATGATGATCCAACAAATCCGGCTGCCAAAGTTCGGCGAATACACCATTGATCTCGCGGTGGACGGCCGCCAGCTCGGGTCGATTCCGCTTTACGTTTCGAAGGTCGAACCGCCGGCGCCGTAAATTATCGGTTGTCAGTCGGGGTAGAATCCACGATTTAGTCCCGCGCATTCGCGCCAATCAGAGTCCAGCTTTCTCAAAGCCCCCTTTGCGGAAGAGTGGAACTGACCTTAAAACGTAGAAGCTACCTGTTATGAACGAAGCAGAAATCCAGCGGCAGAAAGAAATCAAAGAGGCTGAAGAGCTGCTTTTCACCGGGCCCCAGGCGCTGGGCTTCGCCAAGGGACTTTTTCTTGGGAGCTTCGTGGCAGACTGGGCGATGCCCTATCCGCGCGTCCCTGCCGCGCAGCAGGAGGAACTCCAGAAATCTCTCGCAGAGGTCCGTGAGTTTCTCGATCAGAATCTCGATCCGGTGGCGATTGATCGGGCTGCGGATATTCCGCCGCAATTGATCGAAGGTTTAGCGCGGGTTGGCGTGCTCGGGATGACGGCGCCGAAGGAATATGGTGGCCGGGGCTTTTCCCAGCGGGCCTACTGCAAAGTCCTCGAGGAAATTGGGGCGCGTTGCGCTTCGACGTCCGTTTTCACCAACGCGCACCATTCGATTGGCATTCGGGCCTTGCTCCTTTTCGGCACGCGTGAGCAAAAGCAGAAGTGGCTCCCACCTCTCGTGACGGGCCAGCAACTGGCCGCGTTCGCGCTGACGGAAAAGGAAGCGGGTTCCGATGCCGCGAACGTCCAGACGCGGGCGAGCTCAGCGCGGATGGCAGCCACTACATTCTGAATGGTGAGAAGCGCTACATCACCAATGCGTCAATCGCTCAGGTCTTGACGGTAATGGCGCGGACGCCGGTTCCCGGCTCGGACAAGACCGCCATCACCGCGTTTCTGGTCACGCCCGACATGCCGGGATTCCAGATGCTTGAGCCGCGGATGGAAAAGCTCGGCATCCGCGGAACTGCGACCGGACGGTTCGCCATGCGCGATATGCCGGTGCCGAAGGAAAATATTCTGGGGCCGCTCGGCAAGGGATTGAAGGTCGCGCTGACGGTGCTCGATTTCGGCCGGACGACTTTCGGCGCCTGCTGCACCGGTGCGGCGAAGACCTGCCTGCGTCTCGCAGTCGAGCACGCGAACACGCGGCGGCAGTTCAAGAAGACGCTGGGCGACTTCGATCTCGTGAAGAAGAAGATCGGGCGCATGGCGGCGGATCTTTACGCGATGGAAGCGATGACGGCCGTGACAGCTTCGCTGATCGACCGCGGGCTCGAGGATTACATGATGGAGACGGCGATGCTGAAGGTCTTCACGACGGATCGCCTTTGGGAAGCGGTCAACGATGCCTTCCAAATTCTTGGCGGTTCGGCTTATTTCAACGATTCGCCGCTCGAACGAATGCTGCGTGACGCGCGCATCAACCAGATCGGCGAGGGGAGCAACGAAGTGCTCACCTCTTTCATCGCGCTCGTCGGCATGCGGGGGCCAGGCATGGAATTCAAGGAGATCCACGACACCATGTTCAATCCGTCGCGCGGCCTCGGGAAAGCGTGGACCGCAGGAATGAGTCGCCTCGGCGCGGCCGTGAAGATTCCGAGCGTGCCGGTGAAGAGCGAGAGCCTGCGTGGACAAGCTTCGCAACTGGGCCGCTTGATCTGGCGTTTTAATTTAAGTGTTAACCGGGCGCTGATCACCTACCGCGAACCGGTCATGGATATGCAGCTGGTGCAGGAACGGATCGCCGGTGCGGCCATGGAAATGTTCGCGTCCGCGTGTGTCTTGAGTCGATTGGATTCGGAGTTGCAAGGCATCGGCAAGAACGGGGAGACCGCCGCGGGAAGCCAACGGGCCGCCGAGCTCTTCCTGCGCCAGTCATTTAACCGGATTCGACGGTTCCTGAGCGAGTTGACGGACAACGAGGACAAGGCGTTGCTGGCGACAGCGAACTCAGTGCTAGGGAAGCCCGATCCCGCAGGCTCGAACGGTAACTGAGAGCGCGCCGCACTGGCGCAATTCTAGCTTTTAGGGAGGCATGCGTCTCGCGGAGCTGGAACCTGCCGCGCCGGATCGGATCGATCTCGGCGGCAAACGGGTACTCATTTTCATTGTCGCCTACAATGCGGAGAGAACGATCGAGAAAGTTCTCAGCCGCATTCCGCCGTGCCTTCAAGGCGGAGACGTCGAGATTCTGATCATCGACGATTCATCCAGCGACGACACGTTTGTTAACGGCCTGCGTTATCAACAAAGAGCATCGGCCTTCAAGATTACCGTCCTCCGGACACCGGAAAACCAGGGTTACGGAGGCAACCAGAAACTCGGGTACCGCTACGCGATCGACAACGGTTTCGACATTGTCGCGCTGGTGCATGGGGATGGCCAGTATGCGCCGGAAAAATTGCCAATGTTGCTTGCGCCGTTGGTCTGCGGCGAAGCCGATGCCGTTTTCGGGTCCCGCATGATCGACAAGCGATCCGCGAGACAAGGAGGAATGCCGGCCTACAAATGGATCGGCAACCAGGTCCTGACCGCGTTTCAAAACCGGGCGCTGGGAACCAAGCTCTCGGAGTTTCACACCGGTTACCGGCTCTATTCGACCGCGGCGCTCGCGCAAATTCCTTTCGAGAGAAACACGAACGATTTCCATTTCGACACGGAGATCATCATCCAGATCGTGCTCCGAAAACTCCGCATCGCGGAGTTGCCGATACCGACATTCTACGGCGACGAAGTCTGCCACGTGAACGGGATGAAGTACGCCTGGGACGTTTTCAAATCCACGATCAAAGCCCGCTTGTGCGGCATCCACCTTTTTTACGATCGGAAGTTCGACGTGAGCCCGGAGATCGGGAGCCACAGCGACAAACTGGCCTTCCCGTCATCGCAAACCTTTGCCGTGGAAGCGTGCACCGCCGGCAAGGATGTCCTGCAACTTGGGATAGGCCACGCCAATGTCGCCGCGGAATTGGAGCGGCGCGGATGCCGCGTGACTGCCATCGACTTTGCCGCCAACGAGTTCACCGAAAATTCCGAGACGATTCGTTCCGCGGCACGCCCGAGCCTGCCGGCGAACCTTCCCGCTTACGATCAAATCCTCCTAATGGATCTGGTCGAGCATTTGCACGATCCGGAAGATTTCATGGACGCGCTGCGGAGAAAAACCGCCGGGCGGCGGCCGGAAGTGATTATCACGACGGCGAACGTGGCGTTTTTCATCACGCGCATCATGCTTGCCCTCGGTCAATTTAACTACAGCCGGAAAGGCATTCTGGGCATTGGCCACCGGCGTTTATTCACCTTCAAGTCGTTACGCGCGTTGCTGGAACAGGCCGGCTATGAAATTCTCGAAGCACACGGTGTCCCGGCGCCTTTCCCGCTGGCGATCGGAACGAACTTTTGGAGCCGGACGCTGCTCAGCGTGAACCGGCTTTTGCTAAAGCTCTCCCACGGCCTTTTCGCCTACCAGATTTGTCTTCGAGCCCGGGCTTTGCCTGATTCGCGTCACCTGCTCAAGGAAACGATCTCCGGCAGCGCGAAGCTGCGTTCGCAACTTCTCGGTCGCGTCGCTTGATTTTCAGGCAACGGCGGTTTCAAACCGCCGCTCCCTGGTCCTGTTTTCGTTACGGCGGGGGCGCCCCCCCTTTGAGGATGTGCAGGGCGCGCAGTAGTCCCTCGGGAACCAACTCGTAGAGGGGAAATTGGACAAAAAGGAGAATGTACTGCCGCAAATCGACCGCACAGACGAGGCCGACGGCACCGCAAAGGAGGATCTGTCGATAACGTCTCCAATGGGCCGAGAGGGTCACGATTTGGCCGAAGGCAAGGAAACGGAGCGGCATGTCCCACATGTTGGCGTAGCGCAGATTCATCCCGTATTTGATGTTGCACATCACGAGGTAACTCGAGGCCAGGAAGACAAAGAGAAATAATTCCGGCTTCTGGGAGCGATCCAGGCGAAAGGCCGCACCGAGGGCCAGGAGCAGGACGAGGGGACTGACCAGGAGCAGATCGACCAGGTAGCGATGCCACGGCCCGTCGCCGGTCATGATAGCGTAGGTTAGTTGGTAATTCTTGCTGACGGAAAGCTGATACGTCGTGCGCAAGGTTTCGAGGCCGCCGGCGAGAAAAACGAGGACCACGAACCCGAGCAACGGTCCGACGATGGTGCAGAGCAACAGCTCTCGCGTCACCGCGCCGAACGCGAGCCAGCGGTTCAGCGCAATGATGACCAGCAACGCGACAAAAACGAAAAACGCGTTCTCCTTGGTCAAGACCAGGCAGCAAAGTGCGAATACATAAGCGGTGAGACGCAGCGCCAATTACCCGGCGTGCGCAAGTTTTCCCAGAGCAGCCAGAGACAAAGCAGCGCCCAAAAAGTAAAGAAGCCGTCGACGAGCGCGTGTTGCGACATGTGGAGCTGGGTCGGCGCGAAACTCACCATGGCGGCCACACCCAGGGCCCAGGCAGGCCCCTTCAAACGCCAGGCGAAAACCGTGGAAAGCAGGAGCGTCAGGATGCTGAAGAACGATGCGACATTCCGCAGCGCATCGAGTGTTTCGCTGCCGAAGATCTGATGCCAAAGGTAGGCGGCGAAGATATAGAGGAAGCGAACGGGCGGAAGAATCGAGCCGGTGAGCTTTTGTTGAACCTCGATATAGCGATCGACGATGTCGGGGTAGCCGGTCAGCCCTCCGGCAATCAGGCCGTTGACGTAACTGCGATAAAGACCCTCATCGAATCCCAGGGCATCAAACTTGGGCGGCGGATGAAGGGCCTCGAGCTGGCTAAGAGGAGCATTGTTGCCGGAAAAGATCGGCGCGGGCAGCCGGAGGAAGATGCCCAACGCCAAGAGGAGGCCGAGCGCGACGAAATAAGATCTCCGACCGCGAGACGGTTCGAGTGCCATGCCGGGAAGACTCCCGCAATTCAACGGGAAACACAATGCGCGGTGTGAGTTATGCGCCGCAGTGCGCTCGGCTGCGGAGGAGGGGCCACCACTGGCATGACCGCTGCTCTGAATGAGGCATGCCCACAGTCGCGCTCAGATCCTCCGCCATCACCCAAGGTTTCACGATCCTGCGGAGTTCGCCGGAAATGTTCCGGGAAATCCAAAAATGCCGGGTCTGCGGAAATCGGGATCTCAGTCCGGTCCTTTCCCTGGGGGAGCAGTATCTCACCGGAGTATTTCCCAAGATCCGTGACGCGGCGCCCAGCCGGGGCCCGCTGGAGCTGGTGGCGTGCAATACCGGCGGTAACGGCAAGGCCTGCGGTCTCGTCCAGCTTCGCCAGTCCTACAATCTCGAGGAAATGTATGGCGCGAACTACGGTTATCGGTCGTCGCTGAACCAAGCCATGGTCAGGCACCTCGGAACGAAGGTGCATCAGCTGGTCGAGCGTTATCCTTTGAAGACTGGAGATCTCGTGCTCGATATCGGCAGCAACGATGGGACGCTGCTGTCGTTTTATCCGGAGAAAAATGTCTCCGTGGTGGGGATCGACCCGACCGGGCGGAAATTTGCTTCCTTTTATCGGCCTCACATCTCGTTAATTCCCGATTTCTTCTCGGCTGAGCTGTTCCGCGAAGCGTTTGGCGCGAAGAGGGCGCGCATCGTTACCTCGATCTCGATGTTCTACGACCTGGAGAATCCGCTCAGCTTCATGGAGGACGTCGCCTCTATTCTCGACCAGGACGGTATCTGGCACTTCGAGATGAGTTACCTGCCGGCCATGGTCAAAACGATGGGATACGACACGATTTGCCACGAGCACCTTGAGTATTATTCGCTGCGCCAGATCAAATGGATGACGGCCCGATGCGGCCTCAAGATTTTGAATGTGGAGTTCAACGAAACCAATGGCGGAAGCTTCGCCATCACGGTCGCACGACAATCCTCGTGGTATCCTGAAAACACGACCCAGCTCGAAGAGCTGTTGCGCGAGGAAGAAACGCAAGGCTTAAGCAGCGTGGCGCAACAGCGTCATTTTGAAGAAGCAGTCGTGAGCCACAAAGAGAAACTTCTCGGCCTGCTGCATAGCCTGAAAGAACAGAAGAAGACCGTGCTGGGCTACGGAGCTTCCACCAAGGGAAACGTCCTTTTGCAGCACTGCGGCATAACTTCCGACCTGCTTCCGGCGATTGCGGAAGTGAACAAGGACAAATTTGGTTGCTTCACTCCCGGCACGAATATCCCGATCATTTCCGAACAGGAAGCGCATGCCATGAAGCCGGATTATCTCCTGGTCCTGCCGTGGCATTTTCGCGAAAACATTATCCAGCGGGAAAGCGCGTTCCTGGGACGCGGGGGGAAGATGATTTTCCCTCTGCCGGCGATTGAAATCGTCGGCGCCTGAGCCGTCGTGCGAAGCGCACTCATCATCGGCGCGGGTGGACAGGACGGGCGCCTTCTGGCGCGTTTGCTCCTGGATCGCGAGTACACCGTGCGAGGGTGGATCCGCCGTGAGACTGCGGCGGTCGCACCATGCGAGTGCACACTTGTGGACATCCTGAATCCAGCGGCGGTTGAGGCCGCGCTCAGGAAATCGCCTCCGGACGAAATTTATTACCTCGCCGCGTTCCATCATGCCACGGAAGAGGCGATCGAATTGTCGGCCGCCGAGTTGCTGCGGTGCAGCTTTGACGTGCACGTGCTTGGGCTGCTGAACGTGCTCCAGGCCATTGAAGAATGTGCTCCACGCGCGCGGCTTTTCTACGCGGCCTCTTCGCACGTCTTCGGCACGGCGAAATCGGAATGGCAGAACGAGCAAACGCCGCTGACCCCGAACTCAGCGTATGGGATCTCCAAGGCAGCGGGCCTCCAATGTTGTCAAGTTTACCGTCAGCAGAGGGGGGTTTTCGCTGCGACCGGCATTCTGTTTAATCACGAGTCTCCCTGGCGCAAGCACTCCTTCCTCTCTCAAAAAATAGTGCAGGGCGCACTGCGGGCGCGACACGACCCCACTTATAAGCTGGTCCTGGGGGACCTCGAAGCGCGCGTCGATTGGGGTTACGCGCCTGACTACGTGGAAGCCATGTTCCTCATTCTGCAATTGGCCGAGCCGAGCGATTTCGTGGTTGCTTCGGGAGAGATGCACACGGTTCGCGAGTTTGCGGAGATCGCCTTTGGCACCGTCGGACTTGATTGGTGCCGGCATGTGGAAACGGATGCTCGTTTGTTGAAAAAGACGTCCCACCCTCTTTGCGGCGATTCTACCAAGCTCCGAACCGCCACAGGATGGTTGCCGAGCGTAACTTTCGTCGAACTGGTCACCCGCCTTATGCGCGAAGAGGAGGCAGCGACTCAAGCCCAGCTGGCCCCGTGACGGGTGGTCCCGCCATGGCCGACGCGGTCGAAGCAAGCAGGTCAATTTCTTTGAGTCCCCACAGGCCGCGCCTCGAAACGAGCCCAGGTCAGACCCTGGCGAAGAAGCCAGGACTCGCTTCGATTTCGCGAAGAGCACGTTCGGCTAACGAACAAAAAGGTGGCCCCTTTGGACGACCTGTATTTGCCTTTATTGTCCTGGCGCTTCCGGCGCTGTGGGTTGGCTGGCTGGTTTATCGCTACGGAGTAGACACCCCGTGGGGAGATGAATGGGATAGCACGCGGCTGCTCCTCGAAAAGATGCAGGCAGGCACGCTTGGGTTCGGCGACTTCTTCGCCTTCCATAACGAACATCGGATTTTCTTCCCGCGCGTGCTCACCTTTGCCCTCGCGCTGTTGACCCACTGGAATGTGCGCGCGGAGCTTCTGATGATCTGGGTTCTCGCTTGTGTGTGCTCCTTGAACCTCTGGAGGGTGGCCCAGGTCACGGGCTGGCGGAATTCCCGCAATCGTCACTGGCTCCTACTGGGGACCAACGTCCTGCTCTTTTCGCCTATGCAGTGGGAAAATCTGCTTTGGGGTTTTCAGATCGGATTCTTTTTACCGCTCGTGACGATGACCGCATGTCTCTGGGTTGCGCCTTCGCTGCGTCGGCCTTTTGACTTTCTTGCAACGATGTTTCTCTGTCTTGTCAGCACGTTCTCAATCGCAAGTGGCTTCGCTTCATGGTTTCTTACGGCACCGCTTCTATTGCTGTGGAACGGCAAGTTACGAGCGCGCGGTGAGAAGACCTGGTGGTTGACTTGGGTTGCGATCGGAATCGTCAGCATCGGTTGCTATTTCCTTGGATTTGCCCGTCCAGCGGCCCATCCAGGGGCGGCAGCAGCGGTGGAGCACCCGCTTCGGGCGATCCAATTCATTCTCGCCTATCTGGGCACACCCTTCTCCGGCGCGGCGCCCAACGCATCCTTGATCGCACTAGGGGCCAGTGCAGCGCTGTTTCTTCTTTTCGCTGCCTGCCTGCTCTATCTCTGGCACTGGAGACGGGACCGCGCGCTCCTGGCGCATTCGTTGCCTTGGGTCTCTCTGGCGGGTTGGGCGTTGATCAACGCGTTTCTCACCACGGTCGGACGCCTTGGCTTTGGAAGCGCCGCGGCCACCCTGCCCCGTTATGTCTCATTCGCCATAATGCTGCCCATCGGATTGCTCTTTCTCGGTCCGATCATTTTCCGACACTGGCAGGAACATTCCGCTCTCAGTGCGAACCAGTCCCGCCTGGGGTGGGGTCTTGGCATTTTGGCGACGGCGCTTTCCCTCCTCGTCGTTAGCGGGACACTTAAGTCTTTGGAACCGTGGTCGCGTTTTCAGCACAGTCGTCTGGCGGGCAAAGCTCTGCTCCTCCTCCTCAACGTGGTCGATGAACCACAAGCCTTGGTCCGTTACGTGCACTGGGACAGTCCATCGCTAAAAGGCTGGGCGAACAATCTGGAGCATTCGGGTTATCTTCGTCCCGCGCTCGTGCGATCGAGGCACATTCGTGAAATTGCCTACGCCTCGGAACCGGGGACGATTGGTGAATTCGAGGAGATCGGCAGGGACCCTCGTGGAGAGCCTATGGCGAGCGGGTGGGCCATTCTGCCCGATAGTCATCGCACAGCGGACGCCGTCCTTCTGACCTATGACGATACCGATGGAGATCCGATAATTTTTGCGCTGGCCGAAGTGAAATCGAAACGCGCCGATGTCAGCCAGCGCCTCAATGACCAGGCATACCTTCGCTCGGGCTGGACGAAGTCGTGGAGCGCGGGACAAATTCCGGCGAGTTCGCACCTGATCCGGGCTTGGGGCTTCGACGCTGAAAATTGCCGGGCCTTCCAAGTTGGCGCTGCCTCCCTGGAGCCGCCGAAAGCGGCTCCATAAAGCGGGCGGTGGCATGTCCACTGCTCAGGACAACGCTGTGCCCCACGCATCCAAAGTTCTTATCCTTATTCCGACCTACAATGAGGCGGGGAACGCTGAACGGCTTTGTCGCGAGTTGAGTGCCCTCGAGCTCGGAGCAGATATTCTCTTTTGCGACGACGGCTCACCGGACGGAACCGGGAAGATCGTCGATGAACTGGCGGGGGAATTCCCGCACGTCCATGCCATCCACCGTCCGGGCAAGCTCGGCATCGGGAGCGCTCATCAGGAGGGCATTCGTTATGCCTATGCCCACGGCTACGAGACGCTTGTGACGATGGATTGCGATTTTACCCACCAGCCGGCCGACGTGGCGCGCTTGTTGGAGATCTCGCAGGCGAGCGGCGAGCCTGTGTGCATTGGATCGCGCTACATGAAGGGCAATAGTCTGCCGGGTTGGAATCCGATGCGCCGTGCCCTGACCCATCTCGGTCATTTTCTGACGGTCAATCTCCTCCAGCTGCCACAAGACGCGACCGGTGCTCTGCGGGTGTATCAACTGGGCGCGATTCCACGGGAACTGTTCGATCGCGTGCGTTCCTGCGGTTACTCATTCTTTTTCGAGAGCCTGTTTGTGTTGCACCGCAATGGCTTTGCCATCGAAGAAATGCCGATCGCGTTGCCCGCTCGCACGTATGGCAGTTCCAAGATGTCGTGGCGCGAAACTGGGCGAAGCGCCTTGCGCCTGCTGAAGCTTTATTGGGCGGCGATTCGTCAACCGGAAAGCTTCCTGGTTGCGTCGCCGCTGCCGCCAATTCTCGAGGCCGAACAGCCTCTGCAAGATCCCCAAGGCTGGGACCCCTATTGGACTCGCAGCCAGGAAAAAAGCCGGCGCGCCTACTCCTTTATCGCGAGCGTTTATCGACGGCTCGCCATTCGGCGGAACCTAAACTATTTCATCCACAAGCATTTCAGCCCGGGCGCGCAGCTCCTCCATGCCGGCTGCGGATCGGGCCAGGTTGATTCGGAACTCTCCCGCGAGATGCGCATCACCGCCGTCGATATCTCGCGGCCCGCTTTGGAATCCTATCGCCGCAATAATCCCGGCGCCGCGGCAGTCCGGCACGGCGACATTCTTCACCTGGACGATGTCGCCGGCGGGAGCTTCGATGGCGCCTATAATCTGGGCGTGGTCGAACATTTTACTCAAGACCAGATCGTCCAAATACTCCGCGAGATGGGCCGCACCGTGAAGCCGGGTGGAAAAGTGGTCATCTTCTGGCCTCACCGACGTGCCACCAGTGTTTTTGTGCTCAAGGTGATCCATGGTGTGCTCGATTTCTTTCGCCGCCGGGGTGTGCCCCAAGTACGTCTTCACCCGCCCGAAATCTCCCTACTCAGGTCACGTGACCAGGCGAGGGAAGTGGTGGAAAGCGCAGGATTCAACCTGGTGGAGTATTACTTCGGAATGCGTGACCTTCTCGTTCAAGCGGTCGTCGTCGGCTGCAAACGGTGAGCGTGTCCCTGCTACCCGAGCCTGTTAGTGGCCCCGATCTCGAAGTGGAACTAATCGAGCCTGCGCCGGATTCCGTCACTTTCGGGAAGGCGAGCTATGGAAAATCAGTGTGGTGGCGCTGGATCAGCCAACTTGAGTGGATAGCCGTCTTCTTCGTAGCCGTGGTGGCCGTGGCCCTTCATGTTCGGTTCGTTACCCATGTCGGCGGGCTCTGGCGCGATGAGACTAACAGCGTTCAGCTGGCCACTCTGCCCAAATTCACGGAGGTATTGCAATTCCTCGACTACGACTCATTTCCGATCCTGTTTTTCACCGTGCTGAGAGGCTGGTTGGGAGTGTTTGGACCGGATAACGACATCGCCCTGCGTACACTCGGATGCATCACTGGGCTTTCAGTGCTGGGAGCGTTGTGGTGGAACGCCCGCGCCTTTGGAATCCGCTGGCCCGTTCTTTCGCTGGCCCTGATCGGTTTGAACCCAATGGTTATTCGCTACGGCGACTCAACCAGGGCATACGGTCTGGGAATCCTTCTCATCCTCCTGACCTTTCGCAGTTTCTGGCGTCTGGTGGACAAACCCTCACCGCCGAATGCCAGGCGAGTGGCGACCGCCACGATCCTGGCCCTCCTCAGCGTTCAGTGTTTGTATTACAACTCGGTCCTCCTGTTCGCTATTGCCATGGGGACAATGGCCGTCGCCGCTCGGAGGCGTGCATGGAAGACGGTGGGCCTTGTTCTGGGCATTGGCCTCCTGGCCGCTGCATCTCTTTTGCCCTATGTGCCAATGATGCGCCGGATGCGCGACTGGACCTTTATGGTCAGCTATCCGGCCGACCTGCCGTGGCTCTGGAAGCGAGTATGCGAAGTGCTCGGCTCGCCCGACCCATTGGGCATTTGGTTGTGGCTGGGTCTTCTTTTTGTCGCCGTGGGGGTGGTCGTCGGCTTCGCCGGAGCGCGGCTCCTGCGCGGATTTACTCAAAGGCACATCATGGCGGAGTCATCGGAGCCCGATCCGGTCCGCTCGCTTCCCGATGCTGTCCTCTTTGCGGCGAGCGCACTCATTGTGGGCATTATCGGATATGCCGCGTTTCTTAGGTCCCTGCATTATTACACCCAGCCATGGTAACTACATTACCCTCGTGGCCTTTGCCGCCTGCGCCCTGGAAGTGATCTTTGCTGCCTGGCTCTCCACCCCAATAAATGAGAAGCTGCCATTGTTTCTCCGGAGTGGCCGGCTCCTGGTTGGGCTCGGGTTGTTGTGCTTTACCGCGTTGCCTGATTGGGAGGAGATGCCGGTCCGGCATACGAACGTGGACCTGCTCGCTGCGCGGCTCAGGCCGATTGCCACCGGCGGAGATGTGATTCTGGTTTCCCGCTGGGAATGCGCGATTCCTCTTTCCCGTTACTATCGCGGGCCAGCTGAGATCATCACCCTGCCTCCCATCGACGACCACCGTTTTCATCGGTACGACCTTGTCCTGCGCAAGATGATGACGCCCGACCCGCTTCAGCCCGTGTTCGCGCGGTTGGAAGAGGCCCTCCGTTCGGGACACCGCGTTTTTCTCGCGGGCGCTCTCCCTTTTCCTCCAACCGATCAACCTTTGTCCAGCCCCCCCCCGGCTTACCGCGACGCCAACGGCAAATGGCGCGGTGGAAATTACCTTAACATCTGGGACCTGCAGGTCGCCCAATTCCTGACTGTCCACGCTACGCGTGGCGGATTCACGAAGATTCCGACTCCCGGTAATGCTCGGGTCCATGAATTTGAAAACCTGGAGCTCGGAGTCGTGCAGGAGTGGCGATAGTCCAAGGCGCCCGCCATTTGGCGCAAATCTTGACCCTAGCGCGAGTGTAATTCGTAAAGGTGCGGGACCCGGTAGGCTAACTTGAAGTGCCTTTGCAGTTCAGCCAGGACTTTGGAATCGCTTCCGGACACGGAAGTCGACTCGAGGAAAACCGGTGTGCCTTGCGCGATTTCCCGAGCTAGTTCGTTCATACGCTCACTGGCGACAAAATGAACGGCCTCCTCCGCGTGCGGTCGAATCAAGTCCTGGGCCCGCGGATCGTCCCACGCGAGCGAACGCAATCGAGGATCGCCCACGTATTTCCTGATCAGGAGAGCCGAGGCGTAATCGACGTCGCGCGAGAGCGGAACGATCCGGCGTGATGATCCCAAGCCTGCGATTCGTCCGAGATAGACGGGGTCGATGGCGGAAATGATGATGGCATTCCCGGGTGTGTTTGATCGCACGCGCTCCGCGGCCATCCGACGGGTCGGAGTGGGGGCGGGCGTGGCAAGTCGCGCGGCCAGAGCGAAAACGAAGACAACGGGCAGTAGTCTCTGGAAGAAGGCTTCTTTCCCAGGCCCGGCCAGAAGGCCCAGCATCGCGCCTGCCAGCACGGCGCCGCCCGCGAGCATCGGAATATGATAACGTTCAGCCGGGAAAAAATAGAAGAGATGGAAGACCAGGATGGGTGCGGTCGTTAAAGCGAAGAAGAGGGCCACCTGCCGGAGTGACTCCCGTGAAGAGGCGAAGCCGGTAATTTTTCTTCGCCAGACCGGCAACCAGGCGGTGAGGTAAACGACCAACACGAGCGCGGCGACGCCCAGGCCAATCTCTTCCAGGTTCATCCGCACGTGGGAAGACGAGAGCATCATGGTCGGATAGTCCATTGGTATTGCGGTCCAAAATTTGTAACCGTTGCGCAGAGGCGAGCCGAACGTGGCGGCGTTGACGGCGAAAGCGGCTGCTGCTGCGCCGGCCATTGGAGCAAGCAAGAGAATTCCCCGGAGGAAAATCCCTTTTCGTTGGCCAAGTGTCGCGAGCAAGAAAGGGAGCAGCATGGCTGCGAACACCGGCCGAAAGAGAGTCGTTACGGCAACCAAGACGCCCGCTCCGAAATACGGGAGCAATAGTTCAGGGCTCGCTCGGAGACGCAGATAGACGAGGCAAGTGCCGAGCATCAGGGCGGTGCAGGGCACATCTGTCATCACCTGGGTGGCCCAGGCGCCATAGGACGGCAGAGCGAGAAGAGCGAGCGCGGCCAGCAGTCCTCCCGTGGTCGAACTGACTCGTTTTCCGATCGCATAGGCAAGACCAACCCCCGCGACTGCCAGCAAGGTGACTGGCAGAATGGCATTGCCCGGGTCGTGCCCGAACAAGACATAAGCCGGCAAAATGACGATGGCTGAAAACCAGGGCGGGTAACGTGGCGGCAACCCCCGCCCTTCCAGCAAGATCTCATAACGGCCGGTCTCGAGGAGCTGCAGGGGGGCCAGCGCGTATTCCACCGCATCGGGAGGGACCTCGAGATTTGAAGCGCTATATGTCGGCCGGTGGAGCCAAACCACCGCGGTAAGGAGCAGCACCAAGAGTGGCCAGGACCGGGTGAGGCCCGCAAGAATAGTGGAACTCTTCATGACGGGTCGTTCAATTCCCTCCTGAAGCAATCGATGTTCCTCGCGATCATTCCGTTTGAGCCATCCCACTGGCTCCGATGCTTTTGCTTGCCATCGCGAAAATCAAATTGATTTAGTGCCTGTTGCGCGCGAGCGAAAGGCTCGATGACTAGCGCGCCAATCTTATACGGATGCGCCTGCGCCCGCCGAGAGGAATGATCGCGTCCCTGCTTTACCATCTGAATCACGCTCCGCTTTGGCGCCGGGAGATGAATGTTTGGGATCGCAAGATGCGGGCCGCTTCGCTGGACCGGCTGGTTGCCCTTAGTCTGCACCGGGTGGGTTGGATGGGGCACGACGAAGCGATCCTGCTGCGGAGACTCGTTAGGCCGGGCATGCAGGTAATCGACGTGGGAGCGAACATCGGCCTTTACTCGCTCCTGCTTGCTCACCTCGTAGGAGAAAGTGGCTCGGTGCTGGCCTTCGAACCGGAACCGAACCTTTTCGCGATCCTCCGCGAAAACTGCGCGAGAAATAACGTCACCAACATTGCCCCTTTTCAATACGCTCTCGGCCGGAATAGTGGGTCAGCCTCATTTCACCGCTCAGCCTTCAATTCCGGCGATAATCGTTTGGGGAAGGCCTCGCTGGGCCACGAACCGGTCGAGGTCAGGGTCGAGCGTTTCGACGATCTTCAACCAGAGAGTAGGCCCGACTTCGTGAAGATCGACGTGCAAGGGCACGAATTTGCTGCCCTCTCGGGGATGGAACGCGCGCTTGCGGCGAACCCGAATACGCAGGTTTTTTTCGAGTTCTCTCCGGCCGGGCTCCGGAGGGCCGGAACCGCCCCGGAATCCTTACTGGCGTTCTTTCGCGAGCGCGGCTTTGAGCTTTACGAAACGGAAGGCGCGCGCCTGAAAAGATCGCGAAATGCGCGGGAGCTCGATTCCGCGCTGCGGGGCGGGCGTTATACGAACCTCCTGGCCGCACGCGGTTCGGTGGAAACGGATGATTGAAACACTCAGGCGGATGCAGGCTGGCAGGGTTGCCGGAGGCGTCGCTCTTTTCAGCACGCTTTTAATTGTCTATTTGCACGTCGTTTTCGGCCTGCACGCGGGCGCCCTTTGGCGTGACGAAGTTAACAGTCTCGAGATTGCGACCATGCGCACCCTGGGAGAAATGTGGTCGAACTTTTGTCACGACTCGTTTCCTGCCCTGTTTTTTCTTCTCCTGCGCGTGGTTGCTGGAGTCCCGGCGGACGTAAGCGACGCCGCACTGCGGGTCTTTGGCGTTTCGGTCGGGCTGCTGATTCTTGGAATGATCTGGTTGAACGCGCGCTGGCTTCACCTTGGATTCCCACTGCTTTCGCTCGCATTGATCGGCCTTAATCCCATGGTCATCCGGTACGGTGATTCGATTCGCGCTTACGGCCTCGGTGTTGCGCTGATGCTTCTGGTGCTGGGCGCGATGTGGCGACTGGTCGAGTCTTTCACTCCGGGCCGTGCGACCATTGCGGTCATTAGCGCGGTGCTGAGCGTTCAATGTCTTTATTACAACTCTGTTCTCCTGCTTGCGATCTGTCTGGGCGCCGCATCGGTGACAATCCGGCGGCGGCATTTCAAGCAAACGCTGTTGGTCTTCGCGATCGGTGGAATTTCCGCCACCACGCTCTTGCCCTACGTGCCGACGATGCAGCGGGTGCGCTCGTGGAGCTTCGTCTGGAAGGGGCCGTTCACTCCGGTAGAGTTGATGCGAACCTTCGGCTCGTGGTTGGAGATCACGGAATGGATCGTTCTGTTCGTTCTGGCCCTGATCGCCGGGACATGGGCGATGAAACGCAAATCCACGGAGACAGGCGGGGCGGCAAGATCCGACCGCATCCTTTTCGGATTGGTGACTCTCGTGGTCGGGACCCTGGGCTACGCGGGATTCATCAGCGTTCTCGGTTATCTGACCCAGCCGTGGTATTACGTCGCCTTTGTCGCGTTCGCCGCGACGTGTATCGAGATGGTGCTGGCCGGCCTTTGGACAAACGAATGGTCGCTTCGGCTGCGTGCGGCTCTCGCTCTGGCGATCGTTGCCATCGGAGTGTTTCCGGCGTGGCAGGCGCTGCATCTTCGACAAACCAATGTGGATGTCGTAGCTGCCCAGTTGCAGACCCAGGCCTCTCCAGACGACTTGATTCTGATCAACAGCTTTATCTACGGCATCAGCTTCCGTCGCTATTATCACGGCCCGGCAAATTACGAGACGATCCCGCCCATGGAAGATCTGCGCGCACAGCGTGTCGATCTCCTGAAGCGGCAAATGATGTCGCCCGCGCCGATGGCTTCCGTGTTACAACGGATGGAAGAGACTCTGCGAAACGGTCACACAATCTGGCTCATCGGGAGTTTGAATTTCGTTCCACCGGGAGAAGAGCCGTCGGTTATCCCTCCCGGCTACGACGGGCCGAAGGGCTGGGTTGGGGGAAATTTCTATGCTGCCTGGTCGGAGCAAGCCGGTTTTCTCGTCCAAAATCACGCGCTTCATTTTGAGCGGGTGCGCGTGCCGTTGGCACAATCGGTCAGCCGTTACGAGAATCTGCCGCTTAGCGCCGTCCGTGGCTGGCGCGAGGCGGCGGAGACATTGAGGCAATAGTGCACCGCTCTACTGGCGCGCCTGAATGGTGTCGGATAAGGCGCGAAATTCCGGCTGCTCCGGTTTGAGGCGAAGCGCGATTTGGATTTCCGATAGGGCGGTGGCGGTGTTGCCATTCTCCATTTCAGCTCGCGCGAGCAGATAATGCGTCTTGGCGTCCGAGGGATCCGATTGAATCGACGCCCGGAGGAAGTCGATCGCCATTTTCCAACTGCCTTCTTCCAGAGCGAGAACGCCGAGATTATTCAGCGCTCCTTTGTGATTGGGCTCGGCCCGCAATGTTCGCCGATAAGCAGATTTCGCGCTTTCACGATCGCCCTTCGCCAGGCGTAGGTTGCCGAGCGCAAGATTCGTTTCCGCATTGTCCGGCACATAGGAGAAGGCGCGTTGAAGGTCCAGCTCGGCCAACGGAAGATTATTTGATTCGAGCGCCTGGCGTCCGGAGTTGTACGCCTCCATCGCCCAAAGAGACGGATCTTTGCGGGGCAGCGTAACGAGGACGGCCGCGGCCAGTAGAACAACGAGATAAGCGAGAGAAGCGCGATAACGGCCTAACGAGCACTGTTGCCAGATCGTCTCCAATCCGAAGGCGGCGAACAGCAGTAAGCCGGGGACGGCGGCGAGGCGGTAGCGTTCTGTGACAAAAACGGGCAGGACCGCAGCCATGTGCAGGAAGATGGCGGCGGCGATCCAACGTGACGCCGGAAATCTCTTGCATGAAAGAAGCAGGCCCGGAATGGCCAGCGCGGCTACAAATCCAAAATGCGGACCGGGCAGGACAATCCCCTGTTGCCGGAAGTAGGAGATCACGCTCAGATCGTCGTACTCAAAGGCGTTCCAAAAATTCCCCAGTTTCCGGCCCATCAACCTCAGCCAGGCGCCGAAGTTGGTGCTGATGTAGGTTCGTGCTTTCGACGACCAGTATTCTGATACCTCGGAACGCTTCAGACTCCTGCCCGCGGCTGCTTCCGCCAGGTCGATCGAATCTTTCAGCATCGCCGCCTGGCCCGCGTGCAATCCGGGAAAATGCGGGTATCCCGTAGCGTCCGGATTATTGCCGAGCCAGAAATTGATTCCGCTGTGCGCCGATAACAAGACACGGTCCCGTGCGACGAAATAATTGTGAATCCAGCAAGGTGCTGTGCCCGCTCCAAGGCCAACGAATAGCAGCACGACCGCGGCGGTCCGGGCGATCCAGGGGGGGTAGCAACAGCGTCGTATCGCGGTTTCAGCAGAAGGGCGGCCAGCACCAGCGGCACGAGGAAAAGGATCGTGGCAATCCCCGTCGCGGTAATTCCTATGAGAACTCCATAGGCGAGACAGCGCAGCGGAGTGAAAGCATGTTCCGCATTCACAATTTGCCAGACCAGGAACCAGAACACGAAAACCAGCCACGTTGTGGGCATAAGAATCACGCAATACGCCTGGGCGGGGACGAAAAAGGCCCAACCGGCCGCAGCCGCCAGCCCGATCGCTGCCGCGTTATTTCGAACTGAGCCACCGTTGTTTCGAAAGATACGGAGCGCCATCTTGTAGAGCAGGGTTGCTGTTCCGGCGTCGAGACAGGCCTGCAAGAAACCGGGCACAAAAGGGCTGAAGCCGAAAACCTTGTAGAGGAAGGCGAGCAGATAGGCGTAAAGCGGCAGACCGTAAAAAGCGAATTGGTTCGTCAGGCGCCCCTGCATGATTTGGCGCGCCCAGTCATCGTAGAAATGCATATCGCCGCTGGTTGGAAGAAGAGAAGGTGACGAAGCCAGGCGTGCGAGTGCGATGAGGCGGACCAGGAAAACGAAGGCGAAAATGTAATGGCCGAGGCGTGGCGAGCCCCGAAAGGCGCTCCCCAGATTAAGCCGCCGGAAAAAAATGTGAGACGCGGCCATGGGTTAGGGTCGTGAGGCGGTGCTTTTGCCAGGCCCAATCCTGAGTTCGCCCAGAGGAATCGGAGCAGAAAGGAGCGGGGTCCGCGCGTCCAGACGGCCGGACTTCGTGGCCCAGACGCGTTTGGCGTTATCGACGAAAAAGACTTCGACGCCATACTCCCCCTCAGGAATCTGTTTCGAAAAATTGATGTGCCAGTTTTCCTGATTTGGCCCGTTCGTCGCCTCGGGCGCGCACAAGCCTCTCGAAATAATGATCCCATTTCCCTGGGCACGCGGAGTGAGTCTCAAGAACATCCACGGGAAGACTTCCCGTGGCTCCTGAAAATCCCAGTTCAGCTGAACCTCCAGTCCTTCCTTCGTCATTTCGTCGCTCGACTTTGTGATGGCAGTGAGTGTCGTCCCGCCCGTTATCTCGACGCGTCCTCCTGAGCTCACCGATGGGCGTGGCGATTCTCCCGCGATTTTCGTTTGCTGAAGCAGCGTTAGCTCATCGGAAGCGCGAACCGTCCACGAGCAACGCCGCAGGAATTCGTGCAACAACCGGTCGCTGGATTGAATCACGCGACCGTCCACTGTGTTCATGGCGGGATGATAGTAGCCCGCAAGCGGATCGAACGTGGCGGAATCGTCGTAATCGATTAGGACAAAATCCGTCGGTGGCGGTGGTGAATAGGCCGCGCGACTGAGTGTTTTCAATCCTTTCAGTACGTAATGCAGAGAATAGAGCTCCTCGCGCATGGCCAGGTGAGAGAGGTAGGGAAGGGGCGCGAGGACGCTGGCCTCCGGCGGAATCAGGCGGATGAATGCCTGCTTGCGCGCGCGGTCCTGTTCTCTCGTGAACCAATTGGCCGCCGTTGTCGCAATGGCGTTGGCGGGTCCCAGGCAGGTTTGCGCAACGAGACAGGCCGCGATTAGCAGGAAAGGAAGTGCGCGTCGAATCCCGCTTGGAACAGACGGCCATCGGTCGATCGTTGCGACGCCTTCCGCGAGACCCATCCAAAACAGGGGTAGAAGCGGGGCGGCATAATGAAAGTAAATCGTCCACTCTGACGAACGCCAGGAGAGAAGATGCTGGAGCAGGATAGGGGTGGCGATCAACAGCCAGCGGGGCCTCAAGCACGGCAAGGCCAGGAAAGGGAGGAGGAGCGCCCAAAGCAGGTTTCCATGCGAAAGGGCACGGAAGAGCGCCCCGAAAATCCGCTGTGGCTGCGTGATCGCCTTCACCAGAATATCGCCCGCAGAGTCGCCAAGCCGGTCGTACAGGGCCAGATAATCGATATTTCCGGGGTTCAGCGCGGGGGTGATCCACTTGGTACAAAGCAAGAACCAGAGGATCGACAGAGCCATTGGCCAGAGATACCTGGCGCGCAACTCGGACAGCGGACGCTTGCGCTCGAGGGCGACGTGCACCGCGCAGTAGGCCGCTATAAGCAACGCCATGTTTTCCTTGCAGGCGAGAATGGCGATTAGCCAGCCCCAATGGGCACGGAGCGAACCTCGGAGCCGCGCTCGAAACAGCAGCAGGAGAAGCGGCGCCGTGAACGCTTCGGGATGGAATTCGTGGAGCGCGATATAGCCGGTCGCCGGGGTGATTAGCATCGCGACCGCCAGGAGCAGAGCCGTTTTCCGATCAAGTCCGAGCCGCTGCCCAATGCTAAACGCCACCGGCCCCATGGAAGCGAGGGCGGCGCTTTGGACCACGATGAAAACCATTGGATGACGGAAAATGAGGAAAAGCGGCGCGATCAGCAGAACGATTGGCTCAACATGGTTTCCGAGCAGAGGGACACCTTCCACCGACACTTGGAAACGCCCGTGGATAAGTTGCCAGAGGGCTTGGACGTAGTAGGCGAGATCAAACGTCCGGTATTCAAAATTCGCCCATCGGGCGTAGGAGGCCCAGGTGCAGACGACGAAAAAGGCCAACGAGAGACCCCAAATCGCTTCCTTGCCGGGACCAGCCGAGAGCCGCTTCGTTGAGATCACCGTCCATGCCTTATCCCCGGAGGTGCCGGCATACAAGCCTGTGGGGAGGGAGACATTAGATATTCGCTGCCCGGGGCTGTCGGACCCGGGTGATCCGCCCCCGGCGGCCAGGAATCATTCTGGAAATTATAAAAGCGACCCCCCTTGGCATCAACACTGCTTTAGAGAGGTCCACATCCGCGGTCGGTATCGTGGATCGCAGTCAAACCAAACAAGACAAAAAGAAAGCAAACAGCATGTTAAACAAACTCAACAAACGCCGCGGGGGCTTCACCCTCGTGGAAATCATGATCGTAGTAGCGATCATCGCCTTGCTGGCAGCGATCGCGGTGCCTGGATTCCTCCGCGCCCGTAAACGTTCTCAAGCAAGCCGCATCATCAACGATCTCCGCTTGATCGACTCTGCAGTCGACCAATACGCGATCGAGAACAACAAGTCCTCCGGCTTCAGCGTTCCTATCACGGAATGGACCAAATACCTGAAGGCTGGCACGAACCTCTACGTGACTGGCAAAGACATCCTGGGTAACAGCTACGCAGCTGTCTCTGTGGACACGCTTCCGACCGTTCCGACATCGTCGAAGAACGCCCTCTCGGACGTGGTCGGATAACACCTTCTGGTCGCCATACAACTAAGAATCTGACGATTCATTCTCCTGTCATTGGTTCGCCAGTGGCAGGGAATGAGTTGTGAGTAACAAGACCAAAATAGTCCTGCCACCTTCCAGCTCGCACTAATAAAATAACAGAAAGAAACTCCTTAGTTATGTTAAAAAAACTGACAACCAAACGCGCCGGCTTTACGCTGGTGGAAATCATGATTGTGGTGGCGATCATCGCGCTTCTCGCGGCGATTGCTGTCCCTGGCTTCCTTCGGGCGCGCAAGCGTTCGCAAGCCTCAAAAGTTCTCAACGATCTGCGCCTGATCAGTTCGGCGATGGATCAATACGCGATCGAAACCTCCAAAAAATCCAACGACCCAATCGATGTGGTTGACTGGACGAAATACCTCAAGAAAGACACCAACCTTTAAGCAACGGGTGCCGATTTGTTCGGTGAGCCTTACGGCGCTCAGACGGTGGATTCCCTTCCACACGTTCTCAGCGGTACCAATGGAGCACTCTCGGACGTGACGGACGACTCCTTCTGGTCGCCTTACAACTAAGACGACTTCGCAGACTAACTATGAAGAGCGTCCTTTCGGCAACGGAGGACGCTCTCTTGTTTTCTTGAAAAACTGCTCGAGACAGGATCCGGCATCGATGACTGGAACAGAGAACGCCGCCGTCGACTCGCCACGACGGCGCTTGAAATTAGCTTGGCAAGCATTTGCGACCTATGGCCACCGCCAATGGCTGCGGTGTCTGTTACTGCTCCTGTTTGGCGCCGGCGTTCACATTCCCGCGCTCCGCAGGGCAGCTTGCTCTGGGACGATCTCTATCTGGCCCGCGACAATCCATTTATCAAGAGTCCGCTGCTGGTCCTGGAAGCGTTCCGCCATTACCTCTTCCCTGATTCTTATCGCTGGGCATTATCGGCCCGGTCCAAACCATGTCTCTTACATTTTCGATTATCTGGTTTGGAACACGGACGACCTACGGATATCATCTTTCGAACGTCTCTTCTGGCACGTTGGCAGCGGCCTTCTGCTCTATTTTCTGCTGAAAGAGCTCTTCATCACTCGCTTCGGCATGCAATGTGCCCGCCCAGATGGTCGCGCCGTTACTCCGAAGGTCACGGCCGCGGTTATCGACCACGGCATTTCTTTTCGCGCTGCTCTGGATAGTTCATCCGGTCCATAGCGCGGCGGTTGATTACATCTCAGGGCGCGCCGACAGCCTGGCTTTCTTTTTCGCTTGTGCGGGTTGGCTGCTCTTCATCCGAGCCGCGCGAAAAATCGTGAAGGCCTGGTTACGCGGCGAGCCTTTATGTAACAGCCACGCTCTCAGGATTGCTCGCGCTTTGCTCGCGGGAGAGCGGCTTCATGTGGATGCTTGTTTTCCTTCTCTATACCTTTTGTTTCGACACGGAAATCTGGTTCTCAAAGGGAAGCTTATTGTCCTCGGCGTCTGCCTGATGGTAGCGGCGATGTATGCTGGCTTGCGTCAGCTTCCCGAGAGTCGGCCCGCGGTCCTGTCGTCCCATTCAAGCGTTGCGCCGGCACCTCGCGCCGTCTCTGATGCTGCGGGCGCTTGGGAGACTATGGACGGTTGATGGTTTTTCCTTCCAATCTGCATATGGAACGGAGCGTTTCCGAGCGCAACCTCCCTCGCGAGTCGGGAAAGCTGGAGGAGTCTATTCGTCTCGAATACCTGTCCTTGGCCGGCGCGGCATGCTCGCGGCATTTGCCCTCGGCGCTTTCTGGAAAGGGGCCGGGAGGAATGCGCGCATTTTCGGCGCGAGCTGGTTTTTGCTGACCTATCTTCCGATCTCGAATCTGTTCCAGCTCAACGCCTCTGTGGCGGAGCATTGGCTTTATCTTCCGAGTGTCGGTTTTATGATTTTTCTGGCCGGGGTCGCCTTCGAATTGCCGGCGCGTTTTCGACGAAGCGCGGCCGTCGCTGGCATGCGCGGCGGTGGTCGCCTTGAGTGCGCGGAGTGTCGTTCGCAGCAGTGATTGGATTGATCCCGAAATATTTTACCAACGCACTTTCCTCGCCGGCGGATCCAGCTGCCGCGTAGGGGTCAACCTTGCCATGCTTTACTCCAAGCGTGGCGAGTATGGCGAGGCCGAGACGTTTCTGCGCAAAGTGCTTCGAGTCTACCCGGATTACCCTGTCGCTCGCAATAACCTGGCCGACATTTTTTTCGTCAGGGCAAGACGAAAGAAGCGGAAACGATGTTCGATTCGGCCAGCCAAACAGCTGCGGAAGATCGCCACGAATACCCCCGCACCTGGGTCGCCGCCCTCAATTTCGCCCGGCTTCGGCACAAGGAGAAGGATGACGAGAGGGCCCTCGCCGTTATGCAGAAGGCGCGGGGGGATTATCCCGGAATCTGGGACCTGACGAGTTTCGAGGCGGAAATCTTGCGGGAGAATCGCGGACCGGCCGCGGCCTTGCCGCTCGTGCAAGATTTCGCGCAGACGCACTGGTGGCACGCCAGCGCTTCGATCGCTCTCGGCCGGCTTCTCCGAGTTGGGAGAGCAAGCGAAGGCAGAAGCAGCTTTTCGCCACGCCAGTTGGCTCGACGTGCACGACGCGGAAGCTCTCAATCTGATGGCCCTTCTAAGCATGCGTCAAAATAGAATGGAAGATGCTTACGCGACTCAACGCCGCGCCGTGGCTCGGCAGCCCGATCAGCCTCGGCAGTACCTCTTCTTTCCGATATTCTCGAGAAAATGGGCCGCGCCGAGGAAGCACAAGCCGCCCTCGCCCAAGTGTCCGACATGAAGGCCAATCACTGACGCCTCCACGGCCAGAAACCATTGATTCGCTGATTCAATCCGCTTACTAGCCCCTTGGCATGACTCAAAGCGAGATCAAGGCGGCCAGCCGAATCGTCCGTGCTCCAAACTGTCCCGCTTCGCCCAGCTTGGGTGGGTGCGGTGCCTTACGCTGATTCTTTTTGGAACTGGCTGTCCACCTCCCTGCGCTCACGGGTCAGCTCCTCTGGGACGATATCTCTCTGGTCAACGATAATCCGTTAATCAGGAGCCCGGTTCTTACTCTGGAGGCATTTCGACATTACCTTTTCCCTGATGCCTACGATGGCCATTACCGGCCCATCCAGACCATTTCGTACATCTTCGATTATTTCTTCTGGAACAAGGACCCGTCTGGCTATCACCTCTCAAATATTCTCTGGCACGTTCTGAGCGGGGTCCTTCTTTATTACCTCTTGCGCCGGATCCTGGGAGCGTTTCCTGGAGCGATGGCCGGACAGGACTTTCTGCGCGGGGCGCATCGGCTCTCGACCGCGGCTTTTTTTCTGGCGCTCCTCTGGGTGGTCCATCCCGTGCACAGTGCCGCTGTCGATTATATTTCCGGACGCGCCGACAGTCTGGCTTTTCTCCTTCGCATCCGCGGCCTGGCTTCTCTATTTGCGAGCACAGGACCTTTCGCCATCATGGGCGCGCCGAGGCCTGTTCGTCCTGGCGATGCTGTCCGGCTGTGTTCGCTTTGTTCGCGCGAGAGCGGCGTGCTCTGGATGCTGATGTTTCTTCTCTACGTGTTTGCTTTCGATCGAAGACCGGCTGCTTCGAGCGAAGTTTGTCGTCCTCGGGATCTGCCTCATCCTGCGTTTCGGTCTACGCCGGATTGCGCCAGCTACCCGAGCATCATTCCGAAAACAGGCGCGTCGGCGGGCTGGACGCCGGCTGAGCGTGGCAGTCCTTATGCTTCGCGCGCTGGGCGATTATGGGCGCTTGATGGTCTTTCCCCTCCCGGCTTCATGTCGAACGCACCGTGCTCGAGCCGGCCGCAGAGCGCGGTGAGGCGAGCTGGCGGAATGCTGTCGCGACTCATTATCTTACCTTGGCAGCGGTGTGCTGGTGCTCGGGGGTTTCCTTCTGGCGCGTTTCGCAAAGGGCGCCGGACAGCGAGTGCGCTTGTTCGGCGCCAGCTGGTTTCTTCTGGCCTATCTGCCTATCTCAAATCTTTTCGATCTTAACGCCACGGTCGCTGAGCATTGGCTCTATCTGCCCAGTGTCGGGTTTTGTATTTTCTTGGCCGGCTTTCTTTTTGATTTGCCGGCGCGTTATTTTCGTTCCGCGGTCGCTCTTCGCCTGCCTCGCGGTGGTGGGACTGAGCATGCGCAGTGCGATCCGGAGCAGCGATTGGGTGGATCCCGGAAACTTTCTTCCGACGAACCTTCGCCGCCGGCGGAACGAGCAGTCGTATCGGAGTGAATCTGGCGGTCGATCTACGCGATGCACGGCGAACATGCGAAAGCGGAGGCTGTTTTGCGCAAAGTCCTCCAGGTTTTTCCGAACTATCCGCTGGCGCGAAACAATCTCGCGATTGCCTTATGCTCACCAGGGCAAAACAAAAGAAGCGGAGGCCATGTTGAGACGGCCAACGTTTCAGCGGCACCGGAGAAAGGCGGCTATCCGCGCACATGGGAGGCCGCGAGAAATCTGGCTCGGTTGCGACACAATGAGAAAGACGATGTCGCCGCATTCTCGATTCTGGAGCAGGCACATCGTGACTATCCGCGGAAATTGGGAATTGACCGCTTTTCAGGCAGAAATCGATCCGGGAAATTGAAGGTCCTGGCGCGGGCGCTTCCGATCGTGAAGAATTTTGTTCGCGAACATTGGTGGCATGCCGGCGCGTCGATTGCGCTGGGCGGCCTCTTCGCGGAGATCGGCGATTTGCCCCAGGCCGAAGAAGCCTTTCGGCACGCCAGCGTCCTCGATGTGCACGATGCGGAAGCGCTCAATTTGATGGCACTGCTCAAGCGTGAGCCAGAACAAGCTCGAAGACGCTGTGCCAGACCCAGCGCCGCGCCGTGGCTCGCCAGCCCGATCAACCGCGCCAATATCTTATTCTTTCCGATATTCTCGAAAAAATGGGACGAGGCGACGAAGCACGCGCCGCGCTCGCGCAAGTTGCGCATCTTCAGGCGATCGCGAAGACGCGCCCAGCGCTCCCGCTGTCGCCGTCGCGAACTAGGACCGTTTCGCGCTTGCAGCGCGGCATGATAAGCTGCGGGCCATGCAGATTATCGTGCTCGGTGCCGGCGCCATCGGCAGCCTCTACGGCGCGAAGCTCGCCTCCGCCCATGAAGTGACGCTCATCGGCCGGGCGGAACACGCTGCCGCAATTAATTCGCACGGTCTGCGCATCGAAGGCCTTGAATCGCAAATTGTGCGGGTTCGCGCCGCCACGGAGATCGATCATATCGGCCCGGACGCTCTGATTCTGCTGACGACAAAAGTGCCCGGGAGTCGCCGCTGCCCTCGCGCCAATCGCGCCGTTGGTCCGCGAAGACACGACGATTCTCTGCCTTCAAAATGGCCTCGGCAGCGAGCAGATCGCGCGCCGGCCCTGGGTGACCGCGGGATCGTGCTGCGCGGCATTACGCAATTTGGCGCGATTTTCGAACGCCCGGGCGTGATCCAGTACATGGCTGGTGGTTACACTCTCGTGGAGCAGCATGAGAGAAGTGATCGCATCTGCCGCCGTGCTCACCGCCGCGGGTCTCGATTGCCGCATTTCACCAGAATATCGCGGCCGATGTGTGGCACAAGCTGGTCTTCAATTGCGTGGTCAATCCGATCACCGCCATCCTCGGCTGCGAAGTCGGCGGCATTGCCAATCCACAGCTCGAGCCGCTCAAGCAACTCGTGATTGACGAATGCCTCGCGGTCGCGGCGACTCAAGGCCTGACTTTCGATGTCGATTTCCTGCGAGAGATCACTGAGGTCTTTGGGACGTCGCGGAATATCGTCTCGATGCTGCAGGACCTGCGTCGCGGCCACCACACCGAGATCGATTACATGAACGGCGCCGTCGCCGCCCTGGGCTCGCAGCATGATGTGCCGTGTCCCGTCAACCACGCGCTCACCGCGATCATCAAAGCCATGGAAGCACCGTCACTGCTCCCAGAGAAAATGTTCCAGGCGTAGCCGGCTCAGGCGCGACTTCGCTTCGTCACTTCGCGCGCCGCCGGCTGAAGCGAGCTTCTGGTAAACGACGGCCGCAGGCTGCCATTTCGAGTCATCCTCGAGCAACCGCGCCGCGTTAAAGCCGGCTTTGTAATACCAGAAAAATTCCCGCTGCGGCCGGTCCGGCCGGCGTCTCTTCCTCGATGATTTTGTAAAACGTGGCCAGCGCATTGTCTCGATCGTCCAATTTCTCGAGACAAATGCCCTTTTTGAAGAGCGCCTGATTTCGCCAATGCGGCGGAGACGTCTTTCTGCGATGCGAGCTGATCGTAAGCTTCGATGGCGCGCCGTGTAATTTTCGCGGTCGGCCGCTCCCAACTCATAAAGAATGTCGCCCTTGCCGCACAATGCCTCGCGCTTCTCTTCCGGCGTCGCGCCGCCCTGCAAGACTTCATCGTAAAGCGTCGTGGCGTCCTGTCGGCTTGCCGAGTTTGCGCTCGATGACGGCCTGTTCGTTCCGCGCGGCCCATTTCAGCTCGCCATTTTTTTTGACCACCTCGTCGAGCAAGACGAGCGCGCGATCGAGCGACTTCGGCGCCCATGCTCTGCATCGCGGACTTCGCGGCAAAAAAGAGGGCCTTCTCGGTGAAACCGGCCCGCGGATTTTCCTGCGCGAGAATTTGGAACTGAGTTTGCGCGTTCGGAAAATCCTGTTGCCGGTAATAAGTTTCCGCCAGCTTCATCCGGACATCGGAAACGAGAGGCGACGCCGGATATTTCTGGAGAAATTGATTGGCGAACTCCAATTACCTTGGCGGCCTCAGAGTTCGGCGCGGCGTCTTCGATCCAGATGACAAGATAATCGGCCCGTTCGCGGGCGGCGTCGTTCGGCTCGCTTTCCGTGGCGCGGGCCAGATTTTTTCGGGCCGCGTCGAGGTTGGCTGGCACGCCGTGAAACGCCAGTTCCGCCAGCGCGACCCACGCTTCCGCGCTGCGCTTGTGACGGGGAAATTCTCGCAGAAACGCTTGCAGCGTCTCCGTCGCCTTCTTGTTTCCCTGCGCGGCCTGGGTGAGACCTTCCTCGAGCAGATAAATCGCCGCGCGCTTCCTCACTTCCCGCCGCTTTGGCCCAACTCCCGATAATCCGCCAGGAAGCGCGCGTGGTCGCCCGACTGCAGCCAGGCGAGCGAAGCATTGAAGAACGAGTCGGTCGCAGAATGCGGCGAAGTATGCGCCACCGTTTCGAACGTCTGGGCCGCGGCTTCGAAATGCCTGGCCCGGAGTGCGCGCGGCCAGTCAGCAAATTGATTCTCTCGAGCCACGCCGCGTCCGGGCTAAGCGCCCTCGCATCCTCGAGGATCGCCAGCGCCTCATCGAAACGCCGATTGTCGAGTCTCGAGTTGCGCGAACTCGAAGAGACCTCCGGCCAGCGCTGGCAACCGGGGATGAGACCCTCCGCAGCTCGCCAAATATCCGCGCTGCATTCTCGCGACGCCCGGCGCGCAGCTCGCCTCTCGCGAGATACCATTGCGCCAGCGCGCGGCGCGGCTGGATGGGATCGTTGGCCCACCTTCGGAGCTCCTGGTTCGACGGCGTTCGCTGGGCGCGATAGAGCTGATCGAGCTTCTTGAAAATCGTCGGTAGTTCCGGATCGGTTGGATGATGCTCCACGAAATCTTCCAGCGGATCATCACCCGTCTCCGGCGTCTTCAGTCGCAAACTCGTCTCGGCCACCGCGCAAAAAGTCGCGATCAGCACGGCACGGCTCGCGCCCTCCGGCCTTCGCAGAATCGTCTGGAAAAGCTCCAGGGCGCGTTCGCGGTGGTTCAGTTGCGCCTCGAGCCGGCCCTGGAGAAAGCGCTTTTCTTTCTTGTCCGCGAGGGCGCGCGGGCCTGGTCCTGTCGAGGATGCGGCGCGCGCCCGCCGGTGTCTTGTTTCTCGAGCAATAATTCGACCGAGCGCAGTTCGGCGCGGTCCTTCGTCTGCGGATCGGAAAAGAGAAGCGCGAACACTTGCAGCGCTTCGTCGGGTCGTCGCAGCGCTCTCAAGGCCTCAGCCTGTCCGAGGATCGCCCTGGAACGAAATGGCGAAGTGCTGTCGGCCGCGACTTGTTGGTAAAGCGAGCAGCGCCTCCGCCCAACGTCCCAGAGTGGCGAGCGCTTGCGCGCGGCAAAACCGCGTCGCCGGCAGAGCCGGCAAAGCCGGATCTTGCAGCACCTTCAAAGCTTCTTCGGCTTCCCCCGCCGCGAGCAGCGCTTCCCCGAGTTTCGCCGTCGCGTCCGCCGCTCTTCCGCTGCGAGCTCACGCGAGAGAAGCGCTCGCAATCGCAACACCGCCACCTGGGGCACTCCTTCCTCCATAGGGCTGGACCGCAGCCGTCACATCCGGAAAATCCGCCGCGCAAATCTGGGTCAGCGAATACCAAGATCGCCGCGAAAATCGCAGCCCACGCTTCCCTCTTCCGTTGGACGTTGGGCGTTGGACTTTGGGCGTTGGGCGTTCTCTTCATCGCTGTAAGCAACGGCTTCAGATAACGCCCCGTATGACTTCCCGCCACCTCCGCAATTTTCTCCGGCGTCCCCGCCCCGACGATCTCTCCCCCGCGCTCCCCGCCTTCCGGCCCGAGATCGATGATCCAATCCGCGCATTTGATCATCTCCAGATTGTGCTCGATCACCACCAGCGTATTGCCCGCATCGCGCAGTTTCATCAGCACCTGGAGCAGCTTTTCGATGTCGGCAAAATGCAATCCCGTCGTCGGCTCATCGAGAATATAAATGGTCCGGCCCGTCGCTTTTTTCGCCAGCTCGGTCGCCAGCTTTACCCGTTGCGCTTCGCCGCCGGACAGGGTCGTGGCCGCCTGCCCGAGCCGGAGATATCCGAGGCCCACGTCGAGCATGGCCACGAGCCGATCCGAAACCGAAGGCACATTGCGAAAAAAACGCGCTGCTTCGTCCACCGTCAGGTTGAGCACGTCGGCGATATTCTTTCCCTTGAAAGTGATCTCGAGCGTTTCGCGGTTGTAACGCTGTCCGTGGCAGACTTCGCATTCCACATAAACGTCCGGCAGAAAATGCATCTCGATCTTGATCAGCCCGCCGCCTTCGCAATTTTCGCACCGCCCGCCTTTGACGTTAAAGCTGAAACGCCCGGCGTCGTATCCGCGCACGCGCGCGGCCGGAAGCTGGCTGAACAGCTCGCGGATCGGCGTGAACGCGCCCGTGTAGGTGATCGGGTTCGAGCGCGGCGTCCGGCCAATCGCGCTTTGATCGATCACGATCGCCTTATCGAGCTGGTCGAGCCCGCGGAGCGCCTTATGCGTCCCCGGCTTGTCCTTCGAATTGTAAAAATGCCGGAAGAGCGCGCGGCGCAAAATATCATCCACCAAAGTGGACTTGCCGCTGCCGGAGACGCCGGTCACGCAGGTGAAACAACCGATCGGGAACGACGCGGTCACATCCTTTAGATTGTTTTCGGCGGCGCCGGCGACCGTCAGCCATCCCTCGCCCGTCTGGCTGGATCGCGGCGCGACACGCGTCCGTGGGATGGCGATCCGCGCCCGGCCGGAAAGGTAATCCGCCGTCGGCGAATTCTTCGCCGCGCAGCACTTCCGCGAGCGTTCCTTGCGCTACGATTTCGCCGCCGCGCGGCCCGGCGCCCGGGCCCGAGATCGAGAATATGGTCGGCGGCTCGAATCGTTTCTTCATCGTGCTCGACGACGATCACGGAATTCCCGAGGTCGCGGAGCCGGCGAAGGGTGGTCGAGAAGCCGCGCGTTGTCCCGTTGATGCAGCCCGATGCTTGGTTCGTCGAGAACATAAAGAACGCCGGCCAGGCCCGAACCGATCTGCGTGGCGAGCCGGATCCGCTGCGCTTCGCCGCCCGAAAGTGTCCCGCTCTCGCGATTGAGCGAGAGATAATTCAGCCCCACCTCCACGAGAAATTGCAGGCGCGAATCGATCTCCCGGACCACCTCGGAAACGATGTGCCGTTGCTGGTCACTCAGCGCGAGCCGCCGGACATACTCGCGCCGCCGCGTCGATCGTCAGCTCGCTGAATTGGTGAATATTCAACTCGCCGCCCTCCGGAATCCTTGATCGTGACCGCGAGAATTTCCGGCTTCAGGCGCGCGCCGCCGCACGTCTGGCAAGGCACACGCGTCATGAAGGCGCGAATGCGATTGCGCGTAAACTCGCTCTCCGTTTCCTGGTAAAGCCGCTCCATTTGCGGAACGAGCCCTTCGAAAGGCCGCGCCGTCTTGGGCGATTTTCCATTGCCGCCCGTGTTGATCTGGATCGGCTCATCGCCCGTCCCGTAGTAAAGCGCCTTCTTGAAACGTCTCCGGCAAATCCGAGAACGGAATGCAGTCGTCGACCGCGAAATGTTTCACGAGCGCGCTTTGCAGACTCCGGTAATAAGCCTGCATCGGTTTGGTCCCGCGCCGCCACGGAGTGATCGCGCCTTCCGCGAGCGACTTCTTCGGATCCGACACCATCAGATCGGCATCGCAAACGAGTTGCGTTCCCAGTCCGTGGCAGGCCGGACACGCGCCCAGGTGGCTGTTGAACGAAAAATGTTTCGGCGTCAGCTCGCCCAGCGAAAAGCTACTCTCCGCGTTCCCGTAGTCCGTCGTGTAGCGAACCGTCTCCCATTTCTCCTCCCGTTGGACGTTGGACGTTGGAGCGTTGAACGTTGGACGTTTCCCTTCTTCCGATCGAACGACCACGATCCGGTTCCCACCCCACTTCAGCGCCGTCTCCACCGAATCGGCCAGCCGCGTCCGCACCCCGTCGCGAACGACCAACCGATCCACCACCGCCTCGATCGTGTGCCGCTCGGTTTTCTTCAGCCGAATCGGCTCCGGTTTTCCGAGCTCCACGATTTCGCCATCGATCCGGATCCGGACAAACCCTTCCCGCTTCACCTTCTCGATCACGTCGCGGAATTCGCCCTTTTGGTTCTGGAGGAGCGGCGCGAGCAGGATGATTTTGGTCTCGGCCGGGTAGGCCAGGATTTGATCGACGATCTGCTGCGGCGTCTGCCGATGGATGGGTTGGCCTGTCGTCGGGATCGTGCGGTTGGCCGACGGCCGAGAACAGGACGCGGAGATAATCGAAAATCTCGGTCGTGGTCGCGATAGTGGAACGGGGATTCGCTCCCGCGCTCCGCTGCTCGATCGCGATCGCCGGCGAAAGCCCCTCGATGAAATCGACGTCCGGCTTTTCCATTTGGTCCAGGAACTGCCGGGCGTAGGCGGAGAGGCTCTCGACGTAGCGGCGCTGTCCCTCGGCATAGAGCGTGTCGAAGGCGAGGGAGGACTTCCCCGACCCGCTTAACCCGGTGATTACGACCAGTTTCTCCCTCGGAATCTCTACGTGGAGATTCTTGAGATTGTGCTGGCGCGCACCGCTGATCTTGATAGTTTGCGCAGGCATCGGACGACAAATGTCGAACCTGTCAGTCAAGCACAACTCCTGCTTTTCTCCAGTGGATGCTTTCAATCATGAGTGACCCCGACCGCACAATTTCCCACGAAGAACTCGTCGAATTGCAGAAGAAATTCAGCGAGATCAAACACGCCATCAATAACGCCCTCGCCGTCATGATGGCACTCTCCGAGATGTCGCAGCGCCGTCCGGATTACTCGGAAAAGCTGGCCAGCACCGTGCTAACGAAGGCGCCCCAGATCGTCTCCAGCCTGCAGGAATTCACCCAGGCCTTGAACGACAAAGCCGGCCCGAAGCCGGAAGTCGTTCCCTGAGCAGGGAACTTTCTCCGATAACAGCGTAGAAACTCAGCGACTTCCGCTGGACTTATCTGCCTGTCTCCGCGTCGCGGAGGGAGATGGACGTGGCGCTGGCCTCGGCGAACCGGCCGGCGCGCATCGACTTGACGGGGTTGACGCCGGAGCCGCGCTGGGCTAGCACCCGGTGACTGCGCTAGCCAGCTCGGCGACGCACCTGGGGTGGCTGGGCGATGGCGCCTGGCGTGGCTCCGGGAGTTGCGCCGGGTGTGGGTGAGGTTATCGCCGCTGCCGGCGGCAGGTCTTTCTTCAGCTCGCGGCGAAGCCCGCTTTTGGTATTGCCCTTGTGCGCGTAAAGGATCGAGAGAGCAAAGGTCAGGAGGAAGAAGATAGCCGCGAGCCAGCCAGTGATTTTCGTCAGCACATTGGTCGTTTGCGCTCCGAAAATGTTCTCCGTTACCCCGCCTCCGAACGCGGCGCCCAGGCCCTCGCTTTTCGGGCGTTGCATCAGGATCACCAGGACCATGAGCACGGCGACGAAAACGTAGAATCCGAGCAGGATATTGATCAAAATGGTCATCGGGACGGGCAATATCGCCAAGTCGGGCGGTTTGTAAATGGCAGGGTCGGAGGTGTGGAGCAGTGCGAGTGTCGGAGCAATGAGTGCTGCTGCTCCATTGCGTCCGCGCTCCTACCGACCGGCCTCCTTCACCGCTGTTCCAAATCTCGTCGAGCTCCTCCAGCCCCACCTCGCCCAGCTTCTTGCCCCGCGCGCGCAACTCATCCTCGACCCGGCTAAACCGCGAGACGAACTTGTCGGTCGCCGCCTGCAACGCCGTTTCCGCATCGAGTTTGCTCTTGCGCGCGAGATTGACGACGGCAAAGAGCAGATCGCCGATCTCATCCGCGATCGCCGCTGGGATCGCGCGACGCCATGGCCTCTTTCGTTTCCGCCAATTCCTCATCAACTTTCGCGACGACGTCGGCGATTTCGTTCCAGTCAAAATTGACGCGCGCTGCTTTCTTTTGCGCTTTCTGCGCCCGCATCAGGGCAGGAAGCGCCGCCGGAGATCGGCGAGGTAATGACCGCCGGCGTCGTTCTTCTCTTCGCGCTTGATCGCCTCCCACTGTTTCACGACGCCATCCGTGTCGCGCACGCCGCTCTCGCCAAAAACATGCGGATGCCGGCGGATCAGTTTTGCCGTCACGTCCTCCAGCACTTCGCCGATATTGAAACGGCCGGCTTCCTCGGCGATTTGCGCGTGCATCACGGCCAGCAGGATCAAATCGCCGAGTTCCTCGCGCAGATTTTGGTCGTCCCCGCGCGCGGACCGCCCCGGCGACTTCGTACGCTTCCTCGATCAGGCCCGGAAGAAGCGTCTCGTTCGTTTGCTCGCGGTCCCAGGGGCAGCCATCGGGCGCGCGGAGTTTGGCGACGATGTCGCAAAGCTGGTTGAAAGTTGAGAGTTGAGAGTTGAGAGCCGCCGTCGGGACGTCCGGCGTTGAATCAGGCATTCCAATCTCTCAACTAAAGACGCTCAACTCTCAACCTTCTCAAATCCGCCAAAGCGACCGGTGAGTTTGAAATTCCGAAACTTCGCCCGTCGTCTTTTTGCCGACGTAAATCGTGATGCCGATGACGATGGCCAGAGTGGCCGACAAAGATAAACGCCACGAGCCAGGAAGGAATATGTCCGACCCGCAAGGCGCGGTAAAACGCCGGCAGACCTTGCGACCGGCGCGGTGGCGTGGAGAAAAATTTTCGTGATCCACGCCACCATGATCAGGATGAAAATGAAAACGTAATTGCGTTTCAGGCGCCGGCCGACCGCCTCCAGTTTCGTGATCTTGAAGGAAGGCAGGATGAGATCTTCGCAGACGAGTTTTTTCCATTCGCCCTGCAGCATCTCGCGATTCTCCATCACCATCGGCACGAGGAAATGAGCTTCGAGCATGCGGACGCGCGCACGGAAGGCGTCGTAAAAACGGTAGCGCCGCGCTTCGATCCAGAGCATGCCCCAGACGATCGCGAGATTGAAAAAGAAGATGATGTGCGGCACTTCGCGATTCGCAGAAGGCGATGGTGATAATGGCGGTGCTGCTGGTGATCGCCCAGTTCGTCGTGATGTCGAGCCGCTGCCGCCAGACCATGATGCGCCCGAGCTCTCCCCGGTAAAAATGCGACATCGCATTGACGTAGCCCGGATCGTAAAGGCTCTTTTGGAGCGAGATGGTCGCTTCTTCGCTGAGCCCGCCGGGATTGTTTACAGTTGCCACAAGTCCTTGGATAATTCGATAACTCGGATTGGCCCGTCAATCCAATCAATCGCTCAGCTATTCTCCGATGTCCGCGCTCCTCTCTGAAATCCTTGACCCCAAGCTGGTCGTCCTCGAATTGCGCGAGGGCACGGCCGCGGAAGCGATCCTGGAAATAGCGGAACTGCTTCGCGACCACGGACACGTCCAGGATTACTACAAATTCGCCGATGCGGTCATGGAACGGGAGGGAAGAAGTTCGACGAATACGGGCGATGGCGTGGCCTTTCCGCATGCGCGGACCGATCTCGTCGATCGGATTGCCCTGGGGATTGGGCGGAGCACTCCGGGCATTCGATTTGGTCCCGCCAAGGAGCTGGTGCATTTGATTTTCCTTTTCGGTGTTCCAAAACAAATGGTGACCGATTATCTGGTTTGCGTCGGGGCGGTGGCCCGCGTGGTGAGGGACAAAGCGAAACGAGACGCGCTGATGGCGGCGACGACCGCGGAGGAGTTCGTCGAACAGCTCCGGACTGGAGCGCTTCTAGTGGAGTAGATGAGCGGAAGGCGCGTGGTTCAGCGCCGCTCACTGCGACTTCTTCAAGAGACGCGCTCGTGCCCGGTCGAGCGCCTTGCCGTTCCGACGCGGTCAAGCTGTTGATCCCCTGCTTGGAAATCTTCTCCAGCACCGGGTCGATGGACTCGTGGACGATTCTCCGCGCTCCACCGACGCGGCGCGGAGCTGAGCGCGGAACCACACGGAACTTCGGCTTTGGCTGGAAGCGGGACTTGAGGTCGTTCCACCAAACCAGCTCGGGGCCGATTCCGCGGAGCCGGATGAAGACGACCGCGGTCGCGATAGTCGTCCAAAGCATGATCATGTCGGCCCAATCGTGGCTGGCCAGTGCGGCCAGTGTGCCGATCGCAATCCCAATGAGCGCAATCCATTTGCCTGGATCCGCAAGAATTGACGTTTCGACGTCGGGATATATGGCGGCAAAAGCCATGAAGATGCCGAAATGGAGCGTGGCGGAGCCGGCCAAACCGAATCGGCCCCAGAAGCCGCCCAGGAGGACGAAGACCGTCGGAACCAGGAGAAGCAAGGCGTAAAGCACATATAAACGCGCGCCGGCCGATGAAGCGTTCCACTTCGCGGCCGAACACGAACAGCATGTACATTTCGACCGCGAACCAAAGAAGAGCCCGACCGAATAAGGCACATGGACGAAAGCGTAGGTCGCGATCTGCCAGACGCGCCCGAGGCGTCACCACTTGAGCGCTGTCGAAAGTGAAAAGGCCGAGGATCCCGGCGCCGCCGAAAGCCAGAGAAGCACGTCAGCACCAGCAGGAAAACGTGCACGGCGACAAGCAGCGTCGTGACATGAACCGGATGACGTCCCACCCATGTTACCGGCTGGTAGTCATCGGAGGTGGTGACTCCGAACATGCTGCAATTAATCAGTGCGCCCTCGTGCTGCGCAAGCGACGTTGGCGAGAGGATCTCGACTCTCCTCGCGATCATGAAGAAAATTTGCTTGGAGAAGCGACCGAAGCGGAGAAAATGACAATCCGCTCTTCGCCATTCGCCTGACGTCGAGCGCCGCAATCTATGGATAACCTCGCGCCAGCCATTTCGCCGCCGAGCGGAATCGGAGATTCAAAACCCGTCCAACCAGGCCGTGCTCGATTGGGTGCAGGAAGTCGCCCGCCTGACCGAGCCGGAAAACATTTTCTGGTGCGACGGTTCGGAAAAGGAAAACGACCTGGCTGCTCGAGCGAGGCCCAACGGCAGGGCGTGGTCATCAAACTGAACGAGGAAAAAAAGCCCGGCTCCTATTTGCATCGCTCGAATCCGAACGATGTCGCGCGGGTCGAACAATTCACCCTGATCTGCACGCCGACGAAGGAAGAAGCCGGCCCGACCAACAACTGGGCCGCGCCGGCTGAGACGTACACAAAGCTTCACGGCATGCTGGCCGGCGCGATGCGCGGGCGCACGATGTTTGTCGTTCCCTACATCATGGGCCCGCCGGATTCGCCCTTACCAAGGTCGGCTTCGAAATCACCGACTCGATTTACGTCGTCCTCAGCATGCGGATCATGACGCGGATGGGCTCGGTGGCGGTCAAGCGACTGGGCAACGATGCCGAAGGCGGAATGGAATCGCGGCGTCCATTCGCTCCTCGATGTGAATCCCGACCGCCGGTTGATCTGCCATTTCCCGCAGGACAACGCGATCATTTCGGTCGGCTCCGGTTACGGCGGAAATGTTTTGCTGAGCAAGAAATGCCTCGCGCTTCGCATCGGCTCCTATCTCGCGCGCAAGCAAGGCTGGCTCGCCGAGCACATGCTGATTCTCGGCGTGGAATCGCCGGAAGGCCGGAAGCATTACGTGGCGGCGGCGTTCCCCAGCGCCTGCGGCAAAACCAATTTCGCCATGCTGATTCCGCCGGCGCATTTCAAAGGCTGGAAAGTCACGACGGTCGGCGATGACATCGCCTGGATGCAGATCGGTGAGGATGGACGGCTTTACGCGGTCAATCCGGAGAACGGCTATTTCGGCGTCGTGCCGGGAACGAGTTACAAGTCGAATCCGAACGCGATGAAATCGATCGAGCGCGATACGCTCTATACGAACGTCGCGCTGACCGACGACGGCGATGTCTGGTGGGAAGGCAAGGATGGCGCGCCGCCGAGCCATCGTGATCGACTGGAAGGGGAACGATTGGACGCCGGATTCGAAGGAGAAGGCGGCGCATCCGAATAGCCGCTTCGCCGTGCCGATGCGGAACAATCCGGTGCTCGATCCGGACGTGGAAAAAGGCGAAGGCGTGCCGATTAGCGCGATCATTTTCGGCGGGCGGCGCAGCGACACCATGCCGCTGGTCTTCCAGGCGTTCGATTGGATGCACGGCGTTTATGTCGGCGCGACCATGGCTTCGGAAACGACCGCGGCGGCGACCGGCGCGGTCGGTCAGGTCCGGCGCGATCCGATGGCGATGCTGCCGTTCTGCGGATACAACATGGGCGATTATTTCCGGCACTGGCTGGAGATCGGACCGCGCCTGAAAAATCCGCCGCTGATCTTTCACGTGAACTGGTTCCGCAAAGGCGCGGATGGGAAATTTCTGTGGCCCGGTTTCGGCGAAAACATGCGCGTGCTGAAATGGATCCTCGATCGCTGCGAAGGTGGCGAGGCGGCGAGCCGAAACCGAGGTCGGCATTATCCCGCGTCCGGAAGATTTCGATCTCGCCGAGCTCGATATCACGCGCGAAACCATGCGCGAACTTTTTTCCATCAAGCCCGACGAGTGGAAAAAGGAGGTCGAGGGCCAGAAGGAATTCTTCGAGACCCTCGCAGCCTGATATGCCGGACGGCTTGCTCGCGGAGCGCGACAAAGTCGCGAAGCGTTTCGCTGAGTTGACGCGCGTCAGCATGCCCTGTGATCCCGAGCCGCCAGAGGCGAAGGACCTCGCAGTCGGAGAGAAACGCACCCAAAACCGCTTTCGCGATCCACGAAGCGAGCATGTCCGTATCATCGCGTTTTCCTGTTTGAGTAATTCGCGAGGGGTGCGAGGTCCCTCGCCGTCTGCGCGGCTCGGGATGACACGTTTTTTGCGTCGAAAATTTGCGAACTCATCCGCTCAACCGGATAGTCTCCGGTGGGTTCAACGACCGCCGAAAAAGCCCTGTGTCACCGCGCCGCCTGATCGCGGCTGCGTGGAGATTCGCGGGGCGCGCCAGAACAACCTGAAAGGGATCGATCTCGATCTCCCGCTGGGAAAATTGACCGTCATCACCGGGCCCAGCGGCAGCGGCAAATCGAGCCTCGCCTTCGACACGATCTACGCGGAAGGCCAGCGCCGTTACGTCGAGACCTTCAGCCCCTACATGCGGCAATTCCTCGACCGCATGGACAAGCCGCGCGTCGACGAGATCCGCGGCATCCCGCCGGCCATCGCCATCGAGCAGGCGAACCCGGTGAAAAGTTCGCGCTCCACCGTCGGCACGATGACGGAGATCAACGACTACCTGAAACTCCTCATGCCGCGGATCGCGCGCGCCTTTTGTCCCGGCTGCGGCCGCGAGATCCGCCCCGAAACCGCGCGCTCGATTGCCGATGACGTGTTGCGGGAGCTGTCGCGGGCAAGACCGTTCTGATCACTTTCTGGGTCGCGGTGCCCGCCGAAGACCGAGCCGCGCGCGTTTTTTCGATTTCTCCAGCAGCAGGGCTATCTGCGCGTCTGGTTGAACGGCGAAATCGTCCGGGCCGATACCGACAAGAAAGTCGACCGCCTCGGCGCGCGCGTTCAGGTCATTCAGGATCGCCTCACGATTGGCGAGGAAACGCGCGCGCGGCTGGTCGAGTCGATCGAGACCGCGCTTCGCTTCGGCAAGGACCGGATCAACGTCATCGTCCTCGGACCGGACCGACGGCTCTCAACTCGTCCGAGACTAGCGAAGTCGTCCTCCGAACATCCCTTTTCCACCGGCTGGCATTGCGCGCATTGCGATCTCGATATCCGCCCGCCGACGCCCGGACTTTTCAGTTTCAACAATCCGCTCGGCGCCTGCCCGACCTGCCGCGGCTTTGGCCGAACGATCGCGATCGATCTGAACCGCGCGATCCCCGATCGCAGCTTGAGCATCGCCGGCGGAGTGGTGCGCGCTTTTCAAGGACAGCAATTTGGCGAATCGCAGAAGGACCTGCTGCGCGCCTGCGCCCGCGAAGAAATCGACGTCCGCATCCCTTTTGAGGATCTGCCGAAAGCGGATCAGGATTTTGTCATCAACGGCGAAGCGCGGGACGACGACACCGATGTCGAAGAGCTGGCGGAGAACGATCGCTGGTATGGCGTGCGCGGATTTTTCAAATGGCTGGAGAGCAAGACCTACAAAATGCATGTGCGCGTTCTGCTCAGCCGCTATCGCGCTTACACCACCTGTCCTGATTGCAACGGCGGCCGCTTTCAGCCCGCGGCGCTGAACTATCGGATCGTTTCGCGCGCACCAAGCCGAGACCAGGGATACGTGCGCGCACTCTGCCGGAGATCGCGCTGCTTTCCATTTCCGCCGCCCGGAAGCTTTTCGCTGGCCTGGTCTTGCCGCCGAACGACTCGACCGCAGACATGTTGCGCAACGAAGTCGTCACCCGACTCCGTTACCTGTGCGAAGTCGGGCTCGGCTATCTGACGCTCGATCGCTCCACCCGCACGCTCAGCGGCGGCGAAGTGCAGCGCGTGAACCTGACGACCTGTCTCGGCGCGTCGCTCGTGAACACGCTCTTCGTCATGGACGAACCGAGCGTCGGTCTGCATCCGCGCGATGTCGGCCGGCTCGTGCGCGTCATGCACGATTTGCGGGACAAAGGCAACACGCTGCTCGTCGTCGAGCACGAGGAGGCCATCATTCGCTCGTCCGATCACCTGATCGATATCGGTCCGGGGCGCGGAGAACGCGGCGGTGAATTGGTTTTCAGCGGAACGCTGGAGCAGATGCTGGGTAGCGCACGCGTCTCCCGCGCGGGTTTCGGCGCCTCGCCGAAACAATCTTCGGCCGGCGAAGTTCGCGATCGCGGGGGCGCCATCACTCCCGCAGGCGCGGGACGAGGCGCGCGCTCTCCCCAATCATTGACGCGCGCATATCTCTCCGGCGATAAATCGATCCCTGTCCCGAAGTCGCGCCGCAAATCGACCGCATCGATCAGGATCACCGGCGCGCGCGAGCACAATCTTCAGAACCTCGACGTCGAAATTCCGCTCGGCCTGTTCAACTGCGTCACCGGCGTTTCCGGATCTGGCAAATCGACTCTCATTCATGAGGTTCTTTATCGAAACCTGCTCCAGGCGAAGGGACAGGCGAGCGAGCAGGAACCCGGTGCATGCAAATCGGTCACCGGCGCGCATCGCATCGGCGACGTCGTGATGGTCGATCAATCGATGCTCGCGCGCACCCCGCGTTCGACGCCGATTCTTTATCTCGGACTTTACGATCGCGTTCGCGAACTTTTCGCCGCGCAACCGGAAGCGATGGCGCAGGGGCTGACCGCGAGCGCCTTCTCCTTCAACTCCGGGAGCGGCCGTTGCGAACGTTGTTGCGGCACCGGCTTTGAGAAGATCGAGATGCAATTCCTGAGCGATCTTTTTGTGCGGTGCGCCGAATGCGAAGGCCGCCGTTTTCAGCCGCACGTTCTCCGCGTGCAGCTGCACGAGAAATCCATTCACGACATCCTCCAGCTCACGGTCAATGAAGCGATCCAGTTTTTCGCTCAGATCGGGGAATCCGAGAAGCTGGGCAATCCGCTCGATGTTCTGGACGAAGTCGGCCTCGGTTATCTGCGGCTTGGTCAGCCGCTCAACACTCTTTCCGGCGGCGAATCGCAGCGGCTCAAACTTGTCCGGCATCTGGCGGACGAGAGTGCCCACGCGAAACAGAACGGGTCAGCCGGCGGCAACCTCCTTATTTTCGACGAGCCGACGACCGGGTTGCATTTCGACGATGTCGCCATGCTGGTGAAGCTGTTCCAGCGCCTCGTCGATGCCGGCAACACCATCGTCGTGATCGAGCACAATCTCGAGGTGATCAAGTGCGCCGATTGGGTGATCGATCTTGGACCGGAGGCGGGCGACGAAGGCGGAAAGCTCGTCGCTGCGGGAACTCCCGAAGCCGTCGCGCGAATCGAGGCTTCGCACACGGGGAGGTATCTAAAATCCGTCATCCCGAGCGGAGTCGAGGGATCCCGTGGAAAGTCGAGGAACAGATCACGAGGTCCCTCGACTCTCCGCAGCTGCCGGATCCGCTCAGGGTGACGGCGAGGAGTTAGCGCGCGCGGCGGAAGAGCCTCCGAGCTATCACGCGAACGGAGATGCCCGCGTGCAACAACGCCATCCGCATTCATGGCGCCCGCGAACACAACCTGAAGAACATCTCGCTCGATATTCCGCGGGACAAAATGGTCATCATCACCGGCCTGAGCGGTTCCGGAAAATCGACCGTCGCCTTCGACATTCTCTTCGCCGAGGGGCAACGCCGTTTTCTCGACAGCATGTCGCCCTACGCGCGGCAGTTCGTCGAGCAACTCGAAAAACCGGACGTCGATCTCGTCGAAGGCGTGCCGCCAAGCGTGGCGATCGAACAGCGCGTCACGCGCGGCGGCGGCAAATCGACCGTCGCCACCGTGACGGAAGTTTATCATTTTCTCCGGCTCCTTTTCGCGAAGACCGGAACCCAGTTCTGTCCCGATTGCGATCTGCCGGTGGAGAAACAGAGTCTCGCCGCGATCGTGAAACAACTGGAGACGGCGGTAAAACGCGGCCCGCTCAAGGTGCTGGCGCCGCTGGTGAAAGCGCGCAAAGGATTTCACACCGATGTCGCGCGCTGGGCGGAGCGGCAGGGCTTCGACACGCTTTTTGTCGATGGAGAACTCCTGCCGATCGCGCAATTCCGAAAGCTGGAGCGCTTCAAGGAACACACCATCGACGTGGTGGTCGGCGCGATCGACGCGAGGCGGATCTTGAAAGCGCGGAACCTGGTCCAGCGCGCGCTCGAGATCGGGCGCGGCACCGCGCACCTGCTCGATGCGAAACATCGCGTCACGGTCATGAGCACGGAGATGAGCTGCCCGGGGTGCGGGCGCGCGTTCGAGGAGCTCGACCCGCGCCTGTTCTCGTTCAATTCGCCGCACGGCGCCTGCGAGGAATGCGGCGGCTTCGGCGAAATCTGGAATCGGGCCAAGCAAACGGGCACGGAGGATACCGGCGAATCCGTGCTGGAAAACGAGCTGGCGGCGGACCGCGAGTTCGGAGTGGATCGACGAAGAGGAGGCGGTGCCCTGCCCCGCCTGTCATGGGTCGCGCCTGAATCCGATTGCGCGGCACGTGCGGCTGCAAGATCAGACGATCGATAATTTCACCGCTCTTTCGGCCGGCGAAGCGGCGCAGTTGATCGGCAAGCTTCGTTTTCGCGGCAACCAGAAAACCGTGGCCGACGATCTCGTGCCGGAAATTTCGCAGCGTCTTCGGTTCATGGAAAATGTCGGGCTCGGCTATCTCGCGCTCGGACGTTCCGCGAAAACCTTGAGCGGCGGCGAATCGCAGCGAATTCGTCTCGCCGCGCAGCTCGGCTCGAATTTGCGCGGTGTCCTTTACGTGCTCGATGAGCCGACGATCGGGCTGCATCCGCGCGATAATCTTCGCCTGCTCGAGACCCTGACGGCTCTTGCGGGAAAAGGGAAACTCGCTGGTGATCGTCGAGCACGATGAAGCGACGATGCGTCGCGCCGATCACATCATCGATCTCGGTCCCGGCGCCGGGATGCACGGCGGCGAAGTCGTGGCGCAAGGGACGCTGCACGACATCAAGAAACACGCGGGTTCCGAGACCGGCCGTTGCTTGAAGAATCCTTTGTGCCATCCTACGCGAAAGGAGCGGCGTTCGTTGGGCGAGGTCGAGCAATGGATCGAAATTCGCGGCGCGCATGCGCACAATCTCAAGAATGTCGACGCGCGCTTTCCGGTCGGCCGGCTTTCGGTGATTACCGGCATCTCTGGCTCCGGAAAATCGACGCTGATGCGGTCGGTCTTGCTTCCGGCCGTGCGGGAACGCTTGAAAAAGGAGCGCGGCAAACAACGTGAATTGTTCTCGACCATCACCGGAGCCGAATCGTTTGAAACGGTCTACGAAGTGGATCAGTCGCCGATCGGGAAAACGTCGCGTTCAACGCCGGCGACCTACATCAAAGTTTTCGACGAAATCCGCAAGCTCTATGGGCAATTGCCGGTCTCACGCGTGCGCGGGTATTCCCCCAGCCGGTTCTCGTTCAACGCGGAAGGCGGCCGTTGCGAAACGTGCAGCGGTCAGGGCGCGATAAAGCTCGAGATGAGTTTTCTGCCCAGCAGCTATGTGCCGTGCGAAGATTGCGGCGGACGGCGCTACAATCCGCAGACGCTCGAAGTTCTCTATAACGAAAAGAGCATTGGCGACGTCATGGAGATGACGATCGAGCAGGCCGCCGCGTTCTTTGCCACGAACCAGAAGATTGCGCGCCCGCTTTCGCTCCTGGTCGATACCGGCCTGGGATATCTGAAGCTGGGCCAGCCGAGTCCGACGCTGAGCGGCGGCGAGGCGCAGCGGCTCAAACTCGCCACGGAGTTGACTCGCGGAATCGGGCGCGCGCAAAACGAGCGGATTCGCAAAATGCGCAAACCGAAATCGACGCTCTACCTGCTCGAGGAGCCGACGATCGGACTGCACATGGCGGACGTGGAGCTGCTCTTGAAGGTGCTGCACCGGCTGGTGGATGAAGGCAACACGGTGATCGTGATCGAGCATAATCTCAGCATCATCGCGGAAGCGGATTACCTCGTGGACATCGGCCCGGAGGCGGGCGCGGAGGGCGGGGAGATCGTCGCGACCGGCACGCCCGAGGAAGTTGCGAAAAGTCGCATCAGCCGAACGGCGCCATTCTTGCGCGAAGTGCTGGCGGTAGGTCCCACGCCGCCTTGTCATCCTGAGCCGCGCAGACGGCGAAGGACCTCGCACCTACGCAGATTGTGTATGCTGACTAGAAAGCGCGTGATTTGACGAACACGCGGTGAGATCGCGGAAGCGTTTGAGCGCCTGCGAGGTCCCTCGCCCTCTGCGCCGCTCGGGATGACAGCCTTTTCCACCGCTGTCAATTGGGTCAGCGTTTTTATTGCCGCTCGCTTGAAGATCGCTGAGTATCGCTCGCCGCATGCTTGCCTATTACCTTCACAATCTCGATCCGTTCATCTTCAGGCTTTGGGACGAATGTCGGTCCGCGCTGGTACGGCCTGGCCTACGTGCTCGCGTTCATTTCCGGGTACGCCCTGCTCATCCGGTTTTCGAAGCGAGGGTATCTCGATCTCAACGCAAGCCGCCGTCGGCGACTTCGTGACGTGGACGGCGCTTTTCGGAGTGATGGTCGGCGGCCGGCTGGGCTACGTCCTTTTTTACCGGCCCGACATGCTTCGCGAGCCGCTTTCCATCTTGAGGGTTTGGGAAGGCGGCATGTCCAGTCACGGAGGCATGCTCGGCGTGGTGCTGTTCTCGCTCTACTACGCGCGTCGGCACAAGCTCACGTGGACGAACCTCGGCGACAATCTGGTGGTCGCGGTCCCGATTGGTCTGTTTCTGGGCCGCTGCGCCAATTTCATCAACGGCGAACTGTATGGCCGAATCGCGAATGTCCCTTGGGCGATGCAGTTTCCGAAGGAACTACTCGAGCCCGCGAATGCGGCGGAAGCCGAACGCGCCATTGCCGCCTGCCGGCAAATCGATCCCTCGCTTAGTGCCGTCGAACCGATTGTGGAGGCGGTGCGAACGAATCCGCAGATCGTCGACGCCTTGCGCGGGATCCTTACGCCCCGCCATCCGTCGCAGCTTTACGAGGCCTTTCTCGAAGGCGTCGTCTTGTTTGCCATCCTGTGGTTCGTGCGGACGCGGCGCGCACGCCAAACGGTTTCCTGACCGGATTGTTCATGATTTGCTACGGAGCTTTCCGGATCGTCGTGGAATATTTTCGGGAACCGGATGCGGCGTTGGTGGGCATGTTCACGCGCGGCCAGTTCTTCTCCTTCTTTGTCGTGGCCCTTGGCATTGGGTTTATTGTGGTTGCGAAACGGCGCCCGACTTATCCCCGAAAGCTGGCCGCGTGAGGTATCTCGGTGCTTTCCCTTTCGCGGAAAGTCCGGTAATACTGCGGGCACGTTGGCGCACATGCTACTTCCGAAGATTCTCGCGGCCGGCGGTCTGCTCTTCGCGTTCGAACACTCGACTCTCGCCGGCAAGATCGTCCTCGCGCTGCTTTGCATCGTCTCGGTTTTCAGCTGGTCGATCATGGTCACGAAGCTGCGGGTGATTCAGTTCGCGCGGAAACAGAACGCCCTTTTTCGCGCGGCCTTTCGGAAGGATCGGCAACCGCTGCGCCTGTTTGAAAATCACGCGCGATTTCCCGGCGCGCCTCTCGCCAATGTCTACCGGGCCGGCTGCGAGGAAATGACTTTTCAGTTGCTCGGTTCGGCGGAAGTCGATGAAACATTCCGGGCGCGACTGGGTATCGCCGAGAAAATCACGCCTGCGCAAATGCACGCGGTGAATGCCGCGATGGAGCGCGCGGTGGGCGAAACCGCGCTCGGGCTGGAGTCGCAAATGATCCTGCTCGCGACGGCCGTGAGCGGCTCGCCCTTCCTTGGGTTGCTCGGAACGGTCTGGGGCGTGATGGACACGTTCACGGATGTGGCGGTGGCCGGTTCGCCGAATCTGGCCACGATGGCGCCCGGCGTTTCCGGGGCGTTGATCACCACGGTCATGGCGCTCTGCGTCGCGATTCCGGCCATGTTCGGTTACAATTTTCTCGTCACCAGCATTCGCGGGATGATCGTGGAGATGGATAACTTCGCGGCGGAACTGGCCTCGGAGTTCGAGCACAAATACGTGGATCATAACGCGCGTGATCCGGAGTACCGGCGATGAGGAAATGTGCCAATTCTCTGCCATTCGGCGTTCGGCGTTCGGCGTTCGACGTTCGGCGTTTCTTGGTTGGCGAAGAAGAACGCCGAACGTCGAACGCCGAACGTCGAACATCGAACGGCAGATCCTGAAAACCATGCGTCGCTATTCCCAACGGCAAAGCCTCTCGACCCTCTCCGAGATCAATATCACGCCGCTGCTCGATCTGGCGTTCGTGCTCCTGATCATTTTCATGATCACGACGCCGCTCCTGGAAAATAGCGTGAGCCTGGTTATCCCATCGAGCGGCGCGGCGAATGCGCCGGTCAATCCGGCGCAGGTCCAGACGATCTCGATCGATCGCCAGGAAGCGATCAAGTTCAACAACGAGCTGGTCGATGCGCAGACGCTCGTCGCGCGACTGACGGAACTGAAACGCGCAAATCCGGATGTGGCCGTCGTGATTCGTCCCGATCGCGAGCTGCCGGTGCAGAAGTTGATCGCCTTGATGGATGCGCTGCAGCGCGCGCAAATCACCAAAGTGGGGATCGCGACCAAGGCTGAGACAGAAATAGGCGATGCCGCGAGACGCACGCTTTTGGCGCAACGTCACGATCATCGCGGTCGCGCACATCGCGGTTGTCATCGCGCTCGTTCGTTGGAACCACGAGAAGGGGAGGCCGAACTTGCAGAGCATCGTGTGGCTGAGCGGCGAGCGTGGCCGTCGCGCACGGAGCCGGCGGTTGAGACAACACCTCCGTCAGAAGCAGATACGCCTCCCACCAAACCGGAGGAACAGGAGGACCCGCCTGCTCCGGCCTCGGCAAAAAGCGATATTCAACTTCCAGTCGCCACGCCTACGCCGTCGCCCTCTCCCGTCCCGACTCCGCCTGCGAAACCGAGCATGACGCCCGTCCCGAAAGCGTCGGTGAAACCGACCGCGAAGCCGACGCCCAAACCTACCCCGAAAAAACCTGCTGAGGCAAAAGCCACGCCGAAGCCTTCGCCGAAAAAGAGCGCCACACCGTCTGAGCAGAAGAAGCCAACCGACGAAGCGAAGAAGGAGTCGGTCAAGATTGCGCCCGCCAGCGCGGATGGGGTGGACGGCCAGAAATCCGGCGGAACGGAAGCAAGCGGGGCGGCCCGAACCTCGGAATTCAGCTGGTACGGGAAGATGCTCCACGACCGATTTTACAGTGAATGGATCCAACCGAAGACCAGTGTCGCCGTCGGAGCCAAGATGTCTGCGCTGGTCCGAATTCGCATCGAAAAAGATGGCCGCATCTCGAAGTTCACGATCGTGAGACCGTCCGGCAACGTGGTGGTGGATGAATCGGTCGCCGCGATTGCGAAGAAGGTGACACAGGTCGATCCCTTGCCGAAGGGCCTGGGTGGCGCGTTCTACGAGGTGAACATCAACTTCGAGTTGAACCCGGAACCGTAAGTCCGCCGCTCAACCGTTGCTGTAGCCGCCGTCATGTGGGCGGCGTGAGTTCGATGTGTCATCTGAGTTCGTCGTGCGCTTCGCACAGCGAAGCAGCTACAGCAGCGCGAGCGATCTTCCTTCGCGATGCTCGACCTGATCCATCGTGCATTGCCGCGGCGCTTTGTCCCGGCGCCAGCGCACGATCTTTGTCCCGTGACGGAAACGTCCGCCGGTAAAATGATCGTAGGTGACTTCCACCACCGTCTTCGGATCGACCGGTTCCCATTCGGCGCTGCGCTCCGTGCTCCAACGGCTCGGACCGCCCGGCGCATTGCCGGTGAATCCCGGTTTCTTTTTCAACGCTTCGAATTTTTTTGTCAGCTCGGGGAGGTCGCTCTTCTTGAAAGCGGAGGTGAAGCCGACATGATGCAGCAGACCGTCATCATCGTACAATCCGAGGAGAAGCGAACCGATCATGCGCGAGCCGGTGGCGTATCGGAACCCGCCCACCACGCAGTCGGCGCTGCGAATCTGTTTCACTTTCACCATGGCGGTCCGCTCACCTGAGGCGTAGGCGGAATCGATTTGCTTCGCCATTACGCCATCGAGATTGCCGCCGGTTTTATCGAGCCATTTCTTCGCGGTGGTGAGCTTGGTCGTCGCGGGGGATAACCGGAGGCCGCTTTTCGATTTGAAGTTTTCGCGCGCAAAGACCTCGAGTTTTTTGCGCCGCTCGCGCAGCGGCGACTCAAGCAATGATTTTCCGGCGCTGTCCGCGAGCAGATCGAACGCGATCAGCAGGGCCGGATGCGCCGCGGCAAGTTTTTGCACGCGACTTGCGGCGGGATGCAGTCGCAATTGCAGTTCATCGAAGGAAAGAGCGCGGCCGACCGGAATAACCAGTTCGCCGTCCAGGACAAAGCGTTTCGCCTTTAGGGCCTGAATTTGCGCTACCACATCGGGGAAGTAGCGCGCGAGCGGCTGTCCCGCTTTCGATTGCAGGAAAACATCTTTGCCATCTCGAAAGGCGAGGCAGCGGAAGCCATCCCATTTCGGCTCGTATTGCCAGTCGTCGCCGACGGGAATTTCGTCGACGGAACGGGCTTCCATCGGGCGGCAGTGGATGGTTTCAGTTCGAGAGCCATAATTAAAACCGATGCTTGTCATCCCGAGGGAAGCGAAGCGCAGTCGAGAGGACCCCGTGCGAACTTCTTATCGGCGCGGGAGGCGAAGTCGCCCGACGCACGACGGGGCCCTTCGCCTTCGCTCCGCTCGGGATGACGGCGAACAGGTCATTTCGTATATCTTCGTGGCTCGAGCTTGGCCGGTCGCTTTCCTTTTCGGACCGCGCCTGCCACGGAAATATATGGCAATTCGTTGCGATCCACCGCGCAGCGGAGCAACAGTCCCCCGCGGCTCATGTCCCCGCGCCCGACGAAATCGGCTGGGAAACGCAGCCGTTTCCCAAAATGCGTGAGGAGAACATCGACATATTTCCCGGTCGCCACGCTTCCGAGCAGGACCACTTCGCAATTCGCCGTCAACTTTTTCGCCAGCTTCTTCACGTCGCGTTCGAGCGGTTTCCGATAACGCGGATCGTCTTCATCGATGTCCACCGTGCCGAAGTCGCGCAGGTCCTCGACCCCGATCGGTGACGCGGCTGGGACAAGGCCGCGGTTAGGCGTGATGACGAGCACGCCGGATGTTCCAGGCGCCGGCTGCGCGAAGACGTTCGCGTAAGCGAGTTTTCCTCGAAAATAGAGTCCGCTCAGAAAGGTAAACACTTCGCCGAGAGTCGGTCGGTCCGGGCTGCGCAAACGGCGTGCGAGCTCGAATTGGGCCCGTTCGTTCATGATCATCTGGGCGCGCTGGCCGCCAGCATAAGCGGGCGACAAGAGAAAGGTGCGGCTCATGGAGAAAGCTAAAGCGTTGAAAAAGTTACAAGTGTCACACGAGCCCTGTTCCGACACATTTTAACTTTGTAACTTCTTAACGAATCTCCGTCTTTGCCGCTGCCAGTTGTCGGTTCGCTTGCAGTTCAGGCAAATGCCTCTCCGACCATCGGCAAAGCCCGTTCAGCGGATCGATCAAGGTGCGCCCGAGGCGAGTGAGCGAATATTCGACTTTCGGCGGGACGACCGGATGGACCTTGCGCAGGACCAAACCGTCGCGCTCCAGGCTGCGAAGTGTTTGGGTCAGCATCTTCTGAGAAATCCCGCCGATTTCCCGTTGTAACGCAGCGTAGCGTCGCGTTCCGTTAGCCAGGACCTGGATGATCAGCGCCGTCCATTTGTCCGCGATCCGGTCCAGGACGATGCGCGACGGACATTGCGGTTTCAGGACCGAAGCGCGCGCAGACTTCATCCGCCATCTGTAGGAGCAATTGGGCGTGGCGCAAGCGGAGAGTAACGAACCAGAAGGGGTGTATGACGGCGCTGTAGCCGCTTCGCTGTGCGAAGCGTTTGGTGGGAATCACACCGGAGGGCGCCGCCCGCAGGGCGGCGGCTTCAGAGAGACCGCTCCGGGCTTGCACTTGCCCGATTTCGCTAGGACGATTCGAACCGATATGTCCGACCGAGGTACTCCACTGCTGTGAAAATTCTTGTCGTTGGCAGCGGCGGGCGGGAACACGCGCTCGTCTGGAAGTTGAGTCAATCCTCCCGCGTCGACCGCATTTTTTGCGCGCCAGGAAACGCGGGCACGGCGGAACTCGGAGAGAACGTCCCGATCCCCGCGAACGATCTGCCGGCGTTGGTTCGGTTTGCCAAGGAAAACCAGATCGAACTAACGGTGATCGGACCGGACGATCCGCTCGCGGCTGGAATCGCCGACCTTTTCGAAGCGGAGAAGCTTCGTGTTTTCGGCCCGTCGAAGTCGGCCGCCCGCCTCGAGTCCTCGAAAATTTTTGCGAAAGAATTGATGCGAAAAAACAAGATCCCAACCGCGCGCGGCGCGGCTTTCTCCAAAGTCGAAGCGGCGCTGGCCTTCGTGGAAGAGACGCGATTTCCAATCGTGATCAAGGCCGACGGGCTCGCGCTCGGAAAGGGCGTGATCATCGCGCAGGATGTGGCGCAGGGGCGCCAGGCGATCGAATCGATGATGACAGAACGCCGTTTTGGCGATGCGGGGACGCGCATCCTGATCGAAGAATGCCTGACCGGTTCGGAGTGCTCGCTGCACGCGCTGGTGGATGGGAAGAGCTATCGGATGCTGGCGACCGCACGAGATCACAAGCGGGCCTATGATGGGGATTCGGGACCAAATACGGGAGGCATGGGCGCATTCAGTCCGGCGGATAATTTCGATGTCGACCTGCAGACTCAATTCGGCCGCGAGGTTATGCTTCCTTTACTGGATGGCTTGATCACGAGTGGCGTCATATTTCGCGGCCTGCTCTTTCCCGGTCTCATGATTACGCCGGATGGACCGCGAGTCCTGGAGTTCAACTGCCGCTTCGGCGATCCGGAAACGCAAGTCATTCTGCCCCGTCTGAAGTCAGATTTGCTCGAGCTCTTCGAAGCGACCATCGATGGAACGCTCGAGGGTCGAACGATCGAATGGGATGAGCGGGCGGCGGTCACAGTGGTCCTCGCTTCGGGGGGTTACCCGGACAAGTACGAAACCGGAAAGCCGATCCGTGGTTTGGAGGCCTCGGCGAAGGCGAAGGACGTCCACGTTTTTCACGCTGGAACGCGAAGGGAAAACGACACCGTTGTGACGGCCGGCGGCCGTGTCCTCGCCGTGACCGCGCTCGGTGAAAGCGTGGCGGCGGCCCGCGCACGGGCCTACGAAGCGGTCTCGCAGATCGATTTTGAAGGCTGCCATTACCGGCGGGATATTGCTCTTGGCGCAGTAGAGGCTAAGATCGTGGGCCACTGATGTCCCGGCACGTCTCTCTACTTATCGCCCTCTTTTTCGGTTGGAGCGCGGCGGCCAATCTCTCCGGGCAGACTCCGGCCAAACCGGGCACCGGCGCATCGGCCCCACCGGTCTCGTCGTCGACTCCGCCGCCGCCACCGACGCCCGCGACAAAGTCGCTCGTCGATTCAATGGACCCCGCGGACCTGAAGGAAGCGATCCAATTGCTGAAGAGCAATTACATCAAACCTGAGGCCCTGAACGAGATTGAACTGAATCGCGCGACTTTTGAAGGAATCCTTACGCGGTTGGGGCGCGGAGTGGTCTTGCTCGCCGATCCGGCGTCCGAAACGTTGGGGCCGGCCACCCCGTTTTTCGGTGAAATCCTGGAAGGGCATGTTGGTTATCTTCGACTCGGAGCTTTGAACCGTCCGAACCTCGACGCGCTCGATGCGAACCTGAAAACTTTCGCCGCCAAGAAAGTGGACGCGCTCGTGATCGATTTGCGGGCCAGCCCGGTTACGAACGATTTTGCGATCGCAGCCGAGTTCGCGAAGCGTTTTTGTCCGAAAGGAAGGCCGCTTTTCAGTTTGCGTAAGACCGCGGTCAAACAGGAACGGACTTTCACCTCGGATCGCGATCCTTCCTATCAAGGTTTGACGATCATTCTCGCAGATGGCGATACGGCCGGTGCGGCTGAAGCGGTCGCCGGCGCGATCCATCTTTATGATAAGGCGTTGATCATCGGTCAGCCGACCGCCGGCCGGGCCGTGGAATATTCCGACCTGAAACTTCCGAGCGGAAAAATTCTGCGCATCGCTGTGAGCGAAGCGGTCTTGCCCGAAGATCGACCCCTTTTCCCCGGCGGACTCAAACCGGATGTGCCGGTCGAGATGCCGGCGGCGGATAAGCGAGAAGTCTTTCAACAAAGCCAGGAGAAGGGGATGACGCCTTTCGTGGTCGAGAACGAACGGCCGCATCTGAACGAGGCCGCGCTTATCTCCGGCAAGAATCCTGAACTGGAAGCCATGGAAGCGGCGCAGCGGCGAGGCCGTGGCCCCGAAAAAACGACGGTGCGCGATCCTGTGCTCCAGCGGGCCCTCGATTTGGTGACCTCCATAGCAGTCTTTCAAAAAAAATAGCGTATCTTCCAGTTGTCCCTTCCACGTGAATCCGCTCGAAGACCGCATTGGCCACAAGTTCCGCAATCCGCTCTTGCTCACGGAAGCGCTCACGCATCCAAGCGTGAGACACGAGACCCGGCAGCATCATTTCGATAATCAACGCCTGGAGTTTTTGGGTGATGCGGTTCTGCAACTCGTGATGACGGAACATCTCTTTGGCCATTTCAAGGATGAGGCCGAAGGAAAGTTGACGAAGCTTCGCTCGCGGCTCGTTTCGCGGGAAGCGCTTGCCATTCACGCCGCCACACTCGAGCTGGGACGTTATCTGATAGTAGGGCGCGGCGAGGATGCGAGTGGCGGCCGCGAACGAAACTCAACACTCGCGGACGCTTTCGAGGCGCTGGTCGGAGCGATCTATCTCGACAGCGATCTGGCCACGGTGCGTCGGTTCATTTTGGAGCAGGCGGCGGGCGACCTGGCGCAACTCGTGCAAGAGCCGACCGATATCAACCCCAAGGGCCACCTGCAGGAGCTGCTCCAATCGATTTCGCCCCGCAGTCCTGTCTACGAAGTGATCTCGCAGAGCGGGCCGGAGCACGAAAAGACGTTTATCGTTCGTGCCGTTTGGGAAGGCATTGTGCTCGGGGAGGGTACCGGTCGAAGTAAGAAACAGGCCGAGACCGCCGCCGCGGTGGAGGCGATGAAAGAGAAGCGTTGGGAAGCGGAAAAGCAATCGACCCCAGCTTCGCGGTAACGCGAGCCCCCGAATCCTCCTGCTCGTGATCCTGCTCCTGATCAGTTTGGAGTAGGAGACCAAGACTCCGTCGAGCCAGCGAAACCACGGATGGTAGGGCGAGACTCCGTCGAGCCGCGGGGTAGCACAGGCATCTTGCCTGTGGGGCGAATGGGCTTCTAGCCCGTTCTATCATCGGCAACTGGCAGACGAGAGGCCCGCCGGCCCACAGGCAATATGCCTGTACTACAACTCGCTAGGCGAATGATTGAGAGCCTGCAGGGGCGCGGCCGCGCCCTTCTCCCAACTGTGATGCTGGAGGATTGTTGCGGTCACGAACTTCTTGGCGCGCCGCACCGATTCTTCGAGCGAGAGACCCTTGGCCAGGCCGGCGGTAATCCCCGCCGAGTAAGTACAACCTGTCCCATGTGTCGCTATTCCGCGCGAGAAGGGCGCAGAGAATTCCACAATGCCTCCTGTAATAAAGAGAAGGTCGATTGCATTGTCACCGGCCAGGTGACCGCCTTTCAACAAAACCGGGACCTGATATTTCTCCGCCAGTTTTGCGCCGGCGGCGCGCATCACACCCAAATCGCCAATCGGTTCTCCCAGTAATCGGGCCGCTTCGTCGAGATTTGGGGTAAGGAGACTCGCAAGCGGAAATAACTCCCGCTCGTACGTCTCCACTGCGCTGTCGCGCAGGAGAAGATCACCGCTCGTGGCCACCATGACCGGATCGATCACCAGAGAGAACGCCGCTTGGGTCGACTGCGCGCGAAGCGTCGCCGCCACCGCCGCCACGATCTCACGCGAGAAAAGCAGCCCGGTCTTGATCGCCGCCACAGGAAAGCTTCTTAGGAGAACCTCGATCTGCGCGGAAACCATCTTCGCGCCAACTGGTTCGATTTCCGAGACATGTCCGGGAGTCTCCGCCACGACACAGGTGATCGCGGTCAGGCCATAGACGCCAAGAGCGCTGAAGGTTTTCAGGTCGGCCTGGATGCCGGCTCCGGCGCTGCTGTCGGATCCGGCGATGGTGAGAGCGACCGGAACTTCGGGGTTTGCCGCCATTGGTGAACGCACCGTCCACGGACGGCGTCGACACGCCGCGCTAACCGTCGCTGCCGATCGCCTCGACCGGGCAGCCTTCCATGGCTTCCTTGCAGAGAGCTTCTTCTTCCGGACTTTCCGGCTGCTTGTAAACGAAGGAATGCCCGCCGTCGTCGTTCCGTTTGTAATTGGCGGGCGCAGTTTCCCGGCACAAATCGCAATCGATGCACTGGTCATCGACGTAGAACTGTCCTCCGACGTTTTCGGGATATTTATTTGCTGCGTCAGCCATAGGTTCGCCTGCTAAAAGCGAAGTCGAACCTAGGAAGAAACATGCCCCACGCAAAGGAATTTTATGCGGTTCCGCGCAACCGGCGGACCCATCGCCGGCGAAGAATGGGTGATGCCGGGCCGAGGTTACGATGAAAACTGAAACTACGACGACGCTTCGCGCGTTCGTGATCGAACTGGCCGTCTATGCGGTCCTCGTGACCGGCTATTTCTTCCTCGTGCTCCACTTCCTCTCGGGCTGGCTGCAGGACCTGCATCTGCATCATGTGAAGATTTACGCGGCAGTTGCAATCGCGCTCGTCATTGGGCAGGCCGTCGTCCTGGAGAGTCTCACCACCTGGCTCTTCCGCCTTCTCCGCGGGCGCTCGGAATAGTCCATGTTTTTCCCGATCTCGAATTCGCACATAAATCCGGTCTATCTTGTGGTGATCGGATTTCTGATCGGTGTCATGGGTGGATTTTTTGGGTAGGCGGGAGTTTTATCGCCGGGCCAGCGCTCCGCGCTGTGGGCTTGGATTGGAATTTCGCCGTCGGGACAGACCTGGCGCATATCGTCGGAAAATCGGTCGTGGCAGCGAAGCGGCATCGGGCGCTGGGCAATGTCGATTTGCGCCTCGGTTTGATCATGGCGGTCGGAACGATGGGCGGCGCGGAAGTGGGCGCCCAGTTGATCCAAATGTTAAAGCGTGCGGGGAACGTGAACGCGGTCGTAAGCATCATTTCAATCGTCGATCTACGTGAGCATTTCCGGTTTCATGATGTGGGAAGCCTGGCGAACGCTGCGGCTGCAAAAGAAACGCCGGCCGCGCACCAAGGTTCCCGGGACGGCGGCGAAGAGAGACGAGACCTCCTTCAGCCACCGGACCAGGGCCATCCAGCGCTTTCATCTCTGGCCCATGATTTCCCTGCCCACCTCGGGGGTGAGAATTTCGCTCTGGGTGATCATTCTTGTTTCTTTCATCGGTGGATTATTCGCTGGCTTCCTGGGCGGCGGCGCCGGTTACATACGGATGCCAATGCTGGTCTACGTCCTCGGAATTCCCACGCATCTCGCGGTGGGAACCGATCTCTTCGAGATCATCATTTCGGCCAGCTACGGCACCTTCACTCACGCCATCAAAGGGAATGTCGATATCCTGATCGCATTGGTGATGCACACAGGCGCGGCGATCGGCGCGCAAATCGGCGCCATTTCCACCCAATATTTTGCGGGTCCAAAAATCCGGCTGGCCTTCGTGCCGCTGCCGCTCATCGGCGCAGCTATTGTGATTTATACCCTCTTGACCGGCCACAAAGTCTAATCCCATGCGCGTCTTGATTTGCAGCGACGGTACCGACCCGGCTGACAAACCGGTCCGACTCGGTGGTCTGCTGGCGGGACCGTGTCGCGCCGAGACGACGCTGCTCGGAATCGCCGAGAGGTCCGAGGACGAAGGTCTGTTACGCGCCGCGCTCGAGGGCGAGGTGGAGAAGTTGTCGCGGCTTCGGTGTCGCGCCCGAGCTTGTTTTGCGCACTGGCGAACCGATTCGCGAGATCCTGCACCAAACCACCGAATCGCAGTACGATCTCACCATCATTGGCGCGGAGCGCAAAGGAACCACCGGCCTCTATTGGCGCGCGAAAAAAGCTATGAAGTGATCAAGGCGATTCCGTCGCCGGTCCTGCTCGCGACCGGCTCCTGCGAAACGCTGAAGAGCTTCGTGGTGTGCACCGGCGGGAAAACTTACATCGACGCAGCGGTGCAATTGACTGGAAAGGTCGCCGCGGCGGTGGGCGCGTCGGTTACTCTTCTCCACATCATGGCGGAACCGCCCGCCATCTACGCCGATCTGGTCCGCCTCGAGGAAGATGTGGATCAACTCTTGCAGTCCGGCTCCGAGCTCGGCCGTAACCTGCTCGCGCAGAAAAAAAGTCTGGAAGATATGGGGGTCGCCACGGAGGTCCGCGTGCGCCACGGGATTGTCCTCAGCCAGGTTTTTGCGGAAGTGAACGAACGAAAACACGATTTAATCGTGACCGGCACTTCGCAGACGCGCGGCCCGCTCGGACATTATATCATGGGCGACCTGACCCGGAGCATCGTCAACCGCGCGAATGTGCCGGTATTGGTGGCGCGAGCGGGGACCTCGAGCCGAGGCACGCGTCCGGGTTTTTGGCCTTGGCTCAAACGCATTTTCCGTCTCTAAGCCGGGCGCAGAAACCGCGTAAGACCGTGGGCTAGAGAGTCGGTGCGCGCCCGGCCACCAGACGCAATCTACCTATCACCGCAGGCATCGCTCTCTTCGAGGTCCCGCGCTGAGAGGGGCCGCGCGGCAACAGCTTGCGGCTTTGCGAGCGGGTGGCATGTTCCCATCCGCGTTCCGCGGTCAGGCCGAAGTAGCTCAGTTGGTAGAGCAACGGTTTCGTAAACCGTAGGTCACGGGTTCGAATCCCGTCTTCGGCTCCACTTCGCGGCGCCCGCTCACGGCACTTCTATGCGAGGCAGCCAGAGACTTCGCGGATGACGGTTTCGACGCGCAGCATCGAGAGGCACTCGATCCTTTTCCCACATACGCGAAAACGATCCCGAAACCAGCACGGCTCGCAGGGCAATCCTGCCCGGAGCACTCTAACGTTGTGTGGCATCGGTCCGAGCGATTGGTGTGGAGTTGGACCGAAGAGCATTACCGTCGGTGTGCCGACCGCGGCGGCGACATGGCTCAAGCCGCTATCGTTTCCTACAACGACGCCGGCAGCTGCCATCAGTTCCGCCGTTTCACGCAAAGAGAGTTGTCCCACCAGCGAGCGCACGTGGGGTGGAAAATTCATCGGCGCGTTGTCGTGTTGCCGCAAATCGTCGGGTGTGCCGACGACCACGACATCGCTGAACGCCGCCGCCAGCTCCGCGAAATGCGGCCAGCGTTTCGTCGCCATTATGCCGGTCTTGCAGCCCGGCGCGAGAACGACGGTGCGCGATGTGACCCCGCATTTTTCCGCGGGAGCAATCGGCAAGCAGGGCTGCGGGGATCGAGCGGCCGGATAACCAACCGCGCGGGCGAAATGCAGATAGAAATCCTGTTCATTTTCATAAAAGAGGGAGTCCGGCGGCCGCGCCAGCGCGTTCGGACGCCGCGCAATCGTCCGGCCGAAGCGTGGCTGGTAAAACGGCGGCAACGCGGGCGCAATTCGTTCGTAAAGCAGTAAGGAGGGCTGGGTGGACCGGGTGAAGACCTCTCGCACAACGCTCCATGGGTGAAGGAGCGCGGCTGTTTGCGAATAATCCGCCGTGAGCAGCACGTCGACCGAAAAGCCGAGCTCGTGCAGCGCCATGAGCAACGGTGTCGCGAACACTACATTACCGATGCCGGCACCGAGGTGGACGAGTGCGGCCGGACCTCTAGAATTCATTTCATTGGTCCGATCTGGGAAAGCCAGGCCTCGCGGCGCGATTTTCAGCCGGGGATGTCGGAGCGCCGTTCAATCCTCCAAGTGCGGCACGGGGCTCTCCTGCGGAAGTCGGCTCATCCTAATATCTTTCGCCAGAACTCAAGGTGGTACCTCGTCGCACAATTGAGTGGGAATGACGTTGTCCACAAACGGTGGCGCATCCAGATACGTTTGGTAGAGAGCATCGTCCTGATCAACGACCTTGATGAACTCGATCGCATCATCCTCCGATGGGAACGTGTCCAGGTTAATGAACGCTCGCGGGTTGAAAGTCTCGGCGATCCTTGGGTCGCCCTTATAGATAGGGACGGAGCGGGCCACGAACGGGTCAGTTATCTTTTCGGTGTTATATCCCGGGAAGTAAGTGTTCTCCATCGCGATCGAAAACTTGCAGCGTGCCTGAAATCTCTGTTTTAGCAGGTAACCGCGACGGCTGTAGGCGGCTCCAGCCAGTGCGTCGTTGTTCCTCTAACGTGGCCAAGCGATTCGACCCGCTTGTAACGCGAGAGCTTGCGAAAGAATTCGATCCGATCGCGTGAGTGGCCGTTCGAATAAATGAAATTACAAAAGAACTCCTTTTGTGGGGGGGGCTCAGACGGTCGACGGAGAAGGGTCGATACGCCGCTGTTATAAAGGTTAAGATGCAACAACCCCTGCGGCATATAGCAGTGGCTGGGGCTGACGTGCTCCGCCGCGCAGGTAATGCCAAAGTGATAGAATCCCTGCTCGGATACTTCGGTGGAGATTTTCCCACCTTGCGCCAAGTGATCGCCTGGCTCGCCGGCATAGACTAAACGCCGCGCCCCGTCATAACGATTTTCGACATAACCATAGACAGAATAAAACGCTAAGTCCGGGCGCGGTGTCAGCTCAAACCGGATGTGCCCGCGCAGATACGGAAAGCAATCGAGTAGATACTCCGCCGGAAACTCCGAGGAGCGGCCCCACATATTGGCAACCAGCGAGTCCCACGGTCCTCGTATCAGGCGGATGGCTATCGACAGCGAGATCAAGTCCAGACTCATGACGGCCCGGGTTGGCCTACCGTATACGGGCAGTTGCGGCACCGATTCGGTGAATGCAGACATTCTCGTCGGTCGTGATGAATTGCCCTTGCAGTTCATCGCGCACGGCATTGAATACTTCCGCATAGGTGTAACAATCGTGGCCGGCAAGGATGCCGCCGGGCCGGACCTTGTTAATCCAAGCGCGGATATCCGCTCGAACCGCATCGTAGCGGTGGTCCGCATCGATGAAGACGAAGGCACATGAGCCTTCCGGAATTGCAGATGCCGCTTCCACCGATCGGGCCTCTTTGATCTCCATTAACTCCAGCACGTCCGCTAAGCGCATGTTTCGTTCGAAATCCGGGCGCACGGAACCGCCAAGTGCTCGCACAGAAGAAACCATCGAAGGCTCAGTGGAGCTGCCCGTAAACGTATCCACAACCAGCAGTTTAATTCGCTTGCCGGACGCTTTCACACACTGACCAAGAAAAGCCGGTACTTCGACCCAGCCATGCGCCGATTTCCACGAAGATATCGCCATCTTTCGCTTCGCTTACGGCCTGACTGTAAAGTTGGGGAAAGGTGAACCAACCGGGAATGCGTTCGCATGAGAATTCCGCCTTCCAAGCGCCGCTGAAATCGGAGGCATGATGAAAGCCACCTCCCCAGCAGCTCTCCGTCCCCACATGCTGGACTAGGGAGGGCTTGTGATAATAAACCGCATGGCCGGCGCCCGCGATGATACGAGTGAGCTTGATATCTTGCATCCCGACCACTTTCTCCCAGTCACGAAGGCTCAGCGAAACAGCTTCTCGCGATAAAAGGTAAGCCTGGCTGCCGTAACATGCATTCGGATCGGCGGTAAAGTGATCGGTGCCCTCATCAACGCGCCGGACGTTAGGGTTGTATAGACTGCCCAAATGCAGCTGACCCTCGACCATCGGCGACCATCGCTCCAGATTCCAGCGGAGGAACCGGTTGAAATCCAGGTCGTCCTCGAGGAGGAGCGCGAAATCTGCGTCGTTCATTTCCATGAACCACGCCAACGCTTGCCAGACATTGTTTGTCTGGCGTGTTTGGCCGTCACCGGACACGGCGGCATCCATCTGGACAAAAGGGGGCGCTCCCCAATCAGTAGCCTGAAAACGGGCGAGCGTTTGGTCGAGCATTTCAGCCCTTTCGGGACACGTGACGACGATCGGCTGGATTCTCATTGGGCGCTGTAGATGAAAATTTCCCAACCCATTCGCGTCGGCAAAATGTGCGACTGCGCGGTGCATTGGGCAATCCGGTGCAGCACATCCTGCCGCCAGCCCGCCCGCAAAATTAGGTCGTGCCACCAGGCTCGGCTCTGCAGGGTGATATGCGAAAGATCGCGGTCCTCGCCTGCAATTGGCTTGGTTGATTCCTCTTCCCTGGTGTGAATGACCGAGACAAGCGCGTGGCGGGTCTCCTTTCGTGCCCGCTCCAGAAATGCGAGTGCTTGCGACTCGGTCAGGCTCTCGAGCAGAAAGAAGCTTAGAGTCACGTCAAATTCACGATCGAAATCGAACTCCCCCACGCCGTCCAGGCGCAAGAAAGGCCTGGCCGATTCTTCGGCGTGCTCAATGGCCCACGGACTGTGGTCGAAGCCCCATGCTTGTTTGCCACGCTCCCGCAGTGTCCGGACGAGGAAGCCTTTGGCGCAGCCGGCATCAAGGAAGGACTCCGACTCCGGCAACATGGTCGCGAGAAATTCCGCGGTCTCGCGGAACAGCGCGGCGAACGCATGCCATGTGTAGCCCTCGCGCCAATTACTCTTTCGCCCGTGTTCGAAATAATCGGCGTCGTACCAATCGCCGGGAATCGGGATCGCGGGGGCCATGATGTCCTGCTGTTCATGGCGGTCGAAGCGCTCCCATTTCGCTGGATTGGTTTTGCGAAGCAACTGGAGTAAACGCTGCCGTGCAGCCTCGCCGATCCCTTCGGAGGAAAAATCGCGCTGGATCTTCTCGGCTGCGCCGGACAAGGGCGGAGACTGCTCTCGTTCCATAAACGCGGCGCGCAACAGCTCGATCGCGTGCTCGATTTCCGGCTCAGCCCACTGCATCGCGGTGGAATAGAAGGCGTAGCGCTGTCGCACCGGTGCGCCACGGTGCCGGACCAGGCGATGCACGGCTGGATCTAGATACTCAGTTGGGCCGGAGAAACCGGTCGCGACGATTGCTTTACCGCGGCCCGCCGCCTCAAAGAGCGGATAATTCCAGCCCTCGCCTCGGTGGAGAGAGACGTAGCAATCGCCGCGCTGCTGGAATGCTGCCATCTGTTCTTCGCTCCAAGCCTCGGCCCGCAGCTCGACGCGCGCTTCCGACGGAATACAGCGGCGCAGCTCCGCCAGCGTCGCAGCAGCCACTCGAGCTGCGCCGGGATTCGTCTTGATCGCGATGTACCACCGGCGCGGGCTCGGGAAACGCGCGCAAGAACGCTTCGATCATTTCATTTGGTCCCTTGCGCTCCTGCCATTCGAAGATGCTGTAAAAAACGAAATCGTTTTCGCGGATGCCGCATCTCGGGATGAGATCGGGTGCGGGAATCGCGTTATTGGGTGCCCAGGCGTGTGGCAGTTTGAAGATCGGCTTGCCAAGGGCGCGCTCAAACACCGAGACGTTGAATTGACAAGGAAGCCACACTTCGAGTGCGTGGTTGAGGGCCGGCCGCCATTGTGGTGGCATCGCGTCGGTTTCCCACACTGTCATTGCAATCACATTGCGCAGCGGAAACGCGCGACGTGCCCAGAGGGGAGGGATGCCATGGAAAAGATGGAAATCGGCGTCGATCCTGCGGCCCGCGAGCGATTCAACCAGCTTGTCCGGCACTTGGCGTGCGTGGTTTGCAAGATCGACGACGGCGATATTCACGCCCGCGCCATGAAGCGCGTGAATGTAGGCGCGCGCGGCCTGCCCGTAACCCGACGCGTCGAAGACATAGCCGTGATAGACGAGATCGATCGTCTCAGGATTCTGTTGGTTCTTAGGTCTCGCGACGGTTGCGATGCTGGCTTGCGACGTATCAGGAAGGACTGAGGCGGAGGCCGCTTCGGATAGGAATTCGGTTACTTTCATAAATACCTCGTCTGGCGTAAGCGTTTTCAAGCACTCGAGATGTCGATCGCAATCGCGGCGGCCCCAGGTGCCCGCGTGGCGGGCGGCCTCGCACGGCAGCCCTTTCGTGATCGCGTGGAAATACTTCGAGGGCATCGCCTCGCGCGTCGGGCTTGTGATTCCGAAAATGCCAAAGGTCGGCACCCCCAGTGCCACCGCGAGCTGCATCAGCCCCGAATCGTTCGAAACCACGGCCGCACAGGCGCGGAGCAGTGCCGCGGTATCCGGCAGCGTGAGTTTGCCGACAAAGTTTTGCGCGTGCTCCGGCCAGACAAAATCACGCTGAAAATAGGTGCCATCGGTGCGCAAATCCTCCACCGCACCGACGATCACCACGCTGGGAAATTTTCGCGCGAGCTCATCGAAGCCGTGCCATTTTTTCCAGGGCCACTCCACCTTGCAGCCCGGATGAATTGCCACCGTCCCGGCCGGCAGTTCGAAGCGCCGCGACGACGCCATCGCGAACGGCTCGGGCATCGCGCCTTGCCAGCCAAGATCGCGCGCGATGCGCTCCACGCTCCGGCTGTCACCTTCCTTTAGCCATAGCGCGCGATTGAAAGCAAAGGCGCGGCGGGACCGGACGCGTTTGCGCAGCGGCGCGCTCCAACTGGTGAACGCGGCGACGTCGTAATCGGAATCCGCCAAACCCTCGACCATGGTGACGCCGTCGCGGCAGCGAGCACTGGGCACCTGGAAAACGCGACGAATTTCCGGCGCTCCCTCGAGCAGCTTTGCCGCCTCTGGATAATCAGTGGCCAGGAGCGCGTCCACCTCGTAGCCGAGCTGATGCGCTACGCGAATGAGCGGTGTCACCCGCAAGATATCGCCAATGCCAAGGGCCGCCGAGATGAGCGCTCGCGGCTTGGTTGACTTCGTCTGGATGGTGTCAGGCGAAAAGAACCCCACGGTGTCATGTCCAAGCAAACGCTCAATCTCGCCGAGGTCGCGCGGTTGATAGCGCGAGTCCGTCGTGCGCTTGCGGCTGGTGTTCTTATCGTGAATCAGGGCGACCAGGAAGCGCGAATCCGGCAGGGCATGCACGCGCGCCCTGGCATCGGCCCAGACAAAACGTGTGTCTTCCCCCAGGCGAATTTCGGGGAACGGATGCTTCTGCCAGAACTCGCGCGTGTAACAGAGACTCGCGCCGTAAACCCACGGTTTTTGCTGCGGCGGATAGACATATTCCCAGGCCCGCTTTTCCCCGATCGCATAAAACCAGACGCGGTTCAGTCCGCAGATATCCGCTCCTGCTTCCTGGAGTTGTTCGATCTGATAACGTAGCCGCCAGGGCGCGCTCCAGTCGTCATCATCCCAATGCACCAGCACCTCACCGAGCGCCTCGCGACAGGCAAAGTTCCGTTTCGCGCCCACCGGCTGGCGGGTGTCGTTGCGAAAGTATCGAAGGCGCGAATCGTCTGGGACCAGATCCGCCACCGAATCGGCTCCGTCATCGACGATGACCAGTTCCTTCTCCGCATATTCCTGCGCGAGAAAACAGCGGATGGCCCGCAACACAAAGCGCCGCCGATCGGCCGTAGGCATGATGCAGGAGACAAGGGGTTGCATGATTACTGAATGTTGACCCCTGGGGCACGCCCATGGGTCGCAACGCTCTTTCAAAGTGGGCCGCTAACGCGTCCGACCGTGCCGGCGAGGCCGAGTAGCTCAACACTCATCAAGTGCGCGTTTTCACAATCAAGAGGTGAAACTTACCCGTCGCGGGCTTCTTCTTCGTTGTCGTCCGAAGCGTGGCCTTGACGCGGTCGATTTCATTCGCGAGCAGCGATCCGCTGGAACGATTTTCTCCTTGGGCCAGAGGCCAGAGATTAGGAAGTTCATTTGGACCGCCGATCTGCATCTCAATGATGTGATCGCCATCTTTGCCTTCGGCACGGGCGCGGTAGCCGAAGGGTCTGAGCTCCGCATTGATCTTGCGACCCCCTTGGGTGTTGCCGGGTGCATATTCGACTCGCTTCCCTACCTCGATCCTAAAAGGCTCTTTTATGCCGATCTCAGGACCCCCCGGGAGGTTTTTTGGCTTGGTGGGAAGGTAGGTTTCAATTTTCTGGCCCTCCCTGGCCCAATCCATCTTTTCCGCAGGTTTTAGAAGCTTGTTGACCTCGTCTTTATCCTTCTTCTTGAGCAGCTCTTGAGGAATGCGCTCCGATGTTTTCGGGCCGATAAAGATCGGCTCGTAGGTGCCGGCCCGCCGCTTGGTGTATTCCAGCGGAATCGGATATGTCTCGGAACCAATTTCCGAGCCGACCAGGAGAGTAATCAAGTGCGGCGTCATGTCGTTCATGGCCGCTTCGACGATCTTTTGAGTGGCTTCATTTTGGTCCTCGGGCATTTTTTCAGCCTCGATGACCTTGGCTACGAGGATCTTGATCGCATCGATCGCCTTCTTCTTGTCCGGATTCGTCTTCGCCTCGTCCTCTTTCTCCTTCAGGAAAGTTTCTAACGCGACCGGCGCACTCTCCACCACCAAGCGCGCGGATCGCTTTTCACCTGTGAAATGAAGGGAGTGTGCCTCGCCGCCAGCCGTGAATTTCTTCCGCGCCTTCCACCATGCCACCAGTTTCCCAGCCGTTGTTTTGATGCCGCCCCAGAGCTTCTTCGCTTGAGCTGCAATCCACTTTGCTACCTTTAGCAGGACGGCATCGACCTTGTTTTTGATCTTCTGGATCGCGTTCCGGATCTTGTCAGTGACCGCATTCAGGTGCAGTAACTGCGCCAGGAAACTGATCACGAGCGAAAGCCCTCGAGCCAATCCTTTCTCCATCGCGTCGGCGGCCGCGCCGATATTTCCGGCGGCAATCTCCGCGATGGAGCCCAGGAAGTTGCTCACCATTTGGAAGATCTGCTTGGCCTTTTGAATGAAGAAAACAATCGTGTCGTAGATGCCGATGGCCGCCTTGATGAGCCCGGCGCCGGGAACGAAAAGGGCGACCAGCCACTTGATGGCTTCCTCGATGATCTTCTGTTTGATGAAATCCTTGACCGCGTCGATGAACGCGTCGCGCATCTCGCCGGCCATCTCTTTAAGTTGTTCCCAGGCGGCGATTGGCCCTTCCAGGACTAACGTCTGGACGAGCTTGAAGCCTTCCTCCATTCCCTTCACTACCGGTTCGGTCATTACCGTGACCAGGTGCCTGCGCACGTTGACCCAGGAAATGCCGATCATCTGAAGGGCCACGCTAATAATGCCCTTGAAGTCCCAGGTGGAAGGCAGCTTGAGTCCCTGCAACGATCCGGTAAGCCACTCGAAGAGCGCATCCTGCAGGTGCTTCAGGAAGTTTTTGCCGAAATTTTCGAAGCCGGTGATAGCCGCCTTCATCAGGTTCTTCACGAAGTTGACGGGTTGCGTAAAGATGGCCTTAAGGACAGCCGCACCTTTGTTGATGATACCTTCGATGGTGGAGAGGGAGACGCCGAATTTTTCCAGGGCCCAGGTAAAGAACTTCTTGGCCGCCGCGAGAAGGAGCTTGCCCAGTTTGGACAAGGCGCCCGCCATCGCTTCCTTCATCTTCTCGATCTTCTCGTCGATCGCTTTGATCGCCGCGGTCTGCTTATCCTTGAGCTTGTTCTGAAGGTCTTCCTCTTTTTTGGCGACGAACTTATCGAGCTCGTCCAGTTTCGAGTTCATCTCAGCGGCGGCATTCTTGCCGACGTCGCGCAGGGCCGGCCCGAGTTTGTCCACATACTCCTTGATCTGAGTTCTCGCCCTTTCCAGCTCCTCCTTGCATTCCTGAACCACGCGCTTGTTATCGGCGGAAATGTCCGCAACCAGCTGGTCAATGGTGGCGACAAACGTTGCGCGGTTGCGATCGAAGATGGCTTTTACTTCGGGCAGCTCATCCATGCCCCATATCCAGTCTTTTGCTTTTCGGGCCCAGCCAAACCAACCGGAGTAGCGGTCCTCTTTGAAGCTCTCCATCTCGCGATTGACGTTCTCTTCGAATGCCTTGGTCGCTTTCGCATTGCCATCATCGAAACGTTTCATTGATTCCGTTTCGAGGTCAGCCAGGCGTTTCTTCACCTTGTCCTGTGCGGTCGTGTAGATGCCATTTATTTTGGCGGCTACTTCCTCGCGCTTCTTCTCGAGCTCCGTCTTGGCTTTTTTTTGCTTCTCTCCGGTCGCGCCAAGATTGCCTTTGCGCTTGTTTTGCATCGCCTGGCGTTCCTTGTCCCCTTCCGCCTTCAACTCTTTGGCGACAGTGTCGCCCTGCTGCTGGGCGAATTTTTGAACGGCGAGCGGTTCGGTCTTCGCCGTCGCTTCCATTCCCTTCTTTTCCTTGTTCGCGGTGGCGAGATCGCCGCTGTCGACCATGTCGAGTTGCTCCTGGGTCACGCCCTCTTCTTTCAGCTTGTTGTCGGCGTCCTTCGTGAAGTTGGAGACGTCGGTATGCTCCTTTTGCAATGGAGCGATCGCGCCTTTGCCCAAGCCGAGGTTGGCGGTAGGCGGCGCTGTCTCCTGGGGTGGCAGGGCTTCCGGCTCAAACTCACGAGGCGCCGGGGCCGGGGTCTGCCCCATATCCTGATAGGTCGAGACCACGGCATTCTTGTCCTCCAGCACCACCTTCATCACGTCGGACCCCATGTGCTGGGCCTTTTGGTCACGCTTGAAGTTGTCGACGTCTTCGATCGTCTGCGGAATGTTCTCCTTCAGCGACTCCTGGAGTTTCTGCTTTCCTTTGTTTTCGTCGACGGGAGGAGCGGGACGTCCACTCACATGAGAGACCTGGCCCGTGTTGCTTTTGGCCTGTCCTTCGCTGGCCGGGATGACGACGGCTTGCTCGGCCTGGGCCCGTTTCTGGGCGGCGTCGTCATGCGTCTGCTCGTTCTGTCGCAGCTTCTGGAGCGCACCCGCCCCTTTGGCGAGAACGGGCGCGGCTTTTGCCGCCAGGAACTGCGCCACTTTGCTCGAACCGACGGCCTTGAGCACCGCGCTGACAGCGGCCCCCGCTTTGGCCCCTCCTTTGCCAAGTTTCTTTGGCTTCTCTCCTTTGGCCGGCGGTTTTGGCTTATCTTTCTTTTCTTCTTTCCGGACAAGTTTCCTAACGTCGGGGACAGGCTGGGGCGGAGGACCTTTTCCCAGTTTTTGCAACGCTGCTCTGGCCTGGGCTTCAAGCTTAATGACCTCCTCGACGGTCATGTCCGGTGGCAACTCCACCGTTTTTCCATCGCCGGTCATGTACATGGTTTTCCCGAGGACCCTGGACGATGCGCCCCTGTGGGCCCGCTCCAGGTTGCAGGGTGTGGCTAGGTCCCCGGGCTTGCGCTGGCTGGAATCCGGTGGCGCGCGATGTCGTCGAACTTGAAGTCCGGTACCTGTCGACGTTGTAACAGACGGTGCGGGAGCTCGAAGGGCGGTCGCCATGGACGGAGACTAAAGATTTTCGACGAAATGGCGGAGGGGGCAGACTCCACCTTGCTTGGCGTATTCGCGGCGGATCGCGGATTCCAAGGTGGAGTTCCTAACCACGCCACCGTTGTCGAGAGCGAGCAACGCGGCATGGAGCGTGGCGTTGCGGATCTGGCCGCCGGTGAATTCGCAGCGGTTGGCAACCTCCCCGAGAAAATCCTCGTTCACTTCGCGTCCCGGCGGGAGATGGAGATTCCACAGGGTCCAGCGCTCCTCGGCATCAGGTGGATGAAATTCGACCGTCACATCCATGCGCCGCTCGAAGGCGCTGTCGATGCGGCCGGCGCGCGCGTTGGTGGTGACGAGAAGAATGCCCTCGTAACTCTCAAAACGTTGCAGCAGGAAGTTCGTCTCCAGATTCGCGTAGCGATCGTTCGCGTTTTGCACATCGGTGCGCTGGCCGAGTAACGCGTCGCCCTCGTCGAGGAGCAGGATGACATCGAGCTCTTCCGCGGCTTCGAGAACGCGGCTCAAATTCTTTTCGGTCTCGCCGATGTATTTGTTTACGACGGAGGAGAGATCAAGTTGGTAGAGATCCTTTTGCAGGCGCGCAGCGAGCAAACGCGCGGCGAGCGTCTTGCCCGTGCCGCTCGGGCCGGTGAAAAGGGCGCGCACTCCGACGGCCGGCGCAGCGGCCAGCATCGGCGGCAAATGTTCCCGATGCCGGCAGCGACTCTCGAGATGCTGAAGTTCCGTGAGCGTGCGCGCGTTCGCCGAAAGACAACTCCAATCTCCTTCCGCGGGCAGCCGCCGCGCGAGAGCGTCGAGCGCTTCGCGGTTTAGGGTGCGGAGCGCATCAATGATATGAGTGCCCGGTGATTTCAGCCCATCCGCGACCGTGGCGCGCGTGCGGGCGAGCCGGGCGGCGCGGTGAATCTGGCCCGATGGAATTCGGTGGCGGGTGCTGATTTCTGCAATCAAGTCCGGCGGTGCCGACGGGACGCAGCGTTGCCAATGGGCGCGACGCGCCTCCAGGTCCGGGGTAGCGAGCGATAGCGTGAACGCTTCGGACGCAAGTTCGCCCGCAATCCCCCCATGGCGTCCGAGCACGATACCGATCGGAACGGCACGTGGCCAGTCCTCCGGCAACGCGAGCGTCTCGCCTGGCCCGAGGTCAAACGCGACAATCGGCAGGGCATGACGCAGCAGAGCAAGAGCCGCGGCGTCCCGCCAGCGAGCATCTTCGATTTTCTGCGTCCCACGCAACTCGAGCACCCCGCGTCCCAACGCGCGCGCGAGCGACCCGAGTAGGGTGTGTCGCCCGTTGTGATGCGCGCCACGCACGATCACGGCGCGGGTCTCGCCATTATCGATCAGTGCCGGAAGTGCCGCGACGGCTGCACGCAGTTTTGGCGGCAAGATCAACTGCTCCAGCGCCAATATTGCTTCGGGCGGGCGATACCTAGCCCAGGGAAGGGCCGAGCTGAACGCGTCGCCGCGCAACGCTTCCCAAACTGGCGACGGAACTTCGAGCGCAAGATCATGTCGCGTCGCGTCGGCATTCGAGACCCGCAGCACTCCCAACTCGCGTCCGCGGCGCAGCAGCGAGGAAAAATCCGCAGGCGTCAGATATCCGCGCCAACATTCCAAAAGCAGGCCGGAGATTGGCCGGCGCTGGCCGGGCGTTCCCTGGAGGGTCTCAAACAACGCGCCGAAGCGCGGGTCCTCCTCAGCGAGACCCACCATGACGAGGCACATCGCAGCCGCCGCATCGAGACCCAGAAGCGTCCGCAAAGCGCGCAAAGGCAAGTGTCCCGACGCGCGCGATTCCCACGCTTCGAGTCCGGCGCACCACCGCGTCAACGCCTCCTGAGGGGAAAGTCCGGCCAGTCGTTGTGCTAGCTCGTTATTGTAGCCGACAAGAAACGGAAAACGTTCAATTGCTGCGTCGAATGACTCGGAGCACGTGGTCGCATGCTCGAGGCAGACCAGGACCGCACCGAAAAAATGCAGCCGGAAATGTTCCGCGGGCGTGGTCGCAAAATCTGCAAACAGCGTTTCGGCGGTATGAGTGGCTCCCGAATCAGTCATAATGAAAATAGATGCTGCGCCCGGCCGCTGGCACCCAACCCGGGTCACGATCCAATCCAGCCACCCGCAGTTGGATCGGATGCTGGGCGAGGGAGAAGTGTGCGTCCACGCGCGCTGCGTCCGCTTCGATTTTTGCGTGATGATTCAAGACGAGCGGCCGCAAATCATGGTCGCCCTCCAGTCCCAGCGATGCGGCTACGCGAATCCGCATCTCGTGGCAAATTCGAACGACCCAAGTCTCGAGCGGCTCGCCCGAGGGCACTTCAAAGTCGGCGCCGGGCGTTTCGTCTTCAGAGCGACCCGAAAGCCTTGCCAACAAACCGCAAAGAGGATCCTCCTTGAATTCCTCGCCGATGAAACGAACGCCGAGCAGGGCGAGAAAATCCCAGAGCGGCAAGGCAAGGCCCGGGCTCGCGGGGCGCGTAAAATCGCGGTAAAGGTCCAACGCGATCGCGACACCAGCCAGATAGAGGACGCCGCCCCATTCGGTCGCGACTCGATCCACCAAAGGCGCCTGCGGGAGCGCGACCACTCCAATTGTGGACTCGGCCTCCGCTGACGGGACAGTGGAACCATCCGCGCTCCCATCCCGTGACACGATGCGCGGCGATGCACTTGGATCGGTCGATCCTGCGGGACCATCGATCGCCCCACCGTGTTCGACGGGACTGCTTCTCGAATGAGTCTCGTGGCTGGGAGAATCCGCGGAGCCCGGTTCGGGTGATGCCTGGAAATCCGCGGGCCGGGCGACCTCCTCTCCGGCAATCACGCGGGACTCGGTCGCCCTGCGCGCGTCATCCGGCGAGTGTTTTTTGCTCCGGGGTCGAGAAGCAACCGGCTCTAATCCGTCCTGAGGCAATGCATTTTTTGTCCACGTATCCTCCACCGGTAAGGACTCGTCGATAGGTGGTGTCTCCGTCGCCGGGCAAACGCCGTTATCCAGGAGATTCGAGGGGCCAGGGACATCATCGCTGGATTCGATCCGGGAAACGTGGCGCGTTTCTGTCGGCTGGCCCCAGGTCTGAATCTCGCGCGCAAACGAGACCGACCGGGCTTTCGAGGGTGCTCGCACGAGCGAGACTCCGGTTATCAAGAGCCGGGCCATGTCGGCTTCGAGCGACGGAGCGATCGTGATCCATGACGCCCAGGGAGCGGCGTTGTTTTGCCAGCTCCGCGTTGGCGGGCGAGCCGCCGCGAAATCGAGGCCGCTCAGGGCCGCACCGAGGGCCGGCAAATCGAATGCGTCCACGAGCTTTCGCCAAAGCGTCGCGACGTCGCCCGGCGCAAGTTTTCTCAGAAAACTCACCGCGAGGCCAGCCGACTCGAGCCGTTCCAGCGCGGTGGGAACCGACCGGGCGTTCTCCAGCCAGGCGCGACGCGCCACTGCCGTGAAGTCTTCTCGTGGAAAAAGGTACCGGCCACCACCAGGCCGCGCTTGCGTGGCCTGCGCACCAATCGCGCGCCAGACAGGCCAGCAGTTCTGCGCGATCGGCAAAAAACACCGCGTTGGCATTTGCGGGCACCGGGCCCTGGGCGGGCCGGGCTGCGGCGAGGTGTTCGGCTTCGAGCGCTTCTTTCAGTCGCTCGACCCGCCGAAGCGGAATCGCAAGCCGCCGCACACAGAGGATGGCCTCCTTTGTCAGCCCGGAGTCACTGGCCCCTTCCGCGAGAGCGGCCTCCACTCGATGGCGCGCCAGGCGCGGATTTGTGACCCTCCCGCGAAAACGTAAGCGCCGAACCGTATGGGGCGTAACAATCACAGCAATGAGCGTGAATCACTATTCTCCGCGCGCCTCGGCGCTGCTTTTCAGACTGGATCCGCTGGTTCCCGAGGAGACGAAACAACGGGCCATCCGCGGTGACGCAACTGCGATTCGCACGCCTTGACTCCCGACAAGAGCTGTAGCGTGCACCAATGCCTTTCCGAGTCGCAATCCCGGATGAATTTATGAATGATCCTCAATTCCAGGGGGTTGTTGAAATCGGCGAAACTGAAACAGTTATAAATAATCAATGGATCGTCAGTGCTAATCAGGACCGTAACAATTTCCTCCAAGACATCCTCGTAACCGGAACGAAGCGTGGGAACCAGCGCATCCCAGCAATCTCCGGGATGCGCTTCCATTTCCTCGAAGAATTGCCTGAGGCGGTCGTGTTTCTGCGAACTGCTGCGATCACTGCGGGATCGCAACCATGCTCGCCAGACGATCGAACGTTGGATCATGGCTCCAAGCCTGATGAACGATCGCTAAGCCGCGAACGTTAAGACCTGCCAGATAATGCCAGCGGTGGCGGCTCCGGAATTTGTGAAGCGGACAAAAACGTCAATCGTGTTTCCATTGGCAGCTTGCTGATAAACGATGTCGGCTGACACCTGCGCGATGCCCGTGCCGGACGAGGCGAGGAGAGCCAGGACGGGGAAATAGATCGTTGTCTTCGTGGTCGTCGCGGCTAGTTGAACCAGTTCTACGGCGCTCGATGCAGGCGCGAGATTCCGGCTTCCAGTCTTGATCGTTTGAAAGGACAGCTTCGATGCAGTGATGGCGGAGCTGGCGATCTTTGCGGTTGTAACTGCGCCGTCGGCTAGTTTCGTTGACGCGACGGAGCCGTCGGCCAGCGCAGTCCCACCGATGGCTCCCGCGGCCAGTTTTCCGGCCGTGACGGCGCCATCGGCTATCTCATTGGTGGCGATCTGAGGGGCCACGTCGTTCGAATTGCCGTCGTCCGGCGCTGCTGAGGCAGGTCGGGTATGTCGGTGCGTCCGCAGGCTATTTCGAGCCAGACGCTGCATCGAGTTCCACTGATCGGCCCGGATGAGATCGCCGGAAGATACTTTTTGATATTCTGGAATGTCGCTAAGTGCCATAAGATGGGATTATGTTGTTAGGGGTGAGTTTGTAGGTGATGAGGGATGGTTATTGGTTCTTCAGCGCCGCCAGCACGCTCTCCGGAAGATTTCGCTTTGCTTTAAGCTCGGCCGTCATTTCTGGTCTGGTCGCTAGTCCAGCCAAAGTAATTTCGTGTTTCTGCGGATCAGCCTGACGGATGAATTTCTGAAATACCTCGGCCTCGCGCGCATCTTCCAATCTCGCAAAGCGAAGACTGTTCAGTACGATCAGGGGATGGTCGGTGGCCAGGAGCGCGGAAAGAATTTCGGGCGCCACGTCGCCGTATTTTGCTCGTGCCTCAAGGCCCAATTCTTCCCACGAAAGTTCGGGGCGTGAGTCGAGGTCGGCAAAGAACTCATCGACTCGTTGCAGTTGGGGCGAGAAGGTAAAGCTGGATCGAACCTGTTGCCAGGCGTTGAGAATTATTGGTCGTTCGTTCATGGCGATTGCTGGTTAGTTGTTCTTGTTCGGCTAAATATGCGCTCAGCTGAGGTTAGCGAAGTCCCAGCGTGAGATGTCAAATCGCGCCTCGCTCGGGAATGCCAGGAGAGCTGTGGCGAAGATTAGATACGGCTCGACGGCGGTCCCGTTTACGATGCGGAAAAGCCGGATGGGATCTCTTTGCGACAAATTGATTGGGGGATAACGGAGCGCGTCGCGCAGCAAGATTTCCACCAAAGCGGCGTTTAGGAAAACCGGTGGATGCACCGCCTGGCCCGCGAAAAACTGGTCGGCGTTGAAGGCGGTGGAGCCGTCCAGCCTGGCCAGGCTGAGCACTCCCACTGGAGGCAGGTAGATGAAACGATCCGACGCCGTGAGCTGACTCGGATTGGGCTCAGCGCGCAGGAGGTCATTCATCTGCTGCGCGAACTGGGAAAACATTGCTTCACCTTCCGCCAACCGCCGTTCGCCTATCACCGGCTCGCATGATGTCTCCGCGCTGCTCCTGATGAGACGGCGGCGGACGGGCCACATGTCCGCATACCCCATCCCCGTCGCAGTCCACTCGATGATTGCGAGCGGAACGTCGTTCCCAGTCAGATAACCCTCTGGGACCATGGATTCCGCCCCATAACCCGCGGAGGGCGTTCGATTCAGCGCGTTTCGAACAAAATCATTCGGCGTCATTCCTGGCAGGCCAAAGCACTGGTAGGCAACCGCATTGCGGAGGTGGCCGGCGCTTGTTCCGGACGTGACGCTCAGCCTGAGCAGGCGAAATTTCACACCCTCTGCGAGATAGCGGGAATTACAGAGAGCTGGCCCGTTGCCGAGGCCGCTGACCTGTGCCTTGCCTTCCTGACGCGAGGCGGGCGCGATGACCAGGAGGTAGAATCCAATGCCGCTGGCCAGGGTTGTGCGGGTGGATTTCGGTTCGCAATCGTTAAAGATGCAGGCATCGACATTGGTCGGATCAGGCTGACCCAGGAGAGCGATCTGCTGGTTGCACTGGAGCTGCAACGTCTGACCAGCACGGTTCACCGCGAGGCCCGCGGTGATATGGACGATCGGCTCGTGCGGCGGCGAAGTGTCCGCGGCCGTGACTTCCAAACCGAAAACTACTCCCGTTCCGAGCGCCGCGCCCAATTGGCGCGAGTGGGCGTGCTGCGCGCTCTGCTCGGCCTCCAGATCGCCCCCGGTGAGGAGCCGCCCGTTAAAGAATTTGATATGGCGAAGCTCGGTATCGATGATCGCTTCGTCGAGCGCGGGAGAAGTATTCATGGCTGGGTGTCGTTAGGCGTACGTCATTCGAACTTTCCGAAAAGACTGATCTCGACCATGAGCGCTTCGATCGGCTCGCGATTGCTCTGGGCCACATTGATGAGGATCCCGTCCGGCAAAAACTCGTGGACGTGGAAGAAACCTGGATTTTTCCCGATGGTGGTTCCCTTGACGATGTAGGTGAAAGTATCACTGGGCTGCACATAGCGATCCATCGGCGTTCCGGTGTTTTCACCGAAAGTCAGGAGGAACCGCACGGGGTCGGTCGAGAGACGTTTGCCCGACATTTTGTTGTAGGCAGGTGCGATGGGAACAAGGAGCTTGGCCGTAGGTGTGGCCGGGAGCCGAAACCACCCGGCCGCCACGATGAGGTAGCGTCCCGCATCCGGCCGCTCGACGAAATTGCCCGCCGCCCCCGCCGCCGGAGGATTTCTTGGCACCCAGGTTTTGGTGGGAAGATCAAACTGCAGGATTTGATCTTTTAGCGGTGGGGTTGTGGAAACGAGAACGCCCCGAAGCTGCGCGACGACGCTTGCGCCGAGCGTCCCGATCACATCGCCTTTGATTTGGTGAGAGAGATGAGCGGACGTATTCGACACGTGCGCCGGGATCGGATCCGCGGGTAATCCATGAGTATGATCCTCGCGCGCGTATTTCGCCGAGACGCCCACCTGAGGAGCTTTCAGGGTCGCGCCAAAGCCATTCTCCGCCACCGGCAGCGCGGTGCCCGGCACAACGCCGCCGCCGGACGGTCCCGGTGGGCCCGCCGCACCCGCCGGACCTGCCGCACCTGCCGCACCCGCCGGACCCTGTAGACCTTGCAGCCCCCTTGGTCCCGCCGGACCTGGTGCCCCCGCTGGACCTGATGGACCCGCTGGCCCTGATGGACCCGCCGGACCTGATGGACCCGGGGGGCTAGCTGGAGCTTGTGGGCCCACTGGACCTTGTGGCCCCGCTGGTCCCTGCGGCCCTCTTGGTCCCAGCATGGAAAGGTCGCCTCCACCTTCGCCGCAGCAAGGACCGCACAGGAATAGCTCTTGAAGCATCCGCAGGTGCACGAGGACAGGGCGACGGTTTTCATCCAGCGTAACTCCTGTGATCGCGCTTCCGGTACGGGTAATGATTACTTCCGCGAGGAGCAGGCACTCACACTCCGCGTCATGCAGCGCGGCGCCAGTGCCATGGCACCCGCAGGGCCCGCCACACGCACATTGCTTCTTGGGCGCGCATTGGACCTGCCAGATATGACGCAGTTGCGTTACCCACAGGCGCATGGCGGCGCGCATCCATTCACAAAATCGGTCCTGCGGGATGTAGAGTCCGCTCGGAGGACTTTGTTCGAAGAAGATATGCGGCGCCTCCGGAGGCGACCCGACTTCGTCGAAGGATTCTTTGATCGCCTGGAGAAACGCCTCCAGGTCGGCGGGCGGCGAACCGACATCGTCCGCGACCGGAATTTGGCGCAGCCATTCCACTAGACTTCGCACGACATCTTCTTCCAGTTGCAGCGGTGGCTCCAGCCTGAGCTCGAGCCGGAAGTCATCGATGATGCGCGAGGGCGCCATGGTGGTTGAATCGCAGCGGCACGGCTCTCCAGGAACGGGCAATTCGTCCGACGGGCAATCGCGATAGCAAAGCACTACGTAAGCGGAAAAGTCGCCGGTCCCGCCGATGCCTAGTTCTTGCAGGCGCCGGGTGGTGTCCGGGAGTGCGAGCCAGGAATCAAGTTTCGCGCACTGTTCCGGGGCGACGCGGATGAATTGTCCGCGCGGATTGATCGCCACGCCCGGCGAGACGGAGATACGTTTTGGGTCGGTGGGATCGAGGGAAACATGAAGTCCGCATACCGTCCCATAGCCAATCGTATCGCGGGCGAGCGATTGATCGCTGTTCGAAAGGTAGGCGAATTCCTGCTGGAAATCGTCTACCCCGAGCACCATGCCCTGCGTGTAGTTAACATGCTTGGACGGATCGAGCGGCGGCGTGCCGGCGGCGGTAGTGAAGGTGGGATTGCTCATGCGGTGTGGGTAGGTTTGCGTTTCAAGCGGTCGCGCCCCACGACGATCCGTCCTGTGAGGGAAGGCGGGGGGCCAGGAGTAATGAGGCTTTCGGAGAGATAACTCTCGCCAAGGATGGTATCACGCGGCAGCAGTGCAGGGTCGCGTCCACCGAGACCGAGCACGGTGTCGGAGCCGAGGCGCGCCTCGCCGACACGGAAATTCGCCCAAAAGAATCTGACATCGAAGGCGGTGTGCGCCGGCTTTTCCAGTTCCACGATCCGGCGGGCGAGTGCGAGCTCACGGCGGCGGCTCGCATCGTTCGCGGCCGTAACTTGCGTCACCGGCAGCAAGACGGTAAACCGGTGCGCCGTGGCGAGCATCGGCAGCACGTGAGTTTCAAATTCCACCCAGTCGATGAGCAATGCGATATTCGCCGGCACCGAGCCTGGATAGGACACGGCCTCGAAGTTTTGCCAGTGAGTCGCATGCGCCTGATTGAGCGCCGCGAGGCTCACATAACGGCGCACTAGAAAGTGCTGCCACAAGCGTCGTTGCTGTCCGAATGGCTGCGCGGCGGACGAAGTCTGAAAGGCGTACCAGGAACGACGAACCTCCGCTGAGGCTGGTTCGTCCTCCGGAATCTCGATCTCGGAGTCTTGCGCCTGGAGTCTCCACGCAGCAAGTTCTTCTGTGGGATCGGACGGTACAAAACCGAGTTCGCGCTGGGCAAAGGCGATCCGCGCCGCTTCCGCATCCGGCTTGTCGGTGATGGACATAAGCGAAAAAATATCGTCGCCCGTCGCCCTGTTGTAACGTTGGTGCAGCGCCGCAGCCCCGTACTGGGGGCTCCACGTGCCGCCGGCTGGAGCGAGAAGCGGGCCCGGTCCGACCCGCGTTGGATCGCCCACTTCTACGGCCGGAGTTCCTCGCGTGAGGAATTGCTCGACGATTCGGTAACGGTCCGCGCACCGGCAGGCAGTGGCCGGCGGATCGAAAATGTGATCGTCGACCTGCTCCTCGAGGGCGAGCCGCAGCGCCATTTTCAATCCGCGCACGGTCCCCCGCCACTGGAAGAACTCCATGGCACGCGAGATGAAGAGTCGCCTGCGCGTTTCATCCCAGGCGGGATCGAGTGCGACCCCGAACCAGCTGGCCAGCCATTCGAGTGCATCCGGCGGAGCGCTCCGCACGTCGAAGAGCATTTGCGCCGCGGCGATACGGTCTTCGATTGCGGTGTTGGTTCCTTCGATATTGGCGAGGAAACGATCGAGAAAAAATGCGGAGGCGGAATCTTCGCGGTAGACCGCAGGGAGGTAGCGTTCGAGATACGAGAAACGCGGATAGTAGACTCGCAACGCCGTCAGGTGCGGCGTGACCCGGCCGTCGCCCACCAGCCGAAGACGCAGTTGCATATATCGGCCGCGCGCTTTTTGCAGGAGCAATTCGTAAGTGCCGCGATCGCGGGATGCAGGCGCAGGCGCGAACGGCAGCTCCGAACCATCGCCGCGGCGATGCAGGCGCGGCTCCGGTTCCCATGGCGTGATCACGAGTTCGGTCTCGCGGTCCGCGGCGCGGCTCCAAACTTCAACGTCGGTGCCCGCGGGCAAACAGGCATCCACCATCAAGCGGTGCCAGACGCATTGCGGCTCGCGCCCATCGAAAGCTCGCGTCTCAAGCGTCGCTTCTTCCACATGCCGTGGATGCGCTTGCACGGTAACCGGCAGCCAGCGCTCGCCAAAGTCGTAGAAAACATGATCGCCCGCGGCCACGATCGCCTTTCCTCCAAAGCGCCGGAGCGGAAAAAACTCGTCGCTCCGCTTGAGCGTCAAGGAGCCGGCCAGATCGCCCAGCGCGAAAGCGAAGACCTGATTGCCCTCCGCTGAGGCAATGAAGAGTTTTCCCCCGGTGAAAGCGAAATCGTAGGCGGGAAAATCCAGCGGGGGCTGGGCCTCTTCGACAGATTTGCCGAAACGATACCGCAACACCCGCGACGGCGAAGGTGGCGAGATGGGCGTGTCCAAGATCAAGATCGAACCGTCCGGAAGCGCCTCAATCGCCACGGGATCGACGGCGGCGATTGGTGATCCCTGCTCGAGGCGCACGCCTTCCGGAAAAATTCGCGCCGGCCGGCCGGGATGAGTCCCATGGGATGGCTGAAAGGTTTCCTGCTCCGCTTCTGTGACCACTGGCGTGGCCTGATCTTCCGTGATGACTTGGAGCGCACGATTCAAACCCCAAAAGCGTTTGTTTATGCGGTCCAGGATCCAGACGCCGCCGCCGGGACGCGGGACGATATCGAAAGGCTCGAACAGAATTTCTTCTGGCCAGCAGATCGTGCGCGGCGCTCCGCCCCCGAGAAGATCGAATACGAGCAATCCCTTCGGTTCGATTGTTCCAGCGACGAGATAATTATCTTCCGTGATCGCGAGGCCGCTGAAGACGCGAGCGCACGGAGGAGCCGGGGGCGTAACCGGTTGAAAAATTTCGTGGGGCGCCGCCGCCAGGGCGGATGCGTCGGCGGCCGACCAGAAATGCGACGCCCTCTGGTCGCCGCTCGAATGGACGCGAATTTCTTCGCCGCTTTGCGCGATCCAATACCAATTGGAGTTCGCGTCCGCCGCAGCGCCTCGCCGGTCGCCCTGCTCCGGCGGATCGTCCCGCGCCGCGGACGGAAAGTAGAACGGTTTGGGTTGGAGGGTGAGTTCGTGACGGTCGGCACCCCAGGCTACCGGTGAATTCTTCGAGAAGATCTCGGTCTTGCTGGATCCGGGAAGGACACAACTCGCCCAATCGGCCTGGCCGAGGAGCAGATGAAAGCGGGTCTGGTTGGCGTCCATATCAGCATTCCGCCGGAATGATCGGCACCGGGACAATTTTCTTGCCGGAAGTCGTGGGACCGGCGTTGGCCACACCGCGTAACTGGTCGAGTGGCAGCGGATCGCCCCCGACCACAACCTCCAGGCCGTCGATCCGTGGCAGTTGGAGGCCTTTGAGCGGAACGTTCGCCACCTCCGCGCCGTCGCCTGCGGCGAGCACGAGCTTGTTCACGAGCGCAACGCCCTCGACCCGGGTGATCACCGCCATCAACTCCAGTTGCGACACCGTGCGCCGCAGCGGCCAGCCTCCGCCATCAGGGTGAAACGGCGCGAGAAATTTCCGCACCTCGGCTTTGACCCGTTCGCGGACCACCGCCGTGCTGTTGAGAGAATCGCGATCGGGCCCGGTGGGAACGATCTCGATCGCGGCGGAAATCCAGATCGAAATGTAGTCCGGACCGTAGAGGAACAATTCCGTGGTCACAAGGCGGCGTGGCTCCAGAAATGCACACACGCTCGCGAGAAAGGTTTGATCGGGTGACGGCGCATCGGGACGGATGCTGCTGTACTTCGGAATAAGCATCAGTGTGACGGCGCCTGGCGCGCTGCCGGGCTCCTGGCGCGTGAGCGTTGGATTGTAGGCAGCCAGCACTTCGACGCGGCCGATGTCCACGCCGGGCGTGCGTTTTGCGATCGTTTCAAAATCGATCGCGGTCACGAGCCGGTCGCGATTCTGGAGATAATGGGTGATCTGCTTTTCGCCTTCGGCAATCGTCTCTGCTTCCGAACCGGCCCAAGTGTTGACGGGATTAAGAATCTTTAAACCCGCCGGCAGGGCGGGAGCTTGATTCACCGCCTTGGGGCCGACGTTGCCCTCGCGCCCCGCCCCAAAATCGTAGGTAATCCGAATTTTCGCGCCCAGCGGAGGCCGCATTCCGTGGGCGCCATCGCCAAAACGGATGCGGCCCGATTCCGGATCGAGCGCAAAAACTTTCGAGGGCTGGGGCGGCGGCGGTGTCCGCACGGGGGGCTCGCGCAAATCCGGCGCCGGAACTTCCGGACCCGCCGCCAGAAGGTCGTCGATGAGTTTCCATTCCTGCGCCGGGTCGTTAGGCGAGACGATCGTCAATTTGACCGACTTCGGAATGACGGGTGTATGCGATAGCGTGGCGAACTGGTCCGGCTCGCCGGTGCCGTCGGGAAGTATCTCGTTTAAAACCCGCGTGCGTTGCGCGATGAGCGTGGCGTTGATGCCGGCCCACGCGACTTGTGAAGCAACGCCGTCCGGCCAGCTTATCCGCAGCCAGGTGATCAGACTCGCGCTCATTGCCGTGTCCTCAAGCGTCGGAGGGAACGCGTCCGCCCCGAGCTCGAGCGGGTCGATATCCTGCCACAGTCTGAGCCGGCTAACGTCCGGCAGCGGCACCTCGAATACGGCAGGCTCCACCGGCATCGCCAGCGTGGCCACCGTGCGAAAGGCGGGCTTGGTGCCGGCGGCGAGTTTACCGTCGGCGGGCACATTAGGCATCTCGATCTGGATGGGTTTGGATGTCGAGGCGTCCGTGCCTGCGGGAGTCAGGTGGCGGTGCGCGTCCTCGGTCGCCAATCGTGGAACGAGACCGAGGCTCAGCGTTTTGCCCGCGATTTTCTCGCGTGCATCGTCCGGCGATACCTGAGGCTGCGCGAGCAACGCGATCCAGAGGGCGTTGTCCACGGTCTCGGCGGTGACATTTACACCGTTCGTGCCCCGGGCGGCGAGGGGGACCAGTTCGTAAAGCTCCACGTCCGCCTGCGGATCGGCGCTGTTGTCGTCGCCCAGAAAGGAAGCGTAAAGCTCGCGGTAATAGGCCTTTTGGGACTCGAGCTGATTGACCAGCTTGCGCTTGAAACAAACGTAAGGCTGCACCGGCAACACATCGAGACCGCGCTGAGTAGCGAACGGCACCTGGCCGGCGTGTACTTCGAGATCGCGCTCCAGCGTGATTGTCTCCATCGGACCACGCTCGTTCGTGATGGTAATGATTCCGCGCGCGGAGGCGGCGGGCTGGAGAGGGACGCCGAGAAGCTGGAGGAACTTGATTCGATTGCGCTCCGGGATCTGATTTGCGCGATAGAGGAGCGACTCGGTAAGAAACGCGAAAACCTGGATGAGGGTGACGCCGGGATCGCTCGCATTGAAGTTCGTGTATTCCGGCGCGTGGGTTGAGATGCGAGCGAGGCTCTCATCCACCAACTGTTGGTAGCTGCGATTATCGAGCAAAGGGGCTTGGAGGGGCATAAGCGAAATGGAGTTCAGCCGGCCAGCCGGACGTTGACGGAGATGCTGCCGCTGGTCTGAGTGGCGACCAGCCGATATTGAATGGTGGCGACAGCCGCCTCTCGGTCCTCGAGGTCCTGCTCGACGCGCGTTTTTTCCACGATGATGCGCGGCTCCCAGCGCTTTAAGGCGCGCGAGATGCGTTCCTCGATCAAGTGGCGGGTGGCCACGTTGTTCGGCTCGAACAAAAATCCGCTCAGGCCGCCGCCGAATTCGGGCAAGCGCACCCGTTCGCGAAAATCCGTCAACAACGTCACGCGAATCGACTCGCGAATATTCTCTTCGCCCTCGGACCAGGCCATGCGCCCATCGGGTCCGATCCGCGGAGGGAAACTGACGCTCCGTCCGAAAACGGCGCCCGAGGTGTTGTTCATTACTTCTTTCCCTTCAACCCCGGGATGGGGAAGCAAACGATGAAGAACGGCAGCCAGCGAAAGATGATGTCGAGCAGAGTCACGATGATGATCAGGAGAATCAGCGCGCAGATCGTAATGATCGGGATGGAGAGCGAGCAGAGCGTGCCGATAGGATTCGAGCCGGCCTTGCAGGATTCGCCACCACTCAGCGAGAGTTTCTTGAAGAATGGCCAGGGAAGAACGGAGCGAACGAGGTTACCGAAGGTGACGCCCTTGAAGCGTTTGAGCTGTCCGCAAAGCATGTCGCTCATGACAAAGGCCGTGTTCTTGTCGAACTTGCGCAATCCGGCGGGTGAAATGTCGAGCGGGAGCCCAATGCGAATGGGCCGGGCCGGTGCGTCGGGATCGAAAAAGCCGGCGAGCAGGAATGGCTCCGTAGGCGGACTCAGGACATCTTCATGGAGGGGGCCGCACGCAGGGCGCTCGTATGCGCAACGGAGAACGAACCATCCCTCGAGCGCGTTTTCCGGCGCGATCGCGGTGGGTGGCACGGCAGGCTCCGAGGCTGGCGGTGTGGCCGGCAGCGCTCGCACGACCATCACGGTTAGCTTATCGACAGGATCGATGGGGCCGGTGAGTTCGTCTTGTTCCTCCTGGGTCAGAGTGGAGGGGAGCGGCGGGACCGTTAGTCTCGGCGCGTCGCTCGGAAATTCCGGATCAGCCAGAGGAAAAAGAAAATTCGGCCACGGCGCCGTAGTCGGAAGCGGATACGGCTCCTCTGCGGCTTCCAGCGCCGGCCCGAATGGCCCGATCCGCTTGAGTGCATCGGCGAGTGAACCCGCGACCGTTCCAGGGAGTTGCAGTTTTAGCAAACCTCCGATTTGGATGTTCTGGAGTGCGCTGAAAAGCCCGTTTTGCTCCGCTGTCAGCGGTTCCACCGGCGACTGATTGTGGACGCGCGCGTGGACGCCCGGGAGGTATTCGCGCAGGAATCGATCGAAATCGAGAAGGACGAGCCAGGAAATGGCCTGCATTTGGTCGCGCTCGACGTTGATCTGCGACTGTTTGCTGGCGGCGATTTCGTCAGGATCACCAGGACCGCTGTCAGCTAGTTGGTTCGCGACGGTCGCGGCCCGTGTAATTAGCGCCTTCCACGGCTCGGCGATTTCTTTCCGAAACAGAATCTTCCGCGCAGTCTTAACCGTCACTCCGGGTTGAGAGCCAGTGGTGCTAATCGCGCCGCCGAGATAAACCTCGCGCTTTCCTACCGGGATCAATCCTGCCAGAAGCCGGCGCTGCCGCAGATCGTCCTCCTTGAAGTTCATGGCAAACATCGGCAGCCGTTCTTCGCCTTCCTGCGGTTCAACAACCTTATCCGCCGCGATTTTCCGCCAGGAATTCCCACTCACTCCACCTACCCACGCGTGCTCTTCCCATTCTTTTTTCGGTCGCGCGGCATCCTTGCCGGGCGGGAAAAGCCGCCGCACCAGAAAACCGACCCGCTCTTCCCGGGCGGGTTCGAGGTGCCGATCCGGCAGGCCCGGCATTTGGCAGACGAGGCAGGAGGCGACGAAGTAATAACGTTGCGCCGCCGGGCCATAGAGTTTCAGCGGTACATCCGGTGCCAAAACCTGCGGCGGTTTCGTCGGCAACGTGGGGGTGCCATTCTTGAAATTCTTTTTTGCCGTGCCGAGGCGTTGGAAGGGCAGCGCAAAAGTTTTCTTCGGGATGAGGGGTGGCGGCGGGGCGGCGAATCCCCGCCAGGTCTCGGGACGCACCCGATATTCTCCCAGCCGGCGTGGGTCGGTGGCGAGAACGTTGAGCAGCTCGTCCATGAACGAATCGGTCGTGAAGCGCAGGATGGCGGGGCGCGAGAATTCCGCGGGCGCCGCACCCGCCAGCTGCGTCGCGGTCTCGCTCCAAAATGGCGAGGGTTGGGTCCAACGGATGACGTGGCGGTTCATCGGTTCACCAAATGTTTCCCGCGCCCGGCGTGTAGGTGGCGCTGATGACGGTATTGCTAATGAGCGTGTCGCATTGGACGACGCCGCTGAATTTCGACATGCCGGCGTCCACGGTGACCAGCCCAGCGCTCACCGCCACCTGGCTCGCGTTCACGGTCACTTTCGCGGCGGCGGTGATGGTGATGCCGCTCGTCTCCAGCTTTATCGAGTTGCCGTTGCTGTCCACGACTTCGACCGCGCCCGGGCCGTCCTTCATCGTGATTTTCTGCCCGCCCGGCGTTTCCAGGATCAACTTTTCCTGCCCATCCTGGTCGTCGAGGGTGATCTTCACGCCGTTGCGTGAGCGCAGAACTTTTTTGAAATTCCGGCCGCCGCCATCCATCGATTCAGGGGGCGCATCACTGCCGTTCCAAAGGCCGCCCAGCACGAACGGGCGGCGCACGTCGCCTCCTTCGAAGCTGACCAGCACTTCGTCATCAACATCGGGCACAAACCAGCTTCCGCGCTTGTTGCCGCCCATGAGCGTAGCCACACGCGCCCAGGTGTCGTAGCGATCGTTGCCGGTGTCGGCCGCCCACGGCAGGGCGACTTTCACGCGACCGATGCCGTCCGGATCCTTGATATCGGTAACGGTGGCGGGGAAGACGCCGTACCAACGCCCCCCCAGACCGCGCGCGACGCGGGCATCGATGAGGGCTTCGCTCTGGAAAAATTCGCTCACGTATCCTTAGGAATGGCCAATGCCAGGGCGCTCGGCCGTAAACTCCGTTCGCAGGCCGCGGGCGCTGTCGAAGAGGTGCCGCGCCTCGACTACATAATATTTCCCACTGAAGAGCGGGCCTAACGACTTCAAATCCACGACGGCACCCACCCGCAGTTTGGCCTGCGTGGTCGCGGTGCCGCGGCCGACGACGAAGCGGCGTGCGCAGCTCTTGAAAGCCGATTCCGCGACGGCCTGCGCTTCGTTCGCATTGAGCGGGACCGCATGCGCGACCGCCTCTTTTCGTTCGCCAAGAGCGCTGCGAAGGATGCTCGCGCCACTGCTGTCGCCATTAAGTTCTCCGCTGATCACTGAATCGTCCGCCTCGTGTCGGAGCGCGCTTTTCCCGGCTACATCCCAACCGTTCGCCGTGACGCTGGTGCGCTGGGAGGCGAGATCGGAGGTAGCGGTGAACGATTGCAACTCCGCGCCGAGCGTGAGCTCAATCGCGCTGGTCCGGCGGTTGGCTCGCGCTTTCACGCGGATGGTCGAGCCGTCCATCCACAATTCCGCGTCGATTGAGCGCGCGCGTTCGCGCATGAAGGCGAGGTCGCTCTGGTTTACCTGGGCGAGCGTTTTGTAGGTCGGCCCATCCGCATTCACATCGCCGGTGAAGCCGTGATCGCTGGCCATGCGGCGGATGACGTCCGCGTCGCTTACATCTTCGAAGGTGCGGGTGCGTCGCGTCATGCGGAGATCCTGAAATCGGTCCTCGGCCAGAACCGTGATGAAGGGCGGGGCGCCCGCGGGGAAGTTGCCTTCCAGCGCCATGATCCGGCCATCGAAGAGCACTTCGCCGTCGAGCTTGACCGCAAATGTCTTTCCATAATCGAGCAGGGCGCGATCGAAGTAGAGAAAATCCGGTGCATTTGAGCCCGCTCCCCAATTGATGAATTCGGCCTCGCAGCGATAAAGTCCGTGGATGGTTTCGACGATCTCCATGCGCGACATCCCCTGCTCGAGGGGCGCCTGGCTTTCACCAGCGACTTCGAGCGTGGGACGGGCGGACAAAAGTGCATCGGAGGGATCAGCCATCTCGTGGTCTCAATGCGCGCGGACGCGGGCGAGGCGCTCGCGGCGCGCACTGAGAGCACGCTCGATTTCGCGCGGGTCCGGTTTCGCAGGTGCGGTCTGTGGGATTCCTGATTGCTCCGGAGGTGCGGTCGATTCGACTTCGACCTGATCGATGGTTACGGGCATAAGGTTTTGTCCTTCAAAATACGGCGCGCTTCTTTGCGTTGATGTCGATCAATTGTCCGGGGACAAGCAGGCGCGGGTTTTCGATGCCGTTGGCTGTCGCGATGTCCTGCCAGTTTTTCGAGCCGCCGCGGCCGCCGGCGCCTTCGGCCAGACTTTGCACGCTGGCTCCCTCCGGCGCGGAAGTCAGCGGGGAAGTCCCCGCGGCTTTGCCACCTGGGGTTGTTCCAGGCGGCTTCTCGCCCTTTTCGAAGGCTTTAATTTCCTGTTGCGTCAGGCCGAGGGAAAGGCTCGCCCGCAGGGGGTATCCGTCAGAGGAAAAGAGTTCGAGACTTTCATCCAGCGACTCCAACACGCCCGTGAAAACAAACGTGCCCCAGCTGAATCGCACGCCGGGAATCGTATACTTCTTCGGCTGGTCACTGATCTTTTTCGGAGTGATAAAATAGGCAACCCGGCTGGTAAGATCCCGAACGTCTTTGGGCGCATCGCCTTCTTCGGGCTGGTCCGGATGGTTTACATCGAACCAAAGTTGGACCGCGAGCTTGGTGGTGCCCTTGCCGACGTATTGCATCGCGTCGGTCCCGGTCTGGGCGCTTTGGCTCTCCCCGGTTACAAGTTGGTTCGAGTAAGTCACCTTTAGGCTCTCGGGATTGAACTGCACGCGGACCGGCTTCGCCCCGGACAATGGCTCCTCGAGTTGAGAGTCCATCTCCACCAGTTGGGCTTTGGTCAATGTGACGGGTTTCGGCATGGCTTAGGGGGCCACTCGGCTCAGCCATTCATAAGCGAGCTGTAGTTCTTCGATCGCGACGATCCCATCCTTGGCGTTGAGCGGCGGCGCCTTCAGTTTTAAGGGCAGGCAGCGCTCGAGAAAAAAGGCGACGTTCTCCTTGATTCCGTCGGCGGCCAGGAACGTCACGGTTACATCGCCGCGCGCGACCGACGCACCCAGCGCATACAGCGATTCGAACCAGATCCAGAGGTCAAAATTCTCGGTCATTCCGCGCTTGAGGGTGAGGGTCCCGTAGTTGACTGCGCCAAAGAGCCGGACTTGGGCGGCGTTATTGCCGCCTTCGCGAATCGTCTTCACATCCATCGTCATTTCCAGGCCGTCACACTCGGCAAACGAAGCGTTGCAAAGCGCACCAGAGATATCGGGGACGCTGATCGCGACCGCGAAACGAAACGCGGTGAACGGGGGGGTGACGGTTTCGTGGGCGGGATTGGGCATTCAAATAATTTCCGTAGCGGTCGCGCGGTCCCCCATCTGCACCAGGCGCACGGTGAGGAATGACATCGGAAGTGCCGGCGCCACTTTGAGATCCACCCGGAAACGCCCCTGGTCGAAATCCTGCAGGGTGTTGAGGGTGTCATCGGTGACGACGCGATAAGAGGCTTCGGCCGTGGCCCCGGCAAAGGCGCCGCGAGAGAAAAGGTGTTGCATGATTGACTCGAAGGCGCCCTGGACGATCCGCCGCAGAGTGCGGTCGTTAGGTTCGAAAACGAACGTCATTCCAAGCCCGAGCGCCGCGCGGCGAAGAAGGCTCAGGAGCCGGCGTACATTGATTGGGCGCAGCTCGTCATCGAAGCTCAAGGTGTCGGCACTCAGGGCCAGAAACCCGCGCGGCTCCTGGCGAATGATGTTGAGCTGGGCCAGGAGGAAGTCGAAATGCCTCTCGGGACTGAGGCGCGGAGTGAGCGAAACGACGCCGGTGAACGGTTCGTTTGCCGGAGCGATCCAGGCGCCGCGGGCAAGAGACCGGGCCGCGATGATCCCGGTGGCGGCCCCATCTGGCGGCATCCAGAGCAGGCTGCCGACCTCTTCCCGGGCGATGAGCCACGGATGGTAAGCCGCGGCATAACTGAACGCCGCCGCTTCCCCGGTCCCCAACGGAGGAACACTCCAGCCGCTCGCCGGCGGCCCCGCGCTTTTCAAATCGCCGAGATATGCCAGCGCGTCCTCTTCGCGAAAATGCTCTGGCAGCGCGAGCACCGCCATGATGTCGCCGCGCGCGGCGCAGAAGCGGAGAAGGCCTCGGTGGATTTCGAGCAGCGTGGCGGATTGAAATGCGTCGGCGGCATCCAATTCCCAGCGCGTGCCGCTGGCGATCCGAACAGGCCTTTCGTCCGACCAATTGCTTGATTCGCCGTTTTTTTCGGCGCGGACCCTGTAGTAATAAGTGCCGCTTGCGCGGGCAAGAATCGTGTAGTTCGTCCTGTTGCCGCGCCAAAGGTCGACCGCATCCGAGAAGTCGGGCTCGGTCGCTTCCTCGAGGATGGATTCCGCGCCGGTCTCGACGTCGCTCCAACTAAGGGTAAACGAGCCCGCCGCATCGGGCCCATCCACCCAGAGGTCGGGCCGGGGGAGAGGATGCAAATCACATCGGAGAAAATGTCCCCCACTCGGCCCTTCGGCCAATGGCGGCGATTCGGGTGGATCGCATTCCAGAAAATGCCACCACGAAGGATGCGGGCGCGGCGGCGATTTCAAGGGAGGCTCCACGGGAGGCAGCGTCGCCGGTTGCCACCCGCGCTGCATCGCATCCGGCACCGCGATGAGGCTGGCCTCTTCAATTTCAAGAGCCGCATGAATGCCGGTCAGCGGAGTTGCGTCGGGGCTTTGATAGCGAATGAAGTCGGCATCGGCGATGAGGGTGGGAACGCGGGAATCGAGCAGGCGCGGATCGAGAAAGAGAGCCGAGGAGAACGTGGCGAGACCATCACGCTCCAGCGCGCTGCCCTTGCTGTGTTGCGCGGCCATCGTGGGCTGGCCGAGCGCACTCATCCCGATGGGAATGAATTCGGCGGCGAGATGGTAATCGCCGGCGAGCGGGAAGCGCAGCTCGGCTGCCTCCCGCCAGAGCGCTTCGTAATCCTCCTCCAGCTCGGCGGCGAACAATTGCTTATCAGTCGGCAGCGCGTTCCAAAACCGCCCATGATCGCGCGCAAAGCCGAGATCGATCAGGCGCGCCGCGCTCGTATCGCTGCGCCGGACGCGCAGTTCGAAGGTCAGGCGTTCGCCCGCCGGATGGGATGAGACCGAAGTCGGTTTCCCGCTGGTCCAGGAAAAGGCGCGGCCCACGATGCACGCGCTGCCGGATGGAGGCGAGAGCTCTCCGACCGCAAGCTCGGATTCTTCCACCTGAAACCAATGGCGCTGGTTGCTCCAGTCCAGGCTCAAGAGCGTTCCGGGCGGAGGTGAAAAACCGGACGAGACCTTGAGCTTGATGCGATTGTCGGCCTCCGACGGCGGCGAGGAGGTCTCCTCGCTAATGTTTCCAGAAGCTTCGACGGGAGTTCCATCGGGAGTTTGTTCCCACGCGGCCTGAAATGAACCCGTCGGAATTTCATCGGACCTCAAAAGCCGCAAAGTTCCAAGCGGCTTGACCTGGACCGCAACGCGACCGCGCCTCATATCGGGCGGACTTGCTTCGATCGGTTTTACCGCCTGCACCAGAAAGAACGCCACCCCCTCGTCATCGGAAAATCTGAGCCGCAGTAGATCGCCCGGTTGAAGATCTTTTTGCCGCGGGAGCGCCGCGTAAATGGTTTCCCAATTTGCCTCCCAATCCAGCACCTCGATGCTGCGCACCGCGAGGGCCGTGGCGGCGCGGAAGGCGTCGAACCAACTGCCAGGCGAGCGCGCCTGGGCAAAGGCCGGACGCAACTTCGTGCCGTCAATACGCGCGAGCCCAGGCAGCGGGAAGAGATTCGTTTCCGGTTTGTCCGCGACGCGGATCACCCAGCACCGGCGCCCGCCATTGGCAAGAAAGGCGCGGACAGCGGGTGCGAGGGAGGCAAAAGTCTGCCTGCCCTTTTGCGCGTCCCAGGCCAGCGGAAGATCGTCGCCGAAGATGGCGGCGAATTGGGCGGCGTCCTCCACGACGACCGGCCGCTGCATGGGCCCGGCCGAGGCGAAGCCGACAAAGGCGGCGATATCCATGCGCGGCAATCGTTCCGGCAGCTGCGGCGGCTGCGTTACGAAACGAATGCCCGCTAGGCGACGCGTGAGCGGTGCTGGCATGGCGATGAATCTCTTCCGCCCAGCTGCTTACTCCATCTCGAGCCGTTCGTAGGCGAGAGTAAGCTCTTCCATCGCCACATCCGTGCCTTTCGCGTTCAATGGGCCGCTGATGTGTTTGATGATCCGCGCGCGCAATAATTTCCACGTCAGCACCGTTGCGCTGTGGTCTTCGTTCTGAAGCTCGATGGTAACATCGCGGATCGCGGTTTGATCGCCGTTGCGGATTTGGTTGAGCCATTGGTAGAGGTTCAGCGAACCGATGATGCCGCGTTTTAAGGTCACATCGGTGGCTTTGTTCAGGCCCGTGATCTTGCGGGAACTATTTTCCATTTCGTTGCCGTTTCGATACTCGGCCACGGTTACTTCCATCCCGATGTTGCTGCATTCCTGGAACCCGGCTTGCGCGCCGGCGGTGTTCCCGTCGCCCAGATTGACGAGGAAGTTGAATTGCACGTAGGGTCGGTCGCGTAGTACTGGCATAATGTTTTAGAGTTGCGAGTTGGGTTGCGGTTTTAGGGGCGCGCGTCGGCGGTTTTTTGACCGATGCGGAAGATGACGAATTCTGCGGGCTTGAGCGCCGCGACGCCGATGAGGCAGATGAGCCGGCCGTTATCTAGATCGTTCTGCGTCATGGTGGAGCGATCGCACTTCACAAAATAAGCCTGCTCCGGCTTTGTCCCGAGGAGCGCGCCGGACTGAAACTCACCGAAGAGGAAGCTCTCAACAGTCCGCCGCACATTCGCCCAGAGCGCCTCACCGTTCGGCTCGAAGACGGCCCACTGCGTGCCCTTGTCGATGGAACGTTCCAGGTAAATGAAGTAGCGGCGCACATTCACGTACTTCCATTCCGAATTGGAGGTGATCGTGCGCGCGCCCCAGAGCCGGAAGCCCCGCCCGGGGAAAAAGCGGAAGCAATTAATTCCCTCGGGATTGAGCACCTCCTGCTGCGCCTTGTTCAGCGATTGCTCGAAACCGATTGCCAGTCTCACGACTTCGTTGGCCGGCGCCTTGTAAACCGCGCGATCCACGTCGTTGCGCGCGTAAATTCCCGCGACGAATCCGCTCGGCGGCAGGTTGAGTTCTCCGCGGGTCACCGGATCGAGGATGGTGACCCAGGGAAAATAGAAGGCGGCACGGGTCGAATCGATTTTCGCCGCAATTTTGCGCACGTCCGCAACCGTCTGCTTTGACGGGCAGTCAAGGATGGCGATGCAATATCGCATAAATTCGGCGTGACTTATCAGGTGGCCATAAACGGCGTTGGCGTCATTGCGATAATGCTCGTAATCCGCCGTAGAGCCGGGCGCCGCGATGATCGAGATGTCCTCCACGTCGCGGAATTGCTTCAAGCCCGTCTTGTAGCGGCGCGTTTCCTCCTCCTTGCCTTCGTATTCGCTCGCGCCGGGGCGGAAGCCATCGTTGCCACCGAGGAGTGGGAATTCTTCGATCGTGCCCACAGTCGTTAACTTGCGCAGGACCGTGTCATTACTCCCAAACTTGATCACATCGTCCGGGAGTGTGGGAACCAGGAGGTTGGGGAACAACGCCGTGATTACGCCAAGTGCACTCGTGGCGGAACTCTTTCCCAGGACCAGAGGAAGGCTCCGCGCTTCGCCGATCGTAGCAGGATCGGCGCGAAACTGGCCGAACATCGAAGCGCGCCCGCCGAGCCGGTCGGGCTGCGGATCGAAGGAGAGCGCGTTCCAGGTCCCGAGGTCGTGCTGGCGATCGCTCGACCAGACATTCACCGAGGCGGTGAGAATGTACATCGAATCGCCCACACTCGGGGCTGAATTTACATTCGGGTTGAGCTGCGTCAGCGACTTGGTCACACCTCCTGCATCCGTGAAGTTCCATTCGCGCGACACGGCGTCGAAGGTGGCTACATATAGGTCTGCTGTTGTCGGCGGATTGCCGCCGCGGGTCAGGAGGACGACGTCGCCCTCCCTTACTGAATTCACCTTCGGGTCAAATTGATCCGGGATACTGCCAAATGGATCTGTCTCGGGCCGCTGGATGGAACCAAGAATGTTGGCGCTCGCCGTCGCCCTGAGAGTGACGTTTAGATTGCTGGCCAGACCGGGGAAGCGAGAACGAAATTCTGTCCCGTTGAAAATCGCGCGTGCATGTCCATCCGGCCAGAGAATGCTCCCTGGTTCCTTCCCTGGGAATGGCGTCGGCAGTGGATCATCGAAGTTCGGCGGATACTCGGTGCCGGAAAGAGGCCGAAATATCCGCGAGATGTAGAGACGTTTCCCGCCTTCGCCAAAAAAGTCGCGGACCGCGTGCCACAAGTAATTGTCCATCGGATTGGTCAGTTCCGGCTGGCCGCCCGGGGTGGCGAATTCGAGTTTCGCGCCGCCGGCATAGGTGCGTTCGAATTCACCGAGGCTGGTGATGATATCGACAGGCTCGATGACCGGACCGTATCGGCACGGGCCGACGAAACCGGTCGTCGTCGTGCTGACACCTTCGATGGATGCGGCGCGGAATGATGTTTCTTCGACGTAAACGCCGGGAGCTAAATATTCTGGCATGGCTGGTTTTCCTTTAGTGAGGTTGGTGGGTTAGATGAAAGCTGACTCCCCTCAGGCGGGAACGAGATCGATGAGGCCGAGGTTGAGTTCCTGGCCAAAGTGCAGCGTCTCTTCGCTGAGAAGCTCGGCGGGCGAGCCATCGCGGCCGGCCACGGATGGCGGTTGCGTGAGACGCAACGCGTAATCGGCGGCCGGCTCGGGATGCTCGAACGCCTCGTGAGATACTGCGAACTTGAGAGTCCACTCCTGCTGCGAAAGACCGCGACTGTTTCCGGGCGGAGAATGATTGAACGCGCGTCGCTGGCCCTCGGGATAGGCGAACATCAGAAGCACACGCCCCTTATCATCGGCCAGGCCGCGGGCCGTCCGCGTTGTTCCCCCGGAAAAGTAATTCACTTCCACCAACGCCCAGGCCGCTTCGCGTCTGGTGCCGAGTTCGCGCAGTTCCATGCGAACGATCGCCAGACCAGGCGGTGGCATGCGCGACGGCGCGGAAAATAGCGGCACCGCGCCGGCCTCAATCCATGGTGGCGAGCCATCTTCGGCAAAAACGGCGAGCCCTCTCTCCGGAGCGCTTATCGCGAAGGTGCACGGCAGAAACCGTCCCATTCGATCGATGATCTCGATTTGGAAATCACGCGGCCCATAAGGAGATTCCCAGGGACCTTCGGCCGCGGAATTTTCGAAGCCTCGAAGGCCGGGCAATCCGTGAAAGGCGAGAATCCCGCTGGGCGTTACAACCCCCACGGTTTTTTGCTGTGGGGCGTCGACCGGCCACGCCACAGCGTGAAGTCCCAGGGACTCGCGGGCAACGCGTCCAATCGCTACATCCGCACCGACGAAGAGCCCCGTCGCCACGTCAAAGCATCGCAGTCCGAGCGGGCAAGTAAGGGAGACGCGCTCGGGCGGCACGTGGATGGGTGGATGGGCGTCGATCATTTTTTGATCGTAGCGAGATCGAATGCCCGAGTCTGGACGTGCCCGGCGCCGGGCATTTCCACCAGGGAATCGATCAGGACTGACCGGGCGACAAATGAGACGGAAGGCTGCTGGTTCGCCTTTGCGATTTCCCAGACGCTGACCATGTCTTGCAGCGAGAGCGTTTCAGCGACGAGTTCCACCGACTCATCTTCGCTAAAAACATTCAGTGGCGTCCCGTCTGCGTCGCTCCCGGCATTTTGATTGAGCAAGCCCGCGGGCAACACGGGGGTGTCTTCGATCGCGCGGACCGCCCAGGCGAGCAACGTCCATTGCTGCTCCGGCATCCGCGCCCAGGCCGTCACGAGGAAATGAAGATCGAGCGGGACGGAGGGTTTGAAACGTCCTCCGTTCAGGGGTTGGCGAGGTGGGAGGTTACGGCGCGTCGAATTGTAGGTCACGCGGTGGAGATAAATGGAGACACCGAGATCAGTGAAGGGCGGGGAGACGAGGTTGGCGGCCTGGAAGAGACGAAATTGTGCGCCCGGGAAAACATCGTTCGGCCACGCCTCGGCGAGCAAATTGCGGATGGTGTTTCCCGTCACGGCGATGGCTTGGAAGGTGGCCATTTGGTGGAATGAAAACTGATGCGGGCAGGCTGCCGCCCCTACGGTGACAGACACCGTTTCGCTCAAGCGATCCTTCGCGGACGACTCAGGCGGCTTCGGACAATTCCAGGCAGTCGCGCCGGATCACGACGCGGCCTTGCTGAAGAGTCTCGACTAAAATCACAACTCGCTGAGCGTCGCTCAGCTCGGAATCGAAAATACCGGACCAGCCGGCCAGCGGACCCCCTGTAATGCGGACATGGTCTCCGGGGCCGAACGGGCGCTCAACCAATTCAACACAACCCTCCGGCCCAAGACGCTCGCGAATAGCCGCGACGATTGCGTCGTCGACCGGCCAGGGCCGATCGCTTACGCTCCCAAGCACACGCAAGACGCCGCGGCTGTAGTTGACCGCGCGCAGAGACGCCGCCGCGCAAAACCGTGCGAAGAGGTAGCCCGGAAAAAGCGGCCGCAAGACCATTCGCGATGCGCGGGTGGCATGGCGCACGGGACGCCTGGCGAGAGGCAGCAACGTTTCCACCGGCAGAGAGCGCAATTGCAATTCCGCCATGGCCTCCGCGTTCGGCCGGGTCTGAATGGCGAACCAGTTTAGGTTGTCGTTCGTCGTCATGGGGAAATCATTGGAATCCGCTTCCCTACGGCGAACGTTTCGGAAGAGTGGCGAGATATTGCGCTGAGACGCGGTAGAAAACATGGCCATCGGTCGACGGCTTCTCCTGGAGAAAACCTTGCTCCACCAGTTGCGCGACGGTCTCGGCAATGGTTGGGCTCCACTTGCGAATGCATGAGTCCAGCACCCACCAATGCAGGATGCCGTCGATCGTGTCCTGAGCGTCCGGATGCCTGGAGAGGTAGTCCAGGATTTCGGGCGCGGGAGAGGGCAGTGAGGGTTCGGTTGGCACACATTGCAGCGGTCGGCTGTGCCCTTAGCATCGGCCATGCCCTTCTCTCTTTTGGCACCCCCGCCGACTTCGCAAACTACTCGTTAGGCTCGGCGATTTCCCTGTGGAGAAGTTTTTCTGTCACGGACAGATATTTTTTTGCCAACACCTTAATGGCCTGACTCTGAAACGCGCCTTTAGGACAAATTTGTCCAGACCGCCATCGGTCTTTTCCCTTGTCGAACCGGGGCTAATCGCGGGCGCAGACGACGTGGACAAATTTGTCCGCGCTCATCCGGTCTTTTGTCCGCGCCGCTTTCCAGTTCCGGCGCGCAAAATAACAAACCGGCAATTATTTCATTACTCCTCTCGCGTCGCTCCGCCCAGGAGATCGTGCTTGCGTAAGAGCTCCCAAAAGGCGCGCCGGTTTTTTTTCACCGCCCGGGCCGCCCGGGTGATATTCCCATCATGGGCGCGCAGCGTTGTCTCAAGAAAATCGCGTTCAAAACGTTGGACCACTCGCGCCTTCGTTTCGTGAAACGATTGCTGCTTTTCTGTTGCTCCGTCGTCGGGCAGGTTCAAATCGGAAAGCTCGATAGTATCGCGGTCGCATAGGACCACGGCGCGCGTGAGGACGTTTTCGAGCTCGCGCACGTTGCCCGGCCAGGAGTGGCTGAGCAGCCGGTTCAAGGCCGCCAGCGAAAGATTCTTTGGCGGTTCGCTCGTTCGGACGGCCTTCGTTTCGAGAATGTGATCGGCCAGCAAGATGATGTCGCCCCGGCGTTCCCTTAACGCCGGTAGGGTCAGGGAGAGAACATTGAGACGATAGAACAAATCCTCACGAAACGAGCCCGTGCGGATGAGGTGGCCGCAATCCGCGTTGGTCGCCGCGATTACCCGGATGTCGGCATGCGAAACTTTTTGCGAGCCTACTTCCCGGTATTCACCGTCCTGTAAAAAACGCAACAACTTCACCTGCGCCGCGCGGCTAAGTCCGTCGATTTCATCGAGGAAAAGCGTTCCGCCTTCGGCTTCGTGAATCAGGCCAGGCTGGTCCGTCGCGGCGCCGGTGAATGCACCCCGTTTGTGTCCGAAAATCTCGCTCTCGACCAGGTGCTCCGGAAGCGCGCCACAGTTTACCGGAACGAAAGGCCGCCCGGCCCGCGGGCTGAGATAATGAAGCGTGCGCGCGAAGATTTCCTTGCCGGTTCCCGACTCGCCGGAGATCAACACGGTCGCGTCGCATTGCGCAAACCGCGGCATTCGTTCGAGCTGGCGCAAGAGCAAGGGACTCTCCCCGATGATTTGCCCGAGCCCGATCTTCTGTTTGAGGGCGGAAACAGATCTCTCGAACCGCGGATCGGTTTCCTTTTCGAGCCGCGGCGCGGATTCCTGTTCCATCTTGGCTCGGGCGATTCGGGTCACCTGTTCGGAGTTCTTAAGTGAGGGATTGGGGGACTGGGGGAGGGTCGCGGCGGGATTATGACCAATCGGGGCGCGGATGGATAGCAGGAAATTTCCTGGCAGGCACCGTAGCGCCAGACTCGAACGAGGACCTATCCCCTGGTCCAACGCGGCGAGCCCGTCCGTTCCCATCGGCCTGAGCCTCACGCTGCTATTTGGTCCGCAGCCGCTTGTCGAGGAAGCTAGAACTTGAGCGAAGTGCCGAGCAAATGGCCCCACCACGCAAAGGACATGAACGTCACGCTGGCCAGCAGCAACAGTGTCGCATGGACGCGAGCCCACCAGCCGAGTTCAGGGATTTTCCAGAATCGGAGCGCGGCGATGAGCAGGACGATCAAACCTACCGCGGCCAGCCATCCGGTAATGTGTGAAGCGGTCAGCCAGGGATTTAGCCCATCTCCGATAAAGGAAACATTGGTGTCGGCGCGGCTCATCGGCAGACCCACTAACGCGATGAAACCGATCTCCAGAAGGCAGACGACGCGGCTCAGGCGAAACAGGAAGCGGTCACTTGGCGACAAAGGCAGCGGTCGCCCATAACGCTTTCGGATCAAAGCCGCGATTGGCCAGAGCAGGAGGGTCGCAACCAGCAATCCCAGACTGCTGCCAATGAGCGGGAAGATCACGCTCTTGCTCGCCAGGCCGGTGACACGTTGTTCCAATGTAATCGGGCTCGACACGAGGTCCGTCACCACACCTTGCTCGTTGCGGCGGAACGCGATCACGTCTGGTCCGTCGATTTCGTGATAGAGAAGCGGGCCGATCTCACGCCAGCGTTTCAGGCCGCCGCGCAGATTCTTGTTCCCCTCGATGGTCAGGATTCCCTTGTCATCGCTCTGCACCGCGTATTGACCGAGGAGGGCCGCGATTTTCAGAAACGTTGAGTCCGAACGACGACTGGTGTTGTAAAGTCCGGAAACCGCGCGCCCGTCGGCTTGCGCCATTTTGGGATCCACCTCCGGCAGGGCGGTGGCCGGACCCGGAAAATACCGATCCAGGAACGCGCGGATGACTTCGCCGCGGCCGCCGCCGAAGCGCGATCCAGCGCTGTTATACGAGATGAAAAGGCCCACACGCGACTCGGGGAGCAGGATCATGTCGCTGTGAAAATAGAAGGTATCGCCGGCGTGCCCGACGATGCGCTGTCCGTTGGATGAGTATTCCATCAGGACAAGGCCGATCGATCGAACCGCCGGAGGCAGGTCGAGCTGTCGCGTTTCCATCGCTCGAACGGTTTCCGGTTTCAGGATAGTCACGCCGTCGAGCGTGCCCTCGGCCAGAAAGGCCAGCATGAAGCGCGTCATATCCTGGGCGGTGGTGGAAAGGGAGCCGGCGGGCGCGGTTTGAACGAACTCGAAGCTCTTAGGCGTTTGGGCCGCCGCCATGTATCCCTGCGACATGGCCGCTTCCAGCTCGGGCGGCAGCGGTTGAGCGAAGGTTGAACGCTCCATGCGCAGCGGCGCCAGGATATGAGCCGCAACGTATTTTTCGAACGGTTCGCCCGAGGTTCGCTCGACGATGTAACCGGCCAGCGACAAACCATAATTGGAATACGATGGCACGGCGCCCGGCCGGAAAATCCGTTCCGGCATGGCGGCGATCAGATATTCCCGGAGCGGTCGCATCTCTCTGGCGCTCGGCACAAACAAATTCTTCAGCACCTCCTCGAACCCAGAGGTGTGGGTGAGAAGCCACCGCAACGTCACTGGCTCCGCGAAGGTCTTTGGAATGGCGAAGTCGAGGTAATCGTTCACGTCGCGATCGAGATCGAGTTTGCCCTGTTCGACCAACTGCATCACGGCCGTCGCCGTGAAGACCTTCGAGATGGAGCCCGGGCGAAACAAGGTTTGGTCGGCCACGACCGGCTTTTTCGCGGCGAAATCGGCATAGCCATAACCCTTGGACAGCAAGACCTGTCCATCCTTCACCACTGCCACGACGGCGCCTGCCATATCGCGGCTCTGGAGCTGGGCCGGGAGAAGCGCATCGAGAAAGGCTTCGAGATCGGAGTTGGTCAGTTCATGACTTCCGCTCGACTCGGCCACGGGTGAAGACGCCGGAGCCGGGGCCGCCGGCAGGAACGGGGTGGGCGCTGGGCCTTGCGCCGATGCGCTCGCGATAAACGAGCAGGCAATCGCAGCGCTGGGCAGAACGAGATGACGACAGAGGCGAACCGGGATATGCACGCGCCAACCCTCCCCTCCTGTGCCATCGCTGGCAAGAGCGCTGGCGAATAAGCGCCGCGCTGGAAAAAACTCAAACATCATGCCTTCTTCCTCGCGGGCAGAAATGAATACTGGTAACGCTCGAATGCATCTATGGCCCTATGAAAACAATCTCCCTGCTGGTTCTCTCAATTGCACTTGCGTTCGCCGTCCGCGTGGAAGCGGCCGAAACGCCGTCCTGCGCGTCGGACATTTCCCGAATATCACCCACGCCCAGGCGCTGGTGGCCCACAATCTCTCGCGGCAGGGCAAGGGCTGGTTCGAAGAGCGGCTCGGCCCCGGCACCAAGATTGAGTGGTTTGTTTACAATGCCGGACCGAGCGCGATGGAAGCGGTCTTCGCCGACTCGATTGATCTCACCTACGTCGGTCCCGGGCCCGCGCTCAATGCTTATACGAAATCGAACGGCGCCGAAGTCCGGCTGATCGCCGGTGCGGCCAACGGCGGTGCGGCGCTGGTGGTGCAGCCGGACCAAAATCTGAAAGCGCCCGCTGATTTTCGCGGAAAGAAAATTGCGACGCCGCAGCTCGGAAACACGCAGGATATTGCCTGTCGCGCATGGCTGATGGCGGGCGGCCTGAAAATCACGCAGCTCGGCGGCGACGCGCAGGTGCTTGCCGACGCAAAATCCCGATCAGCTGGCGTTGTTCCAGCAGAAGAAAGTCGATGCGGTCTGGACCATTGAGCCGTGGGTCTCACGGCTGGAGCGCGAGTCGGGCGGAAAGATCCTCGATCGATGAGACGCGATGTCGCGACCACGGTTTTGGTTTCGAGCGTCAAGTATCTGGCCGAACACCGCGAACTCGCGAAAAAGTTCGCTCAAGCCCACGCTGAATTGACGGAGTGGATGGCTGAAGAATCCGGACGAAGCGCAGAAGATCATCCAGGCCGAGCTGCGCGAGGAAACCAAGAGCGACATCGCGCCTGACCTGATCGCGCAATCGTGGAAACGGATTGTTTTCACGGCCGAAGTCCCACGCGCGGCGGTCGAGAGCTTTATGCAGAGCTCGCTGAAAACGCGGCTTCATCAAGACCGCGCCTGATCTTTCGAAGCTGTTCGAGAAACCCTGATGTCGCTCCAGGAGGAGTTAATCGGGCCGCCGCCGGCGAAGCTCTTCGTCGACAAGGTGTCGAAGTGGTTTCGCACCACGCGACAGACGGTGCATGCGCTGGATAAGGTCTCGCTCCATATCGGCGAAGGCGAATTCGTCTGCCTGGTCGGGCCGAGCGGTTGCGGCAAGTCGACTTTGCTCGACATCATCTCGGGCCTGGAGGTGCCGGACGAAGGCGTGGTCATGGCCGATAACGAACCTGTGCTCAATCCCGGACGGCATCGGCTGGTCATGTTCCAGGAATCCGCGCTCTTCCCCTGGCTCGATGTCATCGGGCAACGTCATGTTCGGATTGAAACTCAAGCCGGGCCTGACGAACAAGGAACGCCTCGAGGTCGCGAAGTTTTTCCTGCACCTGGTCGGCCTGGACAAGTTTTCGGCCGCGCATGTGCATGAGCTTTCCGGCGGGATGAAACAACGCGTCGCCCTGGCGCGCGCGCTCGCGCCGAATCCGCGCGTGTTGCTGATGGACGAACCGTTTGCCGCGCTCGACGCGCTCACCCGCGAGCAACTCTACAGCGACATCCAGCGCATCTGGCAAAAGCGGCGCAAGACGATCGTCTTCGTCACCCATAACGTGCGCGAAGCCGTCTGCCTGGCCGATCGCGTCATCCTGTTCTCGCGCAATCCCGGCCGCATCCGCGAGCAATTCGACATCCCGCTCCCGCGGCCGCGCGACATCAACAGCGTCGAGCTGGCCGAACACGCCGGCAAGATCACGCGCGCCTTGAAAGGCCACTCAGCCGGAGAGGTATCCGACTGAATGAGACGCACTCTCCTCGCCACCTTGTTCTTCGTCGTCCTCGTGGCGATCTGGCATTTTGTCGTGCAGGCGAACGTCTGGTCGCCGGTTCTCTTGCCGTCGCCCAAGAGCGTCGGCGAATATCTCCTCGGCCGCGGCGCGCGACGGGACTCTGCTCCAGGCCACCATCGTGACCGTGCGGCGGCTGCTGGTCGGTTACCTCATCGGCATCGCGATCGGACTGCCGCTCGGGTTGTTCACTTCGGCCTTCAAGTTCATGGAAGACACCGTCGGCGTCCTGGCGCTGGGGCTTCAGACGTTGCCGAGCGTCTGCTGGATTCCTCTCGCCTTGCTTTGGTTTGGGCAGACCGAGAGCCGCGATGCTGTTCGTCGTCATCATGGGAACCGTCTGGTCGGTCGTGATCGCGACCGATACCGGCGTGCGCAACATCCCGCCCATCTACGCGCGGGCCGCGCGGACGATGGGATCGAGCGGCCTGCACAAATGGACCAAGGTCATCCTGCCGGCGTCGCTGCCCTATCTGGTCAGCGGCATGAAACAGGGCTGGGCCTTCGCCTGGCGATCGCTGATGGCGGCCGAGATTTACGTGACCATCCTGACCGGTTTCGGGCTCGGCCATCTTCTGCATTACGGACGCGAGCTGCACGCCATGGACCAGGTGATCGGCGTGATGCTGGTCATCGTCCTGATCGGCTTGCTCACCGACAAGATCCTGTTCGCGCCGATCGAGCGCTTTCTCCATCGGCGCTGGGGCACGGGCTTGCGCTAGGCCGGAGGCGAGTCGTGCCAAGGTAGGACGCGTCCATGTCTCCGGAAGAAAACGACATCATGCGCTCGGTCGAGGACCACTATTGGTGGTACCAGGCGCTGCGTTCCCATGTGGCCGCCGCGATCGAGCCGGCCGCTCCCAATTTCTCCCTGCTCGATGCCGGCTGCGGCACCGGCGGAATGCTGAAAGTGCTCCGGGAGAAGTTTCCCGCCGCGGATTTAACCGGCGTTGATCGGAGCAGTCACGCCGTGGAACTGACGGCCGCGCGCGAGACAGGGGCGAAGCTGAGTGTCGCCAGTGTGGAAGAGCTCCCGTTCCCGGAGAACTCTTTCGATTTTGTCATTTCGCTCGATGTGCTGACCGCGATCGGCCTGGATGATTCGCTGGCGGTGCACGAATTTCATCGCGTCCTTCGTCCGGGCGGCCGGCTCATTTTGAACCTGGCGGCGCTCGAGTTCCTGAAAGGAGCGCATGATGCGCGGTGGATGCGGACCGCCGTTACACCCGGACGGCAATTGCGGGCGCTGCTGGAAGGCGCCCATTTTCGACGTGGAAAGATTGAGCTACTGGAACGCCACCCTCACTCCGCCCATCGCCCTCGTCGCGGTGGCTCAGCCGCGCCCGTTCGCGCACGGACGAACGCCGCGCTCGGATTTCAGGCCGCTTCCCGCCGCTCTGAATTCGATTCTTAAGCGCGTCGCGCGCTCTTGAATTGAGCGCCAGCCGTCACGTATCGTTGCCGTTTGGGACATCTCTCTTTGCCGTCGCTCGAAAAAATGGCTGAATCCACGCCGCATCTCAGCATTGTCATTCCGCTTTTTAACGCGGCGCTCACGCTGCCCGCGCTCTACCAGGAACTCTCCGCGCTGGAGATTGCCGGCGGTTTCGAATTGGTCCTGGTCAATGACGGCAGCAGTGACGAGACGGAAGCGATCGCGCTGAAATTGATCGCGGAAAGCCGCATCCCGATCACGTTTCTGAGCCTGTCGCGGAATTTCGGCGAACACAACGCCGTGCTGGCCGGTTTGCGCGCCAGCACCGGCCGCTACGTCGTCACGATGGATGACGATCTGCAAAATCCGCCGTCGGAGGTGCTAAAGCTTCTGGCCGTCGCGGAGTCGGAACAGCGCGATGTGGTCTACGCGATTTACGAGCGGAAAGAACATGCCTGGTGGCGCAATCTTCGGCAGCCGGCTCACCAACATCATCGCGGATTACGTCGTCGAGAAACCGCAGGAAACTTTACCTGTCGAGTTTCCGCTGCATGACCCGGCTGGTCGCCGACGAGGTCGCCAAATCGCGAACGCCCTATCCCTATATCGACGGTCTCATTTTCCAGATCACGCAAAACGCCGGCGCGGTGCGCGTCCGTCATGTGGGGCGCGGGCAGGGGCAAAGCGGCTACACCTTGCGGAAGCTCGTCCGGCTTTGGATGAGCATGCTGGTCAATTTTTCCGTCCTGCCGCTGCGCCTCATGACCTTCGCGGGAATGATTACGAGCGCGCTCGGCTTCCTCGCGGTGATCGAAGTCGTGCTCGAACACCTGCTGAAGAAAAATCCCACCGGCTGGAGTTCGCTCATGGCGGCGATCCTGTTGCTTTCCGGAACGCAATTGCTGTTGCTCGGCATCATGGGCGAATACGTCGGCCGAATCTATCTCGGCATCAGCGAGAAGCCGCAGAGCGTGGTCCGCACCAAGTTTACGTCATCCGGCAAATCGACGCTGATTGACCCAACCAACCGCGAACTCATTCGCAGCCTCTGGAGTTCAAAGTTGGACGTTGGACGTTGGGCGTTGGACGTTTCCCCGCAGATCGGCGGTCGCTGCTTATGCCACTCCGTGCTTTGCTCGTAGGCATGCGCAATCTGCAGGATTCTCGCCTCATCCAGCGCCTTCCCCAGCAACTGCAACCCAATCGGCAGTTGCGTCCCGCTCTCCGTCCTGGCAAAACCGCACGGCAGACTGATCCCGCAAATGCCGGCCAGGTTCGCCGCGTTGGTGAAAATGTCGGCCAGATACATCTGCAACGGATCCGCGCTTCGTCTCGCCGATCGGAAATGCCGGCACCGGTGAGGTGGGCGAAATGAGCGCGTCCACTTTGGCAAAGGCCTCCGCAAAATCGCGGCGGATCAGCGTTCTCACTTTTTGCGCGCGCGCGTAATAGGCCTCGTAATATCCGGAGCTGAGGACGTAAGTGCCGAGGATGATGCGCCGCTTCACTTCCGGACCGAATCCTTCTTCTCGCGTCCGGCTGTAGTGGTCGAGCAAGTTCAGCGGATTCTCCGCGCGATGGCCGTAACGCACCCCGTCGAAGCGCGCGAGATTCGCCGACGCCTCCGCGCTCGCGATCATGTAATAGGAAGCGATCGCATATTCCGTGTGAGGCAAGGAGACATCGACGATCTTCCGCGCCTAACGAGGTGAAATGCGCCACCGCCCGGTCGATCGCGGCCCTCACCTGCGGATCGATCCCCTCGATCATGTATTCTTTGGGCAGACCGAGCCGGACGCCGCGCAAGTCGCGGCCGAGATCGGCGGTGTAATCGGGGACCGGCTTCGTTCAAACAAGTCGAGTCCTGCGGGTCGGGCCCGGCGATCGCGTTCATCATCAGGGCCGCATCGCGCACAGTCTTTGTCATCGGACCGGCTTGATCGAGCGACGATGCGAAAGCGACCAGGCCGAAGCGCGAGACGCGGCCATAGCTCGGCTTTAATCCCACTACGCCGGAGAGCGCCGCGGGCTGGCGGATCGATCCGCCCGTGTCTGTTCCGAGCGCGCCAAATGCTGCATCCGCCGCCACCGCCGCGGCCGATCCGCCACTGGAACCGCCCGGGCACCCGCGAGATGTCCCAGGGATTTCGCGTCAGTTTCACGCTCGAGTTTTCCGTGGAAGCGCCCATCGCGAACTCGTCCATGTTCGTTTTTCCAAATGGAATCGCGCCCGCCGCTCTCAGCTTGCGAATGACGGTCGCGTCGTAGGGCGCCCGATAATTCCGCAGCATCCTGCGAGGCGCAGGTGCAGGGCTGACCCGCCACGCTGATGATGTCCTTGATCGCGATTGGCACGCCACCGAGCGGCAGATTTACATCGGCGCGTTCCGCCTGCTTGAAGCGCTTCGTTCGAAATCGATCGACAAGATAGGCGTCGATCGCGGGCTCGACTTCCGCGATGCGCGCCCGCAGCGCCTCCAGCACTTCCCGGGGAGAAACTTCGCGTCGGCGCAGCAAAGCCCGCAGCTCGGCGATGCTCAGCGCCGGCAAATCGCACGCCATTCATTCCACGACTTTCGGGACGATGAAGAGGCCGTTGGCCTGCCGCGGCGCATTGCTCAACGCTTCCTCCGCCGTGAACCAGCCGCGCGCTTCATCTTCGCGGAAGACATTGAAAATCGGGACGGCGTGCGCGGCCTCTTCCACCCCGCTCACATCCAGCTCGCGCAATTTCTCCGCGTACTCGAGAACCCGCCCGAGCTGCGCCTGAAAAAGCTTGGTCTCCTCCTCCGTCAGATTGAGTCGCGCCAGCTTCGCGACGTGCGCCACGTCGAGTTCAGCGGTCTCGGACATTCGGCGATTAAAAACGGAAATGACTGACCAGCCAGATCACCGCGACACCAAGCGCGATCACCAGGACGAGAAAAATAATGCGCCCTTCGCGTCGTTCCTTTCGCAGCGAAACGCGCCGGCCGCTGGTGCGGCCATCGTCACCCCAGCGCTTGTCCTGGAGCGCGATCGAGACATCCAGCCGGCTGCGGCCTTCACTCGCGCGGGTCAGCAATTCTTCCCGTTGCCGGCGCGATGTTTCCTCCGCGACGCGCGGCGCTTCCGCGACGAAGCGCTCGAGCTTTTCCATTTCGCCGCGCAGCTCCGATTCGCGCTGAGCGAGTTCTTCCTGTTTTTGGTTGAGCGGCGTTCCGGCTTTAGGCGTTCGGCGGCGCATGCGGAATCACTGACCCTTCGCGGCCATCCAGAAGAAAATCAGGAGCGCGATCAGTCCGAAAATAATCAACGGCAGCGTCACCGCGAAACCGATCTGCACCCATTGCGCGAACGTTTTCCCGCCGCCCAACCCGGAAAGGCCTTCGGCGCGGCGTCCGGCAAATCCAGATCGGTCGATTGATCGCTGTTCCCGGCTTCGAGGCGGCTCCGTTGCTGGCTGAATTCCGTCCGGGCATCGTCCACCGTGCTCAGCGCGCGGCTCAACTCCTTCGGCAGCTCGGCCGGGTTCCAGCTCTTGGGCTCGATCGCTTCGAGGAGCTGCAGATGTTGGGTAAAGCTTTCGTGGGTCGACGCGGATCTGTTCGAGTTTCTTCTGCGAATCGTACCCTTCGCGTTCCAGAATCACGAGCGAGCGCGAGAGCTTGTCCGTCATTTCCGCGCGACCGCGTTCCAGTTCTTCCTGGCGCCGGCTCAGCTCTTCCAGTTCGCGTTTTTGTTTCTCGATCTGCTCCGACTGCCGCTTCAGGAGCATGAGCTGCTCCTGCGCCTTCTGCACCTGGGAATCGAGATGCTCGGGCGACATCGCCTCTTCTTCGCTCAACTCCAGCATTTGTTCGATCGGTCGGATTCGTTCTGACATGGCAATCGTTTTGGCAGCTTCGCACGATCTGTTCGATGCATCGCGCGCGGCTGGCGATGATATTAGCGGGCAGAACTTCAGAATTCCACAAATTTTCACCGCCGAAATTGCGGGCCGCACCGCGCCCTCCGTGGCGCGGTTGACTCGTGCGGACGGAAGGCCTCAATTGATTTGCTCCAAGTGAACCCGCATCTCCTTTTCTGGGTACCGATCTCGTGGCGCGCAACACCGCCGGCGATCGCATTACTCAAGTGCAGGGATGGTGCCTCGGCAGTGTACCCGTGCAGGCGTTGTTCTTGAAGAGGGAAACGGGAGAGTTCGAGTCCCTAGCCCATGGCTTTCCCCGCGCCGATGTTCACACGGCGTTTCCTTCCCACATCAGAAGTGAATGGAGCGGCTTCAAGTCGTTCCATGAGTTCGATGGCAAAGCGGGTGCGCTCCACTCACTCTATGTCCAGGCAAGCGCGCCGGAGAGCAGCCCAGAATGGCACCGGGTCGAGGTCAACTTCGATACGCGTGATATCCAGACGCTTCCGCTCACGCGCGAGACTTTGGTCACCGGCGAAACCGATGCCGCCCTGGCGCGTCACCTCGCCGATCCCAACGCGCTCGAGACGCGCTTTCGCCGATCCCTGGCGGCGCGGCGCGGGCTGACCCTGCGCCTCGACATCATCAACAAGTGCAATCTGCGTTGCGTGATGTGCCATTTCAGCGACGACGCCATCTTCAAACGGCCCACCAGCCAGCTCACCGGCGAACAGTTCAAGGCGCTTTTCCACGACATTGGGCCCTCGGTTAGCCGCGTGATGCTTTCATGCGGTGACGAGCCGCTCGTTTCGAAGTTTCTCCCAGAGATTCTACGTTACCTGGCGGATGAGCACCCGGAGGTGGCGGTGGAATTTTGCACCAATGCGATGCTCATGCGCGCGCCCACCCGGAATTTAATCCTGGAGACCGGGGTCGCGCGGCTGATGTTCTCCATGGACGCCGTGACCAAGCCGCTGCTCGAATCGATTCGGGTGGGATGCCGCTACGAGCAGTTGGTCGGAAACATCATGGCGCTGCGTGATCTCAAAGCCCGGCACGGCGCTGAATCTCCGGCGTTCATCTTCAATTTCGTCATGATGAACCGGAACATTCACGAGGCGCCTGCGTTCGTCCGGCTGGCCAAGACACTGGGTGCGGCGTCGATTGATTTTCGCCACATGGTGCCGATTGCACCCTGGTTTCCGGAAGGCGAGCTGCTCTCCGATCACCCGGCGCGATTTAATTATTACCGTCAAAAAATTGCCGACGAGGCAGCGGCGCTCAACGTTAGCTATTACCTCCCTGGGGCGTTCGAGACCAGCGAGCAGTGGCAGCCCGAGAACGAGCCGGAAGTCAGCTTCCGCGATTTTGATTCAGTCGTCGCGGACGCTCCCGGACCTGAAGGATTGCACTTCAAGGCGGCTCGTCTGAAAATGCCGGGCGATTCGGCGGGTTCGGTCGCCGAGGAATTTTCCCCGACCTTTTGCAATCGTCCCTTCTCCGAGATCATGATTCGGGACCAGGACGAGGTGTTGCCCTGTCCGTTTCACACCGAACCGCGGGGGCGCCTGAGCGAAGGGAAAAGCCTGTCCGAGATTTTTCTAGGCGAAGGTTTCGCAGAGTTACGACGTAACATGCTAAAACCGGAAGGTGATCCAGCGTGCGCCCGCTGCCCCATCAAGACGCTGCATCTCCCGGTCGCGTTCAATAACTAGGGCCGCCGTTCAGCCTGCTTCGACCAGCAGCTCTTGCCAACGATCGCAGAGCGCTTCATACCAGCCACCAGTCAACTCCTTCAACTCCGAGTAGTGCGAGTCGATGTATGGGCGCTGAAACGGCTTTGGGCCGTGAAAATGGACGATCGATGCGGTGGCGGGATCTCCCCAGTACCGGCTTCCAATTTAGTTCCGGCGGAAGCTTGTCCCACAAAGCGGCGCCTTCCTTGGTGCGAAAGAAACGCCGGTACGCGCCCTGATCCCAGGCCGCCTTTTGCAATTCCTCGAGATTTTCCCTGATGAACGTCTTGAATTCTCCGTCCCGTCGCAGCATCGCCGGCAAATTCATCCACATCACGCCAGTGTTCATGTTTTCGTAGTCGTCCGGGCCGAATTCCGGACCCACCGCGAAGTACTCACACTTGGCGGATGAGATTTGTTCGACCGGATCGCGTTGGAAGAACACGTCGCAGTCCGTGTACAAAACGCGATCTTCCAGGCCTAAAGAATCCCGCAGGCGCGGAAGCTCGGCGCGCAGAAAAATTCCAGCCGTGGTTGTGATCGCACTGGGATTGTTCTGCCGTCGGCTCAGCTCCGTCAGCTCGGCGAAAAACGATGTCCGGCATTGAATGATCGGCACTTCCCGATCGCGCAGCCATCCGGTGAATTCGTTCTCGCCCCCATCATAAAGAAAGTGCGGCCGCAGCGAGGTGCACCGCAACGCGGTGTGAATCGCGACGCGCGCCATCTCCGCATACTGCTTGAAAGCAGGACATCCTTCGTTGAGAGCGAGAAACCATTGCATGGCTACGGACTTGACTCTGATTGGCCGGCAAAATCAAGAGTTCGGCCCGTGTCACAATTTCCGCCACGCGATAGCGTCGCCTTCCGGTGTTTCCCTGAATTGGTATCCTTGCGCTTTCGAGCCGGGCATAGGCCGCGGCTTTGTCGTTCGCGGAAAGATGCTGGTGTTCGAACATCACCAGGACCGGGCCGAAAGCGGGTGAAATCCAGGGCGCGCAGGATTTCAAAATCATGGCCTTCCGTGTCGATCACGAGCAGATCGATCCGCGAGACGCCATGCCGCTCCAAGAGGGTGTGGAGACGCACCGTCGGGACGGACTCTTCGATCAGGAGGGATTCGATCTCCGGAATGGACGGGCGGTGTTTGAGAAGGACTTCACGATTTAATGTCGCCAGTTGGCCGAACCATTCCGGCATTTCGCCCCGGCACCGTGCGCAACCGATAAATCGGCGCTTCGCCCATCGCTCGTCGAGACGGCAGCGCGTTCCACTTTGACTCCCGGGCGATCGCGATAACGCGTCACCAGCGCCTCGTAGAGATGCGGCACCGGTTCAACGAGCAGCCCGCGCCAGCGCGTCTCCGAAAACGCCCCGACGAGCGGATCCCCCGTGGCGCCATCGTTCGCGCCGATCTGCACGACAAACGCTTCCGGAAAGACATCGGCGAAGAGCGCGATGAGCCGGTCGGTTTCGACGCGGCGAAAACCTCCCCGCGGGCGATCTGGGCCTCGAGAAGGAAGGCGGAGAGCCTGGTATTCCAGCGCGACCTCGAATCGGACGCGAAACGCAAGCGCAGGAGAGCGAAGAAGCGGCGAACTTTCGCCCAGGCCCGCGTTGGGCCGGGCGGCCTTGGAGGCGGCAACAGATGCTCGACCGCGGTGTTTGGCGCGCCGCCGACGGCGAAACAAAATTGGAGCGCGCCTTCCTGGAGATCGCGCAGCTCGACTTCATCATGGAAGCCGGTCGCAAAAGAATAATTCGGATAGGCAAAGCGCACGTCCGGCCGATCCTCCAACTTGAGCTTTCGCTTCGTTTGACCACAAAGTCGCAGATCGCTCAATTCCCGCTGGGTGGTGATCCACCCGCGCAATTGGGTCCGTTCAGCGCGGAACAGTTCGCGCGGCTCGTCGAGATGAAAAATAAGATCACCGTGCGTCTGCATCGTCTTTTTTCGCTGTATTCGTTAGGCCAGTTATTGCGATACGCACCAGAGCCGCTCTTTTCTGGAAGGATATCCGTTGTTGTGTCTGCCCGGGGACCATTTCACATCCCATATATCAACGTTGAATGTTCGGTCACGGAATTCACCCTCACTTATCTGAAAATTATGATGGTGTTATTGCGCCGATCGCGGTCAAAAAACCGGATTCTGCTCTGGGATTTGTTGGGGGGCGATTCTTGTCGTGGCCGTTCTGTTTCGATCTTGCCGATCCGATCGGGGCCGCCCTACATTGACTATATCGACGAAGGTCACGTCCTTCATCAAACGATCGACGCGTTTAACAATCGCAACCTCGACGTTTCCTGGTACGGCCTGCCACCTTTTCCGGCCTATTGCGCCGGCTCGGCTTGCTCCTTTACGCACCACTCTACCGTCACTTCCATGGTCACCGTTTTCAGGATGACCTCCCCCGCGGAGCCTGGTCTTCGACCACCAAGACAGAATTATGATTTCATCGCCCCGGTTGAACTGATTCTCGCCGGCCGGGTGGCGACGGCCTGCCTGAGTATTGCCACTGTGATCCTCGCGGGAATTTTCGCGGGCGCTTGGCCACGGTCGCGCCGGCCTCCTGGCGATGCTTCTGGTGGCGGTATGTCCCGCCCTGGTGACTCGGGGTCGATCGTCATCGAGGACACGTTCGCGACTTTTTTCGTGCTCGCGGTTCTCTGTATTTGCGCGCGGATCCTGGGGAAGGGGCCAAACCAGTTTGGCGACATGTCGGTCTCGCGGGACTCGCCACCGGATTTGCCTTTGCCTCGAAATATCCTGCCGGGGCCGTCGGACTGGCTGTAATCGCGGCTGTCCTGATGCTTCCGCCCGATGGTCGGATCGCCTTCTCTTGTTGTTTCCAGCAGCGGGAGGATTTGTTCTTGGAATCTTCCTCGGTTCGCCGATGACTTTCCTTAAGCCGGTCACCGTCTGGCGCGACATTCTGGCTAATCTTCGCGACTACTCCTGGATTCCATGGTCAGAGGGTTACTTCGCCCAGGCGATCTCGACGGCGGAGTTGGGAGTGCCGTTGCTGCTCGTTGGGACGGGCGGGCTAATCCTAATGCTGCGGCAAACAAAAACGCGTCCTGTTGTGCTGGGCTGGATTTGTTTCGCCGCGCTGCTGATGGCGTCGTTCATGGGTAAGTCCTTTCGGCCGTTCCGCAGTTTCCTGCCTCTCCTCCCGCCATTGTGTATCGCGGCCGCGATCGCTTTTTCTTCTCTGATCGACTGGGCCCGTTGCGGACGGCAGGCATGGCTGCGTATTGCCGTAACCATCGTCTTGATTGCCGGTTGCGTGGGCTCCCTCGGCTTTTCGTCCTTTCGGCAAGTGCGCCCGCGAATGGCGCACCAGGACAGTCGCATTCAAGCTCTCGATTGGCTCCAGCAACACGCCGTGAAAGAGAGCAAGGTTCTGTGCATCAAGGAGCTTTCGATTTTGCCGGCCGAATGGAATCGGATCGGGCTCACCCCCACGATCGCTCCCTGGTTCGAAGCGGCTGATCTGCTCGAGCGGCAGCAATTCGATTACGTCGTGACCGGTGAATTTGAGCTCCGCTTTGCCACCGATCCCACGGGCTGGGCTGCTTATCAGGATCGTTGGCAGGCGAAAGTCTCGCCGCTCGCAGTCCAGGCTGATTTTGGCCGGGTCCCGACTCCGGTCGTCCTTTATCTGTGGCGGACCGCTGACGAGCGCATTCTCATCTTGAAGGGAACTACGCCACAATAAGTTCGGTGCGGGATAACAAACCGCGACTTCATCTGCCGGGCATCATTTCGAGCAGGACGCCCTTGAAATATTCTGTTTCCGGCAAAGTGGGAAGCACCGGATGATCGAGCGCTTGCTCGAAACGGCGCAATCGGCGGGCCGATCGACGCGCATCGACCAGCGCATCAGCGATCGTCTGGTTGAAGATCGCTTCGTTCACGTGATGCGAGCAGGAGAACGTCGCGAGCATTCCGTCGTGCGAGAGCAGCTTGAACGCGCGCACGTGCAGCTCGTGATAGCCGCGCAACGCATCGCGCAATCCGCCTTTCGTCTTCGTGAAAGAAGGCGGATCGAGAATGATGAGGTCGTATTCGCTCTTCCGCCTTTTCCGCCTCGCGCAAGAACTGGAAGACGTCCTGTTCGATCCAGTCGACCGACAATTGGTTGCGCTCTCCGTTTCGTCGCGCGCCGCGCGATATTTTCCCCGCTGGCTTCCACCGCGGTCACCTCCGCCGCGCCCGCCCGCGCGCAAGCCAGCGCGAACGCTCCCTGATTGGCAAAGCAATCGAGCACGCGCCGCCCCGCGCGCATGACGCGCGACCGTTTCGTAATGCGCCGATTGATCCAGATAAAAACCAGTCTTCTGCGCCTGCAGCAGATCGACCCCGAGACGCAGGCCCGCCATTTCGATTTCCATCTCACCCGGTGGTTCGCCCATCAGGACGCCCTCTGGACAGTTCCATCCCTTCCGCGCGTCTGACCGGCGCATCGTTGCGCTCGATGATTGATCGCAGGGCTGGCGCGCCGCACTGCCGTTTGCAGCGCTTCGACGATGAGCGCTTTCCGCATGTCCATGCCAGCGTCAGCGTTTGCAAGACCGCGTGGTCCCCATAGCGATCGACGATCACGCCCGGCAACCCATCGCTCTCACTCCAGACGACGCGACAAAACCGCGGGTCTACGCCACGCCGCGCCCGATATTCCACCGCCTGCGCGATCCGCCGCTGGAAAAAATCGAGATCCAGATCCTGGCGCCGCCGCGAGAATCGCCGCGCCACGATCTGCGATTTGCTGTTGTAAATCGCGCTGCCGATCAGGCGATCCCTTCCATCCTTCAGCGAAATCACGTCGCCGTCCGCCGGATCTGCCGAACGCCTTCAGCACTTCGCCGGTGAAAACCCAATCGTGCCCGTGGAAATCCGCGCGCGGGGTTTGATGACGATTCCAGCCATGGAGAGAGGGTGGATGGTGATCGGTGAATTGTGAATCGTGAATTGGCTTTTTTTGTCCGGCACCGCCATAATTGGCGCTTCACCATTCACTGATCACTATTCACATCCTTACCTGTGCAAACCGCATCCATTGCTTCACTCGATCTTCCCGGAATCAAGAAACTCCGCAGCGGAAAAGTCCGCGAAGTTTTCGATCTTGGCGATACCCTGCTCTTCGTCGTGACCGACCGGCTCTCGGCCTTCGACGTCATTCTGCCCGACCCGATTCCGTCGACAAGGGCGCGGTGCTGAACCAGCTTTCCGCCTTTTGGTTCAAGCGCTTCAGCAATATCGACGATCACTTCATCACGGCCGACTTCGAGCAGTTCCCCGCCGAGCTTGCAGCCGTTTCGCGAACAACTCATCGGCCGCTCGATGATCGTGAAGAAGACGCAACCGCTGGCGGTGGAATGCGTCGTGCGCGGTTATCTCGCCGGTTCAGGCTGGAACGAATATCAGAAGACGCAGAGCGTTTGCGGAATCAAACTGCCGGCCGGTCTGCAATTGGCCTCGCAATTGCCGGAGCCGATCTTCACGCCCTCGACCAAAGCCGAAGAAGGCCACGATGAGAACATCGACATGGCGGAATGCGCGCGCATTCTCGGCGACGAAATGGCGAACCGGGTCAAGGATTTGAGCCTCAAGATTTATTCGGAAGGCCGCGAACACGCCGCGGGCTGCGGCATCATCGTCGCCGATACGAAGTTTGAATTCGGGACGGTCGACGGCAAACTGCTCCTGATCGACGAATGCCTTACGCCTGATTCCTCGCGCTTCTGGCCGGCGGATCAATACGTCGTGGGCAAGAGCCCGCCGAGTTTCGACAAGCAATTCGTGCGCGATTATCTCGAGACGCTCGATTGGGACAAGACGCCTCCCGGCCCACGGTTGCCGGCCGATATCATCGAGAAAACCTCCGCGAAATATCGCGAAGCTTTCGAGAACATGACCGGCGCGAAGCTGGTTTGATCTGTCATCCCGAGCCACCAATATTCGCCAATGTAGGGGCGCTTCTGTGAAGCGCCCGGCGTGATGGATAGTTAAGAGCAGGCGCTTCACAGAGCGCCACTACATCTTCCGGATGACCGCTTATCCGCCGATTAATCCTGCCACCAGCGCCTTCTCTTCCTTCAACTCGGCCACCGATGCATCGATCTTTGCGCGGCCGAATTCGTTCAGCGGCACACCCTGCACGATCTCCCACTTGCCGCCGCGAGTGCGGATCGGGAACGAGCAGATCAACCCTTCCTCGACGCCGTAGCTGCCATCGGAGCAAACGGCCACGCTGTGCCAATCGCCCTCGGCCGTATCGGTCGTGAGCGAGCGGACCGTGTCGACGATCGCATTTGCCGCCGAGCCCGCGGAGGACGAGCCGCGCGCCTTGATGATCGCCGCGCCGCGTTGTTGCACCGCGGGGATGAACGTCTCCTTCAGCCACGCTTCGTCGCCGATCACTTCCGCCGCCGAGCGGCCGTTGATCTTCGCGTTGTAGAAATCGGGATACTGCGTCGCGGAGTGATTTCCCCAGATGGTCATGTTTGTGACCTCGGTAACATCGACGCCGGCTTTTTGCGCGAGCTGGGCCTTGGCGCGATTTTCATCCAGGCGCGTCATGGCGAACCAGCGATCGCGCGGGATCGACTTCGCGTTGTTCATCGCGATCAGGCAGTTCGTGTTGCAAGGATTTCCGATCACCAGAATGCGCACATCTTTCGCGGCGTTCTTCTCGATCGCCTGTCCCTGGCCGATGAAAATCTTGCCGTTGATCCCGAGCAAGTCGCCCCGTTCCATCCCGGCTTTGCGCGGAACACTGCCGACGAGCAGCGCCCAGTTCACATCGCGAAATCCTTCATCGAGGTCGGTGGTGGCGACGACGTTTTTCAGAAGCGGGAAGGCGCAATCATCCAGTTCCATCACCACGCCCTTGAGCGCATCGAAGCCGGCTGGGATTTCGATCAGATGCAGTGCGACCGGCTGGTCCGGGCCAAACATCGCGCCTGACGCGACGCGGAAAAGGAGCGCATAACCGATCTGGCCGGCCGCGCCGGTGATCGCGACCTTGATGGGTGATTTCATGAGTTCATTTAGCCACAGATTGAGAGCGGATGAAACATCGGATTTTCGGCACTCTCAAGCTTTCAACCCGTGCAACTCCGTGTTCATCCGCTGGCTAGATTCTCCCGCTCTTCTCCAGCAGCTCGCGGATCAGCTTCATGCGCTTGCGAATCGCGGGGCTCGCCGCCAGACCAGCCACGGTTTTCTGCATCCGCCGGCTCCAATTCGAGTCGGCCGCCGTGCCCGGGACGTTGAACCGATCCTTGCGCGCGAGCAGATCGGTGATCATGACGATCGCCATCCAGGCATTGCTCTGGAACAAGCGCCTCATGATCGCCGGATAAAAATCGCGCTCGTAATTCGAGTCCTTCGCGGGGCGTCGACATCCGGCAAACTCGGGCGATCTTCAGCAGGTCCTCGCGCGCCTGGTCCTGCGTCGTCGCTTCTCTGTTCTGACGCCTCCTCCCACATGGCGCGCACCGGTTTGTGATCGTGGGTCGCGTAGGTGGCGACCGACAAGCGCTCGTATTCTTCGCCCGGGTCGATCTGGCCGTCGCCTGACTTCCCATTGCGGAATCTTGAAGCCGGCCATGCCTAACGAATGCAGGCTCGGCCGGACATAATCCGGCACCGTGCCCAGGTCTTCCCCGACCACTCGCGTATCGCCCGACTTCTCGAGAACCGCCCGCAGGTATTCTTCGCCTTCGCGGCGATTCGCCTCGCAGTTTTCCCACGTGGAATCATCGCGCGGATGCGAACTGCGGACTCGCCCGCCGGTTCGCTCGCGCATTTCATCCCAGGAGAGCGGGAGAAATTCCGGATTGCGTTCCGGTCGCCAGGGAAACGCGTAGATCCGGTAAAAGCCGAGCACGTGATCGATCCGAAAGACATGAAAGATTTTGCGCACGCCGCGGACCCGTTGCCGCCACCAGGCGAGATTCCGGGTCGCGCATCACGTCCCACCGGTAAAGCGGGATGCCCCAGTTCTGGCCCCACTTCTGGGTGAACTCGTCGTCCTTGAAATAGGGCTCCGGCGGCGCGCCGCCGGACCAGTCCAGGGCAAATTCATCGCGGCGCGAATAAACGTCCGCGCTGTAGTAGTTGACCCCGAACGGGATGTCGCCCATCAGCGCGACGCCGCGCTCTTCCGCGTAAGTTTTCACCGCGATCCATTGGTCGAATGCGATCCATTGGACGTATCGGAAAAATCTTGCGCGCTCGTCGAAACGCGCCTGCGTTTCGCGGAGTTTGCGCGGCCAGCCAGTCGCGCGCCGCATCGCGCGTTGCGATGTTCCTCCGGCCAATGGTCCCAGCTTTCCGAGTTGCCATGTTTTCTTCCATGAGCGCGCGGAAGAACGCGTAATCCTCCAGCCAGGCGCCCTCCGCTTTCGCAGAAAGCTCAAAGCTGCGCCGCGGCTGCCGGATCTTCCTGGCGCGCGCCGCGAAAAATTCGCGAACGCCTTCGCCAAGCAGAGCGCATTTTCAAGCGGCGCGACGCTGGTCGTGCTTGACCGCGCCTTTACGCAATTTTGCCAGATCGATTTCCGCCGAGGACTTCGTCGAAATCCTCCTGCGATAAGATCCTCCGGCGATCCGGGCGCGAGGTGAAGTGTCGTCGGCTCGAGCGCCATCGCGCTGATCGCGTTGTAAGGGCTATTGTCGCCGCCCATTTCGTTGATCGGCAAGAGCTGGACGAGCTTGAATCCAATCTCCGGCCGCCCAATCGATGAACTGCCGCAACGCCTCCAGATCGCCGATGCCCAGATCGGTCTTCCGTGCGCAACGCGAAGAGCGGCGCCAGCACTCCGGCGATTTTCGGTCGGCGAGAGATTCATGGTGCAGAATCGACAATGGACACAGATGAAACACAGATTAAAAACGAGGCGCTTGTACTCGATTTCTGCGGCCGAGTTTCATCCGTGTTAATCTGTGGCCAGATCAGCCCGCCGGACCTGCCAATCCTCGACCAGTTGCGTCGGAATTTCCTTCAGGAAACGCGAGGGCCGCTGGAACATATCGCCGTAACCGGCGTTCAGGCGCATGTGCGGATAAGTCAGATACAGCTCATCGCGCGCGCGGGTGATCGCGACGTAAAAGAGCCGGCGCTCTTCCTCGATCGCTTCTCGCGTTTCGAGTGAACGCGTGCTCGGAAACATCCCGTCCGTCAGCCAGATGACGAAGACGGTGTGGTATTCGAGTCCTTTCGCCTGGTGAACCGAAGAGAGGTTGACCGCTTCGGTGTCCGCGGTCTGGTTCGGCGCCGCCTCCGCGTCGATGTTGCTGATCAGCGCGAGCTGCGAGAGAAATTCGTGCACGTCCTTGAACTGGCGCGCGAAGGCCGCGAGCTGATTCAAGTCTTCCCGGCGCAGCTCGTAGTTCGTGAAATTTGCTTTCGCGTAGTCATCGTAAACCGCTTCCACCATCGACGTGATCATCTCCGATGGCGGATTCGGCTGACCGCCCGGCGCGATCTCATCCAGCGTGTGCGCCAGCTGTTCCCACGATTTCTTTGATTTCGCGCCCACCGACATCGCGCAGGAGCCGCTCGCCCCACGAGGTGATTTCTCCCTGCTCGTTCAGCTTGCTGTCCCAAGCGCGCCAAAGATTATCCGCGCTCTTGTCCCCCGATGCCCGGCAACAATTTCACCATGCGCTTGAAGGCGACTTCATCGCGCGGATTCGCGATGAACCGGATGAACGAGGTCACGTCTTTGATGTGCGCCTGCTCGAAAAAGCGGACACCGCTCGTGATCTGATAGGGAATTCCGCGCCGCGACAACTCGAGCTGCAATTCGACCGCGTGATAATGCGCGCGATAAAGGACCGCGATCTCGTCCAGCTCGATCCCTTCATCGCGCAATTCCAGAATTCGCTGGGCGACGAATTGCGCCTGCTCGCTTCCGTCGTTCAATCCCGACCACCGCCGGCTTGACTGCGTTCGTCGGCCGGGTCGCGCTCAGTTCCTTCCGAAACTGCTGGACGTTCGCCGCGATGGCCGCATTCGCCACGCGCAGAATCTCCGGCACGCTCCGGTAGTTCAGCTCGATCTTGAAAACCTGCGCATCCGGATAGCGCTGCGGAAAGGCCAGGATGTTTTTGAAATTCGCGCCGCGCCACGAGTAGATCGACTGCGCGTCGTCGCCCACCACCATTACGTTTCGATGCTCCGCCGCGAGCGTGTCGATGAAATCGGCCTGGATCTTGTTCGTGTCCTGATACTCGTCCACCAGGATGAATTGAAATTGGCGCCGATAAAAAGCCGCGATCTCGGCGATGCTCCTTCAGCATCCGGAGCGTCTTCTCGAGCAGGTCGTCGAAGTCCATCGAGTTCGTCGACTTCTTCCTCTTCTCGTAACGCGTCTGCACATCCTTGATCTGCTCGAGCAGCGGAAGGAAATAGGGATACTTTTCCGCGAGCAGCGCGTCGATGGGCGTCTCGGTGTTGACCACGAAACTGAATACTTCCGCGAGGACATCGCTTTTCGGGAACCGGATCTCCTTCGGATTGATCCCGGCCGCGGTCACGACGGTATCGATGAGATCCTTCTGGTCTTCACGGTCCATGATGGTGAACCCGCTCGAATAACCCGAGCGCGCTGCCATGGCGGCGCAGCATCCGGTTTCCGATCGAATGAAAGGTGCCGCCCCAAAGCCCGCTCGAGTCGACCGGGAGCAGGTTCGCGACGCGCTCGACCATCTGGCGCGCGGCTTTGTTCGTGAAAGTGAGAAGCAGGATGTTGCGCGGGTCGATCCCGTTCTCGAGCAGATACGCCACTCGATAAGTCAGGGTGCGCGTCTTGCCGCTGCCCGCGCCGGCGATCACCAGCAGCGGACCCGGCGACGCCGTCACCGCCGCGAGCTGCTGCTCATTCAGCTCCGCCGCATAATCGATGTTGATCGCGCTCGCGGAGGGGGCGCGCTGGAGCGTGTATTCGCGGGACATCGGGCGTAACGCTCCCGTGTTGCCCCACGCTCTTCAATGGAAATATGGCAACCGGATGTTTTCTTTACGTAGCGCGCGGGGGCGGCGCTTTCTCGCCCTTGCGGGTGAGCTCTTCCAACAGCTCGATTTGAATCTGTTGAATCTCGAAAAGACGCTTGTACTGGCCGCGCAGCAGGTGGTCGATTTTTTCGTGGAGATGCCGGATTTCCAGTTCGGCCTTGAGATTGATCTTGTAGTCGTTTTCGCCGCGCAGCCGGTCCCGATCTTCGCTCCGATTCTGGCTCATCATGATTACCGGCGCCTGCAAGGCCGCGAGAGCGGAGAGGACCAGGTTCATCAGGATGTACGGGTAGGGATCGAACGCTCGCGCCAACAGGATAAAGCTGTTGAGCACGATCCAGAGCAGCAACACGCCGCTGAAGAAAATGATGAACGTCCAGCTCCCGCCGAAAGCCGCGATTCTATCGGAAAGGCGCTCGCCAAAAGTCAGCTTCTTCTCGAACTGTTTACTGATGTCGCTCGAAAGAATTTCATGGGCCTGCAGACTTTCGACGACCTCTTGATCCAGCGCCGAGAGTTCCCCAATCTCATCCTCCAGAACTTCCTTCACATAGTCCCGGCGGAAAATCACCGAGATCGTCGAAGCAGATAAAGCCCTTCCCGTCCCACTGCGGGTGTTTCTTCCTGATGAAGTCCGACAATGATGGTCGGACCACTTCGCCGATCGTGCCGTCTTGAGGCGATTTCGGATGCTGGCAAATCTGACAGACTGGCCACGCGACCGCTTCGGAATCACCCATGCCCTGTGATTAGTCCGTAGCTTCTCGAAAATGTCGAGCTCTTCTGTAGCCGCCGCCCTGTGGGCGGCGCGAGATTGGTAACGACGGTCACGGGTCGAGTAATTCAGCGCTGCCCCCGCGCTTCGCACAGCGAAGCGGCTACAGATTTACCGCAACGTGACCGAGCGCGATCCGGAACGGCCGTGATCGTCCAGCGCGGTCAGTTGATAAACGCCCGGCGTCGGTTTCCAGCAGAGCACGGTGTGGGCATCGCAAGCGCCGATGAATGTCTTGTCGGCAAACCAATAGAGTTTCCTGACGCCACTCTCGGTTTCGGCTCGAAGCGGGATCCCCGCCGTAGTGGCGGTCGTCTGGGTCAGCGTCATCTCGTTTGCAGGCAGCCTGATCCTCGGGGGATGACCTCCCCGGGCTAGAAGATCGTTTCCGATCGCGGGCAGAAAGGGCGGCGGCAATTTTCTCGGCACTCCCGCCCGCTCGAAGAGCGCCAGCAAATCCGACGGCCAGAATTCGTAGGTCTCGTGCTTCAGCTCCCGAGTGCCGTCGTCCTGATCGACGCGGAGGCCTGTCGCCGCATCCACCAGCACCTCGCGATGGACGTCGCAGGTCGCGATTGGCGAGACGCCGGGGATGAACCAGCTCTCGGTGCGATGCGAACAGCTCGGGCCAGGCAGTTGCCCCGAGACCGAACAGAATTCCACCCGCTTCAGATTTGACCCGGGCGGAGGCAGATGCGGTTCGGCCCGCGACGGCTGATGAGCGCGCAAACCGTCGATCATTTGAAACAAGAGCGGCGCCGCTCCGGTGCGACCGATGAAGGCGGGATTTCTGCGCCCGTCGAAATTGCCGACCCAAACCGCCAGCACGTAGCGATCGAAGACCGCGACAGACCAGGCATCCCGGAATCCGTGCGAAGTGCCCGTTTTCCAAAACACCCGCGCGCGCGGACTGGAATCGGTGGCGGTCATTCCAGGCCGCGGAATCTGTCCGAGCATTTCGAGCGTGAGGAAAGCGGCCTCCGGACTCAGCAATCGCTGACTGGGACCGCGTGGTTCGCGCGAGAGGCGGCGAAGCGGTTGGAGGCGTCCGCCATTGGCCAGCGCGGCGTAAAGGCGCACCAAATCTTCCATCGTGACTTCCGCGCCCCCGAGCGGTAACGAGAGTCCATAGTACGACTCCGGTTGCGGCAGCCGGACATCCGCAGCGCGCAGAAATTCGTAAAGGTTCGGGTGGGCCAATTCCGAGGCGAGCGTGACGGCTGGAACGTTGCGGCTGCGGGCCAGCGCGTCGGCCGCGCGAATGGGTCCGAGAAATTCGCGATCGAAATTTTCCGGGATTGTAATCGCCAAAGGCATGGGGCGCGTCTTTTAACAGGGTCAGCGGATGAATGCGGCCCTGGTCGAGCGCGAGCGCGTAAACAAACGGTTTCAAGGTCGAGCCTGGCGAGCGCGGCCGTCGTGTTCCGTCGACCTGCCCCTGGATTTCCTTGTTCGAGAAATTGGCGGAGCCGACGTCCGCGAGAACTTCCATGCTCTGGAAATCGATCAGGAGTGCCGCCGCGTTCTCGATTCCACGCTGGCGATTTTGCGCGATGTAATCGGTCACGCGCCGCTCCAGGATTTGCTGAAGCGAGAGATCGAGGGTCGTGGCCATTTCCGCTTCGCCGGTTTTGTTGGCGAGCACGCCCTGAACGAAATGAGGAGCGACCAATTCATTTCTCGACCGCGCCTCGGGGCGAAGCATTTCGCCGCGCGTGGATCGGCGTTGTTGGGCCGCAGTCAGAAGTTCGTTTTCCTTCCCCGCAATCAGGGCGCGGCGCGTGGGACTTTGCGGAATCAAGCTCAGCGCGGCCGCTTCCGGTCCGCTCAAACGCGCTGGGGTCTTGCCGAAGTAGATCTCGCTCGCCGCGCCGGCGCCTTCGATGTTTCGGCCATAGGGCGCGAGGTTCAGGTAGGCCTCGAGGATTTCCTTCTTTGAGTAATGACGCTCCAGTTCGATGGCGTAGAGGATTTGCCGGAGTTTCCCACCGAGCGTGCGCGTGCGGAGATGGAACCGGAGCCGCGCCAATTGCATCGTGATCGTGGAGGCGCCGGCGCGTGGCTGGCTGGAGCGCACGAAGTTCCAGGCGGCCCGGACGAGCGGCACTGGGTTCACGCCGGGATGCTGCGCGAAATATTTGTCCTCGAAACGGACCGTCGCGTTGATGAGCGATGGCGAGATTTCGTGGAGTGGAGTCCAGACCCGGTATTTCTGATCGCGGGTGAGCGTGACGCGAAGCACGTTGCCGTTGCGGTCGCGCACGCGGGTGGAGAAGTCGATCTGATCGAGCAAAGGCGGTTTGGGGAGAAGGAACCAGGTGGCGGCGACGAGGACGGCGACAGCGGCAATGGTACGCAACCAATTTCGGATACCGGATACCGGAAACCGGAAAGAAAGAAGGGATCCCCGCCGAGCGTGGAATGAGAGTTTCTTCACTTTCCGAAATCCAGTTTCCGCAATCCGAAATTACTTGGTTACGCTGATTTTTCCGCCAAGACCGCGCGCCTTCACGTTGCGGTCATACATCGACTCGGCGAAGACTGGCGGGACGACGAAATTTCCCCGGTTGCACGACTTGATCTGGTAAGTGATCTCGAGCGTCTCCGCTGGAATTGTGGCGTAGAAGACCGCGCGATCCTCGCGGACCTCAACGTAATCCACTCCCGTGATCGTCGAGACACCCGGCGACAAGGACGTTCCGACGACTTCAAAACCACCGGGCAGGAGATCGACCATCGCCACATTCGACACCGATTCCTTTCGGAGGCTGCGGACGCGCAGCCGGACCGTGATTGCTTCTCCCAATTGCGTGTTGTGACGGGCTTGCCTGATTTGTCCAGCAGCTCGCGATAAATCTCCAGGCCGTCGTTCAGCGCCTTGTTGGGCAACTGACGATCGAAGCCGGCTTCGATGACTTGCAGAAAGGCGCCCGGCGGGTTGAGCGGCGCAGCGCTGCGGAAGCGGATCGCGCCGGCATCGCCCGAGAAATCCGTGCGCTGGAGCAGTTTGTTTCCGCTCGTGAGGCGTTTGGCGTGTTTCGCCTTGTCGATCTCCTCGATGGTCAGTTCCGGCGGATGCTGGGCGACCATTTGCGAATACGATTTCAGCGCCAGCACGGCATATGCGGCGGAGAGGGTGTTGAAGGTGCCGTCACTTACCGGTTTCAGAATATTTCCAAATTCCGCCGCGGAAATTTTCTTCAGCCGCGCCGGGAATTCCCGGGCGAGGATCGCGACATATTGCGCATCGGCCCCGAGCGGTTGGTAGAAATCTGTGGTCTGCGCCGGATCGTGGTGGCCGATCCGGTAGCGCGCGATCAGCTTCGTGGCCTCGTCCTCTTTTTTCAGAATGTGCTGCGCGCCCGCGAGGTAAACGCCGGTGAGATCGGCCGGCCATTCCTTCTCGAAATTCTTATCGAGATAATCGCGCAGATTCAGCATGTAATTCGTGGTCACGACGCCTTCGCGGCTGAGCAGGTAGATGGCGTAGGCGATCGTGCGCGCGTCATCGAGACCCGAGGGTTCTTTCGCGACCATGGTCCTGCAGATTGCGCAGGCCGCTCGAGAACATCTCGGCCGGCGGTGCGAACCCGGCCGCCTTCGCTTCGATCAGAAAATGCATGGCGTAAACCGACATGAAGTCGATGCCCGCTTCCTTTTCCGGCCCCCAGTAGCCGAAGCCGCCCTGGTCGTTTTGCCGCCGCCGCAGGACGGCAAAGACGTTTTCGAGTTGCGCGTTCACGTCCTTCCGGTCGAGACCGAAATCGGCTTCGTCGGCCAGAACGAGACGGCAAAAGGCGCCGCTCGTGATCTGCTCGCTGCAACCGTGGGGGAATTCCTTCAGATAAACATCGAGCCCCTGGGCAAGGCCCAGCGGCAGAGCGGAGACGGACGCGATGAGCTTGCGGAACTCCGGATACATGGCCCGTGTCGTAGGCACATCCACGCTCGTTTTGGTGAAGCTGCTGCTGCGCACCTGCGTCATGAAGGGCGCAGGGGGCCGCACGCTGATGGTCGAACGCAGTCGCGTTTCCTTGCCGCCGGCGGTGGCGATGAACGTGATCGTGCCTGAGCCAAGCTTGTCGTTCACGTGCACGGAGAACGACGTGGTCTGCTCCCGGCCCTCGGAGATTCGCAGGGTCTGCGGACGGCGTTTTCTCAATCTTGACGTGCTCCGAACACTCGGCCCGGATCTGCACCTCCGCATTTTCGCCGGAACCCTCGACGTTGTTCGCAACGGTTACGCCGACCTCGAAGTCGTCGCCGGGCGCGGCCAGGACCGGCACGCTCGGCGTGATCACAAACGGTCCGCGAATCAATGCGTCGCGCTGCGCCGCGCCGGTCGCGTCATCGGCCACCGCCACAGCCATTACCGTGAGCGTGCCGCTGAAATAATCCGGCACGTTGTAGATGACTTCGCGTGCCGTTGGGTCGGCGTCCACGATACCCGACCAATAGACCACCGGCTTTTCGGTGACCCGCTTGAAGGGATTCAACTGCTTCCCATTGTCGCCGTCACCGCCGAACGCGGACATCGAGCGCAGAACGGAAAATTCCGGCATGATCAAGTCCATGATCTGCGCGGTTTCGACGCTGAGGGCGCACTTGCGGAAGAAGAAGCCGAGCGGATCGGGCAACTTGTAATCGCTCACTTGCAGGATGCCTTGATCGACCGCGAAGACCGCGATCCGGGAGGGCCGGTCGGTCTTATAGCTGATATGAAACGGCTCGCCTGGTTTCGAGATTGCGGCGGTTTGCAGATCCACTTTGAGCCGGCGCTTCTCGATGTTCGCCGTGAACGGGACCACCCCATAGCTGAGCGGGCTGGTAAAGACTTCTTTCGAATCGAGCGCGCGAATCAGCGCGACGTTGATGTAGCCGCTCCCCTCGAAGCCATCCGGCACTCGGATTCGTTGGACGCTGCTGGCCGCATCGGTCTTGAACCACCGGAGCGCGTAAACTTTGTCGCGCTCGATCGTGATCAGGCCGCTCCCCGCGTAGGGCGCGGTGATGCTGATTTCGATCTCCTCGCCGCTGTTGTATTGCGCGCGCGAGAGTTTCACCTGCAGCTCCGAATCCTTGTCCATCGCGCGTTTCACGACCCCACTGCCGACGACGGAAAAACGAATCCTGCTGACCTTGCGTCCTCCATTATCGCGGAGCTCGATGATGTAATCCCCGGGCTCATTCGTCGGTAGCTGATAACGCAACCCATCCGCGCTGATGGCGATCTTCTCGGACTTCGCCACGCGTTCCTTCAAGACCGACTCGTAGCCGTAGCTGCCATTTTCTTTCTTGGCCACGACCGAGACATGTTCCTGCGCGATCACGTCCAGCGTGACGTTCTCGAGCGCGATGCGTTTGAGCTGCGGATCGACCGCGAGCAAATCGACGGCGCGCGGGGTGTTCGCGTTGATATAGCTCAAGTCTCCGTCGGCCTTGTATCCGACCACGTAAGGCAACGCGGAGACCAGCATCGGAGGCCTGGCCGGTGATGCTGCGACCGCCTTCGCCCTCAAAGGCTTCGGCAAAGAACTGCATCGAGTAGGTCGCGTCGGCGAACCGGTCGAGTTGCAGATCGAACTCCGCGCCGCCGTCGGGGTTCGTGGTCTGTTCGCCGAGGTCCACCGTTTCAGGTTGCCGCTCCCTCTTCTCATCGAGGAGCGAATCGTAAAAGCTATAGTCGCGGAATTCCGAAAACGAAAAGCTGGCGGGGGACAGCTCCACGCGGCTCTTAACCCGCCGTTCGGAAGCCGGCGTGCCGTAGAGATTGGCGAGCGCGATCGAAGCCTTCATTTCCTTCGGATCGACCCAGCCGTGCGCGGAAGTCTTCGAGAGACGAGTCTCGATCTTCATCCGGTCGGGCAGGAATTCCTTCACATTCACCGTGGTCGAGCCCAACAGCGTCGAACGCTTATCGTTCTTTACCAGATAGACGTTGATCGTGTACTCGCCGGTCGGTGATTCGTAGGAGGTCGTGTAACTGACGTCGGCGAAACCGACGGCAGGCAGTGCGAGTTTCTTCGTCTGCACCTTGAGATCGCGAGAATCGACCACTTCCGTCTCCACCGGAAGACCCGCGAGACGTCCCTGCCAGTTCCGCTGTTTCATGACCAGGCCGATGTGAATTTCATCGCCAGGCCGGTAAACGCCGCGCTCCGTGAAGACGAAAGCGTCCAGGTCTTCCGCCAGAACCGTTGTCACGCCATCGACGTCGAACCGTGAGAAGTTGAGCATGCGGTCGTCGCGGGCATATGGAATGAAGCTGATGTCGTCGCCCAGGCGCGCGACGTAAACGACCGGCTTCTTTTCGTGTTCGTTCTTGTCGACTGAAGCAAAAGTGACGCGGCCATCCACGGAAGAGATCGCGCTTTGGACCGCGATCCCGTTTCGGCCGAGCAGCTCGACCGTTACGCCGCCTACGGGCTGTCCCGTCTTGATCGAAGCCACGAAGACATCACTCGTGAGATCGGCGTTCTTCTTGACGAGCAGGCCCAGGTCGCTGACGAGGATGAAGCGGGTGGAGGTTGCACCCTTGATGAATTTCTTCGTCGCCGGGTCCCAGCCTCTGGCTTTGATAAAAAAGAGACCGCGCTCGCTGCCGCCGTCCGACGGTTTCTGCAGATACCTGGAGAAATCGAAGGCGGAATAGTTCGCCTTCCATTTATTTTGCAGGCTGATCGGCTGGTCCTCCCGAGCGATGCGCGAGATGTTGTCCTGATCGAACGAGCCGTGCTTGAATTCCGGGGCCTGGAATTCGCCTTCAGTCTGGCTGACCAGGTGATTGATCTGGGTCGAGAGGACGCGATCGATTTCAAACTTGATCAGCGGGACGCCGCGTGAACGGATCGAGAGCTTGCGTTCGCCGCTCAAGGCGAGCAGTCCGCCATCGCCCTGGATATCGATTTCCTGCGGCAGCTCGGGCGCGGAGAAGACGTTCGTGAAATTCTCGGCCAGGTCGTACCCGCTCCGCGCACGCAGTCCCTTATCGATGCGCACGTAAAGCTGGCCGTCGCCTTCGAGCTTGAATTTGAGATGGTGGTCGCGGGAATGCTCCTTCTCGGTCGGGATCGCCGTGAACTTAACGATGGTGGCCTGCTCGAGGATTTCGTCGGTGATCTCCTCGGCGTTGGCCCATTTCGTCTCGGATTTATTGTCGGTGCTCTCTCCGTCATCATCGCTGCTTTCCTCTTCATCTGCCTTCGAGGTTTCGTTCTCCGTGCTTTCATTAGTGGTCGATTCTTCGGTGGAGGTCTCGGCGCTCGATTCTTCCTCCGGTGACGTTTCGGATTTTTCCGCTTCGCGCTTCGGGAGAAGGTAGATGTGGAAGGCTTTCGCCAGATCGGTCGTGCTGATGTCTGTGCTGGTTTCGACATTGAGGACCTGCTCGGGTTCACCCTCCTTGTTGCGAACGATGCTGCCGTCGATCGACTTGATCTTAAAGGCCGTCTCCTTCGACGGCACGATCGTCTTTTGCTCAACGGCTTCCTTCGTCACCGCGCCGCCTTGTGCGGTGTGAAGATCCTTGTCGATCGTCACCCGGATCCAATCCTCGCTCGCGGGCAGCAGGATGGGCGAGCTGCGGATAAAGGCCTGGCGATTGTGCTGTCCGTAGACAATCGAGAAGTGTGGCGCCGGGTCGTTAGGCCCGAAGACATTCGAGCCGCCGATCATTGAGAGGGTGGCGTGTTTGTCGAGCTCGCCCGGCTCGACCGCGTGGGTCAGGTCGATAGTGGCGATGACACGCTGGACCCCCGGTTCCTTGGCGTCTTCAGAAAAAATGACGCTCTTGATCTCCGCGCGGAATGGGGGCGTGGAGGTTTCGTATTCGAACTTGTCCATCCGGACGTGCGACGGAAACAGCTCCTTGTCGAAAAGAACGCGAAACTTGCGATCGGCCGGCCAATCCTGGGTCGGCGCAAACACGAGTCTGCGATCGCTGGTCCATTTCCAGGTTCCGGGCGTCGCCGGATCGAGCCGCACGTGTGGCACCGAGGGGTTCTTCAGGTCTTCCAGCCGCGCGGCCGATTCGGAGAATTCGATCGAAAGCGGAGGAAACTTCAGCTCTTTTTCGAGCGGTGTGACAGGGATGGCTGCGACTGTCGCGGAAACGCGATGCGGTTTTGGCTGGCGCTGATACCAGCGCCAGGTCCAGAGCGAGCCGCTCGCGAGCAGGAAGACGAGCAGGATTCCGCCGGCCACCAGGAGCGGGTGCGCACGTCGATAAAGGTGGATCCGAACGAAGCCGCGCTGCAGCCAGTGTGGCGGCGTCCAGGAGAGCTGGCCAAAGAGGGTGCGAGCGATCTTTCTCAACAACCGAGCCAGCCAGGCGAACGGTCGAATTAGCAGCCAGAAGAATTTGAGCATAAGTAGCGCCCTGCGGCGGTGACATACAGACGGTCAGTCACACCCGTCTTGCACGCGCGGCAAAGCCTAATCAGGCCCGGGAAGCAGGGGAAGAGTGAAAGAGGTTTTCCACCGAGTTCGGCGCTCACTTCGACGCCGTTGGGAAACGCTATCTCTGGTGGGATTCGGCGACCTGAATCTGATCATTTGACTGAGCGGCCGCCCTGTGGGCGGTGCAGTTCGTGGGACTCGTTCGCTTCGCACAGCGAAGCGGCTACAGCGTGAGTTGCGGCTGGGAACAGCGAATGCAAACTGAAACGCCGTTCAGGCTTTTCGCTCCACGGTCACTTCTCCGCTGTCGCGATCTGTGGGGGCTTAAGCGCAGCAGCGCTTGCGTTCTCCATCCGGCCCGGCTCCGCTACCAGGAAATCGACGAGGTCGCTTTGAGCATCTGCGGCAAGTGGATGCTGCAACGCAGTGTAGCAAGTGCTCCGAATTTTCAGGAAGCCCCAATTCCAGGGAGTATGCGGCTCAGCAGCGGCAAGACTGCGTAGTAAATGCTCACCGGTCAGGCCGCGATCGAGATTGATGCCCACCCGGATGAGCGCGAACATCCGCACTTCCTCGCTGTTGTAGACCGCAAAGGGCTTTTGCAAGGCATCGTAGATGGCTGTTCCGCTCGAACCTGTTTTGTCCGCTTCTACCAGATCCACGGCCAGATTGATGGTGCGAGTGATCAAGGCCTGCATTGGCCAGGGGTCAGCATGCAGGGCAGCAATGACCTCTGCCATCGTTACTCTCGCCTCGTCGGTTCGATTCTGCCGCCAAAGCAGACGTGCGCGGATTGCCTCCGCTTCGGTCGGGCCAATGGCCCGAAGCTGGTCGATGTAGGCAAGAGCGGCCTCATTGCCCTGGTCAGCCAGACATTCGGCGACCATGGTTAATTCGATCGGATTGTGGGGTTGGCGCCCGAGGTGTTTCCAGTTTTCGCAGGCACCAGCCAGATCATCCTTCGCATAGCTGTTGAGAGCACGGACCAGCGTCATCTGTTCGCCCGACATCGAGCTGTGCGGTTGCGCCGGATGGTCGTAGGCGAGAAACATACCGTTGCGTTGTTCCTCGATTTTTTCCCAGTCGAGCTCACCGCGAGCGACCGGGTGGTCCGCTTCCAACAATCGAGCGGCGCGGCGCATATCGTCGAAGCTGAGGTGGTGACCGGCCCCCCGGTTGCGCGCAAAAGCAAACTCGAGAAGCATCTGGTCGTCGGTGTTTAGGGGGACGCCGGGATGTTGCATGGCGTTGTGCGCAAACTTTCCATTGCCGACGTAGTGGCTGAAAATGCCTTCCAGGTCAGTCGTTCGCCAAACTTTGGCGAGAGCGCCCTGGAATGGCTCCAGCGCGATGCGCGTTCGCAACGAATCGATGTCGTACGTGATGGGATCTTTCGAGGCAATCAGGAGCAAATCGCCACTCTGGGTCTGCCAGGTTTCGATCTGCGGAAAGACCGAGCTGACGGTCGCGTAAAAAATCTGAATGGTCCGAAGGTCCATGTCGTAGGCCTGCATCCATTGGGCAAACAGCCCGCCACGGTTCAATTTCTGGGCGATGGCTTCGTAGTATTCCCGGGTGAAGAGACTGGCGATTCCGGCCCGATACGGATTCGAAGGCTCGGAGACAACCAGATCGTATCTTTGCTTGCTCGTGAGCAGGAATTCCCGGCCATCGCCGATGATCAGATTCAACTTCGGGTTCGCGAGAGCGTCATGATTTACCGGCGCGCATTGGGCGGCGAATTTTACGAGAACCGGTTCAAGTTCGACGACGTCCACCCGTTCCATGGAAGGAATCGCCGCCATCCATCCTGCGGTGGAGCCCGTGCCCAATCCGATCACCGCTCCGCTTCTGGGATTGGGATGAATCAACGCGGCCAGCAAGCCGGACATGACCTGGGTGCCGGCGTCGCGTTTGGCGTTGCCGTCGCTCTTGCCGTTGACGATAAAGGCGAGGCTCTGGCTCTTGGAAATCCCAATGCTGGTTTCGACGCCATCCGCCTGCCACAGAATATCGCGGCGGAGCGATTGCAGGAGGTCGCGGGTCTCGTTAGGCGTGCGATCCTGCGCTTTCAGCAGACTCAATTGGCTATGCCGCCAGGCTGCGGTCGGGCCGGTCGAGAAGATCCAGGCCAGAACGACAACGGCGCTAATCAGAAGAGATGGAACTGCACGCAGTGGCTTGCCCAGACCGCGTGTTCCGATGATTGCGGCCAGGAAAGCACAGGCCACGAGCAGAAGGGCGACGAGCCTCCATGTGCCCGTGGCGGTGAAAATAGGAATGAAGCCAAAGCCTCCGGCGAGCGAACCGGCGATGGCTCCGGCCGTATTCCACGCGTAGGCGGCTCCGGTTTGCGTCCCGATTCCGTCACGACCTCGGCCAAGGAGCGCGAGCAACATGGGAAACTGAATGCCGGCAATGATGGCGACTGGGAGGACTATGATGCTGCACAGAACGAACCAGCTGAGTACGCTTCCGTAAAATCCCATCGCTCCGAGCGGTTGAAGCCGCATGGCCAAAACTACCAGCCGGTCTCCGAGCGCGAACGGGATAGTCACGAAAAGCGCTTCCAGCGCGCAAGTGCAGGCGAAACCATTAAGGGTGGGGCGTCGCTTGGTGCCGGCAAACGAGTACATCACCCCGCCCAGGCCAATGCCCAGGAGAGCCACTGCGAGGATGAGACCGAACGTGAATGCGGTGCCGCCGCAAATGGGACTGAGCATTCGGTACCAGACCAATTCCATCAGAAGAAAAACGAAACCAGTGGCGGCGGAAGCGAGCAGAACCAGAGGCAAAGGCGCGGCGGCTGCCTCTGGCGACGCTTCGCGGCTCCGCGGCCCCGGGCGACTTTCTGGCGTGATTTCGCCGCGAGACATGAGCCAGGCCATCCCGGCGACGCCCGCGTTCAAGACACAAGCGATATAGAGCGTGGTGTGATTTCCAAAGCGCTCGAAAAGAAAGAACGTGCCTGACGCCGCGCCTGCGACGGCGCCGAGAGTGTTCATGCCGTAAAGCAAGGCGAGGCCGCGGCGGCTGCCGTCTTCATCACTGACGGCGAATCTCGCCATCGCGGGAAGCGTTCCACCCATCAGCACGGTCGGAATGGCCAGGACAACCGAAGCCAGGAGCAACCGGACAACCGTTCCGGCGAAGGGTCCCATGGCGAAGGTCCCTCCGGAAGCGATGTAGGCGGCCCGAATCAGCCAAATCAGCAAAGGCGTCAACGCCGCGCTGATCGCGATGAGAAATTCAAGCCTGGCGTAGAAAGCGAGAGGGCGCGGCGTGCGTTCCGCCTGTTTCCCGAGCAATGCGCTTCCCAGGCCCAAGCCCCCCATGAAAATTCCGAGCACGGCGGCAGATGCCGCGGTGGAGTTGCCAAAGATGAGCCGGAATTCGCGCAGCCAGGTGGTTTGATAGAGCAACGCGGCCAGGCCTGAACCGAAGATGAGACTGGCACTCTGCAGGAGTTTTGATTTCACGGCGAAGGGTTGTGGCCGAAGCAGCTGACGTAGCTGGACTTAGCAGCAAACATGCCTTTGCGATCTGCGCGGCGTCAGGCGGCTGCTCGAAATGCCTGGTTCGAATTCGATCTTGAAGGGGGTGGCTCAGAACCTAAGCTGCCACAATGGAAGGCCCTGAAGTTCCGCTCGAGCATTTGCACGAGGAAGTGCACCATCACGCCAAGCATGGCGGCGTGCCCTGGATCTCATGGGTCGCCTTGAGTACCGCCATCCTCGCTGTTCTCGCGGCGATCTCCGGTCTCCTCGCCGGGATGCACGCCAACGAAGCGATGATGAGTCAGATCCAGGCCTCGGATCAGTGGGGCTATTACCAGGCCAAGAGTATCAAAGCCGCGATCCTGGAAGCGAAGACCACGCTCGCCTCCGAGGCGACAGCCAAAGACAAGGAAAAGGCGGCGCAGTATCAGGAGGAACAGGCCGAAATCAAACGCGAAGCCGAGCATAAGGAAGCGGAAGCGAAAGCCAGTTTTCACAAACATGAAGTTTTCGCGCGAAGCGTGACGATGTTTCAAATCGCCATCGCGATCGCGGCGATTTCCGCGTTGACCAAAAGGCGCCGCTTCTGGTTAGTCAGCCTCGGCTTTGGCGCGGCCGGCGCCGTTTTCCTCGTGCTCGGGTCGATGGCGCACTGATTCAATGCGTGTCCTCTCGATCGATGCTTCGCTCCGCAACACCGGTGTCGCTGTGATCGATGCCAGCGGCGGGAAACCGCGCGCGCTTTATTTCGGCGTGATTCATAATGCGAAAGCGCTTCGCTCCTCCTCGTGCCTGGTAGCCATCCGCGATCGGCTGGCGGAGCTGATTCACACGCACGAACCGGATTGTTGCGCACTCGAAGCAGTTATTTACGTGCAGAGTTATAAGACGGCGATCCTGCTCGGCGCGGCCCGTGGCGCGGCCATCCTCGCGGCGGCGGAGCGGGGCCTGCCGGTTTTTGAGTACGCCCCCACACGAATCAAAAAAGCCACGGTGGGACGCGGCGGCGCGGACAAAAACCAGGTGGCCTTCATGGTTCGCGCGTTGCTGGGGTTGACCGAGACACCGGGAGCCGATGCGGCGGATGCGCTGGCCATAGGGCTGACGCATGTGCGTTCTCAGGAAGCTGCCCGGCTTGGAGTGCCCGGTGGCACACGCATATGAGCGGCGGCGCGTTGTCCGTTCGCTGGCTTGGACGCGTCGCGTTTGCGGAAGCCCTGGCGTTGCAGGAAAAGCTTGTCGCGGAGAGGCGTGCAGAAAACTCGTTAGGCGACGAACTGCTGTTGCTGGAGCACGAGCCGGTTTATACCATTGGCCGGACGCCAGACCAATCGAGTTTGCGGGGCGTTGCTCATCTTCCGCACCCTCTCTTTCCGACAAATCGCGGGGGGCAGGCGACTTATCACGGCCCTGGACAATTGATGGGGTATCCGATCATCGACCTGCGTCACTGCGGGCAGGACCTCCACCGTTACCTGCGCTGGCTTGAAGCATTGCTTATCGAAATCCTGGCCGAAGTGGGAATTGCGGCCTCGGCGCGGCCGGCGTTGACGGGTGTTTGGGTTGAGGACCGAAAAATCGCTTCGATCGGGGTGGGCGTGCGGCACTGGATCACGATGCACGGATTCGCCCTCAATGTTTGCGGCGATCTCGCGCCATTCGATGAGATCGTTCCCTGCGGCATCGCCAACGTGACGATGACTTCCATGGAAAGGGAAACGGGAAGGGGACGGTCGGTTTCGGAAATCGCGGCTGGAATAGAGAAAATTGCGTTGAGACGGATTGGGGAGCTGCGCAAGGTAGAGGCGTCCGCTGCGGCGGGCGTCTGAACATTTATGACCATTCCGCTTGAAGACAACGTTTCTGACATCATCGGAAAGGCCCAGCGTGGTTTGGGTATTTCTGATAGCCAGCTCGCGGAACGAGCCGGCGTGAGCGTGGAAAAGATCCGGAAGCTGCGCGAGGGAGATTTTGACGATAACGCCGTCGAGCCGGTGTCGACTGTGTTGAACCTGAGTGCAGCTGCTCTTCGCAAGCTGGCTTCAGGAAAGTGGCAGCCCGAAGAGATCGTCGAAATCGCGGGTCTCGCCCAGTTCAACACGACCTATCACGACATGACGGTGAACGCTTATCTCGCCTGGGATCCAGCCACGCGTGATGCGGTGGCATTCGATACCGGCGCGGATTGCTCGGGAATATTGCAGCGCATCGAACAGGAGCGGCTCAGTGTGAAATTGATCCTGCTCACGCATTCGCATCCGGATCACGTGGCCGATTTGCGCCGGCTGAAGGAGGCGACCGGGGCGCCGGTTTACATTTCGGAGTTAGAAGAGGAAGAGGGAGCGGAAGCGATCGCGGAAGGAAAACGCTTTCGAATTGGATCTCTGGATATCGAGGCCCGGCTGACCTCCGGTCACTCACCAGGCGGGATCACATTTGTGATCACGGGACTGTCCCGTCCGGTGGCGATCGTGGGCGACTCTCTTTTCGCCGGCTCAATGGGCGGCGGGAATGTTTCTTATGAGGACGCCCTGCGAAACAACCGCGAGAAAATCCTGACCCTGCCGGATGAAACCATCGTTTGCCCCGGGCACGGACCACTCACGACTGTGGGAAAAGAAAAACGGGATAATCCTTTTTTTGCGATTCGTCGGTAGGGCGAGACTCTGTCGCCGAGACCCAAGCGGCTCCGCGAAGCGTCGCTCTACCAAGAGGAAGGAACAAAATATGAACATCGGTTTCGTTGGCGTTGGAAGAATGGGCGCGAACATGGCGCGCCGATTGAAGGATCGCGGGTTTCACGTCACCACGGTTTTCGATGTGAACCGCGCGGCGGCAACCTCGCTGGCGCAGGAGTTGGGGTGCGCCGCCAGTCCGACTCTGGGCGATGTGAGCGCCGGGGCCGATGTTGTCTTTACCATCGTGACAGATGACACGGCGATGCGTGAGATTTTCACCGGCGCGGACAACCTGCTGGCCAAGGCGCAGGGAAAATTATTTATCAATTGCGCCACGGTCTCGCCGGCGATTCATGTGGAAGTCGAGGGTCTGGCGGAAGCCGCCGGGGCCGCGTCGCTGGAGGCTTGCATGGCTTCGAGCATCACGCAGGCCCGCGAAGGCTCGCTCTATCTAATGTGCGGCGGCCGCGAAGAAAACTTCCGGCGGGCTGAACCGATCCTGAAGGAATTGAGCGCGTCGCTGCGCTACGTCGGAAAGTCGGGCGAGGCGGCGAAAGTAAAGGCCCTCGTCAACATGGTGATGAACATCAATACAGCGGGCCTCGCCGAAGGGCTGGGGCTGGGGGACGCCCTCGGACTGAATCTCACGATGTTGCGCGAAGTGTTTTCGCAGACTGGGGCGGCCTCGCGTGTTCTGCAAACAGACGGCGAGGATATGCAAAATCGAGATCATGCCTGTTTCTTTTCCGCGGCGCATGCGGCCAAGGACAGCGGCATTGCGCTTGAGCTTGCGCAAGAGAACGGACTCGATCTCCCGCTCGCACGCGAAACCAAGGCACAATACGACCGCATGGTGGCCTCCGGTCTGGGGGACCTGGATAAGTCCGGCATTGCCGAACTGACGTTCAAGGGGCGGCTAACAGAACAATCGGGGCCATAGCGGCTGCGAGGATTGTAGGCGTTGGATCGGAAGCTCCCAGCGCGCGGCTACAACCTGTTATCCCGAGCGAAGTCGAGGACCCCGGCTTGCGTCGCTCGACGATCCTCGGGGTTCTTCGACTCCGCTGCGCTTCGCTCAGAATGACAGGCTGATTTGTGGGAAAGAGCGGTTTGCGAGGTCCCTCTGCCTCTGCGTGCCTATGACGCGCTTTACGAGATCAGCCGCGGTTCGGCTAGAACGAGCTGGGCGTCGCCCACTGCGATCGTCCCGTCGCTCACGATTTGCGCACGGAGGCCGCCGTTGCCTTTGAGGAATTGCTCGGCCCCTGGCGCGAAGGCGAGGTTCATCCATTCGCAAGGGGCGCAATGTTGCGTTCCACGAAACTTTACTCCCTGAATCTCGAACTCCCGGCCGATGAGCGAGATAAGATCGACACCGGAAACGATCACGTTGCGGCGCAGGACGCCGGGCGATTTGTCGTTGATTTCAAAGTTCGCGCAGAGTCTTTCGAAAACGTCAGACGAGAAAAAGGTGATCTGGCCTTTGTAATTCTCCCGGTAGTCGTAAAAGCGATCGCCGCGAATTCCGTGGCCCGCCACGCACTCGATCCGGGGAACCTCGACCAAAGGGTGGTCATCGGGTGCTTTTCCGTGGTGGCCAAAATAATTGTGGCCGGGTGAGATGAAGATTTGCCGAATTAGCATCGGAGCGGTGGCGAAAATTTAGCCGACGCGGAAACGGATATCGCGGATGATCTTCGGTCCGAACCGCTGTTTCAATTTGCGAAGAATCTCAGCCTTGGAGATCTGCTCGAACTGGTAATGCAGAGCGGGCTGAAGTACCTCGGACGGACAGGACGCCGCTGCGCAAACTGACCGGGGACGAATGGGACGCGATGAATTCGCCGACGATCGTTTTCCAGGCATCGATCACTTCGGTCTCTCGCAAACGCTCGCTCAAGCCGAGCTGCTGCATGAGCTTCGGGAGCAAATCTCCCGGCGCTTGCCAGCGGTCGGGGCGCGTCTTGTTCGCTGGCAACCCGCGCCATTCGGCGATGACGGCAGCGCGAAGCGATGCGTTCATCGTGGAAACGCGATCTAATACTTCCGCCGCATGTTGCTCGGCAGGATGTTTAGCTCGGTCCGGTATTTCGCGACGGTGCGGCGGGCGATGGGTATACCTCTTTCACTCAGGATTTCGACAATTTCCTTGTCGCTCAGCGGTGAGGCGGAATTCTCGTTCTTAACCAGGTCCATGATCGCTTCTTTCACGCTGGTGTTGCTCATCGATTCGCCGCTGGAGGTTTGATAACCCGGTGTGAAGAAATATTTCATCTCGAAGACACCCTGGGGCGTGGACATGTATTTGCCGGAGATGGCACGACTCACGGTGGTCTCATGGACCCCGACGATGTCAGCGATCTGGACCATGGTCATCGGTTTCAAATGGGCGGTGCCATGATCGAGAAACTCCTTTTGCCGGAGGACAATCTGGTGCGCGATATTCGAGATCGTTTGTTGCCGTTGATGGATTGACTTGATCAGAAATTTGCCGCTGCGGATTTTGTCCCGGATGTAATCCTTCACTTCGCTGCCGTTTCCATCCTGCGACATGATGTCTTTGTAAGTGTTGCTGATGCGCAGGTGCGGGATTTGTTCGCCGTTGAGGATGACTTGGTATTGGCCGTCGATCTTCTCGACGGTCACATCGGGCAGAACGTAGTTTTGCGGGGCGGCGGCGAAAATTTGGCCGGGGCGCGGGTCGAGCTGGGCGATGTTATTCGCGCATTTTTGGATCTGTTCGACGCTGATACCCATGCGGCGCGCGATCTCGGGGAAGCGCCGTTTCCCCAGGTCCAGCATGTGGTCCTGGATGATCTTGTATTCGAGGCTGCCTTGTTTGCCGGATCGCTTCAGTTGAATGAGCAGACACTCGCGCAAATCGCGCGCGCCGACGCCGGGCGGGTAAAAGCTCTGGATGAGCAGAAGCATCGTCTCGAAATCCTCCTGCGCGATTCCGGTGTTGAGCGACATGTCCTCCGGGGTGACCTGGAGGAAGCCGTTGTCGTCGATGTTACCGATGATGAGCTCAGCCGTTTTCCGATCGTCCCCGTCGAGCGCGGCCTGGTTAAGCTGGCCCATGAGGTGTTGCTGAAGCGTTTCCTGGGTCGCGATGGAATCGAAAAAGAACTGACGTTTTTCTTCGTCGTCCTGGGAACGGGCGCTGTAGCTGCCCGATTGCGCCATGTAATCGCGCCACTCGTCGTCCAATTTCGCCAGTTGATCGAACTCGGCTTTGAACTCTTCGTCGGCCGTGGGCGTGGGCGGTTCTTCGGAACCATCGGCGTTCGGTTCCGTGGCCAGCTCTTCGAGAACCGGGTTGGTTTCCATTTCCTGCTGAACCAGGTTCCGCAACTCGAGAAGCGGCGCCTGCAGGATGAGGAGGCTCTGCTGCAGCTGGGGTGCAAGAACCTGCTGAAGCGAAAGGTTTTGCGATTGGTGCATCCCCGGGCCGGCCATGATGTAGGACGCTACTCGGTAGCAGGGCCTAAAAGCAAGCAATTACCGCGCCGCGACCCATGGGGAGAGCCGCTCGCACGGGACCAGGGTCGGGACGGAATACGACTTGCTCTGGAGAGAACTGACTCGACTGCCTATGAAACGTCTTTCACCTCTCATTCTCCTTTTCTCGCTGGCTCTGCTTGGGGCCGCCCCCGGGGCCGACGCTCCGAGCGCGACCCAGCAGCAGGAACAACAGCTCCTCGCGGTGGCCAAAGAAGTTCAGGCCCAGCAGGCCGCGATCGCCGAGAACCAGGCGAAGATTGATGAGAAGCTTGTCACGATTGCAGAATCTCTGCGGGTGGCGCGCATCTTCTCCAGCAGAGGTGGAGGCAAGAAATAATATGCGCATCGTAATTTCTCTCTTCATCACGTTTGCGCTGGCCTACACGCTCTCCGCTCAGGCGCCGATGATTGTCCAGGCCGCGACGCCGGCGGTCAAATCAGCAGCAGTGCCGGCGGCGGTGGCGCCCGAGAAGTCCGATTCCCTTCAGACTGCGCTAAAAATGTTGCAGGCGGTGAAGGCAGCGAATGAGGAAACGCTCCATAAACAAGCGGCGACGCTGGAACAATTGGAGCAGTTGGAAAAAGAAGCGGAGCAGCTCAAAGTTTTCACGAAGCGCGGCTAGCCATCCTGCCTCGCTCCGGTCCGAGTCAAAGCCCGGCCAGATCCCACTTGCGGATCGTTTCCTGAATCAATCGGATCAGTTTCTCATTAACCTTGCCGAAATAGGTCTTCGCCTTCGCGAGATCGAATTTAGGGTAACCCTGTCCCTCCTTGTATAGCGTGATGCTCGACGGGTTCGGGTAGGCGCTCCAAGTGCCAGGGGAAGGATTCGCCGTCACCATCTCCTTGCTGTAGCGCTCGGGATGAACCAGCGCTGGATCGATCGCCATGATGAAGGCGTTCTCGTTCTCGGCCGCGTGACCTCCGTCCTCGCCGAAGACTTCAACGGTGACGTCCGAGCAGTATGACCACCAATTCACGACCAGCATTCGCGCGCTCGTTTCCCGGCCTACCTCCTGTACCAGAGCAGTCAGGATGGCAGTCTGACCACCGCCGGGGCCATTAATCAGAATGATGTTCTTGAATTTGTTTTTCGCCAGGCCGACCAGGACCGCGCGAACGTAGGCACGATAGGCATCCTCCGGGACCGTAAAACTTCCCGGGTAGGCATCCATTACCCCCGTTAAGCCGTAGGGAATGGCCGGCGCTATCATGGCGTTTAACCGCGGCGCAATTTCCCGGGCGATGGCGACCGGGGCTATGATGTCGGCGCCATTCGCGGTGACGCCGTGGGGTTCGATCGTCCCGAGGGGCAAGAGGACGGTGTTGATCTTTCCGGGCACCCACTGGCGGAACTCTATCCAGTTGATGCGCTCCATCTCTCGCGTGCTCGGCCCTGCTTGCTCGGCGGCAGAGCCCTGTGCGATTGCGAGACAGCAAGCGAAAGACAGAACCAGGACAACCGCGACCGCCTGAGAACCCGTGAGCCTTCGCCAGCGACATTCATGTCGCCGATATTTTCACAAAGGCCGTCAGCTACCACGCCTGAAATTCAGCGGTGTCCGGCGCGGGAGAGCGTTACTTTTTACTCTTCGGTTCCACTTTTCGATAAAGGGTCGCCATGCTGATGCCGAGCATGCTGGCGGCCTTTTCGCGCGAACCACCGCAATGATTCAGCGTGGCGTCGATATATCCGCGTTCCTGTTGCTGGATGAATTCGTCGAGGGTTTGGCCCACCGGCATCGCGGCAATCGCCTGCTCGGCTTTCTCGCCTTGGGCGGCGGCCACGATTTGCGGCGGCAGATCGGTCGGCAAGATCATATCTTCGTCGCACAGCGCGCACGCGCGCTCGATTGCATTCTCGAGTTCGCGGACGTTGCCCGGGTAATCGTAGTGGCAGAGAATATCGACCGCTTGCGGATCGATCTTCTTCGGCTCTCCGCCGGCCGCTGTCGCCTGCTTTTGCAGGAAATGGTTCACCAGCAGCGGAACATCTTCCAGGCGCTCCCGGAGTGGCGGGATCTCAACCGGGATGACCGCGAGCCGGTAATAAAGATCCTCGCGAAATGTGCCATCCTTCATCTTGCCCTGGAGGACTTCGTTGGTTGCCCCGACCACGCGAACGTTCACGGGAACACTCTTGTTGTCGCCCACGCGTCGAACTTCGCGCTCCTGGAGGACACGGAGGAGCTTGGTCTGCAATGGCGGCGCCATCGAGTTCACTTCATCGAGAAAAATCGTGCCGAGGTTCGCCTCTTCAAACAGACCGCGCTTGTCGCTGACGGCGCCAGTAAACGCCCCTTTCTTGTGTCCGAACAATTCTGATTCGAGCAGGTTCTCGGGCAATGCGCTGCAATTGATCGCCACGAACGGATGATGCTGCCGATTGCTGTTGAAATGGAGCCCGCGCGCGACGAGCTCTTTCCCGGTGCCGCTCTCGCCCTGGATCAAAACGGTGCTGTCGGTATCGGCGACCTTGTTAATCAGGTTATAAACGAGCTGCATCTTTCGGCTGGTGCCGATGATATTTTCGAAGCGATAACGATTCTTTAGCTCTTTCCGGAGATAAACATTTTCGCGCAACGCCGCCTGGTAATCGAGCGCCCGCTGCACCGTCATCTGGAGCTCGTCGATCTTGAACGGCTTGGTCACGTAATCGTAGGCGCCCATCTTCATCGCCTCGACCGCGGTTTCGACCGACGCGTAAGCAGTGATCAGAATGACGGCGGTTTGGCGATGGTGCTCGCGAATATGACGGAGGACATCGAAGCCCGTCATTGTTTCCATTTTAATGTCCGCGATGACTACTTGAGGAGCGATCGAGTCGAGCTGCTCGATGGCTTTTGGGGCGGAGTTGAAGGGGAAAACCTGATGCCCTTTATCCCGGCAGAGTGTCACAATGACCTCAACCATTGCGGGCTCGTCGTCTATAATGATTATCTTAGCCATAGTCGCAGGGCGGAGAATATTTCAAAATTGAGAAAAGGAAAGCAAAAACGAGAAAACCTAACGAAGGGCGCTCCTCTGCAAGCCTGACGCTGCCATTGCTTTTCTTTCTTCAGCCATAGCCATTTCGGTTTCCAATAGGTTTCTGTCATTTCCACGACGCGTTCTAAACTCCAACGCTTTTCCTTCAAGCCCGCTGCGACCGCTGGGCGATGTTCCGAGAGTCGCGTGACTGCGCACAAAGTTGTAAACGCCCAGTAAAAGCGCGACCGCGTGTTTGTGCGTGTCGAGGTCTTTGGAATATCCGAGGCCTTTCGCTGATACCGCTTCAATTCTTGGCGAACGGTCAGAAACACGCGCTCGATGTGGGAAGTGGTCAGGCTTTCTAAATCCGGCGAGCCTACGACCGCTTTACGCTCTGCTGTCGTCATCTTGCGAACGCCATCGCGTCGCTCAGTGCGCCAGCGTATCGTCAGCCAGCATCGGCTCGCCGAAAACCTTTGTCTCTGTTCCGTAGTTGTATCCCACATATCCAAAATGCTGCTGGATGTTCCAATCGTATGCCGGCAGTTGATCCGTGGAGTCAGTTCTCGTTATGAAGATTAGAGCGGTATGATTCCAAGCGCCCGGAGAAATTTCGCAAGGTCGTCGAGGCCATCTTTGCTCGTGAAAGTCCCTCGAAAATAAAGCAGAAACTCGTCGATCTGAACGACGCCGAACTCGTCATAGACCGACCTGCCGTCGAACTTGGGAGACGAAACGAGATAAAGACTGATCTTGCGTCCTTTTCCCCGTTTGCCGTGTGCCTGGTAGAGGAGATCGGAGGAAGTCTCAGACCGAACCTTTCCAGCGTCCTTGAGTAGCAATGGTCGGTAGCTTCTGAAGAACCGCGTGGCGTAATTTCCTTGCCGCGAAAGATTCACGGCGGCGCGATGAGTCAGATAGACGTCTATCATTCGTCGGTCCCCCCAATACTCAAAACGGGAGATCCCATCCTTCGAAAGAGGATAGGCGTTATGGCCCTAAATCCGGCAATGTTTTGAGTGAACGAAACTCCGGTGTTTTTGTTGGTATAGATTCCCGCTTTGGGATTCATGTCCCATACGAGGTCTAGTTTTACGTGTTCACCCTTTTCGGCGTGGAGAGCGACTGGCATGAGGGCCAGACAAAGAGCAGTTACTCTTGTTAATCTCATATTGGATTTTTTTTGGGTGATTGCTGAGAGTCAGCTACCGATTCGGATCACGCGACATGGGATCCTCGGCATCGTACGACCAGCCTTTCCTTTTCAGCACGAGCGACTGGTTTTCAATAGGCTCCGCCAAATCCCACGAAACCGCATCAGGCCTCTCTGCTGCTCGTCATAAGAAGATGTCTGTCACCTTGATCTTGGAGTGCGGTGACGTCCTGGACGGCGCGTAATTGTTCGGCAGATGATAGGCCAGACACTTCCGGCTGATCGTATTGCCGTCGAGCTCTACCAGCGGGGTCTTGTGCAATTCCCAGATCGGATACGCAGCCGCCATCTCACGCCAGTCCGAAAGTCGCACAAAATCCGGCGTTATCGTTTGCTGCAACGCCTCCTGCGGAAGGATCCAAAAGCCGTGATACGGCTCCTTGAGGGTGCAAAATGATGGCACAACGGCTTCGCGTTCCTGCCGCTTCGTCACATCGAGCAAGAACTCCTCGCCTTCAAACGCCTCCACTCGGGTAAACGACGGCACGTAAGCCGGCCAGAGTAGCTCGAAATTGTGCAGGTAGTGTTTGAAATTCTCGAACGGCAAATAGATGTCGTCCTCGATGTACATAAAGCAGCCGTAGTCCTCGATTCGTTCCTTAATGTGGCGGCGGTGCATCCAGGTCAGATGAAACGGATGCGAAAGCGAAGGGTGGCAAACAAAAGTGACGTTCTCGCCTTCCACGTCTAGCGCTGCGACGTTGGTGTCGATGATGATGTCGTGACTGAGGGTGTATTCGCCTGCGAACGCGTTCAGAACTCGACGCAGATATTCCAAGCGATCCGAAGTGTGGTGGTGAGCGATGCAGATGAGCAGGTCTTTCATTGCGTCGGCGCTTTCGGTGAACCAACAGAAAACACCACCTCGCGCAAGAGAGGTCTGCGCTTGGGATCTGCCTAATCCAGTCGCAAACAGACCTCAACCCGCACCGTCACCGGGGAGGTTCGATACCCGACCGTTTTCCATCATCCACGGGGCAGCTCCCTCGAATGCGATAATGGAATCGAAGGTTTGGGTGCCAGCTCCTGCCGAGGGAACGGCAATCAGATCCGCGAGATAGCCAGGACGAATACTTCCCAAAGAGGCACTTTGGCCGACGGCTCGTGCTCCGTTTACCGTGGCCATCGTCAATGCCTCGCGCGGTGAAATCCCAGGCTCTTTACGCAGTAACTCGCGCATTTCGGCGAACAGGCTGAGGCTCGAATTGCTCGCGAGGCTGTCGGTCCCGAGGCAAATGTTGAAACCGAGACTCTGCAGTCGCCGCATTTCAAACGCGGAATGTCCGAAAAACGAATGACTCTGCGGGCAATGCGCGATATGAAATTTCTTCGCCCTGGCCAGCAGATCGAAATCGCTTTCGGTGAGTTCGTTGACGTGGGCGAGAATCCAGCGGTCACTGGGCAGCTGACTCTGGATGAAGAACGAAAGCGGCGTCTTGCCTCCGCAATCGGCCATTCGGCGTCCGATCCCTTTCAAGAAATCGTAGAGGGAGCCGGACGCGTCCCGGAACATTTGCGTTTCCTCAGACGACTCGGCCAAATGTGTCGTGAGCAGAACATCTTCGCGCCGGGCGATCTCTTCGCACTGCGTATATAAATCGGCCGAGGCAGTGAACGGCGCATGCGGCGCAAGGCCCCAATGGTTCGCGGCCCTTAATGACTCAACCGCACGATCGGCGATCTCTCGTGCCTGATCCGGATTTCGGACATCGATTAATTCTCCAAACCACCATGTCCGGATCGGCTCCGTAATCTCAGCGATCAGTTCCGGAAATGCGGTCAAGTTGACGATTGTGGTCGTCCCGAATTTCTGCGCCTCGGCAAAGCCTTCATTGATCGATGCGACGTAGTCCCTGGCCGTCAGCTTCGCCTTCTCGGCATTGATCGCGCGAATCCAATCCGTGAATGATTGTTGCGGCGGAATCCGGCCGCGCAGCATTGTATAATCGAGATGGCAATGCGCATTGATCAGCCCGGGCAGCAGGATCTGCTCACCGAGATCCAGGATTTCGCCTGAGTGGTGGGCTTTCACCTCTTTGAAGCGACCGACATCCGTTATTTTGTTTCCGGCAAGGGCGACCGCACCGTCCTCGATCGGTTCGCCCTCCATCGGCACGATCGTGCGCGCGCGAACGATTTTCACGTTAGGCGGACCGAGGGCTCCCGTGGAGTTACCGGAGCGTTCCATCCCGGGGTTCCTGGGCTTCGCTCGGAATGACAGAATCGACCGAGGCGCCGAACTTCACGATCTTGCGCGCTTCCGCCACCAGGAGGTTGCACGCTTCCTGGCAGAGCAACGGAATCGTCGGCTGGCCGAGACCGGTTTGGTCGTGTGCCGGATCGAACTTCTCCAAAGGCAACAGGGTCGACGCGGGAGTGCCCTCGCTGTCGCGTTTCCAAAGAATCGTGCGCAAGCAGCCGCCGTCGGATCGGCAGAGGCTGCCGACGAGCCCGTTGGCCTCCTCGTCGCTGATCTTCGCTGCCGGGCGATACATCCCCGTTTGCCGCTCAAGAGTTTCGCGAAGCGGCGTTGTCACCAGCCTGCCCGTTTCCCAAGCCAGAAATGCCGCGAGCCGCCCGGGATACAAGAGGTCGAGGGCAAGACGTAACGCGCCCCGATCCCGCGCCATCAGTCGCCACCCGTGACGCAAATTCGGAGCCGTCTTCAGCGATCGATACTTCCCCGCGTCGTCAAAACGCGCGAGCTGAGCCGCATCGTCAGCGTCCGTGTGTGGCGCAAGATCGTCTCGCGCCGCATCCTCGCGATGAGTCAACGCAAACGTGCCGTCGTCGCTGGCTTCGATGGAAATTTGTCCGACGCACCGCCGCCCTGCGGCCAGCCATTTTGCCAGCGCCATCTCCTGCGCCGCTTCGCTCACTTCAAAGCGCGCGCGATGAGGAAAGCCGCGTGCTCGAGAAAGTCGCGATCGGATTCCGTAAAGGCGTTCAACTTTTCGCTCTCCACGTCGATCAAGCCCACCACTTTTTCCGACTCGGTGATGACCGGCACGACAATCTCCGACTGCGTGCTTCCGAACGTCGGTAAATAGCGGGGATCCTTGTGCACGTCCGCCACCATGATCGACTTCTTCGATTCCAGAGCCGAGGCGGCCAAACCCTGCGTGATCGGAAACCGCGGATAAGCGGGCGGACACTTGCCCGTTTTGCCCATGATCACGAAATCGCCTCGCGTGATTTTGTAAATCCCCACCCAACGATAATCGCAGGCGGCCCGAATCATCTCCGCCATGCTGCACAATTGGTGGGGGTCCCGCGCTCCGGCCAAAACATAGGCTCCGAGCTCCTGGAGTTTCTTGGTGGCCGTCGCTTCCATTTATTATCGTAACTGCCTCGGCAGAAATTACGAGGCCGATTCTACCTCTTCTCTTTGTGTTTCGAAAGAGGCGGCCTGCTCGATGATCACCTCGGCAAACTTCGGATCGGTGCCGATCGCCGTCGAGTAAAAGAGTGCCCTTCCCTGGATCTCATGGGGATTACCGGGTTTCCCATTTGGGCTCGGCGAGCTGATCCCGAGCAGCGCCGGAATATCTTCGTCACTGTGCAATCCGTCGGAAACGAAAAACGGCACCACCACCACATTCCGCGTTTGGGTCAGCTTGAGCCAATCCGAGACCAGGGGTGGCTCTTCCATGTAAACATTGAGCACGGCCGCATAGCGATTGAGCGCCCGAATGATCTCGGCCTGATGTTTGGCCGCGGCGGCGCTGTTGTCGTTTAAGCCGGTTCCATGTCCCACAATCAGGAGGGTGGTTTCTGCCTCCGAAATATCCGGCGCCACTTCCCGGGCGCGTTGCAACAGCAGCTCGCTCATCCATTCATGACTGCCGGACGGCTTGCAATAACGCCACGTCTGGCCGTTCCCGCGTTGGGTTTCCGGTCCGGTCAATTCCAGTTCCCGGGGAATGACCGTCCGGGTGAAGTAACCCTCGCTGATAAAGTTCGGGACGACGTAAATATCGCGGATCGCCTCATCGCGAAAAAAGAGAAGCGCGTCCCGGAGGCTTGGCTCTTCTTTCCAGAAACAGCACGCCACCTCTGAGAAAATTCCGCGACGCCGAATCTCGGCTCCATGCCTGAGGGTTGGCTCGCTGGAGTCGGGATTCACGGTCGAGCCGTGGCCGACGATGAGCAGCGCACTGGTGGAGCGGGAAATCATGGGACTATCGGAAGGACGGAAACGTCCAACGTCCAACGTCCAACGTCCAACGCCGAATTCGAGGGTCATCCTGAGCGGAGGCCGCTCCTGCGGTCGGAGTCGCAGAAGCCCGTGGAAGACCGAACGACATTCCACGGGGTCCCTCGACTTCTGCCCGCAATGCTTCGCATAGCAATACAGACGAGCGCTCGGGACGACTGGCATTGGACGTCCTCATCTGATTTCGCTAAGCTCACTTCCTAATGCGCTTTCGCACTTACAAAAACACCGACCTGCGCGTCAGCGAAGTCGGGTTCGGCCTCTGGACGATCTCCACCGGCTGGTGGGGCCAATTCACCGAGGGCGAGGCGATCGCGCTCATGCACAAGGCGTTCGATCTCGGGGTCACCCTGTTCGATGCCGCAGACACCTATGGAAACGGCCTCAGCGAAGAGTTGATTGCGAAGGCATTTCCGAATCAGCGCGATGAAATCGTGATCGCGACCAAAGTTGGCTATGATTTTGTCACGCACGGGGAAACGCGCGGCCGCGGCCAGCGCGAGATCCCGCAGGATTTTTCACCCGATGCCATTGTGCGCGCGACCGATGCGGCGCTGAAACGCTTGAAGACCGATCGAATCGACCTGCTCCAACTGCATAACATCCGGATGGAGCAGATTTATGACGATGCTATTTGGACGACACTCGAGCAATTGAAGGAGAGCGGGAAGATCCGTTACTCGGGAATTGCCCTGGGACCTGCCGTCGGGTGGCTTTACGAAGGCATCAATTGCATCCGGGAGCGGGAAGTCACGAGCGTGCAGCACATTTATAACATGCTCGAACAACATCCCGGCCGCGCCATGCAGGAAGCCGCCACCGACGCCGGTAAGGACACGATGTTTCTCATTCGCGTCACGCATTCCTCCGGCATGCTCGAAGGAAAATATACCGCCGAGACGACTTTTCCGCCGACCGATCATCGGACCCATCGTCCGCGCAGCTGGCTTCTAAACGGGGTGAAGAAGATCGATCGTCTGCGTTTTCTTGAAAACTCCGACCGAACGCTTGGCCAGGCGGCGTTGCAATGGCTGCTCCACGACGAACGCGTCGCGTCGACTCTGCCGAACATTTACGAAGAGGCGCAACTGATCGAGTTCGCGAAAGCGCCCTCCTGCCCGATGCTCACGGACGAGGAGATGAAAAAAATCGCGGAGCTTTACGCCGACAACTTCGGCGTCGAGCGGGAAGAGCCGAAATTCAAGGGGACGATGGAACTTCCTGCTCCTGAAGCGGCCGCGGTGTAGCGATCGCGACGCGTTGATCGGTGCTTGTCGTCGTGTTGAAATTAGCCTGTTAGCGCGTCGATACTTGCTTGTCATCCCGAGCCGCGCAGACGGCGAGGAGCCCCGCGGTTGCCTTAGCCGCTTCCGCGTTGGACAGGGCGTCACCCTCGGATGAAGCAAACTTGTTCATCGCTGGCACAGGTTCGACTGCGGGGTCCCTCACCGTCTGCCCGGCTCGGGATGACAAGGGTGCACGCTCAACCAACTCAATCCGATTCGTCCTCCTCCGCACGCTCGGCGCGCGGAGGGCGCTTCGTGTTGGTGCTCTTGTAAATATCCTTCAAGATCACCGCGATCATCGGCGCGGCAGCGCTTCCGCCGTGAGCCTTGCTTCCGACATCCCCTTCGTAGAGCGCGGCAAACGCATATAGTGGATGTTCCGACGGCACAAAGCCCGCGAACCACGCCGCCGTCCGCTCTTTCGTTTTCGGTCCCCACTGCGCGGTCCCCGTTTTGCCGGCCACCTCGACGTTATCGAGACTGGCCTGATGCGCCGTGCCGCCGGCGCCGTTCACGACGTTGATCATTCCGGTCCGCAACTGCTGCATCGTATCCGGCGAAGCATTGAGCGTCTTCTTCTCGCGAACCTGGAAGGCCGTCACGATTTCGTTCTCGACCGTTTGCACCTGTTGGACGAGGCGGGCTTGATAAAACGTTCCGCCGTTGCCGATGATCGCCATGGCCTGCGCCATCTGGAGCGGCGTCACCAGACAGTCGCCCTGGCCGATCGATAGATTCGCGATGTCGCCATTGAGCAGTTTCCGGCCATGCGTCGCTTTCATGTATTGGTCGTTAGGTACGCGGCCCTCCACTTCGCCTCGCAATGGAATCCCGCACTTCGCGCCGAAGCCAAGCCTCTGGGCCCAGGTAAGAATCGGGTCCGCGCCGGTCTTGATGCCGACCTGATAAAACCACGTGTCGCACGACTCCGTGAGCGCCTGGACGAAATTCAACGGACCACGGTCCGCCTTCTTCCAATTGTGGAAGACGGTATTCCCGATCTGCAGCGCCGGCATGCAGTCGAACTCATCGTCCGAGCGGACCGTGCCGCTCTCCAGCGCGGCGATGCCAACCGCGACCTTGAAGGTGGAGCCGGGAGGATATGAAGAACGAAAGGCGCGCGGCAGCAGAGGGATGTCAGGATCATCCTGCAACGCCTTGAACTTCTCGGCGGAAATCGTCGGAGTGAAAGCGTTCGGGTCGTAGGTAGGCCATGAGGCCAGGGCCAGGATGTCGCCGTTGTTGGGATCGACCACGACGATCGCTCCTCGCTTTGATTTCGTCTCCAGCGCCTTCTCGGCCAGTTCCTGCAAATGAAGGTCGAGGGTCGTGACCACAGTATGGCCCGGTACGGGAGGGGTTACGATTCTCTCTGAGGTCTTGCGGCCATCCTGGTCGAAAGTGATTTTGTATTCGCCGTGCTTGCCGGTCAGGACCTGGTTGAAAGTTTGCTCGAGGCCCTCGCGGCCCTCGGTTTCCGGCCAGAGGACTTCGTGGTTGTCGATGACACCATCCGGATTCCGGCCGGTCTTCCCGCTATAGCCAATGATCCCGCCCGCGACTCTTCCATTGGGATAAGTGCGCACATAAAAAGGGCGCAGCGCGATGGCCGCGGGCAACCGGTCTTTCACGGCATCGTATTCCGCCGCGCTGAGATTTTGCACGACTTCGAAAGGGAGAACTCCGCGGTTCCGATAATGCCGCTTGATCAGGTCGTCCGAGATTTTGAGCGATCGGCCCAATAATTTTTCCACCGCCTGAATTTTTTCGTGCGCGAAGGTGAGCAACTGCGCATCGGAAAAATCCAGCGGCGTCGAGTAGTTAAGAACGAGACCGTAACTCAGCCGGTTTTGCGCGAGCGGGGCGCCGTTTCGGTCCGTGATCTGACCGCGGGGCGCCGGGATGTCGAGAACGTAGGTGCGTGCCAGCTTTTGTGTTTCGAATGTCGGCACAATCGTTTCTTCGAATGGTGTCGCGGGGGGCGCAGGCGACGCGCTTTCCGTTTGGGCGTTGCCTTGAGACACGGCGACAAATGCAGTCGCGAGGCAACCAAACAGGAATGGAAAGGCACTGCGCAAATTCACAGAACCAACTGTGGTGGCGGCGCCGTGATCGACAAGCAGAAATACAGGGTCAAGGAGCAGCGCTTTCCAAGCCGCCGTCAAAGCAAGGGCGGGCGGTTTGGAGAGAGATTCTCCCTGACTAATGCCGCTCGAGAAATCGGTGGACCTCTTCCGCCAGCTTCCGTCCGATGCCTTCCGTGGCCGCGATTTGATCCACGGTGGCTTTTCGCAGGCGTTTGACGGAACCGAATTGGCGCAGGAGCAGGTTCTTCCGGTTCTGACTTACGCCCGGGCAATCATCCAGAATGCTTTCCCCGATGCGCTTCTTCATCAGGAGCTGATGGTAGGTGTTGGCGAACCGGTGCGCTTCGTCTCGAATGCGCTGGAGCAAACGTAATGCGCCAGAGTCGGGCGGCAGGACCAGCGGCAGCGCGCGCCCGGGCCGGTAGATTTCTTCGTACTCTTTGGCGAGGCCGATGATCGGCAATTCGTGCAGGCCCAGGCGCTGTAGTTCCCTGCAGGCTGATGAAAGCTGGCCCTTGCCGCCATCGACAATGATCAAGTCCGGCAATCGGACGGCGAAGGATCGGTCATCCCGAGCGGAGTCGAGGGACCCCGTTGAACCGCGATCGGCCTCACCGCGGGGTCCCTCGACTTCGCTCGCGCTCTGCTCGGGATGACTGCGATTGGCGCGTTCCAATGCATCCGTGGGATTTTCCTGGGAGAATTCGGCTACATCCGGGTTCGCTGCGCGTGCCTCGAGCAACACCCGCGCGTACCTCCGCCTCACCACCTCCGCCATGCTGGCGAAGTCATCCTGGCCTGCCACGGTCCGGATTCGGTAACGGCGGTAATTATCCTTGTCGGGAACTCCGTTGCGAAAACAAACCATCGAGGCCACGACGTGGGTGGTGGAAATGTTCGAAATGTCGAAGCATTCCATGATCGCCGGAAGACGCGTGAGCTGGAGCGCATCGGCCAGGGCCTTTACGTCGCTGACCGGATCGATCGTGCTCGGCAAAGTGTGGCGGGTGAATCGCCGCATCGGTTTCGTCGTGCGGCGCAAGTCGTCCAACATGTTGCGCAGTTCGGCGGCCTTCTCGAAATCGAGTTTATCCGCTGACTTTCGCATTTCGTCTTCGACGGCCGAGATCATTTCGCGCGAATGCCCCTCCAGAAAATCGCACGCTTGCGCGACTCGCTCGCGATAGAGTTCCGCGCTGATCTCGCTCAAACGCGTCGGCACCTGATACGTCGCCGATTTCAGCTCGCGTTCGGTGGGCGAACCGCGACCGAAGGTGAGAACGCCGAATCTCTTGCGCATGAAGTTAAGGGTCTGCCGCAAGGCACCGGCGTGCGCATACGGACCGAAGTAGCGCGCCCCGTCGTCCTTCTTGAAACGGGCCAGGCGAAACCGCGGCCACTCTTCGGTCGGATCCACTTTGACCACGAGGAAGCGTTTGTCATCGCGAAACGAAATGTTATAGCGCGGCCGATACTCCTTGATCAGCTTGCCTTCGAGGAGAAGCGATTCCGGCTCGCTCTGCACGGTGTGCGTTTCGAAGTCCCAGACGGCGTCGAGCATCGCGCGCGTCTTGATGTCTGCCTGGGCCAGCCTGGAGGGGATGAAATAGGAGGCGACGCGCTTGCGCAAGTCCCGTGCTTTTCCGACATAGATCACCCGGTTGAACCGGTCCCGCATCAAGTACACACCGGGCTTGTGCGGCACCTCGTGCACTTTCTTGCTCAGGTCGGGTTTTTCTTTTTGGGGCACGTACCTCTACTGTTGCGCCGAATCATGAAAAGCTTCAAGGAGCGGCGGTTAAAACCGCCGACCGAAAACAACGGCGATTGAAAATCGCTGCTCCTTGAGACGCTTCCCTCTTGCCCCGACAATAGGGCATGTTCGATGTGGCAATCGTGGGTGGCGGACCGGCCGGATCGAGCTGCGCAGCTTTTTGCGCCAGCGCCGGACTGCGAACGCTCTTGCTGGAGCGCGAGGTGTTTCCGCGCGAAAAAGTCTGCGGCGATTGTGTGAACCCGGCGTGCTGGCCAATCCTGGGACGGCTCCAATTAACTGAACAGGTTTGGCGCTTGCCGCATGGAGTGCTCGATCGCGTCGAATTCATCGGCATTGGAGGTCGGACCCTGGCGGTGACTTTGCCTGCCGGCGACGGAGCGGAAATCGCGGTGAAGCGCAGTCTTTTCGATCAACTTCTGATGAACCGGGCGCGCGAACTCGGCACGACGATTCACGAAGGAACTACGGTGACAGCGCTGGATCGACCTGGACCAGTCGCGCCGCATTGGACGATCTCTGCGGCGGAGCGAACCTTCGAGTCACGCGTGCTGGTTGCGGCGGATGGCCGGAACTCGACCGTGGCCCGGCTTTGCCGCCTGCTTCCGCACGGGGCAAAAGAGCGTGTGGCGCTGCAAACGCATTTGCCGTTGCCCGCCGGCTTCGGAAATCGCGTTGTTCTGCAATTCCTGCCGGAAGGATATTCCGGCCAGGCTCCTCTGGGCGACGGCGAACTCAATCTTTGTCTGGTGAGTGTACCGCGCAAGATCGCGGCCTTGCGCCAGTGGGCGGAGGCGAAGTTCGGAATTTCGCCCAATCACTCCTGGCGCACGATCACGCCACTGACGCGCGCGCCCATCGCCGCCGCGAACCAATCGCTTTTGCTTGTGGGCGACGCGGCACGAGTCGTCGAGCCGTTTACCGGCGAGGGAATTTATTACGCGCTGGCATCGGGCGAATTGGCCGCCGCGGCGATCATTTCTCGAAATCACGGTCGGAACGAAGCGGACGTTGCCGCAACTTATCTCGCCGCGCATAACGAGCTTTACCGCGGTCGCCTTTGGATCAATCGGCTGGCGCGGGCGGCGGTTTTATCTCCGCGGGTTGCTTCGGTGCTGTTGGAAGTGGCGCGGTTCCAACCAACCGTTCTTCGCCGATTGACCTCGAAGATCGTGACGTTGATCGCTCTAGATCGCTAAGCCAACGCCGTTAAGTCTGACGACACGCCTTCACCGTGTTCGCCATCAACATCGCGATGGTCATCGGTCCGACACCTCCAGGGACCGGCGTAATCGCGGACGCTTTTTCAGATACTTCGCCAAACGATACATCGCCGACCAACCGGTAGCCCCGCTCCTTCGTTGCGTCGTCCACCCGATTGATGCCGACATCGATCACGACGGCTCCGTCACGGACGTGTTCCGCTCGAACAAATTCTGGCTGCCCCATGGCCGCGATCAGGATATCGGCCGAACGCGTGATCTCGGCCAGACGCCGGCTGCGCGAGTGGACGACGGTCACAGTCGCGTCACCACCTCGTCCCTTTCGCATCAACAAAAGCGCCAGTGGTTTTCCCACGATCATGCTCCGGCCGAGAACGACGACGTGCGCGCCGGAAATTTCGATCCCGCTCTCGATGAGCAACCGCTGACAGCCGAGCGGGGTGCATGGGACAAACCCACTGTCGTCCCCGAGCGCGAGCTTGGCGACGTTAAGCGGATGAAAACCATCCACGTCCTTGGCCGGATTGAGCGCCCGGACGATTGCCGCTTCATCGATCTGTTTCGGGGGCGGCGACTGAACGAGAATTCCGTGAATGGCGGGATCGCGATTCAATTCTTCTACGCGCTCCAGCAACTCCGTCTGCGTCGTTTCGACTGGCAGTTCGAGCTTTACCGAATGCAGCCCAAGGTCGCGGCACATCTTGTCCTTTGAGCGCACGTAGGCGCGCGAGGCCGGATCATCTCCGACGAGCACGACCGCAAGACCCGGCGTCACCCCGCGTTCTTTCAGTTCTGCGATTTCACCGCGCAAATCGGTGTAAACTTTTTCGGCAATTATCCGGCCTTCGATGAGATGTGGCATCGTTTGGAAATAAGGGTGTAGTTGATCTCGCCGTCCTCGGGTGAGACGCCGACCCGCGAACAATCAGAGATGTTTCGGCTTCGCTCAACCGGACAAAGTAAAGACGTCTGAGCCCGGGTCATTTTTGTTCCACCAAGCTCATCATCGCCTCTTCAAGGCGGCGCCGTTCGGCATCGAATTGTTCAGCGTTTGCTGTCTGTTCCGCGCGGAATGCGGCTCCCAGAATGAAGCGCACCTTGCTGAATGGCCGCGGCACACAGAAGCGGTCCCAGCTCTTGAGACGCCAACAGCTCGAATATTCCATGTGCAGCGGGAGGATGGGCGCGCCCGATTTTTGACCAGTAAAGATTACCCCCGGACTCACCTGATAAACGGGACCGCGCGGGCCGTCGGGGGTAAACAAGACATTGCTGCCGGCGGCGAGCGCATCGACCATTTGGCGCAAGGCGATCACGCCTTTGCGTGAAGTCGATCCGCGGATGGTACCGTAACCCGAGCGCTCGATGAGAAGTGAGACCAGGTCGCCATCGCGGCTGGCACTGATGAGCCCGATGCTTTGCCGGGTGGGAAACCAGCGATCGAAGGGAGGCGGCAACATCAAGAGGCGGTTGTGCCAGATGGCGAAGATAACCGTTCGCTCTCGCACCAGGGCGACACCGTTATGGGGATCTTCCAACTGGAAACGAAGGGTCCTGGCCCAAAGCCGGAATAATCCGTAGCCAATCTCAATCAACGCGCGAGCCCGCCAGCTATCGAGCTTCACTTTGGCGGGCTCTTCGCAGCCTCATCGCGCCAGCGGTAAGCCGAAGGATTGGGAAGGCCGAGCTGATCGAGGATGCGCCAGACCACCGTGTCGACCACGGCCTCGACGGTCTCCGGCCGGCTGTAGAATGACGGAATCGCGGGCAACAGGACTGCGCCCGCTTCGAGGAGAGTAACCACGTTGCGCGCGTGAATGAGACTCCACGGCGTTTCGCGCGGAACGAGAATTAGCTTACGGCGCTCCTTCAAGAAAACGTCCGCGGCACGCAGGAGCGCCGTGTCGCTGCAACCCGAAGCGATGCGGCCCAGCGTGGCCATGGAGCAGGGGACGATGACCATGGCATCGAAACGTGCCGAGCCACTGACGAAGGGAACATTGAGATCGTTCTCGCCGTGTTCCGAGACTCCGGATGGCACAACCAAGTTGTCGACTTCCTGCGCGGCGACCTGTTTCGCATGACCGCTCAAGACGAGATGGACGTCGTTGGCGGAGCAATCAATCTGCGCGAGGAGGCGCTGCAGGTAGATGGTGCCGCTGGCGCCGGTGGCCGCGATGACGAGTTTCATCGGCCTAAGAAATCACATTCGCTGTGCAAACACTAGTCATCCCGAGCGAAGTCGAGGGACCCCGCATTGGACCTTCAAGGATTGGCCACGGGGTCCCTCGACTACGCTCGGGATGACAACCGGGCATTTGCATTTGAAATTGCCGGGAAGCACGCGCAATTAGTGGAGCATGGTTAAGAAGCTTCTCCACACTCGATATCGGGTGACCGATCTGGAAAAGACGGTTTCGTTCTACCGCGACGTTCTCGGTTTGCAGGAAACACGCCGCCACACCTCCGGCCGCGGTTCGCAATTGGTTTTCTTCAAGGCGCCGGGCAGCGAAGAGGAAATTGAGATCTGCAAATTCGACGAAAGCGGTCCGGTGGTGGTCGGTCCCGATCTCACCCATCTGGCCTTCGAAGTCGACGATATCGAGCAATTCGCCCGCGAGTCCGCGAAAAAGGGCTACCCGCTTTCCGACGGTCCGCACCCGAACGGCAAGGATGGCGCGATCGCGTTCATCGATGCGCCGGAGGGTTATGAGATCGAACTGATTCAACGCGGCCGGGCAACCAGCTGATCCCGTCGCTTGCGTGCCCGGAAACTCTGTCGCTAATTCCCGCCGATGAGACGCTCTCGCGAATGGACCGCACTTTTCTGCACGATTCTGTGCGGGCTGCTTTGTGTTGCCGCCAAACCGAAGCAGGAGTTCAAGTCAGTCCGCCCCATGGGGCAGGCCAACAAGCCGGCGGCTGTCCCGAAGGCCGAGCCAGTCACAGCGGAATATCCGGGAATCTATTCCAAAATCGCTCCCACGACGCGCGCCGCTTCCGTCATGGTGATCGATGCGCGCTCGGGTGAAATTTTCTATGAGAAAAATGCCGATGCACCGCGGGCGGCGGCGAGCACGCAGAAGCTCCTGACCGCCCTGATTGTTGCGGAACGCGGGTTTCTCGACCGGACAGTCACGGTCGAGCGGCGTCGATACTTTGGCGGAACCGGTCAAGTTGAACATCAAGGCGGGCGAGACCTATCAGCGGATCGATTTGCTCCGCGCCCTCCTGGTCAAGAGCCCGAATGACGTCGCCCGTTGTCTGGCGCGTGACTCGGCCGGAAGCGTGGAAGCTTTCGCCGAGCTGATGAACGAAAAGGCCCGTCAGCTGGGCGCAACCAATTCGCATTTCCGGAATCCGAACGGCCTTCCGATACCCGGCCAATATTCGACTGCGCGTGATCTTTCCGTTATCGCCAAGGCGGCTTACGCGAACTCCGACCATTCGCTCGATCGTTTGCCTGCCTCAGCTTGTTTTTCGATACTCGAACGGCCGAACACGCGAGTTGGAGAACACCAACAAAGTGTTGAAGAAGCTGCCCTACTGCAATGGGATGAAGACCGGTTACACCGAGGCCGCAGGCCATTGCCTGATCGCGAGCGGCGCCCGGCCCGGACGGGACATCATTGTCGTCGTCCTCGGCGACAGCAAAGCGGGCATCTGGCGGGACGCCGCCGCGCTGCTTTCCTGGGGCCTCTGGATGTAGAGCGCCGGTGGTCGGCCTTCCGTCCGGCTACGGGCTGCCGATAGCGGTAGTGCGCAGCAGATCGGAGTCGGGACGAGGGCTGGGTTCTCGACCGGATCCATCGGCCGGTGGCCGGCACATCTTCGGGTCCTTCTGCCGGCGGGGCAGGCTCATTCAGGCTGGAGGTCATGCTGGTGTTGCTGGCGTAGCGAGCATTCATCTCGCGGAGCGTCTCGCGTTTGGTCGTTTTTGTCGTTTCGCAGGCGGCAAGGAAGCCGAGGGCGAGCAGGCAAGCGGTAATTTTGATCATCATTTTATGGACTCCGTGGAAGCGTTGGATCGGGTTTCTCCCGACGGTCTTTATAATTACTATATTTTAATCCTGATTGGCAAGAAGATTTTTGCAAACCGCGACTCATTTTTGCGAGAGGCCCATTTTCCTAGGTGAAACGGCCCAAAATCGCCCCTAATTTCTGCCGGGTGGCGGCGGGCCAGAGCTTCCGATCTGTCACTAAAGCCGAATCCAGCGCTCGATGTTCGGGCCAGTTCGGTTCGGCGGGAATCCGGGGAATGACTTCCGCCAGGACTTTTCTTCGCGGTTTCGGCGTTTGCGACCAAATGTTCGAAAATGGTCTGTGCCGTGACCGGCTCTTCCTCGACCTTCCAGCAATCGTAATCGGTGATCATCGCCAGGGTGGCGAGAGCGATCTCGGCTTCCCGAGCCAGCTTTGCCTCAGCAGGTTGGTCATGCCGATGACGTCAAATCCGTGTCGGCGGTTCGACTCCGATTCCGCGCGCGTCGAAAAGGCCGGGCCATCCATGTTCACGTAGGTGCCACCGTTGTGCACTCTGAGGTCCAGCTTGCGCGCAGCCTCCGCAAGGATGTTGCGCAAATTTGTCGAGATCGGCTCGGCGAAAGCGATGTGCGCGGCGATCCCTTCGCCAAAAAATGTGTGCTCGGCGCGCTGGCTGGTCCGGTCGAAAAACTGCGACGGCAGGAACACGTCGCGCGGCGCATATTTTTCCTGGAGACTGCCGACTGCCGTCACGCAGATAATCCAGCGAACGCCGAGCGAACGCAGCGCGTAAATGTTGGCGCGATGATTCAACTCGTGCGGGAGGATGCGATGGCCGCGCCCGTGCCGTGGCAGAAAATAAACCTGCCGCCCATGCATCTGACCGCCGATGAGTGCGTCCGAAGGTTCGCCAAAAGGTGTTTCGACCCGCTGCTCGGTTGGATTTTCCACGCCCTCCATCTGATAAAGGCCGCTCCCGCCGATGATGCCGATGGCTGGTGTGTCTCGAGTCATTTCCAAGGAAGGTAGTGCAAGCTTTCAGCTTTCGACCTGCCCAAGCAAGCCGGAAGGTTAAGTCATCCCGTGCGAAGTCTGGCTGCGATTCAATCGCTCCCGTATGAAATCGTTCATTGTCTGGATTTCGCCAGAGCACAGAAGCGGTGGCTGCGTTTCGTTTCGGACCCGTGCGGGAGTCGTACGCGCCCCAGAAATACGGCGATACGCGCAATGTGGGCGAAGTCGGAATCGCCCTGTTCAACGAACGCGGAACGAATCCCTGAGACGAGTCGCGAGGTGGAGATGCGGTTGAAGGCCGAACCGTTCCCGGGCCGCTTTGCGACGCCCCCTTAATCGCTTCCAAGCCGGCGAGCATGGCGCGCGTCGACCTGATGTGCCATTTTCCCGTCCGCTCCATGCCGAAATTCTTCATCAAAACCTACGGCTGCCAGATGAATGAGCGCGACTCCGAGCAGGTCGCTCATTCCCTCATCGCGCGGGGTTATGAACGGGCGGCGGATGAATCCGAGGCGGACGTCGTCTTGCTCAACACGTGCAGCGTGCGGGATATGGCCGATCAGAAGGCTCTTGGGAAAATGGGGATGCTCGGCCAGATCGCGAAGCGCCGGCCGGAAGTCGTTTTTGGTTTTCTCGGATGTATGGCGCAGGCGCGGGGTGACGCGCTTTTGACGGGACTGCCTCATGTTGATCTGGTGGTAGGCACCCAAAAATTCCATCGCGTGGCGGATTACGTTGAAGAGCTGCGGGAGAAAAAACGAACGCGCCGGATGGATGATCCCCGCTTCTCCATCTGCGATATTGGCGAAGAGACCGGCTCCGAAGAGACCATTCGCGATCACGAGCTGAAGCAGCGGCAGGCGACGGCGTTCGTCTCCATCATGCAAGGCTGCAACATGCATTGCACCTTTTGCATTGTGCCGCAGACGCGTGGCGCGGAACGAAGTCGCTCGATTGAAGAGATCGTGCGCGAAGTGCGTGAGCTCGTGGCCCGAGGGGTCAAGGAAATCACGCTCCTGGGCCAAATCGTGAACCTCTTTGGGCGCCACGACCTTCCGAAAGTGGACGGCAAGAGTCCTTTTGTTCAATTGCTCGAGGCCGTGCACGAGATCGAAGGGCTGGAGCGGCTCCGGTTTACCTCCCCGCATCCGATTGGATTTCGCGAGGATCTTATCCAGGCGATCGCCGAGCTGCCGAAATCGCCGAGCACGTCCATCTTCCGCTCCAGTCAGGATCCGACCGCATTCTAAAGGCGATGCATCGTCCCTACACGGCGGGAAATACCGGGGACTGGTCGAGAGCCTCCGTCGAGCGCGTCCCGGCATCGCCATCACCACGGATGTAATCGTCGGTTTTCCCGGTGAAGACGAAGTGGATTACGCGCAGACCCGCGACCTGGTGGAGGAGATCCAGTTCGATAACGCCTTCATTTTCCGTTACTCGACCCGGCGCGATACGCCTGCGGCGACCATGACCGGGCAGATTGATGAACGGGTGAAGGAGCAACGGAATCAGGATCTGCTGAGCGTAGTCGACGCCTCTGCGCACCGCGCCAACGAGCGCCTGGTTGGGCGCGACGTCGAGATTCTGTGCGAAGGCCCGAGCCGGACAAACGCGGCGCGCTTAATGGGGCGCACGCGCACAAACAAGATCGTCGTCTTCGAAGGGAATCCCGAACACGTCGGGGAGATTTTCGAGGTCGCCGTCCAGCAGGCGAACGGATTCAGCTTGTATGGAACGCCGGTCGTGCAAACCTCCTCTCCGACTCACCCATGATTTATCATTTGTCTCTTCAAACGGCTGGCGTGATTGCTGGCCTTTTCCTTTTGCTGGTCGGCCTGCCGGGGCTGATCAAGCCCGACGCCGCGCGCGGCTTTGCCCAGCGACTCCCCCGGTCCCGCGTCGCGGGGTTCATGCTTTTGACGGTCGATTTGTTTTGGACCCTCTGGCTTCTCTGGACAATGGAAATGGGAGAGTTCAGCAGCTTTCGGCGACCATTGCTCATCGCTCTGCCTGTTGGGTTCTTTCTGGTTCTGAGGTTTGTCGATGAGTTTCTGGCCGTTCGCGCGCTTGGAATTCTCTTTCTTCTCGGCGCCGAACCGCTCCTCGACGCCGCCTTCTTTCGCACGGAGGGCAGCCGGCTTCTCGTCACCGTTTTCGCCTATCTCTTGATCGTCGCCGGATTGATCTGGGTCACGATGCCGTATCTTCTGCGCGACCAGATCAATTGGAGCGCGCGCCGACCGTGGCGCTGGCGATTGACGCACGTTCTCGCGTTGCTTTACGGAGCTGCGATCCTGGCCTGCGCCTTCATGCGGTATTGATTTTGCTGGAGCGTCGGTCCATGACCGCCGTCGACGCCGCTCTGATGAAGCGAATTCTCGTCATCCGCGGCGGCGCGATCGGCGATTTCGTCCTCACTCTGCCGGCCATCAAGCTCTTGCGCGAGGCCTTCCCGGAGGCGCACCTTGAGATTCTCGGTCATCGCCCCATAGCCGCGCTCGCCGAGCGGCGATTCTACGCTGACGCGATTCGCTCAATCGAATCCGGGACACTCGCTCCGTTTTTCGCGAGAGATGCTGCGCTTTCAGCGGAGTTGGCCGCGCACTTTGCCAGCTTCGATCTGATTGTGAGCTATCTCTCTGATCCGGACCGGATCTTTCAGGACAACCTGAAGCGCTGCGGAATCAAAATGCTTATAATGGGTCCTTCGAAACCGAACCGGCGACGAACATGCGGCGCTTCAACTTGCCCGGCCGCTCGAACAGATCGGTCTACATTTGGAAAATCGGGCGGCGTAATTTATCCGACCGATGAGGATCGCGCGTTCGCGCGAGATTTCCTGGGCGATACCGAGTAATTCTGTCATCACGCTTCATCCCGGCAGCGGGAGCGAGAAAAAGAATTGGCCGATTGAACGGTGGAAGGAGCTTGGCGAACACTTTTTCTCCAACCGGCGACACGATTCTCGTGGTGGGCGGTGAAGCGGACGAAGAGCGATTGCGTCTGCTGGAGACGGCTTGGATGGAGAAGCCGGTTCGATTCGCGAAGAACCTGCCGTTGCCGCACCTCGCGGCCTTGCTCGAAGACTCGGTTTTCGTTGGGCACGACAGCGGGATTTCTCACATCGCCGCGGCGGTGGGCGCGCGATGTGTTCTGCTCTTTGGTCCAACGGATTCCGCTGTTTGGGCGCCCGCGAATGAAAACGTAACGGTGCTGCAAGCGCCGGGCGGCGATTTGCGCTTACTGGCCGTCGATAGGGTAATTGAGGCGATCTCGTGATCTGTCATCCCGAGCCGCGTAGACGGCGAGGGACCCCGCAACTGTCAGTGTTGGCTTTCACCGAAAAGAGTGACGGCCATTGCATTGGCCAGGTCCCTCGCCGCCTGCGCGGCTCGGGATGACACGCGCTAGAAAAGAACTTCCCTATGCAGCTGATGCGCATTGGCATCAGCACATAAAGGAACGGTGTCTGGATCTTCAGCACGCCCGGGCTCATCTCATCGATCAGATCGAGAAAGACTTCGTCCTCCGTGAGCGCCCGCAACGGCGCCATGAAGAACTCGGGATTGAACGCGATGGAAAAATCCCGGCCCTTGTAAACCACCGCCAACGATTCCTTCGCCTCACCGACTTCCGGCGTGTTCGCGGTGATATCGATGTTGTTCTTGGTGAAGTTCAGCTTGATCGAGTTCGACTTGTCGCTCGCGAGCAAGGAAACCCGCCGGAGCGAATTCAGGAATGTCTCGCGCTCCAGCGTGACGCGCTCTTTCGTTTCGGAAGGAATCACCTGCTTATAATTCGGATAATTCCCTTCGATCAGTTTTGAAACCAGGAGCGTATTGTTCAGGTCGAACGCAATCTGGCCGCTCCCGACACTGACCTTTACCTCGCCGTCGTCCGTCAGGAGCCGTTGCAATTCCGTGACCGCTTTGGTCGGAACGATGATGTCTGTCTCATGGCTGCGCGGAAATTCGAGTTCGATGTCCACCATGGCCAGGCGCCGACCGTCCGTTGCCACCAGCGTGAGCTTGTTTTCCTTCAAACTGAAAAGCAGGCCATTCAGGACGTAACGCGTCTCGTCGGTCGAAATCGCGTAGGAGGTCTTGCGCAATCCGTCGCGCAAATCCTTCTGTCGAATCGTGATGACTTTCGCGCTGTCAAACTTCGGCAGGGGCGGAAACTCTTCCTCCGGCAACCCGAGGATCTTAAAGAAACTTTGGCCGCTGCGAATGGAAGCCGCGTTCTTCCCATCGACCTCGACCTGCACCTCGCTCGAGGGCAGTTCGCGAATGATGGTGAAAAGGCGCCGGGCCGGCAGCGTGGTCGCGCCCTCCTTTTCGACGTTCGCTTCGAAGCTTCCGCGAACGCCGACGTCCAGGTCCGTGGTGGTCAGGTGGACTTCGTTGCCCTTGGCCTGCAGTAAGACGTTGGAAAGAATCGGGAGCGTCGTCCGCGTGCTGACGACGTTTTGAACTTGCTGCAAACCTTCGAGCAACTTTTCTTTCGTGACGTTGAATTTCATGCAGGTACGGAAAACTAAGATGTAAGGCTTACGATTTTGTTCGGCAACCGCAATCTCACCGGTGGCGCGCCATTCCTCAACGTTGCAGCGCGCTATCGATGAACGAGATGGTCTGCCGAATGTTGTCCTGTTCCTGCATGCGCCGCTTCACCAATTTGCACGCGTGCAGCACGGTGCCGTGATCGCGACCGCCAAAGGCATCTCCGATTTCGTTCAGGGACGCCTTGGTCAATTCCCGCGCCAGGTACATCGCGATCTGCCGCGGGAAGGCGATGTTAGCCGGACGGCGCTTGCTCGTCATATCCGCGAGGCGCACGTCGTAGTGTTCCGCCACGCGCCGCTGGATCTGCTCGATCGTGACGGCGTGCCGCGCCTCTTCCTGCAAAATATCTTTTAGAAGATGTTCGACCACGTCATTGGTCAGCTCCTTGCCGCTGAGGGACGCAAACGAAGCGACGCGCATCAGCGCCCCTTCCAGCCGGCGGACGTTCGTGCGAATGCGGGTGGCCAGAAAATCGAAAGTCTCGTCACGCAGTTTGATGCCGAGGGTGTGGGCTTTCTTACGCAGGATCGCCATGCGCGTTTCCACATCGGGCGGCTGTAACTCGGCGGTCAGGCCCCATTCGAAACGCGAAACCAGCCGATGCTCGAGATTCGCAATCTCGGACGGCGGACGATCGCTCGAGAGCACGATCTGTTTATGGCCATCGAAGAGCGTGTTGAAGGTATGGAAGAATTCCTCCTGAGAGCGTTCCTTGCCTCCGAGAAACTGGATATCGTCGATCAGGAGCAGGTCCGCCTGCCGATACCGTTTGCGGAATTTAACCAGATTGTTGTGCTGAATCGCATCGATGAATTCGTTGATGAAAAGTTCGCTCGAAAGGTACATGACCTTCGCGTTTTTCTTATGCATCCCGACATGCTGGCCGATCGCCTGCATCAAATGCGTCTTGCCCAGTCCCACGCCTCCGTAGATGAAAAGAGGATTGTAGGTTCGCGCCGGCGACTTCGCGACTGCCAGGCTCGCCGCGTGCGCGATCTCATTGTTTGGTCCGATAACAAAGGACTCAAAACTATTCCGTGGGTTCAGGCCGAGTGCGTTGCTGGACTGTTTGGCGTCCCGCGAAGTCTCGCGCGCAAATTCCTTTCCTGGAATCTCCGGAAGACTCTCTCCGTCGGGTCCCTCAGACGCGGAAGAAAACTTCACTTTCCGCGGCGCACCAAAAGCAGTGACGATTGCGGCCTGCAACGCGGCCATGTGATTACTCTCGATCCAGAACTGATAAATGTTGTTGGGAACTCGGAACGTGAACGCTTCGTCTGTCGCCTGGACGAGCTTCACCGCGGAGAACCAGCGCTTGAAAGTATCGGGGCTAACCTGGGGCTTGAGTGCTGTCGACAATTTCTGCCATAGCTGAGCGTGTTTCTCTTCCATACCGAACTTGTTAACAGCGTTAATCAACCCGCCGCGCGACGGGCGGAGGAAAAAATTGCGACGTAGAATGTGATTCTGCAGCGTTGCCCATTGGCAGCTCCGGAAGCAAGCTCTCTCGGGAAATCCGGCTTTCACCAGAAAAATACGAGGGGAAAACGGCCCGGGCAGGGAGACTCGAAGGAGACACCGGGGAGGCAAACATGCTTTCGGCGGTCGGCTCTTCCGTTCTGGCGGGTGTCATAATCATTCTAACTTTTGGTAAATTGCTCAAAACTGTTCACACCTTATTAACACCGGGTCTTTTCTCTCCCTGCCAGCGGCTTGAGATTAGAAACCGCACCAAGATGCGTAAAGCAAAAACCTGAACTTTATTTTTGTTTCTGACTCAAAAAAATCTTGACGAAAAATGGGCCCAAGCGTTCCGCAAACGCGCTCGCAGTTGCCTGCGAGCGAAGTTGACCCGACCCTCCGTCACGGCAACGTTGCAGCCCATTCTGCTTCGTCTCCCATAGTCGCGTTTTCTGAAAATGCCCGCCAATTCTTTCCACGGAATCAAGAGCTCAGGCGACAAAGGCGCCATTCTTCCGCGCCACGTTGCTCGCGTTTTTTCTTCTGGCTGCCATTTCCGCGCAGGCGGTGGATGACATCCCGCCTCCCTTCGGATTCCATTGGAATGACTCAATGACGAAAGTCGAGCAAGTTCTCGTGGGGGCGAAGGCCAAGATCGTCACCAAGGAGCGAAAGGAAAAACGCAACGTCTGGACGGTCGAGGGCCTCGTCCAACCGGGTCTCAAGCGGACGCTCTTTACCTTCAAAGAAGGTTTTCTTGTCGAAGTGGAGTTGCAATACGAGTATCCCGATTGGAGCATCGAACGTTACAACGACCGGATGGGGGAAATCCGGCGTTATTTCGACGCCAAGTTCGGCACCGGCAAATTGGTCTCACGTTCGCGCGACACCGATTCGGATGTAATTCAGACCCTGGTGGGGTACCAATGGATTGTCGGCGGGACGATGCTCGAACTTTTCTATTTCTCCGCGCAGCGCGACCAGATGGTTTTTCGCAGCATCACCGTCACCTACAAGGCGATCTGACGGTCTAACGACTCAACGTTTCTTTCTGCAATCGTTTCAGCCGGCTCGACAGGCTCGCCTTCGTGACGGAGCTCATCCGATCGATAAACAGGATGCCGTTCAGATGATCGATCTCATGCTGTAAAGCGCGCGCGAGTAAGCCCGCCGCCTCTATCACGACCTGTTCTCCCTCGAGCGTCTGCGCTTCCACCCGCACCGAGACGGCGCGGTCAATGTCGGCGGTGATGTCGGGGAAACTGAGGCAACCCTCGTTGCCGGAGACGATCTCTTCGTCCAGCTGGAGGGTTGGGTTGATCAGGATGAGTGGCATGGCCGCCGCCGGATCCACCTCGACCCCGTTCAACCTCATTAAGCTTGGGCGATCTTCCACCTGCGAAACATCGAGCACGGTGAGCTGGAGCGCGGCACCCACTTGCTGAGCGGCCAGCCCGACGCCATTCGCCTCGTGCATCGTCTCGATCATGTCAGCGGCGAGAGCGCGAATGAGTTCGTCCACTTGCTCGATCGCTTTGCCCTTCACCCGCAACACAGGATCTCCGTATTTTACGATTGGCAGTTTCATTTATCGCCATGCGTGAAAGCGGGCAGGTTCTTCACTCCCGCGAGCTTCAACGCGTCCATTACTTTAATGATGGTTCCGAAGGAAGCCTTCTTGTCGGCTTGCAGAGCCAGTGCTGATTTGCGTGACGGCGGCAAAGCCCGCACGGACTTTTCCAACTCCTCCGGGCTCAGGACCAGACCGTCGAGCCGGATCTCATCGTTCTCATTCACGCTTACGACTGCGTGCTCGAACTCGGCCGTCGCATTGGCCGCGGTCTTTGACTCGGGAAGATTGATCTGAACTTCCGGCTGGTCTTTTTTGAAAGTGGTCGAGACAACAAAGAAAATGAGGAGAATCGTCAGGATATCGACCAGCGAAACAATGATGATCGAAGGCGCCCGCCTTTTCCGGACTGCGATTCTCATGACAACAAAACCGAATGGCGCCTCACACCAACGGAGGGCTCGCCGGCACCGTCGAGCGGAGTGGGCGGCCTTCCTCGCTGCCGGTGCGGCCGTAGTAACACTTGGCGATCAAGTCCGAGACGATCGACTCCATCTGGACCGAGAGCACTTCGACCTTCTTCGAGAAATAACTGAAAGCGATCAGGCTCGGCACCGCGATGGAGAGCCCGAAGATGGTGCAGTTCAGCGCCATGGAAATGCCGAGCGCTACCGATTTCGTGTCGGACGCGCCGGTGCTTAGCCCGAGGCCCGAGAAGACCTGCACGAGTCCTGCGACGGTGCCGATCAAACCGATGAGCGGCGCAATGCCGGTAACGACTTCGAGGACGATGAGCCCGCGCTCGAGCCGCACCAATTCGGCGCGTGCTTTTGTTTGCGCGAACTCGATGTTTTCCGAACGCGGCCAGCGCATATGCTGCAACGCCGCGCGCGTGATTCGGGCCAGCGAAGAATTGTCATCGCTCACGACGCGCATGAGCCGCTCCGCGCTTCCACCGGGCACGAGGCGTTCGATTTCACTCTCGATCACCAGCGGCAAAACCTTTTTTTCCCGTAACGTCAGAAGGCTCAGAACGATCGTGGTCACGGTCACGATCGAGCAGGCGAGGAGCGGCCACATAAAGAGGCCGCCCTTGGTGAAAAAGCTCACCATGGTCTGGAATGTTTCTATCATGGGCGGCGGGCGACCTCGGTCGTCATTAATTTGAGTAGCTGGTAAATGAGAAATCGATGTGCATTCGACCGTCTGGCAAGGTTGCGATCAGGTCGGGCGGAATGGGAGGAATGTGCGCTTCCTGAAACGATTGCAAGCAGATGTTGGCGAATGACTCGTTCGCGTTGTTCGAGAGGATCCGCAAATTTTGCACGCGACCCTGCGCATCCAGTTCCGCCTCGAGGTGGGCCGTTCCAATGCTGATCAGGTCTCTCTTTTTATCAATGTAGTAATACCAGCGCGAGCCGATCGCATCCGAGATGGCTTTTTGGTATCGCCCGAGCGGCGTTCCGACCGCGTTCACTGAAGAAGGGCCGCGACTTGTCAGGCCCCCGGTTATCCGGGTCTGCTCCTTTTGCGCCTGATAACTTGAAGCGGCCAGGGCCGGCTTCGGTCTCGGCGCCGGTGGGGGCGCTGACGCCGCGACATTCGGCGGCGGCGAGGTTTCGGTCTCATCCGGCGCCTTGATCGGCGGGGGCGGGGAGGACTTTAGCATCGCGTACTGTTCCGGCTCTGGCGTAAAAGCCGGCGCGACCGTCGGACTCGAGGCGGGCGCCTCCGAGGGCTGTGGTTTCGGCGCGGGGGGAGCCTCCGGCTCCGAAGCGACAGTTGATGGCGCCTTCGGCTGCGGCTTCGAGCCGTCCGTGGGGAGCGAATAATCGTGCGTCTCCAGGTTAACCCCCGGACGCGTGTTGCCCTCCTGGGTAGGCAAGGGCAAATCACCCGTCGCGGGCAGTTTACTCGCCGCGATCGAATTCGCGTTCGATTCGAAGGTCTGCTCCTTTGGCTTCTCTGCCGACTCCTTGTCCGGAGCCGTCTCCATGAAGGGTGGATCTTTCGGCGTGGATGGAGGAGGTGTCGCGGACAAATCGACGAGGGTGAGTTCGACCGGCTTATCTTCCAGCGGAGGTGTGGGCGCAGAGGCGCTCCCGAAGGCCGCGAGTGAAAACCCCACTAGAAAATGCAGGGAGAGCGATATCAAAATCGCCAACGCAATTTTCCGGCTCTCTCGTTTCTGTTCCATCATTCAGTGAGACCGCTCAGGGTCGAAGATTGCTCAACGAAATACTGGCTGCCATCGAGAGCTTTACAATGAGTTGTACGATATCGCACATCGACTGCCTAACAACTTGCGCTCTTTGGTTTTCGTTTTGCGATTGCCCTCGGTGCAGCTCCGCCCTTTCGGGCATGATGAAAGAGATATTGCTGCGCATACCCGCCATGTTCTCCGAAGTAGGTCTCGCAAAAGGCGCGAAGTTGCGTGGCTGCCACTTTTCGTTTTCGGGGAAAGTATTTTTGTTTCAAGACCCGCTCGATCCAGACGTCGATCGGAAACGCCCGAAGACGCTCGTAAGCAAAGAGCATCACACAATTAGCAACCTTCGCGCCCACGCCCGGCAGCTCGCACAGGCGGGTCCTCAAGGCCTCATCGGAAAGGGCGCTCCACTGTCTGAGATCGGCCTTCCCGGAGCTGACCATTTGCGCCGTGGCGAGAAGGTTCTTTGCCCGGTAACCGAGGGCGCATGCCCGCAAGTCCTGCTCGGTCAAATTAGCAATCCTGCTCGCCTCCGGGAAGGTGTATGTCTCGCAACCACGAACCAGTTGGCGCGCACCAAATCGAACGCGCAGCGCTCGCGACATCTGCCGAATGTGCGCCACCTGTTTCATTGACGAGGTAATGAAGGTCGCGAGACATTCCCAAAGAGGCTGCCGGATAATGCGCAGGCCCTCGCAGAAATCACGCGCCGCGCACATCGTCGGGTCGTCCGGGAACGAGCGACAGATTTCCGCCAGCGGATGATCGAGCGCGAAGTAACGGGCGATGACCTTAGCGCTTACCCCGCTGAAGAAAATATGGTCGCTGCGCTGCTTCACGTAGACGCCCTTTCCACCGATCGCGCCGACAAAACCGTCGCCGCAGGTTTCCCAATGGAAGACCTGTCCTGAGTCGAGCGTCCGCGCGAGATCGAAATCAGGTGCTTCGAGTTCTTTCAATCTCATTGGCCACAGATTAACACGCGCGCGGTGAGACTCCCGTCGGCTTCGAAATGAAATTCCGTGTTTCATCCGGGTTCATCCGTGGCTAAATAGCTCATTCCATGGATTTCCGCCTCGCCATCGATACCGGCGTTCTCTTCCTCTATTTCATCGTCATCATCTTCATCGGCCTCCGCATGGGCCGGAAGGAAAATAACCTCGAGGACTTCGCACTCGGCGGCCGGCGCATTCCGTGGTGGGCGGTGCTTGCTTCCATCATCGCCGCGGAAACCAGCGCCGGAACTTTCTTCGGCGCCCCCGGCGAAGGGTTTGCGCTGCGCAATTACACCTACGCACAGCTGGCCATCGGCACGATCCTCGCCCGCATTCTCGTCAGCTACATTTTCATCAAGCCGTACTACGATTACAAAGTGTTTTCGATCTACGAATACCTCACCGCGCGTTTTGGCACCTCGACCAAGAACACCGCCTCGGCTGTCTTCATGATCACGCGTCTTCTGGCCTCCGGTGCGCGCCTCTACGTCGCCGCCATCGCCCTCGCGCTGGGCTACGAATTAGTCACCGGAGCGCGCCCCGGCCAGAACGAAACCCTATTCATCTACATCGGTGCCTGCGTGGCGATCGTGATTCTCACCGCGATTTACACAACACTCGGCGGAATCAAGGCGGTGATCTGGACCGACTTCATCCAGGCGTCAATCATGATGGGAAGTGCCCTGGTCGCGGTTGGATTGCTCTATTGGTCGATTCCCGGGGGTTGGAGCGAAATCATCGCGCGGAATGGCCCGGTCGACATTTCCGGTTTTCTCGCCACCGGCCTGGATCCGGCCCGAACCGGCTGGGACCAGATCAAGGGGATGTTCGAGTCGGAATACACTATTTTCGCGGGATTGATTGGTTCGACTTTTATCACCATGGCCACGCATGGGACAGATCAGGACATGGTGCAGCGAATGCTAACCGCGCCCGATATTCGGCGGAGCCGCCGGTCGCTGATTCTCTCCGGCCTCGCGGATATTCCCATCGTGCTCACGTTCCTGAGCATCGGGATCCTGCTCTGGACCTACTATCAGGTCCATCCGGATCCAACCTTGCCGAAGGCGCCTAACGAAATCTTCTGCCATTACATTCTCTACGAAATGCCGGTTGGCCTGCGCGGCCTGCTCATCGCTGGAATCTTCGCCACCGCGATGGGCTCGCTCAGCACCGCGTTGAATGCGCTCGCGACCAGTTTTACGCGCGATTGGTACGTCACCTACATTCGCCCTGGCGCAAACGACACTCAGACGATGCGCGCGGTGCGCTGGGCGACGGTTTGGTTTTCCCTGCTCATGATCGCAGTTGCATCCACGACTTCCTACCTGGTGATCGTCCATCCGAACCTGCGCATCATCCCGATCGTGCTCGGAATTTTCGGCTACACCTACGGTTCGCTCCTGGGGGTTTTCTTCGCCGGCATGCTGACGAAGACCCGTGGGAACGACTTCGGAAACGTGATCGCCATGATTACCGGCTTTGTCGTCGTGGCGATTCTGAGCGGTTTGCCGAACAACATCGCGAAGATTTTCGGCACGATCGCCTACGAGCAGCCGTCATGGCTGCCCGTCATGGAATTTCCCTGGTGGATTTTCTTCGGCACGCTCACCACTTTCCTGGTCGCGGTTTTTTTCAAGACCAGTCATCAACAACTGGCGATCAACAAGGTTGGAGCCGCGGCATCGCAAAGCTAACCGGCGTACCGTTCTAAGCGTGTCATCCCGAGCGCAGCGAAGCGTAGGCGAGGGAGACGGCAACCGCAGCCGACGGTACCGGTTGGAAGGCGTTCCTTGCAGATGTGAGGTCCCTCGTCCGGCAGCCGCCGGACTCGAGATGACAACAGGGGACGCGCGAGAGGAAGCGACCGCTACGCCTTTTTTTCGTCCGCCAGCTTGATCCCGAGATCGCGCAGCTGGCGCTGATCGACATCGGCCGGCGACTGCGACATCAAGTCCATCCCGCGATTATTTTTCGGGAAGGCCATCACGTCGCGGATCGATTGTTCGCCGCAGATGAGCATGACCAACCGGTCGAGCCCGAGAGCGATCCCGCCATGGGGCGGCGCGCCGAGCCTGAACGCACGGAGCAAATGCCCAAACATCGTTTGCTGCTGCTCGGCGTTCACGCCGAGCACACCAAACATCTTCTCCTGCAACTCCGGCTCGTGAATCCGAATGCTCCCGCCACCGATCTCAACTCCGTTCAAAACCACGTCGTAGGCCTCGGCGCGAACTTCAGCGAACTTCTGCGCGTCCAGCAGCGGCACATCCTCCGTCTTCGGCCGGGTGAAGGGGTGATGGACCGCATTCCATTTGTTCTCCTCCGCGCTAAACTGCAGCAGCGGAAAATCGGTCACCCACAGGAAATTGAGCTCCTCGTTCCCCTCGAGTAGTTTTTGATATTCGGCGATACGCAACCGGAGCCGGCCGAGCACTTCGCACGCGATATCCCATTTGTCCGCCGCAAAAAGGATCAAGTCGCCCTCCGCAATCTCCAGCTTTGATTGCAGCGCGGCCTTTTCCTCGGCGGTAAAAAACTTCACGATCGGCGATTTCCATTCGCCGTTTTCGACCTTGATAAAGGCGAGCCCTTTCGCGCCAAAGGTTTTGGCGATCTCGGTCAGTTCATCGCTTTGTCCGATGGTCAGACTGGCGAAACTTTTCGCATTGATCGCCTTTACCACGCCGCCGGCATCGAGCGCGCCGCGAAAGACCTTGAAACTGCTCCCCTTGAAGTCCTCGCTGAAATCCACCAGCTCCATCTTGAAACGGCGGTCCGGTTTGTCGCTGCCGTAACGGCCGACTGCTTCGCGATATGTCAGGCGCTCAAATGGTGTTTTGATCTCGATGTTGCGCGCGGCCTTGAAAACAGCGGCGAGCATTCCCTCGGTCAGCCCGAAAATGTCTTCGGGCTCGGCAAAGGAGGACTCGATGTCGATCTGGGTGAATTCCGGCTGGCGATCTGCGCGCAGATCCTCGTCGCGGAAGCACTTCGCGATCTGAAAATATTTTTCAATGCCGGCCACCATGAGCAGCTGTTTGTATTGCTGCGGCGCCTGCGGCAGCGCGTAGAATTTTCCGGGAGCCAGCCGGCTCGGCACCAGAAAGTCGCGCGCCCCTTCCGGAGTGCTCTTGGAAAGGATCGGCGTTTCCACCTCGATGTAGCCCTGGCTATCGAGGTAATCACGAGTGGCTTTGGTGGCCTGGTGGCGGAGGCGCAGATTGCGCGCGAACCGCGGCCGGCGCAGATCGAAATAACGATAGGTGAGCCGCAGATCCTCGTTGGAAATCTCGGTGTCGAGCGGAAAAGGCAAATCAGCGGCGCGATTGAGGATCTCCAATTCGTTCGGGAGCAGTTCGATATCACCCGTGGCCAACCTTGGATTTTCCGTTCCCGAAACGCGGGGCGCGATCTTTCCGGCCACTCGGATCACATCCTCGCTTCGGAGCGAATGGGATATCGTCGCCAGTTCCACATTCTCTTCCGGCCGGAAGACCACCTGGGTCAAACCTTCGCGATCGCGCAGGTCGATAAAAATGACGCCGCCATGATCGCGCGAGACGTGGACCCAGCCGGCCAGCGTCACCTGCCGGCCGATGTCGGTCTTGCGCAATTCGTTGCAATGGTGGGTCCGGTACATGATGCGATTCGCCTGCCCACTCTGGGCGAAACGAGGAATCTCGCAAGCGATGTCGGTAAATTGGCCAACTCCCACTTACGCCGGGGAAGGCAAAAGTGTTGCGAAGCGCGCCGGCAGTTCTCCGTGGGGCAACAGACTCTGCTCGCCGGTGCGGAGGTCTTTCAATTTCACGCTCGGCCATTCGTCACCGAAAAGGAGCGCGATGCGCGCGCCCAGTAGCTCGGCGGTTTGGAACTGTTTCCCGACCTTGGCGGGCGCCAGCGGAAAATCGACGCGATACCCGCGGTCGCGCAACGCCTGAATCTGCGCGAGCGCGTCAGCCCGTCGTTCTTCCTTTGCGATCACCACGTAAATATCGAGGCTCTGTTGGAGGGCGATGGCTTCTTCGAGCTTCGCTTTCGCGGCCGGACTCTCTCCGATCAGCTCCCCCAGGACGACGTCGCCCATGGCAAAGCCGAGAGCGGGTAGGGAAACCGCGCCGTCACTGAGCTGATGAACCAGATTGTCATAGCGACCGCCGCCGGCCAGTGCGCGCAGTTTGCCGCCGCGATCGAACGCCTCGAAGACGACACCGGAATAGTAGGCAAGCCCACGCACGATCCCGAGATCGACCTTCACGAACTCAGCCAGGCCGCGATTGCCCAGCGACGCCAGCAGACTGTCCAGTTTTTCGCTTTTTCCTCCTCCATCGAGAATCTTGAAAGTCGGTTCTGCAAGCGGACCAAGTCGAGCAGCCGTTTTTTCCCGAGGTTCACGCTCGCTCTTGTCGATCGCCTGTAGAATTTCCTGCCACTGTTCTTCCGGCACGCTTTGCGCCCGAAGGAAGTCGATCCAGAATTCTCGGTCGCTGATTCGGACGATAACATCTTCCGCGGTGAACCCGAACGCGCGCAGGATGTCGACGCAAAGCGCGATCAATTCGACATCTGCTTCGAGAGATTCCTCGCCGATGATGTCGGCGTTGAATTGGAAATGCTCGCGGAGACGACCGCGTTGCTGTTTTTCATACCGAAAACACTGCGGGATCGAAAACCACTTGAGCGGTTTCTTGAATTCGCGGTCATGCGCCGCGACGACGCGTGCCAGAGTAGGCGTAAGCTCCGGGCGCATCGCCACTTCGCGATCGCCCTTGTCTGTGAAATTGAAAAGCTGCGCCACAATCTCCGGTCCGCTTTTTTTTGTGTAGAGGGCCGTCGGCTCCAGGACCGGCCCGTCCCATTCCACGAAACCGTATCGGCGCGCGATTTCGCGCCAGCGCTCGAAGATGTAATTACGTGCGGCGCAATCCTTTGGGAGAAAATCACGAAAGCCGGGAAGCGGTTGCATGCGTTATTTCAGGTAGGGTCGCCGTGCGGCGGCGTCCGATTCTCGCGGGAGAATTAACTTCCCGCAAATACGGCGGACGCCCAAGCGCGGCGTTCCTACCGAAAGGCAGCCATCGTCTTCGTCGATTACGAAAAGATGATGCGGTTGAATAAACTCCAGCTTCGAGCAGTCGGATGAATGCACGACGGAGAGCATCCGTTTAACCAAACCAAAGGACAAACATGAAACAAAACAGATTGATTAAATTATTGGCAACCGGAGCCGTCAGCGCAATCGCGCTCACCACCGCTTTCGGGCAAACCTCCGCAACAACCACCACTACGACCAAATCCACTGATCCAGCCACGGCTGTGACCAGCACATCGAGCACAGTCTCCACCAGCTCAATGGACGGGTCCGGCACGATCACGACTTACACGCCGGGTTCGGATTTTATCTCGTTCCGCTCGGAGACGAGCAGCGCGCCGGTGAAGTACTACTACACCAAGAGCACGACGATCGTCGATCCAGAAGGAAAGACGGTTGAGTGGACCACGCTCAAGCCCGACATGCCGGTGAAATACACCTACGTGAAAGAAGGCGACCGCATGGTGATCAGCAAGATCACCCTGATGAAGCCGGTGTCGTCCTACGAAAAGACGACGACTACCACGACAACGACCAAGCCCTAACGGCTAGCGTAGTTTCGAATTGAAATTGAGAGCGCCCGCGGAACGTGTTTCCGCGGGCGTTTCTTTTCCCTCCTGCTCCTGATCTTGATCCTACTCCTGGGATCGGGCCGCGATGCTCAAAGGATCAGGAGCAAGATCATGATCATGAGGAGGAGCGGGAGATCTAATCCCCGTAACCGTTTGGGAATTTCTGGTGCCATTTCCAGGCGCTTTGGATAATGGCTTCGAGGCTTTGAAATTGCGGACGCCAGCCCAGCTCCTTCTGAATTTTCTCCGACGCCGCGATGAGCCGCGGCGGATCACCGGGCCGCCGCGCTTTTTCCACAACCGGGATCTCATGGCCAGTCACCCGCCGGCAGGCATCGATCACTTCGCGCACGCTCGAGCCGCCGCCGGTGCCGAGATTGTAAAAATCGCTCGTCGGCGCCGCCATCGCCAGAATGTGCGCGCGCGCCAGGTCGAGGATGTGAATGTAATCGCGGATGCAGGTTCCATCCGGCGTGTCGTAATCGGTGCCGTAGATCTCCACGTGAGGCGTCAGGCCGAGTGCGACCTTCAGGACATTCGGAATCAAGTGGGTCTCGACGCGATGCTCTTCGCCGAAATTCTCCGAAGCACCGGCCGCGTTGAAGTAACGGAGCGCGACAAAACGCAGGCCGTGAATCTCGCCGTACCAGCGCAGGATCTTTTCGAACGCCAGTTTCGATTCGCCATAGGGATTGATCGGACGTTGCGGCATGCTCTCGTCGATCGGCACTTTCTCCGGCGGGCCGAAGGTGGCGCAGGTGGAAGAAAAGACGAGCTGCTTTCGGCCGGTCGCCACCATGGCGTCGAGGAGGTTCAAGCCGTGGCTGATGTTGTTTCGAAAATATTTCGAAGGATTCTCCATCGATTCTCCCACCAGTGCGCTGGCGGCAAAATGCATGACCGCCTCGGGCTGGAAGGCAGCCAGGGTCGATTGAATCCGATCGCGGTCCGCCAGATCGCCTTCGATGAACTCCGCGCGCGAATCGATCGCGCGGCGATGTCCTTCGCTCAGGTTGTCGAATATGCCGACGGCATGACCTTCGTCGAGCAACAACTCGGAGCAGACGCTGCCGATGTAGCCTGCTCCGCCGACGACGAGAACTTTCATCCGGGAAGTTGTGGCTCCTTCGCGGCGTGTCAAAGCAAACCGCGCCGCGGTTCGTCAGCTCTTGTTCGCTTCGATCCCGGCGATCATGCGCCGGACGAGCCCATTCTTCCTCCGCGGCGCGAGGACTTTAAGGCTCTGCTGTTTCGAGCCCCATTCCAGAATATCGATGTCGACCCGGCGGACACCCCACAAGCGCATCTCCCGGCGATTGGTCTTGTAGAGATCGATCGTATTCGTGCCGACCAGCGCGCCGCCATAATCGTCGATGACGTACCGGTCCTGGGTCCCGACGATCTGGAACCGCGTCCCGAGCGGAAAACGCGACCAATCGGCCGCCGCGCTTACGTGGCCCGACCCGGACAACGTTTTTCCGATCGCATTCCGCCGGCCGCCTCTTTCGGTGTGGGTGTAGGCGGTGGTCCGGACATTTGAAATGCGGCGTCCGTAAGCGGTGGGCGTCTCTTTCCTGGTTTGGGTATCTGGCGTCTCGCAACTGGCGATCAGACAGGCCATTACCCCGAGACCGGCGAATTTCAGATATGTCGACATCGGCGCGGAAAACCGGTCATTACCGATTGAAGGCGACAGTGGCAAGCGATAATTTGCGCGGCTCCCTGGCTTAACATGTTGTCACTCCGTGCCAATCAGGCGCTCGTCGCCGACGAAATCTTGCTCGATGGCCGGCTCGCGCTCTTTCATCAACGCGAGCGCTGGCTCGCCGTGGCGGACCTGCATTTCGGCTATGAATTAAGCCAACGCGCGGCGGGCCGTCTCGTTCCGATGTGGGGGATGGCGTCGATTGCGGAGCGCCTCCTCCAATTGGTCGCGGAATATCAGCCACCCCGTCTGGTCATCCTCGGCGATCTGGTGCACGACCAGACGGCGGCGGTTGCCGCGGGCGAGCTGCTCGAACGGGTCCGGGCTTTTTGCGAACCGATCGTCGTGGCCGGAAACCACGATCGACAATTGCGCGGGAAGTTTGAGTTGTTCGAGTCGTGGGAGACCGAGCGCTTTTATTTTCATCATGGCCATTGCCTGGCCGAGGCGGAGAAACGAATCCAAATCATCGGCCACCATCATCCCGCTGGGACAATCACGGATGGCGCGGGACTTCGGTTGAAATGCCCGGCTTTCGTTCAGCAATCGCGTTGCTGGATCATGCCGGCGTTTTCTCCCTGGGCGAGCGGAACGAGTTGGCCGCAGGACGAACAGAGCCGGATCTGGCTCTGCACGCCGGAACGCGTTTTGCGGCTGACTGAAACCGAACCTGCCTCGATTTAGGGATCAATATGACGCGCCGATTTTTTTGCTGTCATCCCGAGCCGCAAAGACGGCGAGGGACCTCTCAACTGCAAATTGCAGCTGCGTGTTGCAGGACGCGATAACTCCGGTTGCGAGGTCCCTCGGCGCGCTTCGCCTGCCTCGGGATGACAGCCGGCGTCTGAAGACCTCGCGTCGCTTAGATGCGCGCCCCCGCCAGCTCCGACGTGCAATGCGGGCAGCGCGTGGCTTTGACGGGGATCGTCATCTGACACGCCGGGCAATCCTTGGAAACCGGGGCGGCGTCCGCCGTCGGGCGCTTCGTCTTATTTAGCGCCCGCACGACCAGAAAAATGCAAAACGCGACGATGATAAAGTTGATGACCAGGGTGATGAAGTTGCCGTAGTTCCAGGTGATCGCGCCGGCCTTCACGGCATCGGCCGGAGTGGCGAAGAACGCGCCGCCGGGAGCGTCTTTCAGCACCAGGAATTTGTTCGAAAAATCGAGACCGCCGGTCAGCAAGCCGATCGGAGGCATCAGGATATCCTTCACTAGCGATGTCACGATCCCACCGAAAGCCGCGCCGATGATCACGCCGACCGCCAGGTCGACCGCATTCCCTTTGATCGCAAACTCTTTGAATTCCTTGAACATTTTCCGATCCTCTCAATTCGCGACCACGTTCACAAGCTTTTTGGGGACGACGACGACCTTGCGAATCGTCTTTCCGGCGATGGCATTTTGCACTTTTTGATTGGCGAGCGCGGCAGCTTCGAGCTCGGCATCAGTCGCATCGAGGGCGACGGTAATCTTGTCGCGCAGCTTTCCGTTCACCTGCAGGATGATCTCGATTTCGTCTTCGACCAGGAACTGCTCGTCGTGTTCGGGCCAGGCTTGCGCGGTGATGTCGCGATCCACGCCGGGAAACTTTCCGGCCAGGATTTCCCAAAGCTCGGAGGTGAGATGCGGCGCGAACGGATTGAGCAGAATCAGGAAGAGTGCGCAGGGCGGAGAGCGGCTTCGCCGGCGCGTTGGTGAACGCATTGACGAGGATCATCATCTGCGAGATGGCGGTATTGAAAGAAAGAGCTTCGATGTCCCCGGTGACTTTCTTGATGGTGGCGTGCAGGACCTTTGGTCTCGGATTTCTGCGGGTTCGACATCCTGCACTTCACCGGAGAGCACCCATTCGCCCGCCTGATTTTCCTCCATGATCAGACGCCAGACGCGCGCGAGGAAACGCGAGACGCCTTCGACCCCTTTCATGCTCCACGGTTTCATCTGCTCGAGCGGGCCCATGAACATCTCGTAACAACGGAACGCGTCCGCGCCGTAGATTGTCGATTACGTCGAGCGGATCGATCACGTTGCCCCAGCGCTTCGACATTTTGCGGCTGTCCTCGCCGAGGATCATGCCCTGATTGACCAGGCGCTGGAACGGCTCGGGGTTCGAGAGGTACCCGAGATCGAAGAGCACCTTGTGCCAGAAACGCGCATACAGGAGATGCAGCACCGCGTGCTCCACCCCGCCGATGTAGAGATCGACGCCGCCGGCGATTTCGGATTTCGATTTCGGATTGCGGAGAGATTCTATGGCAGAGTCTTTGCTTTCCGCTCTCCGGTTTCCGGTTTCCGATCGCCCGCCCATCCAGTAGCGCTCCGGCTCTTCGCCGACGAAACGCTCGTGGTTTCCCGGATCGCAAAAGCGCAGGTAGTACCAGCACGAGCCAGCCCATTGCGGCATCGTGTTTGTTTCGCGCGAGGCGCTGTCCGAATAACGGATCCAATCCTTCGCTTTCGCCAAGCGGCGGCTCGCCGGTTCCGGTCGGTTTGAAATCTTCGAGAGCGGGAGGCTCGAGCGGCAGTTCCGATTCCGGAAGCGCTTCATGTTTGCCATCGCGCCAGATGATCGGAAACGGCTCGCCCCAATAGCGCTGCCGCGAGAAAAGCCAGTCGCGCAGCTTGTAGCGAATGTCGCGGCGTCCCTGTCCGTTTTGCTCCAGCCAATCGATGATCTTGGCCGTCGCTTCCGCGTCGCGAAAGTCCATCGAGCAGCGGCGAATTGATCGCGATTCCGACGCCGGTGTAGCCGATCGATTCCTCGGGGGTCTTCCCCGGGCTTGAACGACCGGCACGACGCCGGAGCTCGAACTTCCTGGCGAACTCCAGATCGCGCTCATCATGCGCCGGCACCCCCATGATCGCGCCGGTGCCGTAGCCCATCATGACATAATCGGCGATCCAGATCGGAATCCGTTCGTCGTTGGCGGGATTGATCGCGAACGCGCCGGTGAAGACGCCCGTTTTTTCCTTGGCCAGGTCGGTGCGCTCGAGATCGGATTTGGCGGCGATCGCGGTCCGATAGGATTCGATCGATTCGCGCTGCTCTTCGGTCGTGATCTGATCGACCAGCGGATTTTCGGGAGCGAGCACCATGTAGGTCGCGCCATAGAGCGTGTCCGGACGCGTGGTGAAGACGCGTGATGGCAGGGACGCCGCGCTCGCGGAGCCCGGTCGTCGCAGCGGACGACCCTACCACGGAAAATCGAATCTCCGCGCCCTCGCTGCGGCCGATCCAATTTCGCTGGAGCGCTTTGATCGAGTCCGGCCAATCCAGGTCTTCGAGTTCATCGAGCAACCGATCAGCGAACGCGGTGATGCGCAGCATCCATTGGCGCATCGGACGGCGGACCACCGGGAAACCACCCGACTTCGCTCTTGCCGTCGATGACCTCCTCGTTCGCCAGGACGGTGCCCAGTTCCTGACACCAATTCACCGCGACTTCCGCCACGTAGGCGAGGCGCACGCCGTCGGGATCATCGCCGCGATAAGTGGAGATGGGCTCCGCTCTTTTCGTCTCCGGGATTGAACCAGGAATTGTAGATCTGGAGGAAAATCCACTGCGTCCATTTGTAATAGGCGGGATCGGTCGTGTTGACTTCGCGCTCCCAATCGTAGGAAAAACCGATGCGTTTGAGTTGCGTCTTGAATTTCGCGATGTTCTCGCGCGTGGTGATCGCCGGATGCTGTCCCGTCTTGATCGCATACTGCTCCGCCGGCAGACCGAACGCATCCCAGCCCATCGGGTGAAGAACGTTGAAGCCGCGCAGCCGTTTGTAGCGCGCGATGATGTCGGTGGCGGTGTAACCCTCCGGATGTCCGACGTGCAAACCCGCGCCGCTCGGATATGGGAACATGTCGAGCACGTAGTATTTCGGCTTCGCCGGATCGAAGTTCTCCTCGCCGGGATTCGGCGCATGGAACGAGCGGTTCTCGTCCCAGATCGCCTGCCACTTTGGCTCGATCCGATCGAAGGGATATGGTTTGCGGCGCTCGTTCATGCAGAGAATTAGACAGGATTTACAGGATTAAAAGGATTGAGGTTCGTGAAGGCGACGCTGCTGGATTCTAATCCAGTTAATCCTGTAAATCCTGTCAACGTGCATCGTCTCCTTCTTGCTACGCGCAACTCCCACAAGACCCGGGAATTCGCCGAGATTCTCGGCGACGGATTTGAGGTTCGCGATCTGGCGGACGCGGCGGAATTGCCGGCGATCGAGGAAACCGGTCCCACCTTCGAGGAAAACGCGATCCTGAAAGCGGTCGAGGCATCGAAGCATTTTCCAGGGGCTGGTGGTGGCGGATGACTCGGGTCTCGAAGTGGATGCATTGGACGGCGCGCCTGGGATCTATTCCGCGCGTTACGCCGGCGCAGCAGGCGACCGATGCGGAAAATGTCGCGAAACTGCTCGCCGAGCCTGGCGGCATGCGATCCCGGCATGCCCGCTCCGCGCGCTTTCGCTGCTGCGCTGGCCCTCGCGCAAGAAGGCGAAGTCCTGGGAACCTTCGAGGGCGCGATCGAAGGGAGCGATCGTGCGGCGAGCCTCGCGGCACCGGCAGGTTTTGGATACGATCCTATTTTCAGCCGCGGGCTTCGACCGGACGCTGGCGGAGCTCTCTTCCGCAGAGAAAAACCGGATCAGCCACCGGGCGCGGGCCGATCCGCTTGCGCTGCCGGGTCGCTCGTGATGCCCTAGATCCGCGGCTTCAGGCGGTAGGGCGGTGGCGGTGCGCCGGGACGGCGGGCGGCGGAACCGTGCCGGCAGCGCCCGTGACAGACGCTGTCTTGATCTGATAACCGATCTTCTCGATGCCGACGGAGCGCACCTTGTCCAGGACGTCGATCACTTCTCCGTGCAGGGCCAGCTGTCTCGGCGCTGAGCGAAACCTTAACTTCGGGATTGGCCTCGTGCAGCTCTGAAAAGCGTGGGATGGACGTCGTCGATAGTCCACGCATCACGTTGTCGAAATAGATCAGGCCGCCTTCCGCCACGCGAATCGAGACGTAATCTTTATCCTGATTCGGCGGTGGCGGGGGCGATTTGCGCGTCGGCAAATTAACCCGAATGCCCTTCATGTGGGTCTGGCTGAGGCTCACCATCATGAAGCTCGCGAGCAGAAAAAACATGATGTCGATCAACGGGATGATCTCGATGCGCGCGTGCTTGTGCGGAATGGGCGATCGCATTTTCATATTCGTTCCGAAAACCGCGTTTAATACGACGCCCCCGTCAGGGTGAAGGTGATTGGAATTCTCACCCTTGGAACTGTTCCAGGCTTGAACCTGGCGCTGCGGAAGGCTGAAGTGGCCGCATTATCCAGAATGGGGCTGCCCGTGCTCGCGCCCATGCTGCACTGGTCACGCTCCCATCCGGGCCGACGGAGACGACGATGGTGCCGCTTCCGGTGATCTTGGATCTGCGCGCTTCGTAAGGATATTGGATGCGCGGCTTGAAAATCATCGCGGCCTTGCCACTCGGCGCCGGCCCAGTCGGGCCGGCCGTCGTTGGCCGCGCGATGGGCTGGACCGGTTGCGTCGAGGGCGGTCGCTTGGGCGGAGGTGTCGGCTTTTCCTCGACAAATTCCGGCTTTTGTTCGGGCACGGCCTCTGGCGGGGGCGGCGGAGGCGGCTCTTCCTCCGGCGGCGGCGTAGGCTGGGGCGGTTCCGGTGCTGAGTCGAGCGACATCTCGACGACCGCCTCAGGAATGTTGGGAGAGATCCTCGATATGTTCCGCGGGCTTGATCGCGGCAATCCCTACAGCGGCGAAATGGATGCGCCAGGGCGCCACCGAAGGCTGGCCAGACCTGCCATCTGCGGCGGGGGCCGATAGAGAAGTGGTCCAGCCATATGACCTTACTGTCTTCCCGGAACAGGCACCCCGAGGCCGCCTGGCTCTTTATCTCGAACGATAATCTTGGTGAACCGGACGAGCGGATTTGATCCAGCACGCGGGTCACGTTTCCATGGACGGCTTCCATGTCGCCGCGGATGAAAATTTTCGCATCCGGACTGGTAGCGTAACCTTCCGAAGCCTGCGGCGAAATCTCCTCGAGAGGAATCTTCTCTCTTGTCGAAGTAATAGTAGCCATCCCGGTCCACCGAAAGCTGATGTAATCCTTCTTCGATTGTGGTGTGACCCGACGAACCCGTCGGCAGGTTCACTTTCATGCCCCTTCATGGTCGTCTGGCTCAGGCTCACCATCATGAAGCTCGCGAGCAGAAAGAACATGATGTCGATCAACGGAATGATCTCGATCCGCGCTTTCTTATGCGGGAGTGGCGAGCGAGACCTCCATATAAGGCCTCTAGATTGATGAACGGGTCGCCGAGCTCGGAGTTGTCTCCGCGGATTCTCCACTTCTCGCGCTTTGTTTTGAGCTTCCAACATAACTTCAAGGTTCGTTGCAGCCGTCTGCAGTTCGAACTCTAAGTTAGACACTCGGGAAGTGAAAAAGTTAAACGGAATCAACGCGAAAATCGCGATGCCCAGACCGGCGGCCGTCGCGATAAGCGCTTCGGCGATACCACCGGTCACCGCCTGCACCGCCAGTTCTTCGTTCCCGAGGAAGCTGAACGATTTCATCAGACCGGTGATCGTTCCCAACAAACCGAGCAACGGGGCCAGGGTGACCAGGGTGTCCATCACCACCAGGAACCGGCCGGCGCGTTTGATCTCGATGCCGGCGGCAACCTGCAAGGCACCTTGAAGCGAAGCGTGCTGGTGATTTAAACCGTTCCACATCATCCGCAAAACCGGGTCGCGCGAATCGCGGGACAGGCGGGAAGCCTCCGCCACGTCGCCCACTTCGATTGCGGTAAAGACTTTCTCGATCCGCTTGGGATCGCGGCGCATCCAGCGGCCGAGCCACCAGAAAATTCTTTCGAGCACCACCGCGATGGCCGTGATCGACACGATCAGGATCGGCCACATGATGTAGCCGCCCTTGTGAAGTTATCGACAAGAAATTCCCGGTGCTTGGGTCCGGCATGCGAGATTGCGGCAGGCGCTGCGCCGCGGGAGAGGCATTGGCCAGTGGGGTGACAGTCGCCATCGTCGCCGCCGGCGAAATCGACTGCGACTGGGCGACATGCCGGGAACGGGCGAAACCCCGGCAGCGGCCGGACTGGCTGACAGTGCGGCGGGTGCCGCGCCGCTGGATGTGTCCGGGCGGTGGCGGCGGTGGTTGGCCGAAAGAAGTCAACACGAGAGGTGACGGAGCAGAGGCTGGCGATTAGCAGTGTTTTCATAGGGTTGATTGGAAAGTTTTTTTCCCGGCTCGAATTCCGATAAGGATTCCGGTCTGTTTATCCTCAATGAGGCAAGGGCGAGTCCAGCAAAACTTTCGCGTTTGTCGTTTCGACGTTTCGGATCATGGCGGAGCCACTAAGATTATTTCGCATCATCCGACCTTTTGGGCTGTAGCTTAGGGCGAGGAAATTGCGGCGTGGAAAGAAATATTTTCGCGCCCTACTGCGCGAGCCCGACAGAATTGCGCAGCGGCGGCCACTCGCCGATGCGGCCCTTCAAGTTCGTCGCCTGCGCGAATCGGACCCACCCCGGAAGGCGTGCCGGTCAGGATAAGATCGCCCGGCAGGAGCGTGATCGATTGGCTGGCGAAAGAGACAATCTCCGCCGGGGAATAGATCATCTGGCTCGTGCGCGCCTGTTGTTTCACTTCGCCGTTCTGCCGAAGCGTGATCGGCAGATCGCCGACGTCGACCTCCTGGTAAACGAACGGCCCGACGGGCGTGTAGGTGTCGAACGATTTGCAGCGGCCGAATTGTTTTTCGGATTTCTGCAGGTCGCGATCGCTGATGTCTTCGCCGATCGTGTAACCGAAAACGTGTTCGAGCGCCCGCTCGACGCTCACGTTCTTCGCGACCGTCCCGAGGACGATTCCCAGCTCCACTTCGAAATCGGTTTGATGCTCCGGAAACGCGATCTCGATCGTGCCGCCGTGAGGAAGAAGCGAGGAAGGCGCTTTGAACCAAATCAACGGAGTGCCGAGCGGCGTGCGCTGCATCTCCTTAATATGATCGGCGTAATTGAGGCCGACCGCGATGATCTTGCTGGGCGCGACCGGCAGATCGATCTGGAGATCGCCCAGCGGTAACGCCGCTCCCCTCGATATTCGACGCCGAGCCAATATGGCTTCCGTCAGGACGTGGACGGCATCACCGCGCAATTCGCCGTAGAAAGAATTCGCCGTCTAGAAATGAAGCCGCCGAAAGTCCGCATCGGATCGCGAGTCTCGCGTAGATTGACGCGCGCGTCAAGGAACGGCAGTACTCAAATCGCCATTAGATTTGTGTCAATCGGCCTGGAGTCCGCGGACGCCTGGCTCAGCCTCGGTCTACTTCGGCACCACCGCCACGAAATTCCGCACCGTCTTCTGCTCGGAAATCGAGAACGGGTCGCGTTCTCCGGCAAACCAAAACGCGCTGGACGATCCGCCATCGAGATTGAGCGCGCGCTGCACTTTCAGGCTCGGGCGCTAATCCCGGCGTCGCCAGGATTTTCGCCAGCTGAGCCAGCGTGACGCCGGAACAAAAACCGAGCGCGGCGCGATCCGAGGCAGCCGGTGAGGATGAAGGTGCGGCGCGCCGGCCGGGTGTCGTTGAGGCCGGGGACGGGCTGGCCGCGATCCACCAGGAACGGGCCGCATTGCAGCGCCGCGGTGGCTTTTCGTTTCGGCGAATATTCCGCGGTGCGAAGCAATTGGAGCTGCCCGTTCGAAACCATCATCACTCCGCTCAGCAACCGGGCTTTGCGCAACGGAGCGATCAGTTTTCCGTCGCTGATCAATAATCCCACCGGCTTGTCCTCCGGATCGAAATATCCGCCATTCACGCCGGCCAGACATTTCTCGCGGCGCATGGCCGCAGCGAGATTGTCTCTGCCCGTCGGATTATCGATCACGCGCACCGTGGCGGATTTCGTGGAGAACAGGGCGAGATCGAGCGTCGCTCGTTCGCCAGCCCCATCATCGTCGAGTTCGATCCGGCGATGTTCGACGCCAGCCGCCGAGCCTGGTTCGGTTTCGGAAGGGTAACAGCCCATTCCGCGCGGGCCGTCCCGCCAGAAACAGGACGAGAACGAATTTTGCGTAAGTCGAGCCACCATATTTTTTCAGCAATTCGTTGAAGCGCGGGTTGGCGCGGAGCCAATCCCACATCGGAAGGACCTTCAGGACTCGCAACAGTGACACAGCTCGGTCGCGAGAGGAGACGATCGAGCAAATCGATGGCTTTTCGTGCTCGCCCACGATGCATAAATTTCCGCGAGCGCTTCGCGTCATCTTCGGGCCGTCGAAAGCATCGACGCTCTCCGGGAGAATTTCGGTGGCGCGTTTTGCCTTCCGCGATGGCGGCCTCTTTCTCGCCCAGCCACGGCCAGAATCACGGCCAGCTTGGCGTGACGCGGCGCTTCATTGGGCGCGTCGTTCAGATATTTTTCCGCGAACCGCCTGGAGGTCAGCAACGCCTCCCGCGCGCCCGGCTTCGTCCTTCTGCAGTCTTCTTCGGCGATACCGATCACCATGTATTTCGGAGCACAAAGCCTCGGGTTCCTTGGTCCAGCAGTTCGTCTCTGATGCTTTCCGCGCCGCGGATCGCTTCGGCGAACTTTCGTTGCAGCAGGCAGGATCGACATAACCTGCCCCGCCATGATGGGCTCTTTCGCTTTCGGGCAGTCGCCCGCCCAGAAAGTTCCACTCCGCGCTCGGCGATCTCGAAACTCCCTTTCTCCGCCATTTCCGACTGCGCCTTGATGGACCAGAGACCCATCGAATCGGGCTCAACTTCAGGGCGCGGTCGATGGTCTTGTTCGCCGCGTCGAAATCGCGCAGCATTTGGTAATTGAGCGCCAGATTTTGCAGGGGCCACGTGTCGTTTGGATTCAGGCTCGCCGCTTTCTCGAGGTTGGCGTTCGATTCCTTCCATTTTCCCTGCCGCCGCTGGATCGCGCCGATCGCGAGATAGACTTCCGCGTCGTTGGGCAATCCGCGCTGGGCGATGGCGAATTCCTCGAGCGCATTCTCGTAATCGCGGTCGCCATAATAGAATGAAAAGCCAAGGGCCAGATGACCTTCCGGCGCAGTCCGGCTGGAGTTCGATGGCGCGTTCCGCGAGGGAACGCGCTTTCTCGCGGCGCGGCGGCGTTGGATCGAAGGTGCGGTAAATCCAGCTCTCGAGCCGGGAAAACTCGCGCGGCGGCGAGGGCGAAATTTGGGATCCAGCTGCAGGGCGCGCTCGTAAAGTTGCTCGGCCTGTTTCAGCTTTTCGGGATCCTCCATCTGCCGGTGCAGAGAGTGTGCGCCTGCACGAAGGCGAGATAGGCCTCGCCGTTTTCCGTGGGCTTGCGAGTCATCTGGGCCTTCTCGCCGGCGAAAGCTTGGCGCGCAGTTCGTGCGCGATTTTTTGCGCGAGATCGGTCTGGATCGCGAATACGTCCGTCAGATCGCGGTCGTAATCTTCGGCCCAGATGTGTTCGTCGTTCACCGCGTTGATCAGCTGCACGTTGACCCGAACCCGGTTCCCGGCCTTGCGCACGCTCCCTCCAGGATGGTGGAAACGCCGAGCGCCTTTCCAATCTCGCGCACATTTTTCTCTTTGCCGCGATACGGCATCACCGAGGTGCGCGAGATCACCTTCAGGTCGCCGATCTTGGACAGATTCGTCAGGATGTCGTCCTGGATGCCATCGGCGAAAAACGCATTCTCCTTATCGTCGCTGAAATTCTCGAACGGGCAGCACGGCGATCGATTTATCGATCTTGCGGGCGGAAGCGCGCGGCAGGAGAAAAAAACCGGCGGCAGCGGAAACGATGACGCCGACCGCCATCAGTGCGATCACATTCCGACTCCGGCGCGGCGCGGATGGGCGTGCCGGAGTCGCTCGAATCCCTTCCGGAGTCACCTCCAGGGCCCAGGCCAGGATCAGCGAAATCGGAAAGCCGATGAGCAGGAGAATGATGACAAGCCGCAGAGCCCAGATGGCAGCTCCCAGGCCGGGAATACGGCCGACGCCAATTGGATCGCGCCGCCGGCCACCGACCGTGTACGCCACCGCGACGCGATAAACTTTGCGTCGCTTGATCTCCTCGAAGAACCCGCTCATCTCAGTTCAATTACAACCATGCACATAAGCTGAGACAAGATTCTTCCTGCGCCGTTGCGGCTAATATGGTTGTCAGGGTTTCCTCTCGAATTTTGTGCAGCATTCGCTGAAAACGCGGATCGCCGCGAAGCGCATCCCAGACCGGATCGAGTCGCAGCTCCTGAATTGTGACGCCGGATGGGGTTTGCAACGATCGATCAAGCAGCGCGAGCGCAGTCTCGAAATCACCACACATCATGCTGATGCGCGCCCGGCGTGATCGGCCAGGATCGGGCCGTCAAACGCGTCCTTGGATTCCGGCAATAATTCCACGGCTCGCTTTCCCTCCGCCACCGCTTCTTCACACCGGCCCAGCCCGGCATAAATCAAACCGAGCAACGCATGGCGCGGCCCGTCATCCGGACTTTCGCGGACTGCGCTTTCGGCTTTTACGCGCGCCTCTTCGTAGCTGGCCCTGGCTTTTGCTGCATCCTTCTTCTGCGCGTAGACCGTCGCCAACAGAAAAGACCTCGGAAAGGGGCGCGCTGGTTTCGCCGCGAGATTTCTCCGCCGGGCTGCGTTCCAGGATGCCAATCAGCTCATCGAATTTCCGCTCGTACATCTTCAAGTTGTAGCGCGCCAGCGTGATCGTCCCGTTGGGGTCGACATTTTCCGGCAGGCTCGCGAGCAATTGCTGCATCGGCCGCAGGTCGCCTCGTCGCATAAAACTCAACCCGCGCGCGCAGCTCGCGAATGGTGAAAGTGTCCGGCGCAGCCTGGATGGCGCGATCGAAGAGTTTCGCGGCCTTCGTGTAATCCCGTACCGCCAGGTAATTCATTCCCATGTTTTCGAGCAGGATGGGATCTTTCGGGTCGAGTGAAACGGCCTTCTCATAATTCGCGTTCGATTCGGCCCATTTTCCCTGGCGCCGCTGGATCGCGGCCATGGCGCGGAAAACGCCGGCATCGTTCGGCAGGCCGCGGCGCGCGATGGCAAACTCGCTCAGCGCCCGGTCGTAATCACGCTCCACGTAATAATGGACGTAACCGAGCGCCAGATGGGTCTCGGACAGATCGGGCTGGAGACGCACGGCCTCGTTCGCCGCGGTTCGCGCTTTTTGCGCCCGGGACGCCACGGGTTCGATCGCGTAGTAGCTCCAGCTTTCCACATGCGCCAGGCGGGCGTGCGCCAGCGCGAAAGCAGGATCGAGCTGGATCGCCTGCTCGTAGAGCGATTCGACCCGGGCCAGATCGTCGTGGTGCCGGTCGGGCCGGCCGAAGATTTCGTGCGCCTGGAGATAGAGCAGGTAGGCCTCACCGTTTTCGGTCGGTTTCTTCTCGATCCGCTCCTGTTCGTCGGGCGAAAGCGTTGCCTTCAGGGCGGAAGCAATTTCCCGCGCCAGCTCGCTCTGGATCGCGAACACATCGGTCAATTCGCGATCGTAAACCTGCGCCCACAAATGCTTGTCGGTGGCGGTGTCGATTAATTGCACGTTGATCCGGACGCGCTTTCCTTCACGCCGCACGCTTCCCTCCAGGATCGTGGCTACGTTTAACGCCTCTCCGATCTCGCGAATGTTATGCGTCTGCCCGCGGTACGGCATCACCGAAGTCCGCGAGATCACCTTGAGGTCGCCGATCCTCGCCAGGTTCGTCAGGATGTCGTCCTGGATGCCGTCGGCGAAGTAGGCGTTTTCCGGGTCGGCGCTGAAATTATCGAAAGGGAGCACGGCGATCGATTTGTCGAGTTTGCGGGCCCGAGGCGAGCGGGATCAGAAAGTAGCCGGCGACGAGAGCGATCACGAGGCCGGCGATGGCGAGCGGGAACAGGTTTTTTCGCCGGCTGGAAAAGTCGGCGGGCAATCGCCCGGGACGATTTCGGGTGTGGCTTTGATTCCCGGCCGAGCTGACATCGAAGGCCCAGGCCAGAATCAGGGCGATCGGAAAGCCGGCCAGAACGAGCACAATGACGAGGCGCGCGGTCCAAAGCGGCAACGTCAGGGCCGGAAACACCGTGGTGGCGAATTGAATGATCAGCCAGCCGACGACGCCATAGCCGGCGGCGACGCGCCAGACCTTGCGGCGACGCAATTCACAAAAAAATCCGTAAAGGCGAGAAGAGTGAAATGAGTTGCCCAAGAGAAGCTAGTTACTCACTCAGTCACTTTGTGCCAGTCGCAAAAACGGTTTGAAAGTGCGGGCTCTGTTTTTCCCGCGAGACGACTGTCACCTCGATGTTCTTGAATCCCGTCGCCTCGAGGAAATGGTGCAGCTGCACTTCGCTGAAGCCGAGCCAGTGATCGGCGTAAAGCTCGCGGGCGCGTTCGAAGCGGTGGCTGAGCAAATCGAGGATCACGATCCGTCCCCCTTTCACAGGATGCGCGAGGCGCTGGCGATCGCCCGCTCAGGATGAATCGCATGATGCAAGGCCTGACTCAAAATCGCGAGGTCGATCGTGCCCTTGGCGATCGGCGGATCTTCGATATCGCCGAGGCGGTATTCAAGATTCGCAAAGCCATGTTCCTTCGCGAGCTTCGAGCCGAACTCGACCATTTTCGGTGAATTATCGACCGCGATCACCTTTCGCGCGGTTTTGGCCAGGAGTTGTGAAAGCGTTCCTTCACCGGCGCCGAGATCCGCCACGGTCAACGCCGGCAACAGGCTGATCACCGTGTGGGCCAGGGCCTGCCACGATCGGCCGGGGACATAACTCCGGCCGAACTTTCCCGCGAGCTGGTCGAAATATTCGCGCGCTTTGTCGCGGCGTTTGCGAAGAGCGAGCTGCAACGCGGTACGATCGCGCTCGGTCTCGGGCATTTCGCGGGCAAGCACGCGAGTGAGCTCGTTCACTTTGGCGCGGGCGGGATTCCGTTCCTCCTTTTCGGTCAGGCCGTAATAAACATTCTTGCCGGCGCGGCGGTCTTCCACCACGCCGGCGCGTTTTAATTGCGCGAGATGGCTGGAAATCCGCGACTGGCCCATGCCGAGAATTTCCTGCAGCTCCGCCACGGAAAGCTCCTCCTCTTCGAGTAGAAGGAGAAGCCGGAGCCGCGTGGGATCGGCCAGCAGCCGGAGAAAATTAATGGTTGACGGCATTTTGCACCTCCACGATATATCGACGCATCATGATTGGTCAATATGTCCGATCAGAAGGTTTCAGGCTGCAGGGTTCAGGTTTCAAAAAGTAACCCAGCCCACCTGAACCCTGAATTCCGAAACCTGAACCCTACTTTCTAATGCTTCGACGTTTCATTTTTGCTTCCGAATCGGTTGGCGAAGGTCATCCGGACAAAGTTTGCGATACCATTTCCGACGCCGTGCTTGACGCCTGCCTGCGGCAGGATCGAAAAAGCCGCGTTGCCTGCGAGACCTACGCCAAGAGCAACGTCGTGGTCGTCGGCGGGGAAATCACGATCCCTAATCTGCCAAAGGGAAAGCATCTGGAGGACGTCATCCCCATCAATCGAATCGTGCGCGATACGGTGCGCGAGATCGGTTACGTCCATGATGACGACGTGTTTCACGCCAAGAAGATTTTCGTTAACACCGTCATCACCGATCAGTCGCACGATATTTCCCAGGGCGTGGATGCGAAGAAGGCCAAGGGCAAGGAAGGCTCCGAACAGGGAGCCGGCGACCAGGGTTTGATGTTTGGTTTCGCGTGCGACGACACGCCGGAATTAATGCCGGCGCCGATTATGTTTGCGCACCGGCTGGGCCGCGAGTTGACGCGCATCCGCAAGAGCGGAAAAGCGGAATGGCTCCGCCCGGACGCGAAGTCGCAGGTATCCGTAATTTACGAAAACGGAAAGCCGGTCGGCATTTCCAACGTGGTCATCTCGACCCAACACACGGAAGAAATCGAGCCACGATGAGATCGAAAAGTTCTGCATCGAGAAAGTCATCCGCAAAGTGCTGCCGAAATCGATGGTCAACGGCACGACCCAATTTCTGATTAATCCGACCGGCCGTTTCGTCATCGGCGGGCCGCAGGGCGATACCGGACTGACCGGCCGCAAGATCATCGTCGACAGCTACGGCGGCTGGGGCCGTCACGGCGGAGGCGCGTTTTCCGGCAAGGACCCGAGCAAAGTCGATCGCAGC
>CAVZAD010000008.1:0-340372 GCA_963773185.1 uncultured Verrucomicrobiae bacterium | reverse complement strand
TCCCCAGCCGCACCCGCTGGTGGACGACGTCGTCGAGACGCTGGGCGGGATGCCCGTCGCGTCTACGGGCGTGTGCCTCGCGGCGACCGACGACGAGGCCCTCGTGAGGGTCGCCGCCCCGCTGACAGCCGCGGTGATGGCGCCGGGGTGGTCGACCCCGCTCGCCAGCACCACGACCGCCACTCCGGCCATGCCCACCGCCAGTGCGGCCAGGCAGGGGCTGCGGTCGAGCCAGGCGAAGACCAGGTATCCGGCGGCCACGGCGAAGACCGACACGACCTCCTGCAGGTCTCCGCTTGTCAGGGCGGGCAGCACGAAGGTGCCGACGAGGATGCCGATGGCGGTGAGCACGTACGGGGTGGCCGACTGGGTGAGCCCGAGCCGGAGGCCACGGGAGCGGTAGTACCAGGCGATGGCCAAGCCACCGAGCGGGCGGGAAGGCCCAGTAGACGCCGATGGCGACGCCGGTGGAGACCCACTGCACCGGGGCGCTGAGCAACGTCAGCGCGCCGAAGACGACCAGCGGGAACCAGAAGGCCCGCAGCAGGTCGTTGGTGCGGCGTTGGAGGGCGTCGACCTGGCGCAGGACGTCGACCGCGTCCCGGGCTGATGAGGAAGGGTTGTTCGTCATGCAGAGTACTTTGTATTACAAAGTACTGTCTGTCAAGGGGTGTAGTCGGAGGCCACGCCGACCGTGTACGCTCCTCGCCGTCGGGAGCACAGCGTCGGTGACCGGAGGTGGGCCGTGTCCAGCGAGTTCCAGAAGCGCAAGATCGCGGGCGTGTTCTACGCCCTCGACATCGATCAGGACGGGTACCTGGAGGAGGAGGACTTCCAGTGCCTCACCGACCGGTGGAACGGGATCCGGGGGTACCAGCCCGGAACGCCGGAACACGAGCGCATGACCGCGATCATGATGGGTTGGTGGCAGGCGCTCCTGGCCTCGTCCGATCTGGACCGTGACAACCGGGTCACGCTCGACGAGGTGATGACCGTCGTCGACCAACTGCCGCACGTGCGTGATCAGGTGTCGGCCACCGCCCACACCATGTTCGAGGCCGTCGACGAGAACGGCAACGGCGAGGTCAGCCCCCGGGAGTACAACCAGATGATCTGGCCTGGAAGGGCGGGGAGGTCGATACCGACGGAGCGTTCCGGTTCTTCGACACCAACGGAGACGGCTACCTGTCGAAGGAGGAGTTCGCCGACCTGTGGGCCGAGTTCTGGATCGGCGACGACCCGGCCTCCGCGTCGAAGTGGGTCTTCGGACCGTTCTGATAGCCGGTCCCGGCGGGGCCGGGCTACGGGGCGAGGTCGGCCAGCGCTTCCGTGGGCAACTGGATGGCGATGTTGACCAGGTCGGCGTCGGGCTCGACCAGGCTCGGGGTTCGTCCCCCGCAGCAGCTGGACGTCGAAGATCTCCTGGACCGTGCCGTCGAATCGGATGTAGCCGAGCGTGGCGCCGGTGATCGTGTCGAGCGCCCAGACGCCGCACAGGCGTTCTTCCAACCGGTCGCCCAGCGGCAGATCGGCGAAGACGTGCTCGCGGACCTGGGAGAGCCCCACGAAGGCCACTCGTCCGGCGAACGCCAGTCCCCGTGTGAATCCGGGCAGCTCGGCCACCACGTCCGTCTGCCCGGTTTGCGGGTCGGCGACGATCACCCGGCCATGGCCCGAGTCGCACAGCCAGAGGCGCCCGTTGAGCATCCTGGGTGAGTGGGGCATCGACAGCCCGGAAACGACGATCTCGCCGGTGGGAACGTCGATCACCACCCCTCCTCCGACCTTGCCGTCGCGCCACCCATTCGTCTCGTCGGTGCGTCCGTGGGCGGTCACATACACGGGCCTCCCGCCGGAGAGAGCAAAGCCGTTCAGGTGGCAACGGTCGTCAGGCGCCAATGCGCTCACGAAAGGCGGCCTCCACTGGGGCACGAAGCTGTGGATTCCGTCGAAGCTGGCCAGGCACGAGAAGCGGGTGTTGACCGCCCACAGCTCGCCTCCTACGTAAGCGATCTCGTGGGTGCGAATGTCGCCGGTGACCAGGTGGCGGCGGGGAACGAAGCAGGTGTCGGTGCGGCCCGAGGGGTCGGCCCGCTCCGACAGGGCCGGCTGCTCGTGGAACTCCCACACTCCCCGCTGGGTGGCGATGGCCAACAGCCCCCGGCTGCGGGCCATGCCCATCGGGCTCTTGAACGACCGCAGGTGGGTGTTGACCCGATCGCCATCGGACCGCAGGAGGATCACCCGGCCGCTCTGGTAGGTCGAAACGGCGATGCTCGGCCGCCTCCGTCAACGCTACCGCACCCTCCTTCGCGAGGAGGTCGCCGAAACCGTCGCGGATCCCGCGGAGATCGATGACGAAATTCGTTATCTGTGTGCGGTCCTGGCCGCCAATACCGACGAAACGCCATGAGAGGTTTCTCCCCAGGACTCTCCGATTCGATCGCAAGCGTGATCGCAGATCCGGCGCGATGTCCGCACTGCGATTCTTCGTCGCACATAGCCGGCGGACTCTGCGTCGGTTGCCTGCTCCAGTCCGGGCTGGACACGAACGACGGTTGCGCACCCGAAGCACTCGAAAGCGCGCTGGCCGAAATCACATTGCCCGACAAGAACTGGCGCCTCGGGAACTACGAGATCCTTGAAGAGATCGGCCGGGGCGGAATGGGCGTCATCTACCGCGCCCGCCAACGCCACTCCCGCCGCATCGTCGCCGTGAAACGGGTCCTAGGGTATCACGCCGACTCCCGCGAAACATTGGCCCGCTTCCGGCGGGAAGCCCAGGCCGCCGCGAGCCTCGATCACCCTAACATTCTGCCCATCTACGAAGTGAGCGAGAGCGAAGATGGCCTGCCGTTCTTCAGCATGAAGTTCGCTTCGGGCGGTAGTTTGCAACAAGTCGGCCCCGCACTGAAGAACGATCTCCGTCAATGCGTCGCACTGGTCGCTAAAATCGCCCGCGCCGTCCAACACGCACACGGCAAAGGCATTCTCCACCGCGATCTCAAACCCGGAAACATCCTCATGGATGCCCACGGCGAACCGCTCGTCAGCGACTTCGGCTTGGCCAAATGGCTCGACACCACCAGCGACCTTACGCGCACCCTCACCATCTTCGGCACCCCCGGCTACATCGCCCCCGAGCAAGCCAGCGGCCCAGCCGCCCAACTAAAACCCGCCGCCGATGTCTACAGCCTTGGCGCGATTCTCTTCGACCTGCTCGCGGGCCGGCCGCCATTCCTGGGCTCGCACGCCCTCTCCGTAATCCGACAAGCGGCAGAGACAACCGCACCGAAATTGCGCTCCCTCTCTAAAGTCGCCGACCGGGATCTGGAAACCATCTGCGCCCGCTGCCTCGAACGCGAACCCTCGGCTCGCTATCGCTCCGCCCACGACCTCGCCGAAGACTTAGAACGCTGGCTTGAAGGCCGGCCCATCATCGCCCGTCCGGTTTCACCGCCAACGAAACTCTGGCGCTGGTCGAGGAGAAAGCCATTGCTCGCAGGGATCACAATGACTTCTGCTCTCATTGCCGTGATTGCGTTCACACGGCAGGTGCAAAGCTGGCAACTAGAAAAAAAGGTGACTGCGCAGGTCGCGGCGCAACATTCGATAAGAGTAGTTCCATTTCTCGATCTAGACAGCGCGCTACCCGTTGAGGCGTGGACTAGGTCAGTTGCCGCCGAATTGGACGAAGCTTTGAAGGCGCTCGGGCCATCCACGGTCGCAATGGGAAACAGCCTTCTCGCGCCGGCGATCGCTTCCACGGCCACCATCAGGGGCGACGGCACTCCGGCGCGCGCGCTTCTTTCTGGAACCCTCAGGACCATCAACGGAAAGCTCCGCATTTCTCTGCACTTGCTTGATTCCAACAGCCACAAGTTGCTCCTCCACCGGATGATTGAAACTGCCGATGCCTCCTCCGAGAAGCTCGCAGCGCGAACACTGGCCCACGATGCCTATGCCGTCCTTTCAAATGCGGACCTGACGACCGTCGGTCAACCCGTTTTCGATCCAGGTCTGCTCGACACGGAGGCGCAAAATTTCATCAACGCAGGAATTGAACTTTCAAATCGTCGCGGTGGGCTCGACTTGGATCGAAGTACTGCCTGTTTGGACCACGCGATCGACCTGCAGCCAAGTTCGTGCGCTGCCCATGCGGCCCTCGCAAAAGCTCTGACTTTCAAGGCGGCGTACAATCCAATCGCGAACCCTTGGCGAGGGCGTTGGAGATCGCACGGAGAGCCGTGGAACTCGACAGTTCCAGCGGAGAAGCTCACTTGGCTCTGGCAGCAGTTTTTCACCATTCAGGGAAAGTAAAGGAGTCGCTCGATGAAAACCTAACTGCCCTTGAGTATTCACCGAATTCGCGACGCGCCAGCAGCCTCCTCGCGAACACCTACAAAGCCATCGGACGTCCAGATATTGCATTGCGCTGGTATGCGATCGGAAAAGAAAGTGAACGTAATCCAGGAGAGAATGACGCTGCCATCGGGGATTGCTACTCGTACCTCCTACAGGACGAGCAAGCCGAAGCTTCGTACCAACGCTACTTCAAATTGCATCCGGAACAGCCAGATGGCTGGATGGGCATTTGTCGCCTGCGCCTGCTGAATGGAAAAGCCGAAGAAGCGCGTGCGCTATATCAAAAGGAAACAAAAGGTTACGCTGACTTCGCGTACTCGGCTCAAATGGCCGCTCAGGTGGAGTTCTTCTCGCGGAATTTTGTTGAGGCCGAAAAGCTTTACCAGGCTCTGGCCGAAAAGGATCCACAAGGTGGCGGAACGTTTTACGGGTCGGTCAGTTATCAATCCGCGTTGGGCCACCTCGGCTTGCTACGTGGCGCACAAGGCACGAGAGCACGTCTTCAAGAAGCGAAGCATTCAGAATTGCAGGTTGTCGAAACCAGCCCTGAGGACCCGGACGCCTTATATCGCCTGTCAGCGATTGAAACTTCGTTAGGTGAGACGGAGGCCGCGCTCCGCCACCTTAAAGAAGCGTGCGCTGTTGGTTGGGTAGATTTTCGCACTTTGGAGCTTGACCCACGATTCGACATAATCCGTGACAATCCCGTTTACCAAGAAATCTTGCGCAATATTAGGGAACACGTTGCCTCTCTCCATGTGACGCAACGACAACAAGAAAGAGCCAGATGAGTATGGACAAAGAGTCACCCAAAGAAGAACAACTGCCTTCAAACCTAGCCGTATCTCCGATTCCTCCAACGCGACAGTGGTGCATCCGGAATTCCCAAGGTGCGCTAGAGCCCGCGGATGACGATCGCCGCCACGGATTGGACGCATTCATCACGTGGTTACGCACCGTCGCCACTCAAGCAGAAAAAGATCGGTGCATTCTCGATCCGTGCTACGCAAAGCAAAAATTTGCGCAATGGGGCAGTTTTTACCTGGAAGGCGACGATCCTTCAGCGGACTACAAGGCCATTCCTGCTATAACGGTGTTTCGTATCTACGATAGCGAACACCAAGGTGTGCCTCCACGACATCGCAAAAAGCGCGATGAACAAGTTGTTATCATTGTAAATAGCCAGGAAGATCCTGGTATTACCGCAACTTGGCGGTGCACTTACAGTCCTTATTCCACAACGGGCTTGGCTGCAAAAGACCGTACCCGTCCTAGACCTTTATCCATCGCCTCTGCAGTAAGCTTCGCAAGCTCCTGATAGTTTGTGCGAATGCGGCCGTACCCATAGGGTGGAGTACTTGGCCAGGCTCGCCCGTGTTGAAGGTGGGAATGTCGCCGTTCAATAATTGCCGCACTTCCTGGTTGATGACACGCTGCTTGCACAGGCCATCTTCAAGGTGATAGCGCAAGAAAAGGGAGATGTCAGCGACAGATCGCGTCCGGGCCGGCGTAAGAGCTTCGTGAAGGAGGCGATAATAAAGGTGTGTGGGCCTGAAGATGCAACGTGTCCCAGACAATCGGAGTTTCGCTATGGCGGTCCCGATGTGACGATCTTTGCCGGCTCGATCCAGGAAGTCATGCATGCCTTCAAACCCCCGCAAGAGATCATCATTATCGCGATCCCTTGGACAGGCGTAGACCGACGTCCCAGTCGATGGAAGGTGCTTGCCGGATAAATCGATAAACGGATTTCCGTTAGCACTCTGATTCGAAGAAAGCAACCCAGTGCGCTCAAGGCAAGCCTCGTCGATGTGCGCGTCCTCAGGCACGCAGGTTTCAGGATGAAAGAAGGTTTCGGCGTCGACGATTACAGGATGCTCACCGTGAATGATGACATTAGCAGCATGCAGGTCTACCGCCCGAAAGATGTGCGCAAGATACAATAACGATCCCGTCCGATAATAGAATCGCCGACGCTCGGTGTCGCCTCGGGGGGCGAAACGCGGGATAGCACGCATCCAGCAATGGTCTCGCGCAGCGCGCACCTCCGAAGAAAAAAAAGGTGGATCGAATCCGGCCGAATTAAGCGTTCCAAGCAGATGAGACCACGCTAGCTCTCGGTTACCGCTCCTCGGCTTGTAGAACCACTCTCCGGCCTGTACGAAAACCGACAGCTGTGACCGATCGCCCCCCGCCATGGGGATCGGAGAGCCCCGTTTGCAAATCGCACATATGATCGGGCTGTGGGTGGCTTTCATACCTTTGCAAAAATATCTTCGTATGAGCCAGGAAATCGGATACGAACTCACACCAACCTGTTAGTTGGGCGTTCCAAATCTTCGCCAAGCCCGAATATGCGCCCAGTGTCTTTGATAACGAATCGAAACCCGATGTTCCACGTTTAGCGCGGGTAGACCGTAGATCTTTATTTTCGAAGACACGTTGGCCGGTGCGGTGAAACTGACGAACCAAATATCGACAAAACGTCTGACGTATCTTTGGCGTAAGACATTTGAACGCAAGATTGGTGCTGCATAGATGTTCCCAGGCAACGTTGGCAAGGGCGGTTACCGCCCCTTCGGGGAAATAACCAGGGGGTTCGAGCGTTATTAGCAGCGGCCGGGAATACTCGAGCGTGCTGGCTAAGTTAAGTGACGCGGAGGGGAGTTTGCGTCGCGCCGTGCGAGACATTTGTTACTTCGGCATTCCAACCACGACCGCAAGGTCGTAAAGATTTTCTATATATTTATGGCCCCCGCCGATCTCCCAGCGTTCGGGTTTCCATTCAGGCTCCTCTTTATGCCACCAAATGTATGAGTCCTTGTTTGCCCTAAGTGCTCCCTCGATCACTTCGCAAACAATCAGACTGCCAACCGGGCCGAGAGATGTGCCATGGCCGTTTACTTCCGCTTCGAGTAAGATGTAATACCATAACGGCGTGTGTTCCGTCAGGCCACAATATTCCAAATCCAACCACGGGGTTGGCCACTGGTTTTCGGATGCGATTGTTGGCGCGTTTAACAGTCGACGCACTGTTTGTCCCGACGGCAGTCGCGATGCAGCTCCCCTTTGCAAAGTAATATGCGGTAAGACGAGTTCGTCATCCACAGCAGAGGTCGACCTAAAAAGGCGGGCCGACGACCCAGGAATGTGAAACAGAGGGCTTACAATTCCCGTGTTAATGTCATTGGCCGTCTCAGGGCTGTCTGGCCCTTCGAAGAAGCTTTTCCACGGTACGGCGAGATCGATCGGCAGGGGCTCGATCGAATTCTTGTTACCAAACAACTTTGGTAGCGGAATCGGGGAGTGACCGTGTGTAAGAGTATATGCATCCCTCACCATGCTGTGCCCGAACCGAAATGCCGCTCGTGAGAATTCGATGGGAATGGAAAATCCTCCGTTCCAGTCGAAAATTGGCTCCTTTGCGATCCTCTCACAAATCGCACGGTCACAGACCCGGGGGAGAAAATCCTTTCTGACCAGCCATTGGTATTGGTGACAGACTCGTCGCCGCGCTGTGGAGTATCTCCGAAAATGAGGCCACAACGGGTCAGTTTCCTTTACCGCCAGATTGTGCAGTTTCAGGAACATTGCATGAACTTGCCGAACAATTGCATTCTCCAAGTTCCGTGGCTCGGCGATCAGGGGTTTTCGCGAAGAAGGATCGATCGGAATGTCGAATGCCGGCGCACCGATAGGCGCGTCTCCAACCTTTAGCGATGCCCCGTCATCATCATAAAGCTGCGGCGTGACATAGGGGCCGCCGCCATAAAGGGTATCGAGGCTCAGCCAATTTCGACGAAAGTTTGGGGTATCACGCGGCTCTCGGACAGTGCCGTCTTCAAGAGGCCTAAAATCTTCAAAGGTAACGTCGTGATCTATAAATTGCCCAAAGTAGGTGTAGCCGGCGCGAATCTTATGTATGTGCGGACTGGGAGATTGCGTTACGTGCTTGTCGCACATCGACCAAGCAAGGCCCTGAAGGCGTAGATCGGTCGTTGCGATTGCCATTTCGGCAGGGGGGAACAATCGGCTGTAGCGGTCTGGTTCGGATAGTTGGAAGGGTTTTATTTTATGGAACATGCCGAAATCCCGGGCTTAGACGGCCCTTCTAGCAACGGGGCCACACGTCGTTTTACTATCAATAGGCTCGTAATGGCAATACGGGAGTCAGGAACAAAAGTTTCAGTTTTCCCTCGCTCCCGCTTCGAACCGAGAAGTCAGCATGGATTCGCTTCCGAGCGCCGAGGATTAGTGTCGCGGTCTACGCTGTTTGCGTATTGTAGAGGAGATGAGAACCGTCCCGCGCGTTTTTGCTTATTTGCGCCGCTATCCTTGGATGGCGGCGGGGACGCTGGCTTGCGCGATCGTCGGCACGCTGATGGTGGATCGTGTTTCCGGCGGTGACGAAGCTGGTGATCGATGAGGTGCTCTATCAGCACCGGCCGGAGCGCGCTGACGCCGCTGATCCTGATCGCGGCGCTGGCGTTCGTGCTGCAGAACGGGCTCAATTCGCTCCGGATCATTCTGAACAACACCTTCGAGCAGACAGGTGATCTTCGATCTGCGGAGCGATCTCTACTCGCACATCCAGATGCTGCCGCTGCGCTGGTTCGATAACCGCGCGACGGGCGATTTGATGACGCGGATCCTGGAGGATGTGAATTCGGTCGAGCGGATGCTGATCGATGGGATCGAGCAGGGCGTCGTCGCGGTGCTGCAGCTGGTCATCGTCCTCGGGATGATGTTTTATTTCAGCACTTTCGCTGACGCTGGTGGGGCTGGCGCCGCTGCCGTTTCTGGCCGGGGGCGCGCTTTGGTACACGCTCACGGCGCATCGGCGCTATCGCCTGCAACGGCGCGCCTCCTCGGCGATGAATTCGCTGCTGCACGACAACCTGGCCGGCATCCGCCAGATCAAGAGTTTCGTGCGCGAGCGCGAGGAGCATCGCGCGCTTCAATTCGGTGAGCGACCAGCTCCGCCACGCGACGCTCGTGGTGATGAGGGTCTGGGCGCTCTATCACCCCTCGATGTATCCTGATCGGCTCGCTCGGGATCGTCGCTGACCGTTTGGTTCGGAGCCCGGCCGGTGCTGGCCGGCGACGATGCAGGTCGGCGATCTGGTCGCGTTCCTGATGCTGACCGGATTCCTCTACGAGCCGATCAACAAACTGCATCAGCTCAATCAGCTCGTGCAGGCCGGGCGCGCCGCCGGCGAACGCGTCTTCGAGATTATCGATGAGCCGATCGAGCCGGGCTGGAACGTGGACAGGCCGGCGGCGACGAGTCAGGGGCGATGTGCGCTTCGAGGATGTGGGCTTCGGTTACGGCAAAGAAGGCGCGCCGGCTCTTCAGCACATCACCTTCCACGCGCAGTCCCGGCGAGACGATCGCGCTCGTCGGGACGACCGGCGCCGGGAAATCGACCCTGGTGAATTTGCTGACGCGTTTTTACGAATACGAGACGGGCGAGATTCTGATCGACGGCACGCCGATCCGCGAATTCGGCATGCGCCGGCTGCGGGAGATGATCGCGGTCGTGACGCAGGAGAGTTTTCTCTTCAACGGAACGATCCGGGAAAACCTGCTCATGGGGAAGCCGACGGCGACGGATGCCGAGGTGCTGGCGGCGGCAGCGGCGGCGAACGCGAGTGCGTTCATCGATCGGTTGCCGAAAGGGTCTGGACAGCGTGGTGGGCGAGCGCGGAGTGAAGCTGAGCGTGGGCGAAAAGCAGCGCCTCTCGATTGCGCGCGCCCTGCTAAAGGATCCGCCGATCCTGATTCTCGATGAAGCGACCGCGAGCGTGGACAACGCCACGGAGCGGCTGATCCAGGAAGCGCTCGAGCATTTGATGTCGCATCGCACTTGTTTTGTGATCGCGCACCGGCTCTCGACGATCCTGCGGGCCGATCAGATTCTGGTCCTGGAACGGGGCCAGATCATCGAGCGAGGCACGCATGCGTCGCTGCTCGAACTGGGAGGAAAATACGCGCGGCTTTGGGAGCAGAGCTTTCTGGAGAAGCCGGCGGTGGAACTGGATGCAACTGCGGCGCCGGAGGAGGAAGGAAACGCCCAACGTTCAACGCTCAACGTCGAACGTCCAACTCCGGAAGAAGAGCTCGAACCCAACCCACTATAGGCTGGCGGACAGAGCGGTTTGAAGTAAACCGGCAACCGTCGGTGCGGGGGTTGGCTCTCGGGTAGAGTGGGCATCGTGCCCGCCGAGCGACGCATCTTGCGTCGCGGACTCTCTTTTCCGACGATCGTAAGGTTCAGTCTGGCGGGACACCCGAACCGACGGGCTGATGCGCACCCTACCCGAGAACGGCCCCGCTCGCCGACTGCACTAATAATTAGGCCCTAGGCCAGATCTGTGAGCGGCCGCCCGGTGGCGCCAGCCTGGATAAACTTGCCCCAGCTCAAGTTATCCTGACCCGGTTTGTGTTCGCGCGCTTTGCGGATCGCCATGTCCGACACGGCCTCGACCACCCATTCGAAGTTTGCCTGCCCGACCGATGCGGCTTCCGCGTCTGGCGCCGGATTGCAAAAATCGATCGCCTGGGGCACGCCATCGCGGATCGCAAACTCGACGGTATTCAAGTCGTAGCCGAGATACTGATTCAACTTCAGGACTCCTTCCTCGACCTTTTCCAGGATGGCTTTGGGCGCATCCCACTCGGTTTGATAACGCAGGTGATACGGATTCCGCGGCTCGTACGGCATGATCCTGACGTTGCGCTGATCGATCGAGTAGCAGCGGAAATACATGTCGAACAGGACCTCCTCCTGGAGCATCATGACCAACTGGCCGGTCTCGCTGTAGGCGCGGAAAAATTCCTCGGGATTATTCAGTTTGTAGACGTTCTTCCACCCGCCGCCGGCGAATGGTTTAAAGTAGGCCGGCCAGCCGACATAGGAGAACATCCCCTCCCAATCCAGCGGGTAGGCCAGGTTGCGAAACGAATTGTCATTGGTGTCGGTCGGAACCTGATGGGACGGCAACAATACCGTCTTCGGCACGGCAACGCCGATCTTCGTCGCGAGCGCATTGTTGAAAAATTTCTCGTCGGCGCTCCACCAAAACGGATTGTTGACCACGGCGGTGCCGGTCAATGCCGCGTTCTTGAGGAAGCCCCGATAAAACGGCACGTCCTGTGAGATCCGGTCGATGATGACATCGTAACCGCACGGCTCGCCCTGAACCACCTTGTCGAGGCGAACGAACTCGGCCTGGATGTCTTTGCCGCCGGTTTTCTGGTTTACGCGTTCAACGAACGCGGGTGGGAAACTGCCTTCCTGTCCAAAAAGAATTCCGATTTTTTTCATAAGAGAGAACCTAAATAAGTGACAAATAATATGGCAGCATGTCGCGCCAGTAATTCCAATCGTGCCCGCTCCAACGGCGGTCGTCGAGCATGTGCTGAATACCCTTGGATTTCAAGATATAGGAGAGCCGCATCGATTCGTGCCGCGTGTTATCCCATTCACCGGTGCCAAGGATGATGCCCATGTGATTGAATTTCCAGGGGTCATCGATGTTCGGCAGGTAATCGTAGGGACTGTTGAAATAAATGTTGTCGTCGTAATAGCCGTCGAAAAACGAGCTGACATCGAAGGCGCCGCTAAGGGAAATAAGGTGGCTGACGGCATCGGGATGGCGAAAGGCGATGTTAGCCGCGTGATACGCTCCCAGGCTCGCGCCGCAAACCGCCACGCGGCCGACCGAACACTCCCGCCGCGCCAAATCGAAGACGTCGTGGGTGATGACACGCTCGTAAGCGTTGTGCGTCCGCATCCGATCGGCGGGATGAATGTCCTTGTTGTAAAAACTGTCGAGGTCGATCGAGTCCGGACAATAGATCGTGATCTTGCCGCTATCGACGTATCCAGCGATGGCATCGGTCAATCCGAAATCCTTATTTTGCGTGTGCCGGCCGAAGGAGGTCGGAAAAAGCACGAGAGGGATGCCGCCGCCATTGCCAAAAGCCATCATCTCGAAATCGCGGCTCAAGTGCGGTGTCCACCAGCGAATATAGCGTTCGTGCATATCAGGTAAGGGATCGTTCCACCGAAATCGCCCCTACCTACGCGGTGTCGCGTGCGCTGCCAAGTGCGAAACATCAGTTGGCGGGGATGGCGCGCTACGCCATCCGGGAGCCGCGAAACACGTTTCCCACTGGCCGTAGCCTGGGGGACGGCGCAGCGCACCGTCCCTACCTTTGTTCGAAACATCCATGGCCTCTGGACAACGCGATTCTCTTCGACCATAGCTCTTCTTCGAAATGCCAAACACTCTGACCGGAAACATTCAGCGCCACCCCGCATTCCCCTCGAAAATCCTGGGGAACCGGCGCGATGTCCTTGTTTACCTTCCAAAAGGCTATCGGCGCTCGCCCGCGCGGCGCTATCCGGTTTTGTATCTGCACGATGGACAGAACGTTTTTGATGCCACGACCGCTTTCGGGGGCGTCGAATGGGGCGTTGACGACACGGCCGAGCGTTTGATCGCGGAGAAACTGATCGAACCAACCATAATCGTGGCCGTCGCCAATACGGGCGAGGAGCGCATTCACGAATATGCGCCCACGCCTGCGCGCATCGACCCGGTCAAGCGGATCAAAAGTAAAGGAGCGCTGCGGAGTTACGGACGTTTTTTGGTCGAGGAATTGAAACCGTTCATCGATCGGAAATATCGCACCAAACGGGAGGCGAAATTCACCGGACTGGGGGGCTCGTCGCTCGGCGGCCTGGCCACGCTGGTGCTGGGCCTTTGGTTTCCGAATTACTTCACGCGGCTCGCCGTGATGTCGCCCTCGATCTGGTGGGACGATTGCGTGATCTACAAAATCGTGGAGGCGCTCGACGAAACGGCGAAGCCACCCCTCAAGATCTGGCTCGATACCGGCACGCGCGAGGAAGGCTGGGAGCGGGCCCGGGAATTACGCGATCGGCTCCTCGAAAAAGGGTGGCGTCTGCATGACGACCTGAATTATCTGGAAGCCGACGGCTCCGATCACAGCGAAGGCGCGTGGGCCGCCCGGATCGATCCGGTCCTGCGCTTTCTGTTTCCGCCGCCGCCGCCACCAGCCAGAGCGACACCGCGGCGCCCACGGCTGGCCGTCGCGCGGGATGCGTTTCGTTCGGCACTAGCCCGGACCAAACAACTGGCGACAAGATAGGCAGCGAGTGGCCGCAGTAGCACAGGAATCTTGCCTGTCAGTTAGCGATCGCGAAACGGGCGAGACGCCCGTTATCCCCACAGGGAGGAGGCCTATGCTACGGCAGGACCGCTTCAATGCCTTCCGCGTACTTGCCGAGCTTCCGAAATTTCTCGTAACGCTGTTGCAGCAACTCCTCGAGCGGCTTCGCAGCGATCCGCTCCAGATTCTGGCGCAGCGCCGTCTCGAGATTAGCCGCGGCCAGATCGTGGTCCCGATGCGCCCCGCCTTCCGGTTCCGGCACGATTTCATCGACAACCCCGAGGCCGATCAAATCCTGCGCGGTGAGTTTCAATGCCTCAGCCGCCTCCGGGGCATGCCGTCGATCCTTCCACAAAATCGCCGAACACGCTTCCGGGCTGATGACTGAGTAGTAGGCGTTCTCGAGAATCAGGACGCGATCCGACACGCCGATCCCCAGCGCGCCGCCAGAGCCGCCTTCGCCGATGACCACGGCGATTGTCGGCACGCGAAGAGTCATCATTTCCCGCAGATTGACTGCGATCGCCTCCGAGATATGGCGCTCTTCCGAGCCGATGCCCGGAAATGCTCCGGGGGTGTCTATCAATGAGATCACCGGCAGGCCAAATTTCTCCGCCATTCGCATCAGCCGGAGCGCTTTGCGATAGCCTTCGGGGTGAGCGCAGCCGAAATTCCGTTTCACGTTCTCTTTGGTGTCGCGGCCCTTCTGGTGCGTGATCACGACACAGCGACGGTGCCCAAGTTTGGCCAGGCCGCTCGGCATCGCCCTGTCGTCTCCAAAAACGCGGTCGCCGTGAAGTTCGATCCAATCGGAGAAGCAACGCTCGATGTAATCCAGCGCGAACGGCCGGCGAATGTGCCGGGCCAGTTGCACGCGCTGCCAGGCGGTCAGGTTATCGTAAATTGCGCGGCGCGTTTCGCGGATCTTGTTTTCCATCGCCTCGACTTCGGAATCGAAATCGAGTTCGTGCTCGTCCGAGTGGTTCTTCAGATCCTGGAGCCGCCTTTGCAGCTCGAGGATCGGTTTTTCAAAATCCAGAGGATGGGATTCCATGGTGGGACGGTTACAACGTTACCAGAGTGACATTGTTACAAAAGATAAGCCGAACCCGCGATCCCGCATTGATGGTTTCACGATTTAACGATGTAACTTTTTTAACGATTTAACCTCTTTACTCGGTAATTGTGACAGGGGTCTTGGTGCTGACAAGGCTGCTCAGCTCCGCAATCTCGGACGCACCCAGGCCGAGACCCGGAGGGGGCGGCTGGCCGGATTCATCCCGGGAACCGGCGTCGGGCTCGGAATAGAGAAAAAAGCCGGGCTGATTCAGCCGAATCCAGCGGGTGCTGCCCACGTATTCCTTGGTGCCAAAGCCAACACGCTTGCCCCCTTTGAACGCAAGCACCTCCGCGACCCGCGTGGTGATTCTCGGAGGTTGCTTCCCCGACACCCGCACCGTTTTCACATGATAGCGCTTGAAAAATTGACCGTGATCGAGAAGAACGACCGTCTTGGCTCTGGACTGGATAAAGATCGAGAAATCCGGATGGGAGATAAGCAGGCGCTGGCCCACGTTGAGCATCGTGTTGGTCAGATTGTTCGTGCGCATGATCAATTCCGGCGTGGTCTTGGTCTTGGCGGCGATCTTGGCCAGCACATCGCCACTGCGCACAATGTATTCCTGTTTTTCGGGCGAACGATAATTGGAGAGCAGGATCTCGGTGTTCACGTCGCCCAAAAGATCCTTCGCTTCCTCGACGTGGAGGCCGCTGGGGTATTTCTGGAGGAACAAAACCAGCGCGTCCCGCGTTTCCGCCAGCTTGCCTTCCTGCCGAAGCTTCGCCGCGGCCTGAAATTCCGGAAGGCTAATGTCCGGCACCGGCTCGAACGGAATCTCGCCGCTTTTTTCGGCGATGATTTTCCGCTCCGGCTTAACGAAAAGGTCGTAGCTAAAAAACGCCGCCCCGCCAAAAACGAGGACCGCGAGCACGAGAACGAAAAGCCATTTCATGGTCCTGGATCAAACATTAGATCGGGTCGCGCCTGTGGCCGCGCGTCTGCAAGGCATCGCGGCGACGCCGAGGCTTGCACCGCGGCAGCGGACGATGCCGGTCTAGGAAAAAGTCTCCCAGGCGGCGGGTCGGGGTAACGGATCGCCGTCTTTCCCCCACGTGAAGTGGCAGTCCTGGCAGTAAAATTCTTTCGGGAAAATTTTCAGGGCGAAAAGCACACTGGCGAGCCACGGAGTCATAAACTTCCGGGTCAACTGAGGATATTCGATGCGCGGCGATTTGCATTGGGGACAGCGGATGGCAGTGCCGACTTCCGGATCGCTCGCTTCCCATTCCACCATCAGTTTGTTGGCCGCCTCGAAATCTTCCTCGTTGACCAGTACCTTCGCGTTTGCCTGCGGGGTATCCATGAAGACGGCTTTTTGCAGGCGCCCATCATTGTGGATATCCGCCTTCACGCCGGCTTCCTGTAGACGCGTCTTAAGATGTTTCGCCTGAGAGGGCTCGTTGAATGTTGCAATCGTCACCATAATTTCGTCTGGCCGGGCGGCCGCGTTGCCTCATCAAACATCAACTACCGACCGAGTGCAAGATTCGCCGGCGGGAACCATTGATAGAGCATGAAATAAACAAGCACACCTGTGACCGAGACGTAAAGCCAGATCGGCATCGTCCACCGCGCAATGCGGGTATGGCGGTCCCAGCGCCGCCGGAACGCCGGAATGAGGGTGAGAATCACGAGAGGCAGGGTGACAAAAGCGAGCAGGATGTGCGAAATCAGCATCGCAAAATAGAAATACCGGATAATTCCGGGCGCGGTGAACTCATTGGACCGCCCCCCCATCAGCGCGTGGTAGGTGACGTAACCGGCTAAAAACAGCGTCGACGAGATCACCGCCGCGATCATGCAGGCGATGTGACGGCGCCAATGCCCGCGCCGGATGAGATACCAGCCGGTCGAGATGAAGACCGTGCTCACGAAATTGAGCGAGGCGTTGATCGCCGGCAGATCGGTTACTTTCATCGTCGTAACGATATCAAATCGTGTAGAGGCGCTTGTGCCAAGCGCCTAAGCAAGAAAACAGGCGCTCGCCGCAGGATGGTAGGGCGAGACTCTGTCGAGCCGGCGAACGTCACGGCTCGACAGAGTCTCGCCCTACCGAAGAGCAAAGCCTGTCCGCCGTGTCTTGCGGAGGAGGATCGGACGTTGGACCTTCGCCCGTGCCTTCGATTCTGGAACCGACGCCGCCATCCCTGGCGCGTCAATTTTACCGGCGCCGATCGAAATCACATCGCTCGGGCGCGCGGCTCCTCCGCTTTTTTCTCTTCGCGGCCATTTGCGTCCTGTCCTGGGGCGGATGGTATCTGGCGAAACGCGGATTCGGCCGTCAATGGCGCGACCGGGTCGTGGAAGAACTGCACAAGCGGGGCGTCGAAGCGTCGGTTCGGCGGCTGACCCTCGATCCGGTCCGAGGCTTGATCGCGCAGGACGTACGGATTTTCGATTTCAAGAATCGTGAGAACACGCTCGCGGTCATTAGTGAGATCGCGCTCGATATCAATTACGCCGCGCTTCTTCATCATCAGCCTTTTTTGAATGCGCTCGACGTCCGCGGCGCGGAGCTAACGATTCCGACCGGAGCTGCGGGCACGGCCGCAACCAACCCGCGGATCACCCAGTTCCGCGCCCATATTTATTTTCCGCCGGAACAAATCTATGTCAGCCAGGCCGAGGGGATGTTTGGCGGCTTGCGCATTTCGGCCACCGGACAGCTGATCAAACGCAATGATTACAAACCTTCCGGCGAAATTTCGGACGAAGAATGGAGCGAGCGGATGATGCTCATCCAGCGCGTCGCGGACGAGCTGCGCCGCTTCCATTTTCCCGGCGAGGCGCCCTCCTTGCAGGTGAAATTTTCGGGCGACCTTTCGCAGTTCGAGACCGCCCGCGCCGAGGCAACGTTGCGTGGCGATCGCTTGCAGCGCGGCTCCTACGAGATGAAGGACCTGACTGTCGCCGCGGAGTGGACAAATCAAACGCTCAATATCACGCAATGCGAATGGATCGATAACGCCGGCAGTTTTTCCGGCCGGACGAGCTGGAGTCGAGAAACCAAAGTGGCCGAGTTCCAGGCGCACAGCACCCTGGATGTGAAACAATTTCTCGGAGCGTTCGGTTTCGAGCAACTGCTGGCCGATCTCAGCCTCAGCTCCCCGCCCCTGATCGAGCTTTCCGGCTCCGGCAATTTCGCTGAAACAGCGCCGCGCCTGAGCGTGATTGGGCGGACCGTGGTCGAAAACTTTGCCTATAAGGCCGTGCCGTTCCTGAAACTGACCGGCGATTTTTCCTGGGACGGCGAACGGGGGATGCTGCGCGGTCTTCGTCTCCGCCATGAATCGGGCGAGTTGACGGCCGATCTGCTCGAGGCCCCGGGCGACTTTCGGTTCAACATGGAGAGCAACCTCGAGCCGAGCGTGCTGCGCGCGATCGCGTCACCCGAGATGGGCCGATTTCTTGGAGAATGGGAATGGAGCCGGCCGCCCACCGTGCGCCTGTCTCTTCGTGGCGAAAGCCGCGCACCGGAGACATGGACGGGCGATGGGACCGTGGCCCTGCAGCGGACCCGTTTCCGAGGCGCCTGGATGAACAGCGCCAATGCCAACGTCCACCTCGACAAGGGTGCGCTGACTTTCGACAACTTCCGCGTCACACGCGACGAAGGCGTCGGCACCGGCTCGTTTACCTACGATTTCGTGAAACGCGAAGTGCGCCTCAAGGAGGTCAAAAGCACCCTGCGGCCCACGGACGCGATCCTTTGGGTCGAGCCGAAGCTTTTCAAAAATGTGGCGCCTTATAAATTCCGGCAACCGCCCAGTGTCGTGGTGAACGGTGTCGTTCATTTTGGCGCGGCGAACGACCATCTCGAACTGAAGGTCGATGCGCCGGCGGGGATGGATTACGTTTTCCTGGGCAAGACGCTTCCAGTGGACCGCGTTTCCGGGCGACTCATTTTTACGGACGACCGGCTCCAGCTCAGCGAAATCGCGGGCAGGCTTTTCAACGGCGACATCAGGGGGACGGCCGATATTTCCCTGGCAAAAGACGATCCGCATTATCAGGCGAACTTCGTGCTGGAGGGAATCGATTTTCCGCGTATCGCCGATCTCTATTTCAAATACGAGACACCGCGAGGCCGCTTGAGCGGGACTTATGATTGGACCGGGCTCGGCAGCGACGCTCGCAGCATGCGAGGCAACGGAAGCGCCTGGTCACCGACGGCGATATCTTCGCCATCCCGGTCTTCGGGCCGCTCTCCGGCCTCCTCGGCGCGATCATTCCCGGCGCCGGATACAGCGTTGCGCGCACCAAGCGAACGCCAGCTTCACGATCAAAGAAGGCGTGGTCCACACCGACGACTTCAAAGTTTCAGGCAAACTTTTTGGCATGGTCGGGCACGGCGACATCCGATTTCTCGAAGATAAGCTCGATTTCGATGTCCGAATCGACGCGCGCGGTCCCGGCATCTTGCTGACGCCCGTCTACAAACTGTTCGAATACAAAGGCGAAGGCAGCCTCGCGAAGCCGAACTGGCACCCGAAGCGATTCTGACAATTTCGGATTGCGGAGACCGGATTTCGGAGAGAAGGGAATCGCCCTTTCGCGATGCGCAAAACAGCGACCCAAATTCCAGCTCGGAAGAAACCGAAGACGCGAAACAGCCTCTCACGCGTCCGCTCTGATTCCACAATCGGCATTCCGCAATCCGCAATTCTTCTCGGCGCCCACATGTCGATCTGGCGGCGGCGCGCACATGGCCATCGAACGCGCGCGTTCGATCGAATGCACGGCGATGCAGATTTTCGTGAAGAACAATATGCAGTGGTTCGCGCGGCCCTTGGAGCGTGGGGAAATCTCGGCGTTCCTCGATCACGCCCAGCGCGCGGAACTCCATTCCGCTTTTGCGCACGCGAATTACCTGATCAATCTCGCCGCCACCAATCCGCAGTTTCACGCCAACTCGCTGCGCGTCGCTTTCGGAGGAGCTGATGCGAGCGGATCAGCTCGAGCTGCCCTTTCTGGTTTTGCATCCGGGCGCGCATCTGGGCGCGGGCGAGGAAGCCGGACTCGCGAAAATTGTCGACTCGATCGACCAGCGTCTTTCGCGAAATCCCAAAGGTAAAAACGAAAATCGCCCTCGAAACGACGGCCGGACAGGGCTCATGCCTGGGCCATCGCTTCGAACATCTGGCCCACATTATCGAGAATGTTCGGGAGCCGGAGCGGCTCTGCGTTTGTCTCGATACCGCTCACGTTTTTGCCGCGGGTTATGAACTTGCGACGGACAAATTAACGAAGCGCACGTTCGCTGAATTCGATCGCGTCATCGGACTGGAGCACCTGGTTGCGCTGCACCTGAACGATTCGAAAGCGGCGCGCGGTTCCCGAGTGATCGGCACGAACATATCGGGAAAGGGCAGATCGGATTGGAAGCGTTCCGTTTCATCATGCGCGACCGCCGCTTTCGCAAGATCCCGAAGGTGCTGGAAACGCCGAAGGGCAAAGAGCTCAAGGAAGACGTGGAAAATATGCGGACGCTGCGGTCGTTCCTGTAACCACTCCTGCTCGTGCTCCCGCTCGTGCTCGTGCTCGTGCTCGTGCTCGTGCATCGTGACTCGGACTCGGAATCGGAATCGGAATCGGAATCGGAATCGGAATCGGAATCGGAAATCGACTCCTTCGCATTCGATTAACAATCGATCACGAGCAGGAGCACGAGCACGATTACGAGTTTCCGGTTATTCCTTCACCCGCTCGATGTGAGCGCCGAGTTCGCTCAGCTTTTCATCGAGATGCTCGTAACCGCGATCGATATGGTAAACGCGGCTGACTTCGGTTGTCCCCTCGGCTTTCAACCCGGCCAGGACAAGCGCCGCGGAGGCACGAAGATCGCTCGCCATTACCGGCGCGCCCAATAATCGCTCCACGCCTTGAATGACGGCGGTGGCTCCCTCGAGCTGCATGTGCGCGCCCATTCGCTTCAGTTCCGCCACGTGCATGTAACGCTGGGGAAAAATGTTTTCGGTGATGACGCTAATGCCCTCAGTGGTGGAAAGGAGCGCGCACATTTGCGCCTGCATGTCGGTGGGAAAACCGGGATACGGCTCCGTCGCAAGTTCGATCGGCTGGGCCTTGCCGTTAGGCGACACCGTGATGGCGTTTTCCCCAAATTGAATCTGGTAACCGCAGGCAATCAGCGCGTCCGTTACCGCGCTGACATGCTCGTGCACCACCCGTTTGATCGTGACGCCTTTGCCCGCGATCGCACCCGCCACCAGAAAGGTGCCCGCTTCGATCCGATCGGGAATGATGTCGTGTTCGGCGCCATGCAATTCTTTCACGCCTTCGATGATCAAGCGCCGCGTGCCGGCGCCTTCGATCTTCGCGCCCATCTTGTTGAGGAAATTCGCGAGGTCGACGACTTCGGGCTCGGTCGCCGCCCCTTCAATCACCGTGATCCCTTCCGCCAGCACCGCCGCCATCATGACGTTATCCGTGCCCAGAACGGTCGGCCCGAATTTGCCGCGTCAGATTGACGATCGCGCCGGTCAATTTCGGCGCGAACATCTTGACGTTGCCGCCCTCCACTCGCACGGCGGCGCCGAGCGCTTCAAAGCCTTTTAGATGCAGATCGATCGGCCGATCGCCGATGACGCAACCGCCCGGCAGTGAAACGGTCGCTTCGTTGCAGCGCCCCAGGAGCGGACCGAGAACGCAGACCGAAGCGCGCATTTTTCGCACGACTTCGTAGGGCGCGATCGACTCGATCTTCTCCGCATTGACCGTCACCGTGCCGCTGGCGCGTTCCACCTGCGCGCCCAGATGCATCAGGATCTGCAACATGTAGTGCGTGTCGCTCAGGTCCGGCACGCGGCGCAGGATGCAGGGTTCCCTCGTGAGCAAGGTCGCGGCCAGAATCGGCAGCGCGGAGTTCTTCGATCCACTGATCTTGATCGAGCCGGAGAGCGGGCGGCCGCCGTGAATCAGAATCTTATCCATACCTGGCAAAGAGGAATCGCGTCACTCCGCAATAATCGCTGATCGCCGCAATGTCGTGATAATTTTTTTCGGCCAGGAGCATTGCCAGCTCGTCGGCCTGCCCGATTCCGATCTCGAGCGCCAGCATTCCCCCGGGGCGCAGGCGGGCGGGCGCGGCCCCGATCAGCTCCCGCACCAATTCGTCACCACGCTCACCGCCGAAAAGGGCGACGGTGGGGTCATTCAGCACCTCGCGCGAAAGCGTCGGGCGATCGGGCATCGGGACGTAAGGAAGATTCGCCACGATCAGGTCGAACGAATCCGCGATTTCTTCCAGCATATTGCCCTGGGCGAAACGAACGCGGTCCTGCAATTCGAGCCGCACGGCGTTTTCCCCTGCGAGCGCGAGCGCCTCGCCGGAAATGTCCACGGCGACCACTTCAGCTTCTGGAAACTCAGCCGCGAGAGAAAGGGCGATCACCCCGCTTCCCGTACCGACGTCCAGAATGCGGGATTTGGGAGATGTGATTTTGGATTTGAGGAGCTCAACGAGCTGCTCCGTTTCTGGCCGCGGAACAAGCGCTCGCTTGTCGCAGAGAAAAACGCGCCCGGCGAATTCCACAGTGCCGAGCAAATGCTGAAGCGGTTCGCCTTGGCCGCGGCGCCGGACTAATTCCCGGAGCGGCGCCAGTTCCGTTTCCGTCAGAGCCCGCTCAAACTCAAGATAAAGCTCGATCCGCTTGCGCTGAAGCGCGTGCGCCAGCAAGTGCTCGGCGTTCAAGCGCGGACTCTCGATCTCGCGCTTCTTGAAATAAGCGGTCGTCGATTGCAACACTTCGAGCACGGTCATGTGATCACAGTTTGACGACGCTCTCGCTAACGGCAAGGCGGCAACTGACCCGCCCGTTAATTCAGCGAGTAGAATTCCACGAGGGCAACGCCGCTAGCCCCGTTCGCTCCCCGCACAATGGCGGTGTAGGAAGCGGGCATCAGCGGCGTCAAAAGAGCACTCTCGTGGTCGTCGCTTGGCGGAATTCCAGTGGCTTGAATCGCCGTCTCTTGCGTATCCCTCCAGTTGTCGTTACTCGCAACCAGACCAGCGTTGGCATCGCGTAATTCCAGCGTCGGATCGGAGAGCCGGTTGGGCAGCGACAGGGAGGGACCGATTGCCCGAGCAAACACATTTTGCGATCCCTGACCTACCACAATCAAACCGCCAATCATGACATTGTCGCCAGTCTGAACAAAACCGCGCGTTGAGATATTGGCCAGCTTCGCGCTCGCGTGCGTGTTCAAGTCGTACGCTTCGACAAGGCCCACACCCGTGGTGTTGCCCGCGCCTCTCAATATGGCCGTGTATGAACCCGGCGTGAGCGTCGCCAGAATGGCCGATTCCCGGGAATTCGTCGGCGCGATCCCGCTCTGTGTGATCTCCAGGATATTTTCGGCCGTGCCCCAATCGTCATTGGTCGCGATCGTCTGGCCGGAACCGTCATGAAGTTCCAAAACGGGATCGGCCAGCGCACCTGGGACCGGGAGGGACGGCCCCAGCCCTCGCACCATGACTTTTTTCAGCAACGGTCCGGTCACGATGAAACCCCCGATGAGAACATTGTCGGCGGTCCCCACATTCAAACGCGTCGAGATATTGCCGAGCTGATGTTGGAACGGCGTGGCGAAGGTGCTGCTCACGTGTACGGTCGACGCTCCTTGGGCATGCGTCCCACAACTCGCGTCCGTCCACGTTCCGGTCGCATCGACCGCGAAATATTGGCCGGCTCCAAAGCCGGGAATCTGCGCTTCCGGCCGCGCGATTGCCACCGCCGGAAACACACCTTGAATGCGATCTTCAGGTGTCGCGATGTGTCCAAAAACGAAATCCCTGTAGTCATTTTGCTGCGGCCCGCCGTTATAGAACTGGACCGCGTAATACCAATTCTCCAGGAGTTTCCGGTTGGCCGCCTGATTTAGCACCTTCGCTACGCAAGCTGGCGCCTTGGCGGCAACAACCTGATATTTTTGGACCAGGACCTGCACGCCGGCTTCCAGGTTGTAACGCCAGTTCGTGATCTGCTGGATAATGTCGTGATTGGGGATCGATGGATCGGAAGCGGTAATGCTCGTCAATTGCATCAGGCCCAACCCCGGAGGCGGCGGCAAACCCGGCGAAATCTCCCCGGTTTGAAACGCTGTCCTGCACTCATTGAGGTTGTGAACGAGGAAGCCGGGGGCGTTGCCCGGGAGGATTTCCCATTGGCGCACCGTGCTCTCTTGAAAAGCGACCCCGGCGATGACTTCGACTGGAACGGAGTACTGCTGGGCCAGGCTCTGCATGTAGCCCTGCACATCGCTCAAGGCCAACACGCCGCGAAAATTTGTCTGGGCAGCATAAGGACTGACGTCCAGCAGCCAGCAATCAGCCGGATGGTAAAACTCTTCGGCCTTCGCCGCCGCAAACGGCATGAGAAGCGTGATTGCAATGACAGCCGCGCGAAAAATTTGGATCATGGGATAGGGTAAACGGAATGTTATTTCTCGAATCTCGGAAAAGATATCCATCCGAATTCGCGGAACCGGTCAACCTTTTTGAACTCGGATCGGACGATGGTCCGTTCCGCGATCGTTCGCCTGCGCGTCGGGAAAGATGGTCAGGCGGTGATCGCTGATTCCTGCAGCCGCTCCTGAAGATCCGCCGCTTGGAGCGCCTTTATCATCTCCGGCAAGTCGCCTTCCATGAACCGGTCGAGATTGTAGAGCGTTAGTCCGATGCGGTGATCGGTCACCCGGTTCTGCGCGTAATTGTAGGTGCGGATTTTTTCCTCACGCCCGCCGGAACCGATCTGGTTCTTGCGATGAGCGGAATACTTCGCTTCCTCTTCGCGCTGCTTCTCTTCCAGCAGACGCGCGCGCATGATCTTGAGCGCCTTCTCCTTGTTCTTCTGCTGGCTGCGTCCGTCCTGGCAACGCACGATGCGTCCGGTTGGAATATGCATGATCTGCACGGCGGAATCGGTCGTGTTCACGCCCTGGCCCCCAGGACCGCCCGATCGGCAGACTTCAATGCGCAAATCCTCCGGCTTCAACTCGAGGTCGACTTCCTCCGCCTCGGGCAGGACGGCCACCGTGGCGGTGGAGGTATGAATGCGGCCCTGTGCTTCCGTGGCCGGGACGCGTTGCACGCGATGGACGCCGCTCTCAAAGCGAAGCTGGCGAAAGACGTTTTCCCCCGAAACCTTGAAAATCGATTCCTTCAATCCGCCCAATTCCGACGGACTCGATTCGAGGTCTTCGATTTTCAGGCCGGCCGCTTCCGCGTAGCGATTATACATCCGGTAAAGATCGGCGGCGAAGATCGCGGCTTCGCTTCCCCCGGTCCCGGCGCGGATTTCGATGATCGCGTCGCGATTCTCGTTTTCGTCGGGAGGGAGGAGCGCAATCTGGAAATCGCGCTCCAGGTCGGTCACGCGCGTCTGCAAATCGGGAATCTCATCCTCAGCCATGGCGGCGATCTCGATGTCGTTCGACGCCGCCAGCTCCCGATTGTCGTCCAACTGCTGGCGCGCGGTTTCGAGCTCGGTCCAGCGAGCAAGCAACTGCTTCACGCTGGAATGTTCCCGCATGATATCGCTGGCGCGCTTGCGGTTCTCGAAAAGGGCGGGATCGGCGATCTCGCGTTCGAGCTGCTCGAAACGCTCGCGCTTGCGCTCGATTAACGAATTGAAGTCCATTTGCGTTTTGGAGCCATGGCGCTCCGTCGCCGTTCCTGTAACGCCCGCATAACAGGGGCGGCTACAGCGGATGTCCTCAGCTAAGCTTTGGGAGCTGCGCCGGCCCGAGTGGCCTTCGTGCTGCCGTAGCGGCGGGCGAATTTCTCAACGCGGCCCGCGGTATCGACGAACTTCTGTTCGCCAGTGAAAAACGGATGGCACGCGGCACAGATGCCGATTTTAATGTCCCGCTTGGTCGAGCGTGTGTGGTAGACAGCACCGCACGCGCAGGCGATGTCGGTCTCGTAATACTCTGGATGAATGTCCGCTTTCATGTTTGGAAACGAGTGGCGAACTTAGGCGCGCTCGGCCACCGGCGCAAGAGATGAAATCCACTTGTGCCAATCACCTGGTCGGGGCGTGGGAAGAGATGCTGCGCACCCTGGACCGGCCGCCCTTGGAAAGGGAGGGCCGACAACGAGCCGCGATCCTCGATACCCAGGGAGCTGTGCTGCGCACTTTCGCGCAGATCGAGGAGGAAGCACGCAGCTTCGAGCGAAACCTGTTTGGCGAATTTGGAGGCGGCGATGTTATCGCGATCCAACTCGGAAACCACCCCGCATGGCCGGCGTTGCTTCTCGCCTCTTTGCGAAACGGGCTGGTCGCGCTGCCGCTGGAACGCGGCGTGGCCGAACGCGAATTGGCTGCCGCGCTTGGACATCTGCCACGCCTCGGCCATTGCGACGATCGAGAACGAATGCGTCGCCCTGAAGATCTTGCCGCATGAGACAGTCGATTGGGGGCCGGATCGGCCTTCTCTGCTCAAGCTCACCTCGGGCACCACGGCGGCTCCCCGGGCGATTCGTTTCCGGAGCGAGCAGCTTCTGGCCGATTGCGAACAGATCTGCGAGACGATGGGAATCACCGCGCACGATCTTAATTTCGCCGTCATACCGCTTTCCCATTCCTACGGCTTCAGCAATTTGCTCACGCCTCTGCTGGTCCGGGGCGTGCCGATGGTGCTAAGCCGCGACCGGATGCCACGCGCCCTCCTGGACGATCTCGCGCGGACCAATGCGACGGTTTTCCCCGGCATGCCGGTTTTCTATCAGGCGTTCTCCGAAATGGAGGTGGTGCCGGCGTTTCCAAAATTGAGGCTGTGCGTTTCCGCAGGCGCGCCGCTGCCATTGGAAGTGGCGAAGAAATTCCGACAGAAATTCAACCAATCGATCCACTCCTTCTATGGTTCGTCCGAATGCGGCGGCATTTGCTACGATCGTCAGGCCTCCCTGCTCGAGCCGGGTTTTGTCGGGCAGCCGATGCATGGAGTGACCCTCGAACTGCTCGAACCGGAGGCTCCAACCACCCGCGTGCTGGTCCGGAGCGCCGCCGCCGGGGAGGGCTATTTTCCCGAACCCGATGACGAGAAACTGGGTCAGGGCCGGTTTGTTCCAGACGATTTGCTCAGCGCCGGCGAAAACGGATTTCGCATTGTCGGACGAGTATCCGACCTCATCAACGTCGCGGGGAAAAAGGTGAACCCGGCGGAAGTAGAAGCGGAATTGCTGCGATTTGTGGGCGTCCGGGCGGCGGTCGTGTTCGGCCGCCAATCAATCCTGCGCAATGAAGAAGTGGCCGCCTGCGTGGTGGCGGGAGAGCCGGTGCAAGAGGCCGATTTGCTCGAGCATTGCCGCGCTCGCCTCAGCGGGTGGCAGGTCCCGAAGCGGATTTTCTTCGTCTCAGAAATTCCGGTGAACGAGCGGGGCAAGGTCAGCCGGCGCGAGCTGGCCGGTCGATTTGTTTCTTAAGGGGATAAAGCCAGGGCACGCCTGATTGCCTAACACGCGCACGAGGGGGTTCCATTCCGAACTAGTGGATAAATAGAGGAATTAAAAAAATGCGAACACTACTTCTTTCGACCATTTGCGCCGTTCTTATCGTGACGGCATTCAGCAGTTGCACCACCACAGTTAAGACTCCGAGCGGACGCACCACATCAGTCAGCACCAAGGTCCAGCACTAGCCTGGCACCGAGGGTCTCCGTGCCGCCTGGGAACTGATGGGCCCCGCGGAAAAGGCGCTTCACAGAAGCGCCCTACAAGAGCCCCTACAGTTGTTTCGTCGAGCGCCTTGCCCGAGCCTTCACACAGGCAGCAGGCTCATGCGCGCGAAAAATGCTTTTCATTTGCCCGGAAGCAGGCATGTCTAGTTAGGGCATGTCCCACGGCTCGGACGAGCTGCAAAACCCTGGCTCTGTTGATTTGTGAACGAAAAGACCCATCCTCAAAACTCTTCCGAACAAGGCGGGCGCATTCTTGTGCTCGAACCGGAGGAGGACCTCGCTACCCGGATTCTGACAGCGCTGCACGAAGCAGCACCCGCCGCCCAGGTCGATCTGGCGCGTAATCTCGAAGAGGCCCAGTTCCTCGTCATGAACGATCGGCCCGACCTTTTCGTGCTCGATGTGGATGCGGCTCCCGATTTGGGCCAGGATTTTCTTTACGATTTGCGCACCAGCCACCCCAATGCGCGCGCCATCGTCCTGACGGACGTGCACCTGGCTGCGCACCGCGAGCGGGCGGCCGGTTTGGGCGCGATTCACTTTCTCGAGAAGCCGTTTCCGCACGACGATTTCGTCGCTCTCGTGGGAGCGCTCCTTTCGCCGTCAGGCGAACCGGACAGCGAAAAATTTCAGGGGACGCTGAGCGATCTGCATCTCGCCGATATCATCCAGCTGAAATGCATGAGCGGCTCGTCCGCGGCTTTGCAGTTCACCGGACCCCAGGGGGAAAAGGCTCGCGTCTATTTCGAAAGCGGACAGGTCCGGCACGCCACCGCTCCCGGGAAAGAAGGCGTCGCCGCCTTTAATGAAATCGTGAATTGGAAAGGCGGCCAGATTTCCGAGGTTTCAGGGGCCGCCCAAAGCCCGCGCACCATCGATCTCGACTGGCAAATCCTGCTGATGGACGCGGTCCGCGAAATTGACGAGACCCGCGACACGAAATCGACCCCCGCCGCAGGTCAAACAACCGGCGGAAAAAAAGTTCTCGTGGTGGACGACAGCCTGATGCTGCTCAGTTTCGTGAAAGAGATTTTGTCGGAAGCGAATTATCAGGTCACGACTGCCGCCACAGCGGAGGAAGGTCTAGTTTTCGCGAAGGGCGATGTGCCCGATCTAGTCCTGCTCGATTACGTCCTGCCGGATATGAAAGGCGACGAAGTTTCCCGGCATTTGTCTCAAACACCCTCAACGGCAAAAGTGCGGATTGTCTACATGTCGGGTTTCGGCGCGGATCTGAAGCCCGATCAAGCCAACAACGCCAACGTCATCGGATCGTTGAATAAACCGTTCACTTCTGATCTGTTACTGAAAACCGTGGAGAAATACATGCCCAAAGAGACGAGCGCGCCTGAGTCGAAGGTTGTGGAGAGCGAACCAGCCTCGCCCGCGGCCGAACCGGCGTGGGCCCAGCCTGAACCCGCCGCGGTAGAGCCGACGTCGGAAGAGTCACGGCCGGCTGCCTTCGAGGCCTCCTGGCGTGATCCCGAACCCCAGCCCGAGCCTCAACCCGAGTCCGAACCCGCCTCTTTTAACCCGGCTCTTTCGAGCCCGTCGCAGTCGAGCCAGCCGGGTCGAACGAACCCAACAACGCAGCGCCATCGGAAGCCAACGAAGTCGCCGAAGCCGAGGAGACCGCTGGAATCGCCGCGAGCGCTGGCGCCGCCGGCGATGCGTGGTGGAGCGCGCCTGTCTCACAGGTATCGCAACCATCCTGGCCTGAGGCGCCGGCTGCGCCTTCAACGCCAGTTGCTTTTGCACCGGCAACAGACTCTTCCGCGACTCTCGCGCCGGCCGAAGAAGCGCTTCCGGTGAATGGCGCATTCTTCTCCGGTGATACGACCTTTTTCTCACTCAATGGCGCATTGCAAGCGATCGGGAAAGAGAAGCTGACCGGCAGACTCCGCGCCTTTTGGAGCAAGGAAACGGTCGAGCTTCTCGCGAAAAATGGGGAGATCGTTCTGGTCACGACGCACGATCCGCAGCTCTATTGCCCCGAGGCCCCCATCACGCTGGTCAATGTCGATGCCGAAAAGACCGAACAAGCGCGTGCCACCCAGCGGGAGACCGGAGCCCCCGTTTTTCTCACCCTGGCCCGCGAAGAATTGATCCTCCAGGAACCGGCCACGCAGCTGGTGCAGCATTACGGACAAAAACTCTTCGCGCAGCTCTGGACCGCGCCCCGTGTCCGATTCGTCTTCGAGCAAGACGAGAGCCTGCCGGATTATTCTCGCGACCTGCCCGGCGAAGCCGATATCGACCATTGGATCCTCACCACCCTGCGCTGCATCCAGTTTCAGGAATTGGGACAGATCCCTGACCTGGAAGCTGGCTGCGTCCCGGCTTATACCCGCGATGGTTTCCAGCGCGTCCAGCAGCTTCGCCTCACCGTAGCCGAAGCCCAGTTCGCCTCGCAATTCAACGGCGTCCGCTCCATCGCCCAGATCGCGAAAAATCTGCGGCTCGATTTCAAGTTTGCCCGCCTCACCCTCTTCCGATTCCTCGCACTCGAAATCGTCGAATGCTGGCCTCCGGCCGCTGTGGCCAAACCGGAAAAGCGCGGCTTTTTCAAATCAATCGGGTTTGGCGATTAGCCAATGCGGATAGTGAGCGATGAGCCCGAGATCGGAAACCTCGACGCCGGAAGAGCCGTCGAACATCGTCGCGCTTCCGAGCGCCGCTGAAGGCGCCGCGGCTTCCCGTTTTTCCGCGTCGGAAAATTTCATTAACCGCGAGCTAAGCTGGCTCGAATTCAACCGGCGCGTCCTGGAAGAAGCACAGGACCCGACGCAACCCCTCATCGAACGCGTCAAATTTCTGACGATTTTCAGTTCGAACCTGGACGAGTTTTTCGAGATTCGGGTCGCCGGCATTAAGCAACAAATCGAGAGCGAGACCAGCGACGTCGGCGCCGACGGCCTGAGCCCGACTGAGATTTTCAATGCCATCCAGCGGATCGCGCACGAAATGGTCGCGACCGAATATGCGCTTTGGAACGACGATCTTTCCCCCGCCCTGGCGAAGAATGGCATTCGGGTGCACGACGTGGCCAACTTGAATGCAAAGCGAACCGCCTGGACCCAGCGCTATTTTCGCGAGGAAGTCTTCCCGCTGCTGACGCCGCTCGCAGTGGATGCCAGTCATCCCTTCCCCCAGCTCTTGAACAAGAGCCACAATTTGCTCGTCCGCGCCCGGAGCGAACGTGGCGGCGAGCCCCTCCATGCCATTGTCCAGGTCCCTCGCGTCCTGCCGCGCCTGATTTTGTTGCCGCGCGGCAAGGGCGAAGACGAACCGTGGGATTACATCTATCTCTCGTCGCTCATCAAACATCACATCGCCGACCTTTTCCCCGGCTTGCTCCTCGATGGCGCGCACGCGTTCCGCGTCACCCGGAACAGCGATCTCTATATTGACGAGGAGGAAGCCGATAACCTCCTGCGCAGCATCGAGCAGGAACTGCGGCGTTCGAGCCGGGGCGATGCGGTCCGTCTCGAAGTAGGGACCGATTGTCCGAAAGATTTCCGCGAGCTGCTCCTCGAGTTTTTCGAGCTCGGTGAAATGGACTTGTACCGGCTGAACGGTCCCATTTCGATGACGCACCTCGCCCCACTGGTGGCCAATGACGCTTTCGCGAAGTTGAAGGACCGCGTCTTCCAACCGGCCCGCGATCCGGCGTTGCCGCCGCACGCAAAATCTTCGAAGTGCTGCGCAAACAGGACGTGCTCCTGCATCATCCTTACGAAAGCTTCGATCCGATCGTCGAATTCATCGAGACCGCCGCGCAAGACCCGCAGGTGCTCGCGATCAAGATCACCTTGTATCGCACCAGCGGCGATTCGCCGGTCGTGGAAGCGCTTATGCACGCGGCCGGCGCCGGCAAACAAGTCACGGCGCTGGTGGAATTGCGCGCCCGCTTCGACGAGGCCGCGAATATTCAATGGGCCCGGCGGCTGGAGGAAGCGGGTGCACACGTCATCTACGGCGTTGTCGGCCTGAAAACGCACTGCAAAGCGCTCCTCATCGTCCGCCGCGACGCCGATCGGCTCCGGCAATATGTGCACCTCGGCACCGGCAATTACCATTCGCGCACCGCGCGCATTTACACTGACTTCAGCCTGCTCACGACTAACCCGAAGATCACCGAGGAGGTCGCGATCGTCTTCAATACGCTCACCGGACTCGCCAGCTTCCCGGGCCTGGAGAAATTACTCGTGGCTCCCTTCGACCTGAAAAAACGCCTGGTCGAATTGATCGAGCGCGAACGGGACCACGCCGCTTCCGGGAAAACCGGCCGCATGATCGTAAAACTCAATTCACTCGTCGATCAGGAGATTATCGAAAAACTTTACGAAGCCTCCTGCGCCGGCGTGAAGATCGACCTGATCGTGCGCGGGATTTGTTGCCTCCGCCCCGGAATCAAAGACCTGAGCGAGAACATTCGCGTCATCAGCATCGTGGGCCGCTTCCTCGAACACAGCCGAATTTACTATTTCGATAACGCCGGCACCCCGGAGGTTTTTCTAGCCAGCGCCGACTGGATGCCCAGGAACTTTATCCGGCGCGTCGAGATCGCCTTCCCAATCGAAGATGCCGTGCTCCGCGACGAAATCATCAACGAAGTGCTGCCCCGCTTTCTGAACGACCACATCAAAGCTCGGGAACTTCAGTCGGATGGCACCTACGTCCGTTTGAAGCCGGAAGAAGGGAAGCCCAGATCGCAGGCCCAACTCCATTTCCGGGAACGGTCGCGCGGCCAGGCCCGCAAGCTCGCGGAATCGCAAACCGCCGCCACCGTCAAACTCACTCCCATCACCACCGCCCGGAAAGATAACCCATGAGCCGGAAGAAAAAGGTCTTGGTCATCGACATCGGCGGCACCCATGTGAAGCTGATGATTTCCCGGCGCGAAAAGCGCAAGTTCGATTCCGGGCCAAAGCTTTCACCCCGGCAAATGATTGCCCGGGTTAAAAAGACCGCCGAGGGCTGGGACTACGACGTGGTTTCCATCGGCTTCCCCTCGCCGGTAAAAAATGGCCGCATCGCCGGAGAGCCCAAGCACCTGGGCAAGGGATGGGTCGGTTTCAATTTCACCCGGTCGTTAGGCAAACCTACGCGTGTCCTAAACGATGCCGCCATGCAGGCTCTTGGGAGCTATCGCGGCGGCCGCATGCTCTTTCTCGGGCTCGGCACCGGCCTGGGCTCGGCGCTCGTTTGGAACAGGAACCTGCTCCCGCTCGAACTGGGCGACCTGCCCTACGAAGGCGGCATTATTGAAGAGGTCCTGGGCAAACCAGGATTGGAGCTGCTGGGAAAAAAGGTCTGGCAACGCGAAGTCCACTTCTGTGTCGAACAGCTCAAGCGTTCCCTCATCGCCGACTACGTCATGCTCGGCGGCGGCAACGCAAAAATCCTCGACGAATTGCCGGAGGAAACGGAACTCGGTCACAACCGCAACGCCTATCTCGGCGGTGTCCGCATGTGGGAAACCGCCCCCCGAACCAACCGTCCCAAGTGGACCGTGTTCTAGCCTCGTCCTCGTCCTCGTCCTCGTCCTCGTGCTCGTGCTCGTGCTCGTGATCCTGATCGATAATTCCGTTGTTGGTGGCGAGAAGAGGTTGGACGCTGTAGGCAGGCGCTGCGTCGCCGTGAGGTCTCGACCGCGTGGAGCCCCATGTGCCGGAAAGGCAAGACGGCGGCCAATCGGCACTCTCGAAATCGCGATGAATCGTTCCGAACCCAGCACACCGAGAAAAAAGCAATTGCACTCGACAACTTTGAGACGACACACGCTCTCCAGTCCATCGCACACGTGCCAAACGACGTCGCCCACGGCCTACAGAGCGTCGCACTCACTCCAAAGTGCCCCGCATGACCCCGTGCGACGACCGCCGCCGGGCAATCGCATTTTGCTGGGGCGTGCGGAAGGACTCTTGGAGCGACAGGCGCAGCCGCCGGCGGAAAACAGCGGTCAGTTGACCGAGTGCTGCGACAATGGCGATCGGGGCGAGCGTTGGAAGGCCGAACGTTCCTGTTGGGCTCTCGCCTCGTTGGATTGTTAATCCAGCGGACTCTTCACTCCAAGGCCAGGCCTGTTCAGGACGTGGGTATAGATCATCGTCGTCGACCCATCCTTGTGTCCCAGTAGCTCCTGCACGGTGCGAATGTCGTAGCCGTTCTCCAGGAGATGGGTCGCGAACGAATGGCGAAACGTGTGGCAACTGGCTGCCTTGTTGATCCCAGCCTCTCTCACTGCGCTTTTTACAGCTCGCTGCAGATAGCTTTCGTCAATGTGATGCCGGCTCTCTTTCGGCGGATCCGTATCGGCCCGGGGATCGGACGAGCGCCGCAATGAGGCGAAAAGATATTGCCAGGCAAATTCCCGTGCCGCCGCGGGATACTTGCGTGCCAGTGCTCCGGGCAAGAAGACCTTTCCGAACCCGCCCGCTACATCCTCCTCATGGACCAAGCGCCTTTTCTCGATCTGGCGCCGGAGCGCTTCGACCAGACTTACCGGCAGCATCGTCACGCGGTCGCGACCGCCCTTTGCGTCGCGAACGGTAATCTGAAGATAGCCAAAATCGATGTCTTTCACCCGGAGCCGGACGCATTCTTTCAATCGGAGACCACAGCCGTAAAGAAGGTTGGCCATCAGACGCGCGGAGCCGTTGAGTTTCGAGAGGACCATGTGGGCCTCCTGCGGCGTGAAAACCACGGGCAGTTTCGCCGGCCGTTTCGCCCGCTCGATATTATCGATCCAGGGCAATTCCTGTTTCAGAACTTCGCGATATAAGAACAGCAGGGCGCTAAAGGCCTGATTCTGCGTGGAAGCGGCCACCTTTCCCTCTGTGGCCAAATGAGTCAAAAAAACGCGCACCTCGTCTGCCCCCATTTCCATCGGATGCCGCTTGCCATGAAAAAGGATGAAACGCTTAATCCAATCCAGATACACCTGTTCGGTCCGCAGCGAATAATGCTTAAACCGGATCGAGTCGCGCACTCGATCGAGGAGTTTCGTCTTGCCGGACTGGGGGACGGGGGTACATCGTTATCAGTGCAGCGTTTTACCCCAACCTCCCCGGGCAGCGCAAGAAATAGGCTGCAGGATGTCGCCTTATTTTACGACACATTGCAGCACAATTCTCGTTAGACGGTAAAGCCTCGCGACATGCCGATGTTCTGCTTTCAGTTCGAAGCTCGTCCGAAAGCAACGCATCCAGACGCGAAGGAAATCGGTGGCGCCATGGTCAATTGCTGGATTGAGCGCGATACACTTGAGGAGGCCGAATCTTACGCAAGCGGCTCGATCGCCGACGAAGACTGGACCATCCTCCGCAAAGAAGAGGGATTCCTCGTCACTAGAGACACCCAAGACGCGAAAGGCATGCGATACTTCGAGCAGGCCGAGATCGACAAAGAGGTTTTCCTTTTTCACACTTGGCCGCTCAATGCACCAGATCATGGCACGTCAACCGTCTAACCAGTCAGTGGAGCTAACCGCCACCCGCTGTGCGTCCACGCTTTCTATGACTAAACCACTTTCACTTCGAGCCGCGCTCGCCTTCGGTGGCGGTAGCTCACTTCTTTCTCGTTAGATGCTATGTCGCAATCTGCGAATCGCGCCATTGAGCTCCACGATTCGGAGTTGGGTGCGGTTTCGCGGGTTGGCGCATCGGTCGTCGTCTCGTTCAGCGCTGTGTACGTGCACGAGTCTACCGGAATGCCAGGCGTCGATGCGGGCGTCGGCTGGTATCAGCCGGCGACGCTCACCATCGCACATGGCGAGATCGTAACGGATACTCAGTTACCAGCCCGTGTTGGTAACGGCTTTATCCGTGTCGCTGGCACGTTTCACCAGAGCCACATTCCAGCGGTCGCTGGTACGCTTGATGGTCCCATTGAGCTTTCCCTACTGCTCTCCACGGCGGAGACTCTACTCGTGCGCGGTGCGGCCATCACGATTGAGCTTTCGGGACAGCCCTCTCCCGTCGAACAGTTTCCCCCGTGATCACGCGCGCATCTAACCATGCGATGCAGCGAACCGCTGGCCGCTCCGCGTTTCGGCTTCCGATGACTTCCACATTCAACCTGCAGCCACACGCGCCCTCGCCAGCGGTCGCTGATCTTGGGTCTCGTTAGATCGACTACTGTGATGCCGTTACCGCCTGACAAACCAGAGGGGCGAATGCTCCTAGGGTTGCTTTTTCGGATCATCACCGGTTTCCTCGCATTTCTGGGTTTCGTCGCAGGGGTGATTTGGATTGTATTCTATCTCACCGGTCACAGTTCGATGTTTGATCGCCTGCCTACTGTGATTGGCGTCTTTCTTATCGTGTGCGTGTTATGCTTTGGCGCATGGGACGCAATCTTGTCCTGGAAGAAACCAGGACGCCGAGCTTCAGATGATAAACCGCCAAAGATCTAACCATGCGATGGAGCGAACGTCTGGCAGCTATGGATTAAGGATGAGGGATGAATTATGAACGATGAAACCACAGCGACGCGCTCTCCCGCCAGTCGTCGCTCATCTTGGTCTCGTTAGACCTATGCGCGCAGCGCTATTCATCATCCCGGCTCTGGCAGTGTCTGTCGCGGTTGCCCAAGACGCACCCAGCACGTTCATCGCGAAGGCACCGAGCGGGCGCTTCACCATAACGCAGCGGTGGCTTCGCCCTGATTGGATCGCGGCCAACACAGACTGCAATGATGCCGATTGTGGCTGGGAGGCGACCTTGGAGTTTGCGGACAGGTCTATGCCGCAAGCTACGCTTGCGGCGCAGCCCGAGTGGTACTCGTGGCCAGCGGATTATCACATTTCCCCTGACGAGCATTGGGTCCTCCGCGATCAGAAGACTGGCTCGGGAGAGAACGCCCTTTTTCTTTACCACGTCTTGCCAGGTGGGCAGGTCTGGCGGCTATCACAGCACGTCGACGATCTCGTCGGCGAGCTCTGCTCGCGCCTCTGCACCGCACTCGCGACGATTACTATCACCTCGAGGTCGTCTTCGCATCGTGGAATCTCGCTGCCGGCAGAGTGCACCTAAAGGCATCCGGGGTGCCGAATGATCGTGCAGACCAGGTCATCAGTGGTCGTGCCGTCACATTTGACCTAAGTAAGCATGTCGCCACACCCAAGTAGGTCTAACCATGCGATCGAGCGAACGGCAGACCGCCGCATGACAAGGCTGAAGGAAGAATTAAGAATTATGAATCAATCGAAACGCCATCTCGTCCGCCGTCGCTCATCTTGTTCTCGTTAGGCCGTGAAAATCGCGCTGGGAGTCGTCGCGGTAATTCAGTGTATGCAGCTCACCGCGGCTGCCGCAGCCGTGAGCTTCGACGCGCTAGTAAAGCATCCGCAAGCTTACCACCACCGACGAGTTACACTCGTCGGTGTCGCGATCGGCAATGGACCGACGATCGAGCTTCATCGTGACCTTAAATCCGCTGAGAAGGCTGCCGCTGGTGGACCAGCTTCCGAGAGTGTCCTCGCGAGGGCACCTCTTCCGTGGGATGCGAGGCGTCGTCATCACATGCGGCTCGTGCGCATCACTGGCATCGTGGATGCGCACCACCACGGCTTCTGGGGCAATCCCTGCGAAATGTCTATTGAGAAGATCGAGGCACTCACGGACGAGCCGCACGGCCACTGGAAGATTCCAGTGGCCGTGCTTCACAATGCGACCTCTTCCGGATACCGCATTTGTGCCGGCTCCGCCGGCGTACAGGCAAAGCTCTCTATCGCGCCTGGAAGCATCTTGCAGTTGCCCCGGCCTGACGGCACACTCACCGTGTTTGACGCGCCTGAAAGAGTGCTCGCCCGAACGACGCTCGACATGAACGCCCACTCCCGGGACCTAGATCGCAAGGAAGGAGCGTTCTACTACGAGATCAGACGCGGTACGATCAAACAGGTTATGCCACAGGTTGCCAAAGGATGGGGATGGCGTCGGTAGCCGGACAACGGCCTAACCAGCCGATGCAGCGAACCGCGCCCCGCTCCGATGCGTAATTTTCATCCAATTAGATCGTCCCACTTGCAGTCACGCGCGCTCCCGGGCGCGGTCGCTGATCTTGGGTCTCGTTAGATGGTGAGAGCGATTCGTCACGCGGCACTCGCCGCCGCCAGCTTGCTTTTCGTTGCGTGCGCACAGAGTCCAACCTATTCGCCGGGACATTCCATCGTCACCGACGCGTCTGGTCACAAGATGTGCGCGCAACATCACGTTCCGCTTGTGACCTCTCCGGGCTACACGATGAACGTGGCGCGAGTGCCGACCATTGATCCAGGCAACGCAGCTGAAATCCTTCTCGAGCAGTGCAATCCGAATGCGATTATCGACTACTTCTCGTTGCGTCGTACTAAACTGTTTTCGATTCCACGGAAGATTACATATTGTCCCACGTGCGAAGGGAATGTTCACAATTACAGATTGCAGCATTGGGGCACGTATTATCACTCGAACGACTCTGGCGGCTCATGGTATCCCGAGGAGCACATCTGAGTTTCACCCAACCATCTAACCTGTCGCTGCAGGCAACCGCTGGCCGCTGTAATGCTCCGCTCAGATTATGAAAATACATCCGTTGCAATCCGCGCTCGCCTCCACCAGCGGCGCCTGAGCTCATTCTCGTTAGATGGCGACGCGCATCGTATTCTCCGTCCCAGAAGAGCCACCAAAGCGCTTGCTCGCCGTGGCCAACCTGCCCGAGAGCGAGTTCACAGAGGCACTCGCCCGCCGCATGCATGCGTATTTCATCAGTATTCAACGTCCGCAGACTGCCATGCTTCCGAGAAACCTGGTCGCTCGCACGATCCTCGAGGCGATAGAGGACCTGTGTCAGACCATGCTCGTGTTTCCCATCTTTCAGCTCGATACACAGCGAGGGAAGTTTGTTCGTTGTTGCTATCGCAAGGTGTGGCGGAGCCTTCTTCGCGAGTGGCAGGCACGTCTCCTCTGCGCCGTTGGCAAGTCGCCTCGTAAGACCGAACTTCCATATCCTTTAAAGGCAGAGTTATATCTACCGCTCCCGTGATCCACACCAAGCCATCTAACCAGTCAGTGGAGCTAACCGCCACCCGCCGCGCGTTCACATTTTCAGATGACTAAAACACTTTCACTTCGAGCGACGCTCGCTCTCGGTGGCGGCAGCTCACTTCTTTCTCGTTAGATGTCAGCGTACCCCTGCTCTCTCCACACTTCTGAGTCTGCTGGTTGCCTAGACGGTCTCTCCGATGCGCGCCTCCGCTCAAGAACCGCAGGAGAAGCGACGCGAAGAATTGTTGGAGGACGGGACCAAGATTGTTCACATCACGCGGATATTTGCTCTTTCGTCTGACCGCTTCGATACGATCCAGGCGGTTCGTTCAGATCACACGTTGGGCAAGAGTCGCACCCAAATGGTCGCTTCGTTTGTCGCCGCTCTTACAATGATGAGCGTGGAGCGCTTCTCGCATTTCAGGTCTACACATATGATCGCGAGTGGAATCCTCGCGCTATTCGGACATTCAACGCGCGTGGCGAGCTCGTTCTTTACGCCATGACCGAAAAGCCAGGAGAGAAACCACTTTTTACACAAGCGACGCCCCCGGGCGGCGGCTTATCCAGTTAGGCTCACCGGAGTATTTCGACATTGTGCGGCGACATCATCTTGAGGCGTTCCAATGACATCTAACCAATCGATCCAGCGAACGCCTAGCTGCTCGCTTTCCGCCTTATATTTCCCATGACTAAACCGTTCCACCTCCGATTCACGCTCGCTCTCGGTAGCCGTCGCTGACTTTATCTCGTTAGATGCTCCGCGACCTCGTAGATCGATTCGCTTATCGTTATCGGCTGTGGAGTGCCGAAACGCGGAGCGATAATCTCGGCGCCGGCACTTCGCCGCCCGAGATCTCGCCCAAAAGCGAGTCGGCATGGCGGTTGATCTGGCGACTTCTCCAGATGCTCGCCACTGGCCTCATCTTGTTGACTTTCGCCTATCGCTTCGCCATGCGCACCTTCCCTAGTCTCAGCGACGGCATTCCGATGATTTTCATTTTCCTCGCCGTCGTTTGGTGCGGCGTATCATTGTTCATCATGGGTGGGGAGCTGCTCACGAAATTCAGCAAGAGTGACGACGAAGACAAAAGCATCTAACCAGTCAGTGGAACTAACCGCCACCCGTTGTGCGCTCACGTTTTCATATGACTAGAACCTCTTCACTCCGAGCACCCCTCACCTCCAGTGGCGGTAGCTCACTTCATTCTCGTTAGGCGTATGAGCACGCTGTTCACCGCATACGGACCTTCTGCCGTGGCTGCCGTGATCTGCTTGGTCGCTTCGGTTGTCGAGGCGCGCGCGCCCCTCGCTCATGTCGGCGGTCGGTTCGTCGTCCGATATCCCATGTCGCTCGCGATAATGTGCATCATCTTGCTCATCTTTTGCGCGGCGTGGGCGTTGGCTCTTGCTGCCGTTGAGCGCGATTCCGCACTTAGCCGATTAGCCATTTGGTCGATGGTTGGCCTGCCGGCTATACTTCTCGCTTTTGAAGTGTTGGGGAGGAGGATCACGGTCGACGCCACCACAATTCGAAGGACATACTTCGGCTTCACGGTTTTTGAACGTCCGCGGCAGGACCTTGTCGCCGTCATGTACGACACGGCGTGGAAAGCATACAAGCTTGCTTTCAGCAGTGGCGGATTTCTCAGGGTTCCGACTATGATGCAAGGAAGCCATGAGTCGCGGAGCGATTGCATCGACGAAACGCCTAACCATGCGATGGAGCGAACGGCGGACCGCTGTGCGTTCACATTTGAGATGACTTCCACACTTCCACTCCGAGCGACGCGCGCCCTCGTCCGCCGTCGCTCATCTTGTTCTCGTTAGACCTTATCGTTACGCTGCAGTATTACTCACGCTCTTCTTGCTTGGTGCGTGCGCGGCTGCGTGGAGCAAACGAGCAACCCAAGGTATTCCTCTCTTCTTTCCAAAGCGGACATCGCAGAGATCACGGCCTTAGTTGCTCAACGCAGCGATATTCGACAGCCGATTTTCCAAATCACCTCAAAAGATCCGCGCCGCGATAGCTTCGTCGCTTACACCGGCCACCGTAAGATAGGCGACCAGTTTGATTATTTTACTGTGCAAAAGCTACGTGGCACGTGGCGAATCATGTCTCCCGTATCGCACGACACAGTCAAACCCAGACCGAATTCAGTCACTATTACTCGGTTGAAACACATCGATAGGTCTAACCAATCGCTGGAGCCAACCGCTGGCCGCAGTGATGACCAGATTTGATTTATGAAACGATTTTTTATGTTTGCCGCGGTCGCTCCCGCCAGCGGTGGCTCATCTTATTCTCGTTAGGCCTATGGCGCGCATGAGGTTTCGCCCTCGTCGTCATCTCGGTTCTCTGCGTCGGCTGCGCGGCCACTCGCGAGCGGGCCGTGGCTTCATCCGCATCGGAGAGGCGCCCTCAATCCAAGCTTCCTCTGCCGCCGAACTACACGGTTCGCTGTTCATGAGGGCTTCTCATTTACCTAGTTCGAACCATCTTTTAAGTCTTTGGTGCGTCGATTTGGGTGCGCTCCCCTGACCGGAAAGAGCCGCTTTACAGCGTTTGGGTAAGATCAGCGCAATGGCAACATTCGCACCTTCGAAAAAAGAAGCGCCATCCACTGAGAGGAATTCATGCCACATTCAAGGCCTAACCATGCGATGGAGCGAACGACGGACCGCTGTGCGTTCACATTTCGAGATGACTTCGAAACTTCCACTCCGGGCGACGCGCGCACATCGTCCGTCGTCGCTCATCTTGTTCTCGTTAGATGCTCACGTCGCGTATTACGTTTTTGATAAGTCTGTGCAGCATTAGCTGTGCAGTCGCGCAGCTATCGCCCTGGTGGAGCAAAGGATCATCGGTACATGGCGGTTCTCCGGCATCGATGCCACCGGTCGCACGAACTTCCGTGCTGACCACACCTATTCCACCATGTTTCCCTTTTCTGGTCTCCATGATTGGAAGGTTGTCGCGAGAGGCACGTGGCGGATCGAGGGTCATTCCTAGTCGTGGCGGAAAAAGATGCGTTTGGACCAACATCGGCCGACGGTTCGGCGCGGCCGATTCGGCGCACCAGAGTGCCGATTCGGTTGATTTCGAACGACAAATTTGACTTGGATCGTGTCATTATGAAGCGCGTCCAGTGAGTATCACGTCCGCATCTAACCAAACACTGGAGCCAACCGCTGGCCGCAGTATTGAGTCGCTCTCATTTTGGAAAAGTTTCCCGGTGTTCGCAACGCCCTCCGCCGCCAGCGGTGGCTCAGTTCATTCTCGTTAGATGCTTATTCTACGGGCAAACGCTTGGACGCGCCTGCAAAAAGGCCTGATCGTCGGCGCTTCTATTGCGCTGATAGCGCTATGTGCCGGCGGCGTCTATATCTACGAGCGATTCTATCGCGGGCCCACGGAAGACGTGTTTTTCGGGACTTGGGTGGTCGAAGGCTGCTACGACTGCACGAGTCTCATCACCTTCCAACCGAACCACGACGTGATAAAGTTTGAGGATTACTGGGAGCAGAATCATCTCCAGATCGTGGGCGCTGGTATGCAGGAGGGCGACAACTCATCATTCATCGCCACGACAACAGTGATCCAACACTTATCGTGATGCAGATTCAGGAGATCACCCCCAATTCGATCCGGGTCCTTTGGGACGGTCGCGAGACCCGCCTCACACGCTCAAACCGAACACCACCCCCCGCATCTAACCAGACGATGGAGCGAACGGCTGGCAGTTTTGATTCCTCACTTTCCATGAGATTCCACCCTCAACTCGCGACGGTGCGCTCTCTCGCCAGCCGTCGCTCATCTTATTCTCGTTAGATCTACTACTGTGATGCCGTTACCGCCTGACAAACCAGAGGGGCGAATGCTCCTAGGGTTGCTTTTTCGGATCATCACCGGTTTCCTCGCATTTCTGGGTTTCGTCGCAGGGGTGATTTGGATTGTATTCTATCTCACCGGTCACAGTTCGATGTTTGATCGCCTGCCTACTGTGATTGGCGTCTTTCTTATCGTGTGCGTGTTATGCTTTGGCGCATGGGACGCAATCTTGTCCTGGAAGAAACCAGGACGCCGAGCTTCAGATGATAAACCGCCAAAGATCTAACCATGCGATGGAGCGAACGTCTGGCAGCTATGGATTAAGGATGAGGGATGAATTATGAACGATGAAACCACAGCGACGCGCTCTCCCGCCAGTCGTCGCTCATCTTGGTCTCGTTAGGCCCATGAGACGCGCTACTCTCGTCACAATATTCGCTGCAGGGTGTCTCTTGACGGCGATCCATCCTGCCGCGACCGCCAAAGAACAGCCAGAGCTCTATACTCTGCACGCCTCGAGGAGCCGGATATACGGCACTTGGGGGTTTGCGCTCGTATCGAAGACTTACTGGTACGTCGCCATTAATACAAATGAGTTGAAGCAGCAGTTATTGAGGCTTCCTCCCGGCAGCTCCATCGAGTGGTATAAACGCCCAGGGGAGGTTTATCCTCCCGAGCCCATGTTCAGCGACATTCGGCGCTTTCTTTCAGAGCATCATTTTAAGTTGGTCTTCACGGATAAGTCTCGCAAACTGTAGGCCTAACCAGACGATGGAGCGAACGGCTGGCAGCTTTGGTTCCTCATTTTCAAGGAAATTCCACCCTCAACCCCCAGCGACGCGCCGTCCCGCCAGCCGTCGCTCATCTTGTTCTCGTTAGACGAATGAGCCTTCTCCGCGCACTGATTGTTCTTATCGCATGCGCGTCCCTCTGTCGGGGCGCCACGCCAGAAGCCACCGTTTCTACCCGACAGTACAAGTCAGGCGAGGCTCGCACTTGTGAACTCACCATTGTCGCGGTGGATGGCCACAGATTGAAATCGCCTCAGACGCAGGTGCGCTTTCCACGGGGCCGGCATTCTCTCACCGTGCACGTGACCTTTTTGTGGGCATTTCCCGGACAGAAGCCCAAAGTAGAGGAGGCGGACGCCCCACTTGCTCAGATGTTCGAGGCGCATCATTACAGCATCGACGGAAAGCTTTCTTCTACTGGAGTACTGAAACTCCATGTCCAGGATGAAACGAAGAAAAGCGAGGAATTACGCTCTCGAAAGCAAAACCCGTGAATTCGTCTAACCATGCAGTGGAGCGAACGGCCACCCGCCGCGCGTTCACGTTTGGCATCGCTATTACGCTTCCACTTCAAGCGACGCTCGCTCTCGGTGACCGTCGCTCACTTTATTCTCGTTAGACGTAAAAGACGTATCCGTGATAGGCTTTGCGATCCATCGCTTCTGCGCTGAGTCGCTCATTGGTTTTGGGGTATTCGGCGGGATTCCGGGCGCTGCTGGCGGCTCTCGCTTTGCATTGCTGCTGAGCGCGCTTGCCGGTATCGCTGCTTGCATCGGCGGTCGTGGAGCACCGTCCTTGCTGCGGCTTGGGATCTCTCGTCTTCTTTGGCATGTTCTTGCTCATCCAGTGGATTCATTTGTTGGCGAGCGCCGCTTCTCATTCCGTCGCCGGGACTGTGGCCACATTGATCACGCAGATACAACTGAATGATTGTATTGCTGTCTGCTCGGTTTAGCTGGATGTTATCTGGCTTAGCTTTCAGCCGGACGTTACCGACATGCATGGCGACCCGCTCGATCCATTGGGATTCGTTGCCTTCCCGCTCGGACTCTCGCTTTTCCCTCTTGCTGGTTTGGTATTCGCGAGTCTTCTCTGGCACCACACCAAACATCTAACCAGGCGATGAGCAAACGGCTACCCGCCGCCGGTCCCCGCCTCGTGACTCGATAACTTCCACTACGGGCCGCGCCCGTTCTCGGTAACCGTCGCTCACTTTGTTCTCGTTAGATGTCAGCGCGATTCGTCCGCTTCGCCTCTGCGTTTCCACTGTGTCCTCGCGCAGGCCCCGACCTTCAGCATGGAGCCGCGATTCATTGGAGCATGGTCTTGGACTACATCGAAGGCACAGGGCGAATGATCTTTTCGGATGCTCATATCGTCAAAGTGGTTTTGCGTCGGACGACATCGACGGGCGGAAAATGTCGATACGCGCTTTCGAGATCGTTTCTCGGGCTTGCGCGCGTGTCGAGGGCGACCGTTCATCGTGAAGCGCTGATGACGAAGCATTGAGCACTCTGCTGGATCGAACTGAGCCCAGGCGACGTTCCTGCGCTAGCGAAGAACACAGTGCGCAGCGATTCATCATATCGACGCCAGAGATTATGCAGGCGCTTGACAACAATCTGTTGCTCGAATGGCTCCACGGAGCACACGAATGACATCTAACCGATCGCTGCAGGCAACCGCTGGCCGTCTGATATCTCACGGAAAGATTATGAAAACACATCTATTGCAATCCGCGCTCGCTCTCGCCAGCGGCGCCTGAGCTCATTCTCGTTAGATGGTCTCGTGATTCATGTCCCCTCGACTTCTCTCCCTCAAGGCGTTGTTGCGAAAAGACTGCCCATCTCGCTTCCTCGCTAGCATCGTTTCGTGCGAGCAGGAGATGCCGTTAGAGCTCGCGCAGACGATTCGGACGTTGCGCCGCGATCACGGCCTCCGATATGAGGACATCATGTGGTCGCTAGCAGAGTCCGATCCCGACCGCGGCCAGTGTTTCGGGTTTGGCAAGGCACTGACAGAAATGGCATGCTTGGCACTAAACGATCATGATCCCGCGTGGAAGTAACCGGCGCCAACCATCTAACGAATCGCTGCAGCGAACCGCTGGCCGCTCCGACGTCTCAGAGATAATGAAAATATATCCACTTCAACCTCACGCTCGGCTCCTCGCCAGCGGTCGCTGAGCTCATTCTCGTTAGGCCTATGCGACGTGCAGCATACATGTGTGCGTCCTCCTCTGCGCTACGCGCCATTTGCTGGCTGCAGAAGTCCACGGCCGCCAAGTTTCAGCTATGTGGACGATAGTCGAGTAGGCTAAATGTTGGGCTGTCTCCTCGGAAGGAGGGAGAGTCGATTTCAGTCTCCTTGCGCTGTTACGAGGTTTCTCGGAGTAAGATCGCCATTTCGTCGAGATTTCACGAGTCATCGAGGACGTTCGCCTACCAGATAGCGAGGACCCAGAACAATTATTGTATTCAGCCGCTATGGGTCTTCTGACCGCGATGATGGCCATGGCGTATCGGTGAATGTCGTTTCGAGCTCCGCTGAGCACGCTATATTGATAGGCGCATTCTCTGAAGACGACAACTTGCAAGTGGTCCGAACAGGCCTAACCAAGCGATGAAGCTAACCGCGGAAGCTCTGCAGCCTCATTCAAGATGATGAAAACACTTTCCATTGCAATCGCGCGCTCCTCCCGCCAGCGGCGCCTAGCTCTTTCTCGTTAGACGGTATGACCATTCGTGCGCCTAGCTGGCCAAAAATGATCGGCATCTTTGTCCTCGTTCTCGGCGTAGCGTGGTCGCTCAAGATATCCGAATTTACCTTCAGCATTGCGGAGTCCTTTTCGATCGGCGCACGCGTGTGGCTGGTTGCGGTTGGCGGCTCCATTGCCTCCGTGGTCGTCGGCATAGCCACTTATTCCGCCCGCGAGTGGGCTCGACGCACGCTTCTCGCCATTACGGCCATCGCCATCGTGCTAGCGGTTGTGTATGCATATCTTGGCCTGACTCGTTCCATCACGGGACTCGGGCAGATTGAGCCTGAATTCATTTTGTGGAGTCGGTTCGTATTTGTGGGTGAGGCCCTTCGGGCGGTTGCCCCTCCAGTATTCGTTCTGCTAGTGTTACTCCACCCAGATGTCGTTCGTTCCTTTCGGCATGCAGCCACGCCAACCGTCTAACCAATCACTGGAGCGAACCGCTGGCCGTTCTGTTACGTGCTTCGCTTTTATGAAAACATTTCAAATGTTTGCCACGCCCGCTCCCGCCAGCGGTCGCTCAGTTCTCTCTCGTTAGGTGATAAGACAACATGGGAGTAGCCGCCAATCTCGCTGTCCGCAGTGACCAAAAAAAATTTCGTTCGTTGACATTTTTGCGCGTGAAGGTTTTCAGGTCACCGTTTCTGCGCGCAAATTGGCGGATGGTTCGCGGACGCCCGTTAACAGTCCACCCGAGGGGAGGAGCGCTTTGGCTTTATTCTGCTGCCGTTTCAGAAGGATCCTGATTATACTGGCGTCATGCTGCTGGCAAAACGTCGCTTTTCCGATCTCATGATCTGGGCGAGAGACACTCTCCAGAAGCATGGCGCGCTCGACCAAACTCAGTATGAAGCCACGCGTCTCACCTAACCATGCGATGGAGCGAACGACGGACCGCTGTTCGCTTCAATCTTGAGATGACATCCACACTTCACTCCGAGCAACGCGCGCCCTCGTCCGCCGTCGCTCATCTTATTCTCGTTAGGCGACATGCCCGCCCACAATGACGCTCGATGAAGTTATCGAAGCCACGCTTCAGAAGTGGCGCTCTCAAGGCGTTCACTTTAGACCCGGAGCGTCAGCCGAGAGCATCCAGTTGTTCGAGCGGACTTATGGCGTGGTCATGCCGACAGACCTCAGGACTTATTTCCTCGCTGCCGACGGCATGGGCGGCACGGAGATGTGGGAGGAGGATTCCGACATGCTCGCCTTTTGGCCGCTCCCCACACCGAACGATTTCGCTTCGCCAGACGCCAGCATTACTCACGTCGCGCCACTTCCGATTGTTTGGTCGTCTGCACCCGAGACTCTCCACCACCTATTCGTCATCGGCGACTGGAGCATCATGTGTTTCGCGTTCTGCGCCTGCATCTCCGCCACGCCAACCGACGCGACAGAGATATACTTCTACGACGGCGACCCGCCTCGCCGCCTCGCTTCTAGTCTCCAAGAGTTTCTTCAGCGATACGTCGAGCATGGACTCGATGCACTTTGGCCACGCGAGCCCAACGTCGCCTAACCATGCGCTGCAGCGAACGGCTCCGGCTGTCACGCTGGCTGCTTCCGGCCTCCGCCTTTCCCCCACCATGCAGCCAGCGCGCCAGCCTCCGCCGTCGCTGAGCTTGGGGTCGTTAGAGCTAGTCGCGCGGCAACAAATGGTCGAATCTAGGCATGGGGGCCATGTCCGCAGCAATGGGGATCATGACGCTCTACGCCGTCAGGGACGCCCAAAACAAGGCAGGATACTCACTTTCAAGGGTGGTCCATACACCGTCAGACTGCCTACATTGCGGGGGTTTGCTTCCTCGTTCTTGCGTACATCTTCGCATCAGTATATCGCCAGACTCGATGAGAGAGGCCTTCCCAGAAGCCGTGCCCGCATCTAACCATGCAGTGGAGCGAACGGCCACCCGCCGCGCGTTCACGCTTTGCGTGGCTAGTCCGCTTTCGCTCCGAGCCACGCTCGCTCTCGGTGGCCGTCGCTCACTTTATTCTCGTTAGATGGGGAAGCTCGAGTGGCAAGATTCGAACAGCCGGGGACAGTCAGCGACTCTTTGTACGCGCAATGACAAATGAGGGCTAAGCCAATTCTTCAGGCTCTCTCACGGACGGCCGCTCTGATGCAACGGCTGGCAGTTTATCGGTTCGAGCGTGGCCAGGCAGGCAAGATCACTTGCTTTCCGAGCGGTCGCGCTAGATAATCCGTTGTTCAGGTCACGATCTCCCGTCGGCTGCACAGCCGGAGAGACGTTTTAGAACGCTGCGCGAAACGATATCGATGTACGCCAGCCATCTAACCATGCGATGGAGCGAACGGCGGACCGCTCTGCGTTCACACTTTTGAGATGACTTCCACCTTCCACTCCGAGCGACGCGCGCCCTCGTCCGCCGTCGCTCATCTTGTTCTCGTTAGATGTTTACGCGCGTCGTCACTCTCCTCGTTTGCGGCCTTTTGATGTCCGGCTTTGCAGCGGGAGCCGAGCCGAGAGACGCTGCGACGCAGAAGCGGCTTGAGAAGGACGGAAGGTTCTAGGTAGCACGTGGCCGGATTCGTGGCGTGCCGCGGCACGTGTCCGACTCGACAAGCCGATCGGTGAGTTCGAAGCCTACGCTCTGGCGATGGCGTATTTCGGCATTCACATGGGCCTTTGCGGCGGTCCTGAATTGCCGAAGAATCGCGGTAACCGTTGGGTAGCGGATACAGCGGTAGGCTACGGCGGCGCTCCAGGCCCGAAGATCATCGTGGAGAAGAAGACAGGAGTGACGTACTCGCCGGACGACCCAAGGTCAGAGACCCGAAGGAATATCTGAAGGCGATTCGATGAAAAACATCTAACAAATCGCTGCAGGCAACCGCTGGCCGCTCCGATACCTCGCTTGAGATTATGAAAACACACCCGTTGAAAGCCGCGCTCGCTCCCGCCAGCGGCGCCTGAGCTCATTCTCGTTAGATGTTGCTTCCCACTCAGTGAAAATACGTCGCTCGATATTCTCAATCTTGCTGAGCGTCTCTGTGCTCGCGTCATTTGTACTTTTCCTCGGAGTGACTGATACGTTAATCACCCCATTGGCATTTTGGTGCGCCGCTACCACACTCTTGTGTCTTTGGTGTGTGGTTTACGTTCGAGAAGAGCCTCTTCTAGTTCGCATCGCCCTCACCTGGGCTGCCCTACTATCCGTTTCAGTATTCCTTTCCATGTTTTTGGCCCCCCCGCTGCGATGACATCTAACCCCGCGATAGAGCGAACGGCCACCCCGCCGTGCGTCCAGATTCGGAGTGACTAATACGTCCCCACTGAGATGCGCGCGCGCTCCCCGTGGCCGTCGCTCATCTCATTCTCGTTAGATGATAAAGCCTCCACGGACAGTAAGATACCTGGTCTCCGCTGCCGTTTGGGCTACTCTTATTTCAGCGCCCCCGATTGGCCGCGCGGAAGACGTACGGCATGTGCCCATGACGGTGGCTCAGGCGAAGCGCATCGCGATTTCGTCCCCGATGCCTCAGTATCCACCGGGCGCACGGTCCGCTGGAATGAAGGGCAGCGGGGTTTTCCTCGTATTTATCCGCAAGAAAACTGGCGCCGTCACGGACGTGAAGATATCTAAGAGCACCGGATACAAAGCATTAGATGCGGCAGCGCTCAGCGCTTTTGGCCGCTGGCGCCTTCGCCCTGGTACCGACATTGACGGGCTTGTCATACCCGTAACATTTACATTTTGACTTCTCGACATCGCAATCATCTAACAAATCGCTGCAGCGAACCACTGGCCGTTTGGATTCTCTGCACAAGATTATGAAAACACGTCCATTGCAGTCCACGCTCATGCCCGCCAGCGATCGCTGAGCTCGTTCTCGTTAGGTGTTTTCATGCACATGCAACTTTTGCTCAGCGTCCTGGTTCTTCTCGCTTCCGTCTGCGGCGCTTGGAGTGGGCCGCCACCGCACCAGCAAGCGCACGCGTTCGATGCCCCCGTCCCTCATCGACGAGTGCATCTCTCCTATCTTTTGTTTGTGCCCGCCAGCTACGCGATCACGGCGGATACCCGTTGGCCTCTCATTCTTTACCTGCACGGTGGTTCGCTGCGCGGCGATGACGTGGAGCGATTACGCATTTGGGGATTACCGCACAAACTGGAAAGCGAGCCGGATTTTCCGTTTATTGTTGTTTCGCCGCAGTGTCCTGCCGGCGAGATCTGGACGGATGTGGAGGGCATTGACGCACTGTTGGAGCGCGTAATGCGCGATTATCGCATCGACGCGCAGCGTATTTACATCACCGGTCACAGCATGGGTGGTCGCGGCGCGCTTTATTTTGCTTACCGTCTTCCCTCGCGCTTCGCTGCGGTTCTAGCATTGGGTACCTATTCGCCGGTTCCCGCCTGGGGTGGCAAGCTCGCTCAGATTCCGCTTTGGCTATTTCACGGCACGGCCGACGCGCAGGCGCCCATCGCCGAAACGAAGGAGCTAGTTCAGGCGATCGAGGCGGCCGGCGGACACCCTCGTTTCAACATTCTGGAGGGACGGGATCATTTTATTTTGGATGTCTACGATCAGCCCGACATATACGAGTGGCTTTTGCAGCAGAAGCGAGGTTCTCCGGCCACGCCGAAGCCACCCGGCACCTGACCATGCGATGGAGCGAACGGCAGACCGCTGTACGCTCCACATTTAAGATGACTTCCACATTTGCAACCCGAGCGACGCGCGCCCTCGTCCGCCGTCGCTCATCTTGTTCTCGTTAAATGCTGAGACCATGAGCGAGCTTCTACAACGATTCAAAGGGCGCTTTCAGATGCGGCATGAGGAGCGGCTCCATGGTCCCTCCGGTCCGCCTGCCGTTTTCTTGGCGTCTTCAGCGGGTCATGCAACTCAGCTTGGAACGGCCGCGACGCATCGAAAGAAGCGGTCGACGCCTGTTCTCAAGAGGATTTCCGCCGGTGGCGCCAGTTTCCCACGGACATCGAGCTACTTTCGTGAGCCGACCATCTCCGAGCCGAGCGCGCTCCCGGTGGCCGTCGCTAACTTTATTCTCGTTAGACCTGGCGCAGGCGCCCACACTTCAGGAGAACTCATGTTTGACCACGTGAAATTCGGAGTCAGCGACTTTGCAGCGAGCAAAGCGTTCTTCCTCAAGGCACTCGAACCGCTCGGCGTAGCTGTTGTCTCGGAGGGAGCCGCCGACATACGGCGTCGAGCTTAGCCCAGAAGGGCAAGGCTTCATTGTGCCTGTACCAAACCGAGGAGAAGCCGGCGCATCTTCACCTGGCGTTCACGGCCGAGAATCGCCAGCAAGTCGACGCTTTCTATCGCGCGGCTCTGGAGGCGGGTGGCAAAGACAATGGTGCGCCTGGTCTGCGCCCGCAGTATCACGCGAACTACTATGCAGCTTTCGTCATTGGTCCGGACGGGCACAACATCGAAGTGGTTTGCCACGAACCCGAGACCTAACCCTTCCAGCGATGAGGCGTCATGCCAGCGCATCTAGCCGATTGGCGGAACGAACGGCGGACTGCCGCATCACAAAGGCCGAAGGAAAAATTAAGAATTATGAAACAAGCGGCGCTCGCGTAAACCCACCACAGCGCACACCGAAGCCATGATTGAGGAATTCCGGACGTCCGCGACCCGCTTCAATAGTCATTCGAGGCAAGTCGTCGGGCTGGCGCGAGAAGGGCGGGACCTGGTCGCGTTCGGCCACGATCCCCAGATTCTCCTCGAACCGACTCTTCCGATCCCAGCGGGCTGGTGTCAATTCGTGCTGGAGATCGAGGGAGACGTTCACAGTCCGCGGGTCTACTTCGACGTCGGCGGCGGCTTTCACGAATCCGATTCGGTCGCGCTCGATTCGAGCACGGATCACGGGATCTGTTGCGGCGTGGTCTTCTTTCATGCGCCCGTGCGTCACCTCCGGCTCGACCCGAGCGACCAGCCGGATCGCTTCCGCCTCAAGTCTTTCCTCGTCGATCCGCTCTTCCCCGAGCCACCGCGCCGGGAACGATTTTGGTGGAATTCCAATCGCCGGAAAGCCGAAGGGACGTTCGCACGGCGGAAGGAAAACGTGCACGTCGTGTTTGCCGGGCGATCCCATCTTTCGGGGGTCAGCGTCCGTTTGGATCCCGCCTGCAGCGACGCGGACGCGATCACGCTCGAACTTCACGCGAACGACGGCGACGGGGTGCATCCGCTGCGTAGCGCCGTGATCGACCCCGCGAAAATCGAGCCCGGAGAGATGGAGCATCTGTATTGGGAACCGGTCGAGAGGTCGAAAGGCCGTTTCTTCTTCCTGCACGCCAGGCTCTCGCAAGATGACGTTACCGCAGTCCACCCACGCGGGGCCGCGACTGCTTGAGACGAAGCTGATCCATTCACAGCCGCAGGCTTATGTCCCGTTGCCTCAAGCGCTGCTCTTCAGCCCCGTCAGCCAGTGCAATCTCAATTGCACCCATTGCATCTCGCGGCCGACGCGCTCGAAATTGCGGATCGCCTCAGAGGCTACCTGGGATGCCGTGCAAAAAATAACACGCGGCCAGGACTTTGTGCATCTGGCTACGGATTACAGCGGCGACATCCTGTTCGATGAGCGCCGCTATCCCGGAACGCTCGGTCGGATCATCGCTCTAGACGCCAAGTTCAGGATCGACACCCACGCGAACAATCTCGACGACGACATCGTCGACATGCTGCTCGAATCCAAACTGTGGGAGATAAACTTCTCCCTGGATAGCATGGATCCGGAGGTCTATCGCAGCATCCGGCGCGGGAGCATTCCTCTCAACGAGGTGCTGGCCAAGATCGAACACTTCATGGCGCGCAAGAGGGCGGCCCGGAAAGAGATCCACACCATCATCTCGTTCGTGCTGATGCGCTCGAACGCGACCACCATCAAACCCGCCCTGGCCTTTGCGCGCGAAAACGGAATCGATCACGTGAGCGTGGTCCCGATGCTGGCCTTCACCGAGGAGATGCTGGAGGAGATCTTCGTCTGGGACGAAATCGCCTTCGCCCAGCTCCATGAGGAACTGATGACGGAAGCGGTCCGAGTGGGAGTGGCCCTCGCCTTCCAGCCGCCGGTACAACGTTGGCGAGAGGACGACATTCACGCGCCGTGCGAAGTCCCTTGGGGAACGGTGGCGATCACGGGCAACGGAGACGTCATGGCTTGTTGCATGCCCGGCACCGTGGTCGGCAACCTGAACGAGGAAAGCCTCGACGAGATCTGGACGGGCCCGCGATTCGCCGACTTTCGAAAGCGCATCAACACGCCCAATCCGCCTGCGTCCTGCCGCAACTGCGGGATGGCGCGGGTGCACAACAATCGCAGGGCCTATGCGCCGGTGCGCTACGCTCTGCCTGCGGCCGGGGCGGTGGGTAAAGGCTGAGGGTTGAATGGAGCGAACGGGATGAGGGACCTGGAAGGTAAAGCCGTGAGGGAAAACGGCGATTGAGTGGGTGAAGCGAAAGGGGCTTCAATTACAAAAGGATGAACGAAAAAGGACCAGAATATGAATTCACAGATTCTTGGATTGAAGATCGCCGGATTTGTTTTCGGGCTGATGGGCCTGGCGCAGTTGTTTCGCCTGGTCATCCGTCCCGAGGTGTTGGTCGCGGGGCACCAGGTGCCGCTCTGGCCTAGCGCTCTGGCCCTCGCAATCCTGGGGGCTCTGAGCCTTTGGATGTGGAAGCTCGCCCGCATCGCGGTGCGCTGAAGCCGCGGCAGCGCCGCCCTCGACAAAAGAGTTGGAAACAAAACCAAGGTCCGATTAGCTTTTCCGCTCCCGGCTGCGGACTCACCACATGCGACGCATTCTTCCTATCGCGATCATCGCCGTTGTCTTTTTAGGAGCGATCGGAGGGGCCCTGCTGCTCTTTCGTTCGAAACAGCCACCCAGCGCCGCCACTGCGCCGATTCCGGCGACCGCGTCGCCCACTCCGAGCGTTTCAATCGAACCAGGCGCGTCGATCAGGCCGAACGCCCCTGTCGAACCAGCTTCCATCGCTCCAAGCGCTCCAGTAGCGCAAACCAAACCGGTAATTGAGGCGCTCCACGTTCGCGGCAACGCGAAAGCGCCCGTAACCGTCGAGGAATATGGCGATTTCCAATGCACTCCCTGTGGCAGATTTTATCCGGTTCTCGCGAAGGCTGAAGAGGATTTTGGCGATCAGTTGCGCGTCGTCTTTCGCCACAAACCGTTGCAAAACCACGAGCACGCCGTGCTTGCGGCCTGCGCGGCGGAGGCGGCCGGATTGCAGGGTCGTTTTTGGGAAATGCACGACCTGTTGTTTCAGAATTCGTTGCGCTGGACCAAGGGAGTAGAGACCGTCGGACCGGATGCGCCCCCGTCGCGGCGCCTGGAGTCCAAGTTCTTGGCCATGCCAACGGAGGTGCGTGATGTCTTCGCCGTCTATGCGGAAATGTTGAAGCTGGATCTCGAGCGCTTCAAGACAGACATGGACAGCGCAGAGGTCAAAGCGCGGGTGGAGTCGGATCGCGCCCACGGTGACACGCTCGGCATCGACCGGACGCCAACCATCTATCTGAATGGCCGACCTGATGACTTATACGACGATCAATACCGTGGAAGGCCTTCATGGTGCAATCGAGGCGGAGCTCAATGGCCAGCGCTTGAAAGCGGACGCTCCAGCGCCCCGGCAGCGGCGGCCTCACCAGCCAAATGAAAGTATCGCCTTCCGACCCGACACGTCCCCCGCTCTTTGCGCTGGCCGCCTTGTTATCGTTAGGCGGATTGGCCGACTCCATTTATCTTACGGTCACGCACCTGACGGGCGAGGACGTCACCTGCATCGCCTCTTCGGGTTGCTCGGAGGTGCTTTCCAGCGCTTATGCCAGTGTCGGGCAAATTCCACTCGGAGCGTTCGGCGCGTTGGGATACTTCGTTGCTTTCAGCCTGGCCACGCTGGCGGCGTTCGGTTACGCGGCGCGCCCGGACCTTGCTGCGGTCGTGGTTGCGGTCATGCTCCTCACCACGCTCTGGCTGCTTTATGTGCAGGCGTTTGTTCTTCACGCCTTCTGTGACTTCTGCCTTTTGTCGGCGGGATTAACCTTGTCACTCTCCCTCATCGTCGCGATTGGCTTCTTCACGAGGAGAAAGCATTACCCCGCGGCGGAACAGACGCCCTAACACTAATCGTAAATACTCGAACGATATGCGACGCTATCTCCCTTTTATTATTGTTGGCGCGGTCTTGCTGGTCACCGCCGGAGGCGGACTGCTTCTTTTCCGCTCAAAATCCGGAGCCACCCCTGAAGATTGCCACGGGCAAACCGGGAGCGGAACCACCCCACATCCGCGGCGCTGCAAATGCGCGGGTGACCCTGGAGGAGTTTGGCGACTTTCAATGTCCGCCCTGCGGCGTCCTGGCCGCAACGCTCCTGAAAGTGGAACACGACTATGCGGATACTGTGCGCGTCGTCTTTCGAGCAGTTTCCGCTGGGCATGCACGTCCACGCGATGACTGCAGCGGCGGCGGCCGAAGCGGCGGGACTACAGGGACGTTTCTGGGAAATGCATGATATGCTGTTTCAGAATTCGGCGCAGTGGGGGAAACCGAGCCCGCAGCCCTCGGCCGCTCCCGGCCAACTGGTTCCTGCCCCGCCGTCAGAAGCACTGAACGTACGGGCCACCTTCGCCGAGTATGCCGCAAAGCTTGGACTCGATGTCGACCGCTTTAAGAAGGACATGGATGCCGAGGAGGTTAAGGCCCGGATCAAATTGGACCAGGAACGCGGCGCTTCCATCGGGGTCGATCGGACACCCATGTTGTTTATCGACGGCGTTCTCATTCCATTTACGTCGCTGGACGAAAAGGGACTGCACGGAGTGATAGATGCCGCTCTCAGCGGAAAGACTCCGGCGCCACCACCGAGCCCAACTCCCGCGGCAAAATAAGGCACCAGTGCAACCGTGAAGTTGTATTTTCTCCGCCACGGAAAAGCCGATTGGCCAAACTGGAACCGGCCGGACGACGAGCGGCCGCTGACCGAAGAAGGGAAGAAGGAAGTCGCGGCCGTGGCGAAGCTATTGTCGCGCCTCGAGATCGCTCCCGCCGTTGTTACCAGTCCGCTGCCGCGCGCGAGCCAGACGGCAGAGATTGCCGCCAAACACTTGAAGGCAAAGGTCCACGTCGAACCAATGCTGCGTCCCGGCTTCGATGTTGCGAGACTTGGCAAGATCCTGAAGAACTTTTCCGACAAGAGCCTCATGGTTGTCGGACACGAGCCCGACTTCACGCGCACCATTTTTCAGCTCACGGGAGGTAACACAAAATTGCCGAAAGCCGGCGTCGCGCTTGTCGAACTTGAAATTGAAACCATGAAAGGCGTCTTGCGCTGGCTCGTGCCGCCCAAATTTGCAAAGGCATAACCCACTTCGGCGCATCTCTCTGGGTCCTTTGGCCGGCCTGCCGTAACCTGGCGGAGGTGGGCTTCCGTCGCCTTCATGGAATTGAAACCATTCCTTTCGCTCCCGCGCTTGCTCCTGCTGCTGGCCTGTTTCCTCCCTGCAACCGTCCGTGGCGAAACAAAGCCCGCCGCGAGCGATCGGCACGTTGTCGTGGTTGTCTGGGACGGGATGCGTCCTGATTTCGTCACCGAGCGCAACGCTCCCACGCTTTGGAAGCTTTCCCGCGAAGGCGTCACTTTTCGCCACCATCATTCGGTTTATCCGACGATGACTTACGTCAACGGCGCGGCCATCGCGACGGGCGTCTATCCGAATCGCAACGGTTTGGTCGGGAACCGTGAATACCGCCCGCGGATCGATGCGCAAAAGGAATTTGAGAGCGCCGCACCGGAGATCATTAAGAAGGGCGACGAAACGAGTGGCGGAAAATATCTCGCCCTGCCAACCGTCGCTGAGGTGGTTCGCGCAGCAGGCCGGCGCACGGCGATCATTGGCACCAAATCGGTGGTTTATCTGCACGATCGCCACGCCGAGTGGACCAGCTGTCGGAAAGAATTCCACCACCAAATTCGCCGCCGCTCCGATGAGTCAGAGCGTGCGCGAGGAAACACTGCGACTGCTCGGCCCTTTCTCTGAAAGAACCGGTCAAAGCCAGCGAAAACCCAAACGCCTACGCCACCCGCGTCCTGACTGACATTTTGTGGCGCGACGATTTGCCCGCCTATTCGCTTCTTTGGCTGAGCGAACCCGACCTGACGCAGCACGAATATTCGCCCGGCGCCGACCTTTCCATGGCCGCGATCCGGAGCTCGGACCGCAACCTCGCCGCCATCCTCGACGCGCTCTCGAAGAAAAATGCGCGTGACACAACAGACCTCCTGGTTGTTTCCGATCACGGATTTTCCACGATTGAGCGCGGGATCGATTTCGCGGGTGAATTACGCGCCGCCGGATTCGACGCCGTGGCCGCATTCGAACAAGCGCCTAAAGCCGGGCAGATCATGGTCGTCGGAAATGCCGGGACCATCTTCTTTTACATCGTCGAGCACGATCGCTCCGTCGCATCCCGACTGATCGAATGGCTGCAGCATTCCGCTTTTGCCGGTGTGATTTTTGCGCGTGAAAAATTCGAAGGCGCTTTCCCGTTGGATTCCGTCCACGTGAACACGGCCGATGCGCCGGACGTCATGGTCGCATTGCGCTGGAACCCGAAGCCGAATCGGTTCGGCATTCCCGGGCAAATCATAACCGATGCGACCCGCGACACGGGCCAGGGCAGCCACGCCACTCTGGGAAAATTCGACGTGCACAACACGCTGATCGCCGTCGGTCCCGATTTTCGCCGCGCGATGGTGAATGATCTGCCCAGCGGCAACATCGATCTCGCGCCCACCATTCTGCACCTTCTCGGATTGGAATCGCCGCAGAAATTCGACGGCCGAGTCTTGTCCGAAGCGATGGCGGGCCGATCACCGCCCCCGCGCGCTGTAACCGAAACCTTGGAGGCGACACGGAAATTTCCTTCCGGCGATTGGCGCCAGCATCTCCGCCTTTCCCGCGTTGGCGAAACGATTTATTTCGACGAAGGGAACGGCGACTTCGAAGCATCTCCGACTTCCCCCACCTCTCCCTGACGGGGAAAGGACAACAGCCGAAGAGGTCGAGGAAGCGGAAGATCGGTGATGGGCTCTTCCCATGCCGCCGAGTAAACGATTACCCTGCTCGCTTGCCACATCGACGCCGCCACAGCAGCAAGTACCGGGACTCTCCCTGGCGCCACGGAGAGTTTGTGCGCGTGGCGGGTGTGCCGATCGCTTTCGCGGCGGAAGTCGACCGGGTTCCGGCCAACATCGATCATTTCTGGATCACGCTCAGCGTGGGCAGCGGCGAACCCATCCGCGTGGCGCTCAGCACCCACTCGAGGCAGAACGCGGCGGCAGGCTTCGATCCACGCGTCCGCGTCGGCGTTGTCACCGCAACGTGGAGCGAACTGCCATCGCACCGGAATGGCTGCCTGTCGCGGACTGGATTATCACGAAATCGAAGCGGCCCAACCGATCAGCTACATCGAGTACGAACGCCCCGCGCTGGAGGCGCTGCTCGCTCAGAAAACCGGACGCGCTCTTTTCATCGAGGTGTGGGGCGAATTGTACGTCCGGAACCATCTCGGCATTCACCAGGTGCACAGCCGCCGCGCGAGCTGCAGCGTGCTGCAAGATCACGTCGGCCGTGATGGGGCCATTCGTTTTTATTACGGAGACAACGCGACCACCGAGATGTTGCTCTTCAAATACTGCGGCCAACCCTAGGCCTCCGCCCTCTCCTGCCCGCTATCGTCCATCCTCCATTCACCATCCTCGCCGGGAAATACCAGGGAGGGGACTCGAACCCCTAAGGATTGCTCCACCAGATCCTAAGTCTGGCGCGTCTGCCAATTTCGCCACCCTGGCCGCTTGGTGAATCTCTACCAAGGCGCAAAACTGTACTAAGATTTGTGCTAGAAGCGAACTCGATCGGTGACGGCCTCCGCCCGGTTTGCCCATGCTTCGGATCGCCGCTCCACGATAACCGGGTTGCGTTGCTCACCCATCGGAGCGCTTTTATTTAGTTGAGTGCGTAAACCTCCACGAGCGCTACGCCTGTCGCATTGTTCACCCCGCGAACAACAGCGGTGTAGGATGCTCCGCTGGATGGCAGCGTCGCGACAACGGCTGATTCCAGATCATTGCCCGGAGGTATGGTAGTCGCGATGATTTCCGCTTCTTGATCGCTGCGCCAATTATCATTCGAGCGCAGCAGAGCGCCATTGCCGTCGCGCAATTCCAGGCTCGGATCTTGCAGTTTCCCCGCAATCTGCAGGGAGGGCCCGATCGCTCGCACCAGCACCCGTTGCGACGTCTCGCCCAGCACGATCGTTCCCGCGATCAAAACGTTATCACCGGTCTGGACCAATCCCCGGGTAGAAATATTGGCCAGTTTCGAATTAACGGTTCGATCCAGGTCGTAGGCTTCGATCAAGCCAACCCCGGTTCCGTTGTTTACCCCCCGGACGATCGCGGTGTAAGCCGAATTGTTAGCCGGTAATGTTGCTACGATAGCGGACTCCAAATCGTTGCCAGGCGGAATCGTCGTAGCGATGATTTCGGCCTCATGGTCACTGCGCCAATTGTCGTTCACTTGGATCAAGGCACCGGACGAGTTACGTAATTCGAGGATGGGATCAGCCAAGACGCCGGCGAGAGGCAAGGAAGGACCAATGGCACGAACGATCACCTTTTTCGGCTGCGTGCCAGTGACGATAAAGCCGCCAATCAAGACGTTGTCGCCGGTCTCCACCCGAAGGCGGGTCGAGATGTTTCCCAAGGAACTGGGGTTAGGCCCTGGATTCGACGATTGAACCGATAGGTAAAACGCATCGCTTGGAATACCGTTCGCAAAGACCGTTACCAAGGCAGGACCAAATGGGAATCCGTTGATTACGGTCGATCGAAAAAGCTGATCCGACCAACCAAACTCCGGATCGGGTGGCAGAAAGGCTTCCTGGCCATTGTCGATGCTACGGATTTGCACAACGGGATAATTGGTCGCCGATTCCTGACTATTGCCGCCTGAGGATTGGGAAATGCCTTGCAGGCGGGAGCCCGACAAAAAGAGGTGGAATCCATCACTTGAGGAAGTGAGGATGGCTGAAGAGATCTGCGGCTGCCAGGTGGGTCGCAGGAATGCGAATCCTGGGTCATAGAATGCTGTGCTCGTTTGGGGTGCATTGGTGGCGAAAAATCCCCCGACTGCGAGCACTCTACCGTTGGGCAGCAGCGTGGCGGTATGGCGCGAACGCGCCGAATTACTACCAGCGGCAGTCCATTTCCCAATGGAGGGATCATAGAGCTCTGCATTCGTCAGATAAGTGTTGCCGTTGCCGGCTCCGGCATAGACGAGCACTCTGCCGTCTGGCATCAAGGTCGCGCTATGGCCTGCTCGCGCGGTGCCCAGGCTGGGGCCGGCCGACCAAGTGCCAGTCGCAGGATTGTAGATTTCCACGCTCGAAAGGAGGATACCTTGGCCATTAGCGTCATCATTTCCGCCAGCAACGAGGACTCGCCCATCAGGTAGTAAGGTCGCGGTATGAAGCTCGCGCGGAGTTACCAGGCTGCCGGTCGCCGTCCAAGTGCCGGTCGAGGGATCGTACAGTTCCGAGGTCCCAAGGTAATTATTATTTGCGTTCGCGCCTCCCGTTACCAGAACCTTCCCGTTGAGGAGTAAGGTGGCAGTGTGATAATGCCTGGCGGTTATTAACCTGGTGGTGGCTGTCCAAAGACCGCTCGCGGGGCTATAAAGCTCAGCGCTCGAGACATACGCCGGCACCCCCAGCGTACCGGGGCGAACCCCTCCCGTAACAAGAACGTTCCCGTTGGCCAATAACGTGGCGGTATGGTCGTAGCGCGAGGTGTTGAGGGTTCCAGTGTTTATCCAGGTTGCACTCGATCGATCATAAAGTTCTACGGTCGCCAAAACGCTGCTGCCGGCGGTTCCGCCAGCCACAAGAACTTTGCCGTCAGGCAACAGAGTCGCCGTATGGCGTTGCCGGGCGCCGTTCAGGCTGGCTGCAGCGAGCCAGCTTGAAGTCGGGGGATCATAGAGTGACGTACTGCTAAGGGTGGTGTCGCCGTTCGTTCCTCCTACAGCGAGCACCTGTCCGTTCGGCAGCAGGGTTGCCGTATGCAAGGCTCGGGCAAAGGTCGCGATCGCTGTACCGAACCACGCGCCGCCGCTGGAGGGATCATATAGCTCCGCGGTAGCCAGCAGAGGATTTTTTCCTCCGACCACCAGCACCTTCCCGCTGGACATCAGTGTTACCGCAAAAGATTCATTTCGCACATCATGCGTGCTGCCGGTGGCGGCCCATTGCCCAGTGGAGGGATCATAGAGTTCCGAACTTGCGAGACCGCTGCTGTTATTTCTTCCACCGATCACGAGCACCCGCCCGTTAGGAAGTAACGTAGCCTTGTGACCAAGTCGAACACCTGCACTCAGGCTACCCGTGGACGCCCATGTCTGGGTCGAGGGATTATAAAGTTCCGCATCCCCCAGAGCTCCGTTACCGTTGCTTCCCGCCGCTACGAGTACCTTTCCATTCGATAGTAAAGTTGCCGTATGATTACCACGAGAGTGACTCATATTACTGCCCGTAAATTGCCACGCCCGGGTGGAGGGATTATAAAGTTCGGCGCTCTCATGGAAGCCATTATTATTTGCTCCTCCCACCACGAGCACCATCCCATTCGGCAGCAACGTTGCGGTATGCCCCGCCCGAGCCCGTATGGTGCTCCCCGTAACGGTCCACGCGCCCGTAGAAGGGTCATAGATTTCTGCGTCCGCGATAATGTTGGTCGAGCTGTTTGACCCTCCTGCCACGAGGACTCTTCCGTCGGATAGTAACGTAGCGGTATGACCAAAGCGGCCCGCGTGCAAGCTGCCCGTGACCGTCCAAGTCCCGCTTATCGGATCATAGAGCTCTGAGCTCGCGACGTTAGGTGTTCCCCCTGCCACAAGCACCTTGCCGTCAGAAAGTAAAGTCGCCGTGTGTCGATAGCGGGAGGCGTGCAGACTGCCCGTCGAGCTCCAGGTTCCTTTCGCGGCATCATAAAGTTGTTCTACCGGCACAGATGAGGTGTCGTCGGATCCCCCCGCCATAAGAATCTTTCCGTTTTGCAGGAGCGTTGTGGTATGTCCATACCGAGCGGCGGCTATGTTGCCCGTCCGTGTAAAGGACAGTGGATCGGCTGAACTGGGTTGCACCAGCATTAGCCCCGCGCCAAGCAGAATCAACGGACCAATTCGCGGCAGTTTCGATAGCGTAAATGAATATTTTTTCATAAGGTAGTTCGGGTCTTGCTCGACCGTTGTTCGGTCGTTTGGGTCTGCGTCTACCTTGGTAAGACAAAACGGGGGAAAACATTTCACCGCCAAGAAAAGCGGTCGACGACCGCAATGCGCGCCGGCAGGATGCCGGGTCGATCCTCGTCTCGCTGTGCTGCCGGCCGCCAGCGGTCCGTCAATTCAGCTTACGTCAGCGTTCGCCGTTCAAATTCGCCCATTCCCCAGACTGGATAAAGTTGGCCCAGTAGAAGGGGTGAAGCTGTGGGTTGGTTTTCAGCAGGTGAAGCTGGACCTGCCGGAGGGCGGCGGCGCGCCCCTGACCCTGCTTTAGGTTCTTGTAATACTCCGTCATCAAACGCCGGGTAGAATAGTCACTCACCGGCCAAAGACTCATGACCAGCGACTCCGAGCCAGCCAGCACGAAAGCGCGACGCAGGCCGTAAACACCTTCGCCGTTTCGCACCTCGCCCACACCGGTGTCGCACGCCGAGAGTACGACCAGCTTGGTGCCCCATAGATTCAACCCCGAGGCTTCCAGCGCCGTCAGGATTCCGTCGTCGCCCCCTCCAGTGCTGCTGCCATGCGAATTCGCATTGGCCAGCGCCAGCCCAGAGCGAAGCAGGGGGTTCGACATCGATTCCTTCCCGGTCAAAGGCGGCTCCGACAGAAAAAAGCCGTGGGTAGCAATGTGCAGGATGCGTGGAGCGTTCGCTTTCTTCAGTGCGGTTTCCGTCGCGGCCGTCCCGGTTAAGAAAAGCGCGTCTGGGAAGAAACCGTGAATCGCCCGAGCTTCCTGCAGGGTGCCACTCAAGGGAGCGAAATAGGTCTCAGACAGACTGCGCGCAGCAGTGACGCTTCTTCGCTGGGACACGGACGCCCCGCGTGACTTGCTCATCGCGGTTAATTGCTCCGACGGCGATTCGCCGAACTGCGGGTTGGCAATCAGCAATTCTTTGCTCTTGCTCGTCCGCGCCCCGTTCAGTCGCAGCAAGTCGCGCCCGCTGGTGAGATATGCAAATGAGTAGCTCTGGACTAAATACCGTCCGCTTTCATCAACCAACGCTTCAAAAGGGATCAAATTCAGTTCACCATCAGGCGAGATCAAAAACCGTGTCGCATCGCCAGCCAGATTGCGGAGCGGCTGCATGATCTTGTTGTCGGCGTCGCGCGCGATTTGCTGTACATCCTTTCGCTGCGGGTCACGCAAGGCTCGCCGGATAGCGTCGACCGCCGCGTCAATCTCTCTGGCATCGCCTAGATCCTTCCACTTGATATCACCCCGACTCCTCAGCACATAAGCGACATACCGTTTCTTGTCGGAAGTAGTCTCATCAGGGACAAATGACGAGGAGGGCGCATAGACGGCAAATTCAATCAGCGCGGAATCGGACGGGATTAACGCCTGAATCGCCAATAACGAAACCGGCTCTGATTTTGGAAAAAAACCCGCGGCTCTTTGACTGATTTCCCCTTCGATTTTTTCGCGCTCGGCGGTTAGTGCCTTGATGTTCGACTGGTAGTCAGTGAGCGAGGTATCTTTCGCACCGTTCATCATGAGCTCCGCGGTCTGCTTGCTAAGTTTGTTAAATTTATCAAGCAAGGCGCTATCTTGTGGCGCGAAGCGTCGGCGCAGTTCGACAAGATTGCTCGCCGCCGCGTCCAAAACTCTCCCCTTCTGCCTCAGCACGGTCGTCGCGGCCAGATTGGCGGCCAGGACATCGTCCGGAGCGTATTTCGTCTGAAGAAAGACGCTTTGATTGGTCTGCTCGAATAAGCTTTGGAGATACACGAGCTTCTGACGCTCCGAGCCAATTGTTAGATTCAAGCTAACGCTACGCTCGGTTATCGCGTTCGCCCGTCGTTGCAGCTCGAGCGATTCCTTCACATCGCCCCTGGCCGCCCGGAGGAGCGCCAGATTTGTCAAAACTCTGCCAACCAGCGGGCTTTCATCCCCGTAATTCTTCTCGCGGATCTCCAAAGCTCGCCGGAACAATGGTTCCGCTTTTTCCAGCTCATTCTTGGAAGCGTATAAATTCCCAAGATTAAAAGCATCCGTTGCCGTCAAAGCGTTATCTGCCCCGAGCGACCTTTCGCGGATAGCCTTGATGCGCAGGTAAAGCTCTTCCGCCTTGTCGAAGTTGTGCGCCCGGGTATGGCACAGAGCCAACGAACTCAAAGCCTCGAGCGTGCGCGGATTGTCCGGCTTATAAATTTTTTCTACGATAACGATTGCTCTCTGCAAGACAGCCTCCGCTTTCACGTAATCTTTTGCTTCCGTGTGGATCGCGCCGATGCTGGTCAGAACGACAGCCGTATTGTATTCCAGCTCCCGGGCGGTTTTTTCCTGAAGTTCCAGAGCTCGCTCGTAAAGTTCGAGCGCTTGGGAATTATCCCCAAGCAGTTTGTAATCTTCTCCCAGGTTCATCAAGGTGGCCGCGACCGCCGGACTCGCCTCACCAAGTTCTGTTTTGAGAATTTCGTAAGCCTCCTGGTAGCACTCGATCGACTTCGGATAATCCTCGAGCGAGCCGTAACTATTCCCGATTTGGTTCAGGGATACGCCGAAGATGAAACTGTTTGGCTCAGGATGACTTTTTCGAATAGCCAGTATCTCCTCGCCGACTTTGATCGATTCTTCGTATTTCCCCTGCTCGGCATTAACTCGTATCAAACGGACGAGGTCAAAAACGGTTGTCGGGCTGTTGGGACCGAATTCTCTTCTGTCTATCCCCAACGCTTTCTCGATAGCTTGTTGTGACTCCTTGTACCTGCCGGCATCGAACAAAGACTGCGATTCGAAAGAGATGATGCGGGCTTGCTCTTCCACGATTTCCTTCTCGGAAGCGGGATGCCGTTCGGCGATTCGAATTTCGTATTTTCCCGGGGGCAAATTTGGATTCTTATTGATGATGTCGAGCCGATAGGTGCCTGACACCTTGGGAATGAATTCAACGATCTCCGGCTTGTTCGATCGAAACTCTCCATCGAAATCCTCGATTTTTTGTTGGTCCGTTCCGTAAAGACGCGCTCCCACATCAAGGCCGTGTTGTTCGATTATTATCTTGATGTATTGGTCGGCGACGAGAGCGATTAGATAGGTGTGCCTGGGCTTGCCGGAAATGGTCCGTTCGATCGGTGCATTGGATTCGAGCGTGGTAACGTCTGTGGGTGGAGCCGGGGTGGTCCCGCGGGATTGACCGTAGATCGCCGGAGACGACAGCGTGGCTAGGAACAGCGCCAGAGAGATCAGCCTCATTTGCGAAAAACAATTCAACAGCCCACTGAGGACGAAGTCGGCTCCCGTTGGACTGAAGAAGTCATGGCTGGATTTAAGCGCCTACTCTATTTCTGCCCGAAACGTGTAGCTACTGACGATTTCGGCGTCGCCGTCTTGATTGACGCCTGAAACAGCGAGCGAATACGTCCGAACTTTTAGTGTGTGGGCGGGCAACAGAAGCTCAAGAACCCTTCGTCCCTCCACGTCTGCCGGCTTGATCGTGGGAGTTTGCCACAGCTCCCTGCCGTCCGCCGCCTCCATTACCGCGACACGGTATCCCGGATAGTCGTCCGACTCTAATTCCAGCAGTATTTTCACAGTCTTTACATTCTTTTTTATCGGTACGGTTGGGATTTGATCGCTGCCGCGGGTGGGTGGCACCAGAAGGAATGAAGCGACGACTTCGCCGCCTTTCGTGGACTGACTACGGATGGCCCACCAGCCCGCGAAAGTTAACAGAACCAAGGCGGCCGCCACCAAACCCCAAGGTAGAACAGACCGCCGTTTCCTCGGCCCGCCGAAAGGAGAAACTAATTTAGCGAGCAAGCCTTGTTGCTTGCGTTGATTATCGACGAACGTTCCCGCAGTTTGTCCGGCGTGTTGCTGAGCGTACGTCTGGAAACTCCTGGCAAATTCGACTTTGTCGCGCCTGAAAGCCGAGCTCAGATAATGGGTTTCGAATCTCTCCAAGGTGGCACCAGACAGTTCCCCCTGAATATAAGCATCAATCAGATCGTTTTCGGTGGCATCCAGCTGCTCAGCGAACTCTCGATCTGTAACGCTGACAGCATCGAAGCGTTCGGTGTCTTCTTCGGGCGAAGACCCGAGTAGATACTCAATCATTTCTTGCTCGTTATATCGTTGATTACTCATTCAGCAGACGAAGACAGACAATAATGATTCCAGGTGTGCGCTGGTTTAGGGTGCAGCCGTCTCATATCTATCAGACACACTTTATTAATTCGTTTCACGGCCGACACATTCCCGCACGCATAATTCAAGCGTTTCCCGGATGCGACACGCTCGAATACTGAGCGCGTTCACGCTGACACCCAGGGAACTCGCCAAGTCGCGTCGATTATCAATTTTGACTCTTTGTTCTCCGAAATAGTAACGGAAAATGAGATCCCGGTTAGCGCGATCTAACTTCGCGGCGCATCGATCCAGGCACTTGAGTCTTTTTTCTCTGATGTCCCCGCCGGTTTGGTCATCACGGTCAAACGTGCTTTCCTGCCTGGTGTCAGCGCGAAATTGTTGATCCCTCGCTCGCATCCGCAAATGCTCCAGAAAGACAAAACGCGCTGTCACATAACAGTATTTTAGGGGCGCGTCCGTGTCGATCGGCCCGAGCTCTCCGAGCTTACGTGCCACACGGTTGATCGTTTCGTCGGCCAGCTCGTCTGGCGTCGAACAGTTCTTTCGATCAAAGTAAGTGACCAAACGCCGCCGAATCTCCAGATAGGTTCGCCCGTTCGAATTCTGGCCGTCATCCAGCCACGCCAGCAGTTGATCGAAGGCTTTTGGCGTCAGCTGCCAATCTTTTTTGAGTGATGCGTTTTGCAGAGAAGGCCTGTGTTAAGGATCGCTTGGCTCGGTTTTGCCGCGATCTAAGCGGAAAAAGCTTTTCCGCGAAATGATTATTTTGCCGAACCCGGTTTCGATTTTTTCGAGCGCGCGAATGACGAGTTTTCGGCTCGTTCTTCCTACGGTTACTGAATGTCGCAAAAAAAGGCGACTTCTCCTTGGAATTTCACTTGAGATAGAAACGGGAAGAAACGTTTTGGAATCAATGATTTCGCAATCCCAAATCTGGGTTGACTGCCAATTTCATCACACTGGCTTTAGGGCCGCCTTATACGGAACTTTGCGGGAAGCCAATTGATCAGGGACAAGACTCATGGCCCTGTCAGGAGTGGCCTTACGCCTTCAGAAATGTCAGCAGATCGGCGTTGATGGTGTCGGCTTCGGTCGTGGGCATTCCGTGCGGAAAGCCTTTATAGGTTTTCAGTGTGCCGTTCTTCAGCAACTTTGCCGACAGCGGTGCCGAATCGGCATAAGGCACGATCTGGTCGTCATCGCCATGCATCACCAGGACCGGTACCGAGATCTTCTTCAAGTCTTCGGTGAAATCGGTCTGCGAGAAGGCCACGATACCGTCATAATGCGCCTTTGCGCCTCCCATCATTCCCTGGCGCCACCAATTCCAGATGACCGCCTCCGAGGTTTTCGCGCCGGGCCGGTTATAACCATAGAACGGCCCGGCAGGCAGATCGTAATAGAACTGGGCTCGGCTGGCGGCGAGCTGCGCCTGTAACCCGTCAAACACATCCTTGGGCAGCCCGCCCGGATTCTTCTCCGTCTTTACCATTAGCGGCGGCACCGCGCTGATGATCACCGCTTTTGCCACCCGGCCTTCGCCGTGGCGCGCCACATAGTGAACCACTTCTCCGCCGCCGGTAGAATGGCCGACATGCACTGCTTCTTGCAGGTCGAGATGTTCGGTCAACGCCGCCAGGTCATCAGCGTAATGATCCATGTCATGGCCGTCGCTCGTTTGCGTCGAGCGGCCATGGCCGCGCCGATCATGGGCGATGACGCGATAACCGTGCTTAAGGAAGAACAGCATCTGCGCGTCCCAATCGTCGGCCGACAGCGGCCATCCATGGCTGAAGACGATGGGCTGACCCTTGCCCCAATCTTTGTAGTAGATCTGCGTGCCGTCCTTGGTGGTGATAGTGCTCATATAATGGTGTCCTGATGATCTGCGGATTTTACTTCAGCGCTGAAAAACTGGTGGGATCCATGAAGTAGTGATCGATGTGATCTACCAGTGGTCCATTCGCCTCCGAGTCGGCTTTTACCTTTCTCCATTCCGGATCGGCCTGGAAAGCGGCCCAATTCTTCTCCGCTTCCTGCCGGCTGGGATGCTCGAGAACATAGACAAACAGTTTCTGAGAATCCGGCGCATCTTCCGGCGACCAGTAACCAACACTCTTCATATTGTGCCGTCTGAAAATCGCGTCGGTGTGCTCGCCGAAGCGCGCTTTGAGTGCCTCCATCTTGCCCTCGTTAACGTGATAGAGGCGCAATTCGTAAACGTGATGTGATGGGTTGGGACCGCCGAGCGCGCTCAAGCCGAGCATCAGTCCGGCGCCACAAGCAAAAGAGAAAACCAAAGCTGCTTTCATAGAGCTGAATATCCTAGCACTCCATGGAGCGATCCGCAGGCTTGAGTCCGGAGGTCGGCGCGGCGGCATCTCCAGCTGCGACGAGTAGGAAAACAAATGACGACATCCTGGAGCTGGTCATTTTTCCGAACATGGCCAACTCTACCGCGCCCGAGCCGCAGTCCATTGGACGTTGGACGGCCTGTCGGTCGGGGACATTTATCGCGCCACCGTCCGGCTCTCGCCGAAGCGCGCAATCCAGAGTCGATCTGCCTTCAGCTCTGCGGCTCGCCAGCGGGCGACAGCCCGTTGCGGTGGCTCGTCCATCGGCTCGCTCGTCAGGCGAAAGGTTCCCCAATGCATCCCAAGCATGAGCGGGAGCGGCGCATCGGGATGCGCGGTTGCAAGGTCCTGGTAAACCTGCACCGCTTCCTCCGGGTTCAGGTGGAGGAAGCGCATGAACCATCGCGGTTCGTAGGCTCCAATCGGAATCATCACGAAGTCGAACGGACCGCACCTGGCGCCGATCTCGCGGAAGTCCGGATGGTAGGCCGTATCGCCGGCGAACCAGGCGCGCTTGCCTGCCATTTCGAAAGCGAAGCCGCACCAGAGCGACTTGTTGCGATCGCCCAGCCAGCGCCGGCTGAAGTGCTGCGCGGGCGTCGCGGTGACGCGAAGACCGTGGCTCACGGTCTGCCCCCACCAATCCAACTCAAGGATCTCTCTCACGCCCCAATTTCGAATATAGGCACCCACCCCGAGCGGTACGATCCAGGTGGTGTGCGGGTTTTCTCTCGCGATTCGCTTTACCGAGAGCTTGTCCAGATGATCGTAGTGATTGTGCGACAGCAGGACGACATCGATCGGCGGAAGTTTTTCGATCGGCAAGGCCGGATCCATCACTCGCCGCGGCCCGGTCCACTGCACGGGAGACGAACGCTGACTGAAGATTGGGTCGGTTAGGACATTGAGTCCCCCGAATTGCAGGAGCACAGTGGAATGTCCGATCCAGGTCGCGGCAAAATGGCTGTCGCTCGCGCGTGGGTATATGATCTCGGGCGTGGCTGTCGGAAACATCCCGTGCCGCGGACTCGCCGAACGCGAGTCAGCATCACGCTCGCGGAGCATGCGGATCGTTTCTCGCGATCCGGGCCCTTCACTATCTGGCCATGGATTGTAAAACGAACCGTCAGCCGTGCGATGGACAGCTGGCACAATTGCGTCGGCCGTGATTCGTGCCGGCGTGTCGTGATTTATCATGTCCTCATCCACCCACTCAGAGGAGCCTACTCTTCAAGGATCGTCGCTCAGGAGAGGATCTCCAATGACGCGATTTTGTCGGTCTCGAGTGTGAAGACAAAATCAAGCTCGATCGGGCTGCCGGGAAAATTCCCCAGCCACAAGGAGACATTTAATTCCGCGCAGGACCGTCATTCCGCGCCAATCGTCTGCAATGCCGCCGGGTTCAGCCAGAAGAAATCTCCTCCCAAAGGTTCGCGCTCAAAGGCGGGTCTTTTGACGAGGCCGCGGCAGAGGTCTGGCCTTCTCTTTCGGGATTTTGCCACCTGAAACAAGACTGCCGTGAAATCCGAGGAGCTTGCGCCGCTTGATCATCTGCGCCACTGGCGGAGGCACCATTTTCTCCCAACCAGCCCGACCCGCCCGGAGTTTCGCCAGGACGTCTCGCGAGAAGATAGGCAGATACTCCTCCTGGTATCCGCGAATGCTTTCGATGCTGCGATTCCTTAAAAGGTAAGCGTAAAGGTCCCTGAGATGGGGCGCGACCTGCAGGTTTTCCGCGGTGATCAACGGTTGATCGCGACTGGGGCGCAGCGGATAAACGTAAAGTTTCAGATCGTTTTTAAAGAGACGGCCGAAGGATTCCAGAATGCCGCCATCCAGGTCCGAGTAATATTTCTCATCGAAGATCTGCATGAGACTGGGCACACCCATGACCAGGGCGACTCTCCTCTTGCTGTAACGAAACAGATAACCTGCCAGGCGATGGTAGGTGCCATAGTTGGAGATCAGCACCGTCTTGCCCAGGGTGCGGAGCATATCCGCCCGGTCGAGAAAATCCTGATGAGCGATCTCACCGTGGTCCGTGAGATTATGGAGAGTCATTTCCATGAGGACGACGAGCTCTTCGCCGTTGACTTCGCGCTCCTGCACAAACTGGGACTGGGCGCATTCCAGCATATCGATGGTCACGTTCGTGATCGGATGGAAACTGCCGCGTTCGACCAGGATCGGTTTCTTGTACAAGACTTCAGAAACCTCCACTACGTCGCCGTCGGCCGTGAACATGGCGGCCCCGGCCAACCCCAGTTGCACCAGCTGCAAGCTCATCAGGCGGTTGTCCACGTCGCGGAAGGCCGGGCCGGAAAACTCGATCGTATTGACTCGCAGCCGTTCGGTCGTCAGACCGTCGAGCAAGGAGGCGATCAACTCCTTCGGCTGCTTGTGCCGGTAAATGGCGCCGTGCACCAGGTTGACGCCGAGGATGCCCAACGCTTCCTGCTGTTGGAGATTCTCCCGGTCATTCAGCCGCGCATGAATGACAATCTCGGATGGTTTCGCCCGAGGCTCGTGTTGAAACCGAATTCCCAGCCACCCGTGTGAATTCTCCGGATGGACATAACTTCGCGCCGCCACGGTATCGGCAAAAACGAAGAATTTGACGCTGGCGCCCCGTTTCCGGCCCAACCGCTTCAGCAACAGCTGATACTCGTGGTCCAACATGCTTTGCAGGCGGGTTCGGCTCACGTAGCGATCGGAGTGTCCGTAAATAGCGTCGCTCACCGTCATGTCGTAGGCTGAGATCGTCTTGGCGATTGTCCCGGCCGCTCCACCGACCCGGAAGAACCACCGCGCGACTTCCTGGCCGGCCCCGATCTCGGCAAAGACGCCGTACTTGCTCGGATCGAGATTCACTTCCAGCGCCTTCTGGTGGGTATTCGGAGCTTCGCTCTTCGTCGGCACAGGAATTGGACGAGGTTTCGAAGGAGAATCCGCTCCTTTATTTTTCTTCATGGTATTACTTCGTTAGGGCGCGCCGATGGAGGAGGCAATCCGGTCCAATCCTAATCGGCCGCACTATCGGTTATCGTCAGGACAACGCGGAATCGCACCTTGCCGCTGTGCATCTGTTCGTAGGCTTCTGCCACGCGACTGAGCGGATATTTCTCAATCATCGGGTGCACGCCGCTCAACGCGCTGAACTCCAAAGTGTCCTGCGAATCTTTCGCGGTGCCGGAGTACCAGCCGGAGACCGATCGCCTCCCCATGATCAACGGCATCACGTTCAGGGAAAGCGGTTCGTTAGGCGCGGCCGGCACCAGCAGGTTACCGTCCGGCGCCAAGCCATCCACCAGCGCGGAAATCGCCTCTGCGTTCGGCGCCGTTCGCGAGGATCACGCGCGCGCCGCCGAGCTTTTGCAATTCCGCCGCCGCATCGCCGCCGCCCGAATCGATGTAATGATGCGCGCCCAGTTTTTTCGCCAACGCTTCCTTGTCCTTTCCCCGGCCCATCGCCACGGTCCTGAATCCCATCTGCCGCGCGTACTGCACGCCGAGATGTCCCAGTCCACCGATGCCATGCACCGCCACCACGTCACCGCCACGCGCTCCCGAATGGCGGAGCGCGTTGAAGACCGTCACACCCGCGCACATGAACGGCCCCGCTTCCTCCGCCGGCAATTCATCGGGAATCGCGGCCAGCGCCGCCGCCGGTGCGATCAGATACTCGGCATAGCCGCCGTCGAAATCGAGGCCGGTGATCTTGCGATTGACGCACATGGCGAAATCGCCGCGCCGGCACGGTTCGCAGACGAAACAATGTCCGCCATGCCAGCCCACGCCGACCCGCTGACCTTTCTTCCACCCCGTGACGTTGCCGCCAACCGCATCGACGCGGCCCGCGATTTCGTGACCCGGGTATGCGAGGAAACTGAAGCCCCGGCCATAGACCGTCTTTAACGAGCACATCGCTGTGGCAAATGCCGCACGCCTCCACTTTTACGCGAACCTGTCCGGCGCCTGGCTCCGGGATCTCGCGTTCCACCAATTCCCAATCGCCGCCGGGTTTGCTGATCTGCGCCGCCTTCATTTTCATAATGCGCTTACCTTCGTGAAATGATGAGGTCCTGCCAATGGGACATTGGAATGATTTGTTCCCACTGCCTCAGAACGAGAAAGAGGTCTGGGACGACAGCCAGCCCTACACTTCCGGCGAGCGGCCTTCGCGGTAGTCGATCAGCTCGAAAGCGGTTGAAATCGCGACGGTCTCAGTGGTGGTGCCATCCTCTGCTTTTACCTTGGAAAGAAACTTCGCGACTCGATCGTTCCAGCCGACTTTCCGAGCGAATTCGTTCCAGATGTGGACCTGCACGCTATTCAGGCGTGTGCCCCGAGCATAACACCATTCGAGAATCTCCTCGTCGCTCCCGCCGCCGCGCATCCGTTCGATGAGATCAGCGTGGTCAACCCCGAGCATGCCACAGAGCCTTCCATCCAGGCCGACACCGAAATTCGGCCGATACTCCTCCGGCAACTCCTCCCGCAGATGGCAGCGGATTTTGTCGAGCATCCGGCCCAAGTAATAGAGACCACCGACGCGCTCGCGCGGACTGCGGAAAGGCGGGTCGATCACGAAAACCATTCGGTCACCAAGGTCGGCTTTTCAAATGCGTCGTCGGCACCCCCCCTCATTCAAGCGCTAACGGGAACGACGGACGCATCAAGACTCCGCGAGAGGTAATCGAGCGCGGACCTTGTAGTCATCGCGTCGTCCGCCTGCCATCGCCCCGGCGCCTTCGAGTCTCGACAATTCGTCACGAAGGACGGCATCTAATGCTCATGGCGCCTGACGAGATCCACGTCTCAACCGAAGACAGTCTCGCGACGGTGGCGGCCATTGGCGCGCTCGCTTTTATCGTGACGGACCTCGCCCACGAGGTGATTGGGCACGGTATCGGATTGCTTTTGGCGGGTGGTCGAGAAGGCACGCTTACCACGACAAGGCTGATTTATCCGGCCCAACTGCCGGCGCCGTTTTGGCGAATTTTCGATCTGGCTGGACCGATCGGCAACCTCTGCTGGACGGCGCTCTGCCTGACGCTGCAACGATTGATCCGCCGGCCAGCGCCTAGATGGCGGCTGTTTCTCTGGACGGGCGCCATGCTTGGTCTCTTCTGGGAATTTGGCTATCTGATGAAGTGCGGGCTCTCCGGGCACGGCGATTCCATGGCGCTGATCGAAGGGCTCAAGCCGGCAGGCATCTGGCGCGCCCTCCTTTTCCTCGCCGGACTCGTCCTTTACCGGAGCGCGATTCGTCTCCTAGCCGCAGAGCTTCACTTTGTCGTCCACGCATCCGAGACGGAGTGGCGACCGCGCGTGCGCCGGCTTTTGTGGACGCTTTATTTCGCGACCGGACTCACGGCTTGTGCGGGTGCCGTTCTCGATCCGCGCGGCATGGGCGAGATGCTACGTTCGGGCGCAGCGACCAGTTTCGTCGCCTGCCTGGGACTTGGACTGGTGCCGGCGTTCTTTCAACGCTACGCCGACAAGAGCATCTCGAGAGATGATTTTCTGCGATGGAACCTGCCGGTCATCGGCTTCGCGGTCATGATCTTTCTTCTTTTTGTTCTGGTGCTCGGCCCGGGAATCCACCTCTCGTTCTAGGATCGCTCACGAGCACGAGCACGAGCACGAGCACGAGCACGAGCACGAGAACGAGTGGCGGGTAGCAAGAATTCAGGCTGCCGTGTTAATTTCTAGCGGAGGCGGCGAGGGCGATTTGGACGCCGGCGATGGCCATGCCGCCTTCGCCGACGGCGGCAGCACAACGTTTCACCGAGCCAGACCGGACGTCGCCGGCGGCAAAAACGCCAGGAAGGCTGGTTTCGAGCGGGCCCGGTTGCCGAGTGTTCTCTTTCCAATGGGGCGATGACGCCACGTCGGACCCCGTCTTGATAAATCCTTTTTCGTCCCGTTCGATCTCGGCCGGCAACCATTCGGTGCAGGGATCGGCGCCAATCATGGAAAAAACTGCGGGCGTTCGGACGGCGCGCCGCTCACCGGTTCCGGTGTTTTCCAACTCGGCCTCTTCCAGCATTTTCCCACCAGACAGTCTCCGAATCTGGGTCTGAAAGAGAATCTCGATGTTCTCTTTCGTTTCCACCCGTCGCGAAAGATAGGTCGACATCTTTGCGAGATCGCCGCCGCGGATGACCAGGAGCACTTTGGCGGCGCCATCAGAAAGAAACATCGCAGCCTGCCCCGCCGAATTGCCGCTCCCAGCGACAATGACGGTTGCTCCGCGACAAATCTGACCTTCGAGCGCGGTCGCGGCATAATAAACGCCCATGCTTTCAAATTGGTCGCACCCTTCCGCATCCAAGCGGCGATAGTTCGCACCGGTCGCGATCAGGACACTCTTCGCTCGCAGCACGGCCCCGCAGCCATCAACTTGCAGACAGGCGGCGTATTCATCGGCCCCGTCGTAATGAAGGGAAAGCGCTCGCGCCGGCGTAGAAAACTGCGCCCCGAACCGGTATGCCTGAAGTTGGGCGAGCCAGGTCAAATCGCCGCCGCTGATTCCGGTCGGGAAACCAAAAAAGTTTTCGATCAACGAAGAGGAGCCGGCCTGGCCCCCCGGCGCATAACTTTCCAGGACGACTGTTCTCAATCCTTCGGAAGCGGCATAGACAGCCGCGGCCAGACCGGCCGGACCGGCACCGACAATCGCGAGGTCGGCCATGATTTCGGTTTCGTTCTCGAACGCAAGGGGACGAAGCAAGCCCGCCACTTGCGCCGCTTCGCGCAAGGAAGGCTTCCGCAAAGGAGCGCCTCCCGGGGTAATCAGCGTGGGCAAATCGCGATTGGTCAGGTGCAGCCGTTTGGCCAGAGCCTGTCCCTGTTCGCTCTCAAAGTCGACCAGCCGGTGCGGGATTCGATTCTTGTCAAGAAAGTCATCGAGCTGATGTCCATCGCGCGCATTGCGGTTTGCCAAAACACGTATTCCCGCGAATTCGCGATCGCGGCGGAGCCGTCGCCGCCGCATGATCAAGGCATCGACGATTGTCTTGCTCACGCCGGGAATTTCCGCGAGGGCCCGCCGGAGTTCGGCGGCTGGAATATGAAGTATCTCGGCTTCATCCGAGCTGACTCTGCTCGAACCGAGGACCGAGGTGCCCTGGAGCATCGAGACGTCGCCCGTGAAATCGCGTTCGCGCGCGGTCGCGAGATTATATTCGATGCCATCGCGCGTCTCGAAGGCCTCGAGTTCCCCGCGTAGAACGATTGCCAATCCGAGATCGCGCTGCCCAGCTTTAAAAAGCACCTCGCCGCGTTTTAACACCCTGCGTTCGCCCAATGGTTCGAGGAGCGAAAGCTGGTGATCGTTCAGTTTCGGAAACGCGATACTTTCCGTGTCGCGATAGAACTGTTCGTCTTCCTGTTCTTCGACCGTCATTTCTGGGACTTTAATGCACCTGAACGCGCGAGCAAAAGGCGAAGAAGCTTACAGTGGCACCATCAAATCCTCGTATTTTCGTATGTTTCCTGGCAAGACCGCTCACGAAAAACTCGACGTGCGCCCGTTGACGCGTCACGCCATTTCCCTGTTCGAAATCTAAACGCCGATGGCAACGCCAATTCGCGGACCGAGTGACGAAGGCGTGATTCTATCGGGCCCTGTTGCTTCACCATGCTCCAAATCATCCGAGAAATGGATTCTCGCAGCCACGATTCTGGGTTCGAGCCTGGCTTTCATCGATGGAACGGTCGTCAACGTCGCGCTGCCCGCGCTCCAGGAAGATCTGAAAGCTACCGTGGTGGGCCTCCAATGGGTAATCGAGTCGTACGCGCTGCTGCTCTCCGCCCTGCTGCTGGTCGGCGGTTCGATGGGCGATCGTTACGGACGCCGAAGAATTTTCGTTATAGGCGTCGCGGTTTTCGCCGGTGCTTCAGCCTGGTGCGGTTTCGCCTCCAGTATCGGACAGCTGATCGCGGCCCGCGCCGTGCAGGGAATGGGCGCCGCTCTGCTCGTTCCCGGGAGTCTGGCGATCATTAGCAACTCCTTTTCCGAAGAGGACCGCGGCCGGGCCATCGGGACCTGGTCCGGCTTTAGCGCCATCACTGCCGCAATCGGTCCGATGCTCGGAGGATGGTTGGTCGAAGCCGTTTCGTGGCGCGCCGTCTTTTTCATCAACATCCCAATTGCGATTCTGGCTCTAACAATCTCGTTCCTTCACGTGCCCGAAAGCTCGAGTGTCACAAAGGGACGCCTCGACTGGGTTGGTGGAATTCTGGCAACCCTCGGCCTGGGCGCGCTCGTCTACGGATTGATTGAGTCATCCTCACGAGGCCTCACGCATCCGGCTGTTCTTGCCGCGATCATGAGCGGCCTTGTTCTTCTGGCGCTCTTCCTCTTCGTCGAGGCTCGGAGCCAAAATCCAATGCTGCCGCTCGCCCTTTTTCGGTCGCGGACTTTTGCGGGCGCGAATCTGCTCACGTTCCTCCTCTACGGTGCGCTCGGTGGAACGCTATTCTTTCTGCCACTCAATTTGATTCAAGTGCAACGATACCGCCCCGCCGCGGCGGGCGCCGCTTTGTTGCCGTTGATCCTGATCATCTTCCTGCTTTCCCGCTGGTCCGGTGCTCTCGTGCAAAGGCACGGGGCCAGGACTCCACTCATTATTGGACCGCTCATTGCCGCGGTCGGCTTTGCCCTTTTCATGCTCCCGGGCGTGGGTGGCTCCTATTGGACGACCTTCTTTCCCGCCGTCGTTGTCCTAGGAGTCGGAATGGCCGTGAGCGTCGCTCCTTTGACGACAACCGTCATGAGTTCGGTGGCGGGCGAACGGTCCGGAGTCGCATCCGGAATCAATAACGCTGTTTCGCGAACCGCTGGGCTCCTCGCGATTGCGGTGCTCGGAATTGTCATGCTCCAGACCTTCAATCAATCCCTTGATCGTCGCCTGGCAAAGGTCGACATCTCGCCTTCGGTGCGGCAGTTCCTCCTTGCTCAGCGAGACAGGTTAGCCGGGGTCGCGTTGCCGCAATCAGTCCCCGCCCACACGCAAGATCTCTTGACGGACGCAATCGATCGCTCCTTCGTCGACGGGTTTCGTTGGGTCATGCTAATAGGCTCTGCCCTTGCGCTGGGCAGCGCAGCGACCGCTGGGCTCCTGATTCGGCGCAAGTCGGAAACCTTTGCTCGCTGACCCCAATTAATGCGCGCTGCGGCTTACGGTGCCCCCAAGTCGTAGATTTCAACCACGCCGATGCCGGTGCCACTGTTTCTTCCAGCGAGCAGGGCCGTGTAAAGGCCCGGCGGCAGGGTTGCGACCATCGCCGTCTCCAGGGTGTTCGATGGCGCGAGACCCGCGGCGGAAATTTCTCCGGCAGCCGCCGGATTGTCCTGCCAATCGTTGTTCGAGATGAGCAGCACACCGTTCGAGTCGCGCAACTCCAGGTTCGGATCAGCCAGCACGTTGCCAATGCCAAACGCGCTCAAGCTGGGCCCGAGGCCGCGGACGACGATTCTATCCATGGTTGCGTCATCGTTGAGCAGGAAGCCCGCGATCACAATGTTGTCCCCCGTGCTGACAAAGGCGCGCGTGCTCAGGTTGGCCAGTTTGGAAGGCACTCCCTGGTTCAGATCGTAGATCTCCACGAGAGCCACGCCGGTCGTGTTGCCGATACCTTTCACGATCGCGGTATAGGCTCCGGGAACCAGGTTCACCGCGATGGCTGATTCGAGATCGTTCACCGGCGGAATGCCGGTGGCCTGGATCTCATCTTCCTGGGTCTCTCTCCAGTCGTTGTTGATGACCGTGGTGAAGCCAGTAGGGCCGTGCAACTCCATGACCGGATCCGCCAGCACATCGGTGATGTTGTTGTGCGTTAACGATGGTCCGATTCCCCGCAAGAGCACTCGTTTCGGCGAAGTTCCCGTGATGATGAAGCCGGCGATGCCCGCGTTCTCTCCTGTTTGCACCCGGAGACGAGTCGACAAGTTGATCGCCTGCGTCACTCGCGGGGTCGCGGTGGGTGATGGAGTCGGCGACGCGATGGTCGGACTTGGTGACGCCGGCGGGCTCGCGGTAGGGGTAGCCGTCGGCGCAGGCGGTGTAATGAAAGGCGTAGGTGTCGCCGAAGGAGTGGCCGACGGCGAAAGAGGCGGGCTCGGCGTAGGGTCGGTGAAACCGTTGCTGACGGTGATGGAGTCGGAATCGACGGAGTCACACTCGGTGTGGGGGTAGCCGGAGTTGGGGTCGGCGTCGTAGGCGTGGCGGTTGGGATTGCAGTGGGGGTGGGGGTAGGGGTGAGGGTTGGAGATATGGTCGGCGAAGGACTCGGGGTCGAAACGGGGCTTGCGGTCGATGTTGCCGTAGGCGTGGCGGTTGGGGTCGCCGTGGGTGGGGTGGGAGTTGGAGATATGATGGGCGAAGGACTCGGGGTTGCAACAGGTGTTGCGGTCGGTGTGCCCGTAGGCATGGCGGTTGGGGTTACCGTGGGTGTGGGGGTTGGAGTTATCCCAGGATCCAAGGCCTGATCTTCAAAGGCGCCGATATCGCTCCCATCGCCGCCCGTCGCATTCGGAATCTGCACATGATCTTTCGGCCGCACCTGCCCGCGTTGATCGGCGCTCAGGTTAAACCAGTAGCCTTGATCGATGGCGGGGCTGCCAGTGAGCAAAGCCAGGGTGTCCGTGGAGCCGCCGTTATTTTGCAGGGGACCGAGCAACGGATTGATCGGCGCCGCCGTCGTGCCCGTCTGGTCCGACTGGCCAGTGAAGCCAGTGGCGGTAGAGGTGAGGATGCCAGCCAGGTTGAATCCGCCGGAAGTAAATGCGCCATCGACATCGGGGCCTCCAGTTTGGTTGCGCGTGTTACCAGCTATCAGGGAATTTCTGATGTTGCTCGCGCCGGCTTCCGCGCGAACTCCGCCGACGCCCTTGCCCGCGATGCCATCCGGAGAAAGACCCCGTCCGTGGCCGCCAGCGCCGCCATTGCCCATGTTGCCGCTCAAGGTGCTGCTGGTCACAGTCATGGCGCCTTGATTGAAGATGCCTCCGGCGCCTGTCCCGCCCGCGCCGCCCGCGCCGCCTACGCTGGCGCCATCATTCCCCGCGCCTCCGTTGCCAATATTTCCAGAGAAGGTGCAGTTCGTGACCGTAAGGGTGCCGTTCACGTCATTGAAGACCGCGCCGCCCAGACCCTGACCGCCCTTCCCCCCTGGACGCTGGACAGAGTCCTCGAGAGGCGTACCACCCTTGCCGCCGCGGGCGCTGTTCGCGGTAAATGTGCATCGGATAAGGTCGAGCGCATGTCCGTTGAAAATGGCTCCGCCGCGCCCCCACCCTCCTTCATGACCGGTAAGGGCATTGCCGTCTCCCCCGGCGGCGCTGTTGTTGGTGAAGATGCAATCGGTCAGGGTCAGGAAGGTCTCGATATAAATCGCGCCGCCAACACTCGAAGTCTCCGGGCCCTGGTAAGCAAAACCATTCAGAAAGGTCAGATTTGAGATGCTCGACCCGCCGCCGAGCACACTGAGAATGCGGCTTTGCCCATTCCCGCTGATCTTGAGCAAGCGCGCGCCCGGTCCATTAATGGTAACGGACTTTGTCAGGACCAATTCGTTGCCGTTGAGCATGAGATACCCGTCACACCTGATCCAAACGAAATCGTTTCCTGGAAGTTAGTCGTGACGCTATTCACGCGCGCAATCGCTTCGCGCAAAGTGCAATCGTTTCCGCCGCAAACGCCGTCATCATGATCCGTTAACGTCGTGACGACATAGGGAAATCCGCTCTGCACCGGATCAACCGGCGCCTCGTATGCGCCAATGTCGGTCCCGTCGGCGGTGTTAGGGACGGAAGGGTTATCGACTTTGCGAGGTGAGCCGCGCTGATCGAAAAAATCGAAGGGGCCGCTGTTCCCGTGATCGATGGCGTCGCTCCCGGCATAAAGCGCGATGGTAGGAGTGGGCCCGCCATTAAATTGTAAACCTTCTCGATCTAATTTCGGATCGGCATTCCAGCGATCCGTCGCTTGCGTGAAGTAACCCTGGGTGGTCGCGTCGGTCAGGTTGTAACCGTTGGAAATGATTGTCGGGTGGGTCAGGTCTCGGTTGGTTACGGCAGCCGATGCAAAAAGAGTATTGGTAAAAGTGAAAATCGCACCTGAAGGAGAGCCATCGATAAAAACTTCGTTCCAGGCCAGCGTGCACCCATCCAGATTGAGGATCGAAGGATAATTACTGTCATAGCCTCGGTGATAGATACCGGCGCCATTGCCTTCTGAGGCTTGATTGCTGGCGAGCGTGCAGTTTGAGAGCTCTACGCTGGAATCGTGGTCGACTAACGTCCCGGCGAAAGCCTGGCTCTGGGTATAAATTCCGCCACCGTCTTGCGACGCGGTGTTTTGCATGATGGTGCAGTTGTTCAGTACCACATGCAGGGTGGCATGGAGGCCGCCGCCCCGGTAAGCATGATTATCCCGAATTGTGCAATTATTCAAAGTGGCATAGCCATCGCTGAAAAGGCCGGCCCCGTATCCGGCATATTCAATCGGGATTCCGATCGGCGAAAAAGCCGGAACCGCGCTGCCATTCGCGATAGTGACGTTGTTAATGGTGAAATGCGCAGTTAATTCCGTCGACGACAGAGGGCGGATCGCCAGGACGCGAAAGGCAGGGGTGTTGGCTGCGGTACTGCGCGTGATCGAGGAGTTGTTTCCGTTGATGGTCAGGTCATAGACGTGCCCGTCGTGGTAACCACCGTGGATCACCAACCCGGAGGCGCCCACCGCTAGATCGCTCTCGGTCGCAACAGTCAGAACATAAGCGCTATTGCTGGCCAGGTTGATGGTGTTGTCCTGGCTATTGTGGTTGCACTGATCAATGGCATCGATCAATCCCGCCACGTCGCCGTCGGCGATATCAAACGTGGCCGCGGAGCCGCTGCTCACGACGCCAAAAAAGACGATGGCCAGGAGCTGGAACAAAAACCGGCGCGTTTCTCTGATTGCATTCATAAAAGTGATTCCCGCAGGCGTACTGCCGGAAATCGCGCGCGAGGTTACGCGAAAACAATGGAGGGCCCGAAAGCGATGAATCCGGCTTGAAGAAGCGGCTCGCTCGTCCCCGCGGCTGGAGCCAGATCAATTACCTTGGGGCAAGCGAATTAACGATTTTTTCAAAACGAGGAAAGCCCCGCAGTGGATCCCAAAACGGAAATAACTTCATCTCTCCATAGTTGGTTGAGGTGGGATACCGGAGCGCGGTCTCCAGCTGTTCGCAGGCCAGATCTTTCTCGCCCACCCAGCCCGCAATGAGAGCGAAATATTCGGAAATCAGTAGGCCGTTAACCGCGTCTTTCGACATCGGCAAAATCTCCATCGCCCGGCGGCCCTCCCGCAAAGCGTCCTCTTTGCGCCCCAGAACCGCGTCAATCATACCCAGCACCACCAAAGCCGGCGCGAAATCGGGCTGGGCTCGAACCACTTTCTCCTGCTCCGTCCGCGCGATGAGAAAAGCGGAGCGGGCCGCGGCTTCATCCCCGGTCAGGTGGGCCAGAAAGCCCTCTCCGAATTTGTGACTGAAATGAACGGGCCCGTCGTTGAAAGCAGGACGAGGATCCAGTGCAGCCAGAAATTTCCTGGCCGCGGCAAAGTCGCGCTCATCCAGGCTACAATCGAGTCCCACGTTAGCGATTCGCGGCAGCTCTTCGGGATCCTTTGCGAGAATTGAGTCAATAACCTGACGCAAAGGGCGAGCGTCCGCCTTGGAATAAAGTTCGATGCCGGCGAGGTCGATTTGCGCCTCGAGGTTATTCGAATCGATAAGAAGGATGCGTTCGAGGACCGCTCTTTTTTCCGCAAAACGATGCAGGCGCGAGTGGACGATCGCCAGCTGTTGCAGCATGTAGATATTGCGCGGATCGCGCTCCAGGGCCCGCTCCAAGTCAGGCAAAGCCTCCTCGTATTTTCCTTGGCGACGCTTGATGTAAGAGGCGGTTTCGAAGATGCGCGCGTCGTTGGGCAGACTCTGGCGAGCCAGCTCCAACTCACTCAACGCGCCCTCATAATCGAGATAGCCTCGATAAATATTTTCCGCGCGGGCGAGATGCGTTTCGCCTGCATCCGGATCCAGACGAGCCATCGCGTCAATCGCCGCTTCGGCGCGCGCGAGGCGCGCCGGAGTATGATCATTACCGTGGTAATAAAGAAGATCATTGGCCCTGGCCAATTGGCCATACGCCTGGACGAAAGCTGGATCTCGCGCCACCGCCTGGTCCAGGAGGTCAACCGCCCTAAGCAGATCTTCCTTCCCATTTTCCCGCGACGCTGCCCCAACCAGAAGGTCTTTCCCACGCGTGTAGAGATCGAACGCGCCGATATCCCCGCTGGTGGGCCGCTCAATCGATTGCTTCTCGGCCGGCGAAAGTCGGGCGTGAAGTTGAGCGGCCACCTTTTGCGCCACCTCGCTTTGGATCGCAAATGCTTCGCTCAATCTGCGATCGTATTCCTCCGCCCAGACGTGCCGGTCGGTCCGGGCGTCGATGAGCTGTGCATTCAGGTGAATCTGGTTGCCATCCCTGCGAATACTTCCCTCCAGGACATGCGAAACGCGAAGCGCATTGCCGATCTGGAGAATGTTTCGCGCGCCACGATATTGCATCACGCTCGTGCGACTGATCACCTTCAACTCGGCGATCTTCGCCAGCTTCGTCAGAATGTCGTCCTGCATCCCATCGGCGAAGGAACCGTTCTCTGTCTCCGCACTCAGGTTTTCGAAGGGCAAAACGGCGATTCCAGTGGGCGGCGCCGGCTCGCTCTTCCAAACAATCACGCTCAGCGCCGCGACGAGAGCGGCGAGTGAGGGCACCAGCACGGCCGCCGCGGGATTGCGCTGAATCCATTTTCCGGTGCGCGCAAACATGCCGGTGCGGCGCGCCAGGATCGGTTCATGCCGTTGCCAGCGTTCGACATCGCCGGCCAGGGCCGCGGCTGATTCGTAGCGCTTCTTCGGGTCCTTCTCCAGACACTTCAAGCAAATCGTAGCCAGATCGACATCGACCTTGGGATTCCAGAGGCGCGGATTCCGCGGGTCGGTTTCCAGAACCATTCGAATTGTTTCGTAGGTGGTACCGCCCGCGAACGGAGGCTGGCCGGTGAGCATTTGATAGAAAACCGCGCCCAACGAATACACATCCGACGCCGGAGTCAGTTCCTTTGTCTTCCCGGCCGCCTGCTCCGGCGCCATGTAACTGGGGGTTCCGAGCACGTCGAAAGAATTTGTGATCGTGCTTTCCTGCTCGATCAAGCGCGCCAGGCCGAAATCGGTCAGGTGCGGTTCACCCTGTCGATCCAATAAAATATTTCCCGGCTTGATGTCGCGATGAAGAATTCCCCGCTCGTGCGCGAATTGGACCGTCCGCGAAATGTTCACCAGCAACTCCGCTGCCCGTCGTGGCGATACGGGCTCGCGCCTGACCAACTCATCGAGTTGTCCGCCTTCGATAAACTTCATGCTGTAATAGCATGAGCCTTCCCGCTCACCGATTTCGTAAACCGGGACGATCTGCGGATGCTCCAGCCGGGCCGCGGCTTCTGCTTCCTGCCGAAACCGTTTCAAGTGCGGAGTCGCCGCCCAGCGCCCAAGACCGATCACCTTCAAGGCCACGGTGCGATTGAGACTTTTTTGCCGAGCGCGATAAACCACACCCTGTCCGCCGCGGCCGATTTCTTCCGTTAATTCGTAGTCACCGAAGTCGGTTGTGCTTGGGGTCGGGGCCAGATCTACATCGGCCTCATCCGGCCAGGCCAGTCCACTCTCAAGCAAACACGCCCCGCACAATTTCGCGCCGGCAAAAATCCTGGCACCGCACTTTTGGCACAATCGCATCGACGTCGTTTGGGCGCTCATCCCTTGGGTAATGCACTAAATTCTTCCAAGAGTTACGCGCGCAAGACGGCAACGAGATGGCGGAGTTCGTCATCCACGTCGCTTGGCATGGCTACGGTTTGCGCGATTTCTTCCCGCAGCAAATCGCGATAACGGTGGCGAAACCGATGGTAGGCCTGCTTTACGGCATTTTCACTCATCCCCATTTCCGAGGCGATCTGCGCCTGTGAAACCTGTCGCGATTCATCTCCCATCAGTTCCTTGAATCGGTCGAACAAGCCTCCATTTCCCGCCTTCTGGTATTCCTGGCCTAACTGGTCGAATACTCGCTCGAGAACGGTAAGGGCCCAGCGGCGCTCGTAAATTCGGTCCGCGGTCAAGGCATCTGCCGGCTCCGGGTCGTTGCGTTCGCGCATCAGCACTTCATCAAGTGAGACCAGCGCCCTGCCTTCACCGCGTTTGATGGTCATCGCGCGCTGCCGTTCATTCGATAGGAAATGTTTCAACGAAACAAGCAGGTATGACCGCAACCGTCCCTTTTCCCGGCGGACCGCATCGAAGTCACGGCGCTCCAGCAACCTCGCGAAAAAACCCTGGGTAACATCCTGGGCGTCCTCGATCGTGCGTCCTTCTCGCCTAACGAACGAATAAATCGGGCGCCAATAGGTACAACAGAGCTTCTCGAGCGCCTCCTCGGCCGCAGGCGAACCACCCTGCGCCGCCAGGACCACACTCCAGTGAGTAGTGACAAAGGCTGCGCCATGGGCGCCCGCCCCAGGCAGAGAAGCACTCGCATTCATAGTGACATCTCCCGACCCTGGTTAAAGCGGCAACGCTGCTTTCGCTCTTCCTCCTCGGCCACGAAAAACGAAGCAGTCAATTAAAAAACCCGGTGAACTTCACAGCCTCGCGATTCTTTCAGGGGAGATTCGAAGTGCAAAGTCTTTTCCCGCAATATCGCGAAGATCGTCTCTGTTTTGTCCCGGGGATGTGTGTCGGTCAGAGCGCGTCTCTCAGAGGAGCTCGTAGGCCCATATCCGGCTCGATTCGTCCTTGAAGAGCAGCTTCAGTTTCTGACGAATGGATAAGTCCGGCGGAGAATCGAAGGCCAGATACCTTATACCGATCTCTTTAAGCTTCGGGTCGAGGGGATTCACTTTCCAAACCACCATCCCAGGATTCGGATTGTCGAACTCGCCAGGTCCCGTTCCCGTCTGAACCTGAGCGACCAGATAACAGCTTCGGTTAAAAAAGGATGCATAAGCCCCCGCTGGATCAAAAAGGGTCAGCTCCGCCAGCGGGGGTATGATTTTCAGACCATTAAACAGGTCAAGGCCAGAAGCTGAGAAAAAACCGCCGAGGGCGACTCCGGAGGAAAGGACCAGCCAGCGGCCTTCGCGTAACTCGGGCTGCCGCTTGATCGCGGCGGACAACGAAGAATTGAGGATCACGTCGAGTCCGCGATCGATGGGATTAACCAATGCGGTAGTTGCGAAGGCCGGTAGCAGCAACGCGGCAGCCAGTAACCGCCGCCAGTGCTTACGCAGACAAAAAGCAAGGAAGGCGGTATAAGCCGCGGCCGTCCCAATCTCGAGATAGCTGAAAAACTGGTGATAAACAAAATTCATGCATGCCAAAGCGATAAGGAGCACAACGAAGATGCCGATGAAGACTCGAAGGTCGTCTTTCTGAACCAGAGGTACTCTTGCGTGGGCCGGACGCAACGTGCTGACGAACGTGACTACGATAGCAATGTTGATTAGGCCGAGCGCGGGCAGGCACCGAGAGGGAAGCACCTTGTCGAAGAGGATGAATGCGCCGACTGCCGCGGGGATGGGTAATAACATCCAGGCGGCAAGAAGCAGGAAAGCGAGCCACAGGCATTGATTGGCCAATTTGATCCGGCGCGTTGCTGCAACGGACCAGGGCATCAAGAGCGTGATCGGGGCCAGCCAGAGATAGCCGGCGCCCTCGCAGATATTGCCTAACTCAACCGGGAGACGTGCTTCGGTTTTCCAGAAATCCAAAAAATGGGAAAGCATTTGGGCGACGGTCATCGTCCCGCCCGTCGCCACCCTTTGACCCGGATAAATTGTGTGCGCTATGTCCGCGAAGCCTACTTTGGTCTCAGCGTAAAACAGTCCCATTACGAGAGCGATCAAAAGCCAGCAGCCACCGATAGCGACACTGCGCCTGCACCAGCCTTCTTTGCGAAAGACCAGGCCGGCATGTGTCAAAAACCACCATCCCATGACTGCCAGGCCCGGGATAGCGAGTGGGAGTTGGTGCGGCGGATAAATGGAAAGTGCAAAATCGATCGCGCAAAGCGCGCAGAGCAATGCCGCCAGGGTCAACCGCCAGCGGTTTTGACCTACTGTCAGGTAAGCGCCCAAGCACAAGGCCCAACCGAACAAGCCGACCATCTCGGGCAACAGGCTGGGCCAGGAGTAACACCACTGGGTGTAGGCCGAGAAGTAGTGACCAAAGCGCGCCCAAAGCTGCCGCGAAACTGGAGCGTGTAAGTAGCAAAAGCAGGCTGAAGGTGCCGGTAAGGAGGAGCAATCCCTTCGTTTGCCAATAACAGGCGAAGGCCGCGGCGGGAGGCAGGCAATGAAAAACCCAAAACTGCGGCCGAAACCATTCCGTCCAATGACGCGTCGGGATATTACCAAACAGAGCCGCCTTGTTCGGACCAAGCAGAGATGATTCAGCCGCGAAACGGTCGCGCCGCAGGACCTGGTTTAGGATTGTGGGAGTATGCCAGTTCCATTCATCAATTCGGATGAACCTGGGCTTCCCTAATAACGGGTGATGCTTCACCGAACTGTGAGAGTCAACCGAGCTGAACATGCTAATCGAGGAGCCGTGTAAGCCGGCCAGGGCCATGATTGCGAAAACTGCCAGGCAAAGCGTGTAGTACCAGAATGCGGTGCGGTCCAAAGGCAAGACGGTGGATGGCGCGCAACGCTGCGACCACGCGGTGAAGGTCTTGTCGACGCGCCGCAGTAAGCTTGACAGACTCGGCCACCATCGGCTGCGCCAGCGATCCGCCAGCAACAGAAGGACGCCGGCGACGAGCCAAATCGCATTCAAGCGAAAGAAACGTCCGGAAAATATCTGCTGCGCTGAGTGCCTGATGGTTAGAGGCGCATCCAGGGAAAGCACTAATCGCGAGTCAGTGGATTGTCCCTCGGTTATCACCTCCAGGCCACCCTCGCGACTGACGAGCGACGCAATCTCATTCCTTGCCGCCATCCTCGAGAGATCGAACCGCTGCAATAAGGCGTGAGTGCGGGATCGTTGAATCAGCGCATCACCTATCCAAACGGTGCCATCGGTTTCCAGAGGATCGAAGCGAATTGCCCGGATCGTCTTCGCAGGAAGTGAGAAGACAAGGCGCTGCACATCAGGAGCGCCCGAGACAATCTGGGCTGCACTCTCGACTTCGTTAAAGCCGCGACCTGTATCAAAGTAGACCTTCGCCAGCGAAGGAACGCTGGCTCTCATCTCGATAACTAGCTCAGCCGCCGGTCGTTGCTGCAGCGAGGCGAGATTGCATACCGTCACCAGAACGACGAAGCCAGCGACGAACACCCACCGGAGAATTCGGGCGAATGTCATTTCATGCGCACGCCGCCCTTTGCCCTGATCGCGACACTTTGCGCGAGATAAAGTGCGGGCTGCCGGCTGAAAATGCTTCGGCGTTCATTCGATGAATAAGATCAGCGACGGCTACGGAAAGCGAGCTTTTCGGCTACGCTTACGTGCCTGTCGTGCCGCAAATTCCCAGGCGTGTCCTGAGGCGAAGAGGTCGGGAGCGGAGCAACCGCGTTGCTGGTGAGTCGCCGAAATCCGAACGCTTCGGCTCGCCAAGCCGAGATATATCGGGGCTAGTTAGCCGATTCGGATTTGAGGGACCGCAATGGCTCTGACCTCAGGGGCGGCAAATCGGGGTCGAGGAAGCCCAGGGCATGCGGTGGTTTGATGACGCGGACGCCGGCAGCACGCTGCTGATCGACAATCTGATCGTGAAACGCCTGCATGCGGGTCCAATGCACCTTGGGCCGAAAATGGTGTTCGGCGTGGTAGCCGTTATAAAACCAGATCCAATTATAAAGTTTGTCGTAGCTGCTCACGCCCCAGGCAATCGGTTCGTCGGGATTTCCGCCGTAATGACGGTAGTAGCCGTTCAGATAGGAGAGGCAATGGCCAAAATACCAAAAGCCGAGAAGGAAAACGATGTAATGCCAGTTCAAAATACCGAGAACGACGAAGGTACCGACAAAGAGGGTCAGCTCGGCGATCCCCCAAAGAGCTTCGCCGACATTCCTGCGCTTCAATTCCTTTAAAACCGTCATGGGATCTTCCCGGAAGAAGCTGAGAAAGGTGTACTCGAGCGGATGTTCGGGTTCACCGTCATGACCGTGCTTGTAAATTGAGATCCAGTCGATGGTGTCTCCGTGTTCGTCCGGGCGGTCGGCATTCCCCTTGTGATGCTGCATGTGAATGCATTCGTAGAATACCTGGCTGAAACCGACCGTGACCGACTCGAGAACGCTGAAGAGCCGATTGAGCAGGGAGGAGCGGAAATAGGGGTTGTGGATGAAGTTGTGGGAGATGCCGTTGATGTTCCAGGAGATGCTCACGGAGTAAATGAAGCCGAGGATCAACATGACCCAAAGCGGAACGCGCGGGAATAGATAGAACATCCCGAAAAAATAGGCGCAATGCAGGATCGCGGCCAAAACCGGGATGGTGTCCCAGCGGGAAAAGGCGAAAATCCGGGAAGAGGTCCGGAGTCGCTCGGTGGCGACATCGTTCGTGGCGTGCATCCGGGCACTTTACGCGAAATGCGCATTTTGCACGAGCTAAAACCCGGGAGACGGGCTCCAGGGAGACGACGAAGCCTGAAATCCCCCCGAAAATGGAAAAAGCAGGGTATGGAACCCTGCCCTTCCAATTGAATTTTCCTGGCGGAATTACATGTAGTTCAGCGCGCCGCATCGCCAGCACGTGAACCATGACCAGTTCCCGTGAACGCGATTGGCCGCGCCGTCATGCCAGCATGTGTAGAGCAGCCTGTGATGATGTCTATGACCCTCAACTTCGGCGCCTGGGGCTTCAGCTTTTGCAGCGTCGTTATCCTCTACGCCGGCGCCACCTTCCTCGCCCGGCTTCTTGCCTGTTTTTTCGTCAGCCATAACTGCGGTCCTTTCTTTGGTTGTCCGTTTCTCCCGCCCCCACATCACTCGGCGTGGCAGCGGATCTTTCTTTATGTCAATTCAGGTAGACGGAGGCAAGCACCACGTTTGCGGCAATTTAGGAATGTTTCATCAATATTTTTTAGCGTCATCCTCAGCCAGGCGGCGGATATGATTCATCACCCGCAGATGGACGGCACGAGTCATGTCACGGGTCCAGAGATCGAAATACCAGACCGGCCGAACGTGCAGGGTGTACCAGCTCGAGCCGACCAGCGTAGTGGTCCCATTCCCGTTGTCGCGAAGGACGAACTCGCCCCGGTGCAGGGTGATGTGTCCGTAGGCCTCGGGATGGGTCGGCTGTTCGACAATGTCGAAGGCAAGTCTTTCCCGAGGGACGAACTCGGCCACTCTCTCCTTGATCACGATCCCGTCGCTGAACATGCATTGCCGATCCGCACCGACGAAGTTGCCGCCATTGGTTGTCTGCGTCGGATACGGCAGACCCAGCCGGAAAATCCAGTAGTCGGGCCGTTCCTGTATATCGGTAAAGGCCAGCAAATGCGGCCAGATCTGATCGGGGGTGGCGTGGATGAGAATTTGGTCCGTGACTACTGCCCGTTCGGTTGAGCCGTAAAAAGCGTCCGTCACGGTCAGCAGCACGAGGAGTGGGAAGATGCTCAGCTGAAGCCTCGTGTAGTTCCATCGAAACCAGATGCGGCCGATGAGCAGTCCGGTCAGGATGAGCAGGTAGAGCGCGGGAAAAACAATTACCAGGCAAATGACGCCTTCTCGAAGAACGACCGCGGCGGCGGCCACCCCGACCAGGGATACCCAAAGCGCGTCGAGAAAAGTGATGCCGAGGCTCCGATCGAGTCGCCGGTAGAACCAGGCCGCGATCAATCCCACCAACAAAGGCAATAAGACAAAGCTGGGCCACATGAACCATCCCTCGTTGGGCCCTCGGTAGATCTCGTCCAGCTTGGTCAGACCGAAACAGAGCACACCGCCAATGAGATTGGCGACACTCATGCCGATGAGCAGGGTCGCCGTGCGATTTGTTTGCGCAGGAAGTGGCGGTGGTTCAGTCATGGCAACGAGTCCTGAGAGTGCTGATGGTTATGGTGAGGTCACCCAACCAGCGATTCGGCGTCAATGGCAAATTCGACCCAGCCCCATTTCGCTCTCGGAGGAAGGCGGCCAGCGCACCCTGCCATGGAACGCTTACCCAGGACCGGTGCTATGGCTGCGACCCGAGGTCGTAGATCTCCACCAGACTGATGCCAGTGCCGTTGTTCACTCCGGCCAGCAGCGCGGTGTAAAGATCCGGCGGCAGAGTCGCCACCAGGGCAGCTTCGAAATCATTTGTTGGCGCCAGACCCAGGGCCGTGAGTTCGGCCGCCTGAGCCGCGTTATCCTGCCAGTCGTTATCCGCCAGGACGAGCGATCCATTCCCGTTCCGAAGCTCCAGCGTTGGATTTGCCAGCACGGGAGACAAACCGAACGCGCTCAGGCTGGGCCCGAGACCGCGCACCACGATCTTGTCGTCGCCGCCGCCCAGGCTCAGGAAAAAGCCAGCAATAACGATGTCGTTACCGGTGCTGACAAAGGCACGCGTGCTAAGGTTGGCCAGCCTCGAGAGAGCAGTTTGATCGAGATCGTAGACTTCAATCAGCGCCACACCCGAGGTGTTGTTTTTTCCTCGAATCAGGGCCGTATACGCGCCCGGGTCCAGGGTAACCAAAATCGCTGACTCGAAATCATTGGTAGGTGGAATGCCGGTCTTTGCGATCTCCGACTCCTGCGTGTCCCTCCAGTTATCGTTCGTGATCGTGGCGAAGGACCCGGCACCGTGCAATTCGAGCACAGGATCAGCCAGCACATCGTCGATGCCATATCGCGTCAAGGAAGGGCCGATGCCACGGACGATTACCTGCTTCGGTCCGTTTCCGGTAATAATAAAGCCGCCAGCCCCAATGTTATTTCCCGTTTGCACTCGCATCCGGGTCGAGAGATTGAGGGCGCGTGTGGCCGGAGTCGGCGTCGGAGTTACTGAGGGAGTAGGCGTTGGCGTAGGTGCCGGCGGCGTGGAGGTGGGGGTCGCGGTAGGCAGCGGCGGCGTAGCCGTGGCGGTGGCAGTAGCCGTAGCCGTAACAGTAGGCGTCGCGGTGGCGGTAGCAGTAGCCGTGGCGGTGGCCGTGGCCGTAGGAGTCGGCGGCGGCGGCGTGGGAGTAGTTGTTGGCGTAGGCGTAGGCGTTGCCGTCGGAGTTGGAGTTGGAAGCCCCTCAATGTTTGTAAGCGCAAAGGTCGCAGGCGTTGTGATACCGAGTGCACCCGCTACCACATCGTAGCTGCCGGCCGTGCCATTGGCCGTGAACGGCGGAGCGGTCGCAACGCCGCTTCCGTTCGTTGTGACCGTCGCCGGATTGCCACCGGCAAAGGTGCCACTCGCCCCGCTGCCGGGAGGAGTAAACGTTATCGTGGCGCCGGCCACCGGAGTACCCGACTCCAGCACAGTGGCCTGCAAGTTTGTCGGGAAAACCGTGTTGACCGTGGTGCTCTGCGGCGTGCCCGCGGAGGCGGTGAGCGTGTAGTTGGTTTCGACCGCGCCAATGTCCACCCGGGAGTTTGAAACCCGGGGCAACCCGCGCTGGTCCGTCTCCGGCGGCGGAGCAAAGTTGGGATTCCCGGAATCGATAACCAAACTGCCGACAGAGGGGAGATGCGTCCGAGTCGGGCCGCCGTTGTTGGCCAGGGCTCCGAGTTGCGGATTATTCCCAGTGAAGCAGGCGAAGGTGCCGGTAGCGCCGGCCAGGTTGCCGATAAGACAGAAGTTCCCGGTAAACTCTCCGCCCAGATCGGGCCCGCTCGTGGTGGCGGTGTTGACCGCGACAATAGTGTTGATGATCGGTACCGCGCCGCCGCTGAAATTGGCGACGCCGCCGCCGGAAATGGCGGAGTTAAGGGTGAGCGTGCTCAAAGAGAGGTTGACCGTACCCAAGCCGTTGTTGCAAATGCCGCCGCCGAGGCCGGAGGCTCCGTCAAGTGCACCTGCGCCGCCCGCAACGTTGCCGCTCAGCGTGCTGTTCGTCACGTTGATCGTCCCGGTGGAGCTGTTCAAAATGCCGCCACCGTTGGCGGCGGCCGTGTTCGTCTCGAGGGTGCTGTCGGTAACGTTGACGGTTCCGGTGGTGCTGTTGAAAATGCCGCCCCCGACGCCAGCGGAGAAGTTATTGCTCAGGGTGCAACCGGCGATATTGACCGTTCCGGAGGCGCTGTTACTGACACCGCCGCCCGCGCTGGCCGGAAAACCTCCCTGCGACCGTCCATTGGTGATCGTCAACCCCGAGATAGTCACCGTGCCGAAACCATCCAACGCGTTCGATCGGATGTTGAAGATGCGGAATGAGGGGGTCTTCGGATTGGTAGAACGCCGGACGGTGAGAATGTTGGCGCCTGGTCCGGTTATCGTTAGATCCTTGTCTATGACCAGCTGATCACTCGTCAAGGTAATCGGACTGACGATCTGGTTCATATCGAAGGTGATCGTGCCGCCCGGACAGGTATCCTGGATGGCTTGCCGTAACGAGCCTGGCCCGCTATCGGCATTTGTCCTAACGACCAGGTTGGTCAGACAGGAGACGACCGTAATGGTCGCATTGGAAGCGTTGTTCTTGTCATCGGGATCGAATGTGCTCGAGCTGACCGAAGCGAAGTTTTGGAAATCGGTTCCAACCGGAGTGTCTGCGGGAACGTTGGTCACCAGCGTGAAAACATTGCCGCTGGCAGGGGCCAGGCTCGGGTTGGTGCAGGAGACGGTTCCGCCTGATCCCGCGGGAGGAGTTGAGCAGGTCCAGCCGGCTGGCGAGGAAAGCGAGACGAAAGTCATAGTTCCCGGCAACGCATCGGTGAGCGTCGCGGCAGCCGCGTTAGTCGGTCCCCCGTTTGTCACTTGAATGGTGTAGGTCACGTTCGAGCCGGGAAGCACCTGTTCCGCGTCGGCCTGCTTGTTCACCGCCAGGTCAGCCATCGGCCCAGCCACGGTGTTTGAGGCGGAGGAGCTATTGTTTTCGTCATTGGGATCAAACGTGCCGGAGCTGACGACCGCCGTGTTCGTGAAGTTCGTGCCTGCCGGTGTTCCGGCCGGGACGTGAACCACCACGGTGAAAACATCCTTGCCCGCGATAGCCAGGGCGGGGTTCGTGCAGCTGATGGAGCCGCCGGCACCCGGAGCCGGGCTCGAACAGGTCCAGCCCGAGGGGGAAGAGAGCGAGACGAAGATCAAGCCGGCTGGAAGCGCGTCATTCATCGATGCTTCGGTTGCTTCCCCAGGCCCACCATTCGTAACCGTGATTGTGTATGTGACGTCCGAACCGGCGTTCACAGGATCAGGCGCGCTGGTCTTGACCACCCCGAGATCGGCGTCAGTGGATGTGCCAGCATGGGCGGGCGGCACCGTGCCGATCAAGCAAAGGGCTGCGGCTGTCAGGGTGGCCAAGGCGGTACGAAGAGCCGTGTGGGAGATCATGGTGAGGTTTTTTCGCTGGTTGGACTGCGTCCAATGAACGCCGGTAACGGCATCCCTTAGTTTTTCCAGCGAAGGTGCGGCGACGAGCACTAAGCCCGGGCCGAGGAGATTCGCTGGCAATCGGTTCCGCTTTTAGCAGCAGATGCCGAGCCCGTGGAGGAGCTCTTTCTGCCTGGGACGGCTTGGGTCAGGGATCGCGTCCAATCAATAAATCGTGACCGATTCCCCCTTCGTCCAAGGGCACCAGAAGCAGCAAAAAGCCCTGCACGTACATCATCGACAATCGGCGGCACTCTGGTTTGATGAGGGCCTTCTCATGCAGAAGTCCCCCAAAGACTCGGACGCGCGATTGCGCAATCGGATGCGGGCCGGACCGCTCCGTTTGGGGCGGACGACCATCATCGCTCCCCTTTTGTTCCTGCTGATCCTTCCGGTCGCCGTCGCTCAGGAGGCGCAGCCAACTCAAACGCGCCCACTGCGAGACCGCGTGGTCGTAATTCCAATCGCAACTCCGACCCCCACTCCAGCCACGCCCCTGGATCTATGGGTGAGTTCGCAAACGGTGAATGTCGGTGACACGGTGTCGTTCGAGATCCGGCCGAACATAAGCGATCCGACCCTCCGGGCTCGGGTGGCCACTCCTCAGATCACCTATCACTTCGATTTTGGCGATGGATCCACGGCCGATAGCAGCGAGCCACGGACCACGCATAAATATAGCTCGCCCCAAACTTACCTGGCCCAGGGAGAAGTTCGAACAAAGCCATTGAGGCGCATCTACGTAAGGCCGGTGAAGACGGGTTCAAAAGGAAATCACTGTCGCAGACGTTTACGAACCATCGCCCACACCGGAACCGACTCCAGAAACGACTCCAGAACCGACGCCGGAGCCCACGCCAGAACCGACGCCAGAGCCAACTCCAGAACCGACGCCAGAGCCAACTCCAGAACCAACTCCAGAACCAACTCCAGAACCAACTCCAGAACCAACTCCAGAGCCGACGCCAGAGCCAACACCGGAGCCGACGCCGGAACCGACTCCAACTCCGACTCCGATAATCATAAAGTCGTCAGAAGGAACGTCTTCGTGGCTCTATTGGCTACTGGGCGGCGGTCTTGGAGTCGGAGCGCTCGCCTATCTCCTGAAGGGACTGTTGTTCTCACCGTCGCCGACGTTTCATCCGCATTGGGACCGCGGCGCAGCGCAGACTAATCCTCCGCAAAATATCGCCATTAATTACGAACTGCATTTTGATCCCAACTTCTTCAAGGGCGAGCAGAAGCTCGATTCACTCGGCGAGGAGCTGGTCACATCAGTAAAGGAGAAACAATGACTGATTCGTCCATGAACCTGCGCGATCTGCTTTCACTGCCTGACCCGGCTGCACCGCCTGAGCCGTCAAACCGATGGAAGGAATTTCAAGGCCATCTCGGTCGCGAAATCAAAACCATCAAGTGGCCTGCGGCGATGCCTGATCTCGTCGCCAAGATCGGGGAACTGTTTAACGTTCCATTGCCGGACGTATTGGTTACTTCCTGGAAAAAGGCGGACGCACTTCAGGGGTTACTCGAAGAATCCAGGAAAAATCCGGAGAAGGTGATGTTTCTGGAACTCGCCGAACACACCGTGCGCAGCGATTATCATCCCTACATCGAGATCCGAATCGGCGGGATGCCGTTGCCGAAAAAGATTGAGTTCACCGTCCAACTTTCAGCAGCGCTGAAGGGCATCATCCTCCGGATCAAAGGCGGATCGATCGCCCAGATTCAGACGGGCCAATGCGAGTTCGAAGGGAAAGTCCAATTCGCAAAGCTCACCATCGCCGAGAAAAAAGTCGGCCCGATCCCGTTTCGAGACTTACCGATCTAATCTTATGTCGCCAGGATGGCGGCTTTGGTTCGGCTAAAGCGGGAAAGTGACAGTTCAGTTACTTTTCCTGAATGGCCGGTTTTCAGCGGATCGATTACGTGGGCGGCATGAATTGTCTGAAACGTTCTTCAGCCGTTATCGCATCGATCCTTTTGTTGATGAGCCTGGGCTATCCGGCAGCGGCGAAGACCGTGCCGCCAACGCCAGCCCAGGCGCCGACCCCGCCACCGGCCCCTGGGCTGGTCGCGCCCGCGAACGGCGCGTCGCTCGTCCAACCAATCACCCTCGACTGGAACGAGGTCTCCGTTCCCGGTGGACCGATCGGCAGTTACACCTGGCAGGTCGGGACGACCGCGGCCTTCACCACCGTCGTGGCCGAAGGCTTTACCAATAATCTGTCGGACGATTTTCCGACACCAACCCAGGACAGGGTGAGCGGTCTTCCCAACGGTACCTATTTCTGGAGAGTCAAAGATTCCCAGTTGACCAAGAGCGGAGGCGTCGATTCAGATTGGTCGAAGGTGCGGAGTTTCACGGTGACCGGCCTTGGCGCTGCGCCGGCAACCCCGGTGATCAGTTCACCTGCGACAGGTGTTCAGGTTCACGGCTCGGAGTTTTTTGATATCAACTGGTCGGCGGTCGCAGGCGGGCAATATTACCTGCTGGAAGTGGACGACGAGCCCACCTTTTCCTATCCTCTCGCCCTGACGATCAATGCGCTGACCTTCGGCACTCAATCCGTCCAGGGTTGGGGCGACCAGATGGACGTCTACTATCGCGTTCGAGCCGTTTCCGCGGAGAACGTTCGCAGTCTTCCTTCCGCGACGCTCGTTGTTCATGTCACGAATGCGGCCCCCGTGCCGGCGGCGCCCTCGCTGCTCTCACCGGCCGTTGGAGCTTCGGGAATCCTCCCTCTGACCTTCGATTGGTCCGATACCCCCAATCCGCGGTTTGCCAATTATGATCTCGACGTCGATACGGATCCCGGTTTTCCGGGCGAATTTGGCGTGCTCTTCGTCCCTGGCATCTCGCGCTCCGATTACATGCTCACGCCAGATCTCCTCGCCCCGGGCAGCTATTTCTGGCGCATCCGCGCTCACCATGGGCAGGTCGCCGGGCCATGGTCGGCCGGCCGCGCCATCACGATCGCCGCGCCGTCGCAGCCCCCTTTCGGGCTGATCGAATTTATCGCGGACCCAATCACCGTTTTTAGCGGGAACCCAGCGCGGGCCAGAGTGAGACTCGACGCGCCGGCACCAGCGGGCGGAGCGCTCATCAGTCTCTCGGCCAGCCTCCCGGAAATCGACATGCCGCCGACCGTGACGATCCCCGCGGGCAGGACCGACGCCAACGTTTTCCCGATCCCCACGACCATCCTTCCTGGCGCCGGCGGGGTCGGGACAATCCATGCGTCTGATACCCATGTATCGCAGCTCGGATCGATTGGCCTGAGCCCGATACTTGTTGGCACCGGGTTGAGCAACGAAAGCGTAATCGGAGGTAATTCGGTCACGGCCACGATTATCCTGAATAGCCCCGCGCCCGCAGGAGGCACAACTGTAAGGCTTATCAGCAGTGACAGCAGCCTGGTCACAGTGCCCGCGACCGTTTTCATACCGGCGGGTGGAACGGATTCGACCGTCGTCATTACCACGAGCGCGGTCTCGGTGGCCACCCGCGTTACCATTGAAACGGGCACCGATGCCGGCGGCTTTCGTGCTCCGCAATCTTCAGTCGTGCTGAGGCCTCCTGGGACTCCCGAGCCCGCGCCAAGCCTCTCCTCCCTGACGCTCCATCAATCGAGCGCGCTCGGCGGTGGCACGGCAACGGCGACCGTCACTCTCACTTCGCCGGCGCCCGCGGGCGGCGCTGTTGTTTTTCTCAGTGGCAGCGTGAGAGGTCAGTCAATCGTGCCGCAGGGCGGCGTCACCGTGTCCGCGGGCAGCATGAGCGCAGATTTCACCATGACGATTCCACAAGTGTGGACGACGGAGTGGCCGCTCATCCAGGCGCACTACGGAATTTCCGGTGGATCGCAGGCGAGAGTGCTCCAGGTCGATCCTAACCCGGCGCGCCCAGCAACTGTGGACGCCCTGGCACCCCCCTCGTCGGATGTGTTCGCGGGCGAGACTTTCCGCAGGACCGTTAGCCTGGTCATGGAGGCGCCTGCGGGGGGCGGAGTTGTTAGTCTAACGAGTGATAATCCAGCTGTCGTTCGCGTTCCGGCCACAGTCGTCGTTCCGGAAGGGAACAGTACGCACAGCTTTACCGGCACGACCAGTCCCGTGACCATCTTGACGACCGTGGAGATCCACGCCACCGCCGGAGGAGTAACCAAGTCATCCTTTATCAACGTTGCTCCCAACCCGAATCAGCCGCCCCTGCTGCAATCTTTGACGCTCGATCCGACCACCGTGACCGGTGGGACGAACGCGACGGGAACGGTGCACCTGAGCGCCGCGGCTCCCGCGGGCGGGATCTTCGTGACCCTATCTACGAACGATCCCGATACGGCCCAGGTCCCCGGGGTCGTTGGCGTGCCGGGGGGAGAGACCTCGGCCAATTTCAACGTGACGACCTTTCCTGTTCCCTTTAACACGGTCGTCACCATCTCGGCCTTCTTCGCCACTGTGACTCAGTCAGACACTCTTACTGTCACACCAAAATCCACGCCAATCCCCTCACCCACCCCAGGGGTAACACCAACTCCCGGAGTTACACCAACACCTGCAGTCACTCCAACACCTGGGACAACACCAACGCCGACACCTGGGATAACTCCGACTCCAACGCCGACCCCTACTGTCACAGCCACGCCAACTCCAGCAGCGCAGGCCGTCAACCTCTCGACTCGCATGTTCGTCCAGACGGGCGAGAACGTTGGTATCGGCGGATTCATTATTACCGGCACAGCTCCCAAACACCTGCTTATCCGAGCCATCGGACCTTCCCTGACCGGACAGGGAGTAGCCAACGCTCTCGCTGATCCGGTGCTCGAACTGCACGGTTCGGATCCCTTTGCCACGGTCACGAACGACAATTGGCGAGACGATCCCTCACAGGAAAGCGCAATCATCGCCACCGGCATCCCGCCCGGCAACGATCTCGAGGCAGCGATTGATGCGACCTTGAATCCCGGTCCTATACCGCGGTGCTCAGGGGCAAGGACAACACTACCGGGGTTGCGTTAGTGGAAGTCTACGACCTGAGCCCGGCGGTTCCAGCAAAGCTGGCCAACATCAGCACGCGCGCCTTCGTTAATACTGGTGCCAATATTGTGATCGCGGGCTTCATCCTGGGTGGCAACCCGTCTCAGGCGAGTAATGACAGGATTGTTGTGCGCGGCATTGGCCCGAGCCTGACGGCCTTGGGCGTATCCGATGCGTTGCCCGATCCATCGATGGAGCTGCGCGACGGGAACGGTGCGCTGCTGATCGCGAACAACAACTGGCAGGATGATCCGGCAGCTGCCGGAGAACTGACCGCCGCAGGTCTGGCGCCGACAAATCAATTGGAGTCCGGCATAGCCACGACGCTACCGCCGGGTCTTTACACCGCCCTACTTTCGGGAGTGAATAGCGGCACTGGCGTCGGGCTGGTCGAAGTTTACGACCGCGGGGCACCATAGTGGCGCGCTAACGGAGCAAATCACGGGAGAAACAGAAGGCTGAGATGGATTTTCGCGCCTCTGGAATCGAAGTCCATCCTGGCCAGCATTCCAACCGCTCGCCGGCCCGTCGGCGTTCCGGCTAGCAGAGAGGCCGGGAAGAGTCGCGACGATCCACTTGGGAAGGAGTCGTCCATTAATCGCGGCGTGTTGCGCCGTGGCCGGGACACGCGTAAAAAGACGCTCCCGCCAAATCATCACAATATGAATCTCCATTTCGCCAGACCGCTTCTTTTTGCGATCTGCCTCGGCTTCGTTCGGGGGAACACGATGGCGGAGGAGACCAAAGACGAGGCGCGGTTCCTCTCCAACGCCAGGCAACTCATCTTCGAGGGGCGGCGCAGCGGGGAAGGTTATTTCTCGCCCGATGGCAAGGCGCTCATCTTTCAAAGCGAGCGCGAACCGGACAATCCGTTCTACCAAATCTACACGCTGGATCTCACCTCGGGAGACACTCGCCGCGTTTCGCCCGGAATGGGAAAGACGACCTGCGCGTTCTTCCGGCCGGGGAAAGATGAAGTGCTCTTCGCTTCCACGCATCTCGATCCGAAGGCGCGGGAGAAACAAAAAGCGGAGCTCGATTTTCGCGCGTCGGGAAAGGAACGCCGGTATTCGTGGGATTACGACGAGGCGATGGATATTTTTCGCGGCCCGCCGCGACGGCTCGAACGTGCGCCAGTTGACCAAGGCGAACGGGCTACGACGCGGAAGGGAGTTACTCGCCGGACGGGAGCAAGATCGTGTTCTGCTCGCTGCGCGACGCCTATCCGCTCGAGAAACTTTCCGCGGAGGATCGCAAGCGCTACGAAACCGATCCCGCTTACTTCGGCGAGATCTACCTCATGGACGCGGACGGCTCGAACCAGCGCCGGCTCACCTCCACGCCCGGCTACGACGGCGGACCGTTCTTCTCGCCGGATGGACAACGCATCATCTGGCGGCGGTTCGATAAGAGCGGCGCGATCGCGGATGTCTACACGATGAAGCTGGATGGCTCGGATGAGCGCCGGCTGACCGATTTCAAGGCGATGTCGTGGGCGCCGTACTTCCATCCATCGGGCCGAGTACGTGATCTTCACCTCCAACAAGCTCGGCTTTACGAATTTCGAGCTCTACCTGGTGGATGCGGCGGGTGAGCACGAACCGGTGCGCGTCACCTTCACCGATGGCTTCGATGGCCTGCCGGTCTTCTCGCCCGATGGCAAGCAGCTTTGCTGGACGACCGGCCGCACCGCCGATGGAAAGTCGCAGCTTTTCCTGGCGAATTGGAATCATGACGCGGCGCTGAAAGCCATCGCGGAATCGCCGCGCGCCGGTCAGGGCCCGGCTCCATCCCCAGCGGTCGCGGCGAAGCCAACAGAAACATCGTCGGCTTCCCCAGCGAAAGTTCCGGCACAGCCGAAATCACTGCCGCCGATCTCCGCGAAGAAGTTGGTTTCCTTGCTTCCGAGGAACGGCAGGGCCGGATGACGGGAAGCGCGGGCGCGAAGCAGGCGGCGGATTACATCGCGGCCCGTTTGCAGGATGCGCAACTGAAACCGGCTGGCGACAACAACACCTTTTTCCAAAAGTTTGAATTCAATTCCGGGGTGAAGGTGCTGAAGGAAAAGAACGAACTCGTCCTGCAGCGGGAATACGATAGAGCAAACCGCTCCGGTTCGAGGTCGAGAAAGATTTCGCGCCGCTTTCGTTCACGGAGAACCAGACCGTCGACGGCGAAGTTGTGTTTGTCGGCTACGGCTTGTCGGTGCCGGGCAAGGGAGCGGAAGGCTATGATTCGTATGCCGGCGTGGATGTGAAGGACAAGATCGCGCTCGTCTTGCGCTACGTGCCGGAGGAAGTCGATCCGAAGCGGCGGCAGGAACTGAACCGCTACGCCGGGCTCCGTTACAAGGCGATGCTGGCGCGCGAGCATGGCGCGAAGGCCGTGTTGTTCGTCACCGGACCGAACTCCCCAAACAAGGGCGAGCTCGTGCTCGACTTCGTTCGATGCCAGCACGGCGAATTCCGGAATCGTCGCCGCGAGCATCTCCAGCAACGTGGCGGACGCGCTCTTTCGGCGCGCGGGCAAAGATTTGAAATCGCTGCAGTCCGCGCTCGACCAGGAAAACCCGCACGCGGAAAGCGGTTTCACGCTTCCGAATGTCACGGTCCACCTCGTGACCGCGGTGGAGCACATCAGGAAGGAAGACCGCAACGTTATCGCCGTGCTTCCCGCCTTCCGGTCCGCCCGGAGCAGGCCGAATATGTCGTGATCGGCGCGCATTACGATCATCTCGGTTTCGGCGAGACCGGCGCGATGCAGCGGAAAGGCGAGGAAGGAAAAATTCATCCCGGCGCCGACGACAACGCGTCCGGAACGGCCGCGGTCCTGGAATTGGCGGCTTCGCTCGCGGAGGAACGAAAGACGAAACCGGAGGAGTTTCGCCGCGGGATCATCTTCGCGTTTTGGTCGGGAGAAGAAATTGGGATGATCGGCTCCTCCTACTTTGTCGAACACCCGCCGTTCACGCTGTCGAACGTCGCCGCCTACGTGAACTTCGACATGGTCGGCCGGCTGCGAGAAAACAAACTGAGCCTGCAAGGTGTCGGCTCATCGAAAGCGTGGCGGCGGCTGATCGAGAAGCGCAACGTCGCGGCCGGATTCAATCTGTCGCTCCAGGAAGATCCCTATTTGCCCACGGACGTGACGGCGTTTTATCCGAAGGGCGTGCCGGTCGCTGAACTTTTTCACCGGCGGCCACGACGATTATCACCGGCCCACCGACACCGCCGACAAACTCGATTACGACGGATTGGAGCGGATCACGAAGTTCGCGCGCGCTTTGGTCGTGGATCTCGCGAAAGGCGACGAGCGCCCCGATTACGTGAAGGTGGAGCGCAACGAAGGCGCCGGCGGCCGCGAAACTTTGCGCGTCTTTCTGGGCACGATCCCCGATTACGCCACGGAAGTCGCGGGCGTGAAACTCGCCGGGATACGCGGCGGCAGCCCGGCGGAAAAAGCGGGCTTGAAAGGCGGCGATGTCATCGTCGAGTTCGGCGGCCAGAAGGTCGCGAACATCTACGACTACACCTACGCGCTCGACGCGGCGAAGATTGGCCAGCCGGTGGATATCGTGGTGATGCGCGATGGCGCAGCGCGTGAAGATCACGGTCACGCCGGAGGCCCGAAAGTAAACGACGGCTTGCGCAGGAGCCGTGAGCTCAACAGGATTCGCTGTTCGTGAAAGGCTGCGGGACTGGCGAGCAATTTCCGCTCGACAGAGTCGGCGAGCATTGCGCTTCGAGAACCTTCGAAAGCCAGCATTTCCAATGGACCTTTCCATTTTGAATCGTAGGCCATTTCTGGATAGGCCAGGCTTGATCCGGTCAACAGGCGAAGGAGCATGTATCCATCAGTCCACACCCTGGTCGGTCCAAGTCCGTCACCTGGCGCGGAATCACGCCTCCAACGGCAGTGAGCGCCGTTAAACAGAAGAAGCCGAAAAATATCATGCCGCCCGGGCCGTGGTAAGAACAATGCCCGCATGCCCCCGAAGGCATACTGCGATCAGCATGGTAAGCCGAGCAAAGAACCAGCAGATCCGCCAGCGGGCCGGCGGCGATAAAGAGCGATTGCCGGGTTCTGAATCCTTCCGTTCTTCGGCCGGGCGCCACCACGAAGCCTCCATGGGGCCACGCTCGCCATTCACAAAGCAGACCGTTTGCGAAAGCGCGGGACCAAAGCAGCGGGCCGATTCCGACCTGAATCTTTTGCGGGGAAAGGCGAAGAAGCCAGGCGGCCACAAGGTGTCCTAATTCGTGCAAGGCGATGTGAGCATGCAATCCGAGGAAACCCAGCGTGATCCATCCGGCTACTATCGGAACCGTCGTGAAGGCGCTTCCAGGCTCGCGAGCCCAGAGATGGGTCCCCAGCCAGAGGACGCAAGACGAACCCGGAAAAGCGTTCAAACGAGTTTCTGCAACCGGCCGGGTTTCGACTCCACCAGTCTGAAAAGTATCATCCGCTCTTCTGGCTGGGGACAATTTTACCGCGAAGCCACCAAGCCAATCCGATGAGCGCGCCAGATCCCAGTAACCCTTTCACTCCCCACGCGACCATCGTTCGATCGGAGGACTGAAGAGCCCCTTCTTGAAACCAAACGATCAGCATGGCGAGCAGGCAGAAAGTTGCGGCCAATGCGGCCAGCAATCCTGCCGCGACCAGGAAAAGGCAGGCCGCTTGACCGACAAAGCGAAGAAGTTTCTTCACGAGGTAGTTCATCGAAGCTGCCGCCATGCCATCGGGTGAATGTAGCCACGGAGCTCTATCGCCGTGCCGTAGCGCACGAAGGTGGATCGCCGGACCAGCGCAGAACGCCTCGACAGAGCGAGGCTACTACAGCGCTTTGGAGGCGCCGCCTTAGCCTTTGATCGTGGATTATCGATCCCGAGAGCGTCCGCCAAATCCGTAAAGTGTTCCTGTTCCTGCGCGATGATCTTGCGCAACACTTCACTGATGCCGAACTCGCCCATCGCTTCCGCCTGCCGGATCCGTTCGCGATAATTGACGATGGTCTCCTGCTCGTTCGCGAGATCGAATCGCAGCATGTCTTCCGCCTTATCCGAAACCTTGACCTCCTTGGGAACGGTTACGGGCGAACCGTTCAGATAATCGATTTGCTTGGCGATCAGGATGGCGTGGCTCAGCTCTTCGCCGGCATGGACCTCCAATTCCTTGGCAATAGAGTTGAACTTCGCACCCTTGATCGTCTGGCTGTAAATCACGTAGGCAATGATGGCTTGATACTCGCGAGCCAGGTCTTCATTCAGGAGTTCAATGAAACGCTCGCGGCTGACTTCGGTATTCTTGGGCATGCTTAATATTCGGCTCTCTTTGCAACCGATGTCAATTTGCACACGTATCCCCTTCGGTTCCCTCCGTACAGAGCTGCGGAACGGCAGCCAAATCAAGGAGTAACGGTTTACGAACCGCGCAAACCAGAGGGCAGTCTGGAAGCGCCTTATCCTTGCAGCCAACCTGTTGTTAAGACTCCGGCGGAATTGCTCGTGCTCCCGGATCACTTGCTCGAATGAGTCCATGTTGATGAGCTTCGATTTCGCCGGGGAACTTCGCGCCGGAGCGATTCCATTTTTCCAGCCAATCGGGCGTGAGCAGTTCGTGCCGGCAGGACGAAGGCGCGCGACAAGCCGCGGGCGTGAGCGCGATGGTGGTCTCCAGCTTTTCTCCCGCGCTGCGTCCGCGGGCGACGTAGAAGCCGGCGGCGAGCAGCGCGGCGCGGTTCGCGGTCGAGCAGGTGTAGGTGAAAAGTTCGGCGGCGCGGCCCGCGCAAGCTTCGAACAGCTTGCGAAAGGCATCGAGCGTCCATTGATCGCCGGAAGTCTTGGTCGAAAACATGTCGTAGAAGATGAGGTCCGGCGGAGCGGGAGCGGCGGACATCGTTTCGAGAAAATCGCCCGGGCAGAAGCAACCAGCTCAAGCCCGCGTGTTGGCGGGATTGCCAGTGGCCCGCTTTCAGTATTCCGGCCGGGCCGCTGTGGCGCAGGTAAGGAAAATCGCGGCTGTGCCGGAAAGCGAGCCGGAGCGAGTCGAGATCGTTTTCGAAGCTGATGATTTGCAGCGGACGCACCGGACCATTCGCCGCCTGCTCTTCGTAGCAGAGGATCGCCGCCATCGCGTTCGCCGCGGCGCCGAGTCCGACGTCCCAGATGACCAAAGGCGCGGCGTTCTCCGGATTCTCGTCCGCGGAAAGCCGGACGCGCTCGGCGAGATTTGATTGCTCGATGTAAAGTCTTCTCGCTTCTTCCATCGGCGGCGTGCGCGAATGCATGATCTCGCCCGACGAAATCTGGCGGATGCTGGCGAAGCCTTCCCACGCCATGTGCACTTCGTAATTTCCCGAGCGCGCGCGGCTTCGTTCGCTTCGGCTTCTGCGCGCGGATCGGATTGTCGAGATCGGATTCGTGCAGAAAGGCGCGCTTCTCGCGATAGAGATCGAGGAAGCTGTCGGCCAGAATGCTCTCGCGGATCTCGCGCATGAGCTGGTGATAGAAGTGGATGTTGTGCTTCCCGAGCAGCTGCCAGCCGAGCGTCTCGCTCGTCTTCGTCAGGTGATGCAGATAGGCGCGCGAGTAGCGCGCGCAGGTGGGGCACGCGCAGGTCGGGTCGAGCTTCTCCTCGGAGAATTTGTAAACGCCGCGGCGCATTTGCAGAAATCCGCGCGAAGTGAAGACGGCGCCGCGCTGCGCGAGCTGCGTCGGCATGATGCAATCGAACATGTCCACGCCGCGATGGACGGCTTCGAGGATATCGAGCGGCGTGCCGACGCCCATGAGGTAACGCGGCTTGTCCTCCGGCAGGAGTTGCGCGGTGAATTCGCACACGTCCTCGCGCTCGCTCTTGCCCTCGCCGACCGCGAGCCCGCCGATGGCGAATCCGTCGAATGGCATTTCGCTCAGGCCGGCCGCGCTTTCCCGCCGCAATTCCTGGAAGAGCGCGCCCTGCACGATCCCAAACATCGATTGCGGCGAATCTCCGCGCGCCGCCAGGCTCCGCGCCGCCCAGCGATGCGTGATGCCAAGCGCGGCCCGCGCCGCCGCTTCATCCGCGGTCGAGGCGATGCACTGATCGAGCGCCATCATGATGTCGCTGCCGATGGCCTTCTGCGTCTCGATGCTCACTTCCGGACTGAGCAGGATCGTTTTCCCGTCGAGGTAGCTTTGAAAGACCGCGCCCTCCTCGCTCATCGCGCGCGAGTGCGGCAGCGAGAAAATCTGAAACCCGCCCGAGTCCGTCAGGACCGAGCGTTTCCAACTCATGAAACCGTGGATGCCGCCGGTGCGGCGGAAGACTTCCGGGCCGGGACGCAGCAGCAGATGATAGGTGTTCGCGAGCAGAATCTGCGTGCCCGCGTCCTCGAGCGTCTGCGGGAGCTGCGCCTTCACCGTGGCCTGCGTGCCCACCGGCATGAAGAGCGGCGTCCGCACTTCGTTGTGCAAAGTGCGAAACGTCGCGGCGCGCGCGCGCGAGCCGGTGGCCTGCGCGTCGAGGCGAAAATTCAAACGCGAGGCCATTACGCGATGACCTGCCGATAGAACGTCTTCGTACTGAGGAACAATCTTGGCAGCGGTAAATTGCTTCTCGGCGCGGGCGCGGCCTCGTTCGCCCAGTTGCCGCGCGGCGTCCGGCGAGTCGACCAGCGCATCGAGCGAAGACGCCATGGCCGTGATGTCGCCGAACTCATGCAAGTAAGCGGCGTCCCCCACCACTTCGGGAATTCCACCGATTCGAAAGGCGACGACGGGTTTGCCGAAAAACATCGTCTCGAGAATGCTCAAGCCGAAGCTCTCGTTCTCCGAGGTGTAAAGACCGGCGTCGGCCGCGGGCAGATAATTCTCCACCGCGGCGGCATCTTCCCGGACGATGACGTGATCGCGCAATCCGAGTTCGTCCAGGAGCGGCTCGTAGGGAGCGAAGGGACCGCCGGCCAGAATCAGCAACCGGATTCGATCCCGATTCGATGTGCTCGCGATCACCCGCAAGAGAAGATCGATGCGCTTGACCGGCCGGAGATTCGACATGTGGACCACGAGGAATTCATCCGAGAGACCAAGCTCGCGCCGCACTTCTTCGCGGCTCCTGGTCGGCGCAGCCGGCGTGAAGAAATTCGGAATGACCTGGATCGGTTCGCGAAGCCGAAACGTCTCTTCCGTTTGTTGCCGCAGCCATTCCGAAACAGTCGTGACCGCATTGGAATGAACCAGGGCGTGTTCGATCGCCGCGCGGTACTGGGGATTTGGGCCGAGCAAGGTGGTGTCGGTCCCGTGCAACGTTGTGACGATTTTCGGCGCGGAATCGCCAATCATTTCCGTGGCCAGAAAGGCCGCGGTGGCGTGCGGCACGGCGTAGTGCACGTGGAAAACATCGAGTTCACTTTGCCGGCCGACCTCGGCCATCTTGACCGCGAGCGGCAGGGTGTAATCGGGACACGGGAACACACTGCTCTGACCGACTTCGACCTGGTGGAAATGAATTCGCGGCGCCGAAAGGTCGAGCCGGACCGGTTTGGCGTAGCTGAAAGAAATGAACGGTATGGCCGCGGGCCGCGAGTTCGGTGCCGAGCGCGGTCGCGAGAATGCCGCTGCCTCCGATCAACGGAAAGCAAGTGATCCCGATCTTGAGCGGCCGTGAACTCATTCGAGTCCAATATACGCGTGATTCGAGTCCGAAATCTCCTCACGCTGGACGAAAGTCACTCCGGGCGCGTCGGCTTCGTTGAGATATTGGCGCTCACCCGCGCCAGCCACGTAATGCGTGCATTTGATGACCGATTGCATCCAGCGCAGTCGCGTATCGCGCGTCGGGCTGATCTGCGCCGCATCGTGTTCCTGCGCCGGAAGCTCCACGTAACGATCCGCGCCTTTGTGCAACAGCAGCTTCCCGTCACGGTAGCGCGCGCGAACAATTTCGCCTTCCCACCGCACGTCGACAAAGTAATCGTCCACCGGCACCGCCTGCTTCCGGAATTCGGGATCGCTCGATCGCTCGACGCGAATTCCTTCCAGCAATCCCATCCGCGCATACATGTCGCGGCAGAACTCGGCGACGGTCGATGCCGCGACCGCCTTGAAGTGATCGACCAGCTCCGGGCCAACGTAGTTGGGTAGCTGTCGCGCAATTTTCGCCTGCCATTCCGGCAGGACGCGCTTGGCATAGAGCGGTGAAAACTGCTTCTGGATCTTGTTCGCGAACTGGAAATTCAAGGCCTCTTCCCGGCCAGTGTGCCGTTCGCGCAAGAGGGTGATCGTCTCTCGGCCATCATGATCGCTGTCGTGAAAGAAGAAGACGATCTCGCCGCCGATCTCTTTTTGGAGCCGGCGCGCGGTCGCGATTTTCGCGTAAAGAAATCGCTTCGGGAAAAAGCCGCACGGCTGTTGGCCGAAGCAGATGATCGGCTCGCTCATGGTCAGCTAACGGCCGAGGGCGGTTCTTTCCGAAATAGCGTTTGTTGCAGTAGCCAGGCCAGAATCACGACACCACCGCAGCCGATGACGTTGTACCAGAGATAACCGATGCTCAAAGTGAAGAAGAGAACCAGCACAACAGCCTGCGCGATCAACGCAGCGAAGAAAACGGCGGAGCCGCGCACATTCCGCATAAAGAACGCGACCAGGAACAACCCAAGAATGCTGCCATAGAAAACGGAAGCCAGGATGTTGCCGGCTTCGATCAGATTTTCGACCAGGCTGGCGAAAGAGGCGACCGCAATGGCGACCAATCCCCACGCCGCCGTCAACACCTTGGTGGCGACGACGTAATGCTGGTCGCTCGCCTTCGCCCGGATGAGCGGGCGGTAAAGGTCGACCGCCGTCGTCGAACCAAGCGCGTTCAAAACCGCGGAAGTCGCCGACATCGTCGCGCAAAAAATCACCGCCACGAGCAAGCCGACGACTCCATGCGGGAGATGATTGATCACAAACGTGATGAAGACATAATCGGAGTCCTTGCTCTTCGGACTCGCGCCCGGATTCCTCGAGAATTTTCTTGGTGTTGTCGCGAATCCCGCGCGCCTCGGCATCGAATTCCCTGACTTGCGCGATCAGGGCGGACGAATTCTCCGCGGAAGCGCTCGACATCGCCTGGATGGTGTCGCGCTTGCGCGTGAAGACTTCATCAAACTGCGTTTGCAGCGCGGTCAGCTGCGGACCAAACCCGCGCTCAATCGCACGCTGATAAGTCGGCTGATTGAAAAACATTGGCGGCTTCTCGAATTGATAGAAGAGGAAAACCATCGCGCCGAGCAGAAGGATGAGGAACTGCATCGGCACCTTCACGATGGCGTTGAAAAGCAGCCCGACGCGGCTCGCCCGCAGGGAACCGCCGGCGAGATAGCGTTGCACCTGCGACTGATCCGCGCCGAAGTACGAGAGCGAGAGAAAGAAACCGCCGAGAATGCCCGTCCAGAAGGTGTAGCGCCGCGATGGATCGATCGAAAAATCGACCGCCTGAAGTTTTCCCATTTTGCCGGCCAGCGAGAGCGCATTCCCGAACGACAAGTCGGCCGGCAACCGATAAACGGCGATACCGAAGGCGAGGGCCATGCCGATCAGGATGACCAGGATCTGATAACGCTGGGTCAGGCTGACGATCTTCGTGCCGCCGACGACCGTGTAGAGAATGACGAATCCGCCTGCCAGCCAGATCGTCAGATTCAAATCCCATCCAAGCAGCGCGGAAAGAATGATGGCCGGCGCGTAGATCGTGATTCCGGCCGCGATGCCGCGCTGAACCAAAAACAAAAACGCGCCAAGCAGTCGCGTTTTCTGGTCGAAGCGTTGCCCGAGATATTCGTAGGCGGTGTAGACCTTCAGACGTTGATAGATCGGGACAAAAATTGCGCAGACGACAATGAGGGCGAAAGGCTGGCCAAAATAGTTTTGGATGAAGCCGATCCCGCTTTCGTAGGCCTGACCCGGCATGGAAAGAAACGTGATCGGGCCGGCCTGGGTGGCCATGACGGAGAGGCCGATCGTCCCCCAGCGGATCGTTTGATCTCCCTTAAGATATTCGCGGAGATTCGGGTGATTCCAAGTCCGCCACAATCCGTAGAGCGGGATCGCCAGGATGGTAGCGACCAGGACGATGTAGTCGAGCCGGTTCACGAAAACCGGAGAGTGAACGCGTAGAGCACCGCCACCTCAATCGCGAACAAGATAAGCGCGAACCCATACGCCTTGCCCCACGTCGAAAAGAACGGTGGATGATCGTGCCCGCTCATTTCGACGTCTTGGCGATACGCAGGTCCGTCACCCCTTGGCAGGGGTTGGAGAACTTGGTGTGTCGGTTCCCGGAGTTCCGCTGCGCTGCACTCCGGGCTCTATTCCTTCGCGCCTCCGGCGCTGACGCGCCAGCCACCATCCACGGCGGCAACCGTGAAGCACCCGGAGGGTCCGATCGAATTAGGAGCTGTATTCCGTCGCGCTGCCGCGCTGACGCCATCCGCCCTCCGTCATTCGACACTCTTGGCGAACCCGTGAAGCACCCGAAGGGTGCGCCAGAACTAGAGCCCGGAGCGGAGCTAAGCTGAACCCCAAGTATATCAAATCGAACGTTACGAGCACCCCAGGGGCGCGCCGGAATTAAAGGCCGGAGTGGAGTATAGCGGAACCCCGGTCCATCAATCGCGAGCAACATCAGCCCCGGAGAGACGGCGGAAAGAGAACTGCTATCACCGGCTTTCATTTCGATTCGCGCAGCGAGACCATGTTGGCGAAGAGGCGATACGCGCCGGGCACGCCGGCGGGCAACTGCCGGAACCAGGAATAACCGGTGTAGATGAAATAGCCGCTCCCCGATTTCGCGACGAGCAATCCGCCATCGAGCGGCTTTTCTCCCGGGTCGTTGCAGGACAAAATCGGCGTCCAGGCCGGGTCCCATTTGTTCGAGAAATAAAGGCCGCGTTCCTGCACCCATCCTTTGAAATCGTCCACGGTAATTTTGTTCGGGATGTTCATCAACGGATGGTCCGGCGCCAGGATCCGGACCGCAGCGGTTTCATCGGTGACGCGGTCACGAGAAATCTCCAGCGGCGGCCGGCCCGATCTCTTTCGTCTTCAGGTCGGACGTCGTGTTGTATTGGACCACGACCACCCCCCCGGCCTTCACATAGGCGAGTAACGTCGGTTGCCAGTTGGCGATTCGGTCCTGTGTGTTGTAGGCGCGAATGCCGAGCACGACGGCGTCGAATCGTTTGAGGTTTTGCTCGGTGATATCGGCATCACCCAACATCTTTACGCTGTAACCGATCTGCTCAAGGCTCTGCGGAATCTCATCACCAGCGCCGGGAATGTATCCGATCGACTCGCCTTTTCCTGCGAATATCAGCCCGCACCATCCTCGCTTCGGCCGGGGGCATCAGGATGTGTTGTCCGATGTGCTGATACGCGATGCGCTCACGAGCAAACGAGTAGTCACGTCCATCGACCGAGACTACCGCGCGCAACGTCGCCTCACTCGCATTCGCCGGAGGCTTGACGGTGAAGGAGGCGAACATTTCGGCCTCAGCTGCTTTCAAATCCACCGGAACGGAGGCCGGTTCGATCGCCCACCCTTTGGGCGCCTCGAGCCGGAGCTGACCGCGGACGGCGGCAGTCGAAGCAGCCACCCGAACCTGGACGGCCTTCGGTTTGTCGTCGCCAAAAACGAAGACCGGATTGGAAAGATTTGCGAAGACCGGCGGGGCGATGACGAGCTCCTGTCGCACTTCGCCAATGATGGGATCGACGCTGCGGCATTTCGTATCGACGGTGTAACGAAGGTCCTGATCGCCCACCCGCAACGCCACTTCCACCGGGAAAGGCGGCGGATTTTCCGGCAGCCCAATCAATGGCTGATCGTCGACCGTAAAAGTGCCGAGCGTCGCCGGCTTCCGAAGCCAGTAGGGTTGCGACCAGGTGGCATCTTTCGGCAGAGTGGGCGCGAGTTCTTTCGCGACAAACTGGTCGGTCGGCAGCGCTAAATCCAATTTGACCGTCTCTCCCGAGACCGGCATCCGCACCTCGACCAATTGCACCGGAACTTTCGAGCGGTTAATTGATTCGAATTTTATCGGTAACGGCTGAGCGGCTGAGACTGTGGCGATGGCGGTGGAGCTTTCGATGTTTAGGCCGAGACACGCCGCGATGATCGAATCGACTTCGGCCCGTTTCGCTTCATACCAATTTGGAGGGACGCCCACCGTGGCGTCCATCGATTTGGGCGGGACAGAGCCCGTCTCTCCAGGTGAGATTTTATTGGTGAGCGCCTGGCGGAGTTCCAAGAGCTTCGGAACGGCCGCGGCCGGATCTGCCGGGGTAAAAGCCGCGATCGCCTGCTTCACTTTGTCGGCGATCGCCTCGGACTTCGGCACCCGCGACCAGGTGGTATCCACGCCATCAAGCAAGTCGTTCGTGATTGGCGCGCCCTCCAGCACCTTGAAGTATTCCTTCCGCGCGCCGCGTTGAGGCGGACGGCCCACGCCCTGGCTCTTGTGCATGCTCACACTGGCTGCGGCGATTTCGGTAAACGCCTTGCCTAGGAGCGGGCTGAAACCGCCAGCCTCCATCGTGGCCAGTCCGGCTGGATCGAAAGGAATGTTGCGATTCGAAAAAAAGAACGGCGATGTATTCCAAGCCAGCCGCACCGGTTTCCAGACTTCGACATAAGCCAACTGCTCGGGAAAACGCTTGGGATCGCCAGCCGCCTGAAAAGCTTCGCGCGCGAGAATGGCGGAAGCGGTGTGGTGTCCGTGCGTCTTGTCATCGTCCGGACTGAAACGTGTGACGACGACATCCGGCCGAAAGCGACGGATGACCCAGACAATGTCCGCGAGGATTTTGTCGCGATCCCAGATTCGCAGGGTCTCTTCCGAATTTTTCGAAAATCCAAAATCGACCGCCCTGGTGAAAAACTGCCGGCCGTGATCGAGGCGGCGCGCGGCCAGAAGTTCCTGCGTGCGAATAACTCCGAGTTTTTCCCGCAGTTCGGGTCCGATCAAATTCTGGCCGCCATCTCCGCGCGTGACGGAGAGGTATCCGGCGTCGTAGAGCGAGCCGTTCGCCCACAACGCTATCAGATTTGTATTCTCGTCGTCCGGATGGGCCGCGACGTAGAGCACGCGGCCGAGCACATTCAATTTTTGCAGCGCCAGCTGAATCTCAGCCGCGTTCATCGGCGGCGGGAAGGCCGGTGCTGGCGCATCGGCGCCGTCCACGCGGAGGGCAACGCCTGTCATGAAGAGCATGGCAACCGTTTTCCAGATCATTAACCGGCTTGCAAACGACATCAGATGGGTAAATCGCGAAGGCAGCCCTGACCGCCCGAGCGGTCAGATGCCAGGGCAATTGGCGGATTATTTGTTGATGTCTTGTTTCGCCTGCAGCCGATCGATCAACAGTTTGATGTTGTTTTTTTGCTGGTCGGACGTGGCGGCGGCCTGCGCCTTCTTCGCGTCTTCAGCCGCCCCGGCGAAATCACCAGCCGCGGACTTGACTCGCGCATTGGCCAGAAGTCCCTGGACGGTTGCCGGATACCGTTTTGCCACGTCCTTGAGGATCTCCATCCCTTCGGCGTCTTTCTTCTCCGATTGCAGCCGGCGTCCGTAGGAATAGAGCTGCGGCGCCGTCGTCTTCGCGAGGGCCTGGTCCCAGATTTTCTTGGCATCGTCGGGCTTATTCATCGCCCTGAGCAGATCGGCTTTGGTGGTCAGGTTCTCGAAGCGTTCCTCGTTTTGAATCGATGCGTCTGCCCACTTCAACCCATCCTCGAGGTTGATCTTCTTGTTCAGGCAGAATTGCGCAGCCGAATTCAGGGATTCCCACTCGTACTGCGCGCGTCCCCGCATCTGGTTGCGGATATTGGCCATGGTCCCTTCCGCATCGTTGATCGCGACTTTGAACGGCACCGCGAGCTTCTCCCACTTCATCGTGACCGTGGCGGAGTCCGACTTGAGTTCCTCAAACGCGTACTCGAGCGCCTCTTCCATTTCCGTGGGGCGCGGCTTCACCTCGACCCGAAGCGCATCTTCCTCCTTTTTGTAGGTATAACTGCCCCACGCGCTCGACATCTTCGAGAAAATCACCGTCCACGAATCCGCCGTCGGGATCATGTGCAATCCGTAAGTACCTTTCGCGAGCGGCTTGCCCTCCACCGAAACTGGATCGCTGAATTCAATCGTGGTGTTTTCATTTGCACCCGCGCGCCAGACTTCGCCGAGCGGAACGAGCCCACCCCAAATTTTGCGCCCGTTCACGAGCGGCCGGTGGTAAGTGATCGTGACGTCGGTCAATCCGACACGCTGTTTGTTGATTGCGAGTTGACTGACGTCAGGCAGGTCAAGATCCGCTCGCGATGTGGCGATCGCCGCTAGTCCGAGAAGTGCCGTTCCGAAAAAAACGATACGTTTAGTGACAGATTTCATGGTGATTGAACTACACAGTTCAACCCCAAGGGAATCGCAGACAAGGAGAGATTGCGGAATATTTTCCTGGTTGCATTGCGCGCTTTGATGGCGCTGCGCCTCTTCGGGCTTCGCCTCGCTCAGGAGACATTTTTCGCGCGTGATTTGTCCCGATTTCGGAACGGCAAATTCCCGAGCCCGAAACAAAGTCGATCGTGCTATTTCGCCAATCATCTACGTAAACCGTTTTGCTGCAGATGTTTATAAATGACGTGGAAGTGATGGCATGGGCTTTGCGTAAGGGGGGATCAGCAACCCAACTTATTTATGAAACAGAAAACTCTTTCCACTAACGGTTTCGAATCGACTTATGCCTTACTGGTTCGTTCCGAAGACAGGGAACGAAACATGTTCGAAGGCGCAGCGTATCTCGTCATCATCCTCAGCGCAGTCTTTTCGATCGGGCAGATGGTGCAACAGCGTCACCTTGCCCATGGCCCATGTGACCCATAACACGACGGTGGCGCGATCCATCGAGACACAGCCGCGGGCCTGATCGAGAACGCAGTTCCGGAGAACTCCGTTGCGATTGCTCGCCGCCATCTTTTTCGCTTCCGCCGCGCTTTGCCAGGCGGCCGAGAGCGTTGCCGGCCGTTGGGAAGGTTCGGCACAGATTCCGGGAGGAGAGTTGAAACTCGTCCTCGATCTATCTGACGAAGGCGGCAAAGACTGGGTCGGGTCGATCATCATTCCGGGGTTCGGAGTCAAAGGCGCGCCGCTCGCAGATCTCCAGGTGAAAGGTTCCGATCTGGCATTCTCCATCAAGGGAGCTCTCGGGAACGACCGTGTCGGCAAAGCGGAACTCAAGGCGCAACTGACCGGAGACGGCCATCTCGCCGGGGATTTCAAGCAAGGAGGAAACAGGGCGCCGTTCGTTTTGGAAAAAACCGGCCCGCCCCAGGTGGAACTTCCGCCGCACAGCACGCCTGTGAGCAAAGACCTCGAAGGGGAATGGAAAGGTGAATACGAAATGATGGGATACCCGCGCCAGGTCACGATGAAATTTACCAGTCACGGCGCGGATGCGGGCGGCCTCGAATTCGTAATCGTCGGCAAGAAAACGAACAATGTGCCGGTGACTCTTCTGACCCAGGAAGGCGATTTTCTCACGATCAAGTCCGATGAATTTGGGATCACATACGAAGGCCGTTTCCGGAAAGAGGCGGCTGAGATCAAGGGCACTCTTGTCCAGGGCCCATTCGAATTGCCGCTGGTGATGCATCGCGCGCCGTAACGATTTTCACATGATTGCGTACCGAATTGCTCTCTTCGCGCTGCTCGCTCTCTTCGCCGTGGGATCAGGGCACGCCCAGTCGATGTTCCGAGGCGATGCAGCGCATTCGGGGAAGTATGCGGGCCAGGCCCCGCGCCAGTTTCATCGGGTTAAATGGAAATTTCCGACGGGAGATCGCGTCCTTTCATCGCCGGTCTGGCAGGACAAGGTGCTCTACTTCGGCGGCGACGATGGCAACATTTACGCGGTCGATTCAGAAACCGGCCGGCAATTATGGAAGCGCCAGACAGGTGGGCCGGCGCCCTCTACTCCCGCGGTCGCGGATGGAATCGTTTACGCGGCGAGCTATGACGGGAAGTTCTATGCGCTCGATGCGCGAACGGGCGCCATCAAATGGAAGTTCGCCACCGGCGGCGAGCGCCGATTTGAAGCAAAAGGAATCCACGGACTCGAGCCGAAGACTCAAACGATCGCCGATCAGTACGACGTCTTTCTATCGAGCCCGGTCGTCGCACAAGGCACGGTTTATTTCGGAAGCGGCGACGGCCATCTCTACGCGCTCGACGCCACTTCCGGGGAATTGAAGTGGAAATTCAAAACCGGCGACGTGGTCCACGCTTCTCCGGCCTATGCGGACGGCGTCCTCTACGTCGGAAGTTGGGACAGCTTTTTCTACGCGGTGGTAGCCGCCACCGGCAAAGAGAAGTGGCGTTTTCACGGCGGCGAAGATCCGCTGATTCACAATCAGGTGGGATTTCAGTCCTCCGCCGCGGTGGCGGATGGCGTCGTCTATGTCGGCTGCAGGGATTCAAACCTGTATGCGCTCGAGGCGGCGACCGGGAAAGAAAAATGGCGATTCAATAACGAAATGAGCTGGGTGATCAGCTCGCCCGCAGTCGCGGAAGGCAAGGTCTTCTTCGCCACCTCTGACTCCAGCCTCTATCACGTGGCCGATGCCGCCACCGGCAAGCCCGTGCTCAAGCAGCAAGACAAGGCCTATATGTTTTCCTCGCCCGCGGTGGTCGGCGACGTGGTCCTGATCGGCGTGCTCAACGGTTCGCTTCAGGCACGCGACTTGAAAAGCGGCGAGCCGCTCTGGGAATTTCAAACGGAGCTCTCGAAGCAAAATAAACATTGGGTCCTCACCGCCGACCGGAAATTCAACGAACCGATGGTCTTTCACTCCAGCTGGCGCGAGGCGCCGATGTTAGGGACCGACCGTCAGTTCAGCATCGGCGCGATTTTCTCGTCCCCGCTAGTGGTGAACGGTGTGGTCTACTTCGGAAGCACCGATGGAAACCTGTATGCGATCGAATAACCGGCCCCTGTCAGACAAATGGCCGGCTCGGCGGCGTCGTCCCATGGTGAAAACCCGGTCCGCCTCCAGTTTTTTGAATCCAGACCGCTCCCCGGGTGCATCCCACTCTCGAGGCGATGCCGTCGACTTTCCCACCTTTATTCTCCCGTCTGAGTCCTGAACTTTGAATCCTGACTTCAACTTATGATCCTCGATGCCTTTCGCCAGGATATCCGCGTCGGGTTGCGCATCCTCTTCAAGGAAAAATCGTTTTGTATTCTCGCGGTGCTTGTCCTCGCGCTCGGGATTGGCGGAGCGATGACGCAATTCGCGGTGGTCAACGCGATCGTCCTGCGCGGGTTTTCATTTCCCCACCCCGAGGAGCTCGTCAGCGTCGGTCTGATCGATCCGAAGGCCAGCGATCAGAACAACAACTTCGGGAACGGCAACATTCCCGCTGCGCAGGATTACGAGGACATCAAAGCCGCGCAGAAATCGTTCGCGATGATGGCCGGCTACCTGAACGGCTCGACCATCAACGTCACCTACAACCAGAATCCGCAGCGTTATACCGGCGCCTACATCACGGAGGACCTGTTCAAGATCATCGGCGTCTCGCCCGTGCTCGGTCGCGATTTTACCGCCGACGACAACAAGGCTGGCGCACCGAAGACCGCGATTCTCGGCGACAGAATCTGGCGCCGCGATTTCAATGCCGATCCGAACATCGTCGGCCAGGGCGTCACGATTAACGGCAAAGCGGCGACGATCATCGGCGTCATGCCGCCGGGATTTGAGTTCCCTGTCTCGGAAGAGCTTTGGACACCTTTATACAATGAGTGGCCGCCCACGCCGCGCGGTGAACTTTTCCTGGGGGCCAACAGCCGCGCACCAGCGGTGATGGGCCGCCTCAAGCCAGGCATCACCCTCGATCAGGCCAACGCGGAGATGATCGCGATCGCGCGCAACATCGCGGCCGACAATCCAAAGACGAACCAGAACTTCACCTCGGCGAGTGTGCTCCCGCTGATCAATGCCTTCACCGGCGTGCAACTGCGCCAGATCGTGTGGGCCATGCTCGGAGCGGTGGTCGTCGTGTTGCTTATCGCGTGCGTGAATGTGATGAACATGCAGTTCGGTCGCGCAGCGTTGCGCGCGAAAGAGCTGGCGATTCGAGGTGCGCTCGGCGCGACGCGCTGGCGGCTTGTCAGGCAGATGCTTACCGAAAGCCTGGTCGTCGCGATCTTCGGCGCGATCGCCGGTTGCCTCCTCGCCTTTTGGGGCACGGATATGTTCGACAAAGTGGTGAAGGCCGCGCCATTCCCGCCCCCGTACTGGTGGCACTTCACGATAGACGGACGGGTCCTCGCCTTTACTCTCACGATCACACTCGTGGCGACGGTCGTCTCCGGTTTGCTCCCGGCCTTCCTTAGCTCGCGCGGCAACCCCGCCGAAGTGATGAAAGAAGGCGGCCGGGGCAACAGCAGCCGTCTCGTCAACGGGATCACGCGTGTCCTGGTCGTCGGACAAATCGCGCTGACGGCGGCGCTCCTCATTGCCGCGATGCTGCAGATCAAATCGGTCCGCAACCAAACGAAGCTCGACTACGGTTACGACGAGAACAGCCTCTACGCCGCGCGTCTCGCCTTGATGGAAGCGGCTTATCCGACCGAAGAATCGCGCCGCGATTTCTTTACTCGAGCGGTCCGGACGCTGCGCAATAATCCACAATTCGAAGCCGCAGCCATGACCGATCGTTTCCGCATGACCTTCGGGGCCGGCGGCCAGTATGAAGTCGACGGCCAGAATTATCTGACCGACCGCGATCGTCCACGCGGCAATTTCGAATCTGTCTCGGACGGCTTCTTCACCACGCTCGGTCTCGCCCTTCGCGAAGGCCGTGATTTCACCATCGAGGACAGCGACGCCAAACAGCCCGTCGCGATCGTGAACGCGAGTTTCGCGCGCAAACATTGGGGCAATCAGAGCGCGATCGGACATCAGTTGCGCATCTTCAATCCCGGCAAAGAACAACCGTGGCGGACCATCGTTGGTGTCGTGCCCGACACGTTGATGCAGGGCCCATTCGATCAGCAGACCGAGGCGGCTGGGTTTTACATGCCGCTCCTTGGCGCCTCGCCGGCCACACAGTTCGCCACAGTCCTCGTTAGGCCACGGGCCGGTCAACGCGCGGACACCCTCGGCCCCATCCTGAGCAAAGCCGTCGCCGAGCTCGACTCAAACCTGCCGACGTACTTCCCCGGCACGCCCGCACAATTCCACAACGAAATCCTCTCCGGCAATCGCGTCATCGCCACGCTCTTCAGCATCTTCGGCATCGTCGCCTTCATCCTCTCCGGCGTCGGCCTCTACGGTGTAATGAGCTTTTCCGTGAATCAACGGACGCAGGAATTCGGCATTCGCATGGCGCTCGGGGCCGATACGATGCGCATCTTGCGCATGGTCATGACCCAGGGTGCATGGCAGCTCGCGATAGGTCTGGTGCTCGGTGCGGGCGGCATCGCGCTGCTCCTCGGCGTCGTCGCCGCTGGCGCGCTTAAGAATATCCTGTTCAAGGTCGATGCGCTCGACCCCACGATTTACCTCGTTGTCACGGGACTGCTCACCCTGGTGGCCGCTGCTTCGTGTTTCGTTCCAGCCCGGCGCGCCACGCGGGTGAACCCGATGGTAGCGCTGCGCACCGAGTAAAAAGTTTCAATCCATTTCGGCCTCATCCCGCCTGTCATTTTCGAAGCCACGCCGCCGATTTTCCAACTTTCCGCCTGAATCCTGAACTCCGAACGCTGAACTCTAACTCCTGTTATGATCCTCGATTCCTTTCGCCAAGATATCCGTGTCGGTTTCCGCATTCTCCTCAAAGAAAAATCATTTTGTCTTCTGGCCGTGGCGGTTCTCGCGCTGGGCATCGCCGGCGTGACAACGCAGTTCACCATCGTGAATGCATTTGTTCTCCGCGGTTTTTCTTTCCCGCACCCGGAACAGCTCGTGAGCGTGGGCCTGATCGATCCGCAGGCCACGGCCCAGCAAAATAACTTCGGGAACGGCAACATCCCCGCCGCGCAGGACTATGAGGACTTGAAGGCGGGCCAGCAATCCTTCGCCATGATGGCGGGTTATCTGAACGGCTCGACCATCAATGTTAGTTACAAGAACAATCCGCAACGCTACACGGGCGGGTACGTGACCGAGGATTTTTTCCGGATCGTGGGCGTGTCGCCGATCATGGGCCGCGACTTTATCGCGGATGACAACAAGCCCGGCTCGGAAAAGACTACGATTCTCGGCTACGAAATCTGGAAGCGCGATTTTGGCGGCGACCCCGGCATTGTTGGGCAGTCGGTCCGGATAAATGGCAAGGCGGCCACGATCATCGGCATCATGCCGGAAAACTTTAAGTTCCCCCAGGCGGAACAACTTTGGGTGCCACTCTACAACGAATTTCCTGTCCGCCCCCGTGAGGACGTGCGGTCCAACGGCGGTGCACCTGCAGTGATGGGCCGGTTAAAGGCGGGAGTTACGCTCGATCAGGTGAACGCGGAATTCTCCGCCCTGGCCAAACGCATCGCGAAGGACAATCCGAAAACCAACGAACAGCTCACCTCGGCCAGCGTGCAGCCGCTGCTGAATACATTCACTGGCCCACAGCTTCGCCAGATCATTTACGCCATGCTCGGCGCGGTGATTCTCGTATTAGTAATTGCCTGCGTGAATGTGATGAACATGCAATTCGGCCGCGCCGCGTTGCGCGCCAAAGAACTGGCCATCCGCGGCGCGTTGGGAGCGACCCGCTGGCGTCTGGTCCGTCAAATGTTAACGGAGAGTTTCCTCATCGCCGCGATGGGCGCGGTCGTCGGCGTGTTCCTCGCCGAGTGGGCCGTCAGCATGCTCGTCCGAACGACGAACGCTCTGCCATTTCCGTTGCCCTACTGGGTCCAGTTCACCATCGATGGCAAAGTGCTCCTTTTTACCCTCGGCATCGTCCTCGTCGCGACGCTCTTGTCCGGCCTCGTTCCCGCGCTTCTGAGCGCCCGGGCTAACGCCGCGGAAATGATGAAAGAAGGCGGTCGCGGTAACAGCAGTCGCCTGGTGAACGCGATCACGCGGATCCTGGTTATCGGCCAGATCGCGCTCACGGCGGCGTTGCTTATTGGCGCGACGCTGCAGATCAAGTCGATCCGCAACCAGACCACGCAGAACTACGGCTACGACGAAAATGCCGTCTACAGCGCCCGCATGGGATTGATGGAAGGCGATTACCCGACCGACGAAGCGAAGCACCAGTTCTTCGTTCGCGCCTTGCGCTCGCTCCGCGCCAATCCTGCCTTTGAGAATGCCGCGATGAGCGACCGGTTCCGGATGACCTTCGCGAACTTCGGACAGTATGAAGTCGATGGTAAGACCTACGTGACCGATCGCGACCGGCCGCGCGGCAATTCCGAATCGGTCTCCGACAGCTATTTCAGCACGCTCGGCTTGAAGATGCTCGAAGGCCGCGATTTCACGATCGAAGATTCCGACGCGAAACAACCGGTCGCGATCGTGAACGCGAGTTTCGCGCGAACATACTTTGGCGGCCAGAGTGCGCTCGGCCACCAGGTGCGGCGTTTCAATCCGGCCAAGCCGGAGCCGTGGCGCACGATCGTCGGAGTCGCGCCCGACATGCTGATGCAGGGGCCATTCAATGCGGAGCGGGATAGTGTTGGCTTCTATGTTCCGTTGCTGGCGGCCACGCCAGCCGCGCAGTTCTGCACCATCGTGGTGCGTCCGCGCGCCGGACAAAATGCGGCGAACATGGGTCCGGTCCTGAGCAAAGCCATCGCCGAATTGGATTCCAATCTGCCGACTTACTTCGCCGGAACGCCCGCGCGTTTGCATGACGAAATTCTCGGCGTGAACCGCCTGACCGCGAATCTGTTCACCATTTTTGGCGCCGTCGCCTTTGTCTTGTCGGCGGTCGGGCTCTACGGAGTGATGAGCTTCTCGGTGAATCAACGCACCCAGGAATTCGGGATCCGCATGGCCCTGGGCGCGGACGCGAAACGAATTTTCCGGATGGTCATGCAGCAAGGCGCATGGCAACTGGTCATCGGCCTCGTTCCTCGGCATCGGCGCCGCCGCATTGCTGCTCGGCGTGGTGGCGGCGCACGGCGCTCGAAACCATCCTGTTCAAAGTGAAGCCGCTCGACCCGTTCATTTACCTGGTCGTTGCCGGCCTCCTCACCCTGGTCGCCGCGATCTCCTGCTTCGTCCCCGCCCGCCGCGCCACCCGCGTGAATCCGATGGTCGCGTTGCGGACGGAGTAGCTTGCCGAAGTCCTCGCTCACGACGGTTTGTCCGTGATTGCGTCCTGCGCCCCATCGGCCTAGAGAGCCGGTCGGCAGGTCTACTGGTCGGACGTACCAGTGGGCTATGGCTGGCGTTGACCTTGAGATCGCAGCGACATATCCATGGATAGTCTGGCGACAATTCGACTAGCGGCCGGCGGGTCTAGACGAGGGTAACGTTGAGGCATGAGTGCCACGGATGTAATTGTAAGCGGCGACGCCTCGGGGTTCGCCCAGGAGATTGTGGTCGGTCCACATCGGTTGACCGCGGACGAACCAATCGAGGTCGGCGGGAAAGACACGGGACCGTGGCCCTACGATCTGCTTCTCGCGGCGCTCGGTTCCTGCACGTCGATGACGATCTCCCTGTACGCGAGGACGAAGAAGTGGCCGCTCGAGAGTGTGACTGTGAATCTGCGACATTCGAAGATTCACGCGGCGGATTGCCGGGATTGCGAAACGAAGGAAGGCAAGATCGACCGGATCGAGCGCGAGATTCATTTGGTGGGAAATCTCGACCCGGAACAACGGAAGAGGCTGCTCGAGATTGCGGACAAGTGTCCTGTCCATCGCACCCTCGAATCCGAGATCGATATTCAGACGAAGGCGGTCTGAGCGCACCACAGGGAGCCGCAACCCCTACGGCGCTGTCCGTCCCCCCTTCCGGGGTTTGGAATTCTTTCTGTCGATTCCCCGGAGTTCCGCTGCGCTCCACTCCGGGCTAAAATCCTTCGCGCCTCCGGCGCTCTTCGACGGGCCGTTCGGCGTCCTCCGCGCCAAAGCGTATTTGGATATTCTTGTAGCGGCGATTCCGTGAAGCGCCTCGGCTTGCGCCACGAACACCGAAAGGCGCTTCACAGAAGCGCCACTACAAAAATCTCAATACAAAAAGGCCGGCTCGACTGACCAGTCGGCTCCAGCGTTCCGTGCTAGATTGTCGGTCCGATGTTTGAGATCAAAGCAAAGGACAAGATGGTGGAGCGCGCGCTCCTCGTCGGCGCGTACATCGACGCGGACAAGAAAGCGGACGCGCAGAGTTTGCTCGAGGAGCTGGAAGAGCTGGTCGACACGCTCGGCATTCCCGTGGTCGAGCGGATGCTGGTGCATCATCGCGAACAGCACCCGCGCTATCTGATCGGCTCGGGCAAGGCGCAGGAGATCGTCGATCTCGCGAAAAAGCTCGAGTGCGATGTGCTCGTCTTCGACAACGAGCTGAGCCCGTCGCAGCAGCGCAATTGGGAGGAGCTCGCCGGGATGACCGTCGCGGACCGGCACGAAATCATTCTCGATATTTTCGGCGCGCGCGCCCAAACGCGCGAAGCCCGGATCCAGGTGGATCTCGCGCGGATGGAATATTCGCTGCCGCGGCTGACGCGCGCGTGGAGTCACCTCGGACAGCAGGGCGGCGGCATCGGCGCGAAGGGCGAAGGCGAAAGCCAGCTCGAGCAGGACAAGCGGAAAATCCGATTGCAGATCGATCGGCTCAAGCGCGAACTGGAAACGGTGCGCCGCGCCCGCGCCACCCAGCGGAAAGACCGCAAACGCGCGCCGGTGCCGAACGCGGCGATCGTCGGCTACACCAATGTCGGCAAGTCTTCGCTCCTGCGCCGGCTCACCGGCGCCGACGTTTTCATCGAGAACAAGCTTTTCGCCACGCTCGATACCACCACGCGAAAAATCGCGCTCCCAAACAAGCAGCCGCTGTTGCTCACCGACACCGTCGGCTTCGTGCGCAAACTGCCGCATCAGCTGGTGGAAGCATTCAACGCCACGCTCGAGGAAGCCGCGCTCTCCGACTTCCTGATCCACGTGCTCGATGCTTCCCAGCCGGAGGTGATGGAATTTTACAACACGACCATGAGCGTCCTGACCGATCTCGGCGCCGACACCAAGCAAATGCTCGTCGTCTTCAACAAGGTGGACAAGGTCAGCGATCCTTCCGCGCTCTTCGCCTTGCGCCGGCATTTTCCGGACGCCGTCTCCGTCTCAGCGCTCACGGGCGAGGGGATGGACGAACTGGTCGAACGCATTTCCGAATTCGTCGCCGAGGGCACGATGACGGTTGAACTGCGCCTGCCCAGCGCGCGCGCGGATCTGCTGGCGCGGTTGCATCGCGAGGGAACCGTCCGCGAGATTCAGTACGATGACGATTTTACAAGTGTCGTCGCCACGATCCCGACTCGCGCCCTGGAAGTATTTGCCGCGTTTCTTGCCGCTCCCGGTCTGCGGACCCCGGCGACGAAGTCGCGCCTGCCGGGCGAACGCAGCAATCATCGCTCGACCGCACGATGAATATGGGCTGCGGACCTCCTGGTAGGGACGCCGCGCTGCGGCGTCCGCGGGGTAGCGGCACTCAAGCAGGGATCGCGGGCAGCGCAGCGCGCTGTCCCTACCATTCTTCAGAAAGCGTAATCTCTCGCTACTGGCCGCGGTCGTAGACCTCAACCAGGCCGACGCCCGTGCCGCTGTTCGTTCCCGAGAGCAGCGCGGTGTATAAGCCCGGCGGCAGCGTCGCGGCGATGGCAGACTCCAGGGGTTGGCAGGCGCAAGACCCGCCGCGGCCAATTCCGCCGCTTGGACCGAATCATCCTGCCAGTTGTTATCCGCCATCAGGAGCGCTCCGTTGCCATCGCGCAGTTCCAGCATCGGATCGGCCAGGGCATTCGCCACCCCCGCCGCAGCGAGGCTGGGGCCAATGCCACGCACCACGACTTTGCCGTCGCCAGTGTGACCGCCCAGGGAAAAGCCAGCGATTACGATGTTGCAGCCCGTGCTCGACAAAAGCGCGCGTGCTGATATTGGCCAGCTTCGCCGGGACGGCTGGACTCAGGTCGTAAACTTCAATCAACGCCACACCGGAGGTGTTGTTTTTGCCTCTCAAGATCGCGGTGTACGCTCCCGGAAGCAGCGTCGTATCGATGGCTGATTCGAGATCGTTGCTGGGCGCGATTCCAGTGGCCAGGATCGCTGTTTCCTGCGCGGGGTCGTCTCTCCAGTTGTCGTTGGTGATCGTGACAAAGCCGCCCGGACCGTGCAGTTCCAGCACCGGATCAGCCAGGACGTTGGGCACGCCAGACTGCGCCAGGGAGGGTCCAATGGCCCGGAGCAGCACATGCTTGGGCGCGCTTCCCGTGATGATGAACCCGCCGATGCCAGCGTTGTCACCGGGCTGCACTCGCATCCGGGTCGAGAGGTTGAGGGCCTGGGCCGCTGGGATCGGTGTCGGGCTAGGCGTGATAATTGGAGTAGGTGTCGGCGTCGGAACCGGAGGAGTTGGGGTCGGTGTGGGGGCGGGCGGCGTCGGAGTTGGCGTCGGGGCCGGCGGTGTCGGAGTGGTGTCGGGATTGGAGGGGTCGGGGTTGGGGTCACACCGTGCAGGTCTCCGGCGCCGGACCCTGAATCGCGACGGTGACGGGTGTCCCGTTCTTGAAGAAGCCGACGGTCGCGTTCGCAGCGCTGCGGCGGACTGGTGGAATCGAAACGGAAATTATACAAGGTTCCCCAGCGAATGGCGTTCGCGTTCGGGTTCTGCGCAAACGTCTCCGAGCTCCAGCTGATGTCGGTAGCGGTTTGATTCGAGGTCCAGGCAGCGTTGCTATATCCCGCGCCTCCCACAGTTCCATCGTTGGAAAATCCAGGATGATTCGGCGGAGCGTGGAACCCGACGTTGGTCAGCACATTTCCGCAGCCCAAAGCCACACTGAACGATTGGATCCCGCGATCGAGATTCTGGTTATTGATCGCGTATTCATAATGCCAAACGCCGGCGACCGGGCCCGTCACCTTGTAGGCAATAAAGCCGCGGCCATCGACTCCCGGCTCGGGCTCGATCGTATTGATGGTCGCTCCCGTCCAGGCATTGATGGCCGGGGTTGTTCGCACCGTCGATCCCACGGCCGAGAAACTGAAACTCGTCGTGCCGCTGACATTGAAACGACGGTAGGAGGCGTTGTTGTACATGTTGCATTCCGTCGGATGGGCCTGGCACCAGGCGTACTCATGCGGGGTGACGTATTGCGCTTCGGCGTAATAGGTCGCACCTGGATTCAAAGTTGTGTTCAGGTCGTCGATCTCGACCAGGATTCTGTGCGAGGTGCCGTGAATGAGTGTGGCCGTTGTGATCCCGGGCCGTCGACGGGTAGGCGCCGGTGAAGGGATTCACGAAAGCGCGCGAACCAAGACCACTTTGACTTGCATTCAAGCTCGCGCCGTACAGGATCGGAACATCCCACGCCCAGATGAGTGCCCCCTGTTCCGTTGCAGCCGAAGGAGCAGGCGTTCTCGGTCAACGCGGTGAAGGCATGCTTCAGCCACGATTGGCCAATCTGTTCGAAGCGGTCGTCGTTGGTCGCCCCGCCGCTCATGCGATAAAGATTCTGCGGAATGACCGGGTGATCGGTATTCGGCAGGGCGAACCAATTCAGATCGACAGTCTCCGTTATTGCAGGAGGTCGTTCCAACTCCGAGGCCGACCTGGGTTCCGCTGCTGCCAAATTGCGACATAGAAGGCAGATCGCCCACGATGACATCGGGTCCCGGCACAGGCGTTCGGAACCTGCTGACCACCGCCGCGTCTCGAAGGCGGCAGGACATGCCGATTGCGCCGCGCCATTAACGAGCGTGGTGGTTTCGATCAGATACATCTTCGCCGTGATCGAGATTCTGCCGACGCTCGTTCCGGCGTCCGCGGGCCGTCCGAGCCTCTTCGCGAACTCTTCGGAAATCAGCAGCTTTCCGTCCTTGATCGTGAGCAAACGGGCCGCGGCATCGTACTCGTAGAGATTCCCGTCGATGTTGAAGAAAACAAAACCCGTTTTCCCGTCCCGCACCGCGAGATCGAAAGATGCGTCCGACGGAAGTTTTTCGATGACGAGCTGGGTCAATGACGCCTGCAAAGGTGCAGGCAGCGTGGCGGTATTTTGCGGGACGAGCCCCATCGAGCCCGCGTCAGGACCACGCAAAATTCCGTCAAAGAGAAGGACTGTGAAAAAGGAATTGGGTCCGACCTGGAAGCCCAACGGGTCGAGCTTCGATTCGCTCGTCGCGGTTCCATTGAGCCGGTTCAAATCGACATCCATCGCGACGTTCCCGTTCGCGACGATCATTTTTTCCAGAGTGCCGGTCTGCCCTTCCGGGCTTTTCCCAGGCAAATGCGGTGCGGAATTTCCCGAGCTGTTGCCCAAAAGCAAAAGCAACGGGAGCGCGAAAAGACCAAGAATTTTCCTTAACATATCCTAATCCTCCTGTTGATAGCCGACGGAAACAGTTATGAATGAGGCCCTCTGAATCGTAACGCGAGGTGCGTTGCGGGTCGCGGGCCGCCGAATGCGGTGGTATATATACTGTCTCTTGGAAAGTAGTCTACCGGTAAATCCTTGTTCAAAAGCACCTCAAACGCAGGGTAAATTGAGTCCGCCGTGATCGCACGCAGGACGCCAAAACGTATGAAGAGCGGTTGTGAAGATCAGCAGGCGATGAGGCAGGGAGTGATCCCGCTCCCGGTTCGCCCGAGCCCTGCGGGAACTCCGCCCGCCGGTATTCGCAAATCAAAAACGAGCCGCTGGCGCGCGGCCGCGCTCGCTCTGCTGAATTTGCTGATGGTGGCCCACTTCATCCAGTGGTGGATGGTGGGCAGGACGGTTTCCCCGATTGAGCCGTCCGAGACGATGCACACGCTCCAGCGCGGAGCGATCAATGCGGGGTTTATTTTCTTTTCCCTGGCCATCCTGGCGACGCTTATTTTCGGGCGCTTTGTCTGCGGATGGGGTTGTCACATTCTCGCCCTTCAGGATTTCTGCGCCTGGCTTCTGAAAAAAATGGGGCTCACCCCGAAGCCGTTTCGATCGCGGCTCCTGGTCTACGTTCCGCTCATCGCCGCGTTGTACATGTTCGTCTGGCCAACTGCCTATAAGCTTTTCGCCCGCTCAGAATCCGAGCCACTCATTCCGGCGTTCACCAACCATCTCGTCACCAGTAATTTCTGGGAAACGTTCCCCTCCTTCGCCGTCGCCGTCCCTTTTCTCCTGATCTGCGGCTTCGTCACCGTTTATTTCCTGGGTCAAAAGGGGTTCTGCACCTACGCATGCCCTTATGGAGGGTTTTTTGGGCTCGCGGACAAGTGGGCGCCCGGAAAAATCCGCGTAACCGACGCCTGCAACCAATGCGGGCATTGCACCGCGACCTGTACCTCGAATGTGCTCGTGCACCAGGAGGTAAGGGACTTCAAGATGGTGGTGGACCCAGGCTGCATGAAATGCATGGATTGCATCAGCGTCTGTCCGAATGACGCCTTGTATTTCGGCTTCGGGAAACCGGCGATCGCCGTGACCAAGTCGAGCAAGACCCCCAGGAACTACTCTTTGACCTGGCCCGAGGAAATTTTCGGATCCGCGGTATTCCTGGCAAGTTTTCTGTCGGTTCGAGGCGTTTACGCTCTCGTCCCATTCCTAATGGCCTTGGGCTGCGCGGCGGTCACGACGTTTCTTGCCCTGAAAACCTGGAGATTGTTCACCGCGGGAGATGTGTTCTTCCACCGGTTCACCTTGAAGCGGGCGGGTAGAATCTGGACAGGCGGATGGGGATTTCTGACTTGCTCGATTCTCTGGCTTGGGCTGGCCGCGCATAGCGGATGGATTCGCTATCACGAAGTTGCCGGCGACAAGGCCTTTCAACGTCTCCAAATCCCCGATGAACTTGCGTTGGCCCAGGCGAACCCCGATCCGTGGATGACTCCGGCCGATCATGAATCGGTGGGTGAAGGGAAAAGGCATCTTAAGGCGACGTCGGACTTCGGACTGTTTGTTAATGCCGAGGCGCTGCCGAAGCTGGCCTGGTTCGAATACCTTTCCGGGAATGCGGAGCGCTCCATCGAGTTGCTCGGCAAGGCGTCAGCCCACCAAAAAGATCAGGCCAAAGCTTTGAGCCATTACTATCGGGGAACGATTTTGAACCGCCTCGGCCGTTACGAGGAGGCGCAGAGGAATCTCGATGAAGCCCTGGCCGAGCGTGAAGACTTGATTCTAGCGCGCCAGGAGAAAGGCGAGGGTCTCTGGCAACTGGGCCGCAAGGAAGAGGCTATCGCGGTTTGGACTGACGCTGTTCAGCGCAACGCCAGGCTGGCCGTGACCAGCAACCAACTCGCCGGGGCCAAGCGATCGTTAGGCCAGCTCGAGGAAGCGGCCGCCTACGAAAAACAGGCCGACCAATCCACGCCGGACGACCCGCTTTATCATTGGATGATTGCCCTCCGACTGAAGAACCTCGGAATGACGGAACTGGCCGAAAAACATTTTCAGCGAGCGATTCAACTCAATCCCCGGTTCCAGCAACAACCCAGGTAAACTCGGGAATCGCCTGAGCTCCCTCACTGGACATGGTAAGCCTCCACCAGGCCGACACCGGTGGTGTTGGCCTTACCCGCCACAATCGCGGTGTATGCTCCCGGCGCGAGCGACGCAAAAAGCGCCGCTTCCCGATCGTCCGAGGGCGCCAGACCCGCCGCCTCGATCTCCGGCTGTTGCGCATCCTGCCAGTTGTCGTTCGTTCCGATCACACTCCCGTTGCCGTCATGAAGCGTGAGCGTGGGATCTGACAGCGCGTTCGAAAGGCCGAGCCTGTTCAGCGAGGGACCAATCGCGCGCACCACAACCCCGGTCCGCTCGTTTGCGCTCCCTCCGATAATGAAACCGCCGATCATGACGTTATCGCCCTGGTCAATGAGTCCGCGCGTGCTGATGTTGCCCAGCCTCGAACTCGCCCCCAACCCAAGGTCATACACTTCCACCAAACCGATCCCCGTCCCTCCACTCTTGCCCCGTACCACGGCCGTGTAGGCGCTGTTCCCACTCAACGTCGTGACAATGGCCGATTCCAGCGCATCGCTCGGCGCTACGCCCGTGTTCTGGATCTGTGCTTGTTGCGCATCTTTCCAATTGTCGTTGCTGGCCAGCAGGTGACCGCTCGAGTCATATAGATCCAGCGTCGTGTCCATCAGGGCTCCGGGCATGCCGTTCGCGCCCAGCGATGGACCCAAGGCCCGAATAACGACTTGTTTGGAATCCGGTCCGGTCAGGATAAAGCCCCCGATTAGAGCGTTCTCTCCGCCCAGCACCTGCGCTCTGGTTGAGATATTGAGCGGTTGAGCAGGCGGAGCTGGCGTAGAGGTTGGTTCCGGAGTGGAACCAGGTGTCGGCGTAGCTGCCGGAGTAACCGTTGGTTCTGGGGTAGGTATCGGCGTAACTCCTGGCGTAGCCGTTGGCTCTGGTGTGGGTGTTGCCCCGGGCAGCGGGGTCGGGGTTGGTCCCACGTTTAACAGATTACGCGCGACAACTACCTTCCCGTCCTCGCGACCATAGCCGAACACGCTGCCATCGGGCGAAAACTGGGCGGAGAGCACCGCCGTCGATGTTTGTTGATCGTACCCTCGCAACAGCGACCCATCCGAGACGCGCCAGAAAAGAATCGCACCGTGTCCTGCTCCGTAGTCCTGTCCGGCCGCAATTATCATTGCGCCATCTGGAGAAAAGCCGACCGATTTCACGAAGCCGGATGGCCCGTTGAGCTCAAAGAGCCGGAGGCCACTGGCGACCTGCCACAACCCGGCCGATTTGTCGTCGCTGGCCGTGGCCAGGAGATGTCCATCCGGCGAGAAGGCGACAAAGTTCACTGATCCGCGGTGACCCAGCCAGTCGACATTCCAGGTCGTGATGTTCCTTAGAGTCGCGACGCTGTTCGCCTTGCCTGTAGCCAGAAACTGTCCATCAGGCGAGTAGGCCACTGCGTTGGTTTGCCCCAGCATGTCGTGAGTGATCGAAAGCAACTCCCCATCTGAGAGCCGCCAAACCTTGACCTCGTTAGTGGAATAACCACCACCTGAGGTTAGGAACGCATCGTCCGGCGAGAAGGAAATGCCGAGAATGAACTCGCTGCTTCCCATGGTTCGAATCAACGTCTGATCCGCGACGCGCCACAAATTGATATTCATGTCCATTCCGCCCGAAGCGAGCATCTCCCCGTTGTGCGAGAAGGCGACCGACGTAACGCGATCATAATGACCCGTCAGAGTGGCGAGGAGCGTTCCATCCGAAACGCGCCACACCTTAACCGTGTGATCTCCGCTCGCCGAAGCGAGTAATTGTCCATCGGGCGAAAACGCTACCGCGTTGACCTGCTCAGTATGGTCGTCGCCAGTCCACAGAATGTCGGGCGAGCCTTGCATGGCTTCGCTCGTTTGAAACAGGGTAAAGGTTTGACCGACTATTGAGATCGTTCCGGTTCGAGGACTGCCGCTCGTGTTCTCGGCGACCGAATAGTAAATGGTGCCCCAGCCCGACCCGCTCCCACCTGAATCAATCGTTATCCAACTGTCATTGCTGGTCGCCGTCCAGCTACAGGCGTCCGCCGCAGCCATATTGACAAAGTCCGTTCCGCCGTCGGCGGTGAATGTGCGATTAGCCGGTGAGATATCGAAGCTACAGGTGATACCCGCCTGCGTGACGGTGGTGACGTGCCCGGCGATGGTGATCGTGGCGGTGCGAGTCTCGAGCGTTTCATTCCCATTTACCCAATAGGTCACGGTTGCGCTGCCATTGCCGCCACCGTTGGCGACTCCCAGTGTGATCCAGTCCACATCCGTCGTCGCCGTCCAGGGACAGCCGTTCAGAGTCGTTATGCCAATATTTCCAGAACCCCCGGCCGAGCCAAAGGATTGGCTGTCCGGCAGAACATCGTATGAGCAGGCGGTGGTCACTTGCTCGATCGCGACCGTCTGGCCAGCGACGGTAAGCGTTCCAGTTCGGGCGGGGCCACCGTTCGGCGCAACAACGTAGGTTAGCCCACCATTGCCGCTGTCGTGGTTGATCCTGGAGATCGTGATCCAACTGTCATTGCTCGCGGCCGTCCAACCACAGCCACTCAAAGTCTCAACACCGACGCCTCCTGTTCCCCCGAATGATGACCAGGTCGCATTCGTCGGGGAGACAACGTAGGCGCATGGGTCCGACCCCAGATGCACGGGAAATGCCTGTTCGGCAATAATCAAGAGACCTGTAATGCCATCGCCCCCGTCGTTCGTCGTGTAGGTGACAGTTCCGTTACCAGTGCCACTGGTGTTTCCCGTCAGGGTGATCCAATCGACGCGACTCGAAGCCGTCCAATGGCACCCCGGAGGTGCGGTCACATCCACCGAGCCGCTTCCACCATTTTCGGGGAGGTTCGCGCTGGCAGGAGAAATCGAGAAGATGCAGGAGTTGGTGGGAATTCGGGCCACTACCACGGTCGACTCATGCGAGTAGCCGAAGAATTGGCCGTCCGCGGAAACCGAAAGGGCGTTGGCCGACGTGCCTGTGTTCTGGTCGTAGGTCTTGAGCAAAGCGCCATCTGAAACGCGCCAAAGTCTTATCGCGCCTGTGGAAGGAAGGAAGCCGTTCACAGGGTCCTCATTCGAATCCCACGAACTTGCGATCATGGTCTGGCCGTCCGGCGTGAAGACGATGGACGTGACCACGCCACTGGCCGTGAAGGTGCGGACGAGCGAACCGTCGGAGACGCGGTAAATCTTTATCGTCTCATCGTAGCGGTAGGAGCCACCTGAACCTCCGTTTGTCGCAATGAGTTGTCCGTCGCGTGAGAAAGCAAGAACGCTCCCGCGGGGTCCGACGATATTTCGGACCAGCGTGCCATCCGAAGCCTGGAAGATGTCTATTCCCTGAAACCCGATCGAGGCGAGCAGATGCCCATCAGGCGAAAATGAGGTCGCTCCACCACCGGCACTCGCTTTTGTCCAGACCTGTGAGCCATCAGATGCTCTAAACAGCGTCATGGTGCGGTTCTGCGAAGGGTAACTAGAGGTGGTGACCGAGGAGGCGATAGACTGAAAGTCGGGCGAGAAGGCCAGCGTTCCTCCTATTCCCAAAGTGCGGATAAGAGTCCCATCCGACGCTCGCCAAACCTTGACTCCCGAGGTTGCCAGTTGCTGGCTATCCGGAGAGTAAAGTCCGAAGGTAGGTCCGTTACAACTCAGCCCGCTACAGTGAGTAATGGTCCGGAGCAACATTCCGTCCGAGGCCTGCCACAGTTTGTTTTTCTTGTCATCGCCCCCCGACGCCAGCTGTTGTCCATCCGGCGAAAAGGCGGTGTACCTGACATAACCCGTATGCGTTCCCAGCCACACGATATCGGGGCTACCTTGTGCCGACATCGCACGAGCGGAAGCGATCAATAACACAATGCTCAGTCCTGCCGTGAAGTTCCTGAAGCTTTTTCTCATTTCGCTTTGTCTCCTTTTTCCACCGACATTTCTTTTGAAGTCACGATGAATGATTCGTTGGAAGGCAGGAAAGAGAGCGCTTTCCAGGCTCTCCTCGCAAGGAGAGCTTAGTAACAGTCTTGTTACGCCCGCTGCTAGAAGCGCAGCGTGAATTGCGCCGCCACGGTATGGCGCAGATCTCGTGAGTCCGAGGTCGTGTCCTGAAAGCTATATTGCAGTTTCAACTGGGTATGCGCAGTGAAACGATAGCCGACCGAAGTATCAATTCGCCAAAGATCGTGCCCCCACCGGGTGCTTCCTCCGGCACCGTCCGGTACCGTGCTATAGAGCTGCTGATTCCAGCGCATCGCACCGAAGAACTGCGGGGTGAACTTGTATTTCGCTTCCAGGTAATAGGCCAAGGTATCGACATCTCCCACGCGCGGGACCTGGAAGCGCACCTCATAAAATTCGGCCCACAATTGAAGGTGATGCGCGGCATAACTGATGTCCTGACCCAGAAGCAGCTCGTGGTAATCGCCGATGCCTTGTCCCAGCGGCAAGGTGGGTTCGGCCTCCGGGCGAAGATAGGGACCATCGCTCGCGGAAATGCCGAAGTTCCAGGCCTCGTTAGGTCGGAGTCCGATTCGGCCGCTTACGGTGGGATGGTCGAACCCAATCTCAGTGATGTTCCAGGACTGCGGCCGCGAGGCGAGCGCGGAGTTTTTGACCTCCAGGGCATAGTTGAATTCTCCGATTTTTCCTGCGACGGAGGCGCCCGTGGCGTAGCTCGGTCCCCAGATAATCGGGAGGTTTTCATCTTCGTCGAGAGTGAACCCGGAGAGGAAATCGCGGACGTTGGATGGCGCCTCGACATCCGAGACTGCGGTCAGGTTTTCATAAGGCAACGGCGCGTTGATGAAAGGGTTGTCCCACGACAAATGCCGTTGGACAAAATTGCCGACGACCGTGGCAAATTGCCCGATTTGCAGCTCGAAATATTCGCCCCCTGAAGGGTTGATGCGAAGCGCGTATTCGTCCAGCCGGACCCGCACCTCCTGATCATGCGGATCGAAATCGCGGTCGACGCGGGACTGCGTAAAGAAGTAAACGTGAGAGCCGATTTGCGCGTCGGTGAAGAGCGAAAGACGCGGGTTGACGAGGAAGCGGTGATTCGCGTCGATGAGACCAGGCGGCGGAAGATCGAACCGGTAAAACTCCAGGTCGAGGATTCCGCTAAGCCGCGCCCGGACGTTCCCCTCGAAAGCGTTTATCGTTAACGCTTCGTCGACTTGGTCGAGAAAGTCTTCCGCCACGAGCCTGGTGGCGGTGAGCGCCAGGATGAAACTGAAAAGTTGGAGGGTTTTCATGAAACTCCAGTAGCGGTCCCGGCGGTTTGGCGGGCAAGCCGAAAGCGCACTTCAAATTCCGTCCAATCCTCCACCGAAGAGAGCAAGCTCAAATCGCCGCCATGCAGCCGCGCCAGCTCTCGGGCCAGGTTCAAGCCGAGACCGTGGCCCGGAACATCTTCGCCCATGGCGCCGCGATGGAACCGCTCGAAAATATGTTCCTGCGCCGGACCTGGAATGGAGCGGCCGGTGTTTCCGATGGTGAGAACCGCCCAGTCGCGTTCTTCGCGACACTTGATGCGGATGCGGCCGCCCGGACGATTATATTTTCGCGCGTTCTCGAGCAAGTTTTGCAGAATCAGCGACACGTAAGGACGCTCTCCGGCCACGTAAATGTCGCCACAGTCGTTCTCCACTTCCACGTCCGCAGCGTCCGGGAATGCGCTCAAGTCGTCCATTTGCCCTTCCAGAAGGTGCGAGAGATCGACGGAAGTAAAGGCGATTTGGAGGCGGCCCGCGTCCATTTGTGAAAGCAGCAATAAATCTTCGATGATGCTGGTGATCCGAAACGTCTGATGAATCAGCGCCGCGATTTCTTCGCGGCCTTCGGGGGTGAGAGTTTCATGCTCGCGCAACTCCTCGAGCCCGGCGCGCAAGACCGTCACGGGGGTTTTGAGCTGATGGGAGGTATTAGCGGAAAAACGGGCCGATCTTTGCAGCTCCTTGCTGGTCTTTTCCAGGGCGGCTTCGACGCGCTCGCGCTCGGCGCGATCTTTGGCCGATTCGCTCGCGAGTTTCGCCACGGGGGCTGAGAGGCGGGCCGAGGCAAAGTGGCTGATGCCAAATGCGGCCAGCAACAAAATCACGCCAGCGCCAATAATTTGCCAGCGCAGCTGGCGCTGCCGGGCTAACAAATCATTCAGCGGATAAATACAAATCTCGTAAGCCGGCGGGTAAAGAGAATCCGGATTGAATAGCTTGTAGAAGAGAAGATGAGGCACGCCGCTCACCTTGACCCGGAGACTCTTCTCAGTCCGGTCCAGGGGGGCTATGGCCTGGCTTAACTCGTGCGCGAGCATCATCGCGCGCGACGAGTCGTCCGATGGGGAAAATAAATGCAGCCGGCCCTTCAACCAGATTCCGCTCTTGATATTGCCGGATTCGCGCCGGCGACCAAACTCGACTGGCTTGACGCCCACAGCCACGGCAGCAATCGGCTGATCGGTCTCGCTCGAGATGATCGGCATCGCGATTATCTCATCGACTGTCTCACTCCCATCATCGGCTCTCCGGAACAGGTAACCGACCTGCTGTCCCGCCGGCACAGTCTTAAGACCAAGCTGAGGTTCCTCTTCGGGCTTGAGTTTTCCCAAATCCTTGTCGTTCGGCGGCGTAATGACGGAGCCCCGGCCATCGAGAAAACGGTAGAAGGTGGCGTGCAGCGATGCTGCGCCCGTGTCATCGGCGCCTTCGTCTCTCAACTCCATCAAATCGCGAAATTCGTCCTTGGCGTTTGGATACAAGAGATCGAGCGCATTATCTTCGAGCGCAGCATGGATGCGCGGCTTTTGCGCCAGCGCGCGGCAGCGTTCCGCGAGCGCGGCATGGTGCATCTCCTGCACGCTGTGCAACGAGGCCACTTCGGCTTGAAACTCGCGTTCCAGCGCTCGCTCCGCACTCGCCGCCAACTGCCGCTCCGCCAGGTAGAGGCCCAGGGCGGTAATTCCCGAGACCATCAGCATCATTGCGGCGAGCAGCTTGATCCGAAATCTGAGGAGGCCGGATCGCGCCGGCACGGACTGCGCGCTCACGGGAGATTCACTCGGAGCGTGGACCCGCTGGCCAGTTCGACCGGTCGCTCCAGCGTCATCTTGCTGGTCACCCACGCCTTGAGGGTGTACCGGCCGGGCGGAAGGCCGCTAAGCCGGAAATTGCCCTCACGATCGGTCATGACGAAATGCGGCGTGTCGAGGACGAGGATCAGTGCGCGCATGTGTTCGTGAATGTCGCAACGAAGAGTGACCAGGCCCGGCGTGTCAAAAACAACAGATGGAATCGGTCGTTCGTCCGGCCGGTAACGTCCGAGATCGAAACGCTTCGCCGGCGAGAAAGAAAAGATGTTGTGATAGGTGTCGTCGAGATTCGGGAATGAAACGCGCGTCCCGGTTTGGATGGGCAAAAGGGCCGGGGCAAAGTTGAGATCCTTCTGCACCACTTTCGGTTCCGTGGCGGCACTCCGTTTTGGAAAGGAACCCTCGAGATAGACGACGGCCAGAGGTGGCTTCGGCGCGAGCACGCCGCCCTTCGTCACGATCTCGTAACGCTTGATCATCACGGGCGCCGTCGATGTCTTGGGCAGTTCGATGCGACCTTCGATCGTCGCCTGGGCGGAAGCAGATTCCATCGCCAGGCCGATCACTGCGATGCAGACCAACAAAAAGCGTAAATTCATGCGACGCAAGGTTAACCACTACCGGGACAAAGGTCGAGACCGGAACCGCATCAAGTGGAAGGGCGGATCGTGTAGCCGGCAAAACGCAGCGTATGAATCAGCGGAGGCACCGTCCCGGCGTCCACCTTCTTGCGCAACCGGGTGATGAAAATCTCCACCGTGCGCGTGTCGTACTCGTGATCGCGGTGCCAGATTCGTTCGCACAATTCCGTACGGGAAAAAATGCGACCCGGCTCCTGCATGAGCACCTGAAGGACATCGAACTCTCGCGGCGAGAGCGCAATGTGCCTGCCATCGCGGGCGACGTGGCGGTGCTGCACATCCATCTGTAGATCGGCCACCTTTAATAGGTCCGCCGCCGTCGGCGTGGCTCCGCGCCGGCCGATCGCCTCGACCCGCGCGATCAATTCGTCCATCGAGAAAGGTTTGGACAGGTAGTCGTCGGCTCCAGCCTTCAAACCTTTCACCCGATCTCCCACCTCTCCTCGCGCCGTCAGGATGAGGACCCGCGCGGGACACTGCGCTTCCCGTAGTTGACTGAGCACCGAGAATCCGTCGAGTCCGGGAAGATTCAGGTCGAGTACCTACCAAGTCGGGCGAATCGCGCAGCGCGGCCTGCAAACCTTCCGGGCCATCGAACCGCGCGCTTGGCTCATGATTGTGCCGCAGCAGCGCCTTGGTGATATGCTGGGAGAGCTGGGGCTCGTCTTCGATTACCAGGACGCGCATCTCTTCGTTCCTCGCAGCATCCTCGTAGTTTGCAGTAAAATGGGGGCGACTGAAGAGGAATCGTTTCAATTCCGGCGGTCGGGCATACCGAAAGAGTAACAAGACTGTTACCTGAACGCGTCGGGGAGGCGAGATGGCACCGCTTTCGTATGGGACCAAGTAAATCATCGATAGTTAGTCCATCCGGGCATTCACCGCCAGCGCGCGGGAAAAACCGCGCCAAATTCCTCAAGCGAACGGCTCCAAGGATCAACAGATCGCGGAAAGGATTTGATATCGAGGAACTCCGCCTCGTTGATTTTGATTAAGACCAGCATTGAGCCTTCGTGTCAAAGAGGGTTGCGGGCGACTTTAACGCGAGGGTCCTGGTTAGGTTCGTTTAAGGGCAGCAGAGATATCCGCACCTCTCCCTTGTGCGGATGAAACTCAAAACTCCACTGGCGTTCATGCGCCAACCTGGCCAGAACCGGAAATCTCTTCCAGCCGATCTCTCCATCTCCGAAAAGATATGACAGGTATCAGCGTTCATAGGTCTGGGGTTCAGAAGCGAGTTCCGAATCTGGCGCCCTGACGCTTCTGAGGTATTGCACTTCGAAAGCACGCAAGGCAGCCGAAACGGTGCGGCCAAATCCCGCGATCCCCTCCGCAATGTTTGGCCCCAGCAAAACCACGAAATTAGTACCGCGCATGTAGAGTTGGGGCTTTCGCAAAGCCGCAGGACCGTCAGAATGCGCTTCGCAGTAGCGAACCATCTCCTCGAGAGCGGCCCGGCCGGTTTCCGTATCACATCGGATACCAGGCACTCTATTAACAAAGCTCATGGCGTAAAAATGGCCCTGTAACTCCAGTTGGGTCGATGAGATTCTTAAATGCGCATTACGCGGAACGCCCGCAATCCCTCGTGCGTAGGCATCGTGCCTACAAAAGATTCAGTTCAATCGGAGTGCGGCGCTGGACGGGGATCTGGAAATTCGCTCTTTACCTTTAACTGCCGTACAAATAGCGAGTTACTCGCAACCATCCTCAATGCTTATCCAAGATGCCTAAAGCGAAACCAAGAAAAGCAGCGAAGCCTCCCGCCACCAAGAAATCCATTCTGATCGTGGACGATCACCTGGTTTTTCGGGCCGGTCTGATCAGCCTTCTAAAGGGCCAGGCCGATCTGGAAGTGAGCGGCGAAGCCGAAAACTACACGACCGGTATGGAAGCGGTGCGAAAGACGCCGTTCGATCTGGTGATCGTGGATATTGGCTTGGGATCGACCGCCGACGGTTTAGAGTTGATCAAGTCCATCAAGGCGGAGAAGCCCGAACTTCATATCCTTATCGTCTCGATCCGGGAGGAAACGATTTATGCTGGCCGCAGCCTTCGCGCAGGCGCCGGCGGTTACCTGATGAAGAGCGAGACGACCGGCGAAATCCTGCTGAGCGCGCTCCGGCATGTCTTTAAGGGTGAGATCTATCTCAGCCATAAAATGCAACAGCGCATCATGACGACCTATGTTCGCGGAGCGGCCGAAACGAGCACTGCCGTCGACCTGCTGAGCGACCGGGAGCTGGAAGTCCTGCACCAGGTGGGCCACGGAACGGACGTAAAGAAAATCGCCGCCAGCCTGAACCTGAGCCCGAAGACTATCCAGACCTATCGCGATCGCATCAGGCAAAAGCTAGTTTTTGCCGACGCCCGCGAGCTGACTCGTTTCGCGCACGAGTGGGTCGGCGCCGAAGAGGGTTAGGCAGAGAACTGCCTCACCAATTAAATCTTGAACGGGGATCCGTTCCCGCTTTTACGGACCGGGGGCCGGCACAGGTGCCGTTTCCTTAGCCGGGCGCGTTGCGGCGTGATTCACGATGATCCGTGCGACGAAATAGGCCTTATAGAAATCCGGGTCCGGTTTCTTGAAGGCGTGCATCAGTTTGTCCAGCTCATTGCGAAAGATGCTCCGCACCGAAGCAATCCCTTCCGGCAGGCTCAGAGTCTCGACTTTTCGTCCCACCACCGCTTCGCGCGTTGATTAGGGTGCCCGATTCCATACAGCCGGTCCGCCCTTTTCCGGCGAAGCGTTTTCATGAATGCACTCCATGATTTTTTTCTCCTCCTCTTCGGCCCGGATGGGAAGGCCACGGAGCTCACCCTCCTCAACGTTTCTCTGCGCGCTCTTATCATCTTCATTTGCGGGCTAGCCCTGGTCCGGATCGGAGACCGGCGCTCGCTTTCCGAGAAAACGGCGTTCGACGCGATCTTCATCGTCCTGATCGGCTCGATGTTGTCCCGTGCCATCAATGGCACCGCGCCCTTTTTCACGACGATCGCGGCCGGTATCGTCCTAATGGCGATCCATCGCGGATGCGCCTTTGGCGCCTGCAAATCCCATTGGTTCGGCTTGCTCCTCAAGGGCAGCCCCGTAACGCTGATGCGTAACGGCAAGGTCGATCAGAAGGCGCTAAGACGCAGCCTTGTCTCGCAGCACGATTTCGAGGAAGACCTGCGGCTTCATGGGAAGACTGAGGATGTCGGTGCCATTCGCCTGGCGCAGCTCGAGCGGAGCGGAGACATCAGTTTCATCAAGAAAGAAGGCCAGGCAGCGTCCTAATTTGAAACCCGCCTTAGGATTACTTGTCCTTCGGCTGTTCCTGATCCGGTTCCTCTCGAAGCGCAGCCAACGCCTTTTCGAGTTCGGCCAACCCTTCCGCAATGGTGAGCAATTGGGCCAATATGCTTCTGAGTTGAGGTGTCCGGCAGAGAGATTCTGCTTTGTGGATTCCCGCGATGATTTCAGCGGCGTCTTTCATCGATTCAAAAACCGTGCAGCCGGAAAATCGCGAGCGCCTTTTCAGCCAAATGGCCCCGCATTACAACGCCTTGGCCGTCTGTTTTGGTGATTGTCAGCACGCTTTCTCTTTCGGTGCTTTCTGCCGAATCCTGTTCGCTCGCCTTAGAGGAGAGAACCCGCCTGGCATTGAGGACTTTGCCGGGACTAATCCAATTGGCGACATACCAATGACTTGCAGCATATAGCGTGCGTCACCCACAACGAACGACTCAAACGTCTACTGCTGCGCACCTCACCGAAGGAACATCTCTTTCGCGCGCTTTATAACTGGCAAGTCAAGGCGCCAGCGGGTCTGGCGCCGGAGGGATTGCGTTCCGCTGTGAAGGCAACACACGCTTTGCCTTCTGAAGATATAGCCGGTGCTTTCTTCGAAGACGCGTGAGACGGCCTTTTCCCGCTTCTGGTGTCGGCTGTAAAGACTTAGCAGGCAAGGCAAGCGATGGCGTGGTTCGGATTCGCGAAAGGCGCTCCATAAGCGCGGCACGCGCCTCTGTTTCATTCGTTGTCTCTCTCGGTCCTGCTGGTTCTGTCATACAGTTTCGAGCAAGTTCAGATCTTCTGTCGAAGGGGAATGACGCATTGGGCAAGCCTCTTCATTCCGAGTTGGAATCTCGTCTTAATGGTTCCAAGGGGAATTCCTGTGGCCGCCGCGATCTGGCGCTGGCTGAACCCTTCTAAGTAAGCAAGTTCGAGCACCTTGCGCTGTCCGTCGGGTAGAATTCGCAGTTGCCGCTCGAGAAAGCGTCGCAGGTCAGCACAAGCCAAGTCGGAGTCCGTTTTCGTCCGTGAGGCCGCCTCCGGTCTGACGTATTGCTCAAAGCGACCTTTTGCCCGCCGGTAACAGTCACGCCGTCGGACCCGATCGATCGCACGCCGGCGCGCGATCGTTATGATCCACCCGAGAGGCCGGCCGAGGTCGGGCGAATATTTGTCAGGTTCATACCAAACCTGGAGAAACGATTCCTGAAGGATGTCATCCGCTTCCGATTCGTCCCCCACCACTTTTATTATGACGCCCCGGAGCGTACGGCGGTGGCGCGAATAAAGTTGACCGAGAGCCTGTTGTTGCCGTTGGCCTATTCTTTCCATCAACGTCTCGTCGCGGATGGACGACTCGTCGGAGCCGTCCTGGCTGCAATATTGAAATTCAGCGAATGAAACCATTACGCATATCATTCGAATGCGTTGGCCCGGTGGGCGCTGGGCCGGATGCGGATTCGTCTGTAGGTCAAATGCTGACAAGGGCGGGTCGGACTATCCGGCCACTGATAAGCGCCATCGCTGTTTTCCGCTCGCTTCACTTCGATCGGTTATGAGGACTGCCGTAGCAATGCGTGCAGATCTTTAGATTCCGCTTATGGGGGACGTGTCCTTTGAGGGGGACAAGGCGGTTGGGCGCCGTGACCAATGACCACGGCGCCCAATTCCTTCGCATTAGCACTCGGCGCCGTCCTACCCCATCATTTTCCCCACCACGCTCTTGATCGCCTTGGTCACACTCCCGTCTTGCGAGGCGGCTTTCTTCGGAACCTTCTTCGCCCGCAGATTGATGACTGATCGGGCCAGCTTGGTCAGTTTTTTGTCCGTAGCGCCTTCCTCCTGCAAGGTCGTGTCCAGCAATTTCGCGCCGGTTTTGTCGCCTAGCAATTGCGCATAGGTCCGTGCGCATCCGTACCCGGCGATCTCGTAGTGCTCGACGCGTTGGGCGGCCGCGATGAGACCGGCGTCGCGCACCTCATCTTCCGCGTCTTCCTTCGCCATCTTGTCGCCCTCCGCGATAAGCCCTTCCATGCCTTCGCATTTCGGGCCGCGGGTCGATGCCCCCTGCCCTTTAAGAATCTGCTCAAGCCGTTTCGCGTGCCGTTTAGTCTGCTCGAGATGTTGATTGAACCCGGAGGCTAACTGCCGGTTCTTGGCGGCCTTGGCCATTTTCGGAAGCGCTTTGATAAGTTGATTCTCCGCGCTGTAGAGATCTTTCAATTCATGAACGTAAAGGTCTTTGAGAGTTTGTAGTTCCATATCAGGGAATCGCACGCACTCGGGATTTCGGTCTTTCCCTACCTGAGCGCCCAGCTCTGCCGCTCGGAGACCGAAAGGAAAAGAATGTGAGACTCGCCTGAGCCCGGTGGATTTACTCCTTTGGGTCGGGCGAAAGTTCCGCCAGCCGCTTAGAGGCGACCGCCGGCGTTCTTAGGAAGTAACACCCAACCACCGGGACCGCGTAATGCGTTTTCTTTTCGTGAAAACCATGGGGCCGCCGAATTCATTTTTGGCCCATCGATCGCAAAACATGAGATTCATCGGGAACAATAAAATATGACGACGAAAAGCAACGCATCGGAAAACGGCGCTCGCCCGCTGGCTATCGTAACCGGGGCCTCGAGTGGTATTGGATATTATCTGGCACAGGAATGCGCGGAAAACGGATTCGATTTGGTGATCGCTGCAGACGATCCGAACATCCGTCAAGCGGCAGACAAATTCCGCGCCCTCGGGGCTGCGGTTGACCTTGTCGAAACCGATCTGGCAACGGTGGAAGGGGTGGATGAACTTTATGATGCGCTGAAGGGCCGCCCGCTCGACGCCTTGCTCGCTAACGCCGGGCACGGTTTGGGTCACGGGTTTCTGGACCAGGACTTTAATGAAGCGCGTCATGTGGTCGATACCAACGTCACGGGCACGATTTATCTCATCCACAGAGTGGGACGCGACATGCGGACCAGGGGAAAGGGCCGCATTCTTATCACTGGCTCGATCGCGGGCTTTATGCCGGGGACCTATCAGGCTGTCTATAACGGAACGAAAGCGTTTATGGATTCCTTCTCCTTCGCCCTGCGGGCAGAACTCAAGGACTCTGGTGTAACGGTTTCCTGTCTAATGCCCGGCGCGACCGACACTGAATTTTTCGAAAGGGCCGGGATGGAAGACACCAAGGTGGCGGCGGGAAAAAAAGACGACCCAGCGGACGTGGCGAAGATCGGCTTCGACGCGATGATGAAAGGCGAAGGGGACGTCGTGAGCGGTTGGAAGAACAAAATTCAAAGCGCGATCGCAAACGTGATGCCAGCCGGCGTTCTGGCAGAGCAGCACCGCAAAATGGCAGAGCCGGGCGGCGCGAAGAAATAGAGCGGTGCGCCCGCCGATGTGGGGCGGTGTTGTCGATTAAGACAGGAAGGTCACCGCCAGTTCGCCGAGGTTTCCCGACTAAATTCGCGAGCAAACGACCGAGATGATGACGGCAGTTTCGGCCCGCCCTTTCCAAACCATCAGTCCCCTCGGGTTCGACGGAGCCAGCCCTTGAATCGGCCCGGTATAGCGAAGCGGGGTTGGAGCTGGCGCATGCGAACCATCTCGACGGTCCCGCGGCGCCCCGCGCACGAAGCAAGAACCGGGATTGCCGCTCCAAAAAACACGTCGTCTGTCGCACCGCCCCACTGGCGTCAGGGCAGTGCGATCAGCGCACGCCTAGACGAAAGCAGCGCCAGCGCGGCCCAGCCGGCCGCTATTTCGCGGTCTGCATCTCTTTCGCCATCTGAAGATGGCCTTTGATCACAGGCAGCGTGTCGTCGATGAACTTCTTCAAGTCCGGGTTCTTTACGGTACCGCTTGCCTTTTCAAAATCGGCTACCGTTTTCTCGTGGTCTTCGACCATCCCTTTGACGTATGCGCTATCAAACGCGTCACCCGACATCTTGGACATCTTGTCGATCTTCGCCTGGTGCTTGGCGCTTACTTTTTCGGGCAGCGTCACATTCATTTTTCCGGCGATGCTTTTCAAATCGTCGTTGGCTTTGCCATGATCTTTGACCATCTGGCCGCCAAAACTTTTCACGTTGTCCTTCTGCCCGTTCTTCTCGGCCACCTTGCCCAGTTCGACTTCGGTCATTCCGCCATCCGCCGCCTTCATCATGAATGCGGTATCCGCAGCCGCCGGTTTATCCGATTTTTTATCTTCGGCGGAAAACGCCGGAGACAGAGCAATTACGGTTCCGAGACCAAAAATGAGCGTTAATGTTTTCATGTTACAAATGGATGTTCCTTTTTTCTGATTTTGCTGTTCGGACGGGACATTGCCACGAGCACCTGCCCCACTGCAGAAACGGAACAAGGCAAAGGGTTGCGCGTATTCGTCGAGGAACTTTTTCCGTCGCATAGGGCAAAAAGATAAATCCAACGACATCGTCTCTTTCGTTTTGTGGGAGATGAGCAAACAATGTCTGAACAAATCCGCTGTCAGAGAGCGAGCGGAATTGTATTTCCTGGCGCATCCCGGCAGTCCGTCGGCTGTGCGGCGCCCTCGGCTCTTTGCTCGCTCTGGAGTTTGGGTAGCCTTGCTGGGCCGGACCGTTCACGAGGGAATTGCCGGGTTCGGGCCCACGGTCGAAGCCGCACTGCGCGCTTTCGATCTCCAATATCTAAACGGCTTGCGCGCGCCATCAAAACCGCCCGCGTTGGACCGCGCCGCCTGAAACTTCTGAGATGTCCTGAGGAGACGAGGGAAGGCAGGAAGGCCGGTCATCGCAGCTTTTGAATGCGGTGCCCGGCTGCACTCAGGGCCGGAAATTTGGTCCGAAGTTCGAACACGCAAAAACAATCCGTAAATCGAATCAAAAGCGATGGTTTTTATTGAACAACAACGCGCCGAGATCGGCTCACTCGCGCTGTCAAAAATCCAGGAAGATCCGTATGCCGGCTTACCGGTGGAAGAATTGGTGGACAGCCTGGACGCCGGCGCTCTTCCGGATGAACTCATTCTGGATGAGCTCCATCGCGGTAATGGACCTAATGCGCGAGGAAGTGCCTTCCTTTAGGTATCACTGGACGTGGTAAGCCTCCACTACCCCGATGCCGGTGGCGTTGCCGCTACCCGCGACAATCCCGGTGTATGCTCCCGGCGCGAGCGATGCAAAGAGCGCGGATTCGCGATCGTCCGTTGGTGCCAGACCCGCCGCCTCGATCTCGGGCTGGTGACCATCCCGCCAGTTGTCGTTCGTAGCCATCACGCTTCCGTTGCTGTCGTAAAGCGACAGCGTCGGATCCGGTAGCGTATCGGCCAGACCGAACCTGCTCAGCGACGGGCCGATGGCGCGCACCACCATCCGGGTTTGGCTCGAAGCACCGCCGCCCACAATGAAACCTCCGATCATTACACTTTCTCCCGTCTCGATAAATCCACGCGTGCTGATATTCGCGAGCTTTGAATTGGCCCCCGTCCCAAGATCATAAATTTCGACTAACCCAATCCCGGTCGCGCCATTCTTCCCGCGCACCACCGCCGTGTAAGAGCCGTTCCCGCTCAGGGTCGTGACAATGGCCGATTCCAGGAGGTTGCTCGGCGCTATTCCGGTAGCCTCTACCTGCGCTTGTTGTGAGTCACTCCAGTTGTTGTTACTGGCCAACAGTTGTCCGCTCGAGTCATGGCCAGATCGAGATGCCCGTCATGGTTGAAATCGCCAGCTACTACATCGTCCGGCCGTCGCCATCTATGTCGGCCGCCTTCTGGAACACCTGGTCAAACGCGACAAACTCGTCGGCCAGTATAGGGAAAGGCCCGGAGGCCGAATTGTAACGCACGGTGACCGCGTTGGAGTATGAGTCGGCTGTGAGCACATCAAGTCTTCCGTCGCCATTGACGTCGGCGGCAGCGACCGCGCTGGTGATCTGTCCCGCCGAGTAAAGAGTAGCGGGGCCGAAGCCACCTGTGCCGTCGTTTTGAATCAGGTAGACGCCATCAGAGACGCGACCAACGTAAGCCGCGGCGAGAATATCGACGGCGCCGTTGCCGTTGAGATCAGCGGCCGCCAGGTCGGCCGGCCCGGCACTGTAAAAACCGAGCGGGATGTCTGCGCCGCGGCTAAGTAGGCCCGTTCCATTATTGCGCAGTTGCACCACGTGGCCCGTATTGCCGTCCCAGGTGCGGGTGTTCCCGTAAAGCACATCGAGGTCGCCGTCGCGATCCACGTCGCCTAGGGCCAGCGCAACCGGGCTGCCGCTGCTTAGGGAGGAGAAAGAAGTGTTGAACGTGAGCCAGGGCGCCACGAACGGCGGAGTTGGCACCGCATTAATCGCGCCCTCGCGAAGTGGGAGGAGCATCGACGGCGCCTCCGTGGTCGGTTCAGCCCCAACCTCAGCCGAACTCAGCGACGACCAGGTTATGAGGATCGCAATGACGCCGAGAATGATTTTCGAGGAATAACCACGCAGGTCGATTGCATCGCGAACGTCCTGGGAAGCTCGATTGAAGGAGGATCTCATAGCCACATTCTACTTTTGCTTTCGGCGGAGAGCCCACTTTCCTTGGTAACGCGCTTGTTACTTTTGCCTAAGGCCCTGGTTTTGCCTGCGCTGACCAATCGAATTTCACCGCTCCGCCGGCCTGTCCAGGCGCTGGGCCCGGGTTGCCATTTCCAGAACTATCGGCACGACAGGTAGGCCGACGGTTTGGAAATCGCCGCTCCTCGTTTTACTGCACAAAGCAAACGCGCCGCTCCGGGAACTCCGAAGCGGCGCGTTATGATTGACCACAAAAGTCGCTTAGTTCGCTTCCCTTCCGGTTGATTGCAGGCTCAGGAAATTCTCCAGGAACTCCGGCTCGAGCGGGCTGCCATTGGGATTGCGCGTGTAGGCCAGGAACTGGTCCGGCGCAATGCCACCGTCACGCGGATCCTTGATCACGGGACAGATGGAGTAACGCAGGACGTCGTTCAAAGGACGCGTGGTCTTGGTGATAAAACCTTTGCTGAAAAGGTTATCGATCTCGCTGACGCTTGCGATGATGGCGGTGCCATCAAGATCGCGCCCATTGCGCCGGGCCAGGTCGTTCATCATCTTTTGACCGTCGCTGGTCGTGAGCGCCTTGGTGGTAAAGCTCACCCAGACGTGGAGCCAGAGCGCAAGCTTGTTGTTGCTGAAGTAACCATTACGCATGTCGAGCATAACTGACTGACGTAAGGCGCCCAAGCCCACCGGATCGGTGTTCTTGCGTGGGAAAACATATTCAATGCTACTCTCGGCGATCTGCCTCGCGCGTTGCCCGGCCGCATCCGGCGTGAAGGCATTGGCGCTGAAGCCGCCCAGGACCGTAAAGAACCAGGCGTTTCCGCTGTGGTCGTAGTTAGGCAGCGTCAAGAGAGCGCGAACGTTGCGCTGAAAGGGAAAGTTCGGCGCATCGGTCACTGCTAACGGACCGACTTGACGACGACCATCGATGGCAGCCGGGTTAATGCCGTTTTGTTGATAGTAAGCGTCGGTGAAGTCGTAGAGACGATCTTGAACACCGGCTTTGGTTAAAGATGGCACTCCGAAGAGTGCAATCACAGCTAGGAACACTAGTTTTTTCATGGGCCGGGTAATAGGGGTCGTAGCATGGTCCGGCAATTGGACAAAGGTAACGTGCTTGTCACTTTCGTAGGTGGAAACCCGTCTCGCGGGCTAAAGCTACTTGAAAGTAACAAGAACGTTACTAATGGAGGCCTACCACCGGGGTAAGCAATGGCTTTCCAAGCCGAAGACAGAATTCCGTCCAATCCTCCCGCGATTCGGTGAGAGTAAGGTCCCCGCCGTGAGCCCGGGCCAGTTCCCGGGCAATACTCAACCCCAAACCGTGACCCGGTATTTGCTCGTCTCCTCGCGCGCGATAGAAACGCTTGAAAATGTGAGGAGCGCGTTCGGGAAGGATGCCGGGCCCGCTATTACCGACGCAGATTTGCACCTCCTCGCCAGATTTCTCGGCTGAAAGGAGGATCTTGCCGCCCGGCCGATTATATTTCACCGCGTTCTCCACTAGATTTTGGAGCGTCAGCGAAATCATATGGCGATCTCCCGTAATCGGCAGCGTTTCAGGCAGTCTGGCCTCGATCTCCAGGCTATTCTTCTCGCCCAGGACATGCGCATCTTCCAAACTGCCTTCGAGCACATTCCTTAGTTCGAAATCCGCAGCCCGCAATGCCAGCCGCCCCGTGTCGGCTCGAGAGAGTAACAAAAGATTCTCCGCTACGGATGTGAGCCGGCGAGTTTGTTGAAGGAGATCGGCCACACGGTCCCGCTGATCCGGTGGCATGCCGTCTTTGTCGAGGATTTCGTCAATCCCGGCGCGCAAAACCGCGATGGGCGTTTTCAGTTGATGCGATGCGTCGGCGGAAAAACGAGCAGCTTGCTCAAAACTTCCCTGCAATCGCTCGAAGGTGGCGTTAAGCACATCGATCAATCGGCCGATTTCATCAGACGGGCCCTCCGAAGGAATTCGCTCGTCCAGACGTTCTGCGGTGATGCGTTCCGCCGCGCGCCTGATCTGGTCGATCGGGGTTAGCGCAATGGATCCAAGCAACCAACTTCCGGCCGCGATCAGCAGGAGGACCACGGGGATGACAATGACCTGACTACGCGCAATCTCCCAACCGAGCTGTTCGATGTCCTTCAAGTCCGCACCGACATGCAACGTTAGTTCGTTGTCACGAAACACTCCCACACGGACAGGCCGACCCGCGATCTCGCGCGTATGGAACTCGTCGATGCCGTCTTTCAGGATGGGCGCGCTCAGATTAGGCGACAGGTAGAGAATCTCGCCAGTGCGGCCGCGGACTTCGACCAGGCGATCGCGTAGCGCCAGCGGCACAAATCTCTCGGTCACTTCGAGTCGCTTGTTGATGCCCTGGAAATTTTCGATGTCGCGAAAAAGTTCCTGGGCATCGGTTCCCAGGCGGCGGTCCAGCGCCTGCACTTCCTGATGGCGAAGCAGAATCCAGGTAGCCCAGACACAGATGATCGATGCACTGAAGGCAAACAGGGCCGCCCACATGACGAGCTTCCAGCGGAGGGAACGGGGCTTCATGTTCAACTATTGCCGTGCAGCGTGTAACCAAGATGACGCACGGTCTCGATCAACGGTTCACCCTCCCTGGCATCGATTTTTTTCTTCCGCAGCCGGCCAATGAAGACGTCCGCCAGCTTGGTGTCATATCGGGCTGTCGCGCCCACACCCGTTTCGCGATCGGCCGGTGTCTCGCCCCTCGCGGTTAACATCAAAACTCGACTCTTCACTCCCAGGGCGCGCAATTGCTTCTGAACCTCCTGGCCATCCATTCGAGGCAACTCCACATCAAGCACCAGCAAGTCGTAACTCTCGCGCGCCCCCACCAGCGCCACCTTCCCGTCGTGGACGACGCGTGCATCGTGCCCATTATGCTCGAGCGATCGCACTAAATGAGCCGCCAGCCTCACTTCGTCTTCGACAACAAGAATCCGCACGCTCCCGGAATACACGTTAGGCAGGAAGAACTGCAAGAGCACATTGGACCCGCCGCGGAGCCCGATTGCCATCGGCCGTCGCCATAAGTAACAGCGTCGTTACTTTTCATGCGTGGCCTCGCCAAGAGGCGTTCGTAGCGTGGGCGTTGCCAGAGAGCCGGACAATCGCCGCGCTGGCGCACTCATTATTTTGCACCAACCCTAAAACGGCCTTTAGCTCTCTCTGCTCCCATGCGCATTCTTATTGTCGAAGATGAAGTCCGCCTCTCCCGGCACATTTCTTCCGCGCTGATGCAAGCGGGGCACGATCCCATCGTGGTTCACGACGGCGAGACCGCCTTGGGCGAAGTGGAGGACAAACCTTTTGATCTGCTGGTGCTCGATGTCGGTTTGCCGGGCATCGATGGCTTCGAAGTGCTGCGCCGTCTGCGCGCCAAGCACATGACGCACCGGGTGCTGATTCTGACCGCACGCGGCGAGTTGAACGATCGGGTCACCGGCCTGCAACTCGGCGCGGACGACTATCTCGCCAAGCCGTTTGCGATGCAGGAGCTGCTGGCGCGGGTGCGAGCGCTTGGACGCCGTTATGCGGAGGAGCCGGAAGTCACGCTTCGCGTCGGCGACCTGACACTCGATCTGGTCCAACAGGACGTGAATCGCGGTGGCCGGCCTATCGAGCTTTCCGCACGGGAATTGACGCTGCTCAGAGTTCTTATGCGCGAGCCCGGTCGGGTCTTTACGCGAATCGAATTATGCGAGCGAGTTTGGGAGCGCGAACACGAGTATGACACCAAACTGGTGGAAGTTTTCATCGGGCGGTTGAGGAAAAAGATTGGCGTGCCGGCGCTGGTGCATACCGTGCGGCATACGGGTTATATGATCCGGGATTCGTCATGAAACGGTGGCCCCTGCGATGGAAGCTCGCCTTTTACTCCGCCCTGCTCGCCGTGGTGGCCACGCTGGCGGGTGCCGCCACCACTTGGATGGTCATGCGCAGCTCGGAGATCGCTGCTTTCGACCGACATTTGGCCCTCGATGCGGAAGAGCTGTTGAAAGAGGTGGAAAATTTCGGCGTGGATTCGGCTAATAATCGGCTCGCGATCAAGGAGAAATCGATCCCCTCGGCCCTCCGTGGACGCATGTTGGAGATACGCGGACCTGGAGGCGAGATCCTCTACCGCTCGGCGAATATTCATGGGCCGGAATGGGATGGCGGCGCGAATTTTCCTACCCGTGTCATTGATGGCCGGACTATCCGCGTCGGCACCTTTCAGCGGAACGGATTAACGCTCCATGTCGGCGCCGACATGAGCGAAATCACTCAGATCGGACGCGATATTTTGCTTGGAATGATCGCGGCCATTCCGACCGTCCTGATTGTTACCCTGATCGGCGCCCGATGGGTGGCGCAGCAAGGACTTGCCCCGATCGAGGCCATTCGCCAGGCCGCGTCTCGCATTACCCTGCACAATCTTGACCAGCGCCTGCCCGTCCCCCCGGCCGCCGATGAAATTGCGGGATTAATCGGGGTCCTGAATGCGACCTTCGAGAGATTGCAAAGCAGCTTCGAGCAATCGGTCCGTTTCTCCGCCAAAGCATCGCATCAGCTCAAGACGCCCATATCGGTCCTGCGCGCAGGCATTGAAGAAATGCTGACCGACCCCGAGACGCCGGAAAAAGAACAGGCCCGGGCTGAGGCTCTGCTCCATCAGGTTCACCAACTCACTTCGATTGCGGAAAACCTTCTCCTTCTGGCCCGCGCCGATGCGGGGCGGATTGAGTTGGACCCGCAGGAGTTTGATTTGAGTCAACTGCTGGAAGGTGTCTGCGACGATGTGGACGCGCTGGCGGAACCGGGTGGATTGACCGTGAAGGCCGACCTGCCAAAGCGCCTGCCTATCGTGGCGGATCGGAAAGCGGTCGCGCTCGTTGTCCAAAATCTGATCGAAAACGCGATCAAATATAATGAGCCTCAAGGTTGCATCTGCATATATGCGCGCGCCGTTAACGGCGAAGCTGAAGTGACCGTAAAGAACAATGGCGATCCGATACCGCCCGAACAGGCGCCCCACATTTTCGAACGCTTTTATCGGGCGCGAGCCGATGGCCGCATTCCCGGCCACGGCCTGGGGCTTAGCATCGCCTGCGAGCTGACCAAAGCTCACGGCGGCGAACTCGAACTGGTGCGCTCGGACCTTGAGTGGACGGAATTTTGCCTGCGGCTGCCACGCGGCGCCGTTTCCCTCGCGCCCCTAGTGAACGCGGTTGTCGCAGTCTAAGCATTTCGAACGCAAAATCGAAACGGCTCCCGTTTAGGTCATTCCTCTTTTGATGATTCGAGCCTTGTTCGGATCTCGAATTTCCGAGACCTTGGCTCGGCTATGGTCCGCGGTCGTAAACTTCGACCACGCCGATGCCCGTGCCGCCACCCGTTCCAATAAGCAGGGCGGTGTAGAGACCCGGCGGCAAGGTTGCGGCTATGGCCGCCTCACGCGGATTGGTTGGCGCCAGACCCTCCGCGGAAATTAACGCGGCCTGGACCGGGTTATCCTGCCAGTCGTTGTCCGAGATGAGCAGCACGCCATTAGCGTCGCGCAACTCCAGGTTCGGATCGGCCAGGACGGCAGAGGCCGGGAAGAAGGTCGGAGCCAGGCTCGGGCCGATGCCCCTGACAATTATTCTGTCCAGAGTCTGGTCGTCACTCAGCAGGAAGCCCGCGATGACGATGTTGTCGCCCGTGCTGACAAACGCGCGTGTGCTCAGGTTCGCCAGTTTCGAGTCGACTCCCTGGCTGAGATCGTACACTTCCACCAAAGCCACACCGTTCGGGTCAGGATTATTACCCCGCACGATCGCGGTATAGGCTCCCGGACTGAGAGTGGCTAAAATCGCTGACTCGAGGTCGTTTACCGGCGGGATGCCAGTGGCAAGGATCTCGGTCTGCTGGGTATCTCTCCAGTTGTTGTTCGTAATCGTGGCGATCGAAGGACCGTGTAGTTCCAGCACTGGATCGGCCAGCACATCGAGGATGTTGTAACGGGTCAATGAAGGCCCGATGGCCCGCACAATCACCTGCTTCGGCACGCTTCCTGTGATGATGAAACCGCCGACACCCACGCCATTACCGGTCAGGACTCGCATACGAGTAGACAGGTTGATGGCCTGCGTCAGGAACGGTGTCGCAGTAGGCGACGGCGATGGTGCGACCGTTGGGCTCGCCGAAGGTGCTGCGGTTGGCGACGGTGGCGCGATCGTCGGGCTCACTGTTGGCGACGGTGGCGCGATCGTCGGGCTCACGCTTGGTGACGGAGTGACCGATGGCGACGGTGAAACCGATGGCGACGGACTCGCCGTCGGAGACACGCTCGGTGTTGGGGTCGCTCCGCAAGCGCCCGTCAACACCAGCGTATCGATGCCGATGTAGTTCGAGTTATCTCCGGTCGGTCCGCCGTTCTCCACAAAGTAGCGGAAGGCCAGACGTCCCTGCGTCGCCGCTGGCACGCCCGTTACGTTCACCGTGAATTGCGTCCACACTTCCGGATAGGTCCCGACGGTATAGGTCGGATCGATATCCAGCAGCAAGGTCGTGAAGTCACCCACGTCCGTCGGGCTTGTCCCCACATTCGAACTATTGCCCGCGGTGCTCATGCGCACCTGGAGCCGGTCCGGGAACGGGTTGGCCGTCGTGGTCCGTGTAAAGAAGGTCAGGGTCACACCGTTCTGCAACGTGACCGCCGGAGTCAGGAGCCAGTTACTGATGGTACTGGTCCCGGTGGTGTTATTGAAGTTGGCTCCAATATAGGAGTTCGGCAGTGTCCCCTGGTGCGCCGGGAAGACGGCATCATTACCCTGGAACCAGCTGGTGGTCCCGACCGTCGTGCTGTGGTTGGTTTGCACCCAGCCCGCGGCGGGCAAGTTCGTGATGTCGTCGAACCCTTGGGTCAGGAGCGGCGCGCAGGTTGGCGACGGTGTCGGTGTCCCGGGTGTGGGACTAACGGTTGGCGTTGGCGTCGCCGGAGTCGGACTTACAGTCGCACTCGGCGATGCTGTTGCGGTCGGCGACGGGGTTGGAGCGGTGGGCGAGGCCGTAGCTGTCGCAGTAGGCGAAACCGTAACTGTTGGTGTTGCGGTAGCTGTGGGTGTTGCCGTCGGGCTCACTGTTGCTGTTGGCGTCGGTGAAGCGCTCGGCGTTGCGGTGGGCGTTGGTGTCGGTGTGGCTGTTACTGTTGGAGTTGGGGTTGGAGTTGGAGTTGGAGTTGGAGTTGGAGTTGGAGTTGGAGTTGGAGTTGCGCACGATGTAAGGACCGATACTTCGGTGGTATTCATGTCGACGGCACCGTTAAAACCCTGAAGAGAGACAAGGAAATTACCTGCTCGTGTGCCCGTCGTCAGGGAGCGTGCCACGTTGAGGTCAGGCCCGGTGCTCCAGGTAAAGGTAGTCGTATTGAAGATGCGCGTGGTGTTGGCGGTATCAGGAGAGCCAGGCCCACTCTGGACCTCAGAGCGTGCTGTCGCTGCCCGATTGGCAGCGAAGAATGGATCACCACCGCCAAAGATGATGATGTTATTGCCGACGGTCGCGCTCCCCACCCCGCCGATGGCCGAAGGCACAGGGGTGCGGGTCGTCCAGGTGTTGCCAGTTATGTCGTAGTCGTAGCTCGTACTGACAACAGTGCCGCCAGCGCTGCGGCCTCCGAGAAGGAATAGGTGCCCGTTGACAATGCCGTACCCAGCTGTGATCCGAGCCGCGGGCATGTTAGCGCGGGTAGTGTTCCAGGTGTTGGCGACTGGGTCGTACTCCCAGAGGGTGGCCACGGCATTGGCAAAGAAGACATCGGTGCTGCCGCCCGCGAGGTAAATCTTTCCGTTGTAGTAACCCATCCCGGCAAAGCGGTTGCGCGTTGCCGGCATCACTGCCCCTGCGCTCCACGAGCCCGTCGCCACATCATAGATGCGGGTGATGGTCAGACCGCTGCCCGCAGTGTCCGCTCCACCGAAGGCATAGATCTTATTATTGATGGGCGAGTAAACAACCCCCACGCCGTCCGCCGCCGTAGGCATGGCGGTCAGCGAGGTCCACACGTTGGTGACCGGGTTGTACCGCGCGGACTGGGTCGTAACTGCGCTCGCGACGCCATCATACCCACCGAATGTGTAGGCATAGGTCCCGTCCGAGTCGGAGCCAGACGCCTCGACCGCCGCAGCGGCCGGGGCCACGACGCTCCATGCCCCGGGGGTCTGCGTGCACGGTGTCGGGGTCGCCGTTAGAGTCGGACTTGCGCTTGGTGTCGCTGTCGCTGTCGGCGCTACCGTTGGGGTTGGTGTCGGTGTTGGCGGTGTTGGCGTCGGTGTTGGTGTTGGTGTTGGTGTTGGTGTTGGTGTTGGTGTTGGTGTTGGTGTTGGTGTTGGTGTTGGTGTTGGTGTTGGTGTTGGTGTTGGTGTTGGTGTTGGTGTTGGTGTTGGTGTTGGTGTTGGTGTTGGTGTTGGTGTTGGTGTTGGTGTTGGTGTTGGTGTTGGTGTTGGTGTTGGTGTTGGTGTTGGTGTTGGTGTTGGTGTTGGTGTTGGTGTTGGTGTTGGTGTTGGTGTTGGTGTTGGTGTTGGTGTTGGTGTTGGTGTCGGTGTTGGTGTTGGTGTTGGTGTTGGTGTTGGTGTCGGTGTTGGTGTTGGTGTCGGTGTTGGTGTTGGTGTCGGTGTTGGTGTCGGTGTTGGTGTTGGTGTTGGTGTTGGTGTTGGTGTTGGTGTTGGTGTTGGTGTTGGTGTTGGTGTTGGTGTTGGTGTTGGTGTTGGTGTTGGTGTCGGTGTCGGTGTTGGTGTTGGTGTTGGTGTTGGTGTTGGTGTCGGTGTTGGTGTTGGTGTTGGTGTTGGTGTCGGTGTCGGTGTCGGTGTCGGTGTCGGTGTCGGTGTCGGTGTCGGTGTCGGTGTCGGTGTCGGTGTCGGTGTCGGGAGACCGCATGGTGCCACCGGTACAGCTACCAATGGCAATCCAGAAATTTGCAGCGTATACGGCGTGCCGGTGAGGCCGGCGGTATTTCCAACCACCACCATTACCATTGTCTGTCCAGCCGCGACGTTGAAGGACATCGTCATTGGGATATTCCTGTACTGTTTCCCCAGTCCGCGAGATAGTTAACAGCGGGAGTGGCCGGCACAAAGCTGTTGGCGTAGGCGACGTGGAACAGGAAGTCGTTCTGGGCGCTGCCTTCCGTCAAGGTCGCAGTCACACAAACGGTTGCCGCGGTAGGATTAGTCAAGGTGTAGGAATCGTAGGTCCGGGAACCAACGGCACTGGCTCCAGGATTTGGCTTTAGCGCCGCGCAAGTGCTCTGAGTATTGCCTCCGCTGAGATTCAAACGTCCGGTCTGGAGGCCGGTCCCGGTCACAGGGAAGCTGAGGCTCGTTGGAGGAGCAGAGCCGTCGAGCGTGGTCGTAATCGGTTGCCGACCCGTCTGCACGGTAAAATTAATGACCTGCGATGGAGCCCAGCCATTGGTGTAATTGATCGTCAGGGCGAAGCTCACCACCTGATCGACCGGCACGGCCGCCCCGAGCAGAAACTGGTAAGATGTCGTGTTGTTTCCCGAACTGGCCACCGCGAGATTGGCATAAGCCGAAGAGGCCTGGACGACGGTAACGTTGGGGGTGGATGTAGTCAGGGTAGTAGTAACGCCGTTGGCGCTAAGGAGCCCTGTGTTTTTCAAGTTCACAGTGAGACTTCCGGTCTCGCCCGGTTCGAGCAGGCCGTCGCTGTTTCCGCACGAATCCGTTACGGTAGTCCCGTTGAACTCCAGGAAAGCTTTCCCCGTTGTCCCAGGCGCAGCTTGCAGCGCTGGGTAGGCCATAACGATGCCATAACCAGTGTCGCGATCTACTCCGGCTGTCTCAATATCCAGAGCCGTCGTCGTCAGCGCATTCCTGATCTGTCCCGGCGTCAACGCGACGTTGGCCGACTTGAGCAAGGCGGCGATGGCTGCTCCGGTCGGAGCCGCGCAGGAAGTGCCATAGAAGGGGCTGCCGAATCCGCCTACTCCTGTGACCGAGTTTCCGTCAGAGGCGGTGATTAGTGGCTGCTGGAAAAGTACGCCGCCGGTGGAACTAAAGTTTCCCGGCGTAAATGGGGTTCCGTTCCCCTGAAAAAAGCTGCGGCGCGGTCCATCAGAACTGAAGGTTTCAGTCTTGGCAGAGTTAGTAAAGAGGTTCGGGAAAGGGCCGTTGAAGAAGGTGGCGCCTACGGGAAAAACGAACGGCATGAAGACTGGTGTTGCGGCGACTCCATATGCGCCGGACGCGGCGTTATGGCCGTGAGTGTTTCCTGATGTGGCAATGGTCAGCACGCCTCGGTTGGTGTCGAGGTGAAGGAATCGATTCGCGGCGCCGACCTTTTGCACGATCACGGCCCGCCTGTTGGCGGCGACCGTAACACTGGTTTGTTCGTAAGGGTCTTGCGTGCCGGTCTGCACATTCGTGGAGGACGTAATGATGGTAGTGCTAGTGCTATTCAAAATGTAGAGGTCATAGTCGTTCGCTGACCCTCCCAGCGGGTCCGACCATTGCAGGGTAACCGGCGCGGTCCCGCTGCCGGTGGTAAGCAAATCGCTCTGCGCGACGGCCGCGGTGGGGTCGAAGTCATGAACACGGCCCGTGCCGGTGAGCGCGAGCGTTCCACCATCGACGAAGTCTCCTTCCCAGGTTCCCGAGGTTACATCGTTCAAGTTGCCGGAGTTAGCGGCGGAAGAAAAGTAGAGAGCACCCGACGCGACGACGTCATTCACAGCCTGTGTCACGATTCCAGCGTTGTTCGGCGAAATGACCGTCACCGCTTGTCCATCCTGAAAGGCCGATTCCGCGAAATAACCCACGTCGTCGACGATAATGTCGCAGTTATAGATATTGCGCAGGGCGAGGATGTTGGTCGCGAATTGGGTGATGGTGGGGTTGGCCGTTGCAAACCAAAGTTGTGCAGCTGGAGCGATGTCGTGGATCACCTCCAACATGGCTGTGCCCTCATCGGCACTGCCGGCCTGTCCTGGGACCACATTGACGCATTGCTCAGTCGCCGGCGGCGTAAGGGTCGAGCAGGTGGGAGGAACATCGCCGGTGGCCTGACTGGCGGCCAGGCTCGTCACGCCATTGGATAGAACGCCGATTCTGATCCCTGAACCGGTGGTATTAAAGGTCCCTCGCGCGGAATAAACCCCGTGCGAAATTACCGCTTCAGCGTTTTCCGACCCTACGCCGTTGTATCCGTTTGGCAGCGCATTGACCTGGGCTCCAATACCATTCCTGGCTAATGCCGCCCGAACGTGCTCCGCTCTTTCCTTGTAGTCAGGTAACGTCCCTGGTCTTAAAGGGACGGATACCTCCGGCGTGGCGATAGCCCGATTAGTTGTAGATTGTTGCCGGGGTTGAATAAAACGGACTTGGCGCAAACCCGCTACCGTTTCGAGTTGTTCCAGTAATGCAACGGCGCGTAAAGAGTGGTATTGCGGGAAGACGCTCGAGTAGGTAATGCCCATGGACGTAAGGGCGGCCAGCAATTCCCCATCCACGTCGCCGCTAATGTCCACGGTTACTTTGCCGGCCGCGTCCGCGCCGACGTCGACCTCCAACGTTTCCACCCCCGACGCGATCGCAACGCCGCGATGCATCTTGAGGGCGTAGATAAGCTGCGAATCGATCTTTCGTTGCTCCGGTGTCCGCGCTTCCTTTTCGGCATCGAGCGCCTGAATCTGCTGGATGACCACTTCCGAAAGCGCTGGAGCGGCCTCACCCTTTGGCGACAACACTGAGCAGACAAGTGCGGTGACGATTACAAATAGATACTTTTGCATTTCTTGGATTTTCAGGATTCGCGTGGCGTGACAGCTTAAAAAAAGGTCATCTCTTCTAAGGGCACTGCAGGACCCTGTCTATGTTAATGATCGGCGTTTAACAGCGACGCTCGGTGACTTCTATGGTCCGAGGTCGTAGACTTCCACCAGGCCGATGCCGGTACCGTTGTTCAATCCAGCCAGGATCACGGTGTACAATCCTGGTGGCAGCGTGCCCGCTATGGCCGCCTCCAGATTGTTGCCCGGCGCCAGTCCAGCCGCGCTAATCAAGGCCGCTTGCGCGGCATTGTCCTGCCAGTCGTTGTCGGAAATCAGCAGGGCTCCGTTGGAATCATGCAACTCCAGCGTTGGATTGGTCAGCACCGCACCGACCGGGAAGAAATTCGGAGCCAGGCTCGGCCCAATCCCGCGCAAGATGATGTTGTTGGTGCCGCTGCCGTCGCTCAAGAGGAACCCCGCGATCACCACGTCGCTCCCCGTGCTCACAAAGGCCCGTGTGCTCAGATTGGCCAGCTTCGACGCCGACGCTGCCTCGAGATCGTACACTTCAATCAGCCCCACCCCGACCGTGTTGTTCTTGCCCCGGACAATCCCTGTGTAGCCCCCCGGAGCCAGCGTCGCCAGGATGGCTGATTCCAAGTTATCGGTCGGCGCGATCCCTGTCGCTGCGATCCCGATCTCCTGGTTGTCTCTCCAGTTGTCGTTTATTATCGTGGTAAATCCCTGCGGACCATGCAGCTCGATACCGGATCGGCCAACACATCGGTGACTCCGAAGTGATTCAACGACGGCCCAATCGCGCGCAGCAGCACCTGCTTCGGTGCGCTTCCCGTGACGATGAACCCGCCAATGCCTACGTTGTTGCCCGTCTGCACCCGCATCCGGGTGGAGAGGTTGATCGCCTGGGTCGGCGGTGTGGCACTCGGACTCGGACTTGCGCTCGCTGTCGCTGAAGGATTCGGCGTCGGCGCGATGGTCGCCGTGACCGTCGGTGTCGCCGAAGGTGCACCCGTTGCGGTAGCTGTCGCCGTCGCAGTAGGCGCCACGGTCGCAGTCGCCGTAGCCGTGGGCGTCGCTGAAGGTGCAACGGTGGCAGTCGCTGTTGCCGTTGGCGTTGCTGTAGGAGTGGCGGTTGCTGTCGCCGTAGGCGACACGGAAGGTGAGACGGTAGCGGTCGGCGTTGCTGTCGGAGACACACTCGGACTTGGAGTTGGGGTGCCGCAACTGCCACCCTGGGTCAGCGTAAGGTTGGCTGCCGTGACCGAGCCCGTATCGGTGGCGGAACAGTCCTGGAAGGTCAACGTCCACGTTCCGTTGATCTGCGCCGGAGTTAGTCCTGCGAAGACCGCGGCAAAACTCGTTACCGGGGCTGGATTGGCTTGGCCTGCGCCGCCCGCCGCCGTCGTGCGGTAATTCCCCGTGGCAATCGGGTTGGCCGCGGCCGCCGTCCAGAAATTGGCGGCGGCACTATCGGCAAAATTATACGGCGCCGTTGCCACCAGGTCGCTCCCGGAGCCGAAGCTGGTCGCGGTCGTGGCGCCGACGAACTTGTAAATCACCAAACTCGGTCCCCCGCTCGGTGCCTGCAGGACCACGTTGAGATCTCCCACGAAGGTATGCGCCAGCGTCATGTTAACGCTCACGTTGGTCAGATTGCCCGTAATCCCGGAAACCGCGAAGCTGACCACTCGACCCGCAACGGTGCAATTCTGTGCCGTAGCAGGCGCCGTCGGCTCAGGTATCGCACCAGCCCCGGTGCCGGCAAATGTCGCCGCCCCACCGGCGCAGGAAGCACTCGGTGAAGGACTGGCTGTCGCCGAAGCAGTGGGCGAGGCCGTAACGGTAGCAGTAGGCGAAGCCGAAGGCGTCACCGTTGGGATTGGCGTCGGTGTAGCCGGCGTCGGGCTCACGGTTGCTGTGGCTATTGGCGAAGCGGTGGCAGTGGGCGACGACGTGGCCGTCGGTGTCGCTGTCGGCGTTACGGTTGGGCTAGGACTCGCTGTTGGCGTGGCCGTTGGACTTGCGGTTGGTGACGCGCTCGCTGTGGCGGTTGGTGACGCCGTCGCCGTGGGCGTTGGGGTGGGACTGGCCGTCGCCGTAGGAGTCACCGTTGGCGTGAGAGTAGGTGTTGGTGTTACCGGAGTAGCTGTTGGCGTCGGACTCGCGCTTGGCGTTGGGGTGGGAGTTGGTGTGGGCGTCGGACTCACGGTTGATGTCGGAGTAGGCGTAACCGGGGTAGGCGTGGGTGTCGGGGTCACCGGTGTTGGTGTTGGTGTTGGTGTTGGTGTTGGTGTTGGTGTTGGTGTTGGTGTTGGTGTTGGTGTTGGTGTTGGTGTTGGTGTTGGTGTTGGTGTTGGTGTTGGTGTTGGTGTCGGTGTCGGTGTCGGTGTCGGTGTCGGTGTCGGTGTCGGTGTCGGTGTCGGTGTCGGTGTCGGTGTCGGTGTCGGTGTCGGTGTCGGTGTCGGTGTCGGTGTCGGTGTCGGTGTCGGTGTCGGTGTCGGTGTCGGTGTCGGTGTCGGTGTCGGTGTCGGTGTCGGTGTCGGTGTCGGTGTCGGTGTCGGTGTCGGTGTCGGTGTCGGTGTCGGTGTCGGTGTCGGTGTCGGTGTCGGTGTCGGTGTCGGTGTCGGTGTCGGTGCGATTACCGTCACCGTGGCGGTGTCTGTCGATTGGCCGGTGCCGTCGGTAACACGCAGGGTTACTGTGACCATGGAGCCGACGGGCAGGCCTGAGGCATTAAACGTGGGCGTGGTGCCGACTTCGTTGCCTCTTGTTGCCCCACCGCCAGTTTCACCGAAGACTGCCATCCCCATCCAGATCCCAGGTATAGGTCAGCACATCCGCCGTTCCCGGGTCGGTCGCCGAACCGCTCAACTGAACGGTGCCGTTCTGAATCACATTATACGGGCCGCCTGCCTCGACCGTCGGAGGAACGTTGTTTACCGTCACCAGAAGCGTATCGCTTCCCTGGATACCACCAGTGCCAGACACGGTGACCGTCACAGTGTATGTGCCGCCCGCCGGGTTGTTGACGTAAACGTGCGAGGCACCGTTTACCGTTCCGTTCTGGCCGACTGCGGACGGCTCGGTGGTCGTCAGCGATGCGACCGGGCTGCCGTCACCCCAGTTGACGGTGGCCGAGTGCGGCCCCAGCGCTATCCCGCTATCCTGATAGGTTGACGACGGCAGGTTATACGTCGACCCCTCGTTCACGCTGCCGTCCGCACCTGCCACGACGGTGATACTTGGTGAGACAATCGTCAGGCTCCAACCGCCGGGGATATTTCCGTTATCGGCGCCCGCATCGTCCAGAGCGTAGAGACTCCAGACGCCATTTGGATTAATGCCATTGAACACGGATCCTAGCGTCGCAGTACCAACCGGCACGGGTTCGCCATAGGGTCCGGCCGGCGCGGGAGCAGGCCAGGCGTCTGCTCCTCCTACGATGTTGTCCACCGGTTTGCTGGAGACGGTACTGCCGGTTGCGCCCCAAGGCTGTCCCACGGCGAGCGTCGTAGCCGAACTATCATCGAAATTGACGGTTACATTGCTCGCGACGTTCCCAGTGTCCGAAACAAGAACAATGCTCTGGCCACCGGGGCCTACCAGCAGGATATCCATGTCCTGACACTGGGTGTGGGTGACGTTCTTGAGCGTCACCGTCAAATGGCCAATGACACCGCTGAAGCTGCTGACGGTGATATGCGAAGGATACGGCAATGCGTTGCCGGCATTCGGTGGGGTTTCGGGAACGGTGAGACCGTTTGTGTTTGCATACACGCCTGTGCTCGGATTGCTGGTCGGAAAGTCCACCGTCTGAGTCAACTGCCCGCTACTTCCGAGGAAGCCTGCGCCGGGAGTGAACGTCGCTACCATTAAATGCCGGCGCTCAGTTAACGTATTTGCATTTGCCGTCGTCTGGGCCTGTCCACTGCCGTTAAGCGCTACGTTGCTGGCCAGGGTTGCGCCCGTTGTCGAATCGGTAAACGTCACGGTACCGCTGGCCGGAGTGCTGTCACTGGTCTTGACCACAGTGGCCGTGAATGTCACCGCCTGCGTCGTTAGCGAAGGGTTCGGCAATGAAGTCAGCGTCGTGGTGGTCGGAGAACCCGACGCCACCGTATCGATAGTGATTTGCCAGCCACCGGCACAGGTACCGTTCTCACCCCCGATGTCGTCCATCACATAGAGCTTCCAGTCGCCGTTGACGCTCGCACCCGTCAACCCGCCAAAGACACTCGCGAAGGTGGATGCTCCCGTCGGGGCAGCATCATTGTAGGGTCCCGCCGGAGCAGGCGCTACAAAGGTATCGGTGGCTATGCCGATGTTATTGTTCGTCGGCTTGAAGGAAAAAGGACCCGCTCCGGTAATTGTTGTCCCTGGAGCCAACCCCGCAGCTGCGTCGGCAAATGTAATATCAACCGCCGGCGGAGAGGATATTGCGCCGCCGATGTCGGACATAAACACAAGCGTCGCGCCGTTCGGTGCGACCAGGACCGCATCCACATCCTTTTGTTGCGCATGGCTGAACCCCTTGAGCGTGACCGTGACCGACGTTATGGCGCCACTCAACCCGCTAACGGTAATCGTCGACGGATAGGGCGATGCCGGCTGATTAGGCATCGCCGATGGCGCCGCGGGAATTGTGATGACGCCGGTGTTTGAAAACGTCGTCGGTGCCGCTTGTGCCGAAACACACGCTAACACGAGAATAATGACGGTTGAGAAGGAGCGAATCAGGTTTTTCATGAAGTCGATGGGAGTTTCGTTAGAACTCAAAGCTGACAGGAATGCAAGAGCATCTGGCCCCTGAAAAGGGCACGCGCGAACCTAAAGTCCAGCCGCCACACGTGGGTCGCGGGCAAATCTGAATCCGGTTAACGAAGAAATCGGAAGGCACGAAGAGAATTTCGATACAGGGTTATGGAAGTGGATTCTCACACGGAGGGCGCCGAGGCAAGGCGACGAAGGTAGAGGATGGCGAGGGAGCACTTGCTATTCCCTCCGCTTCGCAATCCTCAACCTCCATCTTTGCCTTTGATTCCTAATCCGCGGCATCCGCGTAATCCGCGGTCAGATTCTCAGAGACCTGAGAGGTCGCGCTACGGTCCGAGATCGTAAACTTCCACCAGGCCGATGCCGGTGCCGTTGTTTAATCCAGCCAGTATGGCGGTGTACAATCCCGGCGGCAGCGTCGCCGCTATGGCCGCTTCCAGATTGTTGCCCGGCGCCAGTCCAGCCGCACTGATCAACGCCGCTTGCGCCGCGTTATCCTGCCAGTCGTTGTCCGAAATCAACAGGGCCCCGTTGGAATCACGCAGCTCCAGCGTTGGATTGGCCAGCACCGCACTCACCGGGAAGAAGTCCGGAGCCAGGCTCGGCCCAATCCCGCGCAAGATGATGCTGTTGGTGCCGCTGCCGTCGCTCAAGAGGAACCCCGCAATCACCACGTCGCTCCCCGTGCTCACAAAGGCCCGTGTGCTCAGATTGGCCAGCTTCGACGCCAACGCCGCCTCGAGATCGTACACTTCAATCAGCCCCACCCCGGCCGTGTTGTTCTTGCCCCGGACAATCCCTGTGTAGCCCCCGGGAGCCAGCGTCGCCAGGATGGCTGATTCCAAGTTATCGGTCGGCGCGATCCCTGTCGCTGCGATCCCGATCTCCTGATTGTCTCTCCAGTTGTCGTTAATTATCGTGGTAAATCCCTGCGGACCATGCAACTCGAGCACTGGATCGGCCAACACATCGGTAACTCCAAAGTGGATCAACGACGGCCCAATCGCGCGCAGCAGCACCTGCTTCGGTGCGCTTCCCGTGACGATGAATCCGCCAATGCCTACGTTATTGCCCGTCTGCACCAGCATCCGGGTGGAGAGGTTGATCGCCTGGGTCGGCGGTGTGGCACTCGGACTCGGGCTTGCGCTCGCTGTCGCTGTCGCTGAAGGACTCGGGCTCGGCGCAATTGATGGAGTCGCTGTCGGCGTTGCCGAAGGCGCAACCGTTGCGGTAGCTGTCGCCGTCGCGGCAGCCGTCGCAGTAGGCGCCACGGTCGCAGTCGCCGTGGCCGTGGGCGTCGCTGAAGGTGCAACGGTGGCAGTCGCTGTTGCCGTTGGCGTTGCCGAAGGTGCACTGGTGGCGGTTGCCGTTGCCGTAGGAGTGGCGGTGGCAGCAGCCGTTGCTGTTGGCGTAGCCGTGGGCGACACGGAAGGTGAGACGGTAGCGGTCGGCGTTGCTGTCGGAGACACGCCCGGACTTGGAGTTGGGGTGCCGCAACTGCCACCCTGGGTCAGCGTAAGGTTGGCTGCCGTGACCGAGCCCGTATCGGTGGCGGAACAGTCCTGAAAGGTCAACGTCCACGTTCCGTTGGCCTGCGCCGGAGTTAGTCCTGCGAAGATCGTGGCAAAACTCGTTACCGGTGCTGGATTGGCTTGGCCTGCGCCGCCCGCCGCCGTCGTGCGGTAATTCCCCGTGGCAATCGGGTTGGCCGCGGCCGCCGTCCAGAAATTGGCGGCGGCACTATCGGCAAAATTATACGGCGCCGTTGCCACCAGGTCGCTCCCGGAGCCGAAGCTGGTCGCGGTCGTGGCGCCGACGAACTTGTAAATCACCAAACTCGGTCCCCCGCTCGGTGCCTGCAGGACCACGTTGAGATCTCCCACGAAGGTATGCGCCAGCGTCATGTTAACGCTCACGTTGGTCAGACTGCCCGTAATCCCGGAAACCGCGAAGCTGACCACTCGACCCGCAACGGTGCAATTCTGTGCCGTAGCCGGCGCCGTCGGCTCAGGTATCGCACCAGCCCCGGTGCCGGCAAATGTCGCCGTTCCACCGGCGCAGGAAGCACTCGGTGAAGGACTGGCTGTCGCCGAAGCAGTGGGCGAGGCAGTAACTGTAGCAGTAGGCGAAGCCGAAGGCGTCACCGTTGGGATTGGCGTCGGTGTAGCCGGCGTCGGGCTCACGGTTGCTGTGGCTATTGGCGAAGCGGTGGCAGTGGGCGACGACGTGGCCGTCGGTGTCGCTGTCGGCGTTACGGTTGGGCTAGGACTCGCTGTTGGCGTGGCCGTTGGACTTGCGGTTGGTGACGCGCTCGCTGTGGCGGTTGGTGACGCCGTCGCCGTGGGCGTTGGGGTGGGGCTGGCCGTCGCCGTAGGAGTCACCGTTGGCGTGAGAGTAGGTGTTGGTGTTACCGGAGTAGCTGTTGGCGTCGGACTCGCGCTTGGCGTTGGGGTGGGAGTTGGTGTGGGCGTCGGACTCACGGTTGGTGTCGGAGTCGACGGCGTTGGTGTCGGTGTCAGAGTCGGCGTCGGGCTAGGCGTCGGAGTCGCCAGAGTTTGCGATTCAAACGCCCCAACATCGACGTTGCTGTTGACCAACCGCGGGAAGCCAACCCCGCGCTGATCGAATGCCAGGTTGACGTTGGCACCGCTCGAGTGAGTTGCGGCTGTGGTCCCATTCGCGCCACGCGTCACGGTCAAGGTGTTGCTGGACTTACTCGTGACGACCATCTGCTCGCTGTCGATCCGAACGGTGAAGCCAACGCCCGCCGGAATCGCGCCCGCATTAGCGACGTCGAACGTGGTCTGCGAGACAGTGGTGATAGCTCCATTGAGCGTGGTCAAAGTCGCAGCACTGCCCGCATCGATCGCCACACTCGGTAAAAGGAGCGCGTGTGTCTGGGTCGGGCCGCCGTTGTTGGCGAGTGCGCCGAGGTTGAGTTGGCCGCTGGTGACTTGGGTAAACCCGCTACAGGTGCCGTCGGTATCGAAGTTCGTTCCTGAGACATTGATTGTGCCACCGCTATCGAGCGCACAGTTGGAGCCCAACGGGCTGTTGCCGACAATCGAGTTCTTGATGCTCGCGGCACTGCCGCTGATGACGATGCCGCCGGTCTCGGCGGGAATGCCGCTTTCGCCGGGGTCGGTGCTGCTGTCAACCCGATTGCCGCTGAAGGTGCTGTTGGTGATGGTCAGGGAGCCTTGGAAATGAAAGATGGCGCCGCCCTCGCCGCCGCGGGCATCGAAAAACCCACCGGCGCCAGCCTGATTGCCGCTCAGCGTGCTGTTGGTGACGGCCAGTGTTCCGCTGTTGTAGATGCCGCCTCCGTCGCCGCCGGGGCCGCCTCCGAGGTTGTTACCTAAGACCGGATCATTTGCATGGCCGCCTCTGCCAGTCTGATTGCCGTTTATCGTGCTGTGGGTGACCGTCAGCGTGCCGGTGTTGTAGATGCCGCCGCCGCGGCCGCCATTCACCTCGCCGAAGCCTTCGGTGGTGTCGCCGTTGCCAGTCGTATTGGCGCTGAGAGCGCTGTGAATGACGGTTAGCATGCCGGTGTTGTAGATGCCACCGCCGTCGCCGCCGGCGTTGTTCCCGCCACTTAGTCCGAAGCCGTTGCCAGTATGATTGTCGCTGAGCGTGCTGTTGGTGACGGTCAGCGTGCCGGTGTTGTAGATACCGGCGCCGTGGCCGCCGCCGGTGAATCCGTCGGGGGTGTAATTGCCGCTCAGCGTGGTGTTGGTGACGGTCAATGTGCCGGCGTTATTGATGGCACCACCAAGAAAGCCGCGTCCGTTGTTGATCGTGAGACCGGAGATCGCCACCGTCCTCCCGTTGTCGATGGTGAAGATGCGATAGTCGGGGACGGTATCGCGCCTGACCGTCACTACGCCGGCACCCGGCCCCTGAATGATTAGGTTGGTCGAAAGATTGGGCAGTGCGCTTTGCAATCTGATGGTGCAGGGACCGGCGCCGCCGTTGCAGCCGGGATCAGTGGCTACTGGAATATTGAAAGTGATCGTACTTGTGTCGGGTTGGAAGTTTGCCGCCTGAACCGCTTCGCGCAGGCTGCAATCAACTGCGGAGCACAGTCCATCATCTGTATCCGCGGTCTTGGTCACAACTAGCGCTGCCGGCGGGGTTGGAGTGGGGGTAGGTGTGGGACTCGGTGTCGCAGTTGGTGTCGGTGTCGGCGTTGGCGTCGGACTTGCACTCGGAGTCGGACTCGCGCTTGGGGTGGGCGTCGGTGTTGGGGTAGCTGCCACAATCAGCTGGAAGCTCGTTGTACTGGTGGTTCCGCAATTATCGATCGCCGTCACTGTAACCGTATAGGTTCCGGGCGGGTTCGCATTTGTCACCGTGATCACCCCCGTCGTTGGATTGCCAGAAAAGGTCCCGGTAAAGCCCGGCGCGACCGCAGTCACGGTCGAAACCGTGCCGTTATCCGTCGGGGCAACGTTCGGTGTGATCGTTGGGTTTGAGCCTTGCACGACGGGACCAGTGCTCGGGTAAGTACCTAAGACCGGCGGGGTGTTGGCTGTCACGCTGACCGTAAGAGGATCGGTATCGGTCGCGTTCAAAGCGTCCGTAACCGTGAGGGTAAAGCTGGCATTAGTCGCCGTGCAGCTTGCCACCACGCTCGCTGTCACATTGCCCGATCCGTCGATGCTGAGACCTGAGACCGTCACCCCATTGGCTGTAGCACTCGCTCCGCCATTGACGGTCACGGCCAAAGTGTTTGCCGCCTGATTGACATCGCTGACCGTGGCAATTTGGGAGGTGGACACGGCTGTGCCCTGTTGCCGTGTCATGGCCGCAGCCCCAGTGATGATCGGCGGTGTGTTTACGATTAACTGGAAGGTCTTGGTGCTGGTGGATCCACAATTATCGGTCGCCGTCACCGTTACCGTGTAGGTTCCGGGTGGGTTCGCATTTGTGACGGTGATTACTCCCGTCCCAGAATTGCCAGAAAAGGTTCCGGTAAAACCCGGTGCGACCGCAGTCAAGCTCGAGACCGTGCCGTTATCGGTCGGAGCCACGTTCGGTGTGATCGTTGGGTTTGAGCCTTGCACGACGGGACCAGTGCTCGGGTAAGTACCTAAGACCGGTGCAGTGTTGGCTGTGACATTGACCGTAAGAGGATCGGTATCGTTTGCGCTTAGAGCGTCCGTAACCGTGAGGGTAAAGCTGGCATTAGTCGCCGTGCAGCTTGCCACCACGCTCGCTGTCACATTGCCCGATCCGTCGATGCTGAGACCTGAGACCGTCACCCCATTGACCGTGGCACTCGCTCCGCCATTGACGGTCACGGCTAAAGTGTTTGCCGCCTGATTGACATCGCTGACCGTGGCAATTTGGGAGGTGGACACGGCTGTGCCCTGTTGCCGCGTCAGGGCCGCAAACCCGGTAATGACCGGCGGTGTGTTTACGATTAACTGGAAGGTCTTGGTGCTGGCGGCGCCGCAATTATCGGTCGCCGTCACTGTCACCGTATAGGTTCCCGACGGATTCGCATTTGTGACCGTGATCACGCCCGTCGCTGGATTTCCGGCGAAAGTCCCGGTAAAGCCCGGCGCGGCCGCGCTCAAGGTCGAGACCGTGACGTTGTCGGTCGGGGCAACGTTCGGCGTGATCGTCGGGTTTGCCCCCTGCACAACAGGACCAATGTTCGGGTAATTACCCAAGACCGGTGCAGTGTTGGCTGTTACGTTAACCGTTAACGTTGAGGTAGCGCTGACACAGGTAAGCCTGTCGGTAACCGTGAGGGTAAACGTGGCGTTAGTCGCCGTGCAGTTTGCCACCACGTCAGCGGTGACACTTCCCGCGCCGCTAACGCTGATGTTCGACACGGTCACTCCGTTGACCGTGGCACTCGCTCCGCCATTGACCGATGCGGCCAGAGCAGGACTCGCAATCGTATCGGTAGCCGTTGCGATCGCAGAGTTGCTTACAGGACTTCCTTGCTGCCGCGAAATTGTCGCACCGGTAATAACCGGCTTTGCGACGCCAATGTTTGCCGTGACGGTCGCATTATCCACCGTTGCGTTCACGCTGCCCGCGCCACCCGTACTACCCGCGGTGTAGGTTACAACCGCCTTCCCGTTGGCTTGAATCGTGGGATCCGCTGATGAGAGGCTCCCCAGCACGGCAGCGTTGAAAACAATCGGAACGCCGATTAGCGCACTTAGGTTGCTCGTAGAGACAGCCCCGCCGCTCGAGTCGACAAGGAAACTCGCGGTTGCTGTCGCCGAAGTTGTTACGCAGATTTCCGTGGGACTGGCGGTGTGCGTGAAGTGCAACCAAGGATTGGCATCAAGTGAGCCTCCTCCCGCGGCATCGCCGCCGGCCTGATTGCAGGGCGCGGTAGACGCACCGCTGACAGGGTTTGTGTTACAACCCCACCAATTGGATTCTGCATTCACGCTGCCGGAAGACTCAACAAAATGAAGACCGCTGGATAAGGCCGAAACCGCACTAGTATTGCCAGCGAACCGGTTAAAATGGATCTGGGGTACGGATACATTAGGGGAATTGTTTGCTGAAATAGCTCCCCCCAACCCGTCGGCTGTATTGTTAACGAATGTATTCTTGGTAATGGTGACGTTAAAAGGGGTGACACCGGCTTGACCTGTAAAAGCCAGGGCCCCTCCATTGGAAGTAGGAGCACCAGGAAATATCACATGATTCCCTGTGAATGTAGAATTCGTTACATTCACGGTAACCGAAACCTGTGCCTAGTGAGGAATTGTACAGTAAAACTAAAACAGCCCCTCCGTCTGCGTCATTACTGGTGTTGTTTGTGAATGTGCAATTGTCGATAGTGAGGTTGCCTCTAACCTGCATAATGACAGCCGCGCCTCCCAAAGCATTTGCGGGGAGAGTATTATTATCAAAGATGCAATTAGTTACGGTAAGAGACTCAGCTGCACCTCCACCGGCACAAATGCCCGCACCACCAAAAAAATCTGAGGTGAGGTATCCGTTCTGAAATTTGATACCCTGCACCGTTATGACCGGACTATTGGTAGTCCCAGCAGGGTTAATAAAAAAGATCCGGTCCCTTTGCGCTACGTTCGAAGTCATGCTGACGATGGTGCTGGCCGGACCCGACGTCCCGATGATGGTAATATTCTGGGCAGTATTTCCAAAAGTAATTTGACCTAGCGTCAGCGTATAGGTGCCTGCGGCAACGTTGATCGTATGCGTGCCGCCCAGACTGTCGGCATTCAGAATAGCCCCGCGGAGTTGGTTGAGGGCGTTGCCGTCCGTAGTATTCGTTACGCTGTATACGTTCGCCAATCCATTAGCGGCAGATAGGATCGAAAATAAGAAGACCGAACAACAAATTATGGCGGAGCGCGTCAGAATTGTTTTCATATAAATTCCCCAATTCCGAAATTGAAGTCACCAGCAGCTAGAATGCCCTCTCTTTGGCGACGAACTGGCCACATGTCGAGATCAATCTGGGAAGGGAAAATCATTCAAGCCGGTGGACCCCTATACGAAATCGCCTCTCAATCCGCGGCGAATTCTCAGGGATCTCAAAGACCAGGGGAGGCACGAAGGGAGCGGATAACGGAGAGGTCTCAGCGACTTAGTGGACTCGCTCCATTTCGCGTTCCGACTCCCGCATTCCCACTCCACTCCGTGCATGTCTGCATCTCACCCGAAGAGAGGCAGACAAAGCGGGAAGACGGAGTGATTTTGCCTACGGCCCGAGATCGTAAACTTCCACCAGACCGATGCCGGTGCCGTTGTTCAATCCCGCCAGGATCGCCGTGTACAGGCCCGGCGGCAGCGTCGCCGCTATGGCCGCTTCCAGATTGTTGCTCGGCGCCAGACCAGCCGCATTGATCAACGCCGCTTGCGCCGCGTTATCCTGCCAGTCGTTGTTCGAGATCAGCAGCGCTCCATTGGCATCGCGCAGCTCCAACGTCGGATCGGCCAGCACCGCGCTGACCGGGAAGAAGTTCGGCGCCAGGCTCGGTCCGATCCCGCGCACGATGATGTTGTTAGTTCCGCTGCCGTCGCTCAACAGGAACCCCGCGATCACCACGTCGCTTCCCGTGCTGACAAAGGCGCGCGTGCTCAGGTTGGCCAGTTTCGACGGCGGCCGCCACATCGAGATCGTAGACCTCAATCAGGCCCACCCCGGAGGTGTTACCGTTGCCTCGGACGATCGCCGTATAGGCTCCCGGATTTAATGTCACCAGGATCGCTGATTCCAAATCATCCGTGGGCGGAATCCCCGTGGCCTGGATCGCCGTCTCCTGCGTGTCTCTCCAGTTGTTGTTCGTGATCGTGGCGAAAGCGCCGGGACCATGCAGTTCCATGACCGGATCAGCCAGCACACCGGTGACCCCGACATGGATCAACGACGGACCGATCGCACGCAGGAGCACCTGCTTCGGCGCGCTTCCGGTGATAATCAACCCGCCAATGCCGACGTTGTTGCCCGTCTGAACCAGCATCCGGGTCGAGAGGTTGATCGCCTGGGTTGGCGGTGTTGCACTCGGGCTCGGACTCGCACTGGCTGTCGCTGACGGACTTGGGCTAGGCGCGACGGTCGGGCTGGCGCTTGGGCTCACCGACGGTGCTACGGTTGGCGATGGGGGCGCGATCGTCGGGCTCACGCTTGGTGACGGAGTGACCGATGGCGAGGGCGACGGTGAAACCGAGGGCGACGGACTAACCGTCGGAGACACGCTCGGTGTCGGGGTCGCTCCGCAAGCGCCATTCAACACCAGCGTATCGATGCCGATGTAGTTCGAGTTGTCTCCGGTCGGTCCGCCGTTCTCCACAAAGTAGCGGAAGGCCAGACGTCCCTGGGTCGCCGCTGGCACGCCCGTTACGTTCACCGTGAATTGCGTCCACACTTCCGGATAGGTCCCGACGGTATAGGTCGGGTCGATATCCAGCAGCAGCGTCGTGAAGTCACCCACGTCCGTCGGGCTTGTCCCCACATTCGAACTGTTGCCCGCGGTGCTCATGCGCACCTGGAGCCGATCCGGGAACGGGTTGGCCGTCGTGGTCCGTGTAAAGAAGGTCAGGGTCACACCGTTCTGCAACGTGACCGCCGGAGTCAGGAGCCAGTTGCTGATGGTACTGGTGCCGGTGGTGTTATTGAAGTTGGCTCCAATATAGGAGTTCGGCAGCGTCCCCTGATGCGCCGGGAATACCGCATCATTGCCCTGGAACCAGCTGGTGGTCCCGACCGTCGTGCTGTGGTTGGTCTGCACCCAGCCCGCGGCCGGCAAGTTCGTGATGTCGTCGAACCCTTGGGTCAGGAGCGGTGCGCAGGTTGGCGACGGGGTCGGTGTCCCGGGCGATGCTGTCGCACTCGGACTCGCTGTTGCACTTGCTGTCGCGCTCGGACTTGGAGTTGGAGTGCCACAGCTGCCACCCTGGGTCAGTGTAAGATTAGCTGCGGTGACTGAGCCGACATCGGTGCTGGAGCAGTCTTGGACGGTCAGCGTCCACGTTCCGTTGATCTGCGCCGGTGTTAGACCAGCGAAGGCCGCGGTAAGATTCGTTACCGGTGCCGGATTGGTCTGGCCCGCACCGCCCGCCGCCGTGGTGCGATAATTTCCCGTGGCCACAGGGTTGGCCGCTGCTGCCGTCCAGAAGTTGGCTGAGGCACTATCGGCAAAATTATACGGAGCCGTCGCCACCAGGTCGCTCCCGGAGCCGAAGCTGGTCGCAGTCGTGGCGCCGACAAACTTGTAGATCACAAAACTCGGTCCGCCGCTCGGAGCCTGCAGAACCACGTTGAGATCTCCAACAAAGGTGTGCGCCAATGTCATGTTAACGCTCACAGCGCTCAGATTCGACGTAATCCCTGAGACCGCGAAGCTGAGCACTCGACCCGCAACGGTGCAATTCTGTGCCGTGGCAGGCGCCGTCGGCTCAGGTATCGCGCCAGCTCCGGTGCCGGCAAACGTCGCCGCCCCGCCCGCGCAGGAAGCGCTCGGTGAAGGATTGGCTGTCGCCGTAGCCGTAGCCGTTGCAGTCGGCGTTGCACTCGGTGTTACCGTCGCACTCGGTGTTGCCGTTGGCGCGACCGTTGGGGACACACTTGGGCTTGGCGTTACCGTTGCAGTCGGCGATGGCGTTGGCGACGTTCCTGGGCAGCCCGAGATGACGAGGCTATCGATCCGCACTCCCGGCACACCTACCGCCACAGCGCTGCTGTCACAGGCCACACGGAATTTCAACTGGATGTTCTGTCCATTGGCTGCCAAAGGCAGATTCACCGTGCTCAGGATATAAGCGGGTGCTGCGGTGGTGCCAGCCGAGAGACCGCTCCAGGCCGGGCGCCCGGCAATCGGACTCATAAACCCAGCGGAGATGGTCTTATTGTAGCCGCCCGTGCCGAACGCGCCGCCAGCGGTAATGATGTCTGCATAGGCTCCGCCATTGATACTGATCTCAAGCACCATGCCATCGAAGGCGGTGGTAGGTGTAACGCTGCTGAATTCCATGTTGAAGAGGTTCTGGAAGCTCAACGTTCCACCGCTCGCTGGCACCGAGATAACCGGGCTGATTAGTTCGGTGTTACCTACCGTGGCCGTTTCGGGCGCGAAGGCATCGTTCGGCGCGCTGGCCGGGCTGGTCGTGGAGGTAACCCATGGCGACTCAGACCCGGTAGCAGCCGTTGTCCATCCTGCTGGCAGCGCCGGCGCTGTTACGCCGTCGAAGTTCTGAGTGAAGATCGGCGACCCGCCGCACGGTGTCGGCGACGCGGTCGGAGTTGGCGTCGGCGAAGCTGGAGTAGCCGTCGGTGAGACCGTCGGGCTCACTGTTGCCGTCGGTGAAGCAGTCGGCGTCACCGTTGGACTCACAGTTGCCGTTGGTGTCGGTGTGGGCGTTACCGGCGTGGCCGTTGGGGTAACGGTCGGCGTCGGTGTCGCTGTTGGCGTCACAGTCGGGGTCGGAGTCGGAGTAGGAGTTGCGGTAGGTGTTGGTGTTGGTGTTGGTGTTGGTGTTGGTGTTGGTGTTGGTGTTGCCGGAACCAAATAGGCGCATGCTGTTGGCAACGTGAATCCGACGGGCAAGCCATCCGATTTCAACCAGTTGGCCGGATTATTTAGTGCCGCACGGGCCGCGGCGACGGTGCTGATGTCAGCCGAATTACAGATGAAGCGGGCGTTATCAAATTCACTTGCTTGAACGCCCTGCGTCCCAACCCAGATGGCATTAGTTCCGGTGATCATGCCGGGGGGCAATTTACTGAAAGGGGTGCTTCCAACAGTGCCACCGGCCCCGTCCGCGCAATCCGGATCCCATGCTGCTGCGGTGGTATCAGCACAATCCAGAGCACCAGCGACCGAATAAACATTCATATGGATCGCGCTGATGATGGTTGGAGAACCAACCGGGCCCTGGTAAGCAATGATCTGGTCGCCGCCGGTGTTTAAGCCCAAAGGTGTCCCGGTAACTATTCCAGGCGTCCCCGCTCCCGACGCGAGCGTGGCCGTCAGGCCCGCAATACGTATCTCCTGCCCTGCTAACAGAGCCGAACTTGCCGTCCACGTACATGTCTCTTCGGCGGTCCGGAAAGCAGCGGGATTGATCCAGCCGTTATCCGTAAAATTGATAACCGTTCCCACCCCGATGTTTTTCAACAGGACAAAGGAAAACTCACTCGTCGCATTCGCGGAGATGTAGCCCGAAAAGGCGATGTCACCCGCCGCAAGCGTTACCGGCGCCGGCGTTGGTGTTGGCGGCGGGGTTGGAGTCGTCGTTGGTGTCGGTGTAGGCGTCGGAGTCGGAGTTGGCGTGGGGGTCGGCGTCGGGACCGGTACTCCAGTCAAATAGGTGCAGCTTGTGGGCAACGTGAATCCGGCAGGCGAACCATCCGACTTCAACCAATTGGCGGGATTATTCAGTGAGATTCGGGCAGCGGCGACGGTGCTGATGTCAGCCGAATTACAGATAAAGCGGGCGTTATCAAATTCACTTGTTTGAACGCCCTGCGTCCCAACCCAAATGGCATTTGTCCCGGTGATCATGCCGGGAGGCAATTTACTGAAAGGGGTATTTCCAACAGTGCCACCGGCCCCGTCCGCGCAATTCGGATCCCATGCTGCTGCGGTGGTATCAGCACAATCCAGAGCACCAGCGACCGAATAAACATTCATATGGATCGCGCTGATGATGGTTGGAGAACCACTCGGGCCCTGATAAGCAATGATCTGGTCGCCACCAGTGTTTAAGCCCAACGGTGTGCCGGTTACCGTTCCGGGCGTCCCCGCACCGAGCGCGAGCGTTGCCGTCAGGCCTGCGATTCGTATCTCCTGTCCTGCTAACAGGGCCGAATTAGCGGTCCACGTGACTGTTTCTTCGGCGGTCCGGAAAGCACCGGGATTGATCCAGCCGTTATCCGTAAAATTGATAACCGTTCCCACCCCGACGTTCTTCAATAAGACAAAGGAAAATTCACTTGTCGCATTCGCAGAAATGTATCCCGAAAAGGCAATGTCGCCGGCGACAAGTGTTGTCGGATTGGGCGTTGGTGACGGCGTTGGGGTTGGAGTCGTCGAAGGTGTCGGGGTAGGCGTCGGAGTCGGAGTTGGTGTGGGGGTCGGCGTCGGGACCGGCGCCCCAGTCAAATAGGCGCAGCCTGTTGGCAGGGTGAATCCGGCAGGCGCACTATCCGTCTTAGTCCAATTGGCCGGGTTATTTAGCGACGCACGGGTAGCGGCGACGGTGGTGATGTCAGCCGAACCACAGTTAAAGCGGGCATTGCTAAATTCACTATTTCCAACGCCCACCGTCCCAACCCAAATGGCATTTGTCCCGGTAACCAAAGGGGGGGCAATTTACTGAAAGGGGTACTTCCAACGGTGCCACCGGCCCCGTCAGCGCAGTCCGGATCCCATGCTGCTGCGGTGGTATTGGCGCAATCGAATAGATCGAGCGCATACACATTCATGTGTATTGCGGTGATTATGGTTGGGGAAGCACTCGCACCCTGGTAAGCAATGATCTGGTCGCCGCCAGTGTTTAAGCCAAGCGCCGTCCCGGTAACTATTCCGGGCGTCCCCGCTCCGGACGCGAGCGTGGCCGTCAGCCCTGCGATACGTATCTCCTGTCCTGCGGACAGGTCCGAATTAGCGGTCCACGTGCAAGTCTCTTCGGCGTTCCGGAAAGCACCGGGGTTGATCCAACCGGCATCCGTAAAATTGACAACCGTTCCCGAGCCGATGTTTCTCAATAAGACAAAGGAAAATTCAGGCGCAGTCTGAGAGATGTAGCCCGAAAACGCGATGTCGCCGGCGACCAGTGTTGTCGCCACCGAGGGCCCTGCGGGAAGCGGTCGTGCCTGGACATTGGATGCAACCTGGGAGTTTCCCACTCCGAACGCCGCTCCGGCCAATAGAAATGCCGACGCGACTGCGACAGCAGGAAAATATTTAACTGCGTAAAAGGCGAACGACTTTTGGTTGTTTAACATACGAATATCTTCGACGGGAATTCGGGCTATCGTCGCATCGCATTTGTGCGATGAAAACGGCAGCCTATTGACGAGAGTCCTATCGATGGAGCCGGCTCGATGTCTAGATGTTTTTCGGCCTTACGGGCTCGTTCCTCGACGGGGATTACTGCGCGGCTCTGATGGGAAAGGGCAATTTCGAATTTCTGTTTGTAAGGCGTCTCTGAGAAACGCCGCCCTGTGGCGTCTGACGCGGACGCCCTACAACTCCTCATCCGCGGAATCCGTGTCATCCGCGGTTAAATTCTCCGGAGTCTCAAAAACCAAGCGCGACGTGTGGGTCTCCCGCGAATTTGAAACCGCTGAGCGGGACGGTGGCAGGAACGCTTTTCGTTAGCACCAGAAACTGAAAGGTCGTTCCGAGAAATTCGGGATGCAGCAGCGTCTGCAGGGCCCGGCGAGTCCTGGCGTCCGCGTTGACGTCAAACTGTTCCGGCATCAACGCGGTCACGACTCCGGTGGCGAAGTGGTGTTGATCGGTGAATCCGGCGACGGACAAACCCTGCGCCTCCGCGCGCTCGGCCAGGCTGGTCCAATCGACGTGCGCGGTGATATCGGCGTTGCCAACCTCGGTAAGCGGTGAAGGATTGACGCGATGATGCGCATAGGATTGCAGCGTGCCGCTGCTTCGCTCGGGCGCATAAAATTCATCCCGCGCATGTCCGTAATCGACCGCCAGGATATATCCGCGAGTCAGCTTTGGCGCGAGGCTCTCGATCCATCTCAAGGCGGCGAGATTCACTTCGGTTTCGTAAGGTTCCGTTCAAATGGCGGGGAATTGTCTCGAGATGCCGGCGCAATTCCGCATCGGTGATTGGCGCCGTGACGAAATCGAATCCATCGCCTGATTCGGCCACGCGGCGTTCTTTCCAATCTTGGTTTTCGCAGGGACATGCTTCCGCATGTCCTGGACGTGCAGAAGCACGGCCCTCCGGATTATTGCGGCTGATCAAATGCACCGGCATGGCATCCAGCAGCTCGTTTGAGAAATGGACGCCGCAGAACGGCTCGAGATCGTCGAGCGATTTTTCCCAGGTGAGCCTTTCTCGCGAAATCGCGCACCGCTTCCCGCTGCCGCTCCCGCAAAATCGGGAATGGCTCGATGATCCGATAGCGAAGCACGGAAAAAAAGTCCGGAGCCCGCTCGCGCACGGCTCCGAGAACATCCCGGGCGAAATCGCCGTGATGCGCCCCCTGTTCGACAATGACGAAATCTTCGGGCCGGCCCAGCGCCTCCCACATCTCGACGAATTGCGCCGCCAGCAGCCGGCCGAAAAGCGGACCCACGCTGACATTTGTGAAGTAATCGCCCTCGCCGCCCGATCGCGCAGCGCCCCGAGCTGTAATAGCCAAGCTCCGGGTGATAGAGCGCCTGCTCCATGAACCACTCGAAGGTGACCGGGCCGCGTCGACGAATCGTCGCGAATGAATTCGGTCAAAGCGGATCGCCGGTGTGCATCGGGTTTGTTAAAAAACGTTAAAAGTTTACATGGTTCAAAGGGAGGCTAAGTTGCGCCCGCTTTAACGTCTAACTTTTGTAACGTTGTAACTCTTGTAACCTCTTAATCCTCGGCCTCGCCGCATGCCAGTTTCCTTTTTCACGCCACCTTCGGTTGATTATTTCGACCACCGCCGCTGGTTTACCAAACCGAAATACTACATCCCGATCGGCGGCGCCCTCGTGGCCCTGCTCGGTTTCGGCATTTATTTCTGGTCCCTCGCCTCCACCCTCAGCGCCGAAGCCGCGACGTTCGACCTCTCGAAGCTCGAACAAATGGAATCGGCCAGCGTCATCCTGGATCGGAACGACAAGATCTTCGGCCAGATCTACGTCGAGAATCGGGAAACGATCCCGTACGACCAGTTGCCGCGCGATCTGGTGAACGCCGTCGTCTCCGTGGAAGACAACAAATTCTACCAGCACGGCGGCTACGATCTCTTCGGCATCTTGCGCGCGGCGCTGAAGAATTTTACCGCCGGCCATGTCCGGCAGGGCGCGAGCACGATCACCCAGCAGCTGGCGCGGAATAGTTTCGCGCTCAAGGAAAAAACGTTCCGGCGCAAGCTGCTCGAAATTTTTCTCGCCCGCCGGATCGAGGAGCGCTTCGGAAAACAAAAGATCATGGAGCTGTATCTCAACCGCATCTATTTCGGCGGCGGATTGTACGGGGCGGAGGCCGCCTCGCGCGGTTATTTTGGAAAACCGGCGCGCGACATGACGCTCCCGGAATGCGCCACCCTGGCCGGATTGATCAAGAGTCCGAACAAACTTTCGCCCTGGGGCGATAAGAGCGGCTTCGCGCGACGCACGCAACGTCGTGCTCGGCCGGATGCGCGATCTCGGGTTTATCACCCGCGGGCAATGCGAGACCGCCCAGGCGGAAGAGATCGTGATCGGCAGCAGGCAAAGCGCGCAGGGCCAAACCTACGCGGTCGATTACATCCGCCAGCAGGTCATTGCCGCGGTCGGCTGGGACCGCGCCATGAATGAAGGCTACCGCATCCACACCACCGATCGACGCCGAGCTGCAAAAGGTCGCGGAGGAATCGTTGAAAACGCATCTCGCCGAGGTGGAGCAGCAGCCCGGTTACAACCACCCGACCTACGAAGCGTTCGCCAATCGCTACCGGAACGCGAAGCAGCTCTCCGTGCCGAACGTGACCGCGGCGCCCGACTATTTGCAGGGCGCTCTCATCGCGCTCGATAATCAAACCGCCGGCATTCTCGTGCTCGTCGGCGGCCGCGATTTTGAGCACAACCAATATGACCGGGCCTTGCAGGCGAAACGGCCCGCCGGAACGGCGATCAAGCCGTTCGTCTACGCCGCCGCCTTCGAGAACGGGCTTTACCCCGGTTCGCTCGTGGAAGATTCAGCGCTGGATAATCGCGCCGTCATGATCGGCGGGACGACCGGAATCCTCGGCGAATGGGGTCCCGAATCCGAGAACAACCGTTACGAAGGGCCAATGACCGCGCGCCAGGCGCTGGCGAAATCGAAGAACGGCGCCACGGTCCGCATCGGGATGACGGTCGGAGTCGAGCCGGTCATTCAACTTTGCCGCGCCGCCGGCATTCGCTCTCCGCTCCGCCCTTTCCCCGCCACCTTTCTCGGCAGCAGCGAAATCACCCTTGCGGAACTCGCGCTCGCCTACACGATTTTCCCGAATGGCGGATGGCGGCCGAACGCGCCGCACATTCTCGATCGCATCGAGGAAAAAGACGGCACGGTCGTCTGGGAATCGTCCGAGGAACGGTCGCGGCAGAAAGTCGTCAAAACCGGAAACCGCCTACGAAGTGCATTCCTGCCTGGTCGACGCGCTCGAGTCGGGCACCGGTCGGGCCGCGCGGGAAAAATTCGGCCTCAAGAAATTTCCGGCGGCCGGCAAAACCGGAACCGCCTACGATTTCACCGACGCCCTTTTCGCCGGTTACGATAACTCGATCACTTGCGCGGTCTGGGCTGGATTCGACAAGCCGCAGAAAATTTATCGCGGAGCATTCGGAGGCGAAATCGCGCTGCCGATCTGGGTCGATGTCATGAATGCCGCGAGCGAGCGGTATCCGCCGAAAGAAATTCCGCAGCCGGCCGGAATGCAAAAAGTCGAGATTTGCTCGAGGTCCGGATTACTCGCGACGGACAAATGCTACGACTCGGTGAAATCGGCGGACGGCGAAACGGTCCGCCGCCGCACCACTTACATGGAGATCGCGACTTCCGCCCAAATGCCCACCGAGTCCTGCAATGTGCATGGCGAAGCGAGAGCGCGTCTCGTCCGCGATCTGCCGGCCTCGGGATTTCCGCGCGCTGCGCTCGCGGTCGATCCGGCGCAGGTCTCGCCCGTCGCGGTGAAAGGGCCGGTCCTCCTCGCGGAAAACGATCCGTATAGCGCCGTGAACTCGACCCCCAAACCGAAGGCGCCAGCCAATCCGAACGCGGAGGAGAATATGCCCGATCCGACGAAACCGGTCTTGAAGGCGCAGCCCGCCGGATGGACCCGGACAAGCCGGTCCTGAAAGCGGAAGCGGTCGAACCCGATTCGACAAAGCCCATCCTAAAAGCCCAGCCGGTCGACCCGACGCCGCAGCCAAAGGAAATCCGCCGCGCCAAACCGGTACGTCCCGCCGATGAGATCCCGGAGGACCAGATCTTAAGACCCTCGCCTCCGCCGCCGGCCGATCTCGGCGACTGATTGGATCGTCCGACCGGCCGCATGCCCGCCTTCCAGGCGCGTCGTTGTCACGGGGAGGCCAGTTTCCTTGGGTAGGCGAGACTCTGTGAGCCGCCGGTTTGTTTTTCGGCGATCGGCTCGACTGAGTCTCGCCCTACCAAAGTGGGCGCAATCCGAGAATGCTCACGTCTCCCTCGGAGGGCAGCCGCACGATCGCCCTTCGCAGCCTCAGCTTGATCTGATACCGTCCCATTCCGATGGCGCAGAATGATCCATCTCCCTTTCGTTTGACCGTTCTCAACCCGGGCGGCCGCGATCCGGAACAGCATTTTCCCGACGGCGCCGGCGAAACGTCGCACCCGCACGCCCCAATCAATTTCCACGCCTATGCCGCCTGCACGCGCGGCGTTTTTCACCGCGAACCTCGAGCCGCCATCGCCGAGGCCGACGCCGGTCCTGCTCTTGCTCCGCGGCGACTTTCAGCGCCTCCGAACGCGCGCTGACGGCCCTGCAAAAAGAGAAGACGCATTGTCGCGGTTTCGTTGAAAGAAACGGGGCTTCATCAAATCGCCGATCAACTGCGCGATCCGGCGAAGCTGGCGCGCTTTGTTGCGCATTGTGAATCGCGCGGATGGCTGCATCGCCACCACTCCTGAAGCCGCGGATTTCTATCGGACGATCCGGGGCAGTTCGGATCGGGTCGCTTTCATCCCTACCCCCTATCCCATTGACGACCGGCGCTGGGATTTTTCACGGCCGATCGGCGAACGCTCGGGAATCTTCGTCGGAACACGCGAGTGGAACGTGCTCTCGCGAAATCATCTCGCCGCGCTCTGGTCGGCCCGGCGAGTTGAGCGAGCAAACCGGCGAACCGGTCACCGTCTTCAATTTCGATCGCCGGAAAGGCGTGCGCCTGTTCGCCGGGATCGGGTTCGCCTCTGACAAGCTGCGCGTGCTCGATCGAAAGCTTTCCTATCCCAATTATCTTCGGGAAGTCGCCCGGCACAAAATCGTTCTCCAGCTCGACACCAGTTTTGTTCCGGGACAGGTCGCGGGGGACGCGTTGCTCTGTCGCGTTCCCTGCGTGGGCGGGAATGGCGCGATCGATCGGCTTGGTTTTCCGGACAGTTGCGGCTTCGCGCGCTCGATTGATGAACTGGGAGCAATCGCGCTCCGTTTGCTGACCGACCGGGCGCACTATCAGGAAAGCGTCGCCGGTATCGCAGACGCCGCCGCGCGGCATCTCTCTTTCAAAGTCGTAGCCGAGAAGTTGCGTGCATTCTTCGGGTAGACTTCAAGGCGCGGCGGTTTGCAACCGCCGTTCGGGGCGATTTCAGATCACCCCCCTTGGAAGCAGCTATGGTCATCTCGGCTAAGCCGAGCCTATCGCCTCGAGGTAATAATCCTCCAGCTTCCGGGTCTGCGCCGATCGTTCGAATTTCTGTCGGTACGGCTTCGGCGCCACTCCGCGCAATTGCCGTAAGCCGTTCCGGATTGGCGGCCGCTTCCAACAAGGCGCTGGCTAGCGCGTCGCCATCGCCTTCCTCTACCAGAATTCCGCTCCGGCCGTGCTCGATCGCTTCCGGAATTCCACCGTGCCTGGTCGCGAAGACCGGAAGGCCGCTCGCCATCGCTTCCAGCATCGAATTCGGAACGCCTTCCTGATTTCCATCGGCCCCGCGCTCGCTCGGATGGAGAAAAATATGCGAACGATAAAAGAGTTCGCGCAATTGCGCTTGCGACACGAAACCGGAAAACGAGATTTTCTCGCCGAGTCCGAGTGCGTGCGCCTGTGCTTCCAATTCGGCACGAAGCGGTCCGTCTCCGGCAATCGTGAAGATCGATTTCGGATAACGCTCCACAAACTCTGCGAAAGCCAGGAGGCTGGTCCTGAGCCCTTTCTTCTCGATCAAGCGGCACGCCTGCACAAATTTCCACGCGCCGTCAGTTGGCCAGGCCCGCGCTGCGAAACGGGATCTCATCGACCGGAATGCCGGTCCGCTGGATCCGGATTTTTTCCGGCGCGCAACCTATCTCGATGAGCGCGCGTCCGAGCGATTCCGACCGCACCAGGACGAAACGGACAGCTTCGAGCATTTGTTTCGTGGCGGCGCGATACGCGGGCTTCTCCAGATCGACCATCACGTCGGCGCCGTGAAACGAAACCACCGACGGTTTTCTCCACGCGCGAATCAGCGGCAGGAGATGGACGGCGATGTGCCCAAAGTAGATGTGAAGAAGTTGCGCGCGCGCTTCGTTGAGAACGCGGATTAAAGTGTTCACCTCGCCTGGGGAAATTTGCCAGGGCGCCGCGCGCACCTGCTTGAACCAAAATCGCCGGATGAAATGCAGCGCCGGCTTTCCCACCACCGTGACTCTATCGAACGGGTACCGCTCTGCTTCCTCCCGTTTTTGCGCGATCACCGATCGGCGAGACGCGGGTGAGCGATGTGATCTGCCGGTAGATGTGAAGCATCTCCGGCTTCAAGAATGTCGCGCAATAGCAGGCGACCACCGGCCGTTCCGCCACCGGCGCGGAAGGGTCAGTTGCTTCCGTCAAAATCTAAACTCAAAGAATTTAATGCCTCTCCACTTATACGGATGGTAAAGATCGGTCAGATCGAAGCTCACCGCGTCCTGGGAAGTTCCGTATTGGGGCGGCGCCTTTGGGTTCAACATCTGGAGCGGATTTCCACCGCGAACGGCGCGCGGTATTACGCCATCCACGGCTCTCTTCGTAATCGGTGCAGGCCGCCGTTGGGTCTGCTTGGTCTCCGTCACCGGAGCTTTAAAATTCTTCGTTTGCGCGACCGCCGGGGTGAGGGCGGCAGCCGTGAGCAGAGCGGCGATCAGGTAGGTTTTCATGGTGTGGCGGCAGGCGGCGGTGGTTCAAATCGTGTCAGTCACTCATTGAAGAGCAGGTTTTCGCCCTCTGCTCAATGATAGAATCGCTAAATCGCCAAATGGTTTCATGAAATCTTGCTGCCTCGGTCACCCAGGCGCACAATCAGGGACGATGGACTACCTCGAAAAGGCCAAGCGGGTGCTCGACATCGAGATTTTCGAACTCCAGCGGCTGCGCGAACGCCTGGACGACAATTTCTCCAAAGCGGTCGACCTGATCAAGGAGTGCGTCGAGGCGCGGGGAAAAGTCGTCGTCCTGGGCGTCGGCAAATCGGGCCATATCGGGGGGAAGATCGCCTCGACCCTGACCAGCACCGGTTCGCCGGCGGTGGTGCTCGATTCCCTGAATGCCTTGCACGGCGACCTCGGCATGGTGGCCGATGGCGACGTCGTCCTCGCCTTGAGCGCCAGCGGCGAGACCGAGGAAATGTTGCGGATCCTGCCGGCCATCGCGCGGTTTCAGGTCAAGATCATCGCCGTTTGCGGCGATCCGAACTCGACCCTGGCGCAAAATTCCCACGTTTTTCTCGATGTGAACATCGAGCAGGAAGCCTGTCCGCTGAATCTCGCGCCGACTTCCAGCACGACCGTCATGCTCGCGCTGGGCGACGCCCTGGCGATGGTCCTGCTTGAGGCGCGCGGCTTTCAGAAGGAAGATTTCGCGCGGTTCCATCCGGCCGGGATGATCGGGCGCAGCCTGCTCCTGCGGGTCCACCAGATCATGCGGCCGCGGAGCGCGCTCGCCCTCGTCGCGCCCGATGCGCCGATTCACTCCGTCCTGAAAACGATGACCGAAGTCCGCGCCGGCGCCGCCGTTGTCTCCGACGAAGATGGCCAACTGCTCGGCATTTTCACCCACGGCGATTTCGTCCGGCACTTCCAGTCCGACACCAAGATTGCCGAACGTCTGGTCGGCGATCTGATGACGCTGAATCCGGTCACGGTCCATCAGGACAAACTCGCCGTGGAAGTCCTGAACCTCCTCGAACGACATCGGATCGACGACCTTATCGTGGTGGACGATCAACAAGCCCCCGTCGGAATGGTCGACTCGCAGGACCTGACGAGATTGAAGCTGTTGTAATTGTTAAGGCGATCGGGGGTTGAGAAATTCGCGGTTACGCGCCATCGTCCTCTCCGCTCAACTCTCAACTCTCAACCTTCCCGCTTATGGCTGCCGCAAACGATCTTCGAAAAGGAATGGCGATAAAATACAATGGCAACGCCGCCATTGTTCTTGAAGTAAACCACCGCACGCCGGGAAACCTGCGCGCGTTCGTCCAGGCGATCATTCGCTACATCGCGACCGGGAAGAGCGCCGATGTCCGTTTTGGTTCGACCGACAAGGTCGAGCTGGTGGACATGAACCGGATCACGCTCGAATTCAGTTACAAGGACAACAGCGGATACCATTTCATGGATCCGAAGACGTACGAGACGGTCACGCTGAACGAGGATTTGCTGGCGGATGCGAAGGATTATCTGGTCGAGAATCTGGAGGTGGAAGTTCTCTCCACCGAGGGTCGGCCGGTGCAGGTCGAGTTGCCGTCGTCGGTCCAGCTCAAGGTGGTGGAAGCGCCGGAAGGTCTGCGCGGCGATACGGCGTCGAATGTGACGAAGCCTGCGATTCTCGAGACCGGCAAGACGGTGAACGTCCCGCTGTTCATCCAGGAAGGCGAACTGATCAAGATCGATACGCGCACGGGCAACTACATGGGCCGAGCGTAAGGGTTAGCGAGAATGGAGGGCGACGCGCTGTCGTCGCCGGGGGATCGGGGTGACAACCGGACTGGGGCGATGACGGAGCATCGCCCTCCAGGGTTGTAGAGGGGGCGCACATCGCGTCCCGTCCTGCTCCTGATCGTAATCCTGATCTTCTCCAGATCCGAAAGATCATGAGCACGATCAGGATCATAGCAGGAGTGAAGAGCGCCTCTACAACCAGACAGCGCCGAGTCGGGACGTCGGTCCTACGGCTGCACTTCGAATGAACCGATGTCGATGCGCCCGCCCACCACGCGATCGTAACCGGGACCCCGCTGATCGTGCAACGGCGGCGGAGTGAAGTTCGGATCACCCGCATTGATGGCGGGGCTCCCTGGCAGGAGCGCAAGAGTGAAGGTCGGCCCGCCATTGTCCTGGAGCGGGCCGAGCATGGGATTGGTGTTGATCTGGTCCCCGGTCGCAGTCAAAAAACCGCCGCCATTATCGCTGCTCAGATTGTAGCCGAGCGAGGTGAAGGTTCCGAATTCGCTAACGATGCTGGCGCCCTGCGTGCCGGCGTTCACGATGGAATCGCCGATCTGGAGCGTGCCGGTGTTATAGATGCCACCGCCCGCGCCGTCAGCGTTATTGCCGTCGAAAGTGCTGTGAACGACTGTAAGCGAGCCCTCCTTGGTGTTGAAGATCCCACCGCCGGCGGCAATTCCCTTATAACCCACCGTATTGCGGTCGACCGTGCTGTTACTGATTGCCGCCGTCCCTTGGTTGAAGACCCCACCGCCGCCGTAGGACTGAGCGTGATTACCGCTGATCGTGCTGGCGGTGATTTCCATAGTCCCAAAGTTATAGATGCCTCCGCCCTGGCGGTTCGCCCTGTTGTCGCTCACGATACTGTTGCTCATCGTCAACAGACCCGCATTATAGATTCCGGCCCCGTCTCCGCCCAAGGCGGGAGGGTCGGGGAACGAAGGGTGATTTCCTATGAAGTTGCCGGTGATAATGCTGTTGTTGATGGCCAAAGTCCCGGTGCTGTAAACGCCAGCGCCGCCAAAACCCAGACCCGGGAGCCCGGGCGGTGCCATGAAGTTACCGGTGACCAGGCTGTCGACGATCGTCATGGTGGCGTTGTTACCATAATTGTAGATGCCACCGCCAAAACCGCCGCCGCCCAGACCGCTTCCGTAATTGCAACACACGGTGCAGTTCCTGAGGGTTACAGTCGCCTGCTCGTTAAAGATGCCGCCACCGGAAAAGGTGTATCCATGACTAATCGTCAGGCCCTCTATTACAACGGTATGGCCCGGCAGGATGTGAAAGATACTGAACTGCGGCTGTCCGAACGTGGCTTTCGATACCGCGAGCGCGTCGCGACCGGGCCCGCTGATCGTAATGTCCTTATCGATCACTAACCCAGCACTGGCCAGCGTGATCGTCTGCCCGTTGAGCGCGGCCGCAAACTGAATCGTGTCGCCATCCCGGGCTCTGGCAAGCGCGTCACGCAGCGACCCCGCCCCGCTATCTGCCGTGTTCGCGACGATGAGCGTGGAGTCATCAATGCCACCGTATATCTCCACCAGCCCGAGGCCGATCCCGCCGTTCTGACCCGCCAAAATTGAGGTAAAAAGCCCGGGCGGAAGCGTGGTATAGATGCCCGACTCCAGAGCGTTCGCCAGCGCGAGTCCATGTGTCGACAATTGCGCGGCCATGGCAGAATCGTCCTGCCAGTTGTCGTTGGCGATAACCAGCGCGCCGTTGCCATCACGTAATTGCAGAGTTGGATCGGCCAGCACATTGCTCAAACCCAATTGGCCGAGCGAAGGCCCGATACCCCGCACGGCCACGGTGGCGCTGCCGCTGCCATTCCCAAGAATGAAGCCGCCGATCATCACGTTCTGACCCGTCTGGACAAAACCGCGGGTGCTGATGTTACCCAGACGCGAAGTCGCCGGCGGATCGGCGTCATAAATTTCTACCAGCGCGATGCCGCTCGTCAGGTTCTTTCCGGCGATGATCGCCGTGTAGGCACCGGGATTGAGCGTCGCCACAATTCCTGACTCTCTCGGATCCGCGAGCGCGAGACCCAGATTGGTAAGTTCTCCCGCCTGGGCGGAGTCGTCCTGCCAGTTGTCGTTTTGCCTGACCAACGCGCCATTGGAGCCGCGCAGTTCCAGGGTTGGATCGGCCAGAACGTCGCTCAGACCCGCGTTGGCAAGCGATGGGCCTACTCCACGGATCGCAACCTTCTTCGGCACACTACCGGTGATAATAAACCCACCGATCATGACTCGCTCACCGGTTTCCACTCGCAGCCGGGTCGAAATATTCAAGGCCTGCGCTGGGGTAGGCGAAGGCGTCACAGTCGGAGTTGGACTCGGTGTCGGTGGCACCGTTGGCGTAGGGGTCGCTGGCGGTGTTGGAGTGGCGGTCGCTGTAGCGGTCGGCGGTGGTGCTGGTGTGCAATTAAAACCGCAATCACTAGGCGACGGCGTTGCGGTAGGAAAGATGGTCGCTGTTGGACTCGCCGTAGGTGTCGCGGTTGGCGTCACGGTGGGAGACGGCGTGGGGGTCACGCATCCGAAGGTCCTGTTAAGAGTTATGTTATCCAGGGCGTAGCTGGAGCTGCCGGTCGTGGAGCCGACATATTCGAACAAAATGGCGTGAGAGCCTCCATCGGCGAACGCGCTCAGGTCAATCGTCCGCAAACGGTACGCATGACTCGGCATTCACTGGCTCCGGATAACTCTGCACAATCGTGCCGTCCACCCTCACGTTCAGCACGTCACTCAACGGAAAGGACCTCGCCCCGATTCGCATCTCGAAGCTGAGGGTGGCCTGTCCGCCCGCCGGGATCGTTACGCTTTGTCCGAGCGTCGCGGTTTCAGCCACGGGCGCGCCACCGAACCACGCCCAATTAGTCCCGGCATAAGGCGTAGCTGGCCCGCCTATTCCGCAAGTCGCGGTGTCGCACAGCGGCGTGCCAAAATTGGTCGATGTCTGAACCGTCCACGCGGGCCACGGCGTCCCGGCCTCGAAGCTGGAATCCACGATCAGGTTCGGGCTGCCGTCGCACGGCGTAGGTATTGGCGTTGGGGTTGGGGTGGGGGAAGGCGGAGGCGACGGCGACGGCGTTGGCCCTTCCGTTCTCGACACCGCGAACGAATCAATCCTCCAGCCGGCGGAAGCGCCAGCATTGTCCGAGACCAATCGGAACCGCAATTTCGCCTGAGATGGAATGGTGGAGAAACCAACACTAGTGATGATGTAACCGCCCGAGTTCCCGCTCCAGGCCATTCGCCCGGCAATAGGGCTCTGAAAGCCGGAGCTAATGGTGGTGTTATAGCCCCCGCTGATAAAAGCGTGGACCGCCGGGTCGGTGACATCGGTGAAGGCGCCCCCATTGATGTCGGGCGATGAAATTTCCAGGACGGCGCCATCGCGGCCGGGGTCCAGGTCGTAACTATGCGAGAATCTTAAGGCAAAGGAAGCGGTCGAAAGGGGAAGCACCGGTGTGTCGAGTCGGTTATCCAAGATGTTATCTGGGCAGGTCGAGAAGGCGTCGTTTGGCGCCGTGTCCGGGGTAACGATCGATGTGACCCAGGAAGGCGCTCCCGTCACATTCACTCCCTGTGACGCCACCCAGTTCGACGGCAGCAGCGGCGATCTTAGTCCGTCGAAGTTCTCCGCATAGACTGGGGGCCAACCCCCGGAGGCAGGCAGGGCGAATAGCCCGATCAATCCGACGTTGAAAGCCATGTGAATGATCTTTGTTCTCATGATGGAATTTTCGGTTCGCATGGGGATGCGAAGGGAAGGGCGCCCTCGCCATAGAGTTTTTTACTCAAACACCAAATTTGGGTCGAGCCTTTCCAATTTGCGCTTATTCAAGTCGAGAATTGGGTGTTATGGCTGAACCTCGAATGCACCGATGTCGACGCGCCCGCCAACGACACGATCGTAACCCGGACCGCGCTGATCAGTGAAAGGCGGTGGAACGAAGTTCGGATCGCCCGCATTAATCGCCGGGCTGCCGGACAGCGGCGCATGGGTGAAGGTCGACCCGCCATTGTCCTGGAGGGGGCCGAGCATTGGATTGGTATTGAGCTGATCGCCGGCTCCGTTGAGGACACCACTAGCATTATCGTTGCTGAGATTGTAGCCGAGCGAGATGACCGTGGCTGTGTTGTTAAAATTCGCATCCGTCGAGCCGGAATTGATGATGGAATTCCCAATCTGCAACATGCCGCCTTCGGTGTTGCGGAGACCCCCGCCACCTTGGACTTCCGTGTGGATGGAGTAATTGTCGGTAAGAGTGCAGTTGGTGATGGTGGCCGTGCCGGCAGCATTGCTAATGGCGCCGCCGCCGCCGTCGACGCGGTTGCCGCTCAGAGTGCTGTTGTGGATTTCCAGCGTCCCACCGTTGGAAATGGCGCCGCCCAAGCCAAACCACTTATAGTAGGCCGAATTGTTGCGGAGAACACTGTGGTTGATCGTAAGCGTCCCGCTGTTTCCGATGCCACCGCCGCCGTACCGAGCCGCATTGCCGCTAATGGTGCAATTGGTAATCTGAAGGGAGCCGCGGTTGAAAATGCCCCCGACCGATCGGTTCGCGCTATTGCCGCTGATCGTGCTATTGCTGATTGTTACGGTTCCGCCGAGGCTATAGATGCCGGCCCCGTCTCCCCCAAACATGGGACCAGGCTGATTGAAGTTATAAAAAGAGTTGCCGCTGATCGTGCTGTGGTCGATCGCCACCGTTCCGTTGTTGTAGATTCCAGCACCGTTGCCACTGGTGCTGAATGGGCTGTTTCCGACCGGTAGAACGTTTCCGGTGATCGTGCTGTTAACGATCGTAAGGGTGGCATCGGCACCAGAAGTTGGAGATGCCGGCGCCGGAGGCACCGCCCGAGAGACTGCCGGAATTGTTCGCGACGGCGCAATTATTGAGCGTCAATGTTGCCCCGTCATTAAAGATGCCGCCACCGAATTCCTCGGTAATGCCGCCCTTTATGGTCAGACCTTCCATCATGACGGTATGCCCTGGCGTGACATGGAAAATACGGAAAGCGGGAGTGCCGTTGGCCGTGCTGCGTTGCACGATCATCGGACCACGGATCGTGATGCCCTTATCGATCAGCAGCTCGCCACTCGTCACGGTGATGGTTTGCCCAGGGAGCGCAGAAGCGAACTGAATCGCGTCTCCGCTGTTCGCCTCCGCGAGCGCTTGCCGGAGCGACCCTGGCCCGCTATCCGCCGTGGTCGTGACGATCAGCGTGGAGGTATTAAGTCCACCATATATCTCTACCAACCCCAGTCCGACTCCGCCGTTCTTCCCCGCCAGGATCGCGGTGAAGAGCCCGGGCGGCACGGTGACAAAAATTCCAGCTTCCATCGGATGTTGCGGCGCCAGACCCTGCGCCGTTAGTTGCGCGGCCGCGGGAGGATCTTCCTCCCAGTTGTCGTTCGCTACGACGAGCGCGCCATTACTGTCGTGCAACTCCAGGGTTGGATCAGCCAGCACATTATTCAAGCCCAATTGGCCTAACGAAGGTCCAAGGCCGCGCACCGCCACGGTAGTGCTGCCGTTCCCATTGCCCAGAATGAAGCCGCCGATCATCACGTTCTGACCCGTCTGGACAAAACCGCGCGTGCTGATATTAGCCAGCCGCGAAGCCGCAGCCGCATCTACATCATAAATTTCCACCAGCGCGATGCCGCTCGTCTGGTCCCTTCCGGCGATGATCGCCGTGTAGGCGCCGGGATCGAGCGTCGCCACGATTCCTGATTCGCTCGAATCCGCGAGCGCGAGGCCCAGGTTGGTAAGTTCCGCCGCCTGGGCCGGGTCGTCCTGCCAATTGTCATTTTGTCTGAGCGACGCGCCATTGGAGCTGCGCAGTTCCAGGGTCGGGTCGGCCAAAACATCGCTTAGACCCACCTTGGCCAGCGACGGACCGACTCCGCGTATCGCCACCTTCTTCGGTGCGCTGCCGGTGACGATGAATCCGCCGATCATCACTCGCTCACCGGTTTCAACCCGGAGCCGCGTCGAGATATTCAAGGCCTGGGCCGGTGTTACTGAAGGCGTCACAGTAGGTGTAGCCGTTGGAGTCGGGGGCGGCGTGGGAGAGGGCGTTGGCGTAACCGTGGCCGGCGGTGGTATCGTTGGCGTTGCGCATCCAAATGGGGGGCAATCGGTTGGCGTCGGCGTGGGTGTAGGGGGGATGGTAGCGCTTGGCGTAGGCGTGGTGGTTGGTGTCGCGGTAGGCGTTACCGTGGGAGGAGGGGTCGGACTCGACGGTGTCGCGCAACTCGTGAACGCGATCTCCGCTACATTGGTATTGCCTGAGGCATAATTGTGCCCACCTACCACGAGGAATCGGTTGTTGACCAGTGATGCTCCCGCCCCGGAAGCGTGGGGAATGTTTGTGTTCGGCCCGGTGGTCCAGTTGTTGTGGTCGGTGTCGAAAAGGTAGCTGCCGGTGTGTGACCCTAACGGAGCTGTTTCATGATTGGGACCGCCAACGACAGCGTTTTGGCGGGTGAGAGTCGCTCCTACCGGCTGGTAGAGCGCCGCTGGCGCAGGCGGCATAAGCGTCCACGTATTCAAGAGGATGTCGTAGCGATAGTGCAGATTGGATCCAGCGCCGCCATTGAGATTGCTGACCAAATAGATGAAATGCTCGACCACCCCAGTAGCACTGCCGGCCATCGCCACGGGAATGTCTGCGCGGCCCGTATTCCAGGTGTCGGCCTCCGGGTCGTATTCCCACGTCTGATTCTTTTCAGAAGTACCGTCATGACCGCCGATCACAAGTATCTTACCGCCGTAGTAGACAACGTTGGGGAGGTAACGGGGAGCAGGCATGGGGGCACCTGCGCTCCAGCTCTGAGTGGCCACGTCGTAGAAGTAAGTCGTGTCGAGGACGGTCGTCTGGTTGACACCGCCAAAGACGAAGAAGCCACCCTGGTTTGGAGAAAAGGAATAAACACCACGAGCGCGGGCCACGGCGACGGGCAGCGGTGCCAGCGCCGTCCAACTCTCGGTGGCCGCCTCGTAGCGATAGGCTGCGTTGGTCTCCGCGGAAGAGGTGTAGCCACCAGCGGAATAAGCGAAGAAGCTACTTGAGCCCATCGCGTTCTCTGAAATTTCCGGGAGTGGGTAGTTATTTGTGGGGGTCCACGGGTGAAGCGGACAGGGAGGCGGCGTCGGGGTCGGCGAAGGACATTCGTTACTCAGCCGCACAAAGGTGTCGATTCGCCAGCCTCCGGAAGCTCCGCTGTTGTCCGAGGCCAGGCGAAAGCGCAACTTTACTTGAGAAGGCGGAAACGCCGCATTTCCCAGGAAGGCCTGAGTGGCTACATAGCCACCCGAGTTTCCGCTCCAAGCCATCCGCCCGGCGATCGGACTTTGGAAGGAGGAGCTAATGACAGAGTTGTAAGGAGGGTTTACCGAACCGCCCACCGCCGGGTCCGTGATATCAGTGAATGCGCCCCCGTTGATATTGGGGGATGAAATTTCCAGAACGGCGCCATCACGACCGTTTTCCAGATCATAGTGATTCTGAAAAGATATCGCGAAGGCAAAAGGGTCCGCGCTGAATACAGGCGTGTCGAGCCGGTTATCCAGGATATTGTCGGGCGCGGTCGAGAAGGCATCGTTTGGCCACGTGTGCGACGCGATGTTCGATGTGCCCCAGACGGGAGCGCCGGTTATATTCGTTCCCTGCGAAGCCAGCCAGCCCGCCGGCAGCGCCGGCGGCGTCACTCCATCGAAGTATTCCGTACTCCTTGGAGGACACTGTGCCGGCGCGGACGAAGCCAAGGCTAAAAGTGAGGCTGCGAGCAACGCCACGAGAGCGTCTTTGAGGTTTCGCTGAGGGATTTTGGTTCTCATCGCGGAGGGATTAGCGCCGGATAAGGCGGAGGGATCTCAGAAGAGATTGTGCGGGGCTTCGCTCTTCGCAGTCAAGTTACGTTTCTGTAATGTAGCTCCCGCCTGGGCCAGGCGTCACTGCCTGAGCAGGCAACGCGGTTTTCCCCTCCTCATCTGCGTCAATCTGCGTAATCTGCGGACAACTTTGGCTGCGAAGAAGCGAAAATCCACCTTGCACCACGGAAGACGGCGGCCCCGTCGTCGCAAGATGGCGTCCTACGCTCCGCCCGCTGCGCGACACCGTTTCGCCGACGAAGCGTGGATGATCCCCACCCGCTGGGTGAAGTTCGTCATCGCGCTTTTTCTCCTGCCGCTTTGCGCGATCCTGACCCAGACGTTCTTCACCGTCTTCGCCCGCGCCACGGTCACGCAACGGCTTTGGGCCGGCGAGGAATTCTGGTTCTTCTCGTTAGGCGCGATCTTGTGGCTGATCGCTTTCTTCGGCCTGCCGCGCCCGATGCTCGTTTACGTTTTTGGGCACGAACTGACCCACGCCCTTTGGGTCTGGCTCATGGGAGGACGCGTCAGCCGGTTCCGCGTCGGACGCGAGGGCGGACACATCGTGACCGACCGGAACAATTTCTGGATCGCGCTCGCGCCTTATTTTTTCCCGCTCTACAGCATCCTCGTTCTCGGCGTGTACGGGGCGCTCAGTCTGTTTTTCGACGTGCAGCCGTATGGCCGGCTGCTCTACGCCCTCATCGGCGTGACCTGGGCGTTTCATTTCACCTTCACCTGCTGGATGATTCCGAAGAACCAGACCGACCTGACCGATCACGGCACATTCTTTTCCCTGGTCGTGATTTACCTGATGAATCTGTTGCTCCTGAGCGTCATGCTGGTTCTGGCTTCGTCGGAAATCACCTTTGCCGATCTCGGCCGGGACCTGCTCGCAAACATCGGGAGTTTCGCGCATTGGGTGACGACGCTCGCCCTTAAATGTAGCGGCTTCTGTGAAGCGCCTCGGCAAATAGCTGGCTGACCCCGGCGAATAACCATCCACCCCAGGCGCTTCACAGAAGCGCCGTTACAACGCGCTGCTGTAAACAGCGAAAGGTAATGAGACATCGCTTCGGCTAAATCGATAGCACCGTCCCAGCACGAGAAGTCGCGGCCGGTGAACAATTCCCGCGCACCGCTGCCCGACAGCGACTCCGGCAAGGCAACCACCGTGTCTTGCCATCTTTCTCCGATCGGCGGGAACCCCACGCGCGAGGAAAGTCGCGGAACCAACGACCACGATCCATTCGCCTTCCTGCTCCCGAGCAAACGCGACACAACACTCGGCAAATGTCCCGCTGACGGTGAGCGGAACATAGCTGCCGTTCTGGAACAACGCCGCGTGATCGCGCCGGAAGCGCAGCAGCCGTTGCGTCAGGAATAACTTTGATCCGCCCATCCGGCCAGTTTTGCAGCAACTCTTCCGGCGCGACGCCGCTCAGCGCGTCGAGCATTTCGCGCGCGCCGCTTGTAGTCGACCGGCCGGCGGTTGTCCGGATCCACCAGACTGAAATCCCAAATCTCGTTGCCCTGATAAATGTCCGGCACGCCGGGCACAGTCAACTTCAGCAACGTCTGCGCGAGCGAATTGATCGCGCCGAGCCGCGCGATTTCTTCCGCCACCGGGAGGAAGCTGGGAAGGAACTTGTTCTTCGGGCGAGGATCGAGGACCCGGGCGACGAATTCGTGCATGGCCGCATCCCACTGCTCGTTAGGCTGGATCCAGCTCGTGTTCACCTTCGCCTCCTTCAACGCCTTGGCCATGTAGGCCTGGAGGCGCGCGATGTATTCCGGACCGGCCGTCGTTTCGGCGCCGGCCGGCGGCGTCGATCGGCCAGGTGCCGAGCAGCGTCTGGTAGAGCAGATATTCCTCGTTCGCGTCCGGCGCGGCGGCGTCGTCGAGATCTTCGTTTCCAGCGGCGATTGATCACGCGCCAGCGCTGGAGCGAGCTGCGCCAGAGTTGCGGCACTTCCGAGATCGCCACCATCCGCGCGCGCACGTCTTCGCTCCGCTTCGTGTCGTGCGTCGAAGTGGCGAGCAAGCGTCGCCGGCCAATCGCGCTGGCGTTCCAAATTCCGCTGATGAAAATCCTCGACGCTGACGCCGAAATGCTGCGGCTCGCCGCCGACTTCGTTCAGCGCCGCCAGACGGTTATAAATATAGAAGGCCGTATCCTCCAGCCCCTTCGCCATGATCGGTCCGGTGCTCTGCTGGAACTTCAAGACGAAATGCGCGTGCTCCGCCCGCGCTTCCTCGTCGAGATTTTCCGGGAAACCGAAGAGCAGGATGTCGCGCAGGAAATTAAAGACCGATTCCTCGAGCGCCGGATTCCGGCGTTTGGCCGCGACGACCGCGCGTTCGATGACGGCGCGATCTTCTTCGCTCACCGGCTGCGCCCGGAGTGACGTAAGTGCGATAAACCGGGAAGCAGGCGATCGTCTCGCGCACGGCGCGGGCGAGCGCGTCGAGGGTGAAATCGCGAAACCAGCGATTCTGTCTCCGAAAGCCGGTCGAGCATGTCGCCGAGGACGTTGACGTCGTTCGCCAGCGAGAGGCGCATGACGAGTCGTTTCTTCGCGTAAACCAGATGCCCGAAGTGCATCGAGTGCCCGATGAAACGCTGAAAGGTTTTTGTGATGGCCTGCTCCGACGAGGCGTCCACCAAAAGCCCCGCGACCAGCTGTCCGAATTCATAACCGGTCGTGCCGTGGACCGGCCAATCGTTGCGGCAGCGTTTCGCTGCCCGGACAAGAATCTTCTCGACCAGGAGATAGATCGCGCGCCCGTCCTCCGGCAGCGAAATGCCGAGCGCCTCGGCGCAACGGCGCTGGAGTTTCGCGAAATATTCCTTCGGGCAATAAAGGCCGTCCGGATGGTCGATCCGCACGCCCGTGACCGCGCCCGCCCCGATTAGCTCGAGCAGCAGCTGATGCGTCGCATCGAAGACCTCCGGCAATTCCATCCGGATCGCGGCGAGATCGTTGACGTCGAAGAAGCGGCGGTAATTGATCTCCTCCGCGGCCACGCGCCAGAAGGCGAGGCGATAGGCCTGATCGCTGAACAGTACATCGAGCGCATCGAAACTTCTCGACTCGCCCGGCGTGCCGTTGATTTGCGCGACCGCCTCGGCGATCGCGTGCTGCACCTGCGGCGCTTCCTGGCAGCGCCGCTCGAGCCGGCGTTTGATGATCTCCTTTTCGCGCGCGCGCTCGGCGATCCGCTCCGGATCGGTCTCGGTGCGGCGCGGGAGATACTCCAGCGCGGTCATGATGCTCTGCAGTTCCGCGTAAAAATCTTCGCTCTTTGAAAGGCGCCAGCTTTTCGAGCGCGATGTTCGAGGATGTGGCGATAGGTGCCCGGCGCGATGGGCAGTTCGTGATCGTAATAGCGGAGAAAAAAGGCGCCGGCCTCGAAATGCACCTTCAGCTCGCCGCGCTCCAGGACGCGGCCGTATTGATCGCCCAGGATCGGGAGCAGGACCTTGTCCTCGAGATCCGACTTGAGCGGATGCCATTGGATATCGAAATACGGGCGCGTAAAGGGAACTGGGGCCGTTTTCGAGCACGTCCATCCACCATTGATTGAGCGGCTCGCCGATCCCCATGTGGTTCGGGACGAAATCGAGGATCTGACCCATGCCGTGCGCGTGCAGCTCGGCGACCCAGGCGTCGTATTCCTCGCGCGAACCGATCGCGGCGTTCAGCTTGTTGTGATCGGTGATGTCGTAGCCGTGCAGGCTCTCCGCGCGCGCCTGAAAATAGGGCGACGCATAGCAGTCGCTGATGCCGAGCTCGTGCAGATACGGCACGATTCTCCCGCGCCTGGGCAAAGGTGAACTGCCGGTTGAATTGCAACCGGTAGGTCGAGGTGGGAATGCGCGGGTGTTTCATTCCAGCCGAAGGCTTCTCGTGCTCGTGCTCGTGCTCGTGCTCATGCTCTTGCTCTTGATCTTGATCTTGATCTTGATCTTGATCTTGATCTTGATCCTAATCCAAAACGGACCAGGAGCAGGATCAAGATTATGAGCAGGAAGGGCTGGCTACTCCTCCGGCCTCTGTGACGCTACCAAATCAGCGGCTCCCCCATGCGCTCATCGAGCGATTTCAAGCTCCAGCGTTTGGATTCGTCCTGCCGCACCAGGTAGATGCCACCGAAGCTCCCACTGATCAGATAGGCGTTGTCGGCCAGGAAAAGAATGTCGGTCGGGTTCCAATCCCAGTGCGAGAGATGACCATTCTTCATCGGAATTTCTTGATGCGTGTTGCGGAATGTCATCAGTTTTCGGATTTGCTTGCCGCGGATCTCGAAGAGACCGGTATCTCCCACGGCAATCAGGTCGTCATCCGATTTCGCAGCAATGCCGGAGAGGGAAAGGTTGGCGCCTTTGGCGTCCGGTTTTTGGGTGGGCAATTCCTTCCAGCCTGAGCCGCTGCTCGCCACCACGGTCGGTCCATCATCATCAGCCCGGCCGAGCAAATCGCCCTTCAGGGTTACCTCGTTGTTGAAAACGGCGATTCGATATTCGCCGTCGGGCTGGCGGCGAAGAACCGATTTCGGATTGAATCCTTCCCCAAAAGTCGCCCAGAGCGTGCCGTCGCTCAGGACGCAATAGCCGAAGGTGTTTTCCCAACGTGGGCCGCTCGGACCCACCAAACCTGTATCCTGCCAGACGGTGACAAGACGGGGAACCGCCCCCAGCTCGAGGTACCAAAGCTGTTTCTCATTCTCGCCGGAGCCTTCATCCCTGAAATAAATCTTGTCGCCATACTGCCGAGGCGGCGGCCCGGAGAGCGGAAGTTTCAGATCTCCGGAATAGACCTGCTTCCAATCGTCGCCTTCGCGCCGAAAGATCGACTTTGAGTAGACCAGGAGTAACTGGTCCCCGCTGAGACCCAATTGCGGGATCTCATCGCTTTGCGGGAGCGGGACAGTCTTGCGATTGACCGTGTCCAACGCCACCAACCGGCATTCGCCTTCGTTTTTTCCGATAACCCAAAGTCGATCTCCGGCGATAACGGAGAATGAGATCTCGGGAATCTCGGGCAGACGGACGGGATAAATGCGCTCCGTTTTCAAATCCAGAAAGTGCGGAAGCAGCTGGTAGGTATCTTTGAGTCCCTCGCTCGAAACGATCTCCCGCACCGTTAAAAATACGCCGTCACGGAAACGAGCCAGGAAGCGCGAACGAATTCCATCATCCGAGCGCCGCCGCATCACAACCTTCGACGCGGGATCGCCGACGTACTCGAGGCCGAGCATCAGCTCACGGGCCTTAGCCAGTGCCTGGACTGCACGGCTTTCTTCCGCCTTCTGTTCTTTTTTCTGTTGTTCCCACGCGGCCCGATCCCTCGCGATTTGTTCCTCGAGCTTGATCTCCTGGTGATTTTCCCTTCGCCAGTAGGATGTCAAGATGATCATCGAGATCGATTCCGGATGCGGCACACCCATGGCCGCAAAGTATTTTTGCAACCGCGATTCCCCCCACAGCTGCCAGTCGTTCCGTAGCCCCGTCCCGAATCCGTGGTGGTATAGAATCAGGTCGTCTTCGGGCTTGTTTCGAAATTCTTCCCGGTCTTTCGGTGAAAGGAGTTTGTCGAGTTGGGCGAAGCAATCTTCAAGGTCTTTTGGAATGTAAACGGAGACTTCGCGAGGTGTCTTCTTCTGATGGTTTTTTCGCGGACCGGCCTCGCTGCACGGCGTAGAAGCCAGTATTAGGACACAGGAAAACGTGAACGCGTTCCGAACGATTCCGGGGGATGGGCGTGGCATCACATCTTCTCCGGCACCTGGATGCCCAGAAGCTCGAGTCCACGTTGAAGAACGCGCGCGGTTAATTCGCACAGCGCGAGACGCGAGCTGCGCGCCGGCTCTTCCGATTTCAGAACCGGACAGGCTTCGTAAAAGGCGTGGAAGCTGTTGGCCAGTTCGAAGAGATAATTCGCCAGGATGTTTGGCCGGAAATCGTTCAGGACCGTCGGGACGATTTCGGCGAACTGGCAGAGCCGTTTCGCCAGAGTCTTCTCTCCGGCTGCGGCCAAACGAGATCCGTTCGCGCGGCACGATTTCTTCGCCGGCTTTGCGGAAGATCGATTGGATCCGGACGTAGGCGTTTTGCAGATAGGGCGCGGTGTTGCCCTGGAACGACAACATTCGGTCCCAGGAAAAAATGTAATCGGTCATCCGATATTGCGAGAGATCGGCGTATTTCACCGCGCCGATCCCGACCTTTTGCGGCGATCTCCATCTTCTCCGCCTCGCTCAGATCCGGATTTTTCTCTTCGATGATCTTGCGGGCGCGCTGGACCGCTTCATCGAGCACTCGCGCAACGGCACGTTCTCGCCGGAGCGCGTCTTCATCAGCTTGCGGTCTTCGCCGAGAATGCTGCCAAAGGTGATGTGGCGAAAGTCGGCCGTGTAACCCTCGCGGCGCGCGATCTCGAAGATCTGGTTGAAGTGCAGGATCTGCGGCGCGCCGACCACCAGCCAGACCGTGTCGGCTTTCAAATCCTGGATTCGATAATCCACCGTCGCGACATCGGTGGTGGCATAATTGTAACCGCCGTCGCTCTTGCGAATGATGGCCGGCTTTTCCGCCAGCTCGGGAATGTCGCGAAAGAAAACGCAAACCGCGCCTTCGCTGATCTCGGCGATTCCGGACTTGAGCAAACGCTCGACCACCGCGGGCAGGCGGTCGTTGTAAAAACTTTCGCCGCGCTGGATGTCGTAATGAATGTCGAGCACCTCATAGGCGCGCTCGAATTCCTTCATCGAAAGGTCGACGCATCTCTTTCCAGATGGAGAAATTCTCCGGGTCGCCGGCCTGGAGTTTGACCAGCTCCTCTCGGCACCGCCTCGCGCACCTTGCGGATCGGCCGTCGCCTTGCTCGTTGGTCTCTTTGTAAATGCGGACCAGCTCGGCGATCGGATCGCGCGCCAGCGCGGCGCGATCGAGCAATTCTTCCAGCCGTAAATGACCATCCCGAACTGCGTGCCCCAATCGCCGATGTGATTGTCGCGAATGACGTCGTGGCCGAGGAACGCGGCGATCCGCGCGAGCGCGTCGCCCAGGACGGTGCTGCGAATGTGTCCGACGTGCATCGGCTTCGCCACGTTCGGCGAACCGAAATCGATCACGATGCGTTTCGGCGTGCCGCGGTCGTTCTCGACCCCGAGCCGTTCGTCCTGCAGCAAGTGCGCGCGCGTGCGCGCGCGATCGTCTCCGGGCGGAGCGTGAAGTTGATGAAGCCGGCGCCGGCGATCGTGGGCGGTTCGCATAAGTCGTCGACGGTCGAGTGCGTCCAATGATTTTCTGCGGCGAGCGCGCGCGGATTTTCGCCGCGCTGTTTGGCCAGAATGAGCGCGGCGTTGGTTTGATAATCGCCGAAACGCGCGTCGGTCGCGGGCGTGACCTCGCCGGCCTGCGGCAAGGCAGCCGCGGCGAGGGCGTCCGCCAGTTTCCGTGTGAGAAGTGCTTGAAAAGTTTCCATGCATTAGCCGCGCCGGCAGTACGGATCGCCATCGGTCGCGATTATTCGCCCCGACTGAGCAGGGCTGCTACAGCTTATTTCTGCGAGCGGTCGCGAAAGATCGCGAGAATCTCCTCGGCCGACTGGGCGCTGGCGAGACTTTCGCGCACGCTTCGATCGTTCAGGAACTTCGCGATGGAAGCGAGCGTGCGCAGATGGGTTTGAAATTGGTTCTTCGGCACGACAAAAAGGACGACGAATTTCACCGGCGCATTATCGAGCGCATCGAACTCAATCCCCGGGGAGGAGCGGCCGAAAGAGGCCACCACCTCCTCGATCCGATCGGAGGAAGCATGCGGAATGGCGATGCCGAAACCGATTCCGGTGCTCATGGTTTCCTCGCGCTGTTTGAGCGAAGCCAGAATGCTTTCGCGATCCTCGGTCTTGATCTTGCCGAGGCTAACGAGGAGATCGATCAGCTCGACGATGGCCGGCCAACGCTCGGTCGCCTTCATCTCGGGGATGATCTGCTCGGCAGAAAATAAACTGGCCAAAGACATGCGAGGTTCCCGATTGGGAGCGAAAGCTTATCTTGAGGCCTTCGGATGACAAGCGTGATTTGGCGTCGCGCTCAGGGGCGAAAGCCACCTCTTGCTTACGGTGTTAAGCGTGAACGCCTAATCGATCTCCAACCATCGGACGAACCAGATCAATGTTTACCGACACTATCAGCGATCATGAGCAGGCAGGGACTCTCGGAGCGCTTGCCGTCTTTCTGGCGTCGCCCCCGCAAAGGCCGAGCCCGCGATGTGGGTCATCCGCGACAAGGATTCCGACCATTTACCTGATCGGCACCCTGCACCTGCTCCGACACGAACGGAATGGGATTCGACCAAGGTAAAAAAGGCCGTGACCGAAAGCACCGAGCTTTGGCTGGAGATCGCCGAATATCGACGATCAAGCGAGCATCCTGCCGCTTATGGCGCAGTACGGCTTCGGATCCGAGAAAGACGCTCTCGAGCAAGCTGAACTCCACGCAGAAGGAAAAGCTGTCCAAAGCTCGCCGCCACTTACAGTGTCCCGCTGGCGAGTTTGGAGCCGATGAAACCGTGGATGGCTGCTTTGATCTTCTGCGGTCCTGCCTTTGCAAAAAGCCGGCTACGACCCGAACGCCGGGGTCGACCGGCTTCTCAAGGCGCAGGCGGAGAAAGAGGGCGACAAGATCCATGGATTCGAAACCGCCGAAGAGCAGGTTCGCTTTTTCGCCGATCTCCCCGAGCCCGAACAGATCGCTTTCCTTGAGGAAACCCTGGGCGAGGCGGAGGAGTGGATTGACTCAGCTCGAGAAGATTGCCAAGGCCTGGATTGATGGCGATAACGAGACAATTGGCAATCTGCTTCTGAACCGAGTTCAAGACGGAGGCGCCCGCGATCTATGAGAAATTTCTGGTCCAACGCAACATCGCCTGGAGCAAGAAAATCGCCGAAATCCTGAAAGGCTCAGGGGTCCAGCAGATCGCGGTCGGCGCCGCCCACCTGGCCGGGCCCGACAGCCTGCAGGTCCAACTGGCGAAGCGCGGGATCAAGGTCGAGCGGTATTAGGTAACACAGGCATCTTGCCGTGCTCCATCACCGCACAAAAGAAACGGGCGAGACGCCCGTTAGCCCCACCGGCAAGATGCCTGTGCTACGAACGATTCGCGCACCTTGTAGTTCAGCCGGCGAGAGAGAAGCCAGCGCACGCCAAACATGTCCATCGTCGCGCGCAGGGCGCGATTGCCGAGGCCGTATTTGCTCTCGCCGAACTTCCGCGGGCGATGGTTTACCGGCAGTCTCGACCAGCCGATATCCGGCGCCTTTAATCAGCGCGGGAATAAACCGATGCATTCCCTTGAAGGGCAGCGAGCGCGCCGATGCATTCGCGCCGCATCGCTTTCAAGGTGCACCCGGTGTCGCGCACGCCATCTTTCGTGAATCGGCTCCGGATAAAATTGGCCACGCGGCTCGTGACCCGCTTGACGAACGTATCCTTGCGTTGCGCGCGATAACCGCAAACCAGGTCGGCGCCGCGCTCGATCTCCGCGAGCAACCTGGGAATATCGGCCGGATCGTTCTGCAGATCGCCATCGATCAGCACCGCCGTTCGTCCCCGCGGCATTGTGCAAACCGGCATACATGGCCGCGCTCTGTCCCGCGTTCCTCTCGAAGCGCAGCGTTCGGATCCCCGGCCCGGGCGCGATCCGCGCCACAGTGCGATCGCTGGAACCATCGTCCACGAAGATGATTTCGTAATCGAGCCCTGTCAGCGCAGCAGCCAGCTCGGATTGCAAAATCGGAACGTTCTCTTCCTCGTTGAAGAGCGGCACGACGACCGAAACGGCTGGCGAATCAGATCCATCGTTCATAGCGGCAGCGTCCGATAACTCCGGCAAAGAAAGACCTTCCACGTGCGCACACTGGCACCGAAGCGGCGGACCTCGATCGTCGCAACTTTTTCCGTGGACTGAAATGCGGCGCTAATGTTGTGCGGAAGCTCGTCCGTCCGCGAGCTCTGGACATAAAGCGCGCTCCGCCCTTCGAACGGATTGACCCCGCCTTCCTCGGTGTAGACTTCGCCGTCCGGTCGCGGAACATTCGCCGGCGCTTCGACAAACCCATCGTAACGCGGCCAGAAGGAGAACTGATTCAAAATGTCCTGGGACTCGACGATATAAGCTGGCGGATGCCCGGGACCCTCCATCCGCTTGTCGCCGCAGATAATACGATAACTCCGAAGCGCGATCGCGTTGATCGGCGATCAGGAAAAGTCGCTCTCCCAATCTTCGACTCGACCTCGCCCCGCAATTTTTCCACGGCGGCGGTAGCCGATTGCCAGCCGCGCACTCGATCCGCCGGGTCGCGTCGAGGAAGCCGCACCCCCGCGCTCCGCAGGATGTCGGTATCGAGCGCGATGAGACTCATGACCAGGCCGATCAGCACAGCCGCGACGAAAAACCGCCTCAAGCCCGCGCTCTCCGTCATCCGCTCATGACCATAGGCCGCGGCCAGCACGCCCCAACTGACGAAACGCGAGCACGTCCCAATTCGGCGCCGCCTGTTTGTTGAGCGACAGGAGGAAATAAAACGCGAAGACCGGCAGCCCGAACCAGAACAGATAGAGCACCTTGAATTGCTGGCGCGCACGCCGCCAATTCGCGATCACGGCCCAGGCGAGCCCCGAGAAAGATCAGCGGCGAAAAAAAGAAAAAATGCGCGGCGAGGAACCCGAATAACTCCCCCGGATGCAGGCCGGCGGTTTGGTCCAGGCTCCCGCGTGAACGCAAATGCGTCAGCGTGATCCAGGTGTTTTGCGCGTTCCAGACGATCGGCGGCAACATGCAGACGGCGAAGGCGGCGAGGAGTGAATAGAGGCCAGGCCGCTTGAATTCCCGGCGCAGCCGGGGGACCAGCGCGAGGACGAGCACGATGGAAACGAGCTCGAGAGCGTTCGTGAACTTGCAAAGAAATCCCAGGCCAATGAGCAATCCGGTCGCGGGCCACCACCAGGAAAAATTCGGGCTGCGCTCGAGCGCCAGCCAGAAGGTGAACATGGCCGCCATCCAGAAAAAGATGGAGAGCGGATCGATCGTCATGAGGACGTTGCCGACATGGAAAAGCGGGATCGCATTGATCGCCACCACAGCCCAAAAACCGGCCGTCGCGTTGAATAGCCGGCGCGTGAAATAATAGATCAGCAGGCTGGTGCCGGCGCCGAGAAGCGGACTCCAGAAGCGGACTCCGAATTCGGTTGGGCCGAAAATCGCGGTGCTGGCACGGATCGCCAAAGCAACTCCAGGCCCTTTGCTGAAATACGATGGAGCCAGACGGTCCGACCACATCCAGTAATGCGCTTCGTCGAAGGAAAGGTCGCTCGTGCCCAGAAATGTCAGGCGTATGGCAGTCAGGCCGAGGACGAAAAGCCAAACCGCTTTCGTGTTACTCATTAGGCATTTGTCCACTCTTATTCAACGCGGCCCTGCTGTCATCCCGAGCGGAGCGAAGCGAAGTTGAGGGACCCCAATGAGTCACTGGACGCACGGCGAGATCCCTTCCGGCAGCTGCCGGACTCGGGATGACACGCCGGCTCATGAGGCCGCTTCCCCGAGCAAACTGGGATGTCGGGCAAATAGTCCCGGCGCCCATCGCGCTGCACAGCGTCTCCAGAGAAATTCCATCAGGGCGACCATGAGCAGCGCCACGCCTGCCGCCATGAACGCAGTGGCAACGACATCACTCGGCCAGTGAGCGCCCAGATAGATTCGCGAATACCCTATCACCGCCGCGACGAACCAATAGAGCCAGCCCCAGCGCCGGAAAAAGAGGGTGCAAATCGTGGCGATAATCACGTTGTCGGTCATATGGCCGGAAGGAAACGAGGGGCCGGACTTGTTGCGGTCGGTTTCGTCAGAGAAGCGAATGGTGGGCTTCTTGAAAAGGGTCATGAATTGCCAGGGCGTTCGCTCCAGCTGAACCATTCTCACAATTTGCACCTGTTTTGGACGCCGGCGATCGACGGCGCTTTTCAGTGTGCGCACGAGAAATTGGTCGGCCAAGGTGAGTGTGATCACCAGGCAGAAAAGAAAGGCGCGACCCTTGAATCCCATGTAAAACAGGGCAAACGCCACGAACGCGATGATCAACGGCGTCCAGATCTCGACGTTACTGATCGCAGCCATGAACAAGTCCAGCACCGGACTCGTCCATTGTTCGTTGATGAAATGAAAAATTGCCTGATCCATGGGTCGAGCCGCCAGCGGAAGTAAGTCTTAATCGCTACCTGCCAATAAAGAAATGCGCTAAATGATGAAGCGCCAATGACGATGACGAAACCTATGTCGCCCCACCCTCGCCGTTCCTTCGTCATTCGTCATTCGTCACTCGTCTTTTTCCTGTGGTTTGCGTTCCTCGCGATCGCTGCCGGAGCTCCCCCGCCTTCCGCCAAGGAAATTCTCGCCGCAGTGCGTCTGCAGCAGTCGCAGCAGCAGGTCGACCTGCAAGGGCAGCTTCGGGAAAACGAAAAGGTGATTCCATTCCATCTCACTCAGGCCGGACCGGTCATTCGCTACGAATTCTCAAATCCGGACGAAGCGCTCCAACTGCGCCTGGGTGAAAACGATTCGCGGCTCGAAGAGGTAACCCGCGACGGAACCGAGAGGATCACCCCCGCGCAGTTCGACCATAAAGTGCGGGGGACGAGCGTCACCTACGAGGACCTCGCGCTCAGATTTCTTTACTGGCAGAACGGGCGCGTCGCCGGGGAAAACTCCATTCGAACGCGCAACTGCTGGAAGTTGGAACTGAAGGCGCCGTCGCGCCAGTCGCAATACTCGAACGTCTATCTCTGGGTGGACAAGGAAGGCGGCGCGCTCATGCGCATGGAGGGCTTCGATTGGAACGGAAAGCTCTCCCGGCGTTTCGAGGTCATCTCCGCGCAAAAGATCGAGGGTCGCTGGTTCCTGAAACAAATGCGGATCGAGGAGTTCGCGCCCGGCACCGGAAAAGTGCAGGCTCGCACTTATCTCGAGATCAAAAAATAGCCTGTGTTCTTAACCAGCTTTTCGAGACGAACGCTGGCCGGACTCGCCGGCGCATGGCTTTTTTGCCTCGCGGCGGATCCAATATGCGCCGCGACGCCGCGACCCGTCGTGATTCGCAACGTCACTCTCATCGACGGCCGGGGCGCAGCCGCCAAACCCGATATGACGGTGATCATTTCAAACCGTCGTTTCACCACCGTTGCTCCCGCGGTGCAGGCCAGAATCCCGGCGGACGCCGAGATAATCGACGGCACGGGGAAATTCGTGATCCCCGGGCTCTGGGACATGCATGTTCACCTCACCCTGGCGGCAGAGACCGCCTGTCCGGCACTCGTCGCGAATGGAGTCACGGGCGTGCGGGACATGGGCGGTTCGCTCGAGATTGTCGATTGGATGCGCCAGCGAATCGCTGCCGAAACCATTCCCGGTCCGCATATTTTTCGGGCCGGTCCGTTTGTGGATGGCGCGAAACCCGGCTCCGCTGACCGGATCGTGGTCTGGAACGCGGAGGATGGCCGGAAAGCGGTCAAGTTCCTTCAGGCGCGAGGCGTTGATTTCATCAAAGTGCACAACGGCACGCCGCCCGAGGCTTTCTTTGCCCTGCTAAAAGAGGCCGCCGCCAGACACATTCGGGTGGCGGGGCATATTCCGATCGACGTCGATCCGGCCGCGGCGATTGACGCCGGATACAACAGTGTCGAGCACATCGTCAGTCTCTTCGAAGGGCCGGTCCGAAGAAAGGTGGCGCAAGGCAGCACCCAGGAAGCCGCGATCGCGGAGTTCACCGATGACGAAGCGAGAAAACTGGCGCGACTCATGGTGAAACGGGACGCCTGGTTCGACCCAACACTGATCATGTATTGGTCGATCGCTCATCAGGCGGATTTCAAGGAGAACCCGGACCCGCGCGAACGTTATATTTCGAAATCGGGCAAGGAGTCTTGGAAGAATGTTCCCGACAGGGCCTCGACGCCCGAGGCACGCAAACAATTGGACGAAGGATTCGCCCGCGCGCTCCAAATCACCGGCATTTTACATTCGGAGAACGTCCGATTTCTCGTGGGCACGGACCTGGCCGGGCGCAATATTTTCCCGGGTTCAGCGTGCACGATGAGCTGGCTTTGCTGGTTAAAGCGGGACTTACACCGATGGAGACCATCGTAGCCGCGACGCGTCATCCGGCCGAGCTCCTGGCAAGATCGCACGAGCTGGGAACCGTCGAGCCGGGCAAGATCGCGGACCTGGTGCTGCTCGAGAAGAATCCACTCGAAGAGATCGCCAACACGAAGAAGATAGAGGCGGTGATCGCAAACGGACGATTGTTCCGCCGGCCGGATCTGGATGCGATGCTCGAGACTGCCGCCAAGGACGCGCCGAATCGCTGATTTGATCAAGAGGCGCTTCCTGTAGCCGCTGCCCTGTGGGCAGCGTGGTTCGGGGTGGATCACGTCGTCGCCTGACGCTTCGCACAGCGAAGCGGCTGCAGGGGACCAGTGACGTTGCACTGGCGCTGTCTACCCGGATGGAGTAAAAACGTTGCCTCATGAACCGGACTCTTCTCTCGATTCCCGCAGCCGTGCTGGCTTTTGCTCTGACCGCGCCCGCCCAAAATACGCCTCCGGTCGTCACAAATCAGATCGCCGACTTCACCGAATACGCCGGCGCGACCCGCCCCATTGATCTCGCGACTGCGTTTGCCGATCCGGATGTTAGTGCGGCGGTCCGCCTGACCACAGTGCTCGGAGACATCGATCTCGCGCTTTTCGGCCAGCAGAAGCCAATCACCGTCGCCAATTTCCTGAACTACGTGAATCAGGGAAGATACTTTATTTCCGATCCAACGAACCATCAGTTGGCGTCGAGTTTTATTCATCGATCCGTTCCGGGCTTCGTTATCCAGGGGGGCGGTTTCCTTGGCACGGTCAATCCCTCACAGCCCGCGAACGCTCAGCCCACTGCGGTCCTGGCATTTCCCCCGATCCAAAACGAGCCCGGGATTTCCAACACGCGCGGGACGATCTCCATGGCGCAGTTTGGCTCGGATCCGAACAGTGCAACGAGTCAGTGGTTCATCAATCTCGCGAATAACGGCGGCCCGCCCAACAATCTCGACATACGGAACAACAACTCCGGCCCGTACACTGTCTTCGGCCGAGTCGTGAACAACAGCATGACGGTCGTGGATGCGATTGCTGCGGTCCCCCGCTACAATGCCACCGCGCCATTCGACACGATTCCGTTGCGCAATTACTCCACCGCCAATCCGGTCATGGTGTCGAACTTCGTCTCGATACCCGGAATCTCCTTGATATCGCCCCTCACCTTCTCCGTTTCGAGTAACAACGCCGCCGTCGCCGATGCCACCGTCAGCGGCACCAAATTACTGGTCGCCGGCCACCAGGTCGGCAGCGCCATCCTCACTGTGACCGCGACTGACTTCGACGGCGCCACCGTTTCGCAGAATTTCACCGTCAACGTCATCGCCGCTCCAGGCCGTCTCGTTCAGCTCTCCACCCGCATGCAGGTCGGCACCGGGTACTAATGTGCTCATCGGCGGATTCATCGTCCGTGGCACTGCGCCCAAGCGGCTCCTGATCCGCGGGATCGGACCCTCCACGGGATTGAGTGGCGCACTCGCCGATCCGGTTCTGGAATTGTTTAATAGCAGTGGCACCATGATCGCCAGCAACAACAACTGGGGAGATGCCGTCAACCGGCAGGATATTATCGACACCGGCATCCCACCGGCGTCGGCTAACGAGTCAGCCATCCTGACGAACATTCCAACGGATCCCGCTACCCTGGCCTACACGGCCATTGTCCGGGGCGCAAACAACACGACCGGAATCGGCCTGGTCGAGGTTTACGACCTCGACAGCGGACCAGGCTCAACTCTCCTGAATATTGCGACTCGCGGCCGGGTTGAGGTTGATCCGAATGCCTTGATTGGCGGCTTTTTCCTGGGAGGCACGGAATCGAAGCGGGTGCTGATTCGGGCCGTCGGTCCATCGCTGGCCGCGTTCGGTATTCCAGATCTTTTGGCCGATCCGATTCTCGAGCTTCGCGATGCCAATGCCGCGTTGCTTGAGACAAACGACGATTGGGGCACGAGTCCCAACCAGGCTGAAATTCAGGCCAGTGGCGCCGCTCCCACCAACCCCAAGGAATCGGCGATACTCCGGGTCCTCCGGCCGGTCCTGCCACTGCCATCATGCGCGGCGTGAACAACACGACGGGCGTCGGTTCGATGGAGATTTACCAGCTGCCATAACGAACAGCCCGTCATCCCGAGCGAAGTCGAGGGACCCCGTCTTGCGTCGATCGGCTCACCCCCGTTATCCGAGGCGAAGTTGATCGACGATCCTCGCGCTCCTCGGCTCCGCTGCGCTTCGCTCGGAATGACAGGCGAAGTCGCCCGACTACGCTTCCCCCGCGCCCTGCACGATTTGCGCGAAGCTGCGCGGATCGAGGCTGGCGCCGCCGACGAGCGCGCCGTCGATATCGGGCTGGCTCATGAGCGTGCGCGCGTTGTCCGGCTTCACGCTGCCGCCGTATTGAATCCGAATTTTGTCCGCGGTGGCTCGTCGGAAATTTCACCAAGGGTGAGGCGGATGAAGGCGTGCGCTTCCTGGGCCTGTTCGGCCGTCGCGGTCTTGCCGGTGCCGATGGCCCAGACCGGTTCGTAAGCGACCACGGTCTCCTGCATTTCCTTTGTGCCCAGACCGGCCAGACTGCCCCTGAGCTGCGTCCCCAGGATCTTTTCCACGTCGCCCCGCTCGCGTTCTTCGAGCGTCTCACCCACGCAAACGATCGGTCGCAGCATCGCTTCGTGAGCGGCGCGCGCCTTGCGGTTCACGATCTCATCCGTCTCGCCGAACAGCGTGCGGCGCTCGCTGTGGCCGACCACCACGTATCGCACAAACAGATCGCGTAACATGGCTGGGCTGATTTCACCGGTGAAGGCGCCGGCGCGTTCCCAATGCATGTTCTGCGCGCCGACCTTGATATGTTGCGCCGGGCCGAGCGCACTGTTGACCGCCGCGATGGCGGTGAAGGGTGGAACGATTACGACCTCCACCTCGATCGACTCGCCGAGTTCGAGGAGAAACGTTTCGACGAAGCCGGTCGCCTCGCTTTGGGTCATGTTCATCTTCCAATTCGCTGCGATGATTTTCTTGCGCATGGCTTAATTCCTCAGCATGTCGAAGGCTTTGCCGTGTTTCGTTTCAAAATTGGAAATAAATAAACGGCGTGTACTTCGCCGGAATAAATACGAGCACCAAGGCAACAGAGCAACCGTATCCCGCGGCAAAAGCCTCGGTGGAACCGCGACGCCACCATCTGGAAAACGTTCCGCGCGCGTTGAGCCAATGCACAATCCCGAGCAGGACCACGATCCAAATCATCCGAATCCCGATATCCCGGGTTCCGACGCTCCGCCAAAAGAGAAAACTCTTCGCGATCACGCCCGCGCGATCCAGATCCGCCGCACGGAAGAAAATCCAGGTGAGGCAAATCCAGTAGATGGTCAGCGGCCAGGCGATCCAATCGACCATCGCCGCCAGTGGCGCCGGACGCGTTTTCCATCCCGACCATTGGCGGTGAAGAACGAGCATGACACCATGCAGCGTTCCCCAAATTACAAAGGTCCAGGCACCGCCGTGCCACAAACCGCCGAGCATCATTGTGATCATGATGTTGCGCGCCACGAACCAGCGGTTTCCGCGATTTCCACCGAGCGGAATGTAAAGATAATCCCGCAGCCAGGTGGAAAGGCTGATATGCCAGCGATGCCAGAAATCGGCGACGTTCCGGGCCAGGTAGGGAAAACGGAAGTTGACCGGCAGCTCGTACCCCAGAAGCCGCGCCGAGGCGATCGCCATATCGGTGTAGCCGGAGAAATCGCCGTAAATCTGAATCCCGTAAAAGAGGACGGCGAGCCAGGCGCTACCGGCGCTGTAGACCGCGGGTGAATCGAAGTATTTGTCCACCGTCGGCGCCACTCCGTCGGCGATGCAGGCCTTTTTGACAAAACCAACCAGGAAGAGAACAAGCGCGCCACGGACATCGACCTCCGAGAATTTTCTCAACGACCGAAGCTGAGGGAGAAAGGCGGACGCGCGGACAATCGGACCGGCCACCATCTGGGGAAAGAACCCGATGAAACAGGCGACATCGAGGAAACTCGAGACCGCGCGCATCTTCCCGCGATACACATCGATCGTGTAGCTCATCGAGTGAAAGGTGTAGAAGCTCACGCCTACCGGAATGATGATGTTCAGCGTGTGCTCGCTCGCCGGGAGACCGAGCCAGGCGAGAAGCTCGCCGGCGGATGCGACGAAAAAGTTGTAATACTTGAAGAACGCGATCGTGCCGAGATTGGCGCAGAGGCTAAGGATCAACCACCCGCGACGCCCGCCCGGACTCTTCGTTCGGGTTAGCAGCAGGCCGACGAAGTAATCGAGCGCACTCGACCCGATGAGGAGGAAGAGGAATTTCCAATTCCAGGCGGCGTAGAAAATGTAGCTGCAAAGGAGCAGCCAGATTTTGCGCGATCGGTTTTCGCGCAGCGACCAGTAGACGCAGAAGACCGCGAGAAAAAACCAGAGGAAACGGAATTCTACGAAAAGCATAAAGCGGCGGACCCGGTTTCCCCAGGCGTGAGACTGGTGCGGCCGCGCGCGATCATCGGATTCGATTCTCCTGAATGAGCTGCGAAAAATTGCGCGCGACGAGCGTGGTGAACTCCTCGGCCGCCGCGCCGTTGAGGTGATCGGCATCGAACCGCATCTCGCTTCGATAAAGCTGTGGGTAAGCCTTCGCGTCGTTGAATAGCATAACCGGGCTTGCGATGCCGGATTGCGGCCGGAAGCCAAGTTTGGTCTGGCCCATCGTGGGCGTGATCAGGAAAATTGGCCTCGCCCCGATCTTCCTGACTTCGTCGACCCATTCCCGACAGGCTTGTTCGGTGGCGGCGGAAACAAATTTAGATTCGGCCCGGTTAACCGCCTCCTCGAGCCCGGTCTCGTAAGCGGCTGCCTCCGCCTCAGACAACTTCTTGATTTGCGGAACATACCCATCGCCGTCCTGACCGAGGCTTTTGGGTGGCGCGACGGTTTTTCCCAGATGCGAGCTCCACCAGCTGAGATCGATCTTCTTCCCGACATTCGTGAAATTTTTAGCGAAGAGCGCGATGTGAAAAAGGAAAAGGTCCCGCGCATTCCCCTGGTCGCGGTCGTCGAGGATCTTGCGGAGCACGAGCAACGTCCGTTTCCAGTCGTGCCAGTAAACAGAGCGGCGGGCCGCCTCCGCTTTCGGAATGCGCCCTGTTTCCAACTCACCAAGCTCGATGAAGACCCACTTCAGGTGGCGCGGCTTTGCGGCCAACAAACGCTCCAGCACATAGCCGCTCTCCGGCGGGAACATGCCGTTTATTCCAAGATTAAAGGTACGCGTCGACTGACCCGACTCGCGCATCACTCGATCGAAAACCAATGGGGAGATTTGATGATGGATCCGGCTGGAACCGACAAAGACTGTATCGAATTCGTCCCGGTGCTCCTGGAAAAAACGGAGCTCGGCACTGACGACGTCGATCTCGGGAAAGGGAAGAAGCGCGTTCAGACCGGCGCAGGCCAGAACGAAGGCCAGAACCGCGATCCCCACAGCCCGGAATCCCCGGCCGAGGGAAAAATTGGTCCGCGGCGAATCGGTGGCGATCAAAATTGGAAATAGATAAAGGGCGTGTAGTGCGGCGGAATAAACAGGAGAACGGTCGCGGCGGCGCAGCCATAGGCGACGGCGAAGACCGGATCGGGGGCGCGCCGCCACCAGGTGGAGAAGGTCCCGCGGAAGTTCATCCAGTGCAGAATTCCCAAGGCAACGACAATCCATAGCATCCAGGCGCCGAGATCTTGCGCACCGTCGCTATGAAACAAGGCGAAGCTCCGCACGGCCACAACCGCGTCGGACAAATTCAAACAACGAAAAACCATCAACGCGAGGCAGAACCAATACATGGTCAACGCCCATCCGAGCCAGCTCACGATGATTGCCCACCTCCCGGAGGGACATGCTTCTGCTTGTCCGGGACGTGCGGAAGCACGTCCCTCCGTGATTCCATCCAATATTGCCACTCGCGCTGCACGACCAGCGCCAGACCGAGCAATCCGCCCCAGATCACCGTTGTCCAGGCGGCGCCGTGCCATAAGCCACCGAGAAGCATCGTAATCATGATGTTGCGGTAGACGAACCAGCGCGGGCCACGACTTCCACCGAGGGGAATGAAAAGGTAGTCGCGCAGCCAGCTCGAGAGACTGATGTGCCAGCGATGCCAGAAATCCGACATGCTTTTGGCAAAAAAGGGGAACCGAAAATTTACCGGCAGCTCGTAGCCGAGCAGCCGTGCCGCGGCCAGCGCCATGTCGGTATATCCCGAAAAATCGCAGTAGACCTGGATCGAATAAAAAGTGATGGCGACCCACGCGCTGCCGGCAGTGAAACTTCCGGGGGCGGCAAAATAACGATCCACGAAGGGCGCGAGGGAATCGGCAATGCACGCCTTCTTGATGAAGCCGGTCAGAAACAGGACGAGCGCACCGCGAACATCGACCTCCGAGAATTGCCGAAGCGTCTTGAGTTGCGGCAGAAATGTGGCGGCGCGGACGATGGGGCCAGCGACCATTTGCGGAAAGAACCCGATGAAGGCGGCGACATCGAGGAGGCTCGAGACGGCTCGCATCTTCCCGCGGTAGACGTCGATCGTGTAACTCATCGAATGAAACGTGTAAAAGCTGATGCCGACCGGCAGGATGATGTTCAGCGTATGCGATGCTCGCCGGCAGGCCGAGCCACGCGAGCAACCCGGCAGCCGATGAAATGAAGAAATTGAAGTATTTGAAAAATGCGAGCGTGCCGAGATTCGCGCCCAGGCTCAGCATCAGCCAGCCGCGGCGCGCGCGGGGATTTTCTGTCCGGGACAGCATTCTCCCGACGAAGTAGTCGAGCGCGCTCGATCCCATGAGCAGGAAGAGAAATTTCCAATTCCAGGCGGCGTAAAAAACGTAGCTGCAAAGGAGCAGCCAGATTTTGCGCGAACGGTTTTCCCGAAGCGACCAGTAGACGCTGAAGACAACCAGGAAGAACCAGAAAAAACGAAACTCGACGAAAAGCATACGCGATCAGGGCCGGCGGGCGTGACGGACGAACTCGAGTGCGAGCAGGCGAGTGAATTCCGCGGCGCCTTCGTTCGTGAGGTGCTGGTCATCCACGCGGACTTTCGTGTCGTATAACTGCGGATAAGTCCTGGCATCGTTGAAGACGAGCATCGGGGCCGGCGGCGGCGATTCCCGGAAGCGCAGGGGCGATTGAAAGATGCTCGGCGCGACCACGAAGATCGGCTCCGCGCCCAGAGCTCGAACGCTGCTGGCGCAATCGCGATACGCACTTTCCGCATACGGATCAATGAACTCGGACCGCGAAGCAGAAATTTCCCCCGCGAGTTTCCGCCGAAAATGCTCGGCGCGCTCCGGGGACATCGCCGCTCCCGCACCCCGATAACCGTTGCCCTTCGGTCCAAGGAGGAATTCCGATTTGAGATCGCGACTTTCAGACCCGGAGGAGAAAAACTCCACCGCGCGTCCAACGTTGGTGAATTGCTTCTCGAAAAGACCAAGGTGCAGGACCAGATCGCGCCGCGCGGTCCAAAGCCGGTTGAGCCTTTGATACCACTTCGTGTCGGGGCGCGGGTTTAGCGCCTTTCTCAGGGTCAGCGCTGTCCGCCGCCAATCGTGCCAGTAGAGAAGCCGGTGCGTGCCAAGAATCTTGAGGTGCGACTTGGTTTCGATGTTATCGACCTCGACGAAAAGCCACTTCAGGCGGCGCGGTTCGGTCTTAAGGATTTGATCGAGGACATAAAAGGTTTCCGGCGGATTCATCCCATCGATGCCGAAATTGAAGGCTCGGGTCGGGAGGCCGTTCTCGCGCGTGATCTGATCGAAATCCTGAGGCGAAATCGCGTAGTAGAAACGGCTCGACCCAAGAAAGAGGGTATCGAACTCGTCTTTGTGCTTCGCGAAGAATGTCAGTTTTTCCGCGACGCCTTCGGGCAGTGAGGGCGGCAGGAGCGCGTGATAAGCAAAGCTCGTCAGCCACAGCGCGCCGAACCCCAGCGCGACGCAAACGAGTCTATAAGAAAACGGTTTGGTCACTGCCGGCTCGTGCGCTCCGTGCTCGCGGATCGATCTTCCAAGCGAGGCTGTCGAGCACGAGCACGAGAACGATTAGTAACTAGCGGTCACTCAACGCTGCGATCCCGGGCAGTTCTTTTCCCTCGATCAATTCAAGCGAGGCGCCGCCGCCGGTGGAAATAAAAGTCATCTTGTCGGCCAGTCCCGCTTGCTTCACCGCGGTCACCGAATCGCCGCCGCCGATGATCGTCGTCGCGTTCGAGCGCGCGAGCGCTTCGGCGATCGCGATCGTCCCTTCGGCGAAAGCAGGAATCTCAAAGATCCCGACCGGGCCATTCCAAAGAATCGTTTTCGCGTTCGCGATTTCGTCTTCGTAAAGCCTGACCGTCGCGTGGCCGATATCGACGGCCTGCCAGCCCTCCGTGATTCCGTGCGCGGACGTGACCCGGCTGGTGTTTCGGGCCGTCGCGCCCACTTCGATTTTGTCCGCTTCCAGCGCGTCCACCGGCAAGAGAAACCGGACTCCCTTTTCTTTCGCCAGTTCCAGGATCTCGCGCGCCAGATCGAGCTTGTCGGCTTCGACCCGGCTGGCTCCGATGGGAACGCCCTGCGCTTTCCAAAACGTGTTCGCCATCGCGCCGCCGATCAAAATCGCATCGGCCTTTTCCATGAGCGCTTTGATCACGCCGATCTTGTCCGAAACCTTCGAGCCACCAAGAATGACCACGAACGGCTTCGCCGGTTTCGCCAGCTCGTGGGAAAGATACTGGATTTCCTTCTCCATCAGGAAACCCATGGCGGATTGTTTGACGAACTTCGTGATGCCGGCGGTGCTGGCGTGCGCGCGATGGGCCGCGCCGAATGCATCGTTGACGTAGAGATCGCCGAGCTTGGCTAGGGCCTCGGCAAACGCGGGATCGTTCGCTTCTTCTCCTGGATGGAACCGGACGTTCTCCACCAGGGTAACGTCGCCTTCCTTCATGTGGCCGATGATCTCTTCCGGGATCTTCCCGATGGTGTCGTGGCTGAACGCGACCGGATGATTGATCAACGTGTGCAAATAATCGGCCACCGGCCGCAGGGAATATTTCTCAACCGGCTTTCCTTTCGGCCGGCCGAAGTGAGCCATCAGGATCGTCTTCGCGCCCTGTTCGCGGAGATAATTGATGGTGGGAAGGCTTTCCCGGATCCGCGTGTCATCGGTGATCGCAATTTGTCCGTCGCGCTCTTCCGTCGGCACATTGAAATCGACCCGGACCAGGACGCGCTGACCGCTCACCTCGAGCTCGCGAAGGGTAAGTTTGGTCATGCCTTCTCCTCCTGCTCCTGATCCTGATCTTGCTCCTGATCCTCCTGATAACCGTAATCCCCCGCCTCTTCCTTGAGCACATCAGCCCGCTCCGAAAAGCGTTTCAACAGACCCATGATCATTCGAACGATCGTCGCCAATTGAACTTTGGCATCAGCCACCTGCTCAGCGCTCGCCAGCTTGCGGGCGACTAAAACATCTAGACACGCCGCGCACTCCAGTGTTGATCCGCGAGCCATCTCCAGGAACCGCGCTCGATCCCGGGCGGAGAACTTTCCGTTCCCTTCCGCGATGTTGAGAGGGATGCTCGTTGAGGCGCGATCAAGCTGATCTTTGGCAGATGTTTTGGCTGCGATCGCTGGCAAAAAATCGCCTACCCACGCGCAGAGCGCGATCGAGTTACGGTAAACATCGAGTTTCTCGTGATCGAAATAAGGGGTCATAAGGCAAAGATCATGAGCAGCACGATTCGACATGATCAAGAGCAGGAGTACCTTACTTCGCCAGCAGCTCGAGTAATTGCACGCAGCGATTGCTGTAGCCCCATTCGTTGTCGTACCAGCCGACGATCTTCACGAATTTCCCTCCGTGCGTCATCGTCAATTGGCTGTCGAAAATGCAGGAGTGCGGGTTGCCCACGATGTCGATCGAGACCAGCGGCTCATCGGTGTACTCCAGAATGTTCTTGTACCGCTTGGTCGCCGCGGCTTCCTTGAAGGCGGTATTGATCGAATCGACGGTCGCGTCCTTTTCGAGAATTGCGGTGAAATCGGTCACGGAACCGTCGGGCGTCGGGACGCGAAACGAGCCGCCGTTTAGCTTGCCCTTCAAGGCGGGAATCACTTCGCCGATCGCTTTTGCCGCGCCCGTGCTCGAGGGGATGATGCTGAGCGCCCCCGCCCGCGCGCGCCGCAAATCTTCATGCGGCAGATCGAGGATGCGCTGGTCGTTGGTGTAGCTGTGGATCGTGCTCATGAAGCCGTTCACGATCCCGAAATTGTCGTGCAACACCTTCGCCATCGAAGCGAGGCAGTTCGTCGTGCAGCTGGCGTTTGAAATGATGAAATGCTTTTCAGCGTCGTAGGCTTCGTCGTTCACGCCCAGGCAAAGCGTCACGTCCGGATTTTTGGCCGGGGCGCTGATCAGAACGCGTTTTGCGCCGCCCTTGGTCAGATGCAGCTCGGCTTTGTCGCGACTGGTAAAGAAACCGGTCGATTCCAGCACGATTTCGGCGCCCAGATCCTTCCAGGGCAGATTGCCCGGATCGCGTTCCTTGAGCACTTTAATCTTGTGCCCGCGGACGATGATGTTTTCGGGGTCGTGCCCTATCTCGCCATCGAATTTTCCGTGGACCGAGTCCCATTTCAGGAGATGGGCCAGGGTGAGAGTGTCAGTGAGATCGTTGATGGCCACGATTCGTTTGACGTCGCTTTGCTCCATCGCGCGCAAGACGTTGCGTCCGATCCGGCCGAAGCCGTTAATGCCGTAGTTTGCCATAAGATTAGTTGAGAGTGGATGGTTGAGAGTTGAGAGCCGCGCCCCTTGCAGAGCGGCTAAGTTACTAATTGCGGCCAATCTGGAACGCAACTGCGAAACGTCGCCAAGGCCTGTAGCCGTCCCCTGTGGGCGACGCTGTGCACGCGACGCAGCCATTGCCACCGTCGCTTCGCAGAGCCAACCCTGTTGCCGCGGGCCCTGCTGGGTCGCGCATTGGTCGCACCCCCCTGCCCCGCTTTACGCTTCGCACAGCGAAACGGCTACAGGGAGAATCATTTGAACGGATACCCCGCGATATCGTCCAAGAATTTCCGTGAAGATCATTCCGTTTATCACCCGATTCACCCTCGCGACAGCGACCCTTGGGCTTTCGTCTCTCCAATCCGCGCCACCGGCGAAACACGATGCTTCCAGGATGATCACCATCCTCGCCTTGGGCGACAGCCTGACCGACGGCTTTGGCCTCTCCCGCCAGCAAGCCTATCCAGCTCTGCTCGCGGAAAAAATGCGGAGCGCGAATTATCGCTTCAAGGTCGTCAATGCGGGTTCGAGCGGCGATACCACCGCCGGAGGGCTGCGGCGATTGCCCTCGCTCCTTCATGGAAGGAAGGTCGATGTCCTGATTCTGGCGCTCGGGATCAACGATGCCTTTCGCGGCGTGCCAATCGAAGAAATGCGCTCCAATCTTCAGGCCATCATCGATCAGACGCGCGGGCACAATCCCGGCGTCTCGATCATCGTCGCGGGCATGCAGCTTCCTCTTGTTTCGAGCGACGGTTATGTGCGCGCCTTCGGCGAAATGTTCGCCGCGCTGGCGGAAAAGAACGGGACCGCGCTCATTCCCTATCTCCTCGAAGGCGTCGGGGGCGACCCCGAGTTAAACCTGCCCGATCGCGTTCATCCCAATGCGGCCGGCCAACGGATCCTGGCCGAGAACGTCTGGCGCGTGCTGGAGCCGATCTTGCAGAAGCGAGCGGGCGGCTAGACCCATGAGCGAGTCGTTAAGAGCCAGGCTGCTTTGCTGCGGTATCGGTGCCCTGATTGGCTTCGGCGTCGGTTTCGTGTTTTTTGTCGCCACCCAACCACCGCGCGGACCTTTCCCGCTATTTTTGCCGATCATTTTCGCTGCGGTCTTCGCAATCGTTGCCTTCATTGCCGCTGAGCGGCTATTGCCGATTTTGCTCGAGGTTGCAGTCGGATTTCTTGTCCTTGGTGGAGGAGCCTATCTTTGCCATTATTTTGCGAGATGATCGCGCGCCGATGATCCGGGCGTTTCGATCGTCGTCGCGGGATGCAGCTTCCTCTTGCCTCGAGCGACGGTTATGTGCGCGCGTTCGGCGAAATGTTCGGCGCGCTGGCGATGAGTGTACCCACTGCGATCAGCACAAGTCCGCCAACAACGTAAGGCAGACCATGAGGCGGCTCGAAGCCGTATGATTTGTCGGGATGTCTGCAGATCCAACGCGGCATAAAGAGCCATTGTCTTCATAATTGGTTGATTCTTCGTAGCCGCCCTCGGTATCTGCGCCATGAAGTTTCACCCCCAATTAACGACGACTCAGCGAACAGCTTCCGGTCGCCATACCGGCGAGAGGTAGACTCGCCTGTTTCTTGCTCCAGCGTCGTGAGTGAACCTTTTTGCATTTCACCCGGAGCTTTTTGAGCATCGCGCGCTCGCGCTGGAGCGACTTGCCGCCCACGATCTTCATTGGTTCGTGCATTTCAGTTCGGTCGATCTGCTTCACGACGTTTTCGGGCTGGAGGTGTGCGGGATCGCGGAAAAGACGGATGCGCAGGTCGTTCTCTGCGTTTTGGAAGAGACTTTTCCCGCATGGCAGCATTCGGACCTGTAATACCGGGAGAGCGGGCGAGACCGGGGCTGGAAAGCACTCATTCATAAACACCGCGACAAACGTCAGCAGTTTGAACGTATCTGATCACGCGACGTCGTTTCGAGTTAGAGCGACCGGAGGGATGCGGCCCACGACAAATTGTTATTTCGCTAACACTGGTCTCCTGATCTTATCTCGTTAGACGCCATTCGGACACTGAAGAGGAGACGATCCCAAACCGGAGCGGTGATAAAGTTCAGGTGAAAGAATCGAAAGTCACTTCCCAAACACCCGCCAGCGCGGAACGACAGCTGAAGGGATTCATCGCTAAGTTCGACCCGGCGCACCAGAAGTTGATTCGCGCGGCCCGCCAGAAACTGCGCGGGCGATTTCCAACGGCTTACGAGCTGGCCTACGACAACTACAATTTCTTCGTCATCGGTTACGGCCCGACGGAGCGTCCGTCGGACTGCATCGTTTCCCTGGTCGCCGGAGCCAATGGAGTCGGTATCTGTTTCATTCACGGCGCCAGCCTGCCCGATCCGAAAAAAATCCTGCGTGGCTCGGGTAACCAGACTCGCTCCATTCACCTTGATTCAGCGGCGGTATTGGCCCTCCCGGCAGTCGAGGCACTTATCGCCGCCGCAGTCGCTCGGGCGAACACACCTTTTCGGGCCGGCACGCGCGGCAAGCTCATCATCCGGTCGGTCTCGGCGAAACAAAGACCGCGCCGTAAATCAGGGAAGTGATCGCAGATTAAACATCAAGGAGCGGCGGGTTGAAACCGTCCTCTTATCTGCTCGGCGATTGCAAATCGCCGCTCCTTGATGCGCGGTTCGCGTTCAAGCCGCCGGCTGCTGCTGCGTGAGACAGTGAAAGGCGCCGAGTCCCCAGATCAATTCGGTGCAATCGATCGGAACAATACGGCGCGTGGGAAAAAGCTTCGCGAGGGTCGATTCGGCGACGGCGTCGTTCGGATCGTTGAACGTCGGGAGCAACACGCACTCATTCGCGATGTAGAAATTCGCGTAACTGGCGGGCAACCGCAGATCCTCACGATCGATCCGGGCGGGCATCGGCAACGTGATCACTTCAAACGGCGCGCCCCTCCATTGCACCGCGCGCAAGCGGGCCAGATTTTCCTGGAGCGGCTCGAAGTTTGAGTCCGTTCGATTTTCTTCTACGACCGTGACCATTGTCCGTTCGCTCACGAAGCGCGCCAGGTCATCGATGTGGCCATCGGTGTCGTCCCCTTCGATCCCGTCGCCGAGCCACAGGATCTCCGTGACTCCGAGATAGTCGCGCAGCCGATTCTCGATTTCGGCACGCGTCAGCGTCGGGTTCCGGTTTCGATTCAGGAGACACGATTCCGAGGTGAGCAACGCTCCAGAGCCGTTCACATCGATCGAGCCTCCCTCGAGAATCATGCGCGGATAAAAAACAGGCGCGCCCAGAAGCTCCCCCACCCGCGTCGGCACCACTTCGTCGAGATCGCAGGGCGGATATTTGCCGCCCCAGGCATTGTAATCCCAATCGACGATCGCCAGCCGGGGCTCCTTCTCGCGGGTCAGAAAAATCGGGCCATGGTCCCGGCACCACGGTTCGTTCGTCGGAATGGGGTGAAAAGTGAGCCGGTCGAACGGAAGTCCTTTCAAGACCTCGCGCACCTCCGCTTCGTGCGCACCATTACAGACATTGATGCAGACAGGCTCGGAAGTGAGAAGCGCCTCCACCATTTGCCGAAATGCCGGCATGACGCGATCGAACGCGTTCGGAAAACTGATTCCTTCCCGCCGCGGCCACGAAAGCCAGGTTGCCGCGTGCGGTTCCCACTCGGCAGGCATCCGGTAGCCTGCCGCCGACGGTAATCTCTCGGCCTGTGACATTTCCCAAGGGATAGCATGGGGTGGCGAAAGCCGACAGGACCAACTCAGAAATCAGGCATTAGATGCGCGCCACCGGCAAATACTTTCTCGACAAGACCAAACGCGGTCGCCATGTTTTTCCCCGCTCGGTCACAACCGACGTTCGAGCAAAAACAATACATTCACTTCAGGTCTCTCAATCGAAAAGAACTTATGAAAATGAAACACTTCCTTCTCAGCCTCGTAATCCTCCTCTCGATGATCACAGTCGGGGCGCAAGCCGCCTCGCTTAACAAGACGATCGCCACGATCAATTCCGACGCGAACAAACCAGGCGGCCCGGAGGCGGTAATGAAGTCTATCTCCGCGAGCACGCACGTCCCGGTTGCGACCCTGGAAAAACAGAAAGCCAAGTCGGGATTTAGTTACGGCGATCTTTACGCCGCGCACGCCATTGCCAAGGCGGCTGGCAAGAGTTTTGACGAGGTCGCCGCGATGAAAAAGGGCCAAACCTGGGATAAGGTGGCCGAGGCCAACAATGTGAGCCTCGACGGCAAGAAAGTGGCGGCGGCAAAGAAAGATGCGGCGGCGAAGCCCGCAGCGACGCCTCCCGTCAAAACCTTGCGTCAGATTCAGAACGAGCGTTACAGCGGGCAGGACTCGAGCCACTAAAATTCGAGCGCTTAGCTTAAGGAAGTCTTACCGACGTTGCTGGGCCGCGAGGAGCGGTGGAAATTCCACCGCCGCGGGGGAGGTCGTCCTTCCGATGAAACGGGCCGCGGCCTCCTGGAGCGAGCGCCAACGATCCCAGTCGAGCGGCGGCGCGCCGACGATGTGACGGAGAAGACTCCGCCATTCCATGAGCGCGCGCTCGATGTCGCCGTGCCGGAGCGATTCGTTCGTCATTCGATATCGATTCGACGGGGTGGCGACCAGTTCACGAATGACTTCCGACGCGCCTGACCCGTAGTGGGCTGGAACTCCCATTTCGAGGTAGCCGGGATGATCGGCGCGGCCATAAATCCGCTGGCAAAGAATGCCAAGCCGGCCCCCCAACGTCGCCTCCTCTCCGGCGAAGCGGGGTCCGGCCCGGATATTGGCCAGATCGAAAACGAGCTCGTCGATCGGATAGGTTTCGTCTTCGAGCGCTGCGGCGATGGCCAGGCCTTCGCCAGCCTGGAAGAAAGAGAAAACGGTCCCGCGCCGGGTTGGTGTTCCATTTTCCGTGACCAGGCCAAGCTGCCGCCAGGCAAACGCGGGTGAATTCGTGATGACGGTGGTCAGATCGTGTTCCAACTCGGAGCAGCTGCGGCAGACCAGCGGGATCGCCTCGCGCTCGGGCGGATCGAGCAGCGCGCCACCGAGCGAATCAATGACAGCCGACGTTTGGTTACCAGAGAAATCAATGCGGGCGTAGACCGTGTTGCCGCGGGTGACGATTTCGGCGATTTCCCCGCCGGTGAGGGCTGGAATCAATGGAATAACGACCTCGTCGAAGCGCAGTTTACTGAATGGTAGGGCGAGACTCTGTCGAGCCGACGATGCGCTATCCCGCGGCTCGACAGAGCCTCGCCCTCCAAGAACTTTTCGCAGCCACTTAACCGGCGCGACGGCGTCGTCTCCGACGATGGTCGCGAGCGGAATTTCGCGACCGTAGATTCCTTTGTCGCGCAGCTTGCAAAGGTTGCCGAAGCCGCGGCCGTCCAGCATCCGGGGTAACGTCAGCGCAGGAACCCATGATTCATTTTCACGAACAAACAAACTCGCCTAACGACACGTTTTCCGGACCCGCCGGCTTCGCCTCCCATGCATTCGCGGAGTTGAGCATTTCGGTGATGGGCCGCCGGACGAAACGGGCGCGTTCTGCATCCACCCAGAGGCCGCACGGTTTTTCGCCGGTGGAGAGGGAATGCTCGGAGCCGATCGGCACCTGCTGGATACTGTAAAGCGAACGGCTCAATTCGACCGCCGCCGCGAAAGGCTGCTCGCCGCGCTCGGCCGCGCCGCCCATGACGCTAATGAGACTGGGCCAGTCCACTTGCGTTGCGCGTTTCAATTGCCGCGCGCGCGCATCGCTCAGGCGCGGGATCTCCGGCAGCATCAGGACGTAGCCCGTTTCATCCAGCCCGCGGCGGCCGGCCCGGCCAAACATCTGCAGAAGCTCATCGGGCTGCACGTGCCGCTCGAAATTTCCCGCCATGTAGCGCGTGCCGGTGATGAGGACGGAGCGCATGGAGAAATTGATGCCGGCGGCGAGGCCCATCGTCGCGACGACGACATTCAGTTGCCCGGCTTTCGCGAGCGGCTCGATCAGGCCGGCGCGGACCGCGTAGCTGAGGCCGCTATGATGATAGGCGACGCGGCTGCGCAACAATTTCGAGAGCCGCTTGCCGGCGAGCGCTTCCTGTTCGGCGGACAGCGGCAACGGATCGCGCGGCGAAAGGGCCGAGGCGATGGCCTGCGCCATCTCTTCGCTGGCGTTCCGGCGCGGCGCGAAGACCAGCACGGGCGCCAGATCCGCGCGCAACGCTTTTCCGATCGTGCGCGGCCAGAAACTCTTCGTCTGGACGAATTGCGATTCCGGCAGCGCTGCGCAGATCGATTTCCTCGAGCGGGACGGGCCGCACGTCGTGCGCGATGAGCACCGCGTCGCGACCGATTCGCTGAAACCACGCGACCACATCCTGCGGATTTTCCACACTGCCGCTGAGGAGCAGGAGTTGCGTTTCCGGCGGCGCGAGGGCGAGCGCCAATTCGTAATGCACGCCCCGCACCGGGTCGGCGATCATCTGATATTCGTCGACCACGAGAAGGCGCGGACCGTCCCTGCGCAGGAAGCGGGCACGCTGTGTTTCCAAGGTCGCGACCACGACCCTGGCATTGAGATTCAGGGCCAGATCGCCGGTCGCAATGCCGACGTCCCAGCCACGCGCGCGCCATTCCGCGAGCTTGTCGTTCGCCAGCGCTCGCGTGGGCACGGTGAAGATCGCCTGCCCTTTGAGGGACGGGTAGAGCAGCTCAAAAATGAAGGTCTTGCCCGAGCCGGTCGGCGCCTGGACGACCACGTCCTTCCCATCGCGGAGCGCGTGGACGGCTTGCTGTTGCCAGAGATCCGGGACGACGAGATTTATTTCGAGTCCCGGTGGCATCGCGGAAAGTAGCACAGGCATCTTGCCCGTGGGGCGAACGGGCGTCTCGCCCGTTATCGCTTTGAAAGGAAGAGGCGAGACACCTGCTTGGATGTAGGGGCGCTTGTGTCAAGCGCCTGGGCTTTGATTGAGCGCTCGCCGCGGCGCCTGTGCTTCGGTTGGGCGCTTGGCACAAGCGCTCCTACATCTAGCGATTGCCCAGCAGCATCTGCTTCAACGAGCCGCGCGCATCGGCGTGAACATCACTCGCGGCGGCCTGCGAAGGCGCGTGATACGCGTGGCAGGTTATACAGTCCGAAGCGACCTTCCCTTTCGGACTGTGGCACGACACACAATCCGCCTTCGCCGGCATGAGCACATCCGAGGTCTCGCGGCTCACCAGCGCCCGATGGCACCTGTTGCAATCCAGCTTTTCCTGCGTGAGCGGATCGACCTGATGTTTCGCGTGATTGAATTTCGCCTGCGGCATCCAGCGATCGACCAGAACCGGCTTCGTCAGCGTAGGCGCGCCGGCACGATCCGGTTTCACATCATGACACACAGCGCAGCCCGCGTAGTTCGCCCGGGTCGCGACCGCCGCCTGTCGCTGTGGTCGGTAAGGGTCCTTCTCGAAAAAGATCGCTCTCTCCAGTTCTTCGCCGCTGGAAAATTGCGCCTTGAGCTGCCGGATTTGCTCCGCCACGAAGGTTTGCACGTCGCTGTCGCGCGTCCTGCCTTGTTTTTGCCGCGCGTAGTCGCCGTATTGCGCCGGTAGCGTTCGCAAGAACGTCCGGACCAGATTCACGTCGCCGTGGGGGATGTGGAGCTGTGGATTATTCTTGTCGAAAAGCAGCGCGTGGCAGGCCTGGCAGTTCGCCTCGAAACTGACCCGCCGATAGAAGCGGCCGTCCGGATCAGGCGTGTGGCAATAGTTGCAATCGAGCTTCCGGCCTTTTTCCACGGACGGAATGTCCGGTGCAAAATGGCGTTGGTGATTGAAGCGGAGCACATCGGGATCGCGCGCCTTTTCGCGAACCAGCTGGAACTCCGGATGATCGCCGGCGAAAGACGACAGGACTTGAGTGTAACCGAGGCGCGGCCGCGGCATTTCAAAGACGACTTGCTGGGCTGGGTGCGGCCGCAAATGGAAGGCTGCCGGCGGAAGCTGCGCCCCCTTTTGCGCGGAGGCTTCCATGACTCCGCTGTTGTTGTGGCACGAAGCGCAATGCAGATCGGCCACCCGTTTCATCCGCTCCGGCCCGAGATGTTCCTGATGGCAGATGGAACAGGAACGGTTTTCCACCACGTTCGGTTCGTGCAGGGCGTGCTGCTTGTGGCACTGCTCGCACTTGCGATCGATCGGCGAAAAATCGATTCCATGCCGGAACCGGTCGCTCACGACGCTCTTGAACTTTGCCAGCGTAATGCGGTCGCCCAGCGCGGCCCCCTTGTCGTGACATTTCGCGCAATCCTGTGCGAACGCCGCATGATTGCTTGAAATTTTGCCCGAGCTGAAAAATTCCTCGTTCCCCCGTTTTTGGAAAAGGACAATGCCCGCGATGCCACCGGCGATGGCGAGGAAGCTGGCGCACCAGCGCGCCACCCGCCACGGGTGCTTCCTCTTGTAATAACCGAGGTTGCCTTTGTAGCGCTCGGCAATCTGTTTTTGCGTTCGTCCGGGCGTTGCCATCGCTCAGCAATGCTCCTGCCTTGTTCGTCCTCGTCCTCGTCCTCGTCCTCGTCCTCGTCCTCGTCCTCGTCCTCGTTCTCGTTCTCCTGCTCGTGCTCGTGATCGGAAATTGGTGACGAAGGGATCGATCACGAGCATGAGGACGAGCACGATTACGAAAAGAGGCATTGGACGTTAGTAGTAAAAGAGGGTCGCGAAGGCGTGCCAGATCGTGAGCAGCAGCAGCAGAAACGAAAACGGCACGTGAACAAAAAGCCAGCCATGGAGCCAATGGTGAAGGCGCGTTTGGAGATCGAGCATCCGTCGTTCGTCGCACCAGGCCTGAATCTCTTCGACGCGACTGCGGTAGGTTTCGGCCACGCGCAGCTTGACGAAACGGAAAGTGTCGTCGGAGAATCGTGCGTTACCGAGGCGGAATTTCTCGCCGCGCCGCGCCTGGAGATAGGGGAGAATCTGGCGTTCGATTAGCTCGACCAGCGCATCCTCCGAGGCCGGGTCGGGCGGAGACGCCGCTGGTTTCGCCGCGGCTGCAGGTTTGGCGGCAGCCGGCTTTGCGACCGCTGCGGCGGCGGGTTTTGGCGGCGGCGCTGGAGGCGCGGGCTCGATCTCTGATTTCTCCGGAGCAGCGGCCACCGGCGCAGCCCCGGGAACAAAGGGAGGATCCGGGGCCGCTTGGTCGCCCGCCGGGACCGAGGCGCGCGGAACCGAAGCGCCGGGCGGTTCGCTTTGCACCCGCGCCGTCGGAGTGACCGATCGTCTCGGCCGGTTTCGCTGGTGCCGTCGACGCGGCGGCATTCGCCGCGGGAGAAATCGCTGGGTCGACACCGGTTTCCGTGGCCTTCGCAGTTGGGGTCTCCGTGATGGTCGCCGCGGCGACCGCAAGCGGTTCGTCCGTAACGGTAGATCCAGTCGCTGACTTTGCGCGAGCCGTCGGCGTGCTCAGCTCCCCTTTGGTCGAGGCCATAACCGCGGGAGTTGCTGTCACTGCTTTCGCGGGACTCGGTGCGGGGGCGCCCGCATCCGGTTTTTTCGGCGGAGCCGGCTTGAACGAATCGCGCATTTTTTCTGCGGCGACGCAAAGCTGCGCGCGGATATGCGGGATTTGTTCGAAGACCGTCTCAGCCGGTAGCCGGTTTTTCATCAAACGCGGCATGAGATGCTGAAGCCCCAGCCCGTAAATCCCACTCACCATCACGATAACATAGAGCCCCATGAGCAGCGTGGTCATCGGGCCGCCCAGCCGAAACCCGCTGTGCAATATCACGAGCGGAATCGTGAGGAACGTGAGCCAGATATGAGCGCGCAACCACCGCTGGACCGTCCCTACGCGCCAGAGCGGAATTTTCTTCCGGAGGCTCAAGAGCGCGGCGAAAATAAAAATCCCGAGAGATATCGCGCCGAAAGCCAATCCCAGCGGCGTCCCGCCCACCGTGTGATGTTCCGTCGGAGTCTGGATCAGCGAAGGCGGCAAACGAATCCCGGGCGGCATCCGTTCTGGATGAAAATTGCCGACGTAAAGAAGGCCGGCCGCGATCGTCGCCAGGCAGACGAAGATGAACCAGGGGAGATGCTTGGTGTTAAAGATCCGCATGGCGAGAAATTCTCGAAATCCCAATTTCCAAAACCCAAATCCCAGGGAAAACGCCAAAGACAAAATCCCAAAACCCAGAGGTCTTACGTGCTTCGCTCATTTTTTTTGGGTTTTGGAGCTGGGATTTGGGATTTCCACAGCAGTGCGTGGTCTGGGCTTTGGAACTTCCACGTCAGTGGCCTCAGTGGGTCGTTCGTGTTTCGTAGCGCAGCTTCGGCGACCAACTCCCTGCCAAAATCTCCGCCTGCGCTTCCAGGGCGTCCCCGAAAAACTTCTGGGGATCGACACGTTTCGCGGCGTCGTGCGGACAGGCATACACACAGCTCGGCACGGATAACTGCGTGCACAGATCACAAGTATTCGCTTTGTAGGCCGTCGTTTTCTTCTTCTCAATTTTCACCTTCGGCGGCACGCCGGGCGTGGGCGATTTGATCTCGGTCTTCACTTCCTTGATCACTTCGAGCGGATGCATGTTGATGTTGCCGTAAGGGCAGAGCTCGGCGCATTTCCCGCAGCCGATGCACCAATCCTCGATGATGATCTCGAGGTTCTCCTTGCGGCGGATGGAACCGACCGGGCATTGCGTCATGCAGAGCGGATCGCGACACGATCGGCAGGCCGTGGCGACCAGGAAATGATCGTAGCGCAAACCATCGCGCAGCAGACGCGAGACGCCGTCGTGCGCCTTTGCGCAAGCCTGGACACAGGCATCACAACGCGTGCAATTATCCAAATCGATCAGGAGAAGATTCTGCGCTTCAAACAACCCCTGGTTGAGAAAATCATCGAGCCCGAGCCCGGGCGGAGCCGTTCGCCCTTTGGTTGCAACCATCCGCGCTTCGGCCACGGGTTCGAGCTGGGCCCGCACACCTGGAAACTTCTCCAGCATGAGGTTGAACTCGCTCCCGGGAACTTTGACCACATCCACCGCATCGAGCGCGGTGCAGGTCGCGATCCGCTTGATCGACCGCATCAAACCGATTTCGCCGAAATAATCTCCGCGACTCAAATAGGTGCGGACCATTTCGCCGCCCGGCATGTCCTGCGAGATACGCACCATCCCAGATCGGATCAAATAAAAGGCGTCCGCCTCTTCGCCTTGCTTGCAGATGACCTGGTTCTGATTTACGAGATTAGCTCGACCTTCTCCTTGAGGTAAGCGATGAACTCGTCCCCGACCGACGCGAAAAGCGGGACGCTGCGCAGATGAGTTTCGAGCGAACGCTCACGATATTTCTTCTCCATCTCCACTTTGAAGGAGGTGCCTTTGAAGGTGGGCATCTTCACCTTCGAAGTCGCCTTTGAGGCGTCGGAGACCTGGCGATTGCCGACGAGCATGTCGAGGATGACGCGCAGCATTTCCACCATGACGCACGGTTCGCGCGTCATGACGGTGGCCGAGCGGGGCTGAAAGGTGCGGCAGGTCATTTCGCCGAAAAGCTCGCCGGCGCCCAGTTGCGCGATGGGTCTGCTCATGGGGAGGTCGATGTTCGCGTCGATCCCAATGAACTTCCGCTCGTGGGCTTCGGCACGTTTGTCCTGACCGTCGTTGATGAGAAAACTTTTCATCCGCGCGACGCTGCGGCCGAAGAAGCCGGAGGCCGGACGCGTGCGCAGATGGGCCAGCGGATTGTTGATGGAAATGTCGACCGTGCCCGAGACGATGTAATACGCGGTCGAGCCGAACTCGCCTTCGGTGCAGACCGTTTCACCTGGGCGGTAGCGATGGAGCACGGCCGCGCCTTTCGCCCAGTTGTCGAGCTGGCCCCGCGCGACTTCCTTCAAGGCCGGCAAGTACTCGATCAGCTGATCGACGCTGAGCGGTTCACCCGAAGTAAGTTTCCCAACTGTTTCATCCATCGCGCTGCCTGGGATGATACTCAGCCGGCCCTTCGCGGTGGAAGCCTTTTAAAGGCGGAACGAAACCTGTCATCCCGAGCGCAGCGAAGCGAAGTCGAGGGACCCCCACCGGCGCTCCGACGCCATCGCGTTATCTCAAGCACTTGCGTTGGCTTACGCGTCGACTTTAGACGGTGGCGCAATTTGAAGGCTACGGGGTCCCTCGACTTCGCGACTGGCGGATGTCGCTCCAAGAGCGGAATTAAGTCGACCTCGCCTGGGTTCTTGGATACTGAGGTCGGCTCTCGGGAAGGACTTCGTACCTCCCGGAAACGATCACGGAAGGTTATGGCATCACACTATTCTCGGCGGATCCTGATCTTCGCGGGCCTGCTGTTTCCATTGACGGGGCAGGGACAAGTCACCCTTCAGGTCCCTTCGCAATACCCCACGATCCAAAGCGCGGTAGACGCGGTCCCCGTCAACAACGGCACGCAGCATTATACCATTCAGATTTCGGCGGGCCTTTATGGCGAGGCTGTCACGATTCCAGAAGGGAAAGGTCACGTCTCGCTGATTCCCGATCCGTCCGCGCCACCGCGCTCCGTCATCATCCAGACGAGTGGCGGCACCGGGAATGTTCCGCTCACGATCCTGGCCAACGATGTGGTGGTTTCGGATCTTGTTCTCCACAACACCAAACATAATCAAAGCATGACGGATCCATCTGGTCCGGTGTATTGCGCGGCCCTGTGGGTACTGGGAAAGCACACGGCCATTTTCCGTGCGCAAATATTGGGCTGGCAGGACACCATTTTTGTTTTGGATGACTCGCAAGTCTACATCACGGAAAGCGAGATCGCGGGGTTCTACGATTACGTTTGCGGCGGCGGCACGGCCTTCATCGAGCGATCCACCATTCGAATAGTGCCAAACGTGGTGAACTTGAACCAGGGTGGCGTCATCGCGGCGCCGGCCACACCTGCGGACCTGCTCTACGGGCTCGTCTTTTCCGAGTGCACGTTGACCCGGAGCGCGAGCCTGCCGGTTGCGAGCAGTTACCTCATGCGGGCGTGGGGTCCCTCGGGCAGGGCGGATTTCATCAAGTGCAGGATGGACTCACATATCTCCCCGGCGCTTTGGCTGGAATGGACGCCGCAAGAACCGCATACCAATTGTCGCGCCAACGAATACCAGAGCATGAACCTGAATGGGACGCCGAAGAACATGAGCGGCATGGCCTGGTGGGGACATCATCTGAGCGCTTCCGCTGCCGCAGCGATCAATATTCCGAATGTTCTGAACGGTTGGAAGCCGGATGAGGCCGGAGATCGGGTCCACCTTCTCAATGTCTCGACCCGCGCTTTTGTCCAAGACGGCGACAGCGTCGAGATCGGTGGTTTTATCGTAGGCGGACCAGATGCGAAGAAAGTCGTGCTGCGCGGTATCGGTCCCTCGCTGGCCCAATCCGGGATAGCGGATCCGCTTTCCGACCCGCGCCTCACCCTTTTCGATTCCGCCGGAAATATCCTGGTGGTCAATGAAGGGTGGACCAGCCAACACGACGAGCTGGTGGCGGCCGGACTCGCGCCCGATCACGAGCGCGACAGCGCGATGGTCGCCACCCTTGCGCCCGGCGCCTACACCGTGATGCTGGAAAGCTCCAGTCAGTCGCCGGGCACAGGACTCTTCGAACTCTACGACCTTGCCCCGCTCAATTCGGAGACCAAAAATCTCTCCACCCGCGGACGAGTGGGGACGGGAGATCATGCGATGATCGCCGGTTTTGCCATTGGCGGAAACCAGGCTTCCAAGGTGATCGTGCGCGCGATGGGTCCCTCACTGGCCGCGAACGGCATCTCGGATCCTCTGCTCGACCCCTCCCTCGAAATATATGCTGCCGATGGTTCCCTTCTATTTTCCAACGACAATTGGCGAAGCGCCGAAGAGCAATTGATCATCGCCTCCGGGTTGCCGCCTTCGGATGACAACGAGGCCGCCATCATCGCTACGCTCAATCCCGGCTCTTATACCGCCGTCCTGCGGGGAACGGGAAACACCGTGGGAAACGCGTTGGTCGAGGTTTTCCGGCTCCAGGACTGAGCGCCGTTAGCCGCTCTTTATGGTCATCCGACGGCTCGACAGAGTCTCGCCCTACCAAAAACCAGATTGGCCCGTTTCTGCGTTGCCGCAAACCACCTGCGTAGCTGTCCGCTGGTTCCGGCGCTGTTGCACTACAACCGCCACAGCACCATGATCAGAAGATCCATCGCCAGGATCCAAACGAGGATCACCTGCCAGAGCCGCAAATTGCGGGCGCCATAATGATCGCCGGTCACTTCCGGGTCGCGATCGAAGAGCCGTTTCCTAATGCGCAGAATGTATAGGCCGGCGAAGAAGACGATCGCCAGGCAGATGCCAAAGACGATTCTCAGCGCGAGGACGGAATCAGCATGCTCGTGAGCCGCGGCAAGGAACAGAGTCGTCATATTACTTTCTCGCGCGGGCAACGGCATTTTGCCAGCAGATGTCGAAGACCTGCCCTCCCTGCGATGGAGGCTTGCCTCCCCTGTTGTCGGCCGATATAAATCGGCTCGGCGAAAAGCGTTGGCCACCTCGCCGCGAAATGATTCGAACGCGAAAGGCACTAACACCATGAACCCCGAACCAGTTCACCAATCAGATATGCCGGAAAATTCGGAGCATCGTAACGGAGCAATTGACGAGAGCGGCAAGGTCGATCGGATCCGGGATATTCTCTTCGGTTCGCAAATGCGGGACTACGACAGCCGATTTCAACGGCTGGACGAACGCCTGACCAAAGAAGCCGCGGAGGCCCGGGCCGACACCCAAAAGCGGCTCGAGGCCCTGGAGACTTTCCTGAAGGGCGCCCTGGAGTCGGTCTCGAATCGGCTCAGCACGGAACAATCGGACCGAGGCAGCGCGGTCGAGAAGCTGGCGCGCGACCTGGCGGAAACGGCCAGAGCGCTGGAGCTGGCCATCAAAAACCTGGGCGAACATGCCGACCGCGAGCTTCATGCTCTGCGCCAGCAACTGCTCGAGCAATCGAAAGCGCTGGGCGATGAGATTCGAGAGAAGCACGGCCAGGTAAAGGCGGACCTCGACCGGGAAGCGGAACATATTCGCGGGGCGATGACCGGCCGCGAATCGCTGGCCGAGATGTTGAGTGAAGTCGCGCTCCGCTTGAAAAACGAATTTCGCGTGCCGGGCGCGTAGTCGAGCGACTGCTCATGCATCGAGCCGCGCGCGATCCGACCGAGGAGTTCGAGGAACTTCGCCGCCTCCTGTTGAGCCGGGAGCGGGAACAGTTGCGCGAGCTGAAGGACCGGCTCTCCGACAAGGAACGCCGCTCGCAAGATATCGCGAGCGTGTTGCCCGAGGCCGTCAAAATGAGCCGGGAACGGGGCGAGCAGTTGTCTAATGCGTTACGGCCAGCGGTAGAGGGTTCTATCGTGGATTCGATCGGCCGGCGCCCGCAGATTTTTGTCGAAGCGCTGCACCCGATCATCGGGCCACTCGTGCGAAAGTCGGTGGCGGAAGCGCTTCGGCGTTTGCTCCAATCATTCAATCAAACGCTCGAGCACACGTTTTCGTGGCGCGGCTTGAAATGGCGATGGGAGGCGCTGCGGACGGGCCGAAGTTTCGCGGAAGTCGTGATGCTGCGGAGCCTGGTTTATCGGGTGGAGCAACTCTTCCTCATTCATCGCGAGACGAGTCTCTCGCTGCTCCACGTCACTTCGGACCCGGCACTGAGCAAGGATTCCGACATGGTGGCTGGAATGTTGAGCGCCATTCAGGATTTCGCCCGCGACTCTTTCGCGACCGGCGAAGATTCATCGCTGGAGGAATTTCGCGTGGGCGAGTTGCAGGTCTGGATGGTGCCGGGGCGCGACGCTTATCTGGCCGCCGTCATTCGGGGAAATCCCTCGCTGGAGTTGCGACCCACTCTCCAGGAAACCATCGAGACCGTCCATGTCCTGAAGGGGGCCGCCCTGGCGGAATTCGAGGGCGACGCCGCTGTCTTCGAGCCGCTTCGGCCGGAGTTGGAAGCGTGCCTTCGCGCGCAATATGCCACAGGCAAAAAGGAAGGCCGATCAACCCGCGCCTGGTTTGTCATTATGCTCGTCGCAGCCCTGGCCGCCGCCGGGTTGATCCTTGCGCTGCGGAACCATTCCCGGTGGAAGGATTTTCTCCACCGCCTCAAAGCGCAGCCCGGTCTGGTCGTGACCGAAACGCGCGAAGGTTGGTTCGGGCAGTCGACGGTGAGCGGATTGCGCGACGCTTCAGCTCCCGATCCCGCAGCGATCGCGCGAGAGGCAAAGCTTGATCCGAATCGGGTCCGTTTTCATTGGAATGATTATCTCGCGCTCGATCCCGCGAGCGTGAAGCGGCGTTTCGAGCAACGATTCACGGTTCCGGACCAGACCCGCGTCGCGCTCAAAGATGGCGTGCTCGAGATCGCCGGCCCTGTTCCCTATGAGTGGCTGGAACGGGTCCGCCGCGAAGCCACCCTCATTCCCGGCGTGAAGTCCCTGGTCGAGACCGAGGCGAATATTGTTTACGACCCGGAACTGGCCCGGAAACGTTTCGAACAGCAGTTCGGTTTGCTGGATACCGTCAATGCCGTGGTGGCCAACGGCGTCCTGACTCTCACCGGCGAAGCCTCGCATAAGTGGCTGCTTCGCGCGCGCGCCGCGGCCACCACGTTGCCTGGGATTACTTCGCTGAACGATCATGTCGTCGATCTCGATCAGCGTGCCTTCGACCAATCCAAGTCGATCATCGAGTCCGCCTTTGTTTATTTCCTGACCGACAAGGACGACATCGCTACGGAAGGTTTCGCCGCGTTGTCGCGGTTGCCGGATGAGATTCGCCGCTGCGAAAAAGCGGCGAAACAAATCGGGACGGATGTCACGCTGGAGATCAATGGTTATGCGGACGCCGTCGGCACCGAGTCGCAGGAATGCTGACCTGCGGCAGCGGCGCGCCAACAAGGTCCGCGACTTTCTTGTTTCGTGCGGCTTCGAACCGGCGCAGCTGAAGCCAATCGGAATGGAACATCCCTTCAAGCCGGCCCCCGGCGACAAGGCCACTCCGGAGCAGGCGCAACGGCGGGTCGCTTTCAAAGTGGTGACGCAACCAACGACCCCGACGCCATGATTCAGAAAAAAATCTGCATGATCGGAGCGTCGGGCGTGGGCAAGACGAGCCTCATCGCGAAGTTCGTCCACAGCATGTTTTCGGATAAGTACCTGACGACAGTCGGGGTGAAGATCGACAAGAAGACGGTGTCGGTGGATGGCGCGGAAGTGATGCTGATGATCTGGGACCTGGAGGGAGACGACGAATATCAGCGCCTGCAAACATCGTATCTGCGCGGCACCAGCGGCTACCTGCTCGTCGCGGACGGGACGCGCCAGATTACCCTGGACCAGGCGATTGAGATTCAAGGACGAGTGGCCGCGGCGATCGGGCCGGTGCCTTTTCTGCTGGCGCTGAACAAATCCGATCTCGCTTCGCAATGGGAGATCGATCAGTCTCGCATGGATGACCTGACGGCGCGCGGTTGGAAGCCGTTCAAGACGAGCGCGAAAGAGGGCGCCGGGGTCGAGGAGGCATTCGTCGAGCTGAGCCGGCAGATGATTCAACCTCACTAAGACTATGCCATTCCCTCATCGCGATTCCTGGGCCAGCTCGGTGCTCGAATCTCTCGGGATCGTCGTTCTTGTTCACGCCCATGGCGCCATTCGCGTCCAGGGCAATCCGCCAGCCTGGCTGCGATCGATCTGGCCCACCATGACCGCGCCCGACGCGACCTTGCCGGGCAATTCGCCGTTCCTGGAGAATTTCCTCATCGATGCCGCGCGCCTGTTGGGCGGAAGGCGGAGATAAGCGAGTCCGATCGGGCGCATGGGCCGAGCAGGCTGCGGACGGAACCGATCTCTCGCTCGAAGCCACCGCGCTCATCGCCGGCGGCCAGGAGATCCTGCTCCTGGAAAAGCTTGGCGACGTTTTCGAGGCGAAAAAATCGGTGCTCCAAAAAGCGCGCGAGACCGTGATCGCGTATCAGCGCTTGAATTCCGAGATGCAGAAAAAGGAAATTCTCCTGCACTGCATCTCCGAGGAAATGAACGCCGCGCTCGCGAACGTAATCACCGCGATCCGGTTGATCGAGATGGAAAGAGACCCGGCCCGAATCGCGCGACTGTTGAGCCTCGCGTCGCGGGCGACGGAGGAACAACAGACGCTGATCAATAGGGTGCTGAATGTTTTCGCCGCCGAACTGGAAGGACTTCGGGGACGCGACGGGATGGCCGTGGCCGAACGAAATTGGGAGACGCCATTCGCGCCGCGGAGGAAAATGTCGCTGCTCAATTCGCCGACAAGGGCGTGCGCCTGAGACTGGCCGGGAACGGGCTTGATGAAATACGGGTCGCCATGGATTCGACCCACCTCACCCGCGTCTTGTCGACCCTCCTCGAGAATGGACTGCAAAGCGCGCCGGTCGGCGACGAAGTTCAGTTCAGTTTCGGCGAGGAATCCGGCGCGATTCTCATCCGGGTCTCGGACAACGGCCCGTCGTTCCCGCCGGATATTTGCGCCAACCTTTTTTCCAGGACAGGGACGGCGGCGCCCGGGCCGCAAGCCTCACACCTGCCGCTCCAGTTCTGCCGGATCGCGGTGGAGAATTGCGACGGAGAAATCGGCTACGAATCCCGCCGGGATGGCGGCAACACCTTTTGGATCATGCTGCCGACGCCGGCGGCGACGAAATGAAAACGCTCGTCCTGATCGACAGCGATGCGTTGACGCGCGCGCTCATTGCCCAATGCCTCGCCGGGCAGGAGTGGCGCGTCCTCGAAGCCGCGGATGGACAGGCCGGGCTCGATCTCATCCTGAAACACAAACCCGCCGCCGTGGTCTGCGATCTTCGCACGCCGAAACGCAACGGCTTTCAGGTTTGCCGCTGGATTCGGGAGCAGCCCTCGCTTCAGCCGACTCGCGTCATCTTAACGACGGTCAGCCGTTTCGCGAACGACCGCGAAACAGCATTCGCGGCCGGCGCGGACGATTATCTCATCAAGCCCATCGCGCCGCCGGACCTGATCCGCTCGATGGCGGATTGCCGCGACAACGGCGAAGCGGCGGTCGCCGAACCGGTGGCGGAGACCATCACCGCCGGGCCAACCCTGGTCCGGTTCTGGGGCGTCCGCGGTTCGATTCCCGACGCCGGGTCCGGACACTTCGATCTACGGCGGAAACACCTCGTGCGTCGAGATTCGCGTCGGCAATCAGATCATCATCATGGACGCCGGCTCCGGCATTCGGAAGCTGGGGCAATCGCTCATGAAGGAGGTCTCGACCACGGGACTGAACGTCCTGATTCTCGTCAGCCACACCCACTGGGACCATATCCAGGGATTTCCTTTCTTCGTCCCGGCCTATCATCCGAAGGTCAACGTCCGCATTCTTGGTTATGAAGGCGCCGTTCACGGATTGCGCGGCGCGCTCTTCGAGCAAATGCAGACCGCCTTTTTTCCCGTCGGTCTCAATCAGATGGCGACGCACCTGACCTTCGAAGAATTGACCGACATGCAATTCAATCTCGGCGTCGTCAAAGTGCGGACCATGTTCGCGAACCATCCCGGCATTTGTCTCGGCTACCGCCTTTCCACGCCGAGCGGCGACATCGTTTACATGCCCGACCACGAAGCCTACGAACGTTGCGAAGTCGAACGCCAGAAAGCCGAGCGGCTGGCGTCACCGGATGGCCTGGCTTACGCGAAGATCCAGGATGAGAAGGTGGTCGAATTCCTGCGCGGCGCCGATCTCATCATCGCCGATTCCCAATACGACGCGATCGAATATCCCTCACGCCGCGGCTGGGGCCACACCTGCGCCGACGACACCGTTCAACTCGCCATGCGCGCCGGCGCCAAGCGCCTAGCTCTCTTCCATCACGATCCCGATCACACCGACGAAAAAATCGCGGCGATGGTCGAGCAAGCCCAGAGCGAGGTGGCGAAGGGCGGCGGGAAACTGATCGTCACCGCCGCCCGCGAGGGCGACGAGATCAGCCTGTAACCGCTCGACCGCAGTCTTCTGTAGCCGCTTCGCTGTGCGAAGCGAGAGTTGGCGGCGCGTATTCTGTTGGCTACGCTCAGCCAGCGCCGCCCACAGGGCGGCGGCTACAAGATCACCCCCGACTTCCACCGCGCCTCGATCGCTTATTCCCAAGTGATCCCGTCTTTTTTGTGACGCTGGCACTCATCGTCGTCGGAAGCTGTTGGCTACTGAGGCTGTTAACGCCGGTCTCATTCACTTTGCCGAACGAGCTTACGCTAAGCACAACATAGCCGTCGGGCGTTACGTGATCATGCCGGATCACATTCACCTTTTCGTAACCGGTCCGGATGATTTCGAGCTGGGACGATGGGTTGGAACCCTGAAACAATTTCTGGCCAAATCACTCGCGGGGGGAAAGACTTCTGAGCCACTTTGGCAACGGGGATTTTTCGATCACGTGTTGCGGAGCGAAGAAAGCTACGCGCAGAAGTGGGACTACGTCCGTGACAATCCCGTTCGTGCAGGCTTTGTGAGAAGAGCCGATGATTGGCCTTATGCCGGCGAGATAATCGTTATCGATCGCCAGTAGCCGCTTCGCTGTGCGAAGCGCCGCGAGCAATCAGTGACCTGAAACCGTAACGTGACTTCGGTGATTCAGCGTGTCCACCCAGCGTCGCCCACAGGGCGGCGGCTACAGAAGAGCTACAGCAGCTGATACGGGATCGACATCGACGGACGCGACGACGTCTTCAGGAAACGGCAGTTTGTCCAGCGTTTCGCGCACGAGACGGCTCAGACGCATGATGGCTTCGCCCCGCATCAGGATGTGGAAGCGAAACTGGCCCTGAAGTTTTTCGAGCGGCGCGGGGGCCGGTTCGCCCAGCATAAATTCTGCGCGGCAGCGCTTCCTTCAGCCGGCGCGCCATGGTTTCGGCGGAAAATTTGGCGCGGCCTTCGTGCGTCGGAGCGCACGGTGATCAGAACGGCATGCTTGAACGGCGGAAAATCGCAGCGCTCCCGGAATTCCAGTTCCTGTTCGAAATAGCCGGCGAAATCGTGATGCCGCGCGAACTGAATAGAGGGACTGAACGGCGTGTAGGTTTGGACGAAAACCTCGCCCGGCGTCTCGCCGCGGCCGGCGCGGCCGGCGACCTGGGTCAGTAATTGAAACGTGCGCTCGCCCGCGCGGAAATCCGGCAGATGCAGAGCGAGATCGGCATTGATGATCCCGACCAGCGTGACGTTGGGAAAATGCAGACCTTTCGCGATCATTTGCGTGCCGACCAGAATGTCGATCTTGCCCGCGCGGAAACGCGCGGAGAGTATCGCGATAGGCGTCCTTCCGGGTCATGGAATCGGCATCCATCCGGCGCACAATGGCGGTCGGAAAAATCTGCGCGACGTTCGATTCCACCTTCTCGGTGCCGAACCCGGCGTAAATCAACGCGTCCTTGCCGCAGGCCGGACATTTCTTCGGCACGGCGGCGGTATGCCCGCATAAATGACAGCTCAACCGCGCCACATCGCGATGGAACGTGAGCGCGACACTGCAATTCGGGCAGTTGCGCGCTTCGCCGCATTCGCTGCAAAGAAGCGAGGTCGAAAACCCGCGCCGATTGAAAAACAGGATGGTTTGTTCGCGTTTCTCCAGCCGGCTGGTAATCGCGGTGCGCAGTTTTTCGGAGAGGATCGCGGCGACCTTTTCTTTCCGCCGCTCCTGCCGCAAATCGACGATCCGCATCAGCGGCATCTGGCAGTCGTCGACCCGCTGGGTCAGGTTCAGCAGGCGATACTTCCCGCTGACGGCATTGTGATAACTCTCGAGCGAAGGCGTGGCGGTCCCGAGCAGACACGACGCACTTCTCCATCTTTGCGCGCACGACCGCGACGTCGCGCGCGTGATAACGCGGCGCTTCCTCCTGCTTGTAGGTAGTCTCGTGTTCTTCATCGACCACGATCAGGCCGAGATTTTCGAGCGGCGCGAAGACGGCACTGCGCGCGCCGATCACGATCCGCGCGCGTCCCGACTGAATTTTATGCCATTCGTCATGTCGCTCACCTTCGGACAAATGGCTGTGCAAAACCGCGACCATGTCCTGGCGTTTCGGCGAACCGGCCCTTGAACCGCTCGACCGTTTGCGGGGTAAGCGAAATTTCCGGGACGAGAACGATGGCTGTTTTCCCGCGAGCGAGCGGTCGCATGGATCGCCTGGAAATAAATCTCCGTCTTGCCGCTGCCGGTTACGCCGTGGAGCAGCAATCGGCTTCGCGTTTTCCGGAGCGGCGAGCGCTTCCTCGCATCGCGTCAACGCGGTGGCCTGCTCCGGATTCAGGGTGAGACTGGTGGTGGCGATGAATTGCTCATCCGCGTGCGGATCGCGGGCGACCGCTTCTTCGCGCAGCTCCACCAATCCGCGTTTCGCCAACGCGCGGAGCGTCTGATTATCAAGCGAAGTTTGCCGGAGAAGCTCCGCGGCCAGCACCGGCGCGGTCAGCCTTGAATGGCCTCGAGCAGTTCGGCCTGGCGCGGCGCGCGTCGCCGCAACTTCTCAATCTCCTCCGGCGGAAATCTCTTTCGCGACGGCTGACGAACAACTGTTTTTTCCATCCGACCACCGCGCGGCGAATGACCTGCGGCAGCAGGCTGCGCATCACGGTCTCGATCGGGCAGCAATAATAGGCGCTCATCCATCTCGCGAGCTCGAGCAGCTTTGCGCTCAAGGCCGGCCGGTCGCCCACGAGCGCTTCGATCGGCCGAATTCCTTCGCGGATGCTTTGCTCCAGCAGAGCCACCACGGTCGCGAGCGCCGATTGTTCGCGAAACGGCACCCGCACCCGCGAACCGATCATCAACCCGGTCGCCAAAGTTTCCGGGATCGAATAATCGAGCTCGCGGTGAATCGATCGATCGATAATTACGCGGGCGTAGGAGGCGGTCACGGTTTGGGGTAAAGAGGAAATTCGTTGATCGATGAATCGATGCGTGGATTGATGATGAGTGAGTTTTCGCCGCCTTCAGCCATTATCCAGTATTTCGCGCGTCTCTCACCTTGACCCAGTAAAATTCCTGCTGATCGAAAACCGTGCGCCGTTTCCTCTTTAAACTAATCATCTGCGCGATGCTGGCGACGGCCGCGGGCCTGGGGTTGCTCCTGGTGAAGTCAGGCGACTATACCTACACGTTGCACGAGTGGCTTAGTCCCGGGCGTTTCCAACAACATGACGCGCTCATTCGAACCGTGGCGGCCGAGCATCATCTCGATCCGATGCTGGTGAAGGCGGTCGTCTGGCGCGAGAGCCGATTCGACGCCCGGAAATTCGGGAGCGCCGGCGAGCGCGGTCTGATGCAGGTGAGCGAGAAGGCGGCCCAGGAATGGGCGACGGAAAACCACGTCGACAATTTCCGCGTCGAGGAATTATTCGATCCGAAGATCAACCTCCAGGCAGGCACGTGGTATCTGCGACGGGCAGCGCAACATTGGGAAAAACAGGCCGATCCGATTCCGTTCGCGCTGGCGGAGTACAATGCCGGCGCGAGCCGGGCGCAGCGTTGGGCCGGCGGAGATGATGCCGTTATTCCGCCGGATACTTTCCGGGCCAACATCGATTTCCCCGGGACGCGCAAATACGTCGATTCGATTCTTGCGCGCTTCGAGTTTTATAAGCGGCGCGGGAGGATGTAGTCGGAGTGGCGATCCCGTTTTTCGCTTCTTCGGCAGCTTCGTGGTGTGATCAGTGACTAGTGATCGGTGAATTGATTTCCCATTCATCGATCACCGATCACCATTCACTTTTCCGCTTGCTCTCCAGCTTGGTCTCGTGATCGGTGAACCGATGGACAAGGCGACGATCGCGGACGTGCTCGACAAGATTGCGACTCTCCTCGAGCTGAAGGGTGAAAATCCGTTTAAGATTCGAGCCTACACCAACGCCGCCCGCTCGATCGAAACGTTCGGCGGCAATCTCGGCGATCTCAAAGACGAAGAGGCGCTCGAAAAAATTCCCGGCATCGGCAAGGCGATCGCGGCTAAAATTAAAGAGCTGGTAGAGACTGGATCGCTTCGTTTTTTCGAAGACCTGCGATCGGAGTTTCCGGCTGAAATTCTCGAACTTTTCTCTCTTCCCGGCCTTGGCGCGAAGAAGGTCAAGGCGCTCTACGATCAGCTGGGAGTAAGCTCCATCGCGCAGCTGCAGACCGCGTGCGAGGCGGGCCGGGTCGCGGAGCTGCCCGGCTTCGGCAAGACGACGCAGGACAAACTCTGCGCGGCGATCACGGAGCGGACAAAACACGCCGGGTCGTATCAGCTCGGGAGCATCGCCGCCGAAGCGGAAACGCTGCAGGACGATCTGCGCGCCCATTCGGAAGCACTCCACGTTTGCATTGCCGGGAGTTATCGCCGGAGGAAAGAGATTGTGCGCGACCTCGATTTCATCGTGGCCACTTCGGCCCCGGCGGAGATCACGGCGATGTTTGTGCAACATCCGCTGGTGGCATCGGTCATCGCCCAGGGCCCGACGAAATCGAGCGTGCGCTTACGCTCCGGCATTCAATGCGATCTGCGCGTCGTCAGCGCGACGGAATATCCTTTCGCGCTCAATTACTTCACCGGCAGCAAAGAGCACAACATCGTGGTGCGAAATCGCGCCCTCCAGCGCGGCTGGACGCTGAACGAATATCGACTCGCCCCGGCGGAGAGCACAGAAACCCGTATCACAGGCCCCACAGGCGAGACGCCTGTGCTACGGACTGGTGCGGCGCGCGGAGCAAAAACTAAGCGCCGCAGCGAAAAAATCCCGGAAGTCCGCGAGGAAGCGGATTTGTATCGAGCGCTCGATCTCGATTACATCCCGCCCGAGCTCCGCGAGAACTGCGGCGAATTTGAAGCCGCTGCCGCGAAAACTCTGCCGCGCCTGATCGAAGCGGAGAATTTGCGCGGGACTTTCCATTGCCATACCACCGCGAGCGACGGCCGCAATTCGCTCGAGGAAATGGCAGCGGCGGCGCAGGCGCTGGGCTTGCAATATCTCGGTATCGCCGATCACAGCCGCAGCTCAATCCAGGCACGCGGGCTCGATGCCGCGCGGCTGCGGACGCAAATCGCGGCCATCCGGAAGCTCAATCGCGAGTTCGAGAATTTCCGGCTTTTCGCTGGCGTCGAGTGCGACATTCTCCGCAACGGTGCACTCGATTTCGACGACGAGATCCTCGCCGAGCTCGATTACGTCATCGCCTCCGTCCATTCCGTTTTCACGTTGTCGGAAGCGGAGATGACCGAGCGGATCGTTCGCGCGATGAGCAATCCGTTCGTCACGATGCTGGCGCACCCGACCGGAAGGCTCCTGCTGAAGCGCGATCCTTATGCGGTCGACGTTCCGGCGTTGATCGAGGCGGCAGCCGAAACCGGCACGTGGATAGAAATCAACGCCGCGCCGAAGCGACTCGATCTCGACTGGCGCTGGTGGCCGCTCGCGAAGGAAAAAGGAGTGAAGTGCGTGATCAACCCGGACGCGCACCGGACCGAGCGGCTCCAGGAGTTATGGTTCGGTATCGGCGTCGCGCGCAAAGGCTGGCTCACGAAAGCGGACGTGATGAATTGTCTCCCGCTGGGGAAGATCGAGGCGGAGCTGGGGAGGAAAGCGGGGAAGTGAAGTGACGGGGCGCCAACAATGACACGCGATCCATCCGCACCATTGCTTCGAATTAAACCTTCTCCCGCTGCGGCATGAACATCGTTAAGCATTTGCAGGCACCACCGGCTTTGAGAAACTCCGACATCGGGAGCGGGTGGCAGGTGTAGCCGCGATCGCGCAAGGCCGTGACCAGCTTCGGTGCGCCTTCCGGCAGAACGATGTCACGATCGAGCACGACGGCGTTGCAGGAGAAATGGGCGGCTTCCTCCGGCACCACGTCGATCAAATCGCCCAGATGATCGCGGATCGCACTCTGTCCGTATTCGTCGAAGGCCCCAGGAAACCAAAACCCGCCCCCGTCCGGCAACGGACAAAAACAGGTATCGATATGATAAAAGCGCGGATCGACCAGCTCGACCGAGATGACCAGGCACCCTAACAGGTCGGCCACGGCGCGATGCGAGTTAATGTCGGTGCGAAATTTGTAGCCGCAGAAAAGAACGTCGCCACCGAAGAGCGCGTCTCCTTCCCCTTCGAAAAACAAATTCTTCGGCAGCCAGACAATTTCGTAGCCGCGATCTTCCATCCATTTGGCGAAGTGCGGCGCTTCACCGGCGCGCTCTTCGTGCCGGAAATTACTTGGGATAAAACGCCGCCCAACCGTGAGGCCGGCGTTCGCGGTGAAAACCATATCGGGCAGCTTCGGCTGCGGCGTAATGAGCTCGACCTTGCAATCGAGCCCTGAAAGCGTGTCGAAGAGCCCTTTCCACTGGGCCTGGACCAACGGCTTGTCGGCGCCCCGCTCGCGGCTCATCCACGGATTAATCTCGTACTCGATGCCGTAATGATCCGGCGGGCAAAGCAGCAATTGGCGCATGGGATCGACCGTTTCTAATTCTCGCCGGCATCGTCCGGCTTGGCGATGCAATCGGCCAGTTCGCGCAAAAACGGCTCCACGTCCGTGACCAAGCCGATCGACTGGAGCGGCTGATGCTCGACCGCGCGCTCGACCGATGCCGAATCGATATCGACGCAGACGGTCTTAACCGTTGGCGCCAGCATGCTGGCTACGGCCATTGAATGTTGCACCGTCCCGAGCAGCAACACGTGCGTTACGTCGGCCAGTTTCTCGCGCATGATCTTTTGCGCTTCGACCACATCGGTCGTGACGCCGGGGACCGGGCCTTCGTCGCGAATTGAGCCGGTCAGGACAACATCGACCTTATGCTTGACGCACGCGTGCAGGATACCGGTGGTCAGGATCTTTTTCTGGACTGCGGCCGCGATTCCGCCACAGGCGCGGATCGTGTTGATCGCCCGCATGTGGTTCTCGTGGCCGCCGCCGGCAAACGCGCGGTCGGAATCCTTGCCCAATGACGTCCGGAACAACGCGCGTTCGACGTCGTAAACCGCAAAGGAGTTTCCTGCGAAAAGCCGGTCGACATACCCCAACTCGATCAGGCGCTCGAGATGCTCGCCGGCACCTGTCCGCACGACAGCGGGGCCGCCCACGACTGCAATCCGACCCTTCGCTTCGCGCGCGCGTCGCAATTCCCGGCCCAGCTCGCGAATGACGGCCGACTTCGGCTCGTCCGCATCCACCATCGTGTTGATGAATTGAAAGACGTCCGTGTGCGCGGTCGATCTCTGCACGGGGACGACGTGAACGCCCTGGTGGCCGACGACAATCTCGTCACCGGCGTTCACGTCGAAAAATTTTACCGCGCGAGCCGAGCGTGTCTTGCTATCGACCGCGACCGCGCTGTCCATCATTGCCGGACGGACCTCGATCTCCTTGCCGTCGAGCCGGATAAACGTCTGCTGGTTGGTCGTGACGTAGAAATCGTGGGGGAAAACGCCGTCTTCGGGCGCCTTCGCTAGTTGGACATTGGTCCGCTCCACGGTTTCGGCGCCGTGTTGCCGCAGGCGCAGGACCAATTCATCGAGCGCGTCGCTGGTTTCCGCGGTGACCTCGATGCGGGCGAAACTCTGGTCCGCCCTTTTCTGGCCGATCTTAATCTCCGCGATCTTGAAGCCGGCGCCGCGGGTCAAAATCTGGTCCAACACCTTGGGCAGGATCAGCGAGTCAATGATGTGACCGCGGAGCTCGATCGTTTCGGAGAACATCCGCAGACTTTACCCTATGAAACTGCCCGCGCCAGTCGGAGACGGCGGGATCGGCGGAGCCCTTCCAATCCGTCGGCCGCGATGGGGGAGCGGGCTTATTCCTCGGACAAGGTCCAGAACGGAGACAAAGGTCTGGGGATTGCAGGCCCCGCTAATGACTTCGTGACCTTTGTGTCCGTTGTGCGAGATGAAGACCGTAGGCGAGCGAAACGAACCGCATGATCCACGAACAATTGCCGGCGGTGATCACGAAAATCGCGCGAATGCTCGCGGTTAAGCCGGAATACTTCGTCACGCATCCCGCCGAACTGAAAATTGTCCAGGCCCTGTCCGACTCCGAATTGTGGGATCTCGCCCGGGAACACGGCTGGCGTTTTGTTCGTCGCGTAGGCGGCAGGCGGATCGAGTTTTACAACGACGCCGGCGTGGCCTACCGGCCGATGTAGGATCAAAGTTCGTCCAAGCCAAAAAACGCTGTCATCCCGAGCGAAGCGAAGCGCAGTCGAGGGACCCCGTTGAACGTCGCTCGACTCATGGCGAAGTCCCTCGACTTCGCTCGGTTTAACAGCAGCCTTCGTCGCCCCGAAAGCATTCGGGGCTCCCACCTTCTAATTAGCGCCAGCGTCGGTGGAGAAAAAGCCCGTCAGCGGACTCGTGGCCGAAGCGCTCGATCGCCGCTCGGCCAGGCCGATTTCGTGCGCTTCGCGGCCGGCCTCGACGGCCTTGCGAAAGGCGTGCGCCATTCGGCTCGGATCGGAGGCGATCGCGATCGCCGTGTTCACCAGGACGGCGTCAGCGCCCATCTCCATTGCTTCCGCGGCCTGGCTCGGCGCGCCCAGACCGGCATCCACGACCACCGGCACGGTGGCTTGTTCGATGATGATCTCGATCTGTGCGCGCGTTTCGATGCCGCGGTTGCTGCCGATCGGCGAACCGAGCGGCATCACGGTGGCGGCGCCGACATCCTGCAGTCGTTTTGCGAGAACGGGATCGGCGTTGATGTAGGGCAGGACGACGAACCCTTCCTTCACGAGGATTTCGGCCGCGGCCAGGGTCTCGACCGGATCGGGGAGCAGATAGCGGGCATCGGGATGGATCTCGAGCTTCACCCATTTCGGCAACCCCGCCGCCGCGGCCAGTCGCGCCAGGCGCACCGCCTCGGCCGCGTTCCGCGCGCCGCTCGTATTCGGCAGAAGGAGGAAACGTTTCGGGTCGATGAATTCGAGAATGTTCGCGAAAGGATCGCCGCGGCCGGAAATATCCGCGCGGCGAAGAGCGACCGTCACGATCTCCGTGCCGCTCGCCACGAGCGCGTCGCGCATCAATTCGTTCGAGCCGAATTTTCCGGTGCCGACCAGCAGCCGCGAGGTGAACTCGCGATCGGCGATCTTCAGTTTCGAGGGCTTGTCGGACATGGCGGCAAGGTATCACAAAGATCGAGCGCCCGAAATCGTGGGAAAACGGCGTCATCCCGAGCGAAGCGAAGCGCAGTCGAGGGACCCGCCGTGAGTCGAGCGACGTTCTACGGGGTCCCTCGACTGCGCTCGGGATGACAGCGTTTTTAAGTTGTACAAACGTTCGTGCGGCGAAGGTTGCTCCATGACCTCGTTCGACCTGCGCCACGGCGACTGCCTCGACGGCATGTCGCAGATGCCGGACGCCACGGTCGATCTCGTCGTCACTTCACCGCCCTACAATCTCGGCATCGCCTACAGCCGTTACTCCGATCGGCAGGACCGCGAGGGCTACCTCGATTGGTGCCACCAATGGGCGGCGCAGCTCCGGCGAATCCTGAAACCTGCCGGCTCGTTGTTTCTCAATTTGGGCGCCTCACCTTCGAATCCGCTGCTGCCGCACGAACTGGTGCTGCGGTTGCGCGATCTGTTCGTCCTGCAAAATACGATTCATTGGATCAAGGCGATTACGATTGAGAACGACGAAGGCGAAGCTGTCTCTCGCGGACATTTCAAGCCGATCAGTTCGCCGCGATATCTCAACGATTGCCACGAATACATCTTTCATCTCACCCCTGACGGTCACACCCCGATCGATCGCCTGGCGCTGGGGGTTCCTTATGCGGACAAGAGCAACATCGCGCGCTGGAGCCACACGGGCGGAAGCGATCGCCGTTGCCGGGGAAATACCTGGTTCATTCCGTATCAGACCATCAGCCGCCGTGAGAAAGATCGCCCGCATCCGGCAACGTTTCCGGTCGAGCTCGCGGAGAATTGTATTCGCCTCCAGGGACTGCGCGATGACCTGGTCATGCTCGATCCGTTTCTCGGCATTGGAAATTCTGCCGTCGCGGCAAAACGTGCGGCGTGAAAAGCTTTATCGGTTTCGAGATCGACGAAGAATATCTCGCCGAGGCGCGGCGGCGATTAGCTGATCAGGCAAGCTCAGAGGTCCCGGCGCGGTAGCCGCTTCGCTATGCGAAGTGATTAAACGGGGAGCGGCCATCGCTCGCGCTTCGCACAGCGAAGCGGCTACAGCAGATTACCTGTTTCGATCGTGCGGCGGTTTTGCGACGTCTTTGAATTTTTCCAGCGGCTTCACCAGATTTCCCGGCAACGGCCGGACGCGATCGTAAATCCGATCGGCGATCGGCTTGGCCACGAGGTAACCGGCGGAGAACATTTCCATGCCGCGCATCGAGATTATCGATGTAGTTGAGCGCCATCGCTTCCGGGGTCTTGGGACTGACCGGCGAGCCGAATTGCGGTTCGCCGTGGTGCGCACCGATCAGATGCAACAGATGCATCCGGACATCCTCCGATGCGGGCACCAGCGCGTTCCAGGCGCGCGCATTCTCTTCCGACTGGATTTTGCGCCAGAGCGAATTGACCAGCTCGAGACCGATCGAGATATGGCCGATCAACTCGCCGCGCTCGTCGTAACCCATGGTGAACCCCGTTTCCGGCAGATGATTTTCCCAAAGCTTGCCGGAATCGTGAAACAAGACCCCGGCGATGAGCAGATCGAGATTCAACTGCGGATAAAGCGGCGCGATCGCCTTCGCGACGCGCATCATTTGTGCGGTGTGCTCCACCAATCCGCCGCGCCGCGCATGATGATAAGAACGCGCGCCAGCCGTGCGGCGAAAACGTTCGCCGTGCTCGCTCAGGAACGCCTCGCATAGAGCGCGCAAACGCGGATCGCCGAGCGCCCGGATCCGCTCGCCGATGTAATTCCAATCGGCCAGCTGTTTCGCGCGCAGCTCCGGCGGACCTTGCAACAGCTCGGATCGCTCCTGCGGCGTGAGATGGCGCACCTTCCATTTCCTGGCGTCCAGACCGAATTGCTGATGCTGCTGAAACTCCCCGCTCAGCTCGATAAAATCCGAGGCCTTCAGGGTCTCGCACGCCTTGAATTCCGGATGATCGCTCCAGACCCGGAGCGTCATCCGATCGGCGGCGTCCGCCAGAGCTCAGCTCGCAATACGGCTTCTGCTCGCGCGTGACTTTGGCTGTAGCGCCTTCCACCTGGACATGGACGCGCGCTTCCACGGCCGCGCCGTTCTGCGCGTGGCGGCGAATTTCGGTAAGGGTCAGCAACTCCATCTCAAGATCCAGTTGCTTCGACCGCCGGTCCGGGGAAAATCAGCGCTTACTTTCCAGCTTCGGTTGGCCACCCGATCACGCCGCAGGCGACGCGCCCGGAGTTGCCGGACGGATGCGTTTTCAGTCGTCTTCCTTTTCGTGCACGACCAGCGATTTGCCGATGATCGAGTCCGCGCCGCTCAGGCTCATTTTGCCTTTCCACTCGATGTGCGCCTTGCCGGAGCATCCGCCTCGATGTTCCCCAGGTCGCCGACATGATGTTCGGTCGTCACCGGGCCGCCATGCTTGTGTTGCCCCGGGTTAAAATGCGCGCCGGCGGAAGCGGCATCGGCGCGCGGAACAATCGCCCTTTTCATGAATGTGAAACCCGTGTTTGCCCGGCGTCAAGCCCAGTGATGTCTCCGACCACCTGCACGTCATCGCCCGTCTTGGTGAACGTGACCGTGCCCGTGACCTGGCTGCCCGATTTCGACTCCAGCTTGCAATCGCCTTGCACATCCTGTCCCTGCGCGACCAGCGAGAGAGCGCATACGCATTCCCAGCGAAATGATCATCGTTTTCATGATGGGAAGATACGCCCGCACGGCGCGGGATGTAAACTGACGGTTGCCGTGACGGGGCGATGGAGCCGCACGCCCTGTGGGCGGCGCAACCGGCAGTGCACGCACTCACGGCTTCGCACAGCGAAGCGGCTCCAGACCTCAATCGATCAGGCGCTGCTCGATCCCGGCATAGGCATCGATCCGGCGATCGCGAAGGAACGGCCAATGCGTTCGATGTTCGTCCACCCGGTCCCAATCGATCTCGGCCATGACGATCTCTTCCTGATCGACGCTCCCTTTCGCGATGATTTCGCCGCTGGGCGCGACGACGAAGCTCTGCCCCCAGAACTCGATCCCGTCGCCCGCCGGCCGGCGCTTCGTGACCGACCCGATTCACCGCCGCGACGTAACAGCCGTTCGCGATCGCATGGCTGCGCTGCATCGTTTCCCACGCCGAATATTGCGCCGCGCCGTATTTCTCCTTTTCGCGCCGGATGCCAGCCGATGGCCGTCGGATAAAACAGAATCTGGGCGCCGCGCAGCGCGGTCAGGCGCGCGGCTTCCGGATACCACTGGTCCCAGCAAACGCAGACGCCGATCTTTCCCTGCGCGGTCGGCCAGGCCTGAAAGCCGAGATCGCCGGGAGTGAAATAAAACTTCTCGTAGTACGACGGATCGTCCGGGATATGCATCTTGCGATACTTGCCGAGATATTTCCCGTCGGCGTCGATGATCGCCGCGGTGTTGTGGTAAACGCCCGGCGGCGCGCTTCTCGAAAAGCGACGCGACAATCACCACGCCCAGTTTCGCGCGCGACCTCTTCCAGCTCCGCCGTAGACGGCCCGGGAATCTCCTCGGCCAGCGCGAAATTCGCGTGGTCTTCCGATTGGCAAAAATATTGCGAGCGAAACAGCTCCGGCAGGCAAACGATCTGCGCGCCTTGCTTGCCGCCTCGCGAATGCGCGAGATCGCCCTGGCCATGTTCGCAGCCGGGTCCGTCCCGCACTGCATCTGGACGAGGGCGACCTTTGTCTTCGAGCCGTGCCGGCATTTCGTGAGGTGAATAGTGATCAGTGAACCGTGAATAGACTAGTCACCTATCGCCATTCGACGCATCACGATCGGCTACTTCACCGAATCGGCCGGGACGATCTTGATGCTCTCGACCGTGACCCGCTTGTCCGGCTTGCTCTTTTCGCCGGAGCCGCTCATCGCCACTTCGGTATCGCCGATCTTGCCCAGCACGTCGTCGCCCTTGATCAGTTTGCCGAAGGCCGTGTATTGGCCGTCGAGCCGGCTGACGTTGCCGAGGCAGATGAAAAACTGGCTGCCGGCGGAATCGGGATCGCTGGAACGCGCCATCGAAAGCACGCCGCGCTCGTGCGACTTCTTGTTAAACTCCGCTTTGATTTTGTAACCCGGATCGCCCGTTCCCAAGCGCGCTTCGTTGGCCAGATCCTTCGTCAGCGGGTCGCCGCCCTGGATCATGAATCCCTTGATGATGCGGTGAAAAGCAGTGCCATCGTAGAAACCGGTCTTGGCCAGCTTCTTGAAATTCTCGACCGTCTTCGGCGCGACGTCGGACCAGAATTCGGCGACCATTTCGCCTTCGCTTGTTTTGATCACTGCCACTTCTTTTGTGTTCGATTCAGTCATTGGAGTTGTTTCTTTTTTCTCCTCGCTGCGCAGTGGCGTGGCGCCCAGGGCCAATCCGATCATGCAACAAAGCCATGTAAGTTTCATGGTTGACCCTAACGTTCAACTTCCAACCTTCAACTGCGAGATCGCATCGGCGTTCTTTCGCGCGTTCCTTGTGTTCCGCTCCAGCCTCGGCGTGATATTCCTGGAGCGTTTTCACCCCGAGCTGCTTCGCTTGCAGCGAACGAATCCCGTTCGCGCTCGCCTGCGCGGCGCGAACCGTCGTCATGATCGGGATTTTCTGCGCGAGCGACGCGTTCCGGATCCGCACTTCGTCTTCGCGGGGAATTTTCCCGCTTGGCGTGTTGATGATGAAATCGATGTCTCCGTTTCTGACCAGGTCGAGCACGTTGAGGCCGGCCTTCGCGAATCTTGTGGACCTTGGTCACGGGCACGCCCGCGGCCGCCAGCATCGCGGCCGGTTCCGCTCGTGGCGATGATCTGGAATCCGAGCTCGACGAATTCGCGCGCCAGCGGAATGACATCCGGCTTGTCGTCGTCTTTCACGCTGATGAAAACGTTGCCGCCCTTCGGCAGCGGCGGCGGCGCGGCCATCTGCGACTTGGCGTAGGCCAGGCCGAGATCGGCATCGATTCCCATCACTTCGCCGGTCGATTTCATTTCCGGCCCGAGCGCGATATCGATGCCCTGGTAGCGCAGGAACGGGAAGACCGCTTCTTTCACCGAGAAATGTTTCGGAATGATTTCCTTGGTGAAGCCGAGATCGCGCAGCGTCTTTTCCCCGTCATGATCTTGCGCGGCCATGTTTCGCCAGCGGAACCCCGATCGCCTTGCTCACAAACGGCACCGTCCGCGAGGCGCGCGGATTCACTTCGAGCACGTAAACGTCGTCGCCCTTGACCGCGAACTGCACGTTCATGAGCCCGCGCACTTTCAGTTCGCGCGCCATCGCTTTGGTCGCGGTCGCGATCTCTTCCAGGACCGCTTCCGAGAACGAGAAAGTCGGGATGACGCAGGCGCTGTCGCCGCTGTGAATGCCCGCCTGCTCGATGTGCTCCATGATCGCGCCGATCACACTGATCTCGCCATCCGCGATGCAATCGACATCGACTTCGATCGCGTCTTCCAGAAACCGATCCACCAGCACCGGCCGGTCCGGGCTGACCTCGATCGCGTTCTGCATGTAGCGGCGAAGATCGTCGTCGTTGTAAACGAGCTCCATCGCCCGGCCGCCCAGCACGAACGACGGCCGCACCAGCACCGGATAACCGATCCGCTGCGCGATCGCGATCGCTTCGTCGGCGCTGACCGCAGTGCCGCTCGGCGTTTGGCGCAGGCCGAGTTTGTCGAGCATGGCGGCGAATAAGTTTCCGGTCCTCCGCCATCTCGATGCTCTCCGGCTGGGTGCCGATGATCGGGACGCCGGCGGCCTTCAGCCCTTCCGCCAGGTTGAGCGGCGTCTGCCCGCCGAACTGAACGATGACGCCTTCGGGATGTTCCTGCTCGTAGATATTGAGCACGTCTTCGAGGGTGAGCGGCTCGAAATAGAGTTTGTCGCTGGTGTCGTAATCGGTCGAAACCGTTTCCGGGTTCGAGTTCACCATGATGGTTTCGAACCCGAGCTCGCGCAGGGCGAACGCGGCGTGCACGCAGCAGTAATCGAACTCGATCCCCTGCCCGATCCGGTTCGGCCCGCCGCCGAGAATCATGATCTTGCGCTTGTCGCCTGCGCGCATTTCGTTCTCGTCGCCGTAGGTGGAATAGTAATAGGGCGTGTACGCTTCGAACTCGGCGGCGCAGGTATCCACGAGCCGGTAGGTGGGGATGACGCCAAGCGCCTTGCGCTGCGCGCGAATTTCAGACTCATCGCACACTCAGCGTTCACCGCCAGTTGCCGGTCGGAAAAGCCAAGCTTTTTCCAGCGGCGAAAAGCCTGGGCGAGAGCGGTATTCATCGGCTTCTTGCCCCCCTCGCCCCGGCCCTTTAGTTCGATGATATCGGCCCGCAAATCGAACGGCTTGTCGTTCTCAGCCACGATTTGGCGGACATTGTGCAGGAACCAGCGGTCGATCTTCGTCAGCTCGAACACTTCTTCGATCGACATGCCATCCTGAAAGGCCTGGGCGAGATGGAAAATCCGCTCCGCGTTCGGGATCGCGAGTTTCAACCGCAACGTCTCCGCATCCACCCGCTTCTCGTTGCCGTCGCCGCAAAGCCGAAGCGCTTGGTCTCGAGCGAACGCAGCGCCTTTTGCAGCGCCTCCTTGAAGGTGCGGCCGATCGCCATCGCTTCGCCGACGCTTTTCATTTGCGTCGTCAGAGTGGCGTCAGCTTGCGGGAATTTCTCGAAGGTGAAGCGCGGAATCTTGACCACGCAGTAATCGATCGTCGGCTCGAAACTGGCCGGGGTTTCGCGGGTGATGTCGTTGCGGATTTCGTCGAGCGTGTAACCGACGGCCAGCTTCGCCGCGATTTTCGCGATCGGGAACCCGGTCGCTTTCGAGGCGAGCGCGCTCGAACGCGAGACGCGCGGATTCATTTCGATCACGACCATCCGGCCGTTCTCCGGATTGACGGCGAACTGGATATTCGAGCCGCCGGTCTCGACCCCGATCTCGCGGATGACCGCGAAAGAGGCGTCGCGCATCATTTGGAACTCCTGGTCGGAAAGCGTCTGCGCCGGCGCGACCGTGATCGAATCGCCGGTGTGCACGCCCATCGGATCGAAATTCTCGATCGAGCAGATGACCACGCAGTTGTCCGCGCAATCGCGCATCACCTCCATCTCGAATTCCTTCCAGCCCACGACCGATTCCTCGATCAAGACTTCGTTGATCGGAGACATGGCCAGGCCGTTCGCGACAATTTCTTCGAGCTCGCCGCGATTGTAGGCGATTCCGCCGCCGGAGCCGCCGAGGGTGAACGCGGGGCGCATCACGAGCGGGAAGGAGTTGATCCGTTCCGCCGCCTTGCGAGCCGATTCGAGCGCCGCCCCCAGGACGCTGGCCCGGGCGCGATCCCGGATCGCCGCGATTACTTCCTCGGAACCTGACGCGGCCGCAATTTCACCACGCATCGATTCTTCGATCTCCGTTTGCTGGTCGGGTGGACAGCGGGCAACGCCGGAGCGCGGAACATCGAGTCCGATCCGCAACATCGCCTCTTTGAAAAGCTGGCGGTCCTCTCCCTTGGCGATGGCCTGGGCGTTCGCGCCAATCAACCGGACGTTGTGCCGCGCCAGGGCGCCGTTGCGATTCAGCTGCATCGCCACATTCAAGGCGGTCTGGCCCCCCATCGTGGGCAGGATGGCTTCCGGCTTTTCCCGCTCGAGAATTGCCTCGATCACCTCCGGCGTAATCGGCTCGATATAGGTGCGATCGGCGAATTCCGGATCCGTCATGATCGTGGCCGGGTTCGAATTCACGAGCACGACCTCGTAGCCTTCCTCGCGCAACGCCTTGCAGGCTTGCACGCCGGAATAATCGAACTCGCAGCCCTGCCCGATGACAATCGGGCCGGAGCCAATCAACAGAATTTTCTTGAGCTCGTTGTTCCGCGGCATTGGAGCGAGCGGACGATAGACGAAATCAGCCGAAGATCACCAGCTAAACACGCGCGTATTTGCGTGACGCTCCCAACCTCCGGTAAACCGAAACGTCCGCTACCTGGCAGCAGCCAGCTCCGCCGTCCGCTTATTGGCCGCGATGCGCCATTCTTCGAGACGCGAGCTGACAATCAGGAGCGCGGCCGGTCTGCCGCGATACTTTTTCGCTGTCTTGGTGACCATGCCGTCATGGACGAGATTTTGCAGCTTCTCGTAGGCCCGCAGGCGGAGCATCTCGTCGCCTCCGCTGGCGGCGTTCCGCGCGTGGAGATTCGCGTAAACCAGGTCGTAGAGTGGCTTGAATTCGTAGGAAACCTTCTGCGACAGGATCGCGCAGAGCTCTTCCGTCATGATGTCCGGGGTGCGGCGCGTGAATCCGGTGTTGGTACCCATAAATTAGGCGGCTTTCTTTTCGGGACGGCCGCCGCCGGGGAAAGCCACGACGGGTGCGAAGGAAGAGTCTGGCTTTACGCCCGGCACTGCCTCGTAACTCAATTTTCCGGCGATCACCTCACTCAACGCGACATCACAAAAACCCATCCCGGGCGCCGCCTGGATCAAAGGCCGATGCCCCCGGATCAACTGCCGGACCCGCTGCCGGACGACGTTGATGAGAATCATTGTATCGGGAATGACGACCGAAGCGTTTTTGAGAAGGGTAGAATGCATAGATGTAAAACGGACCTGGTCTGGTTGACTCTTCTCCTTACTGGCAGCCGAACGGCTTCGAGGTTGAACGAAGAAGCGGAGAGACGACTGCGGTAGTATCGTCGATTTCCCCTCGGAAGCAACCGATAGTCTCTCCAACCAGCCCAATTGGGGCTAATTACTTGTCGCTGTCATCCCAGCGAAGTCGAGGGACCCCATGGCCTGTCGCCCGACGTACGGCGGGGTCCCTCGACTTCGCTCGGGATGACGGATTTACGGGCGCGATGCCCCGAATGCCTTCCTACGCCACCGCAGCCATGCGCTGCCGGTCGAGGTAAACCTTGCAGATTCCCTTAATCCGCGTCAGCACGTAATATATCGTCTGGCTCCGCACCCGGACCAACTCGGCGCCGACGATTCTCGTAACAAAATCGCTCTCCAACTCGAGAACTTCCTGCGGCGTCCGGCCGTCCAGCCCTTTGCAAAGGATCGCCGTCATCGCGCGGGTAAGCGTCTGGACCTCGGGCCCCAGTGTCATCCGGAAATGCGCTTTGCCCTCATCATCCACCTGGAGATAAACCCCCACCGTGTCCGCGCACTCCTCGTCTTTGCGGACATCCTCGAGCGAGAATTTTTCGCCGGGCCGCGGCTCCTGCTTCTTCGCGTTATCCGCGTAGGAGACGAGTGTCTCGCGCCGTTCGATTTCCGGCAGCGACTCAAACAGATTGATGATCGCTTCTAGTTTCGGTGGATACATGTTCGCCTCCTGCTCCTGATCCTACTCTTGATCCCAGTCGCTGCCCGAGAAGATCAGGAGCACGATCAGGATCATGAGCAGGAGTAGAAGCTAGCTTCTCTCAATCGGCGCTCCGACTTTGTTCCCCCACTCGGTCCATGAACCATCGTAATTGCGCACGTTTTCGAGCCCGAGCAGATAAGTCAGCACAAACCAGGTGTGACTCGAACGTTCGCCGATGCGGCAATAGACCACGGTGTCGGTACCGGGCTTGAGTCCGCATTGCTCGAAGTAAATCTTCGCCAGCTCACCGGCCGGCTTGAAGGTGCTGTCGTCGTTCGTGGCCGTTTTCCACGGCACGCTTTTCGCGCCGGGAATATGGCCGCCGCGCAAAACCCCCTCCTGCGGATACTCCGCCATGTGGGTGATCTCACCTTTGAACTCGCCTGGTGAACGCACGTCGATCAAAGGCTTTCCGGCCTTGCTTTGCGCCAGGGCTTCGTCGGCAAACGCGCGAATCTCCTTGTCGTAACGCTTTTCCGGCACGGCATATTCCGTCTTCGGATACTTCGGCACTTCACGCGTCATCGTCCGTCCTTCCGCTTTCCATTTGTCGCGGCCGCCATTGAGAATTTTCACCCGTTCGTGTCCGAACAACCGAAAGGCCCAGAGGGCATAGCAGGCCCACCAATTCGCCTTGTCGCCATAGAAAACGCAGGTCGTTTGAGGCGTAATTCCGTTGCGACTGCAGAGCTCCGCGAATTTGTCGGGCGCGATGTAGTCGCGGATCACCTGGTCCTGCAGGTCGGTCCGCCAATCAATATGGACCGCGCCGGGAATGTGGCCGGTATCGTAGAGCAGGATGTCTTCGTTCGACTCAATGATGCGGACGTCGTTGTCGCTCTGATGTTTCTCGATCCACTCCGCATCCACCAGCGCTTCGGGATGTGCATACTGTGTCGGGGAAGTTGTCATGATGATGAACTTCATCCGCAACCGGACGCCCGCAACCGCAATGTGGGAGGGGCCTTTGCGCCGCGACCCTCTTCACTGCTTGGAATCTCGCCGCATACCCAAATCACTCCCCACCAAAGGCATCCTTCAGCCAATCACCGACCAGCCGGAAGACCAGGCCGAGGAATTCCCCGGGCGATTCCTTCATCGTCTCGATGATGCGCGGGCTGAGATCCTGTTGCGGCTGCTCGATGGTCCCCGACAAGTGCACCGTGGTCCAAAGATAGCCGTCGCGTTCCTTCGGAAAGACTTCTTCCGGGTGCGGCAACCATTCGAGATATTCGCGGGCCAGACCGAGCTGAATCGCGCCGCCCAATGATTTCTCCCGCACCGAGACCAGCCCTTCAATGCGAAATTTCCCTTTGTCCTCGACCGCGATATCCCTGATCTCCAGGGTGGAATTCTCCCACCGAACCTCGGCGGAGCACTCGTTCAGCTCCAACTCTTCAATCGACCTCTTCCCGGTAATCGACGCCAGCTTTTGCAGAAACGGGAGACCGCGCAGATGCCCGCCTTCCACACGAAATGAGCCCTGGACCGACGACGCCTCGAGCTTCGGATTCTTTCCCTTCCAGTGGAGGTCACCCGCGGCCCCCCCTGCGACATGGTTCTTCCAACTCGCCGGCAACCAGGCGCGGACCGGCATCTGGTCGAACCTCACCTTGAAATCGACGCTCTTGTCCTCACCCGTTCCGGCCGTTCCTTCGCCGTGAATGGTGCCGCCTCCATCCGGCCCGGCCGCCAGTTCCAGTGCGTAAAGGGAGAGAACCTTTTTCGTGATAAGCAGACGCGCCTGCTTCAACGGCAGATCGGGAATAAGCGCCGATTTCAGCGTGCCGCCACTCGCCTGGTAGACGAAATCCCGGCCGTGCGGAGTGATGAGCAAACGCGTTCCGAAGAAACCGCCTTTCTCGTTGCGAAATCGCCAGGTCACATCGGCCGGCTCCGACCAGACCTGCCGGAGATAAACGCGATTCGGCAGAAAGATGTGATACCAGGGCTTCGACGGCGATGGTTCCGGTTTCGGCTCATAGACCTGGATGCCGACTTCGCCCGATTGAATGTGAACGTCGTCCAGTTGCCACCGCCGGAGAAACACGCCTAACGGATTGAAGGTCGTCGTGATTTCGTGCGCATCCAACGAAGTCAACGCTTTGCGGCCCTTCTGGGCGCGGAAGCCGTCGCTCGATGCCGTCAGGAATCCCGTTCGTCGAATCGGGCCGTAGGTTCCCGCCGGGAAATGCAACCCTTTGGCCGTTTGCTTCTCCAGTTCGGCCCGGAACGCGTCGCTCTCCACGTAGCGTGTAAGCCGAGGGTTAAGCCAGGCGAGAACAAGAGCACAAGCGAGCGCAACGGCGCCCGTTACCCCGGCACGAATCAGCCATCGCCTGCGTCCCCGCCTTGCCATCGGGAATCATCATCACCGCCCCGCGGATTTTCGCGAAACAAAATGTGTGCTCCGACGCGGCGGCCAAACTTGCCACTTGCGTCTCCCCCCGAACTTGGGCATCGATAGCATTGAACAATGAAGCTCTCTCTTGCGCTTGCCGTGTCGGCCCTCGCGATTCTGCTGAATGGTTGTGAGACTAATCAGCCAATGATGACGGATGAAGCATATGACGCCCGTCATCCTCCCGCGTCGAATTCCCCGGACCGCACGAACGTATTGCCGCAGACCTACGATCCCAGGACCGGTCGCAGCTATTAGATTCATAGCAAACTGCGCGCGTTCGGTTTGGAAAAGGGAGGCTGGCCCAGCGCGACCATCTCCCGCTAAATTCATTCCGTCAGTAAGGTGACGACGGTAACGGCGTGATTTTCCTCGCTGTGGCCGAGCCCGGAGCCGGATTCGTCTTTGCTGGCGCGCGTCACCACCAGTCTTCCACCTACGCGTTGAAATTCACGGGTTTCGTGGTCGTGCACTCGAAAACCGACGAGAAATTTGCTGAACTTCGCCTGGATGTCTCGCTCCATCGCCAGCGGCACGCCGTCGCCATCGAGCCAGAGTTTGAGGATTGCTTCGGAACTTTTCAGCGCCTTGCGTTCTTCCTCGTCCAACCCCAGGTCGACCTTGAAGATTAGTAGCCGCGCTGGCTTTCCCTGGTAATTGTCGCGCTTATCCTCTTGGAGGACCGCCTTCTCCAACCCGCGGCGCAACGGGTCGGCCGCATCAAGCAGATTGAGCGCGTCGCCGGCCGCGAGCGCTTTGAGCGTGGCGAGGTCGGATTTCGGGGCGTCGGGGTTGGCCCGTTCTGCCCACGCCGCCTTGCGCGACTGTTTGACCTGATCCGGCGACCAACTCAGCGTGAGCCCCTGCGGCCCGCCCTCCACAATCACCGTGCTGATCGCTTGAGACTGCTTCTGTTTGTCACTTTCTCCGCCAGACCGGCGCGTCTTGATCTCAACCCGCGCGCGCAACGGCTGATCGCTTTGGAGTTTCTGCAAAGTGGCGCGCACATCGGTAAGCCCATCGGCCAACAGCAGCGTGGGGAGGGCGAGTAGGAGGAATAGTAGTTTTTTCATGCGGCGGGCGTTCGTTCGCAATAGACACCCGGTTTATCGCGACAGAGGGCGACTCTCGGCTCGGCCAGGATTTTTCAAGATCATATCGTCGATGACCTGCTCGGGCGCCACGGCTCGGAACGCCTCGAGATCGACAACTTCCGCGGTGGAGATGGGCAATCGGTAAGTCCTGCCCTTAAAGTCGAACGCGAGCATCAGCAGACGCGGGCCAACGTGCCGGTCGGCGCCCTGGGTCAACCACCGCCAGTTCGTGGCCGCCGCCAATGGCATGACGAAATTGCCCCCGGGTCCGAAGAGACCGACCGTGCGAACCTCCAGCGTCTCTCCCTCCACGCTTAACTCCGTGACCTGCCCCTTCCCGGCCAGGGCGACAACCACTGCCACGAGAAGCGCGACCATGATCCAGACGCCGCCGAGACATCCGAAGAAGGCCAGAAATTCCCTGCCTAACAGGAGCCCCGGCACGAGCAGGGCAAGTCCCAGACCGGCGAAAACGAAGACCCACTTCGAGAAGGCGGTTGGTTTGCGGAAAATGGTGCGGCTCATCGCGAAGAAACGACGGCGAAGTCTGATCCCGGACTTAACCGATCAAGGTGGACCGGGAAAGCTGCTCACGTATTGGACCGTGAAGTCCGGGAACGAATCAACCATCTCGATTTTGTAATCTGGAAACGAATCGACGATCTGCCATTGACCGGGGGACGAGGGAAAGCTTTCCACGATTTGGACCCGCAGATCGGGGAAACTGGTCACGGCTTTCACTTTGTAATCGGGAAAGCTTTTCACGTACTGAATGCGCCCGTGGACCCTCGAGACATTTACCTTCTTGTCGCCCGCCCGGGCGGCCAGAATGAGCAGGGCCAGCAGGGCGGCGGTCGCGAGGAATCTCAGACCAAGGGCACGACGGCCACAACGAATCAAATACAAGAGCCTTTGTGACCCGTTGTGTCCGTTGTGTGAGGTCAATCCCATCTCGCCGATATTTTACCGTGCAACGGGGTCGGCAGGAAAGAGGATTCCGCCCTTCATCACGCTTTCGATATCCGAAGTGTGGGCAATATCGTCCAGCGGATTCGATTTCAGGATGACGAGATCGGCGAAATTGCCGGGCGCGATCGCGCCGATTTTCGGAGGCCCGGATGAGCGGAAGCTCGTCCCTCCGGTGGTGTCGAAGACACGGGCGGCGTTGGTGGTCGCGCACTGAAGGATTTGCATCGGAGTCAGCCCCGCTTCCTTCATCAGCTGGAACTCGCGGAACAACGACGGGCCGTGAATGGTGCCGATGTTCCCGGCATCGGTGCCGGCCGCGATGGTGACGCCTGCATCCTGGAGCGTCTTCAGGTTCTTGAGCGCGATGTCGTAGGTCTTCCGGATCCGATCGAGAACAGCGTCGGGGTTGGCCATCGCGCCTTTGATCCGCTCAGGCATCTTGTCCGAAGGGATTTTGGTGACGTCGAGCGAGGCGATCACTTCCGGATTGCCCCATGCTTTTTCTTCCGGCGTGAGATTCAGTTTGTTCGCGAAGGTGCGGCCGTAGCGTTCGAAAACGACAAGCGTGGGCGTGAGAACCGTTCCCTTCTCTTTTAACAGCTTGACGAAGGCATCGTCGACCAGTTTGTCGTTAACGCTGTGCACCAGGAGGTCGGCGCCTTCTTCGACCGATGCGCGCGCGGCCTCGAGCTCGGTGGCGTGCACCGCGACACGGATCTTCCGCGCGTGGCTTTCCTCAATTACCGCGTGAACGATAGGCCGGAAGTTGGCGGCCCGTTCGGCGTCAGACTGGCCTGACCCAGTTGATGGCGATCCCGCTTCGCCAGGCTTCGGCGTGGTCCGTTCCGCGGGCTGGACCGGCGGTAACGATGTACCAGATCTTTACGTAGTCGGGTTTCTGCGCAGCGAGCTTGCGGACCATTTCGCGCCCCTGCTCCGGCGTGTCGATCTTGACGATCGGCGGATCGCCGAGATCGAGCTGCGGGCGCGAAACGCTGGAAATCAGCGGGCCGGCGGCAGCGACGCGGGGCGCCTTCGCGGTTGAGTTGGCAATCCTGCGCGCCTCAAAATTCCAAAACGGCCCGCCGACATCGACGACGGACGTGATCCCGCAGCGGATGTACCGTCCGAGCGCATCGGGCAGGTTGCGTTTGATCCAGGCGACTTCATCCTGGTACGGCCGGAGGCTGGTCAGGTCGACGGCGTCGGGGCGGGTGTAGATGTCGCCCGATTGGAAAAAGTGGACGTGCGTGTCGATGTAGCCGGGCAGGATGAATTTGCCTTTGCAGTCAATGATCTGCGCCTCCCTGGTTGAGACGCGCCGTGGCCTGATCACCCACCGCAGTGATGCGATCGCCTTCGATAACGACGAGCGCATTGGTTACGACTTTGCCCGTGCCTGGATTGATGAGCGTGCCGTTGACGAGCGCGATCTTACTTTGCGGGTTCGATTGGAGCGAACTGGCGGCCATCGCGAAAGCCACGAAGGCGATCAAACGAAAACGTTTCATGCGCGACAGATTCCCCGACTTAGCTCGGAATGACAAAAGGATTTAGCCGACCCTTTCGTGGCCTGCTGAGCAAATGAAACAGGCCGGGCGTAACAAAACCGTTACAAGATTCGGCTTGCAAACAGGGTCCCACGCGGAGTTCGATCACCAAGAGCGACGCGCTGAAACCTAACGGACGCGTGAGATTTTACCTTGAGCAATTCCCCATGCGCCCGAAGATTCAGCCAGGTTCGCTATTCGATAGCCACATTAACGAGGAGAATTCATATGCTTGACCCCAAATCAACAAACCGCCCGTCCCGGAAAATCCCAAGCATTGTCTTGGGATTTTTGCTTTGTCTCTCAACGCCTTTCCTCGCCTCGTCGGCGCCAAACGCAGCCAACTCGCGTCCAAACGTGAGTGGGTCGCAACCCGACATTGTCATCATCGCGCCCGGGTCGGCTTATATCCAAAAAAACTTTATCTCGGACATCCCTGGTTTCGGATTGGTGCTTGATCCACTTCTCGTTAATCCCTGGGGCATCTCTCTGACCGCTTCCAGTCCCTTCTGGATCTCGAACAACGGCACCAGCACCACCCAGCTCATCCGCGGGGACGTTGCCGGAGCTCCAGTAGTTCTTAACGCGAGCCCACAGACAGTTACCATTCCTGGCGGGTTGCCCACTGGAACAGTGGCGAACCCGGTTGCCACGGAATTCGTCCTCCCCGGGGCGTGCGCCAGTGCGCCGTGCGGGGCGAATTTCCTGTTCGCTTCGATTACGGGGAACATTGTCGGATGGGATCCGAACGCGCCTGCCGCCGGTTCGACCACGGGGTAATCGCCTCCAGCCATCCCGGGCATGTCTACACCGGACTCGCCTACGCCAATAACGGAAACGGAAATTTTCTCTACGCCGCCGACTTCGCCAACGGCACGATTGACGTTTTCAACAGCAGCTTCGCCCTGCAACCCGCCGCAAGTTTCCCGTTTGCGGATCCGACCATCCCGACCACGCCTGGAAATACCTATCACCCCTACAACATTCAGGCCGTCGGCAGCTCACTCTACGTGGTCTACGCTAAAGTTGGCGTCGATGGCCTCCCGATGGACGGGGTCGGCAATGGGTTTGTCCGGCGGTTTAATGCCAACGGCGTGCGAGACCTCACCTTCGGGATTAACAACGGCGCGCTCAATTCGCCCTGGGGTATCACGCTCGCTCCCGCCTCCTTTGGAATTTTCGGCGGCGCGCTCCTGGTGGGCAACTTCGGCGAAGGCAACCCCAGCATCCATGCCTACAATCCCACGACGGGCGCTTTCCTCGGCACCCTTCAGGATCGAGTCGGGCAACGGAATCGAGATCGATGAATTGTGGGCGCTGAACTTCGGCAACGGCGGCGCGGGCGGCGACGTAAATACCATCTACTTCAGCGCCGGAACGGCCGAGGAAGAGCATGGACTTTTTGGTTCGCTGGTGCCGACCACGGCCTCGGCCACTTCGCTCGTTCAATTCAGCACGAACACCTATGCGATCGGGAAAGCACCGGCAAAATTCAGGTCACGGTGACCCGGGCCGGGGACGTGTCGGGCGCGGCGACGGTGAACTACAACACGTTCGATGAAAGCCAGGTCGATCACGCCTCGCAAAAATCCGATTACGAAATCGCCCTGGGCCAGGTGACTTTTGCGCCCGGCGAAACGAGCAAGACCTTCGAAATCCTTATCTCAAAATGACAATTTTGATGAAAACAACGAGACCATCGATCTGGCCTTGAGTAATCCGACCGGCGCTGGCCTTGGCCTGGGAACACCAAACCATGCTCAGGTGACCATTCTCGACGACGACACGGGGGCGCCTAGCGTCAACCCGATCGACGACGCGCAGTTTTTCGTCCGCGCGCATTACCTGGATTTTCTCAATCGCGAACCGGACTCGGCAGGCCTCGCCTTTTGGACCAACGAAATTGCATCCTGCGGTTCGGACCCGGCGTGCGTTGAGGTCAAACGGATCATGGTCTCGGCTGCGTTCTTTCTCTCGATCGAATTCCAACAATCGGGCATGGCGGCCTACCTGACGCACCGGGCCGCCTTCGGCAGTAATACGTCGGGCTCTCCCGGACCGGTCTTGTATGGCAACTTCATGCGCGATCTGCAGGCGATCGATCGCGGAGTAGTCGTCGGCCAGCCGGGCTCGGACGCGCAGCTCGAGGCAAACAAACAGACGTTCTACAACGACTTCGTCACCCGGCCCGAGTTCGTGGCGAAATATCCGTCGACGCTGACCAACGAGCAGTATGTCGATAATTTGCTGGCAAGTGCCGGGTTAACGCCCGCCGATGTGCGGCTCTTCCTTGTGAACATGACGAATGGGCAGGAAAATCCGCCGACGGTCCCCACGGCTTCCGGTGGCGGCCCGAGGCCAGCATCCTTCGGAACGGCCAAGCTCCTTCTTAACAGCGCCCAAACTGCCATGACGTTTTCCGCGACGGTCAACAACATGGACTTTACGGGATCGCAAACGCCCGCCGACACGAACGACAATGTGACCAACGCGCACATCCACGCGGGCGCCACCGTCACTCCGGCCACCAACGGACCGGTCGTCTGGGGTTTCTTGGGCACGCCCTTTTAACGATAACAATCCAAACGATCTGGTGTTCGCGCCATTCAGCAGCGGCGTGGGCGGCACTTTCAGCGGCAAGTGGGATGCGCCGGAAGGAAACGCCACTACTCTGGCCGCGCAGCTGGCCAATCTGCGCACTGGTCACGCCTACGTGAACTTCCATTCCGTCCAATTCCCAGGTGGCGAGATCCGGGCAACATTTTGGCCGAAGACTCATTCCGCAACTCGCTCGTCCTGGGCTTGAACAACGGGGATGAGACGCGGGCCACAGTCCTTCGACTCGTCTCCGAGCAGGAAGAGTTGAAGACACGTCATTTCAACGCGGCCTTTGTCCTGATGGAATACTTCGGCTATCTCCGGCGTGACGCAGATACAGCTGGATTCAATTTCTGGCTCAACAAACTGAATACCTTCAACGGCAACTTCGTTGACTCCGAAATGGTGAAGGCCTTCATCACCGCGAGCGAGTACCGGCAACGGTTCGGCCCCTGAGCCGGACGCTTACCTGAAAAGGATTACACTGGAGCCCAAGGGACATTCCCTCGGCTCTGAGCCGCTGGGGATTGGCATTTCAGCTTGCTGCCTCTCCCGTCAGCCGGGAATGTCGTCCGTTGACGCGCCGGGCGCCGTGTGTGTAGAAGAAAAGCGCGGCCGGCAAAGAAATCCTCTACCATCCCGACACCGTTGAAGTTTCTCCGCCTCTTTTTCCCGTCCGGCAACGGTGGCCCGCCCAAACCCAATGATAGTTTCGACGTCTATCGCCGGAGGGCGCTAAATTTCTCAGGGGATCAAACGGGGCCGAATTTGAATGTCTGGTCCCCGGCGGACGCGGAGGGCTCCGTCGATGGGGCGGCACGACTCGCCTCGGGGATGTTGCGGAATAATCGGCGCCTGCGCCGGCGCTTTCCGGCAGCGATGTCGGAAGGAGAAGACGGTCCCTACTGCGAGTGGTTATGCACCGCCGCCGCGGTGAAAATCGGTCTTTCGCGGCGAGCCATCGAAAACATTTCCACCGCCTTCCGAAGCGATCCGGGCAAGCGTGTGCTCGAGCTCTATCTTCGCTCGCCCAAGATCCAGAGTCGCTTTCCGCACGGACTCCTCCCTCCGGGGCAGAAGCGATTCGTAAAGTGGCTCCTGCGCGAAGGCCGGGCCAAACACAACCTGAGCGCCGCGGAAATTCTCTGGTTCCTGCATGAGACCGCCGAACAAGTGCCCCAGATGGTGTTCAAGACCTGGCTGATAAATCTCTCCTGGCAACAACGTTTCCCCGCCGGTCCCACCTCCTCGGGGAAAGAAGAATTCACCGACTGGCTGCATAAGGAATTTCCGGGCTGCGCCGCCTTCGCCTCCAGAAAGGCACTGGATCAAGATCGTGCCGGCCGCAGAAGAAATGCTCCTGCATCCGGTCAGCGCCGCCTCAGTCAACGGACCTGGAGACGAAACGCTGCACCGGCCCTCCAGGCCGTCCATTTCCCGCGAAGCCGCAGGACCCCCGCTCCGTGGTGTAAACATCCTGAGCCATTTCAGCTACCCGTCTGGAATTCAACAAGCCGCTCTCTTCACGAAACGAGCGCTCGAAACCGCGAAGTTCGGCGTCTCTTGCCGGGACGTTTCCGCCTTTCCCTGTTTCGATGTGGAAGATCGCGCGCCCTTTTTGGGCCTGGAAATTTTCCCGGTGACGATAATCAACGTGGCGCCTCAACCTTACTTTTCGGTCGCTTACGAACGGGGCGGGCTGCTGCGCCGTTCCGGGATTTATCGGATCGCCTACTGGGCCTGGGAACTCGATTCGATTCCGAAGGAATGGGTCGAACTCACTCCGCTGCTAGATGCGATCTGGGCGCCGACCGCATTCGTAGCGGACGCCTTCCGTCAGCGCATGCCGTTGCCGGTCCATGAAGTCCTGCCCGGCGTAGAGCTGAGCGAAATCGAAGCGATGACCAAGGGCGACCTTGGCATTCCCGCGGAAAACTACGTGTTCCTCTTCATGTTCGACATGTGCAGCCAGATGATGCGCAAGAACCCGCTCGCGGTGATCGAAGCGTTCCGGGCGGCATTTGTCTGGTCCGACCACGTTACGCTGGTGATCAAGGTCAGCCGCGGCCGATCGCATCCGGAAGCGTTCTCCGCCCTGGAGCAAGCGGCGCTCGAAGCGGGAGTAATTGTGGTGGACGAGGTGCTTTCCCGCGCCCGCGCCTACGGTTTCATTCAAATGTGCGATTGCTTTGTTTCGCTGCATCGCGCGGAAGGCTTCGGCCTCTGCCTCGCCGAGGCGATGTTGATGGGCAAGCCGGTCATCGCAACGAACTACTCCGGGAATCTGGCTTTCATGCACAAGGGAAACAGCTTCCTGGTTGATTACGCGCTGGCGGAGATTGCCGACGACAATCCGATCTACAAGGCAGGCAATCATTGGGCGGAGCCCTCGATCGATCACGCCGCCGCGCTGATGCGACACTGCTACGAGAATCCGGAGCAGGCGGCCGCGGTCGGTGCGCTCGGACAGGCGGAGGCTAAGACAAAAACTGTCGCTGAAGGCAGCCGGGCAGCGGATGGCTGAGCAATTGGCCAAAGTCCCAGGTTTCGGCGAAAAGCCGCACAGCGCGTCAGCCGAATCGCTGGCTCACCTGATCCGGTAGAGATAGATCGAGTTTCCGAAGACTGCTTCCGGCTTCCGATCCCGATAGGCCGCGAAGTAGCTCTCGCGTTCCGTTTCGGGAAGCTCAGCGTTTCCGGGCACCGTCGAACCGTTCAGGAAGCTCGCGCCCAGGACAATGTAATTGGTTCGGATCTCTTTTGGCCGGGGCGGAAGGACATCGACGTAGTCGACGCCGAAAAATCGAAAGGTAAGCCAGCCCGCGGAGAGAGCGCCGCTCACGCGCGTTTCGCCGCGGGCACGCAGATAGGCGGCCGCCTCTTTGACGTCGTCACCCCACTCGACGTTCGAATCGGAAAGCAGACGCCAGCGGGGTTGGTCGCCGCGAAGCTGATTGAAATAAGAAACATAATCGGGATAGGCCCGTGCCGCTTCCAGTCCCATCGCGGCGAACAGCGTAGCGATAATTACTCCGGCCAGATATCGCCACTTCAACGCGTAAAACAGCCGATCCAGGAGCAAGGCCCCCAGAACAAAAAGGAATGGATAAACCGGAAGAAAATGGCGTATGCCGATGTTGATGCTGCTCGTGAGCGAGATCACAAGGTAGGCAGCAATCGGCGCCAGCAAAAACAGGAGCTGGCCGTCGCGCCTGACCACAAGACGCCAGAGCGACCACAGAATTGAGGCAATCGCCAGGCCAAGAAACGCAACCGTTGTCTTGAGTGCAAACGCGACCGGGAAGTAATACCACCAACCCAGGTCGCTGTAGCGTCCGAGAAGGAAGGTGGCGTGGCCCGAGTGATTGTGCAGCGCGACGTTATAAATCCCGAACAAGTAGTAGGTCGGGAAAAGAAACGACAATCCATGAATCCCGCTGACAATCGCCTGAGCGTATTCCGGCGTCCTGGCTGCGATCCACGCCAGGTCGGCCGGAATTATCGGCTGTCGTTGAAAACGATAAGCCAGATTGATTATCGCCAGAGCGACCAAGCCGGCAACAAGCGCGTGCCGCACCATTCTTCCCCGGGCGAACCCGTGAGACGGCGCCCGCAGGATCCAAGCGCCCATGGCGACCGCGAAGATTGGGCCCACGATCACGAGCGAAAACTTCGTCACGAGAGCGACTCCGGTCACCATGCCCACGATCAGAGCGGAGCGAAAAGAACGCACACGGTGATAACGGTAGAGGGCCAGAACAAACAAAAAGTAAGCGAGCGCAGCCGGCAGATCGGTATGAACAATCCGCCCATGTGCGAGCACGGTCGGTTCGAGAGAATAGAGCGCCACCGCCAGGACACCTGCGCGCGGGTTCGAGAGTTCTTTCGTGAAGAGGAAGATCAGCCAACCCAGGACCAGCGTGAGCACAATCATCGGCAACCGGGTCCAAAACGAGATGGTCTCGAATTCGGGAGCGTTCATCGTCCAAAAATCTCCGTCCACCGCATGGGTGCGCGCGTAGGAGTTTTCTTTCCCAGGCTCGGCGATGGGAGGTTCGTTCGGTTGCAGGAATAACAACGGGAGCGCCGCCCAAATCTTCACCAGCGGCGGATGTTCGTTGTTCAACGTGTAGTTCCCGGCAACCAGATGGTAGTAACCCGCTGGGATGTGGACAACCTCGTCCGCGGTGAGGCTCTTACGCTTGATGACCGTGAGGAGATTTATCGCCATTACCGCCAGAAGCGCGAGGACGATCAATTGCGGCCAGCGCCCTTGAACGAAACGCTGGCCTTTCCGCAAAATCGCGAAATCGCCTCCCGGTCTTGTTTCCATTCCTGCGGGCCAGAAATGCCTAACGAACTTCCATCGGCAGCGAGAGCGGTTCCGATCCGCGTTCTTCGAACCAGCAAACATGCTGATCAACCAGATCAATCTTAAGGGTGTAAGAACCTGGCTCGGAAGGGCACGTGTGTTCGATTACAACCTCGATTGACTCGTTAGGCGAGACCGCGCGCGGAAGCGGCGGCGTTCCATGGAATTCGTCCAGGATATTTCCGGACTGGTCGAGAATCCTCACCCCGAGCATGACCGCTCCGCGCCGCAGTTGTCTCCCGCCCAGCCAGAGCGTGTCGCCCTTGTTTTGCACCTGGAGCGCAGCCACCAGGTTTTCCCCGGGCGCGAATCTCGCCGGCCAGTTCGAGCGCAAGCTTATTCCCGCCCGGAGCAGACCCGGAGCGCGGCTGTCGGGCACGCTCGATCCCGGGAGCGTCCCCGAGACCTTCTTGCACAGCAGGTAGTTGATCGCAGGTATTTCCACGCGAATCCGGCTCTGCGCGTCCAGGGCTTCCCGATCGATCAACTCATTGACGCTGACGTAGTCGCCCACAATCGCGAACCCGGATTGATCCAATAATTGAGATAGGTAAGCGGGGTCGAAGGGAGACTCGAGAGTCCGATACTTTTGCATAACGGCGACGAGCTCGGCTTCCGCGGCCGAAGCGACCGGCGGCCGATTTCCCTCGAGAATAAACAACAGACCGCCGAGCGGAAGCATGGCCGCGAAATGACGGACGACGGCGTGTTCGTCCACGAAATGATGCATCGCGTCATAGCAGATGATCGCGTCGAATTTTTCCTCGAGCGGTGCGAGTTCGATATCGTGCACACGAAAGCGGCAGCGCAGTTCCGTTTGATGATCGACCAGGCGCGGAACGGCGCGAACGCGCTCTTCGGAGATCTGAATCAGCGCCGGGCTGATGTCGATTCCCGTGACGTCGTAGCCAAGTCGCGTGAAATATTCGCTTAGCCATCCGGAACCGCAGGCAACGTCCAGGATGCGCGCGCCGGCGCGCAGGCCAAGTGCCACCGCCATGTTGGCGAAATCGCAGAAGTGGCGATGGGTCTCCACATCCATGCCTTCTCCCCGGAACTTCGGCGGCTTGTTCGCCAGATTATAGAACGGTTTCGTTCGCAGGTAGTGAAGCCGTTCGGCGTCGAGCTTCTCCGGATAGTCGATCGCGGCCCGTTTGTAATCGATGCCTTCGAGCTTTCGTAACCGGCCTGGGTTGCTGGCGGAATCCACGGCACGAGATTTGGACCCGCGCGGTGGGAGGTCAATGCGAGAATTGCGAAACCCGAAGGCTTACCGAGCGATGTAGGTCCGGAAAGAGGCGAGCTCGATGATCATGTCGCACTCCTGACAGGGCAGCTCGCAGGTGATAACGAGCGCGCCGGCCGGCGGACGTTCCGTCGACGCAATTCGAACGAAATCCGACTTCTTCAGACCGTGGAAAAGGCCATACCAATAGGCGTGGATGTAACCGGGCGAGCCAGGTGCATCCATCAGGTAGATGGGCCGTTGTGGCCGCGCCAGGGCGGCGGCGAAGACTTGTGGGTAAAAGGCGTCGAACGAATGCCATCGTTGCCCGATAGCGAGGCGAAATTGCCATTGAAACAACACGCCCTGCAGTAACGTGCCCATAACCACCGCCACCAGGAGAACACGTCTAACCAGGGATCGCTCCAACAGCCAGGCGAGGGCTGGAGCCGTCAGGAGGAGCAGGAACATCGGCAACGCAATCAGCCGCAAGGTATGAAAGCGATCGATCGTCAGCGCGGCTGGAATCGGTGCGATGAGCAATCCGTAGGCAACGAACCGCCACCAGGGATCGCGCCAGAGACGCTGGGTGAAAAACAGAACCAGTCCGCCGCCGGCCAGCGCGACCGTCGAAAAGAGCAGGCTACCCAGTGCTGGGAGATGATGACGCGGTTCAGGATCGCCTGCGACCAGCCAGTCCCATGGATTGAAGCAGCGAAAATAATGTCCGAGAAAACTAAGGACGAACTGGATCGTGCTCCCGTCCGAAGTGAAATATGTCACGTGCGCGAACCTGGTCCCGAGCGCGCCGGGGTGATGATTTAAGAACCAAAAAAAAGGAATCAGCGTGACCCCGTAAAAGAGAAAGACCTGGCCAAAGCGGAGCCAGCGGTCCTTTCTGCCGCAGAGCAAGAGACCGCAAAAGAGAAGCGGCCCCAGGATCCTTCCGACTGCGCTGCTGTAGGTGATCAAGCCAAGGGCGAGAGCGAGCGTGGCGGAGTGCAGCCAGCGGGGCGGATGGTAGGTCAACGCAATCTGCAACGCCCAAAGAAAAAGAACCAGGGCGAGAGGCAGGAACGCGACTTCGAAGACGAGCCGACTCACTTCAAACAACCAGGGTGTCAGGCACGCAGTCGCCCCGACAATTATCCCGACCATCCATCGGCGGGTCGCTTTTGCGGCCAGCGCGCCCAACAGCAAAGCCGCCGCCAGAACCAGCAAGGCGCTCAAAAGCCGCGCGATGAACTGGCTTGGACCAAAAACGGAATACAACAAAGCCAGCAGGTAAATAAAGACCGGATTCTTGTGTTCGCCGAAGGCGCGGAAATAAAGCGGCCAGCTTTCGTCATGTTCGTCCATGCCATGCTGCGAAATCGTGTAGGCGTTGTAAGCGATCGACGACTCGTCCACGAAAAAGCCCGGTGGATTCTCCGGCACTTCCGCTACGTAAAGAGCGATCGCCATCGCCACACCCAGCCCGATGAGCAGCCAGCGGACAGTGGGCAAAATTTTCAGCTGCACTGGATATTGCAGACCGCGATCGAAATCTGGCGATCGTCGCGATTTTCCGAATCGAGCGGGCGCGGCTGCCAGGTCCGATTCGCTGTGATTTCCAGCTCAAAGACCTCGTCGCCGCGAGCGCTGAGAGTCTGGGGCAACCTTAATTCGAGCTCGATCCACCCGTGACGAAAGAGGGTGCAGGCGGAGAGCGGCGAGCCGTTGAGCGAAAATGTCACCTCGAGAGGATGCTGAGCGAGATCAGGAAGATGCGTTGTGAGATCGAGCCTGAGTGCACTCAATTTCTTCGCCCGGAAACGAATGCGGCCCCGTGTTTTCATCCAGCGGGCCACCGGGGGAAGATTATCTGGCTCGTACCAGCCATCGTCGAAACTCGCGTGCGGCGAATAATCGAGGCAGATCGTTTCCGCATCCACCGCCTTCAGTTCCAGCAAGTCGCGACGGTCGCGATGCTCGTTATAAAAAGAACCGAGCGGCGCGTTCGACGCCTTCAAAAGCGTGTAGAGACCACTCCGGGGCAGACGGATATTGAGGTCGGAGATTTTTCCGAAGACGTAACCCATCGCCATATCGAAGGCGCGCCGTTGCTCGAAAGAGAATCCGCGCAGGTATTCGAGAAAATCATCCTCGAACGGCAGCCCGTAACGGTCCGCTTGTTTCAAAAACTCATCGCTGCTCAGACAAAGGGCGTAACGCGGCTCCCAAGCCACGTGGGTGAAAAATCTACGGAAGCGATCGCCATGTTCGTCTTCCTCTTCCAGGCCGACGTGTCCGTCGATGCCAATGAAACGACGCAGGTCTTCGGGCGACATTTCATCGTACCGGCGTCGCGCGGCGCGATCCGTGCACTCGATTCCGTGCAGGGTCACACCGTCAGGGCGCAAGACCCGTCGGATCTCGGCCAGGACGGCATCCTTTTGTTCGGCCGCGATATGACCGATGACATCCAGGCTGACGACATAATCGAACGAGGCCTCCGCGAAAGGCAACGCATGGAGCTCCGAACGAAGTGTCTCGTCGTAACCGTTGCGACGCGCGGCGGCCACGCATTCGTCGGAAAGATCCACACCGGTCAACGTGACACCCTTGCGCTTTAGCAAAGCCAGCATGCCCGCGCCGCAACCGAGATCCAGGACTGAGGCGTTCCGGCGCACGTTGTCGTAGACCCACATCGTGCGGGCGAAGCGGAGATCGAACCGGTCGAGCGGTTTGAAGTACTGGTGATCGAGGACGGCGTTCGAGACGAATTTGTCTCGATAGAATTCCGCGACGTCATCGATACCGGCGCGGGCGTACAGGTCCGCGTCTTCCGCCGGCGGAGTCATGCCGGTTTTTCCGGAACCCGCCGTGCGAGTTCGTCCAAGCGCAACTCAGTGGCCCGACGCGCGCGATCGGCCAGAACAGCTTCCTCGCTCGTTTTCAAAGAGACTTGCCGAAGGCTGACGCGTTGCTCATCGAGCACCTGTTGGATCCGTTCGCGCAATTCGTTAGCAAGGTCGCCCTGCCCAGCGGCCAGCTGTTTGATCTTCTCGCTTTGCTCCTGCCCTGATTGCGCCAACTGCTGCCCGGTCTGCGTCAGCCGCTCCCCGGTCTGCGTCAGCTGCTCCCCGATCGACGCGAGGCGATCCCGGATTTCGCCCTGCTCCTGGCGCAACTGCGCCAGCATCGTCTCGGCCGCGGCGGAACGCTCTTGTAATTCGCGCACGCTGGCCAAAACCGAACGCAGCTCTCCCACCTCCTGTTCGATCTGCTCGAAGCGGACCTGGTGCGCCGCGACCTTTTCGCGAAGAAGGGCAACCGTGTCGCGGAGAGCATCGACCAATCCGGCGTCGATCTCGCTTGGGCGCGAAGAAGGCGCGGCCGGAGCGAACGTTCGCTTGAACCAGGATGCCGGCGGGTCAGGAGGCGCAGTAGCGGCGGTTCGAATCAAGGCAAGCTTCGCTTCGATTTTGCCGAATTCGTCATCTGCCAGGCCGCGATCGATATTCGAGGGCATTGCTGTCGTTAGTTAACCGCTTTTCGCCAGCTCTGTCGATGTTGCCGCCGCCTCGCTCCGGCGAATACCGGATGGATCGCCCGCTACCAGCGTCCTGATCTCTTCCGCAAGGCGAGGCAAACAAGGATCGATCGTCGAGGAATCATGCCAGGCGTTCAGAGCCGCTCCGGTCCGACGGGCGAGGTCTCGCGCAATCCATCGAGCTTGAAATTCCGGGACGCGCGTCGCTATCTCCAGCAAAGAGTCGGCGTAGGTTTCAACCGCGTGATTCTGCTTCACGTAACGCTCGCCGTTACGGCCCAGTTCCCGATACTTTTCCGGGTCGGCCAGGAACCCCGCAAGATGCGCCTGAATGTCTTCGGCCTCGTACTCGGGTCGGACAAAGGCAACCGTATTCTCAGGAAGCGTTTCGTACCAGGCCGTTCGAGTGACCAGGGCGGGCAGAGCATATTGCCAGCAATGAAGCTGGCTGGCCGAGGCTTCTCCCATGCTGGGATAGCGCATGTTTACCACGAGGTCGGTCTGCCGCAGGGCATCGTCCAGCTGATCCTCCGCGACAAATCCCCGTAACGTGACCAAATCACTCAGACCCAGCCGCGCCACCAGCTGATGTATTTTTTCTTCACCTTCAATCGTGCCGTAGATATCGAGCCGAAAACGGTCGCGTTGCGGGAAGTTCGACAAGGCGCGCAAAAGCGCAGGCAGTCGTCGATTTGGTCCGAGAAATCCGAAAACACTGATTCGATACGCACCCTCTGTGGCACGATCCGGCCGTGTCACGCTTAGTCGCGGCGGCGAACCCACGCCCAGCGGCATGTAATGGACACAAGTATCTCCCGAAAGTTGCGCGTTCTCTGAATGGACAATCACCATGAGCGCATTTTCCGTTACCCCGCCAGTGAGCGGACAGATCTGCGCCAGCTCTTCGGTGACGAGGAGGCCGGACAGATGTGATTCCGCCAGGAGGCGGCCACTGGTGCCGTGATGGCGTTCGACCAACTCGAGATATTGGCGGCGGTTGAATCCGAGATCGTGAAAGACGAGGCCGGAGAAGAAATGCTGCAACTTGAGGTCGTGCAGGATGACGATGCCGGGATGCTCCCGGCTGATCCGCCAGATCGCATGGTGATAGCGCGGATCATTTCCCATTTGATAGAACGTAACGTCCGCCTGGCTGATCTCGCGCCACGGAGGATGATTGGCGTCGTAATGGCGAACGACGGCATGTTGCTCCGCCGCGGGAAGCCATTGCGGTTCGCTCGACCAAACAACCACCTCCGCCTTCTGCGCGAGCAATGGAAGCAGGTTGGCCGTCTGACGCGCAATCTCCGAGCGGGTCGGCGGCAGCGGAGAAAACAGGTTGATCTTCACATCAAGAGTTGGCGCACGACCTCCGGCCACGACAAGCCTCCCTCCTCGTAGCTGTCGCGCCCAGCCCGCCCGAATTTTTCGGCAAGTTTGCGCTCCCGCCAGACCTGATCGAGAGCCTCGGCCAGCGCCGGAGCGGTAGGTTTGGTCACCAGGCCGGTTTTCCCATGAGAAACAAATTCGAGGGGGCCGCCGGAATCTTCGCAGGTGATCACGGCCTTCGACGAAAGCATGGCCTCCAGGGTGATGTAACCATAATCCTCGTCGACCGGCGGAAAAACGACCGCGATCGCTTTCGCATACGTGTTGCGCTTTTCCTCTTCGGTCAGGTAACCGAGCCACTCCACCCGCGCCTCTACTCCCAATTTCGTCGCCAGGAGTTTTAGACGCCTCCCGTACTCGGGACTATCGGGCAGTCCCGCAAAACGGATCTTCACATCCTGTTTGGTCAGGGCCAGCGCTTCCAGGACCAGGCTCTGCCGTTTCGACGCGGACAAACGGCTGGGAAAGAAAAAATATTCCCCGGGGTTGGGGTCGCAGAAGAAGTGCCCGGCGTTTGGAGGTGGATGATAAAGGGGGACCGAGTGAATGCCGCAGAAATGACCGAGGCGATTTGCGATGTTTCTCGAATTGGCAAAGACCGCCTTGGCCTCCCCCAGCAGTTGATCGGCGCGCCGAATTGATTCGCGCACCAGCACTCCGCGCGGCGATGCACTGAGATCTTCGAACGGGTAATCCCAAAGGTCGTAGGCCGCCCGATGCTGGTGCAGCACCCAAACCACCTTGTTCGGATGCGGAATGAGATAGGCGGGAAATTTCAATGCGATCAAGCGGTCCACCGGCGTGCCATGGATGTGGGTCAAATCGAGGAGCCGGCAGGCGAGCATTTGATCGGGAATGCGTTCCGGCACCGCCGGATTGAATGGGACCGTGACGATGTCCGCCTCATGGCCTTCGTTAATCAAGGCCGCCTTCAATCCCCAGGCATGTGATTCCGCGCCTCCGGAGACGAACGGAATCTGCACCGTCGCGATAATAATCCGCACGGCTTAGAGCTGTCCGAGAGAGTGATCGGACGAGGTAGTTTCCATTTCGGCCAGGCGCTGGCGCAACGTCGCCAGGTCCGCCGACAAGGCGGTGATTTCCGTGGCCATCTGTTTGTTGACCGCGATGAGGGCGCTAAACGAGTCGATCAATCCCTCATTGACCGCACCCTGATTTCGTCTCAACCGGCGAAGAGGCTTGATCGTGTCGATGTCCGTTTTCGCCCGGGCCCGACTGAGCGCTTGCTTGGCTTTCTTGAAATCGAAACCGGGATGATCACGATAGAGTCGTTGCTCAGGAAAGGGTCTCAACTCCAAAGGCGCTCTGGTGACAGCCACCTGGCGGGCCGGGCGCGGGCTGGCCACAGCCAGACGCATCCACTGCTCAATTTGGTCGCTCGTCAGTTCGGGGCTGCGGATCTGCATAGAGATTATGTAGTACAATGACCCCGATCAGAGATAAAGACGTTTATCATCCCGCGGGGTGCCGAGCAGGCGGCAATCTCGTGCCGAAACTCTCAACGCGAATCACCTCTTCTCCGCCACGGCGATTACGTTCTTGCCAATGGGCGGCTCAAGGAGCTTTTCAATGCGTCGCGCAATGGGAACCACCCATCGGTCATATTGTCTCACACCACCCGGCGCCATCGTGGCAGACCGAAGCAGGCGATACTTGACCCACCATGGAGCAATCCCCGCAAAGTCGAAATAGCGCGAGAGAACCACTTTGAAGCCGGCCCGCTCTAGTTTCCCTTCCAGCTCCGGCTTGGTGTAGCGGCGCATGTGGCCCACTCGTTCGTCGAAGGCGCCGTAAAGCCAGGGCAACGCCGGCACAAATAGGAAAACACGACCAGTCTCCGCCAGAGTATCGTGAATGGCAGCGAGTTCGCCCTCATCATCCATGATATGCTCCAAAACGTTGACGTAGATAATGGAGTCAGGAGCTTGCCCGGCCTTAATTGACGGCGCTACTTCCCGGAAAGTTCCGTGGAACGTCTGAATCCGGGTGTTGGTTTGCAACTCCTGCGCGACTGCCAGTTGATCATACATTTCGCGAGACGGTTCAACGAGCCAAAACGTCTGACACGCGTGATGTCTTAGAATCAGTTCGGAGAACGAGCCCAGCCCGGCGCCCACTTCCACGAGGTGTCGCCCGAGAAAAGGCTCAAAGACGTCTAAAATCCATTCGTGATAATTGGAGGCGCCGGCCATCGCATCCAATTCCCGACCCGAATAAGTAAAGCCTTCTGGGGGCGGGACGGAGGCAGCCTTCACTTTTATTAACCCGCCTCAAGGCCGTTTTTGGAGAGTTGGTTGTGTGGCTTGGAGCGCGGCTCGGGTATTTGCCGAAAAGAGGCGGCGAGGCTGCAGAACAGATTGAACCGTATCACGAGCCAAAGCGCCATCAGTCCATCCTTGAAAGCGATCTTCTTACCCTCGTCGTAGGTGCGGCCGTAATAACTGATGGGCACTTCGTAAATCGCTATCTTTAACTTGGCGATCTTGGCTGTCACTTCTACTTCAAACCCGAAGCCGCTGGATGCGATAACCATTTCGCGAATGATCTCGCCGCGAAACGCCTTATAGCCAGTTTCAATATCGGTCATGTTGAGATTGGTCAGGAGGTTGGAGAGACAGGTCAATCCCTTGTTGGCCAGGTAGTGATAGAAATAGAGAACGCGCGCCGCCCGACGCACCAGGAAGCGCGAGCCGTAGACGACATCGGCGCGGCCCGCGAGAATCGGTTGAATGACTCCGTAGATTTCGGCCGGGTCGTACTCGAGGTCCGCGTCCTGGATGATGACTATTTGACCAGTGGTTAACGCCAGGCCGCTTTTGAGCGCCGCGGTCTTTCCGGCGTTGCATTCGTGACGCATCAGCCGCACTTGTGAGTGCAACCGGCCAAGCTCGCGCGCCACTGCTCCCGTGCCGTCGGTCGAGCAGTCGTCCACAATGATGATTTCGAGAAGGCAGGGAACGTTCAGCAACTTGCGCACGATCTCGCCCAGGGTGGCTTCTTCGTTATAAACCGGAACGACGACAGATAGACAGGGGGCGTCCTGCTCGCTTCCCGGCGATTCCTGATTAGTTGATTCCTCGCGGTCCATTTCCCGATCCCATCCTCTTCTCTTAACCCAACTGTTCATCATTCATTACTTCTTCCCCTTGTCGATGTATTCGCCCGAAGCCATGAAACCTCGAGCTAACCTTCCGACGTCCTCCGATTTCTCCACCTCTTTCAGCCAGAAGTTAAAACCATCCAGGTTCCTATCCGGCGGATCGCCGGGGTCGCGTTGGAGGTAGCCAAAATAGTGGAGCAGGACCAGCGAGCGCTTCTCTTCGCTTTCAGCAAAGACAGGGTTCTTCACGATTGCTAACAACATCTCTCCACGCGTTAGAGCACCGCTCTCCAGTTTATTGATGAAGGCCGCGCGTTCGGCGGGAGAGAGCGTCAACCGGGCGTTGCTGGATAACTCATCAACAAAGCGCTCGCTGGTCATTGATTCGTAACGCTCCCTAAACTTCGAGCGCCCGGTCCAGCGTTCCGCAAACTGCCTCAGGTTGTTTTCGAGCTTTGCCTCCTCTTCCAGTGAATTGGCCACCACGCCGCGACCGATCAGTTCAACGTCAGACCGGAACTCCGAGTAGCGCGGCATTTCACCGTATGATGCCACGTTGAAACGATAGAGGGCCTGGCTTAGCGATCGATATTGCCCGAGGAGATTGACCGGATCTTCCTGGATCAAGACCTCCCATTCCCTGACCTCGAGCGCGAAGGGCAGAGGCGCTTCAGTTTTCGCATGCGGCTCGGTCTTCACCACCGCATACAGGTCGTCGCGCCCATCGAAACGGTTGATGAAGCGCAGCCGTCCGGCGTTCACCGCGCGGGCGAGAAAGGTTTCGTAATCGAGACGGCGCTCGGGCGCGATCAGGTGGTTTTCGATCACGACATAGGAAGCAGGAACATCTTCGAGAAACTTCATGAAGGTCGCGGGTATCGGCCCGGCGTGCGTCGCCACCTCGATCTGAATCTCGTAGGACGAGCTAAAACCGGAGATCCCGACAATCATCGGCTTCATGTGATCGGCCGAACGGAGCACGTGCCGATGATTAACATGTTCGTTCGCCGGTAGGATAACGACGCCGCCCCGCATCGGTGTTTCCTTCAAGCGCAGCGTGACCCCATCCGGATACACATCGCCATGGATAAACTTCAAACGGGATGCGTTTAGCTCGAAAAGAAGCAGTGTCGCTATCAGCGCGAATACCGGCGCAGGACGCAGCCGCGGGTTTCTTTTTCCAATAATCTCGGTCAGGCGTTTCGCGCCCAGTGCGGCGAGGATGGCAAGACCGAGGTAGGCGAACATGGCGCCACGTACGGCCACCCGCATGGTCCGGAAGAGCGGCACTACTTCATGAAGAATGCGATAGAAAAAGAAGTTCCAGCCGAGCGAGTAGAAGAAACCGATGATTGTCCATACGAGTGCGAGCCAGAATGCATCGCCGCGCCGGCCCGAACGCAAGGTCTCGATCAGGTTCGCGTTCTCGCGGCGCAGGACGACAGGATAGGAGAGACACAGCCGGGCGATGACGGCGACCGCGAGCAGTCCAAGAATGCGCTCGGACGTGACGTGGGTGTAAATGCTCTGGAGCACTCCCGTTCGGGCGGTGCCAAGCACGGGGATCGCAATAATCAGCGCGGCGATGGCCAGCGCATCAAGCCACCTGATCCATCTGGTTCGCGATCCTGTTTCAGACAGATCGGCCTTCGGTGCCTGCAACGCTCGTGGCGACGCCAGCAGTATGGCCGCCAGCGAAAGCAGGATGGGAAGCAATCCAGGAAACAGCCTGAACTTCCCGCCGTCGGGCAGAAAGTCGCCCAGGCTGCGCCACAATCTGTTTCGGTTGTCCGCCGACAACCAGTGAATGGGCCAGGCCGACCAGGACTTCACCTGATCGATGCTGCGCTCGAAATGGTAGAGCTTCGCGGCATGGTAGTAGGGCAGCATGAACGGCAACAAGGCCAGCGAAGCCAGTCCGATCGCCACCGCACCCCGACGCCAAAAAACCGGGTCGCGCCACAAGCCGTAACGCGTCATTAGGATCGCCGCCGAGACCACCAACGGAATGAGCGAAAACGTAAGCCACGAAATGGTGGTCAGTCCCAGCATGAAGAAGGCAACGCCGAGCCAGCCCGCCCGTTTCCGGCTGCGGTCACGGGCAAACAGAACCAGCGCCTCGAAGACCAAAGGGATCCAGGCCGAAAAGAGGTAAGGCAAATGCGACATCATGCCGAAGCGATATGGGACGAAGGCGAAAATGATGCCGGCGATCCAGGCGGCGCCGTTTGATCCAGTCAAAGTGCGGGCCAGGCGAAACGCGCCGAAACCGCATGCCGCGAAGCCGACAAACATCGCCACGGCATGAACGGTCAACGGGTGAGCACCCAGGGCGAAGAGCGGAAAGAAAAGCAGCGCAATCCCGTAGCAGTGTTCGCTCAGGGCAAGGGTGTAGCGCAGCGGATAAAACAAGTTCGCGTGAAAGAGGTTGAGCGGATCGGTAAAGGTCTGGTGGTAGTCCCACCAAAGAATCCAGGAGACGAGATAGGGATCGCCGGCATCGACCGCGGCGTCGCGCAGGCTGGTCGCATAGGGCCAGGTCACCAGGGCTGTGAAGAAGCAGAAGGCCAGGAAGACCAGGAAATCACGGACCAGCGGGATGCGTCTCAATCGAGTTAGCACAGGATGAATCCCTTCTTTTAGCTCCTGGAATCAGTCTCGGACCGCCACGATCGTCGATCTTTCCTCGAACCGATCTCCGTGCATGTAGCGATACTTTGCCGTGGTCACCTTCGCGATGCTGAACCCGAGCATCCCTAACACCTCGCGGTAGACTCCGAGCGAGTAGGTCCACCAGGTAAAGTCGGCAGCTGGATTACTGGCCAAAGATTCGAACCGGGCAATTCGTTCATCGGTTTGCAGCAAAGGCGAGATGATCACGATGGTTTTCCTCGTTAATCGAGCGATGGAAGCCAGGGCCGTGATCTGGTCGCTCAAGTGCTCCAGGACTGAACCCACAATGGCGACGTCGAACTGGCCCAATTCCGCCGGCAGTCCGTAAATGTTGCCGTAGTAAACCTCGGCCTTGGAACTAAGCAGCCGGTGACAAAGCCAGTAGGCGTTTTTCCATTGTTCGATTTCGGCGCCGTACTGTTCCCGCCAGCGCTCGGGATCGCGATAATAGGGCTTCTCCTTGAAAGGAAGGAAGGTCTGCTGCCGCGCGTCGCTCATATCGAACGATAGAACGCGCGCCGCTCCACGTTTCTCGGCTTCAAAACTCAGGAAGCCGGTAGCGGTGCCTACGTCCAGCACCTCCCGATGCGCCAACTCCACACCACCGACATATTCGTCGAACCGTCCGCGAAGATCCCACTGCCCCGGAACCAAGCCAAACCCCGGCAACTCCATCGCGTGATAGAAGAAACAACCTGCCAGCCGCTCCACTAAACGCGGCTGCTCCAGGATCGGGCGTTTCTCTGTCGGCTCACTCATATGACTCTTTTTTTCACGAATGGACCGACACCGGCAGCCCACCACAAGAGCGCCACAAGCGTGACCAGGGAAACCACCAGACCAACCAGCACCGAGATGGGTCGATAGACAAACGTGACCAGATGCTTGCCGGCGGAAAGTGCGACACCCCGTTGATTGTAATTCACCCGAGCGATTTCGGCACGTTGACCGTCGACCGATGCTCGCCAACCCGGATAGTGATTCTCGGCCAAAACGAGTAGCGAGGGCGCAGCCGATTCGGTTTTCAACTCGATTCGGTTCGACTCGGAAGTCGTCACCTCGACCGCGTGACCTTCCGACTGCTCGTTAACTTTGGCGTAGTTGAGTCCAGTCCTACTTTCGACCAGCACCTGCTCGAGCGGGTTCCAAGGCGCACCCGAAGGCGTCTTGCCTGAACGGATGATGCTGAGTTGCTCTTCGTCGCTCGCCACCAATTCGCCCGCCGCAAGCCAGGCGCGAGGTAACCTGCGCTCATTCTCAAAAAGCGCGACCTTCCCAATTTGCTCCACCGGCTTCCAGCGCGCCACACTCCCCTTCTCCGGCGGCGCAAGCGACTCGTCGGAACTCGCCACCGCCTCCTTCTCCAACCACTCGGTTCGCAAGGGGAAGCCACGCGCTCCATCAACGAAGCTAAGGCGATTCACGCTCAGGGATAATTGCGGTGCGACGCCGACTTGCGCGACCGTAATCTCTCCGCCATCGATCGTGCCCCTTTCCGGCAGAGCAAACGTGCAGAGATAGGTGTGCGCCTCATACTTCGTTTCGCCATCCTTGACCTGATAACTGGTCGCGACCGGCGCGCGGCCGTGCTTGATGCGCGCCTGGATCTCGGCGCGATCGTGGGCCCACTCCGAGGTGTGATCCCCGGCCCGGACCTTGAAGTGAAACGTCCGGCCATCCTTCGCGTGTAAACGAATTTCCGCGACGATTTCGTGATCCGGCACGCGATCGGACCAGGCCATATTTGTGAGCAAGGCGATGTGATCAACCTCTACTGGCGGCATGGTGAAGGAAAGCCGTTCGCCGGACAGGATGCCCTTTATGTTTAAGTTTTCCTCAGCAAACGGCTCCCCTCCGTAGACCTCGGTAGCAGCGGGGAAATCGAGCCGCTCCGAAACGGGATCGCTTGTCACCGCGGACGAGCGCGCCAAGAGGTAGCGGACGTTGAGGAGATCAAGCTCGCGACTATCGCTCCGTAGCGTCCGTTCGGCATCGGCCAGGTCGCCCCAGATTTTCATGTCGCCCGCCAGACGGCTGTATCGCGCCAGTCCGAAACCGTCGTAGCCGGCGGCGTTTTCCACGCCGTGCATCATGTAAATGTCCGGCTGAAGCGACAGCACCCAGCCAGTGCCGGGCTTTGGGATCACGACGGCCCTGGCCGGATCGAAGAAATAATCTTGAGTGAGAATTCTGTCCGGAGGGGCGGCTTTGTCGGGCCTTGCGCGCTCGCGCAGAAATCGAACCGTCGCCGGCTCGTGCCACAACTCAGAGTCGAGACGCGGGCTGGCGACGCGCCAGCCGGTTGACTGGCCCCATGAACACAAATCCAACGCAAGGACGACCCAGAAACAAAGCAACGCATGGCGCCGGCCTCTCGCTATACGATAGAGGGCCCAACCACTCGCGGCGGCCAGGATTATCGGCAGGAATAACTCAGGTGCGCGCAGCAGACTGACCGGTCCGATTCGCCCAAGCCGAAAATCCGCCGGACGCCCGAGGGTGACTGCGAGACAAGTCAGCCCCAGCACCACTGCGCCGGCAATGGCCACCCAGCGCAATATCTTGGCACGATCACCCGCGGAGACGATCGCCGTCAGTCCCCGACCCGCGAGAACCGCCAGGGCAAACTCGACCTCCATAAGGTGCCGCGCGGGCACGCGAAAAAGATTCAGCACCGGCACCACGTAGATCAGTTTGTAGAAACCGAACGGGGCATAACAACCCAAGGCGAGCGTAAGACCGGCCAGCACGACCACACCCCAAAATATGGTCCGTCCATCACGCCTCAAGCTGAGTGCGATCAGCGCCAGGATGATCGCCGCGAGGCCCACATACCCGACGTATTCGCCATAGAACGCGGGCCCAACGTAAGGCGCCCGAAACAATCGGCCATCTCCACCGCCCATGACGTAAGGCGCAAAAAACGTCCAGAGAAAGTGCGGCGGCATGCTAAACGATGTGAAGAAATCGTAAGAGGCATCAGAGCGCAGGCTGTGGCGGAGCAGCTCGATCGTGGGCACGAGTTGCACCGCGGCCAGGACCAGCCCGGTTCCGACGAAAAGGAGGGATCGCAAGTAGGCCCGGCGCGATTGTGGGAACGGCCCGGTCGGCTCTGCGACCTGACTGCGCCACATTACCAGCGCATAGGCCGTCGCGACCAGAAGCGCGTAGGTCAAAGTCTGGTGGTGGCCGGCGAAAACCAGGACCGCAACCAGGGCCGCCAGCAATACCCCGCAACTTCGCTTCCCGCTCTGGCCGTAGCCGTCAATCGCCCACAACACCCACGGCAACACCGCCGCCGCATGCAGCGTGTTGGTGTGGCCGATCTGCCCAATGAGAAAACCGCTCCCCTGCCAGATGACGCTCGTGAGAGCTGCGCCCGCCACGCTCGACCCGCTCCGCCGGGCGTAGAGATAGGCGCCGAGTGCCGCGACCATGTAACTCGAAAGCATCATCAAATTGGTCGCGACCGGAGCGCTGAAGAGGAGGTAGAACCAGTTGAGTGGAAAAAGCACTCCGGCCTGGGCCGCGGCAAACAGCGGCATGCCGCAAAAGATGTAAGGATTCCAAAGAGGGATCTGTCCGGCGTGAAATAGATTCGCCACCGCCGCGCGTAGCGGGACATTGAAAATCACGCCGTCGTCCGGAGCGATGACAATGTGCCCGCAGGTTGCCGGCAAGAAATAGAGGAGCGGCAACAGCGAGACGGCTATCGCGGCCAACCGATCCGGCGTTATCTTGGAGTGGAGACTCATCGAAACAGAAACACGCAGCCTGCGTGGTCGAAGACGAAAACGCTAGCTCGTCGATGTTCTGCGGCTAGTAGTTGTGCGGAAGGATTTGCTCATGATCCTGCTCGTGATCCCCTGCTCCGGGCGTGATCAAGAAGGAAAGATCAGGAGCAGGATCATGAGCAAGAGCAGGAAAGAACACCGCACCGCCTCTTTCCGAATCGCCACCACGACAATGTTATCAAAGCCGAATCCGGGCGCCACGCGCCGCGCAGGCATATGATGTTCATGACGACCCCTCTGCTTCAGTGAGTAAACAACGATGACGCGCGAAGAGATCCTGTCGGAATTGAAGCGACTCGAGCCGTGGTTTCACCGCATTGATTTGGGCGCCGGACTCTTCACGAAAACGGAGAGCGTGATGGGCGAGCCCGTCGATCATCCTCTCGGTCCGTGGCAGACGATTCAAAAACTTCTTCCGCCTGACCTCAGCGGCAAGACCCTGCTCGATGTCGGTTGCAACGCAGGATTTTACGCGTTCGAGGCCAAGCGCCGCGGCGCAACACGGGTGCTTGGGGTTGACGGCCAGCGCCAGCACGTCAGGCAGGGATTGTTTGTTCGAAAGGTGCTCGATCTGGAGGTCGAGTTTCGCCGCCTGAACGTCTACGAACTCAGTCCGCGCGTTGTCGGACAGTTCGATATCACGCTCGCTCTCGGGCTCCTTTATCATCTCAAACATCCGATCCTCGCCCTGGAAAATCTATTTCGGGTAACGAAAGAATTGCTGGTGATTGAAACCGCCATCATGCCCTCCGCGTCGACCCCCAAGTCGTTCCCGTATTCATTCGGCGCGATGAAGACAATGCTCCATCCGCTCGCTTATGTGGAGAATCCTCTCGAGTCGAAAGAGCAGGTCTTTAACTGGTTTTTACCCGGGGTTGAAGCGCTGATGGCGATGCTCCGAAATGCGGGATTCGCAGAGGTTGAGTTGATCGAGGAAAAGGACGACCGCGCTGTGGTGGTATGCCGCAAGGCCGGAGGAAATGAGGCTACGGACGCTGCGCGTCAGGATTTTGTCGCGGAACTCACCCTGCTTGATGGGCCGCGAACCGGTCGGGCATCCGCCGAGCAAATGTTTCGTCTGCGCGTGGAGAATATTGGGCTCACGTCCTGGCCGGCGACCGGAAACGCGAGCACCGGCGCAGGCGCGATCTATCTCGGCTCACATTTGTTGCGCGAGACCGAAGAAGAAGTCGAATGGGATTACGCGCGGGCCCACCTGCCGCGCGACCTGGAGCCGGGCGACGCCGCGGAGATTGAACTCAAGGTCCGCCTCCCGAAAATCCCGGGCAGTTACATCCTGGAATTCGACATGGTGGCGGAACACATCACCTGGTTTGAAGATCACGGCTCGGGGACGGTCCGGCAGGAATTAGTGGTGGAGTAAACGGGGACGCGTCCCCGCTGTCATCCCGAGCCCCGTAGACGGCGAGGGACCTCAAAGGCGGTCCAAGATCACCCTCGGCAGAGATAACCACCACGTCACTGATGGTATGTGCTTCCGAAGGTTGGAGGAGACGCAAGTTGCAACTGCGAGGTCCCTCGCCGTCTGCGCGGCTCGGGATGACAAGCGTTCGCGCGGTTGCGCGATGGCGGCTTCGGCGGGAGTTTGCGCATTCACTCGGAGACCACCTATGCATTGGAAAATCCTGATCGTTTCTTTCGCTTTCGCCGGCTCGCTCCTGGCGCAACCTGCGCCGAGCACAGCTCCGACGGGCCCCAAACGTCCCTTCACCTTCGAAGACATGATGAAGCTGAAACGGGTCGGCGAGCCGGTGCCATCGCCGGATGGCAAGTGGGTCGTGTTTGACGCGGTCGATGTGGACCTGGAAGCGAACACGAAGATTTCGCATCTCTGGATTGTGCCGGCCGCCGGCGGAGAAGCGCGCCGCCTGAATCAAACGCCGAACCAAGAAGAGCGGCCGCGGTTTTCGCCCGATGGCAAACGGCTGATCTTCACTTCGAAGGCGACCGATCCGACGCAAATCTGGATGTCGAATTTTACCGCGGAAAGCGGCGGCCTGGACGGAACGCCGCATCAGGTCACGTACATCTCGACCGGCGCCGACGGCGGCGATCTGGTCGCCGGACGGGAAGAACATCGTCTTCGTCTCGTCGGTTTATCCCGACTGCAAAGACGACGCGTGCAACAAGCAGCGCGACGAGGAGCTCGGGAAGAGCAAGGTGAAAGCGAAGATTTTCACGAAGCTGCTCTACCGGCATTGGAATGCCTTCACCGAATTCAAGCGCAGCCATCTGTTTGTCATCAGCGCGGAGACCGATGCGTCGCAACCGACTCAGCGCGCGATCTCACGCCCGGGCGATCACGATGTGCCGCCGTTCAATCTCGGCGGCCAGGACATGTATGCGGTTTCGCCCGACGGGCAGGAAGCTCGCCTACACGAGCAACATCGATGAAGTCGAAGCGACCAGCACGAACAACGAGATCTTTCTCGTCCCGATGACCGGCGGCACACCGAAGAAAATTTCGACCAGCCCCGGCAACGACAACACGCCGCTCTATTCGCCGGACGGCAAGCATCTCGCCTGGCGATCGATGGCGCGCGCCGGCTTCGAAGCGGACAAGCGAGTCGCTGATCATCTATGACCGCGACAGTCCGGAAAGCTGCGGAATGCGACCAGAGAATTGGATCGTTCGGTCGGAAGCTTCGCCTGGACGCCAGACTCGAAGACGATGTTTCTTTACGCGCGGAAGATCGCGGCGAAGTCGCCGATCTGCGCTTTGCCGCTGGAGGCGAAAGCAGCCGAATCGATGTTGGCTCAGGTCTGCATGCGGATGATCTCGTCTTCTCGCAGGACGGAATCAGCTTTTCTTCACGCACATGTCGATCGACGGCGCCGAACGAAATCTGGCGCGACTCGATATTCAGGAGCCGGCGAACTCGCAGGCGATCGGCGCCAATCGCGGTCACGCACGTGAACGATGCGCTGCTCGTCGCAGATCGACATGCAGCCGCTCGAGCCGTTCACCTTCAAAGGCGCGGACGAACGAGGACGTGCAGGGATTTCTGGTCAAGCCGCCGGGATTCGATGCGAGCAAGAAATATCCGCTGAAGTTTTTGATCCACGGCGGGCCGCAGGGCGCGTGGGGAAATTCATGGACGTATCGCTGGAATGCGCAACTCTTCGCGGCCAGCGGCTACGTCGTCGTGATGATCAACTTCCACGGCTCGACCGGTTACGGACAGACGTTCACCGATTCGATCAGCGGCGATTGGGGCGGCAAGCCGTATGACGATTTGATGAAGGGGCTCGATTACGTGGAGAAGACGTATCCGTTCATCGACAAGAAGCGCGAGGCGGCGCTGGGCGCGAGCTACGGCGGCTACATGGCGAACTGGATTCTCGGCCACACCGATCGCTTCAAGTGCATCGTGTCGCACGATGGCGTCTTCAACACCGAATCGGCCTACGGCACGACGGAAGAGCTTTGGTTTAACGAGTGGGAATTCAAAGGCCCGCCGTGGAAGAACCGCGAGCTTTACCGGAAATTTTCGCCGCATTTGTTCGCCGAGAAATTCAAGACGCCGACGCTGGTCGTTCATGGCCAGCTCGATTTCCGGCTCGATGTTGCGGAAGGCTTCCAGCTCTTCACCACCCTGCAGCGGCTGAAGGTGCCGTCGAAGATGCTGTATTTCCCGGACGAAGGCCACTGGGTGCTGAAGCCGCAGAACTCGCGGCTCTGGTGGAAGACGGTGAACGATTGGGTCGACCAGTGGTGCACAAAAAATTAGCGAGTTAACGACTCAGTGATTTAACGATTGAAAAAACCAATCGCTAATTCGCTAAATCGCTAAATCGTTAATTCACTAAATGGACTCTCTCCAGCCCACCATCCTGATCGTCGATGACGAAAAGCACACGCGCGATGGATTGCGGCGTTTGCTCGAGGACGAATACGACACTTATGTCGCGGAGGACATCCGCGGCGCGATGGACGTGCTGGAACGCGAACAGATCGATGTGATGATCACCGATCTGCGTCTCGGCGGCGACGACGGCATGGCCTTGATCGAGCGCGCGCTCAAACTCCCGCATCCGCCGATCTGCATCATGATGACGGCCTACGGCTCGGTCGATACCGCGGTCGAGGCGATGAAGCGCGGCGCCTACGATTTCGTGACCAAGCCGCTCAATCTCGACAAGGTCGAAATCCTGATCGCGCGGGCGCTGGCCAGCCGGCGGATGGAGCAGGAGAATCGGACGCTGCGCCAGCAGGTGGACGAACGTTTCGGCCTCGAGAACATCGTCGGCGAATCGCCGGCGCTGCGCGAAGTGCTCGACACGATCCGGCAGGTCGCGCCCTCTTCCGCGAATGTCCTGATCGAAGGCGAAAGCGGCACCGGCAAGGAACTGGCCGCGCACGCGATTCACAATCTCGAGCCGCCGGAACAAGGCGAAATTCGTCACGGTGCATTGCGCGGCGCTCTCGCCGCAATTGCTCGAGAGCGAACTGTTCGGCCACGAGCGCGGCGCGTTTACCGGCGCGCACGAACGCCGGATCGGACGCTTCGAGCAGGCCAACGGCGGCACGATTTTCCTCGATGAGATCGGCGAGATCGACGCCAGCACGCAGGTGAAACTGCTGCGCGTGATCAGCGAAGAGCGGGCCTTCGAGCGGGTGGGCGGGAACCAGACCTTGCGCGCCGACGTGCGCCTGATCGCGGCCACGAACAAGAACCTCGCGCAGCTGGTGGAGGAGGGAAAATTCCGCGACGACCTCTATTTCCGCCTCAACGTCGTGCACATCACCATGCCGCCGCTGCGCGAGCGGAAGGAAGATATCCCGATGCTGGTGCGGGGATTTCTCCGGCATTTTTGCAAGGCGAACGAGAAGCCGCTCCTCGACCTGACCGCCGACGCGATGAACGCGCTCCTCACTTATGATTGGCCGGGAAACGTCCGCGAACTGCGCACCGCGATCGAGCATGGCGTGGTCATGGCGCACGGGCCGAAGATCACTCTGCGCGACCTGCCGATGAACGTGCGGCAGGCGACCGGCGCGGCACTGCCCGGCGGGCATCACCCCGGGCAAGGCGTTTGGCGAAAAATCGAGCGCGCTCGATCTCCACGAGACCGAGAAGCGGCTCATCATGCAGGCGCTCGCCACCACGAAAGGCAACGTCACCGCCGCGGCGAAGAAGCTTGGGATCAGCCGCCGGACTTTGCACCGCAAGATCAACGAGATGAACGCGGCGAAAGACGAAGGGGGAAGTCCGGCCGGTGACGGAAAAGAATGATTAACTCCGTTACGGTTGCGCGGCATTGTGAGCCGGAGGGACATGCTTCTGCATGTCCTGGGCGCGCGGAAGCGCATCTCTCCGGAGCTAATCGGCGAGCACCAACGCAATTTACCCGTTTACGAATGGCGCTGGCGGCCTTTCAATAACCGACGTGGCGCAGGAAAAGAAAATTTTTGGAACGGACGGCGTGCGCGGGGTCGCGAACGTGGAGCCGGTCACGGCAGAAACAGCGCTGAAGCTCGGCCGCGCCGCCGCGCATATTTTCACGCGGCTCAACCCGCGCGAACATCCGGCCGGCGCCCGGCCGAAAATTGTCCTCGGCAAAGACACGCGGCTCTCCGGTTACATGCTGGAGAACGCGCTCGTCGCGGGCATCACCTCTCTTGGCGTCGATGTGCTGCTGATCGGGCCGTTGCCCACGCCGGGCGTGGCCTACATTACGCGCTCGCTCCGCGCGGATGCAGGCATCGTGCTTTCCGCCTCGCACAACCCCTACGAAGACAACGGCATCAAATTTTTCCGGCACGATGGCTACAAGCTCGATGATCAGATCGAGCAGCAGATCGAGCAGTTGGTTTTCACGGGCGAGATCGATTCCATTCGTCCGACCGCGGGAAAAATCGGGCGAGCGACCAGGATCGATGATGCGCTGGGACGCTATGTCGAGTTCGCGAAAGCCAGTTTCCCGAGAAAGATGTCGCTCGAGAAAATGCACATCGCGGTCGATGTCGCGAACGGCGCCGCCTACAAATCGACCCCCTGCATTTTGCGGGAACTCGGCGCCGATTTGACCGTCATCCACGACGAACCAAACGGAACGAACATCAACGCCCAATGCGGCAGCACTTATCCCGAGGAAATTCAGCGGATCGTAAAGGAAAGCGGCGCGCGGATTGGTATTACGCATGACGGCGACGCCGATCGCGTCCTGCTCTGCGATGAAAACGGCGATCTGGTCGATGGGGACGAAATCCTCGCGATCGCCGCGGTTGACTTGCTGGAGTCAGGACGTCTTCATGGGAACACGCTCGTCGCCACGATCATGAGCAATTTCGGTCTCGATGAAGCGCTGGCCCCGCTCGGCGGAAAGGTCGTCCGCGCAAAGGTGGGAGACCGCTACGTGATCGAGGCGATGGTCGAACGGAATTTGAACCTGGGTGGGGAGCAAAGCGGTCACATGATCTTCCGGGATTTCACCACGACCGGCGACGGAATCATCAGTGCCCTGCAAATTCTGCGCATCATGCAAACGACCGGGAAGCCGCTGAGCGAATTGAAACGCTGCCTGACCAAATACCCGCAGGCGCAACGCAATCTGAAGGTGAAGGAGAAACGTCCGTTCGAAGAATTGCCGGCGGTCATGCGCCTGGTGGGAGACGCGGAGAAAGAGCTTTCGGGCAAAGGCCGAGTACTGCTGCGCTATTCCGGGACGGAACCGAAGATCCGGCTCCTGATCGAAGGCCGCGAGCTGGAGCAGATCGACCGGCAGGCAGACCGGATCGCGGAGGCGATCCAAAACGCGATCGGAGTGAATTGAAGATGAAGCAAAGCGCGCTGTCATCCCGAGCCGCGCAGACGGCGAGGGACCTCACTATCGTGGGATCGACTAGCTTGCGCCCTCACCGCGCCGGCTGCATGAGCGACGCGCCATTGCGCAAGCTGGTCCGCATTGCAACTGTGGGGTCCTTCGCCGTCTGCGCGGCTCGGGATGACAAGCATTGGATGACGCGCTAAGAAAATGACCCTTCCCCAAGTTATAGAAGCGCTCCTCTTCAGCGCGCAGAAGCCGCTTACGGCGCGCGAACTAATGAGCGCGATCAAAGGCGCGGGCGACTCAGATGAGCTGATCCCGAACGAGTTTTCCAAGGCGACCGAAGCGCAGGTGGCGGCCGCCCTCGAACAGTTAAAGGTCGAATACATCGAGCAGAACCGCGCGTTTCAACTCGTGGAAAAAGCCGAGGGCTGGCAGCTGGCCAGCGATCCCGTCTACGCACCCTGGGTCCGGCAGCTGTTTCCCGCGGCGAAACCGGTGCGGCTCACTCCTCCTTCGCTCGAAACTCTGGCGATCATCGCCTACCGGCAACCGATCACCCGCGCCGATGTCGAAGCGGTTCGCGGCGTGGCCGTGGATGGCGTTCTGCAAAGTTTGATGGAACGCGGGCTCGTCAAAATTGCCGGACGCTCCGAGGTCCCCGGCCGGCCGCTCATCTACGAGACGACGCAGTTCTTTCTCGAGCATTTCGGCTTGCGCGATCTCGACGAGCTGCCAAATGCGGAGGAACTGCGAACGCGCTATTTGCCCTCAGCCGCCCCCGCCAAAACCGCCGAAACGGCCGAGCCTTCGTTGCCGCTCACCGAGCCTGAGCCTGAGCCTGGCGAGGTGGCACCCACCCAGGATTAAGTTCTGCCCCTTGGGCAAAACCAGAGCGGCCTCAAGAAATTGACCAGCCGGGGCGCAGAAATAGGTTACGGTTACGCATGAAAAGATTTGCCCTTGCTGGCGGAAGAATCCTCGCCCTTCTGCCATTGATTTTCGGACTGAGTGGTTGCGGTTACAACCGGCTGGTGGCGCTGGAACAAACCGTTAATAAGAAATGGGCCGACGTGCAGTCGGTCTACCAGCGGCGCGCCGACCTGATCCCGAACCTCGTCAGTACGGTGGCGGGAGCGGCCAATTTTGAAAAATCAACTCTGACCGAAGTCACGAACGCTCGCGCCAGTGTGGGACAGGTGAAGCTCGATCCGAGCAAGGCCCCGACCGATGCGGCGCAACTGGAGGCCTTCCAGAAAGCCCAGGGACAATTGAGCACCGCTTTATCCCGGCTCCTCGTCGTGAGTGAGAATTATCCGCAACTCAAAGCCACCGAGGCGTTCCAAAACCTCCAGGCCCAACTGGAAGGAACGGAGAACCGCATTTCCGTTGAGCGGAATAATTTCAACGCGGCGGTGCAGGCCTACAACACGGCCATTCAGAGCTTTCCGACCAATATGTATAACAAGTTGTTCGGGTTTCAGCCGCGGCCTTTCTTCACCGCGCAGCCAAACGCGGATAAGGCACCCGAGGTGAAATTCGATTTCAACAAACCTCCGACCGCGCCCGCACCGGCAACAACGCCTGGGAACCCGTAATTCTTTGTCATCCCGAACGGATCAAAGCGAAGTTGAAGGGCCCGTAGGTAAGGTCTTTCAGCCTGGGTCGATGGCTTCACTTTTTGCGGTGGGGTGGAAAGTCTCCGCGCTTCTTATCGCTGTCGGGATCTTCGCCAGCGCGAATCTGCGCGCGGCGGAAATCATTCCACCGAAACCCGCCGGCTACTTCAGTGATTACGCTGGCGTCGTTTCAAAGGAGGCCGCGCTTCGTTTCAACGAGCAACTCGCCCAGTTCGAGCGCGAGACATCGAACCAGGTGGTGGTGGCCGTTTTCCGGAAAATGGAAAGCGATTCGTCGATTGAAGATTACGGCCAGCGGGTCGCGCAGGCCTGGGGTGTCGGGAAGAAAGATGTCAGCCAGGGCAACGGGGTCGTCATGCTCGTTTTCATCGATGACCGGAAGATTTCGATTCAGGTCGGTTATGGTTTGGAAGGTGCCCTGCCGGATGTCGTCGCGTTCGATATCAGGTCGCGCCACATCACTCCGCATTTCCGGAACAAAGACTATGAGGGTGGGCTCGGTGAGGGGATTGGTCTCATCTTCAAAGCCATCCGCGGCGAATATAAGGGCGACGGCAAAACCAACGCGGAGCGGACCTCCGGAAAGGTCGGGGGCGGGCACATTTTCGCTTTCTTTGTCATCGCAATCATCATCCTGGCGGTGATATCAAATGCGCGCCTCCGCCGCCGCGGATATGGCTATTCGAGTCTTGGGGGCCCGTTTGTGGGCGGATGGTCCGGTGGCAGCAGCGGCAGTGGCTGGTCGAGCGGATCTTCCGGTGGCGGATTCAGTGGCTTCAGCGGAGGCGGCGGTAGTTTCGGCGGTGGCGGGTCGAGCGGAAGCTGGTAAAGACGATGCGAACGAAGGATTTTCTCGGGAAACTCGATCACGATCGCATCGTGGCGGCGATCCGCGACGCCGAAGGAAAAAGCTCGGGGGAAATTCGCGTCTATGTTCAGCGGGGCGAACTGGAGGGCGACGCCTTCGATCACGCGCGCAAGAAATTCGCCAAGCTCGGCATGCAGGCCACCAAAGAGCGCAACGGCATCCTGATTTTTGTAGCGCCGCGGGCGCAAAAGTTTGCGGTGATCGGAGACGAAGGCGTCCATCGGAAATGCGGGAATGAATTCTGGCAGCAATTAGTGGAGCAAATGCGCGCTCATTTTCGGAACGAGCATTTCACAAATGCCCTGGTCGAAGCGATCGACGAGGCGGGCAAACTTCTGGCGCGCCACTTTCCGAAAGGGGCCGCCCCATCGAACGAACTCCCGGACGAGATAGTCGAGGGGTGACTCCTGATCCTTTCTGGCAGGGCGAGATTCAGTCGAGCAGGCATCCCGAGCGAAGTCGAGGGATCCCGTAGTCCGTCGCTCGATGTTCCGCGGGATCCCTCGACTTCGCTCGGGATGACTACTGAACAGCCCCTCGCCCTACCGGAAATCCCCGCTTGCAAACTTTGCCAGCTAGTGTTCATTCCACGTCCCGCACGAGTTTTTGAAGTTGCGCCGTTGGTCCCTGGGTTTCCGTCGCTGGACGTGAGGCCGCACTCGTCAGGGGTAACCCGGCGCTGAGAAAGGAAGAAGGCAGAGTTAAGAAGGAAGAAGTGCCCTCAGGCGGATTTCTTATTTCATAATTCTCAATTCTTAAATCCACCATGCCAGTTCATTACGGTCGTTTTGAAATGCCGAAGACTCTCGTGAAAGACGAGACCGGCGCCACGGAAACCTACGCCAAATTCATCGCCGAACCGTTTGAAGCGGGTTACGGCCACACGGTTGGAAATTCCCTCCGCCGCGTGCTGCTTTCCTCGCTGGAAGGCGCCGCCATTACCGCGGTCAAGATCACCGGGCGCGCAGCACGAGTTCGCTACTTTGCCCGGCGTCGTCGAGGACGTGACCGACATCGTGCTCAACCTGAAGCGCGTGAAATTCAAGGCGGCCGAACACGAGCCGCGCAAGCTGTCCCTCGCCGTGAACAAGGAAGGCGAAGTGACCGCGGGCGACATCCAATTCGTCCAGGGCTACGAAGTGCTGAACCCCGACCAGCTCATCTGCACGATGGACAAGAAGCACAAGTTCGATGCCGAGCTCGAAGTGCGCGTCGGACGTGGTTTTGCCACGGGCGATGAAAACAAGCGGCCCGATCAGCCGATCGGCCTCATTCCGATCGATTCCATTTTCTCGCCTGTCACCCGCGTGAAATACGCCGTGGAAAACACGCGCGTCGGCCAGCGGACCGATTACGACAAGCTCATCCTCGAAGTCTGGACGGATGGCCGCCTCACCCCGGACGATGCCCTGCTCCAGGCTTCCGCGATCCTGCGCCATCACCTCGATGTCTTCGTCAATTTCAACGAAGACGTGATCGAGTTCGACGAAACGCCAGCCGGCGTGAGCGAAGAGAACATGAAGCTGAAGAAGCTTCTCAACATGAGCGTGAACGAAATCGAGCTCAGTGTCCGCGCGGCGAATTGCCTGAATAACGCGAACATCACTACCGTCGGCCAGCTCGCGCAAAAGACCGAGGCGGAGATGCTCAAGTATCGCAACTTCGGCAAGAAATCGCTCAACGAAATCAAGGACAAGCTGCAGCAACTCCAGCTGGGCCTGGGCATGAAGTTCGACGCGGGCCTGGTCGATATCACCGATTTCCAGCGGACGGCGCGGGCGTCAATGGCTCGGCCGAACGAAGACAAGAAATAATCACTCGTTAGGCAATTGCGGCGTCTGAGGATGAACCCATGAGACATCAAAAAAAGACCTGAAGCTGGGGCTGACGGCCGCGCATCGGAAGTCGTTGCTCGCGAATCAGGTTTGCAGCCTGATCGAGCATCAGCGCATCAAGACGACCCTCGCGAAAGCGAAAGCGGTCCGACCGCTCGCGGAGAAAATGGTGACGCTGGGCAAGAACGGTTCGCTCCACGCGCGACGGACGGCCCTCGCCGTTCTCCGCCAGAAGGACGCCGTGAAGAAATTGTTCGAGGACATCGCGCCACGTTCCGCGGACCGGAAAGGCGGATACACGCGGATCGTAAAGCTCGGCGCGCGCAAGAGCGATTCGGCCCCGGTCGCGTTCATCGAATGGGTGGACTCGCCGCTGGTGACGGACGAACCGGCGCCGGAAGAAAAGGGCAAGAAAAAGGCAAAAGCCCCGGCAGCGGATACCGGAAAGAAGACCGAACGCAAGACGAAGAAGACCGCGGCGCAGCTCGAGGCTGAAGCTCTCGAGTAGCGGCGGCGCTTTCTTTTCTGCTGCAGGCGGCGCGAGACCTTCTCGCGGACCGGATCTCTTGAGCACCGGACTGCCGAAAGACGGGGTCCTCTGTCATTCCCGAGCGAAGCCGCAGCGAGGTCGAGGCCATAACGCAGCCCGCAGAACGGGCGGGGCCGGGCTTTTCACGTGGCGAACCGATCGACTTTCACCGGGGTCCTCGACTTCGCTCGGGATGACAAAAGCGGCTGATTTCCGGCATCCGCCACACGCTTTCGACGTCCCAAAATCGGAACGACCTGATCCCGCCGCCGGAATAAAATAAGGATACCTTGTGATAATTGTGTATTCATAACTATCGTAACAAGAATAGGTTATGATATTCTTTTTCCCGATGGCACGGGCATTGCATAAGGAGTGACTGCAACCAACAAATCCTTATGAATACCAACCAACCCGACATCGAAATCCACGAATCGACTTACGCCTTGCTGGTGCGGTCGGAAGAAAAAGAACGCAGCCTGCTCGAGGCCATCGCCTACACCCTTCTTATCCTGAGCGCCGCAGCCGCGATCTGGCAGTTCGCTCACCAGCCCATCAGTTTTCCGGTCGCCACCACGCCCCTGACGACCTCAACGCAGGTGACCGTCGCCGCACATAGCTAACTCGAATTCACGCAACCGGACGTTCATCGCTCGGTTGCGTTGCGGCCGAAACTCTCAAATGCGTCGGCCGAGTCGCTCATGATCACCACCTGATGGTCGTTCTCCGCGCTGAATGAAGCCGGCTTAGCGCAACTTGATTGTTCGCCAGCTAAGTTTTCCGTCCGCCGCAATCTCCAAATTCGCCACGCTCGCCGCGGCGCCGCGGTTTGGCCGCGTCACGCAGCCGGGATTGAGAAACAGCACCCCTTCGCGCCGCTCGTTTCGCGGCACATGGGTGTGGCCGTGCAGGAGCACATCGATGTTCTCCGGCGCTCGCTCCGGCGGAATGTGAACGAGTCGAAAGCGGACACCGTTTCGTTTCAGATCGACGATCGAGCGGCCATTCGAAATTGCTGTCGCAATTTCCGCGCACGACTGTGACCGGCGGACCGATCTGCTCCAGTGTCTCCAGAATGGCTCGGCGCGCAGACATCGCCGAGATGCCAGATCTCATCCGCTCCCTCCGCCAGCGCCTCGATGTTCGCCGGCAGATGATTGTGGGTGTCGGCCAGGACGAAGATGCGGAGCGATGGCGACATTCTGGGATTCTCGCACCAAGGTCACAAAGCGCTCACAAAGGCCGACAGCACAATTGCTCCCGTTCGCTGCGAACTTCCTGATCCGTTGTGCCGCTTCGGTGCCCGTTGTGTGATGCCCTAACCGGAGTAGATTCAGCGCGTGTCATTTAAAGATTTTGGCCTGTCGAACGAGGTCGTGCGCGGCACCCAGGCAATGGGCTTCACGGAGCCCACTCCGATTCAGCTCCGCGCCTTCCCGATCGTTCTCGCCGGCAAAGACTTGATCGGCACCGCCCAAACCGGCACCGGCAAGACCGCCGCCTTCGCGCTGCCCGATCCTGACCCTGCTGGCGAAGCATGGCGAATTTCCGCTGTCTCGTGCTCGAACCGACGCGCGAGCTGGCCGCCCAGGTCGAAACCGCTTTTCGCGATTACGGCCGTTTCACCGATCTCCGCGTCTCGGTCGTGCACGGCGGCGTCGGCTACGGCAAACAACGGGAAGAAGCCTCGCGCGGAATGGACATCGTCACCGCGACCCCCGGCCGCCTGCTCGATCTGCTCGAGCAAGGCTCGATCAATTTGCGTCACGTGAACATCCTCGTGCTCGATGAAGTCGATCGGATGCTCGACATGGGTTTTCTCCCGGACGTGCGCCGGATCGTTGAACAAATTTCGACCGACCGGCAGACGCTGCTCTTTTCCGCGACGCTGCCGCCGGAGATCGAACGGCTGGCCGCGTGGGTCCTGCGCGAGCCGCAAGTGGTCGAGATCGGCGCGCGCCGTTCCCCGGCGGAGACGGTCACGCACGCGGTTTATCCCGTGGCGGCCGAGCAAAAGTTCGATCTGCTCATGGCGCTGCTCGAGCGGACAAATTTCGACAGCGCGCTTGATCTTCAGCCGAACAAAACATGGCGCGGACAAGATCGCGGTGAAGTTGAAACAGGGGCGACATTCCGTCGCCGTGATGCATTCGAACCGGACCCAGCGCGAGCGCGTTGAAGCGCTCGAGGGTTTCAAGAGCGGCAAATACGAAATCATGGTGGCGACCGACATTGCCGCGCGCGGGATCGACATCGCCGGAGTCAGCCACGTCATCAATTACGACGTGCCGGAGCATCCGGAAGATTACGTCCACCGCATTGGCCGAACCGGCCGCGCCCAGAATGTCGGCGACGCGTTTACTCTGATGAATGGCGAGGAGCTGGCGTCACTGCATTCGATCGAGCGCTTCATGGGCCAGAAGATTCCCCGCCTGAAATTGGAGGGTTTTCCGTACCTCTACACCGCGCTTTTCGAACCCGAAGCAGCCGAGGGCGGCAAACGCTCCATCGGCGGCGGCCGCACCCACCGCGGCTATTCCTTCGGCCGGCGGCGGCGGTAGCATAATCCCGCTAACGATGCGCGTTATGAGAGCTGCCTGGTTCGTCGGCGGCTCTCTTTTATTGTTCGCCTGCCCTCCCGCGTTTGGGGCGAGTCCGTCGCCGAATCCGGTAACCACCACGCGCGTCGCAACTCCAACTCCAGCCCCAACCCCCGCATCCTCACCGCGAGCGTTGAAACCGGAAGATTTTGCGGCGCTTCGCGAGGTCGACGAACCGAATATTTCGCCGGACGGCAATCTGGTCGCCTACGTGGTCAAGACGGCGGACATGGAGAAGGACAAGCAACCGGGCAACCTTTGGCTGGCAAAGTGGGATGGCTCGGAAAATCGCGCGCTCACGTTCGGCAACAAAGGCCAGTCGCATCCGCGCTGGAGTCCGGACGGAAAATGGATCGGGTTCCTCTCCGGCCGCGAAGATGAGGAGGAAACCGACCAGCTCTGGATCCTGCCCGTCGGCGGAGGAGAAGCGGAGAAACTGACCGACCTAAAAGGCGGTGTCGAAGACTTCGCCTGGTCGCCGGATTCCAAGCGGATTGTGCTTGTCGTGCACGATCCTGACCCGCGCGAGCCGGAGAAGAAGGAAAAAGAGAAGAAGACCGTTCCGCCCATCGTGATCGATCGCCTCTTCTTCAAGAAGGACATTGATGGCTACCTGACCGATCGATATTCGCATCTGCAACTCCTCGATCTCGCGACGCACAAAGCCGAGATTCTCACGTCCGGCAAGCACGACGAATTTCTGCCGGCCTGGTCGCCCGATGGCAACGAGATCGCGTTTGTCACGAAACGCGGCGACGATCCTGACCGGACTGAAGATTGGGACGTTTGGGTGATCGGCGCGCAACCGGGCGCGAAGGAGCGGCAAGTCACCACTTCGCCCGAAGCCGATGCGCATCCGGATTGGGAATCCGCGCCGGTCTGGAGTCCGGACGGCAAATCGCTCGCATACATTCACGGCGGCGATCCGAAGAAGATCGCGTATGCCGTGCACACGCTCGCAATCATTCCGGCGGCGGGCGGCGCGGCGAAAGTGTTGACGCCAGACCTGGACCGCAACGTCATCCAACCGCATTGGTCGCCCGACGGCAAAGGAGTCTTTGCGATCCTCGAGGACGACGGCGCGGAGACCCTGGTCCGTGTTCCGGCGGCGGGCGGAACGATCGAGACCGTCGTTGGCGGACGGCGCAGCGTGACCGCTTACGATGTCAGCAAAACGGGAAAAACCATTGTCCTCACGAGCACCTCGGAACGGCCCTACGAGATTTTCGCCGCCGAGAAAAATAATCTGCGCAACCTGAGCAAGCAAAACGACGCGTTCCTGGCCCAGATCAAACTCGCGCAGACCGAGGAAACAAAATTCAAGAGCAAAGACGGCACGGAGATCCACGGGTTCATCGTTCACCCGCTTGATTCGGCCGCGGGCGGCAAACCTCCGGCCCTGCTTCGGTTGCACGGCGGCCCACAGTCGCAATATGTGAGCGAGTTCAATTTCGACCGGCAACTGTTTGCCGCGAATGGCTATACCGTTATCGCGCCGAATCCTCGCGGCTCCACCGGGCGCGGCGAGAAATTCGCCATGGGCCTCCATGCCGATTGGGGACATCTCGACGTCGAGGATGATCTCGCCGCGCTGGACGACGCCATCGCCCGTGGCCTGGCTGATCCCGATCGCCTGGGTGTGGGCGGTTGGAGTTACGGCGGGATCGCCACCAACTACCTCATCGCGACCACGACTCGCTTCAAAGCCGCCACCAGCGGCGCCTCGATCTCAAACGTCCTCGCCGGTTACGGCACCGACCAATACATTCGCGATTACGACGCCGAGCTCGGCGCGCCTTGGAAGAACATGGATGTCTGGGTTCGGCTTTCGTATCCGTTTCTCCACGCCGACAAGATCAAGACGCCAACGCTCTTCCTCTGTGGCGAGAACGATTTCAACGTGCCGTTGCTCAACACCGAGCAGATGTATCAGGCCCTGCGCAGCCTCGGCGTGCCGGCCGAGCTGGTCATCTACCCCGGCCAACACCACGGCCTCAAGAAGCCGAGCTACGTCATTGACCGGCTCAAACGCTACCTCGACTGTACGCGAAGTGGATTCCAGCCATGAAGATTTCCGTGCCGTAATCAGCGGTGAATCACCTGAGCGGCTGACGCTTCGTCACTGCAAATTGTAGACCTCGACGAGGCCGACGCCGGTGGAGGCGTTCACTCCGCGAACGATAGCGGTGTAACTTCCAGGCGCCAGGATGCTGATGATGGCGGACTCGGCGTTTCGGCTAGGCGGCAAACTGGTCGCGATGATTTCGGTTTCGTGATCGCTCCGCCAATTGTCATTGGAGCCAATCAAGCCGCCGTTGCTGTCGTGCAGCTCAAGCGTCGGATCCTGCAAGGTGCCCGACACGCCGAAGTCGCTGAGCGAGGGGCCGATGGCGCGCACGATGACCTTGGCGGTCTGGCCCGAATTACCGGCGACGATCAATCCGCCGATCATGACGTTATCGCCGGTGCCAATCAGACCGCGGGTGCTGATATTCGCGAGGGTCGAAGACCCGGCGAGCCCAAGATCGTAGACCTCGACCAACCCGGTACCGCTCGTTTCGCCGCGGCCGCGAAGGATGGCGGTGTAGGTTCCGGGAGCGAGAGTCCGAACAATCGCGGATTCGAGGTCGTTGGCCGGCGGAATGTTTGTCGCAAGGATTTCGGCGGCCTGGGTATCTCTCCAGTTGTCGTTTTGCGCGAGAAGCACATCTCCCTGGTGAAGCTCGATGGTCGGATCGGCCAGCACACTCTCGAGCGCGCCCGCCAGAGACGGGCCTAAACCACGGATGATTACTTTCTTTGGCTCCGTGCCGGTGATGATGAATCCGCCGATCAGAGCGTTGTCACCGGGAAGGACGCGCACCCGGGTGGAAATGTTGGCCAGTTTCGCGGGCTGAGTTTCAGCAACTGGCTCCAACCGGAAAGCATGCGTGGCCGACGGGATTGGGCCGGACCCGTCCGGATCGAAAGTGCCCCAGCCTACGATCTGACCCTGGTCGTTGATCGACGTGGCATAACCAAGTATCCAGACTGACCCAGTTGCATCGGTCAGCGTATTCAAATCCAGCATCCCATCCGCCTCGGTCCACAAGAAGGCACGATCGCCCTCGGATGAATTGCTGAAGCCCACCACCTGGTTGGCGGCGTTAATCCCGTTCGCGTAACCAATATCGCTTCCGCCCTCAAACTCTCCCAGATCGACGGGCAAGGGGGTTCCACCAGGACCGGCCGGTTTCCAGAGAACCGCATGCTGACCGGTGGCGGTAGCGCTATTGCCGGCTACCGCGCCGGAGGCATTGACCGATGCGGCATGGGTTACGTCATCTCCCCCGGGTAACCCCCCGAGACCTATCATTGATCCGGTGCTTCCGTTGGGATTGAATGGGGTCCAGAGAAAGGCGCGGTTGCCCGTGGTAAACGAATCACCGACAACCTGGCCGGAATCGTTCAAGTCGTAAGCATTACTGGCAGTCCCACCGGACAGGGCTCCCAAATCGACCGCCACTCCCGTGGTGCCGTTGGGAGAGTTGGGCGTCCACAAAAAAGCATGCCCGACACTGAATCCTACCACCTGACCGGCGCCGTTAATGCTGGTCGCCATTGCGCTATTGCGTTCACCAGGCAAATCGGTCAATTCGATCATCGATCCGGCCGAGCTATTCGGATTTTCCGGGTTCCACAAAAAGGCGCGAGCCCGATCGCCTTCGTTACAGAGGCCGACCACCTGCCCTAACGAGTTTATGCCCAGCGCATGGGCATTCGAGACCGTAGGAAGATTTCCAAGATCCACCAACGTCGTTGCCCCGCCCGAGTCGGTGGATGACAAAAAAGCGCGAAAGCGGTTGGTGACCTGCCCCACGCCGACGACCTGCCCGGCGGCGTTGACGTCGGCGGCCTGGCTCTGGTCCACGCCACCCGGAAAGTCCCCCAGGTCGGTAACCGAATAATGGGGCGTCGCCAGCGTCACGCGGGCGCATAGAGCCAGGAGAAAAGCAGAAAGATACAAGGCGAACTTCATGTGTCTGTGAATGGGTTCGAATGGCGTAGTAACTACCGAGCCGGGATGATAACGCGCGTCATTTCCCGTGCGCTCTCGAAAAGGTAACGCCTTTGTTACTTTCGTCGGATACCCGGAGCCACATGAGGAAGCGTTCCGAAAAAGAGGTTTCGCCAGCGATCGAAACGAGAAAACTCCCTTGCCCGATCCTCACTCGAAGAGCGTTCCTTTTTCTTCCTCGCCCTCGAATTGTTGAAGGGCTTTCAGAAACTCCAGGGCCGCGACCATTTGTTTCCCACCATTGCCGTGAACGAGAGCGCGGATCACGGGATTGTCGGTGTTCTTGAAACTCAGGTTCCGGAGAACCCAGACCGCGGGGACGACAAAAATCAAGCTGACCACCAGGTTCGCCCAAAGGAATGGCCTATTGCCGTGCGCTAAAACATCAACGCCGAAGACCAGATTAAACATGACGGAAACGTAGGCCATGTAGAGCGGCAGCATCATCACGGGCATCAAAAAGGATCGGAGGTAGTGCAGCTTTATCTCCTCGAGTTTTCTTTGGATGGTGGTGACGGGATCCGCATAGCTGATTCGTTCCAGCAAGATCAATTGGCGGATGTTTGCGATCACCGGGAGGAGGACGGACGCGAAGACGACGAAGGCCGGCAGGGCCAGAGTCGGGATCGAAATGCGGTCGGCGATGTAGGAACCCAACAGGAGGAGCAGAAGAATACCCACGACCGTTTCGCGGACTCGAAAGGCCTTGAACCGGCCGAGGGCGGACCGAGTCCTGTCCACCTGTGCTGCTTTGAGGCCCTGCACATTTAGGCTCAGGACCCGGTCGAGCTTGCGGGCGTGTTCGGTCCAGGTTTGTTTTAGTTCGTCGAGTTCCATGGTGTACTTTTCTAATCGATGTTGGCTTGGGTGAATTGCTCTTTGATCTTCAGTTTCAGGCGATTGATTTTTGTCGCCACATTGGTCTCGGTTAGGCCGAGAATGCTGGCGATGTCGCGGTAGCTGTTGTCGTCCAAATACAAAATCATCACCGCGCGGTTCAGCTCGTCGAGTTGATCGATAATGTGGCGGAGCGCCGCGATCTTTGGGTCGACCTGTTCCCGCTCCGCGGCGGGTTCGATAATGATTCCTTCAAGGGGCGAGACCCGTTCGCTCCGTTTCTTTTCCCGCCGGTAGGCGGAGATCGCGACGTTGAGGGCGACGCGATAAATCCAGGTCGATAACTTGAAGCGCTCGTCATACCGGCCGTGGGATTTCCACAACTGGACGACGATCTCCTGGATCAGGTCTTTCCGGTCCTCGGCGTGGCGGCAATAGGAGTTGGCGATCTTGTAAATGATGCCTTTGTGCTCCTCGATCAGCGCGGAAAACTGGTCGTCGGTAATGGGCGGGCGCATGTTCCTGTGGCGCGCTAACGCAAGCCCAATCTTGTTTCAACGAAGCCGTTTCTGGCCAGCCACTTTCCCGCGGCGGCCATCGCCTCACCGTTGTAACAAATTCCATCGTGGGTCGCGCCATTGACCAGGATCACCTCACCGGCGCCGTATTTCGTCACGACAGGCTTGAACTGGTCGGCCCGGAACGCTTCGTCCTTACTCCCGACGATGACGAGAAGTGGTTGCCGCACCGCCTGGAGCGCCACGCGATAGTCATCGGGCGCCATGCTAGCGGTGCTGCGAAAGGAATATTGCCGGAGCGGAAATTCCGCCGGGAGATTGAAGAAGAGCGTCGGGCGATCGTTGTAATACCTGATGCCGATGGCGTTCAGCATGATGCAACCAAGGGTGCGCGCCAGGTGAAGTTTGACGAAGGGCTCGGTGACCGTTTTCGCGATCTTCTCTTCAGGCGCCGCATCTTTGGGAACGGTCGGCGAGGCAAAGCCCAGGTGCGGCGAGAAAAGCAAGTAGCCGTCAACGACCGGAGCGTCCTTCTTCAAGGCATATCGGAGCGCGATGCCGCCACCCATGGAATGAGCTGCCAGGACAATCCTGCCGGCCGGTTTTCTCTTTCGGATTTCCGCGACGACGTCCGCCAGGTCGTCCACATACTGGTCGATGTAATCCACGTCACCGGGCCGGCCTCCTGATTGCCCGTGACCGCGAAGATCGAGCGCAAAAACCTCCGCGCCCGCCGCATCCTGTAGCATTCCCGAAGTCCGGTTCATCGGATAGCTGCTGGCCAGGACGCCGTGCAGGACAATGATTGTGAGATTGGAGTCGGCCCTGAAATGGCGAGCGAACAATTCGGCTTTGTCTCGCATGGCAAACTTGTCCGGCTGGCTTGGGTAGACTTGCTTGAACATCTCGCTTATCGCCACCGAGGCTGCGGGGCCGGTGGTGGGCTTGAAGTGGGGATCGGCCAAATTGACCAGGACCAGGGCTGCTCCCGCGTAAACCGCCAGAATGGAGAGGAGGGCGATTCTCGTGATTCGGAGAAGCCGTTTAAGGATTTTCATTTGCCTCATTATTCGCCGGCGGCATGCGGAAAATCACAACTCCGCGAAAAATTCTTGCTGAAAGAGTCGGGCGTGGAGGCCCTCCACGTGCCGCTACTGCACGGCGGCGAGCTGGGCTTCGCGTCTTCTGATTACGTTAAGCGTAACGAGCGCAGCGAGGGCGCAGATGAGGGCGCCGATCGCGATGGTCGCCGGAGTGCCGAGAGAAATCGGCCATGAGTCCGGCCTGGAGGCTGCCGAGCGGAATCATTCCGCCGAAAATGAGGGTCCAGATTCCCATGACGCGGCCGCGCATTTCGTCGGGCACAATGCTTTGCAGGACCGTGTTCGAGGTGGAGAAATAGAGGACGATTCCGAAGCCGACGATCGCGAGCAGCACAGTCCCGAGATAGAGATTCCTGGTGAAGGCAAAGAGCGCGAGCGCCGCGGAAAAAATCCCGATGCCGCCGAGCGCCATGATCCGTGTCGGCAGAATATGCCCGGCGCTCGCGACCGTGAGCGCCGCGGCCAGCGCGCCGACTCCACTGCCGGCCATCAACAGGCCATAACCGTTCGCTCCCAGATGCAGGACATCATGGGCAAACGCGGGCATGAGCACCGAATAAGACCAGCCGAAAATTCCGACGACGGCGAAGAGGGAAAGAATGGTGAGGACGCGCCGGTGACCCCAAACGTAACGAAATCCTTCCAGGGCCTGGCCGATCGCGCTCGACATCACTCTCGATCGGCGTGCTGTTTCGGGAGCCGCATCATGAGGAGCCCGGCAATGACGGCGATGAAGCTGAGGCCATCGAGCAGGAAGCACATGCGCGATGCCGACCTGCGCCATGAGGAACCCGGCGATCGACGGGCCGATGATGCGGGCGCAGTTGAAGGCGGAACTGTTGAGCGAGATCGCATTCATCAAATCCTCGCGGCTGGTCATCTCGATCACGAACGATTGCCGCGCCGGCATGTCGAAGGCCATCGTGATTCCGCCCAGGATGGCGAGCACGATGATGTGCCACGGTTGCACCACCTTGCTCCAAACGAGCGCGGCCATCGTGAGCGACAGGACCATCGAGCACGTTTGCGTGACGACGATGACGGTACGTTTCGGATAACGATCGGCCACCCAGCCGCCCCAGGTGGCGAAGAAGAGCATCGGCGCGGAGGCCGCCGCGGCGACGAGACCGAGCAAGGCCTTCGATCCGGTGAGCTGATAGACGAGCCAGCCTTGCGCCGTCGTCGTCATCCACGTGCCGGTGAACGAGATGAGCTGGCCGGAAAAGAAGAGGCGGAAATTCCGATGCTTGAGCGCGGAGAAAGTTCTTCCGGAACGAGATGCCGCCGGTCGCCACGCGCCGCGGCCGGCCGGTCATGTCTTCCGGCACGTTCGCGGTGTGATGGTGAGCGGCGAAATCATCGGGTGGGCGGGTGCTTCGCGAGCGAACGAGGTGCATCCTGGGAAAGCCGAAAAGACCGGAACGAATAACGCAGTGGCGAAGTTAAATCTCCCAAAGGGCGGTCAGGCCGGCAGTAAACGTGCGGACAGGAATGTTCCGGATTTTTCTCTTAATCCTGATTCCCTACGCGCTGGTGCTCTCGGTTCTTTTGTGGCGCAAGGCGCCGGTTCGCGGATGGAGGCAAAGCCGATTTCGCGCGGATGGGGGAATCGGTTGCGGGTCCTGGTCATCGGAGCCACCGGCGGAACGGGCCGGCAATTGGTCCAACAGGCGCTCGAGCAAGGCCATCAGGTCACGGCGTTTGTCCGCGACCCTGCGAAGCTCAAGATCGAGCACGCGAACCTTCGGGTCGCGAAAGGCGATGTGCTTGATTACGCATCGGTCGAAGCGGCGATGCGGGGGCAGAGCGCGGTGCTCAGCGCGCTGGGGCACAAGCGCTTCTTTTATCCGAACAAGATTCAATCGAACGGGATGCGCAATATTCTGCGCGCGATGAAAGCCTGCGACGTGCCGCGGCTGATCTGCGAGACGGCTCTGGGAATCGGGAACAGCGTGGGACGCCTCGGCTTGCCCCACACCTTCTTCATCCTTCCGTTGATCCTGCCGTTCTACATGTGGGACAAACTGCGGCAGGAAAACTGATCGTCGCGAGCGACCGGGATTGGGTGATCGTGCGGCCGGGGTGCTGACGAATGGAGAGGCGCGCGGCAGTTATCGCCACGGCCCGAAGGTGGGAAGTTATCTCTGGCCGGTCAGAATCTCGCGGGCCGATGTCGCCGATTTCATGCTGAAGCAGTTGACCGACGATGCCTATGTCGGAGCGGCGCCGGGACTGGGTTACTAGCCTCTAAGTCGCCAAAAACGTCACTCAAAAGCGCCGATGGCGCGAAGGATTTTAGCCCGGAGTGGGCGCAGCGGAACTCCGGGAACCTGAATCGCATCTAAACCTAACCCCTGTAATGGGTGTCGGAGGCGGCGCGTGCCACAATCTTGTCACGAATGGCTGCGCACTAACCGGCGTTTCCGCCGCCCCTTGTCAGGGGCTGGCATGGCTTTCGGATGACTCCCCGGCGTTCCGCTACGCTTCACTCCGGGCTTTATTCCGGCGCACCTGCCGGTGCTCGAACTCGCGGTCTTAGCTCAAACCTCCCGCCGGTGTTCAGCAGGCCGGCTCTCGTCGAAAAAACGCGGATTTGGCGCGGGAGCAGCTTCGTCTTTGAAGCATGCGCCATTCGGAACGAACGCATATGGCGCGGTCGAGCGATCCTGGTTTGTTCGGCCCTCGTGGTTTTTCTCGTCTTGCCTGATGCTCAAGCGGACCCCCGAGGCATCGGAAGCGGACGGCATTTTCGGTGGACCTTGCAGCCGTTTTCACTGGTTCACTCAGCGGTCCACGCCGTTGCCGCACCGGTCGTCTCCCAGGGCGCCAGAGATTTTGCGGGCGGTCGCGACGGCGCCGATCAGGACCGCCTATTACAGCATCGCAAGGTCGTCCCTCGCGTTCCGCGCGCGAGTCAGGTCGACGATTACGAACGGGAGGATCGGAGCGCGATGGCCAACCAATTCGGGTGGCATTACCAAACCGCCCGACGGGCGCCAGGTGCCGAGCCGGGAATCGATTCCGAGGCGATTATGATCAGGAGCAAGAGCAGGATATCCCGGAGAGAGGCTGACGCGCAGATCGAACGGCGGGGCGACCGGCCGATCGTCGCGGGCAAACGGGCGGTGTTGCGCAACGGCATCGCTTATGCGCCGTCGCGGGCGCCGGAAAATGTGAAGAATGCCATCTGGGCGGCGAACACTTTGCGCCGCAAACCTTACGTTTGGGGCGGCGGACACGGTTCGTTTCAGGATAACGGCTATGATTGCTCCGGCTCGGTTTCCTACGCGCTCCATGGCGGCGGGCCTGCTCGCGGCCCCTCTGCCCTCGAGCGATTTGATGCGCTACGGCGAACGCGGGCGCGGACGCTGGATCACGATTTACTCGCGACGCGGCCACACTTTTGCCGTCATTGCCGGTTTGCGCTTCGATACGACCGATTTGGGCCGCGGCGGCGATGTCGGCCCGCGCTGGTATGTGGATGGGCGCAACACCCGCGGTTTCGTCGCGCGGCATCCGGCCGGATTCTAGGCGGAATCAGTCCGCCTCCGACGCTGTTATCCCGAGGCCGGAGAGATTGCGCGCTGAAGGACCTTGCAAGCGGTCATACGCTTCCGCGCAGTACATGGCGGGTTCGGCTGAGCACGCCCAACCGCTCGCGTAAGCGTAAATGCGACTGCGAGATCCGCAGCTCCTCCCATGGTCGCAGGCATCTGCGGTTCTGGAAGCTCGGGATGAAATCTGCGTTAATCTGCCCGGATAAATCAGTCATTTTCTGAATCCAAATCGCCCCGGAACCGCATCTCATTCAAAAGAGATCCAATTCCTATGAACACCATCATGATCCGGCCCTTCGCGGCGGCGAAATTATTGACCTTTGCGGCTCTCGCGCTCGGGGGCTGCCACGTCTCCGGCATCAGAGGCAACGGCGACATTACGACCGAAACTCGCACGGTCCCGGACTTCACCAGTGTTGAGGCGGACGGCGCCTTCACCATTACCTGGTCCAACGGACCAGCGGGCCTCAAGATTACGACCGATCGAAAACCTGCTCAGCCGCATCGAGACGAGCGTGAGCGGCCGAAAGCTGCGGCTCCATTCGCGCGGCCAGCTCCGGCCGACGGAGGGAATAAAGGTGACGCTTTCGAGTTCGGGCTTGAGCGGGGCGCGGCTGACGGGCGCGGTGCGTTTGACGGCCACCGAAGCTTTCCGGCAAGGGATTCTACCTGGAGGGGACGGGAGCCACACGAGTGGTGGTCGATGGAACAGTCAAAGAATTGATGGCCACCATGTCCGGCGCCAGCAGGCTCGAAGCCGAGTCGCTCCAGGCGGAAACTGTGGCAGCTATCGATCTCCGGCGCGGGGAAAGCGGAGGTGGCCGCGAGCAAGATCTTGAAGGTAGCGATTTCCGGAGCGGGCAAGGTGACCTACACCGGCAATCCGACGGTCGAGAAGCATATCAGCGGCGCGGGAAGCGTCAGGCAACGAGACTGACGCGCCCATCGCGCAATCTTCTGTGGGGCGGGGTCCTCGCCCCACGCCCAGCGTGTTTTGTGGCCGGATGCCAGCCACTCGCCTGACCCTTCGGACGCCGCAGCGCGGCCTCCTTACCAAAGGCAATTGGCGGAGTCATCGACCGCCTCCCCTACGGATGACAGCCGCGCATTAAGACGATCAGGATTACGGTCCCGATGATCGAGACAGCGATCGATCCGAGGCAACCAAGGCGATTGGAGAAGAAAGCGAACATGTCGCAGGTTCCATCGACGCTCACCACCAATGCGGTTGTTTCAGAGAAGCGAATCGCTCAAGGTGAAGATCATTCGCCATGACCACACAGAAATCCGACCCAAAATCTCCCGAAGATTATCCTTACCGGACCTATTTGAACGTGCTTTATCCCCCGCTGGAAGTGATCGACGTTCCGGGTTTAGTCGCGGCCTGCACGGACCAGTGGTACAACCAGACGCTCTGCCAGGTGGATGAAGCCGTGGTGCGATTAGGCATCGTTCAGGGCGAATTCCATTGGCATAAGCATGAGAGCGAAGACGAGTTCTTTCATGTTGTGAGCGGCCGGCTTCTGATCGACTTGGAGGATCGCTCCATCGATCTCACGCCGGGAAAAGGGGTGGTCATACCGAAGGGTGTCATGCATCGGCCCCGCGCACCGGAGCGCACGGTGATCCTCATGGTCGAGCGGGCCGGCATCGTCCCGACGGGCACTCCCGAAGCCAGCTAAGAATCACCCCGCCCAACTCATGCGATACCTTCTCTCTCTGCTCGCGTGGAGCACCTGCTGCGCGTGCGCGAATCTGGTCGCAGCGGAACCGGAAGCGACTCCCGGAGAATGGAAGCTGGTTTCGACAAGCGAGGATGTTGCGCTCTATCGCCGTTCGCGTCCCGGCCCGGGACATTACGAATCCAAAGCCATCGGCGAAATTGCGGCCTCGACCGCGGTGGTTCACGCCGTCATTGACGATGCTGATGCCTACACCCGCTTCATGCCTTACACGGTAGAATGCCGAATCCTGAAGCGGGAAGGCGATTCGGTGCTCACCTACCAAAGGATCTCCGCGCCGCTGGTCAGCGATCGCGATTACACGCTTCGTGTCCGCACGACGTCAAAAAAAATCGCGGGAGGAACCAGTTATCTGAGCCGGTGGGAGACGGCGAATGCTCTCGGTCCTGCGGAAAAGTCGGGAGTCGTTCGAGTGAAATTGTGCGAAGGCGGGTGGACTCTGGAGCCGTCAGGTCCCAACACAACGCGCGCGACCTACTCGGTCTACACCGACAGCGGAGGAGTAATCCCCGCTTTCATCAAGAACACCGGAAGCCAGATCGGTATCCGAAAGATTTTCGCGGCGATCCGCAAACAAGTGCTGGACCCGAAGTACGCGGCCGCGAAGTGAAGCAAACATCTCGACGTGATCGGCTAGCTCCGGCCACCGTGCTCGACAAACTCCACCACCCCATAGGTGTGGATCGACGGCCTGCTCTGCTGGTTCTGACGCTTCACGTAAAAATAAAGGACGTTACTCAAAATGATTACGACGAGACAGATCAGCAGGAGACGCATTTCCGCCGTGACCTGGCGATTGGAACCGGTTTCCAACGTGGCCTGCGCGGGGTCTTCGGGCGCGTGCGCCACCGCGACCTGCTGTCCAACGGGATAACGACTGAGAATTGCGTCCGTTTCCTTCGGAGGATGCCCCGCGGCAAACGAGATCCGATTCCCGGTGAAAGAAGCGCCGTTCACGGAATAGGAATAGGTGACACGCGGTTGCTTCCGAAACATCACTTTGGCGGTCTCGGAGGTCTTGATCGTGCCCTCCACCGTGGGCCAACTCGTGCTGGCTTTGGCCAGTTGGATATTTTTCCACGCCTTCCAAACCGCGAACGGAAAGACAATGAGAAAGATGAGTTGGAGCATGGGGCTGTTGTCTAAGGGTTTGACGTAGAGAACAAGCCCAATCGCTCGCGGGCTGGTCGAGTCTGCCTCTTGTAGCCGCTTCGCTGGGCGAAGCGCATTTGGAGTGCTAATACCCGTGCTTCGGTTTGCGCCGCCGGGCAGGGCGGCGGGCTCCAGCGGCCGCAACTCTCCTGAGTGATTATTCCGACTTAGAACTCCCCGCTTCCAGCATGCGCACCCGTTTGTCCAGATACGGCAAACGAATCGTCAGCGTGAGTCCTTTGCCTTCGTTGCTTTCGATCGCCATTTCGCCGCCGTGTTCGCGCACGATCCGCCGCACGATCAACAAACCGAGCCCGGACCCGGAACTCTTCGTGGTAAAGTAAGGCTCGAAGACGCGGCTCAGGCTTTCCGCGGACATGCCGCCCCCGGTGTCGGTGAAGCTGATGTTGACGTGCGTGGTATCCAGGTTGGTCCGGATGCGCAAAATGCCGCGGCGCTTCATGGCTTCGAAGCTGTTTTTGATCACGTTATAGAAGACCTGCTTCATCTGGTCGCGATCGAGTTCAAGCAGCGGAAGGTCTGAACGCAGTTCCGTTTCGACCACGATGTCGCGATCCTCGATCTCCGGCGCAAAAAAGCGCACCGCTTCGTCCACGATCGTGTTCACGTTTTCCGGATGCAGCACCGGTTTCGAGGGCCGGATCGCTTGCAGAAACTGCGTGACGATTGAATCGAGCCGGGTGATCTCCGCCCGCGCAATGCCAATCGCTTCCTGGAGCTCTTCCTGCATTTTCCCGTCGAGCTTGCGCACTTTGCGCTCCATCAATTGCAAATGGATATGAAGTGAATTGAGCGGGTTGCCGATCTCGTGCGCGACCCCGGCGGCCAACAGGGTGAGGGCGTTGAACCGTTCCGACTCGATCGTCTTTTCGGTCGAGCGCCGGCTCTCGGTGATATCGCGCAGAATAATGGCGTGGCCCACCGGCTCGGCGCGACTGTTCGCGCCATCCTTCGGCGTGCGCCGTTCGATCAGAAGCGGCACGATATAGAAATTGAGGAAGCGGTTTGCCGGATAGAAAATCTCCATGTCCCGGCTGATGGCGCCCTCGGATTGCGAAAGCGCCTTCCAATCGAGCCCTCGAACGCGCTCGTCGAGGCGCTTGCCAATGGAGCTCTCGGCCTCGAGTCCGAACAGCTGACAGGCGGCGTCATTCACATAGGTGATGCGACCCTTTCCGTCGGTCACGATGATGCCTTCCTGGATCGCGTTGAAGACCGTCTCGATCAGTCCCTTCTCCTGCGCCAACTGGAGAAGGTAATTCTGGACGTCCTCCGGACCGATGCGGCCGAGACGCTCGATCAATTTGTCCAGAAACCCGGATTTCATGATGCGATCATTGTAGGGCGAGGTCGCTAACCCCGCCAGAACGTTGGCAGACGTCTCTGCGATTGCCGCACGAGAAGCAGCATGGTTTCGCTCACCTTAAGCTCGGAGGGACGCGCTTCCGCGCGGCCCTTTCTCTTCGTTCCCGCAATATTCATTTGGGGACGTGCGGAAGCACGTCCCTCCGAGATGGGATGCTACGGAAGCGAGCGTGGTGCCCCGCTTCCACGGGGGGTCCGCGGTTCGTATTTGTCGACCTTTTGCCAATGCCGCTGGCGCACGGAATAAAAGGGAAACGCCACGACTGTTTTCGCGCTCGCTTTGGTCAGACGCAAAAGTCGGTTGCCGGCGCGGGCGGGTTCGACTTCGTAGGTCAGCTGGAAGGTGGTCACTCGAGCGATGATCCAAAACAGCTGACAGGGAGACTGAAGCGCTGCTTCCGCTTTCAGCACGGTGAAATCGGTGCGGCTGACCCAGAGCTTGCCGGCGAGCAGGCCGAAAAATCTCTCTTCGCGCGACCTGGTATCCTGCTTTGGCTTCGGTTCGAAGGCGATGACGTAGGCGCTTTCGCCCGCCACGTTCTCGTCGGGCAAACGTTTCCAAAGATACCGGTCGCGCAGATTGTATTTCCGGACCGCTTCGACGGCGGATTCGGTCTGATTCTTTTCCGGCTTACTCTTAGCCTGTGCTGCTGCCGGATCTTTTGTCGCGGCCTCCGGTTCTTCCGCACCCGCTTCAAAGAACGAGAGTTTGCCCTCCATGCTCTTGGCGGTGAACTCGGGTGGCTGGGAATCTCCCGGCCGAACAATTGAACGCCACGTTCCCTTGGCTATGACCTTGCCGTCGCTGTCGAGCTGATGGGTGGTGAGCGTTTGATGGTACTGCCACTTCCGCAAGGCGACGCGGCTGGCTTCGAATTGCGCCAGGGCCGCGTCGAAAATGCCCAGTGCGTTCCGTTTGTCGTCCGGTTCTACCGGAGCGGAAAACGCCGAACGGGAAAGGCCGACCAGGACCACGAGCAAAGAATTTGTCGTGAGAAAAAATCGCCTCATTGCGCTGTCCTGGCCCAGAGAGGCGGGGTCACCGACCCCGCCCTACAATAGGCCAAACCTACCGAGCTGGCTCTTCGACGCGATCGGGTTCGCTAGTCTGGCCGGCTTCAGTGGCAGCGCGTTCCTTGAGCGCGGCTTTGCGGCTCAATTTCACGCGTCCCTTGTCGTCGATGCCAATGCATTTCACCCAAATCATTTCGCCTATCTTGGCGACGTCTTCTGTTCGGTTCACCCTGAAATCCGCCAGCTCCGAGATATGGACGAGGCCATCTTTTCCGGGCAGCACTTCGACAAACGCGCCGAATTCCTTGATCGAGACGACTCGGCCGTGATAGGTCTGGCCAACTTCGATCTCGCGCGACATCCCGCCGATGATTTCCTTCGCGCGCGCCATGCTTTCGGGACTGGTCGCGTAGATGTGGACGGAGCCGTCGTCTTCGATATTAATCTCCGCGCCGGTTTCGGCGACGATGCCCTTGATCGTCTTGCCGCCAGGTCCAATGAGCGCGCCAATTTTCTCAGGGTTAATCTTGAGGGTCTCGATGCGCGGAGCGTACTTGCTCAAATCGCCGCGCGGCTTGTCGAGGGCCTGCGCCATAATGGCGAGGATTTTCGTGCGCGCTTCCTTCGTGCGCATGGTCGCTTCGGCCATGATTTTGTGGCTGACCCCAGGCAACTTGAGGTCGAGCTGGAATCCGGTGATGCCGGCTTCAGTTCCGCAAACCTTGTAATCCATGTCGCCGAAATGATCCTCGGAACCGAGGATGTCGGTGAGGAGCTCATATCGCTTCATCTGGCCGTCATCGCCCTTTTCCGTGACCAGGCCGACGCTGATTCCAGCGACGGGCGTCTTGATCGGAACGCCGGCATCCATCAGCGCGAGCATTCCTCCGCAGACGCTCGCCATTGAGCTGGAACCGTTGGACTCCATGATCTCGCTCGTGATGCGGACCGCATAACGGAAGTCTTCCGTGCCCGGAACGACTGGCTCGAGCGACCGCTCCGCGAGTGCCCCGTGACCAATTTCGCGACGGCTGGCGCCGCCGGTCCGGCCGGTCTCGCCCACGCTGAAGGGCGGGAAACTGTAATGCAGAAGAAAGCTCTTCGAGGTTTCTCCGCCACCGTAAGCGTCGATGTTCTGCGCTTCCTCAATGGGCGCGAGAGTCACCAGCGCGAGCGCCTGTGTTTCGCCGCGCTGAAAAATCGCCGAACCGTGAGCGCGCGGAAGCACGCCGACTTCGCAGGTGATCGGCCGCAAATCCTGATAGCCGCGACCATCCATCCGCTTCTGCTTATCGAGCACGCTGATGCGGAAAGCCTTCTTCTGGACGTAATCGAAGGCCTGTGAAATCGCGAACTTGTCGGCATCCGGGAATTTCTCCAGCACCGCCGTTTTCACTTCGTCCTTCAAGGCGTTCACCGCTTTACTGCGATCGACCTTCTTCTCGTTGTAGAGCGCGCCTTCGATGCGATCGCCCGCGACTTGATAAGCCACTTCCAGGATCTCTTGATTGACTGTCATCAACGGCATCTCGCGCTTGGGCTTGCCGACCTGCGCCGCGAGCTCCTTCTGGATGCGAATCATTTCCCGGGCGTGTCCGTGGGCGAACTCGAGCGCCTTGATGAATTCCTCTTCCGGAATTTCCTGTGCGGCACCTTCGATCATGATCACGTCGTTTTCGGTGCCGACGTAAACGAGATCGAGATCGCTCGAGTTGCGTTGGTCGTGGGTCGGGTTCGCGATGAACTGGCCATCGACACGTCCCACCCGCACGGCGCCGATCGGGCCCGCAAACGGAATATCGGAGACAGTCAGCGCGGCCGAGGCGCCGTTGATGGCGAGAATATCAGGATCATTCTGTCCGTCGGCGCTGAGGAGGATCGAAATAATCTGGGTGTCGTAGAGATAACCGGCAGGGAAAAGCGGCCGAAGCGGCCGGTCCGTCATGCGCGACGTGAGCGTTTCCTTTTCCGAAGGACGTCCTTCGCGTTTGAAATATCCGCCGGGAAATTTTCCGACCGCCGCCGCTTTCTCGCGATAATCGACGGTAAGCGGAAACCAATCCTGCCCTTCTTTGATTTGCGTCGCGGAGACAGCGCTGACGAGAACCATGGTGTCGCCGGTGGAGACGACGACTGAGCCGTCGGCGAGCTTGGCGATTTTGCCGGTTTCGATTGAGATTTCCGTGGACCCGATTTGGGCCGTGACCTTGTGTGGCATAACTATGCTTTCTGGAATTGGCGAATCCCAGGCCGGTCACCCTGATTGTAGGTTTTAAACCCGGACGCTTTCGGGACTAAAACCTCTAATCAAAGTGGAACATCGGCCTGAGGTGCCGGGTTTGCTTTCTATTTTGACGATGGCGTTGACGGAGAAAGGCGAACGAGGGACGGGAGCGGGCCTGGGATCCCTTGCGGTTACTTCCGCAAGTTGAGTTTCGCGAGCAGGTTTTTATACCGGTCGGACTCCGACTTGCTCAGATAATCGAGCAAGCTCCGGCGCATCGCCACCATCTTAAGGAGGCCGCGGCGCGACGAATGATCTTTGGCGTGGCTCTTGAGGTGGTCGGTCAGCTGGGCGATCCGGCGAGTCAGAAGCGCAACTTGCACATCCGCGCTGCCGGTGTCCTTCTCATGGAGCTGAAACTCCTTCATGTCCATCGTGTCACTGCTTTCTGCCATAAACGAGCCGGTATTGTAGGTGAAGAATCCGCCTTGGCAAGGGCGGTCTTCCCTTAATCCTTCTCTTGCTCATAATCCTGATCCCACTCCCATCAACAAACCCCTTCGAAATGTGAGCAGGAGCAGGACTCATTGACAGAGTGCGGGCAATCCATTGGAGTGCGGAAAGCATGATGTCTCCGGAAAGTCACGACCCCGCTAAAATGGATGCCGCAGTGAGCCGCAAGAAATTCCTGCGCTACGGGTTATTAGCGGGCGCGGCGGCTTTCGGCGGGGCGCAAATTTTCGCGCAGGCCCCCGCCTCTTCGGTTGCTCCTGGCAAGGCTCCCGTCGTGCCTGACCGCGGGCCGCAAATCGAGAGCGGACTGGTGAAGCAATTCGTCATCGCCGGTCATGGGAACCTGGACAAAGTCAAAGAGATGCTGGCGGCGCAACCGGCGCTTATCAATGCGACGTGGGACTGGGGCGGCGGCGACTTTGAGACAGCGCTCGGCGGGGCCTCACATATGGGTCGAGCCGACATCGCCCGATTCCTCCTCGAAAATAATGCACGGATGGACCTCTTTGCCGCGGCCATGCTCGGACGGCTCGACATCATCAAAGCAGCCGCGGCGGCGTTCCCAAACATCTTGCGCGTGCCGGGTCCGCACAAGATTCCGCTCATTGCGCATGCGGAAAAAGGCGGCGCCGACGCGGTGGCGGTGGTTGAGTTTTTGCGAACGCTGGCGAGCTAGCTGTCAGCAAATCGGCGCGTCAGTCACTCTTTCAGCATTTCTTTAAGAACGGCAGCCACACCTTTAAGCCGATTGTCGCGCCGAGCTTCAGCGTCAGCGGAACCTTGGCGACGCGCGTCCGCCCGCCTATTCGCCGGCTCGGGTTTCGCGCCTGCCGTCGTACCAAAGGTCCAGGCGGTCGCGCGATCGAACTCCCTGCTTCCCCCGAAGCATTATGCCAACTGACAAGCCCAGAATTTGCCGCGCGGAATTCATTCGCAGCTTCCTTCCCGAGGTCACGACCGGATCGGACAGCACACGGAAACGCCCAAGTTTCTTCAGGGCCTGAGAAAAATAGACTTCCTCGCCAGCGAAAAGCTGCTCGTCGAAACCACCGACGCGGTCAAAATTTTCGCGGGTCGTGAAAAGGAAGGCGCCTGCGCCGAGATTCGCGACGGTAAAATAGAACGCGGAGAAAACGCGAACGAAAATGCGGCCCCAGAGCGGCACCACACCGTCGGTGTTGACCCGCGCTCCGCCCCCCGCGCAACCGGACGCCAGGGCTCCCTGGGCGCCTGTAACGTGAGCGGACGAGATCCGCGTATCCGCATCGACGAAAAACAGAATGTCGCCTCGGGCTTCGCGCGCACCGGCATTCCGTGCCGCGGCGATTTGCCTGCGGTTGATCGTCACGACGCGAGCCCCGGCAGTTGCCGCAATGGCCTCTGTCGCATCGGTCGAGCAGTCATTCGCCACGATGATCTCATACGGTTCTGAATTCGCCTCGGCGGCGGCGCGAATGGCCGGGAGCGTCGACGGCAATTCCAGCTCTTCATTGTAGGCCGGAACGATAAAAGAAAGCATCGCGGGAGACTGTAGCCGCTGATCCGTCAGCGAACGCAGAGATTTATCGCGATCCTCTGCGATCTCCGCGCCCTCCTGCTTAATCCCTATGGCTGCGCCTGCGCCTCGTCCAGCGCTAGGTAATCGTCCCGCGGCGGACTGAAGGTATCGAGAACCATCGTATCCACGATCGTCTCGACGCCGTGAGGAACGTTACTCGCGAGATAAAATGATTCTCCGCCCTTCAATTCGTGCGGCACTCCGGACACGATCAGTTTCATCCGGCCTTCGAGGATGTGGACGATCTGCTCTTGCGGATGCTTATGCTCCGGCATGCGGCTGCCCGCATCGAGCTTGGCCATCATCTGATACATCGATGTCCCATAAGTGATGGTCCGGCGTCGGATGCCCGGCGCGATGTCGATCCATGGATGTTCTTTCGCTGGTTCGCTCACGAAGTTCTCTTAGCCGGGACGATCAATCGGATCAACCGTCATATGTCCGGAGGCCGCACACCGGCGGCGCCACTTCTATCTTCGACATCTCGACGCGGAGATAATTCAAAACGACCGGCGAGAGGATCATGCCGGGAACGCCCATGAGTTTTTCGCCGACGATCAACCCGAATAACGTCAGCCAGATCGGATTGCGGATGCGGGCGCCGATGATCTTGCTGTTCAGGAAATATTCCAGTTTGTGGACGACCACGAGAAAGATGAGCGCACCGATTGCGACCTTGGGCGAAACCAGTAAAGCCGATGAAGACGATCACGGTGTTGCTGATGACGTTGCCGACAATGGGGAAGAAGACCGCACAGAAACGTCAGCCCGATGATCACCGGCGCATACGGAAGCCCCACCGCGAAAACGAAGATCGCCGTCAGGACGGTGTTGATGCACGAGATCGTCATCTGGGCGCCGATCACGGTGGCGAAACTGCGGTAAAACTCGCTGAAGCGCGCGTGATCTCATCGCAGCAGATCGAGTAAAGATTGTTTCGCAGCTTGTGCGATTCGCGGAAGAGATCGAGCTGGCTGTTAAAGAAGAGGCTGACCGCGGCGACAATGGCGATAATGACAAAGACAAAGGTGGTGGAGGCGTGGCGCGCGAAATTGGCAAAGTTGCCCAGGTAATGCGCCTCATCCTTTATCGCTTCATCGCATGGGCCTTGAGGCCCTCGAAGTCGGTGAAGGGAAGATTGAGATCAAAATGCGCCTGCGCCCAGGTAATGACGGCGGGGATGGAATTATCGGCAATCTTGGGCAGGGCGACGACCGCCGCCCGAGTGAAGTGTCCCGCCGTATAGGAGATGCCGGCGACGACTATGATGAAGAGCGCCAGCGTAAACCATTTGTTGGGAATAAAACGACCCAGTTTCGTCAGGACGAAATAGGAGAAGAGCAGGGCGAGCAAGGGTGCTCCCAGTTGCAAAAAACCCACCACGATCAGCGTGGCTGCGAGCACGGCATAGGAGAATCGGGCGGGTTTCGTCATTCAATTCAAGGTGCGTTTCCGGACTTTATTGTCCAGTTAACTCTGCGGTTCGGTGGGAGTAACCGACTCGTGGAGTAATGGGGCAGGAAATCGAAAACTCACCGCTCTGAATCCTTCGCCTACCGCGCCCTTAGATCCCGCTGCGAAGCCCGACGTGCCACCCGATCATAAAAGGCGAAAACATGCAGATCGTAGCCGGTGGCGTAATCGAAGCAGCCAATCGCACCGAGAATGACCAGGGCCACCGTCCAGAAAGATGGCACGGCCTGGTACCAGCGACGCTTCGGCTCGGGAGCTCAGCCATCGGCGATCCAATACCGAAGCCGCTCCCCGGTCAGTCCATCAGCGACGTGGCGTCAGGACTGAACGTGTCGTGCCGCGCGTTGGCGCTCACGCTCCATTTCCCGGCGAATCATCTCTTCTTTGCGCGAACCGCCCCAGTGATGCGAGAAGACGTGGAGTCCATGCGAAGCCAAGCCAATGCCCCAACCCAGCATCGGCCATACGGCCCACCAGTGACCAGGGGACCTGAACCAGTTCAACCCCAGCAAGAGGAGGTTTACCGCCACATAGATTGTGGCGTGCCGATAAAACCCGAGCCGCTCCTCCACCCGCGCCTTCGCCTGCCGGTACAAGATTTCATCCATGCCTCGATTCCAGCACCGTTCCTGTCCGGGCGCGAGACAGAAATCCATTCCGCGGCCCGTCATTTTCCATTCTTCTGCTCCTCCTCGTGCTCCTACTCCTGCTCCTGCCCGTTCTCGTTCTCGTTCTCGTGCTCCTCACCACCTTTTCTTCGCTCGCCAAATTACGGCGTTCCTGCTTCCGTTATTGCCGGATGACCTTAAGAAAAATCCTGCTCCTGCTTAGCTCGCTCGCGCTCACCACCGCAAATGGAGCGGACCCGATCGATGCGCGCTCGGCGTTCGCAAAACTGCAGACTTTGGTGGGCGAATGGGAGGGGCAAACGGCATCCGGCCGGGCGCTCAAAGTCACCTACCGGCTCACCGCTGCTAACAGCGTGCTCATCGAAACCTGGACCCTCGGTCCTCAGCGCGAATCGCTCACGCTCTACCACATGGATAACGAGAGCCTGATCGCGACGCACTACTGTCCGGTCGGCAATCAGCCTCGACTCCGGCTCAAAGAGGGCGGGAGCGCCGCCTTGTTCGCCTTTGAGTTTGTCTCCGCGACCAACCTCCCCAAACCGGAAGCGGCGCATCAGCATCACTTTGAAATGGAACTCCTCGACGCCAAATCTTTCGCCCGGAGCGAGACCTACCTCGAGAACGGCAAGGGCGAACCGGAACGGATCGTTTACACTCGAACCAATCGCTGATTTTTCTGGCGGTTGCCCCAGCCTGGCGGTCGCCTGCCACGCCGTAGCCTTAGCGAAGGCGGGTTATTCCTCATTCGTCATTCTCAAGAGCTCCCGCACTTCCTCATCGCTCGTCTGCGAAAAGTCTTCATAAAACTGGCCCGACGCCATGGAAAAATGCGGGCGTGATTGCGCAAATCGTTTCGTCGACCACCGCCTGGATCTCGTGGCAGGTTTCGGGCGCGCCCACCGGCACCGCGACCACGATTTTCCCACGCCCTGCTTTCGCAACGCGGCGGCAGCGGCGCGCATCGTTGCGCCGGTCGCGAGGCCGTCATCCACCAGAATGACGACGCGACCCGCAAATCCAGAGCGGGCCGGTCCTGTCGATAACGGGTTTCCCGCCGTTGCAGCTCGATCTTTTCCCGGACTCTGACCGCCTCGAGAATTGCTTCCGCATCCGGCAGAGCGCGCATCACGTCGTCGTTCAGCACACGGACGTTGCCGGATGCGATCGCGCCCATGGCCAGTTCCTCGTAGCCCGGCACGCCCAACTTGCGCACCACAAAAACATCCAGAGGCAGTCCCAGATGCTCACTGCCACTTCGTAGGCGACCGGAACCCCGCCACGCGGCAAACCAAGGACGATCGCATTAGCCTCGCCACGATACGCGCTCAGCCTCTCCGCCAGCTGCCGGCCCGCTTCCGCCCGGTTCAGGAATCTTCCTTCCATTCCTCTTTTGTCATCTCGCTCTCAACCCTGAACTCTCAACTTCCTCCGATACACCAGACCGGCCGCGGCAATATCTTCCACCGCTACCCCCACCGATTTGAACAACGTGATCTCCTCCTCGCACTCCCGGCCTTTCTTGGAGCCGGCCACTACTTCGCCGATCTCAGCGAAAATTTCGCCCGCCGCGATGATGTCCCCCGATTCCTTTGTCGCCGCTTCGCGGGACTCGACGTAAATGCGCGCTTTGCGCAGCACTTCATCATCCAGCTCCCGCCAGTTTGGCCGCGTCGCGCCCACCGCATTGATGTGCACTCCCGGCGACAACCACTCCCCTTTCAGGACCGGCGTCGTTGCCGCTGTGGCTACCACGATCACGTCAGCCCCTCGGACCGCTTCCCCCGGCGACGCCGCCGCGGAAACCTCGTGCCGCCGCGCGAACTCAGCCGAGTTCCGCGGACTCCAGACTCGCACCTCGCGAAACTGTCCGAACGATCCGAAGCGCTTCCAGATGGCTCCCTGCCTGCACTCCCGAGCCGAGAATCGCCAGCACGGAAGCATCTCTTCGCGCCAGGGCGTCCGTGGCCACGGCGGACGCCGCTGCCGTTCGCATTTCGGTGATGAGCCGGCCATCCATGGTCACGAGTGGCTCTCCGGTTTCCGGACGAAAAAGAACAATCATCGCATGATGCGTCGGGACGCCTTTGTTGTTCGGATAGAACGTCACCAGCTTGGCCCCGAGCGCACCGCTGTAAGCGGGCATCACCCCGAAGAAGCCCTCGTGCTCGCGCACGGGCAAAACCACGCGCATCGGCTGCTCGACCTTACCGGCGGAAAGATCGCGTAACGCATTGGCCATCTCCGGAATCAGCTCTTCCATTCGCAAAAGCGAGCGGATCTCCTCTTCCCCGAGCAGCATGGTCAAATGACGAATGCCAAAGGCCGGATGTCGAGTGAAGAGATGGATTTCGCCGTCCGCCGCTCGGATCGCAAATCTCCAGTCGCCAAATCAATGGATGTTTGTTAGACCAGCGGCCTATGACAACGACACGAATCCTTTTGGCTGGCCTCCTCGGCGCCATCGCCATGTTTATCTGGTCAGCCGTCGCGCACATGATGACTCCGCTGGGCCATGCCGGCATCAATTACAAGGAACTCCCCAATGAATCAGCGATGCTCGATGCGATAAAAACGGGCGTCGGCGACAAGGCCGGTCTCTACATCTTACCCGGAATGGCCGTGGGCGATAATCCCACCCACGAACAAGAGGAGGAAGCCATGAAAAACTACGAGTCGAAACTGGCCAAGAATCCCTCGGGCCTTCTTTTGTACCACCCTGCGGGGTCGCGCCCGATGGTTATGGGCAAGTTTCTCACGGTCGAGTTTCTCAAACAGCTTCTTGTTTCGATTCTCGCTGTCTGTCTCCTGGCCCAGACCCGCATCGCCACCTATGGCGGACGCGTTGGCTTCATCTTTGTCGTGGGACTCGTGGCAGCAATCGGGACTAACGTTTCCTATTGGAACTGGTACGGCTTCCCCGGTGCCTACACCTGGCCATATATGACTATCGAGATTGTCGGCTTTCTCTGCGCCGGGCTCGCTGCTGCGCTCGTCTGCAAAAATCCGACTTCTTAACTCTGCCTTTTTCCTTCTGCCTTCTTACTTCCTGGCTACTGCCAGGAAACAAGAATCGCCGCAGCGATCATGCATCCGATTAGATGATAACTCGCGTCGATCATCCAGACCTTGGTCGACTTCCCTTCCCAAACGTGAACAATCGTTAAAGTCGTGATGGAGAATCCTGCGGCGAGACCGGCGCCGAGTTTCAACGCGGTTGGCAGGTCCACAATTCCGATCCATCGCAGGAGGCAGGCGATCGCCGCCGAGGTCACCAGATTGCAGACAATGTTCGCGATCAACATCCCGGCGAACTCACGTTTAGCCGGCTCCCCACACGCGGAGTTGTCGCCGCCCCGATGCCGCAACTGCTCCGCCGCCCAGATCTTGCCGAAGAGCAACGAATACCAGACAAAGCCCAGGATAAAGTAGGCCAAACTCGCGCAAAAAATCGCCAACCAGTTCATACCTCGATCGTGTCACCCCCAGCGTCGAGGAACAAGCTTAATGCGCCGACATCGCGCTTCCCGGTGCTTCGCCGCCCGTCCGGCCTCTATTGCAATCCGTAGGCTTCCACCACACCCACTCCCGTAGAGCCGTTCACTCCGCTAAGGATGGCAGTGTAGTTGCCCGGGGCCAGAGTCATAAGAATGGCCGACTCCGCATCGTTCGTCGGTGGAATGCCGGTCGCGATGATCGCCGCCTGCTGCGCGCTGCGCCAGTCGTTGTTTGTGGCCACCGTTGCTCCGTTTCCATCGTGAAGTTCCAGAAAGGGATCAAGCAGATGGGTGGGGAGCGGCAGCGACGGTCCGAGCCCACGGACCATTACCTGCAGACTGCTTTGCCCGAGCACGATGAAACCGCCGATCAAGACGTTGTCGCCAGTTTGCACCGCCGCGCGAGTGGAAATGTTGGCCAGTCTTGAATTCGCAGTGCGATCGAGATCGTACACTTCCACCAGTCCAACCCCGGTCGCTCCCTGATAACCGCTAACAATGGCAGTGTAAGAGCCCGGGGCCAGTGACCTGACGATGGCGGATTCCAGCAAATTCGTCGGTGCGATGGTTGTTTCGACAACCTCCTGCACGTTCGACGCCGTGTACCAGTCGTCATTCGAAACGATCAGCTGGCTCGCCGAGTCGTACAGATCCAGAATCGGGTCCGAGATTTTCCCGGGAAGATTAAGAGAAGGTCCGATTGCGCGGATCATCACCTTCTTGGGGACGTTGCCCGTAATGATGAAACCGCCAATGACAACGTTGGCTCCGGTCTGGACGAGGCTGCGCGAGGAGATGTTCGCCAGGACCGTCGGCTGGCTCACATTGTATTCGAACGCGCCAATATCCGCGGCGTCCGGACGGGCATAGCCGCGCTGGTCCCGAGGCAGAGCGGTGGCGTTGTTGGCCGCATTCACGGCGGGAGAAAAAGCGGTGGTAATCGCCGTGGTGTCGGTCGCTCCGCCGTTGTTCTGCAACGGACCGAGAAGCGCATTGCGCGGTGAGGCGGAGGTTCCGACCAGATCGTGGTTCACGTTGTTGGTGAATCCCGTGCTGCCGTTGCCGATCCCAATCAAATTGTAGCCATTGGAAGTAAAAGCCACCGAGGCGTAGCAGTCGGGCCCCGTCGGTGCGGTGTTGTTGGCTACAATGGTATTCTCCAGTTGGAAGCTGGAGTTGAATCCGCCCTGGAAATGGATGCCTCCGCCGGCGTTTTCCGCCAAATTCCCGGTGACCGTGCAGTTGATCAGTTTCATTACGCCGCCGTTATTTGAGACACCGCCGCCCAGCCCGCCCGGAACTCCCATGATGGTGGAATGGAAGGATGTGTTGCCCGAGATGGTGCAGTTCTTCAGCGTGGTCGTCCCGTCGCTTTCGATCGCGGCGCCGCCTTGGACATTTTTTTGATTCCCAGTCAGGGTACAGCCATTCAGGTTCAGCGTAGTTCCCACGGTGGTAAAAAAGCCGCCGCCATTGGTGTTTCCGGAGATCTCGCAATCGTTCATCGTCAACGTTCCACCGCTCATATAAACGCCCTCGCCCCCGGGCCCGATCTTCAGGCCGGAGATCGTCACAGTGCCGGCGCTGACCTGCAGGATGACACCACCCGTGATGTTCAGGTTTCTCGCACCGGGTCCGGCAATGGAGAGATTCTTGTCCAACACCAGAGTGCCCGAAGTGAGATGGATCGTTCCGCTCACACTAAAGGTGATGATGTCGCCAGCGATCGCGGAAGCGACGGCCTGCCTGAGAGAACCGGCGCCGCTGTCGCCGTTCTGCGTCACCGTCCGAATGGTGATCCCGTAACTGCTGGTGGCGAAAAGGATCAGCGCGCCCGCGCCCATCCTGTTCAAGAATTTTAGACGGCGAAAGATTAGTTTGGTCATGGTGGTGATGGATTCCGGAAAGTTCTCGTTAGGGGAAGATCGGCGCTGGCTGCGAAGCGCACGGCGGCATCCGGGCAGGTGCCGATTGTTTTGAGATTTCTGTCGCAGAGATAGCGCCCGGTCAGCTTACGTCTACTTCGTCCCGGTCGAACGCATCCGTGTGAGACCGCCGACGCTGGGGATTCTCTCGTACCGGGTCAACAACATTCCCGATTTGATCTGCCAAATCGCTAGCTCGCCAAATGCCTTCGGCGTGTCTATCGTCCGGGCACGATGAATGCCTCCGAGAAACCACGCCGGTCCAGAATTCCAATGATGTCGTCCGAAGCCCTGATTGGAACGGGCATCACCATCGCCGAGCTCGGTATTTTATGTCTGTTGCTCGGCTGGGCCGAATACATGAGGGCCGTGCCCACGGTGGCCTGGACGTGGCTTGCTCTCGGTGTTGTCTTGTTTGTCCTGGGTGGAATAGCAGCCCTTGCTCCCCGGTTCAAAGATCGAGGCCCTCGCCCCGACCGTCTCTCCCCAGCCGAGGTACCGCCGGTTGAGGACGAGGGAATGGCCGAGCCCGAAGAGCAACGTTACTAGCGTTGCCTCCGCGTTCGTCATTCGTCATTCCACACCCCACGTCTTCACGAACTGCGCGAAATTCGGCAACAGGTCGGTCGCCGCGTGAATGACCATCACAGCCAGGAGATTTTTCGTTCGCGCCCAGACAATCCCAAACAAGATTCCGCCCACCGACAAGACAACGATGGCATAGGCAATCGAATCCGCCGGTGACGGATTCGCCCCGATTGCTTCCTCCAGACCCGCGTGCCGCAGGATGAAGCCCGGCGCGTGCGCCAGCCCGAAGAGCAGGGTCATAAGCGTCACACCCGTGACTTCCGATCGAAACCAGGCGGCCAGCCGCGTCTGGAGCAGAGCGCGAAAAAAGAACTCCTCCACCAGACCCGCCTCGAACAGGAGCCACGCAAAACAGAGGGGCAACCCGATCGCGAGCTGGCTCGCCTGAAATTCACCCCGCCTGATTGGCGCCGCTCCGTTGCCCACGAAAAACTGGAAGACGAGAATTACGGCGCTTAGGGCGAGCACCACGGGTAGATGATGGCCGCCCAGCGCGCGGAGGCCGGCAAATTGCAGGCCGAAATCCCGCCAGCCGTATCCAAAGATCGTTCGAAAGAGAAGGAAAGGAATTGCGACGAAGACAATCAGCTTCCGGCCCAGCACGACAAAGAATTTACCCCGTTCCGAGGCCAGCCAGCTCGCGGGGACGAGCGCCTCCGAGAGCGCCGCGCCCCAGACAAGATAAAGGGTGACGAGGATCAGGCAGGCGAAGAGAAGCCCCATTTCGGCAGCACGCCGATGCACCGTGAGCGTAAGAGGGCGAGCGCGGAACGTCGTGCCCCAGGCCACCAGGGAAAATCCGATTCCGAAAACGACCAGCAAACTCATCGCATCCTCGGGCGCGAAACTCTTGTTTCGGCAGAGGATGGCGAGGCTCGCTCCGTAGATAGCAAGGCCGAGCCAGACCCAGACGTTCCCGAAAATATTGCGCAACGCCTTCACTCGCAGCCGCGATTCTGCCGAAAATTGCCGCACAACGGAAGCAGGATGTCACGTTGCAACGCTGATCCTGGGACTTCAGGCCCGTCATTCGTCATTCGAAATTGCCTTCCCTTCCCTTGACGTTGCCCACCTTTTGCTCTTTCATCAGCTCGTCTCCCAGTTTTGGTCCCTCCGCAACGTGATCGCTCAAGAAACCTTCGATAACCTTCTGCCGTTCGCTTATCAGTGGGCGAAAACGCAGGAAGAATTCGCTCTCACGCACGGCATTCCCTTAAGTCCGCAGCAAATGGATGATGCCCGCCTCGCCGGCGTCCGCGATTGCGAGCGCGTTCGGGTGCTGGTTGTCGACCGGATCCCGCTTCCGAGGGCGAATTGGCGGAAGCCGCCCGACATACGAGCATTATCACCGGCGATTCGCGCTGTGTCGGATTAGGCCACGCCATTCTGATTCGGGCCGAGGCGTGGGGCGACCGCGAACTCCTTGTGCACAATTTGGTGCACGTCGCCCAATGCGAGCGTAGCGGCGGCCTTGAGCAGTGGATTCGGCATTATCTCCTCGACCGTCAAACATCGGCCAGCTTCACGCTCGGCTCTCTCGAAGAGGAAGCGCGCCGGGTTGCCCGCGAAATTTGCACCGCCGGCGCGCCGACAACGGAAAAAAGCAGAAGTAATAAGTAACCGCTGATACTGCGGGATCCGCGGACAGTGCAGCGCGCTCTTCCTGTCTGAGGCGAAAATATTCGCTAAGAGACCAGCACAATCTTCCCAAACGCCCCCGGCTCCAGCACTGCCCGATGCGCGGCCGGCGCTTCGGCCAGGGACAACTCTTTCCCAATCACTGGACGCAAAGTTCCTTCTTCCAGGCCCGCGACCAGCGCGGTGTGAATGTCGGACATCTCTGCCGCCGACGTGTTCGGCAGCACCATCCCGCGAATATCAGCGTCACGCGACATCGTATCCCGCGCGTCAATTTCCACCCGGCCACGATTGCCGACCACCACCACCCGGCCGCGCCGCGCCAGAATCGTGAGGTCCTTTCCGAGGTTCACGTTCGCGAGCATTTCCAATATCAAATCCACGCCGCGTCCCGAAGTCGCCTCCATGATCTGCGCCAGATAATCCGGTGCGCGATGATCGAACACACCATCCGCTCCCTGTTCCCGGACCAATTCTCTCCCCCGGTCTGTCCCCGCCGTGCCCAGCACGCGCAGGCCGCGCGCGCGTGCGAGCTGGACTGCCGCTGTCCCGACACCGCCGCTGGCGCCATGGACGAGAACCGTTTCGCCCGACGTCGCCTGTCCACGTTGGAATAATCCGCGATACGCCGTGGCGTATGGCGTTCCCACCGCCGCGCCCTGAGCGAAGGAAACATTCGCCGGCAACGGATGCACTTGCGCAGCCTGGCAAATCGCATATTCCGCGTAGGTCCCGCTGATCGATCCCGCGGTGTAAACCCGATCGCCTGGCCGCAGCGTCACATCGGAGCTGACTTGCTCAATCACACCCGCGCCGTCGTTCCCGGGCGTGAAAGGCAGCGCCGGTTTTCTCGGGTAGGTGCCGGCTCGGATGTATGTCTCAACCGGGTTGACGCCAGCGGCGTGAATCCGCACCAGCACCTCTCCGGGTCCCGGCTCCGGCATCGGCACCTCCACCAATTCCATGACCTCGGGCCCACCAAACTCTTTAACGCGGATCGCTTTCATATCGTTATTCTCCTGCCGCCCTGATTTCTACTTCGTCATTCGTGTTTCGTCATTTGCCATTCGCATGCGGATTACACACGCATTCGTCTCCGTTGCGCCGAATCAGAAATGTCCAGGAACACGTAAATATGCCTTTTTCATTCGCTAAATCATCAATCCGCCGGCCCGCAGAATGTCTTGCCGTTCTCGCATTCTTCTTCGGCGCCGCTCTCTCGACGTTTGCCGCTCCCGCGCCCGCCTTCACCCAGGTCATCCTCTTCGGCGACAGCCTTTCCGACACGGGAAACGTTCGTGAGCGCACCAACGATGAAAGCGACGGGCTGGTCGATTATCCCAGCCAAACTTTCAATTACAGCAACGGCCGTTTCACAAACGACAACGAGACCGATCCGCCCTCCGACACCTACCTCGGCGTCTGGCACGAACAGCTTGCGCAAAGGTTCCTCGGCCTCCCCCCCGCTGCTCACAGCCTTGGTGGCGGAACCAACTACGCCTTCGGTGGCGCCACGACGACCAACGGCACTCACGACGAAGTCGCCGTCTCCACTCCCTTCGGCGACGTCACCATCACGATCGACGACATGGGAAAGCAGATGGACGATTACCTCGCGAGCCACACCGTTGACCCGGCAGCGCTTTATATCGTCTGCGGTGGGGGAAACGATCTGCGCAACGACGATAGCGCGGCCAACGTGACCGCGACCGCCACTCGAGTGACCGCTTTGGTCGGCCGCCTGGTCAATGCCGGCGCGCAATACATCATGGTGCCCAACGTGCCGCCGCTCGGCGACATTCCGCGGTACTCGCCTGATCCCGTCAGGCTGGTGTCGCTCAATACCGCGTCCGCAAATTACCGGATGGAACTCAACGCCCATCTCGACACTCTCCTCGCCAACCTTGCCTCACAAGGGATCACACCCACCGTTTATCGCCCTGATATTTGGGCGAATACGACCCGCCTCTTCAGTCTCCCCTCCCGGTTCGGATTCACCAACACCAGCAGTTCAGCGCAGGACGGCGACGTGGACCCGGACGCATACGCGTTTTGGGACGACGTCCATCCCACCACCGCCGCTCACTTTCAAATCGCGAAATTGGCGCACGATTCGATCGTGGCGCCGCCCGCACCGGCATCCAAGGCCCTCAACATTTCCACACGCCTCTTTGTCGATACCGGCGAACGCTCTCCCATTGCCGGCTTTGTTATCACGGGCAACGTCCCAAAACGGGTATTGCTTCGCGGCATCGGTCCGTCGCTCGCGGCCAGCGGTGTCCCCGGACCATTGGCGGATCCAACCCTGACATTGTTCGACGCCGCGGGAAAACCGCTGCGAACGAATAACAACTGGCGGGACTCGCAGCCGGATGAAATTATCGCCACCGGCATTCCTCCCCAGAACGATCTGGAATCCGCCATCGTCATCACTCTCTCAGCCGGCCCCTACACCGCGGTCCTCGCCGGCCAGAATGGCACGACCGGCAACGCTCTTATTGAAGTCTACGATCTTGAGCCCGGCACCAATTCCAGCCTGGCGAACTTAAGCACACGCGGCTTCGTCGGCACGGGCGACAACGTCATGATCGGCGGCCTTATCGTTGGGGATGGCGCCAGCCCCATCCTCGTGCTCCGCGCTCTCGGACCGAGCCTGGCTAACTCGGGAATTGCCAACCCGCTGCTCGATCCCACGCTTGACTCTGATTGAGGCGCAACGCCGGGCGCGTTCGAGCGCCTCCCACGCCACCTCGAGGAAGAGCCGCTGTTGGGGATCGAGCAGCTCGGCTTCATGGGCGCGTAGCCGAAAAAGCCGGCGTCGAATTGATCGATATCGGCAAGAACCGCGCGCGCTTTGACGTACGCCGGATCTTCGAACAGCGCTCGAGGCACCACGGCGGCGAGGTCCTCGTCGCTGAAAAAACTCACCGATTCGACGCCACGAAAGGTGCGAGAACCCCTCGGGTGTATCCGCGCCGGGAAAGCGGCAGGCCATTCCGATGACGGCAACGGGCTCTGCCGATGGTGGCGACGGGGCACGCCGGGGAGCCGGCGCAACGGCCGACGGGACGCCCTCGATGCGCTGCACCAGCGATTGAATCGTCGGGCAGCGGAGCAGATCGACCAGCGCCACTGGCTGATCGATGACCGTGGCGAGACGGGCATGGACGGACGAGCAGCAGGGAATGACCACCCAAATCGAAGAAATTGTCGTGACTGCCCACCCGGTCGACGCCGAGAACATCCGCCAGATGCCGCCAAGAACGTCGGCCAGCGACCCGGAGGGCGCTCTGGTCATCGGTTCGGGGACCGCCGGGGCTTCGGGCAACGCTCGCCGATCGATTTTGCCGTTGGGGGTGTGCGGCAGCGCGGCAAGGATTGGATCTGCGACGGCACCATGTAATGCGGGAGTCGCTCGGCGAGAAAACGGCGCAGCGCCGCCCCCAGCGCCTCGGGGTTCGTCGCGGGCGAGCGGCGCGCCACGTACGCACCGAGCCGGGCATCGCCAGGCACGTGCTCTCGCACGACGGTCACCGCTTCGGCCACGTCCGGGTGCCGCGCCAGCGCGGCGTCGATCTCATCGAGCTCGATGCGGTAACCACGTAACTTCACCTGGTGGTCCGCGCGTCCTTGATACTCGACCTGGCCGTCAGGAAGGCGCCGGACGATGTCACCCGTGCGATAGAGCCGCGCTCCGGCGACGGATCGAAATGGATCGGGGACGAACCGCTCCGCGGTGAGCGCGGGGTCGTTGAGGTAGCCACGCGCCACTCCGTCGCCACCAAGGTACGCTTCGGCCAGCACACCCACCGGCACCTGACGACGGTGCGCATCGAGCAGATGGATCTGCTGGTTTGGCATCGGCAAACCGATCGGCGGCGGGTGACGGTGATCGGGCCCGACCGTCGCCCACACGGAGTAGGTGGTGGTTTCGGATGGGGCGTAGAGATTGATGAGACGAACCTTGCCGCGGGCGTGGACCTCGTCGGCCAGCGCGCCCGTCAGCCGCTCGCCCGCCAGCAGGATGGTGCGCAGGGTGGGCGGCAGGTCGTGGACACGGAGAAGTTCCGCCATCGCCGACGGAACCGTGTTGATCAGGCGGACATCGGCCGTGTGATCGAGCCCGACGAGGTGCAACACGTTGTCGACCAGGACCAGCCGGCCGCCCCAGCTCAATGTCGCGAAAATCTCGACCACGGACAGGTCGAAGCAAATGGAGTACCGGCAAGCACTCCGGCCAGTTCCTCGTCGGAGAAGGCGTCACGCGCCCAGTGCATCAGGTTGCTGGCGCAGCGGTGCGTAATCGCCACGCCTTTCGGGCGCCCGGTCGACCCCGAGGTGAAAATCACGTAGGCGAGGTGATCGGCCGTTACTCCCGACGCGGGTAGATCGGCGACGTCGTCGTCACGCGTATCGTTCTCCGCCCAGCCGGTGAGCACCAGACGCGTCGCCGCCGGCTCGGCGGGCAGCCGTGCCTCGATGTGCGACGCCGTCAGAATCAGCGGCACCTGCGCCACCTCGAGGATGCGCGCCAGACGCTCGCGAGGGTAGGTAGGGTCGAGCGGGACGTAGGCCCCGCCCGCTTCGAGGACGGCCAGCAGCGCGACGATCAGCAGCGGCGTTCGATCAAGACAAACTCCCACGAGCTGCTCCGGACCGATGCCGAACGCTTTCAGGCGATGGGCCAGACGATCGGCAGCGCGAACGAGCTCACCGTAGGTGACCTGCTGCCCGTCGTGCCAGATGGCGATCGCTTCCGGCGTTCGTTGTGCCTGGGCACGGACCAGGGCGTGCAGACAGAGCTGCGGGTAGGCACGCTCGGTGTGGTTCCATGCGGCAAGCTGCTCGATTTCTTCTTCGGTGAGCAGGGGCAGCGCCGACAGGGGAGTGTCTGGAGCCTGCACGGCCGCCGCGACGATGCGGGCGAAATGGTTGACGAAGCGCTGAATGGTCGCCTGGTGGAACAGATCGGGATCGGAACTGACGTGGGCCGCGAGCTCGTCGCCACCACCGGGCGCGATCATCTCCAGCAGCACGTCGAATTGACCCTCCTGCTGCGGCACCAGGAACGGTTCGAAGGGAAGGCCGCCGAAGTCGAGCGGCGCCGGCGCCCCGAGCCCCGAAAACAGGAACCCGGCCGTGCCGCGAACGACCGTTTCGGTCTGGAAGGCAAAGGCGATCTGGCAGAGCGGCGCCCGGCCGGGATCGCGCGGCCCGGGCAGACGCGATGTGAGCAGCGAGAAAGGATACGCGCGATGCTCGATCGCCGACAGCGTTGCGTCGCGCGCCCGCCGCACCGTCTCGACAAACGTTGGATCGCCCGCCAGGTCGATTCGGAGCGGCACCAGGTTCATGAAGCAGCCGACGACGCGCTCGAAATCGGCAGTGGACGTACGGACATGGGGGTGCCGAGCACCATGTCGGTTTGTCCCGTATACCGCGCGAGCAGCGCCGCAAAGGCGGAGAGCAGCACCGCGTACGGCGTCGTATCGAGCTGCCGGGACAGCGCCTTGACGCTCGCGCCCACCTCGTGCTCGATGAGAAAGGGAACGCTCGCCCCCCGGTAGCTCTTGAGCGGCGGGCGTGGAACATCCCCGACGAATTCGAGCGGCGGAGCGTCCGCGAGCCGTTCCCGCCACCATTGCCAGAGCGCCGCGCCGCCCGGTCCGGCAAGAAGCTCCTGCTCGGCGTAGACATGGTCGGCAAAAGTCGCCGGCAAGGCTGGCAATCCGGTCGGGCCGCCATCCGCCTCGGCCCGGTACAGGGCGCGCAAATCGTCGAACAAGAGACCCACCGATCCGCCGTCGAACGCAATGTGATGGATGGTCACGAGAAGCACGTGGTCGTCCGCGGCACGGCTGAAGAGACGGCAGCGAAGGACGGGGTCGTGCTCCAGGTGAAACGGGAGGTGGAAGTCGTCCCGGACGCGGGCCTCGAGCTCCGTGTCCGACCAGATGGAGGCGTCGACGACGGTGAACGGCACCTCGGCCACGGCGCGGATCCGCTGGACCGGCCCGTCCCGCGCCGACAGGAAAACCGCGCGCAGCACCGCGTGCCGATCCATCAGCGTCGCGAGGGCCCGGCGCAGCGCCGGCACATCGACGCGCGCACGCAGACGGCCCGCGAAGCCGGTGTTGTAGGCCGTGCTCGCCGGAGCGGTCCGCTGAACGAACCACAAGGCCTGCTGGGTCGCGGACATCGGCGCATCCACGTCGACCGCACGGGCGCGCAACAGGGCGATGAACCCGGCCTTGTGCTCGCGCAGCACCCGATTGTCTTCATTGGTGAGGGTGCCCTCGGGCGCGCGGCAGCGGAGGCGATCGCCCTCGCACCAGAGCTCGACGCCGCGCGCGATCAGCGCGTCGAGCAGTTCCCCGACCATCACAGCTCCTGTTCCTCGTATGCGCGCTCGACCGGGGCGGCGGCGGACGAACCTGCAAAGCCAATGGCCAGCTGGTGGGCCAGCGCGAAGATTCCCTTGCTCAGCACATCCGTCAGCGGCAGCTCGATGCCGACGTCTCGCCTGATGCGGTGCACAATCTCCAGCGACATCAGCGAATCGACGCCCAGCCGCGGCAGCGACTGATCGCGGTCGAGGGCGGCGGCAGCCACTCCAGTGCAGGCGGCCACCCGTTGCGCGAGGTGGTCGGCGAGCAGCACCGAACGCGCGTCGGGCGCCGCCGCTTCGACCTGCCTGCGCAACGAAGACGCCGGCGGGTTGACGGCTTGCGGTACCGGCGCCGTCAGTGTGCCGGCCGCGACGGGTACGGCGTGAGATGCGCGAGCGCAGCGGCGTTGAGTGCCGTCAGCGCCGCCGTCGACACATGCTTGACCTTCTGGGCGAGGAGCAGGCCGTAGACGGCGAGCTCTCGTCGCAGCAGTTCGCCGAGCGCGTGCGGGCCGCGCAAATGCGCGACGGCAACCGGATTGGCGTCCCCGGCAGCCGCCGCGAGATGCGCCTCGAAGTCCGGGTCGTCCAGGTAATTGCCCATCTCCCGGCTGGCATCGACGCCATCGAGAATCCGCAGTCCAGCCGCCGCGAGCATCTCCTCCACCGCCGCCGTGGCGCGAAATACCAGTCGACGACGGGTCGTCGATGTCCGAGCTCAAGTTGGAAAGCACCTCGGCCATCACGAGGATGCCGCTCTCGTCGAGGTGCCGGCTGATGTTCTCGAGAGCCGCGGCTTTGTCGCGAATGTGGTGCAACACCTGGCAGCTCAGGATCAGGTCATATCGTCCGGGCGGCGATTGCCGGCTGATGTCGCACTCGAAGACCGATCCGATCGTCGATGCCCTCGGCCGCGGCGCGCGCCTTCCGAGCGCAATCTGATCGCTGGAGATGTTGCAGCCGTGCAGCATCAAGTGCGGATGCGCCCGGGCGATGTCGATGAGGTCGGTCGCTATCCGCAGCCGATATCGAGCCCGCGCGACAGCGACGAAAAGTCGAGGCCGCGGAAGAGCACGCGTTGGAACTCTTCGTGCGCCGCCAGAAGCCGGGGCAGATGCTGGCGGCTGCGATCCGGCGCCGCCACGACCTCGACCCACGAGAACCCTGGCAGCGGCGCGTGGAAGGGGAAGAAGCGCAGAAACCGCTCGGGCGCATATCCGCCTGCGGCGCCGGCCGCTTCACCGTGCCGGGCTGCCAGCGCGGCGTAGTAGCTCGTGAGCGTCGCATCGACCATGCCGGTTGCCGCCGCGTCCGCCGCGGCGCGCGTCTGTCATGACGCGGTAACGGCGCCGCCGGCCTGCGGGCATCGATCCAGTGCCGTTCGCGTTGGAAGGGATAGGTCGGCATCACGACGATGCCGTCGCCGGTTTGCGCCGGTGAACGCTCGCTCGGCAGCGGCAAGCCCGTCGACGTAGAGGGCGCCCAGGCTGTCGAGCATCTGGCGCATGTCGTCGCACGTCGGCCGCAGCGACGCGCCCATGACGCCCGCCTCCTCGCCGAGCGTGCGCCGCACGAGTGTCAGGAGCGTCGCCCTGGGCCCGATCTCGATGAAGCCGCCCGCTCCAGCGGCGGCGATTGCCCGCACGCCCTGCATGGACTGCACGGGCTGCCGGGCCTGCCGCACCCAGGTACCCGACGTCGCAGAGCTCGTCGGTGACCAGCCGACCTTCCAGGGTGGAGACCATGGCTCGACGCGGTGCCGTGAGACGAACCTGTGTCAGCGCTTCACGCCAGGCCGGGAGGATTGATTCGATCAGCGGTGAATGGAACCCGACAGCCACCTTGAGACGGCGGCCTGTGAGACCCGTTGCGACGCAGCCTGGACGCCACTTCCACGGCGGCGCTCGCTCCCCCAATCGTGATCTCGCCGGGGGAGTTGATGCCGCAGATCGTCACATCGGCGCCGGACGCGGCAATCGCTTCCGCCACCACCGCTTCGTCGGCGAAAATCGCGGCCATGGCGCCATCGGGCAGGCTTTGCATCAACTGGCCCCGCAACGTCGCGAGCCTCAGTCCGTCCTCGAGGCTCATCACACCAGCCACAATGGCCGCGGCAAGCTCTCCGACGCTGCGACCCATCACCAGATCGGGCTCGATGCCCCACGACCGCCACACCTCGGCCAGCCCCACCTCGAGCGCCACGAGCGCCGGCTGCGCCTGCTCGTGCGGTCCTGCAGGCCCGATGCGCCGGACACCACGTCGATAAGCGGCGCCCCCAGCCAGGAACGCAGGATGTCGTCGCAGCGGCCGATGGTGTCGCGGAACGTCCCGCTGCAGCGGGACAGTCCGACGCCTGAGACCGGCGTAATGCGAACCCTGGCCGGTAAACAGAAAGGCAAGGCGTTTACCGCGGCGGTCGTCCTCTGACCCGGCCCCGTGTCACGAAGGCTGGTGGTCTGATCGGTCGAGAGGCAGGTCGCCACGCGGAGCGCGCTTCCCCGGCGTCGGCCGCGACGACAGCAAGGCGCTCGGCGAAATGCGCCCGTCCAACCGCCATCGTGTAACACGCGTCGCCCAGGTCGACCTCGTCAAGTCGCTCATCACAGCGTGCGGTCAGGGCCGCCGAGCGCCGCCGGGATCTTCGCCGAGATCCGCAACAGGTGGAACGGCTGCCGCGTCCTCGCGGGCACGGCAGCCGCGGGCGTTTCCTGCACCACGACATGCGCGTTGGTTCCACTGAAGCCGAAGGAGCTCACGCCTCCGAGCCGAGGCCCCTCGGCCGGACTCGGCCATGGCACCCGTTGCCTCGCCACCTGGATCGGCAGAGCGTCCCAGGCGACATGCGGATTGGGCGGCGAGACATGCAAGCTCGCCGGAATCTCCCCGTTGCGCAGGGCGAGAACGAGCTTGATCAGTCCGGCGATGCCCGACGCCGACTCCAGGTGGCCGATGTTGCTCTTCACCGAGCCGACCAGCAGCGGACCAGTGGCGGGCCGTGCTCGTCCCAAGGCTGCCGCCAGCGCTTGCACTTCGATCGGGTCGCCGAGCGCGTCCCGGTCCGTGCGCTTCGAGATAGCCGATGGCCGTGGGGTCGACGCCGACTTGACGCCGCGCAATCTCGATGCTCCTCGCGTTGCGACGGACCGTTGGGCGCCGTCAGCCCGCGCGCTGCGTCCGTCCTGATTCACCGCGCTGCCCCCTCACGGCCAGAATCCGCTGGCCATCCGCCATCGCATCCGACAAACGGCGCGAGCACCCACCACCCCGCATCCTTCACCGCGCACATAGCCATCGGCAGCCGCGTCCAACGTTTTGCACCGCCCATCCGCCGCCATCATCCGGGCCTTGGAGAAGTTGATATTCGCTTCCGGCGAGAGGATGAGGTTCACGCCGCCGGCCAGCGCGAGATCGGCACTCTCCGCTGCGCAAGCTCTGGCAGGCCAGGTGCACGGCCACCAGCGACGATGAGCAGGCCGTATCGACCACCATCGATGGCCCGCGCAGCCCGAGCAGGTAGGAGACACGGCCGGACAGCACGCTGCAGGCGTTGCCCGTTCCGTAGTAGCCGTCGATTCGCGCCGCATCGGCGAAGAGCCGCCGCAGATAGTCCGTCGCGCTCACCCCCACGAACACCGCGCCCGGCCGACCTGCGGTGCCGGTCCGGCGCCAGACCGGCC